>JBILRF010000013.1:0-32149 GCA_044372795.1 Rhodoluna sp. | reverse complement strand
GAGCGATAACAAGAATTGAACCCATTGCAACCAACAGTTCCATGGTGTATTAGTCCTGTTCAGGTCTTCTCTTGGCAGGAGCTTCTCTGCGGTTAGCTGCAGGAACCCACTTGATGTCGCCACCGTGCTTGATGTTTGCGTATCTTGCAAGAACGAATAGCAGGTCGCTTAGGCGGTTCAAATATTTCACAGCAGTCAGGCTCACGCCACCTGTTGTTTGCCCCTTCTTACCAGGCTCTGTGCCGTGCTCTTCGATTGCATGCCAGGTTGCACGCTCTGCTCTTCTTACAACAGTTCTGGCAAGGTGTAAACCTGCTGCTAGGCCTGATCCACCAGGGATTATGAAGGAGTCAAGTTTTTCTAGTTCAGCGTTGTATTTGTCGATTGCTGCCTCAAGAGCATCAATCCAAACAGCATCAACACGAAGAGGTTCGTATTCGTAGTGCTCATTCAGAGGGTTTGAAAGGTCTGCGCCTAGGTCAAACAAGTCGTTTTGGATTTGTGAGAGTAGGTCTAGGGTGTCTTGGTCGAATTCATTGACGGCTAGAGAAACAGCCACACCGATGGCTGAGTTGGCCTCATCAACGTCGGCATACGCTTCAATGCGAGGGTCGGTCTTTCTGACTCTGCTGAAGTTAGATAGGCCTGTTAGGCCCTCATCGCCGGTTCTTGTGTATATCTTCGTAAGTTTTACCATGTTGTAAGTCTAGGCTTGTTAGATGCTCTTATTGTTGCCTCCGAGTGAAACCAAGAAGATTGGTGGGTCAAATCTCACAATCGAACAGGTTCACCTTAGCTATGGGCAACTCAATGAAGCCAGAGATAAGGCATTAGATGCCCTTATCAAGCTCTGTAAGAACAAGGCTGAGGCAACCAGAATCCTAAAACTAAGCCCTAAGCAGGCAGGGGATAGGGAACTCAACCTGGCTATTCGAACAGGCCCAACCATGCCTGCCTTTGAGCGCTACGAGGGCACTTTGTATAAAGCCATTGATACCTCAAGTTTTGGCAAAGCTGAGATTGAGATGATGCGAGGGCATGTTCTTATTCAAAGCGCCTTGTTTGGATTGATCTCGGCAACAGATCGAATTCCTTGGTATCGCCTTTCAGCTAATACGGCCTTGCCTAAAGTTTCACTAAAGAATCTTTGGCGAGAAAATCAAGGGGCTGCCTATGCTCGCCTAGTTGATTTACCAATAATTGATCTTCGTTCTAAGGCCTATGTTGATTTAGCTCCGATTCCCGCGGATTTAGATTCCTATTGGGTGGAGGTTGTTGCCGAAGACAGTAAGGGGCAGCGAAGAGCCCTGAATCATTTCAATAAAACTGCCAAGGGTGAATTTGTTGGCGCATTCGTTAGAGCGAAGAGCGCACCTAAGACGATGACACAACTAAAAGCTGTGGCTAAGAAGGCTGGTTTAGGCTTGGAGGTAGAAGGTAAAACCATTTACCTAATCACTAGTGAAATCATCAGATCGAAATAAAGGGCATCAAGGGGAAATGGCAGAAAAGAAAGTTAGAACTACATTCGATAAGTTCAGGCTAACCCTTCGAGCCATTGGCATTTTCTGCGGTGTGTTTCCAGTTGCCGCGTATTTGGTTTTTGCAATCTCTTTCCAGCGAATTCAAACTGAAATTGACTATGAAAAGGGGAAGGTTGATGTCATAAAGGATTTGGCCTATGACATTAGCCAGACCGCACTTCCAATAGGTAATTTTGCTTGGACATACATTTTGCCATGGTTTTTCCCGATACTAATCTTTGAGATTGTTGTTGCAGTGCGCAGGCAATGGCTCGATGGAGAAAGAAAGATGTATTAGGAAAGTTCTTTCCTTCTAAAGCAACCAGGTGCATGATCGTTTATAAATCCTGTTGCCTGCATCATGGCATACATGGTTGTTGAACCAACAAAACTAAACCCTAGTTCCTTCAAGTGCTTGCTAAGAGCATCTGATTCTTGACTTGTTGCTCGCCAATTGAATGCAGTTGAAGGTGTTGTTCTTTTGGACTTTGGGGGAGCAAAGCCCCAAACAATATCGCTGATGCTTTCGCCCTGTTTTTGTAATTCCAAAACGATCTGAGCATTACTGATGGTGCTTAAGATCTTGGCCCTATTTCTGATGATGCCTGAATCTAACATCAGCTTTTCGACCTGGGTTTGAGAGAACTTAGAAACTTTCTTGAAATCAAAGTTATGGAAGGCTTTGCGGAAGTTCTCCCTACGTTTGAGGATGGTAATCCAAGATAAACCTGCTTGGAATCCTTCAAGGGTGATGCGTTCAAACATCTCTTGATCCCCTGTAACTGCAACACCCCACTCTGAATCGTGGTAGTCAACGTAAAGAGAATCTAGTCCAGCCCACTTACATCTACTAAGCCCATCATCGTGCTTCAGAAGGAAATCACTCATTCTTTAGATTCAATGCCTTCAAGCTTTAGAAGAATTCTTTTGGTTGGGAGACCTTTACCACCTGAATAGCCGGTTATCTTGCCGCTGCTTCCTAGAACGCGATGACATCCAATTGCTAGAGGAATTGGATTGGAACCGACTGCTCCACCTACTGCTCTTGCAGCTTTTGGCTTTCCAATGGCCTTAGCAATATCTGCATAGGTTTTCACCTGTCCAAAACGGATCTTTGCAATCTCTTTCCATACTGATCTCTGAAATTCAGTTCCTTTGGATGTGTCCATTGGAAAAGTGAATTTTGTCAGTTTGCCAGCAAAGTAGTCATCAAGTTCAGCTTTTGCCTTGAGAAGGATTGGTTCTTTGCTAGCAACTTCCCTAACCCCAGAAACTGCAATGTCTATGGCTATCACTTTTTCATTGTTGGAAAACACCCTGATTATGCCAATAGGGGACTTGAATGCGATGAAGTTGTCTTGGCTTAGTTTCACATCTAGAGAATACCCAAATATGTAAAGAACCCGGTCATCCTGTGTGGATAACCGGGCTCTTGGGTTGAACTTGAGTTTTACATCAACTCGAAGATCTCTCCAGCTCTGGAGAGTGACTTGCGTAAAGTCTGCTCTAGTTCATCGAACTCGTTTTGACCAATGGTCAATGGCGGAGCTAGCTGAACCACAGGGTCGCCACGGTCGTCTGAGCGGCAATACAGTCCGTTCTCGAACAAGTCGATAGACAGGAACTGACGCAGCAGCTTCTCTGACTCCATGTCGTTGAAGGTTTCTCTAGTGTCCTTGTCACGAACTAGTTCGATTGCATAGAAGTAACCAGCACCACGAACATCGCCAACAATCGGTAGATCCTTGAGTTTCTCCAAGGTTTGCTTGAATGCAGCTTCGTTGCGAGCAACGTTACCGACCAAGTCTTCCTCGTCGAAGATGTCCAGGTTCTCTAGAGCTACAGCACAAGCAACTGGGTGAGCTGCGAATGTGTAACCGTGAGCGAAGATGTTAGTGCCCTGCTTGAAAGGTTCGAACAGCTTCTCAGTCAGCATTAGAGCACCAAGCGGCTGGTAGGCAGAGGTAATACCCTTTGCACAAACCAACATGTCTGGCTCTAAACCATATCTTTCAGAAGCGAACATGGTTCCAATACGACCGAAACCATCGATGGTCTCATCAGCTACCAACAGAACATCGTACTTATCGCAAATCTCGCGGACTCGCTTGAAGTATGAAAGTGGGGAAGTGAAACATCCACCAGAGTTCTGAACTGGTTCAATAAAGAAAGCTGCAACGGTGTCTGGATCTTCAAACAGAATCATTTCTTCAACTCTGTCTGCAGCCCACATTGCGAAGGCTTCTTCATTCTCGAAGTCATCCTGAGCTCTATACCAGTTGGTGTTAGGAACTCTGAATGTGCTTGGAACTAGAGGCTCGAACATCTTCTTCATAGAAGGAATACCAGTTAGCGACAAAGCACCGTGAGATGTGCCGTGGTAGGCAACAGCTCGGGTTAGCACCTTGTGTTTCATCGGTTTACCATTCATCTTGAAGTACTGTTTAGCCAGTTTCCAAGCAGTCTCGTTAGCCTCGCCACCACCGGTGGTAAAGAAAACTCGACTTAGGTTTTTTGGTGCATACGAAAGTATGCGCTCTGCTAATTCAATAGCAGGCTCGTGTGCGTGCGACCAGAGTGGGAAGTAATCTAACTTCTTCATCTGCTTTGCCGCTGCTTCAGCTAATCTTTCACGACCGTGTCCAACGTTTACAGCAAACAGTGATGAAATTCCATCAAAGTATTTCTTGCCGTTGATGTCCCAGAAGTGATGGCCTTCAGCTTTAGTGATGATAGGCATATCAGATTTCTGGTATGGGCTGTGACGGGTGAAGTGCAAAAAGAGGTTTTCTTTTGCAGCTTTCTGCAGCATTGCCGGGGTTGCTTCTTTACCTGCTCTACGAGCGTCAAGAAGCGGAGTGGCGTGGTCGGCTGTTGCTTTGGCCTGCTTCTTTGCAGGAGCCTTATCTCGCTTTAAAGCTGAGACAAGCTTTCGGGCTATGCTCTCCTTGGTTGCCATTTGATATCACTCTTTACATTGTGTTTGTGTTTCACTTTTGAATTGCCGATTGGCAATCCACTTCGAGCACCTCTTAGATGCCCAAACCTATTTAGTTACCTAACACCCCAGTTATAGAACTGCTTGTGTAGTTTGAGATACACAAAGGTTTCAGTTGAGAGCACTTCAGGAAGCGCTCTGATCTTTGTGTTTAGAACATCGATAAGGTCTTGATCGTTTTCCACTACGACTTCAACCAGGATGTCAAAAGAGCCTGCGGTCATAACCACATAGTCAGCCTCAGGCATTGCAGAAAGCTTGTTTGCTAATTCAGTCATGTCACCAGTACAGCGAATGCCAATCATGGCTTGACGATAGAAACCCAACTGCAGAGGGTCTGTAACTGCTACAACCTGCATCACTCCAGATTCCTGAAGCTTCTGCATTCTTTGGCGAACAGCGGCTTCGCTCAGGCCAACAGCTTTAGCGATTTCGCTATATGGCTTGCGACCGTCAGTCTGAAGCTGCTCGATGATCTCCTTTGAGATGTCATCGAGAACTGACGCCTTTGCTCTATCTGTTCTAGCCATACTGCGATTTTGGCACACTTTCTGCCAATATGGTCCTGATTTCGTATCAAATTTACCAATTTGGTATAGATTCCGTATCATTTTGGCCTTTTCACCTACGGATTGGGTCTAGAACTTATGGCTGTAATAGTCTTTAGACATTAGAAACACCGAATGTTTACCCTTTATAAGGCTCGAAGGAGAGTTTTCAAATGGCACAGGAACTAAAGAACTTCATCAACGGTAGCCACGTTGCTTCCAAGTCTGGTGAGACGTTGGACATCATCAACCCTGCTAATGGTGAAGTTTATGCAACCTCCCCAGTATCTAGTGAGGCTGATGTTGACACTGCTTATAAGGCAGCTGACAAGGCATTCGAGACCTGGAGTCAGACAACACCATCAGAGCGTCAACTAGCCCTGTTCCGAATCGCTGATGCTCTAGAAGCAAGAGCTGAAGAGATGGCCGATGTCGAATCAAAGAACACAGGTAAGCCAAGAAGCACTCTTGTTGAGTACGAAGTTATGGTTTCAGTTGATCAGATCAGATTCTTCGCAGGTGCAGCTAGAAATCTTGAAGGTCGAGCAACCGCTGAGTATGCCAAAGATCACACATCTTCAATTAGAAGAGAACCTATTGGCGTTATCGGTCAGGTAACTCCATGGAACTATCCACTAAACATGGCTACCTGGAAGTTTGCTCCAGCAATTGCTGCTGGTAACACAATCGTTCTAAAGCCATCGGACACAACACCTGCTTCCACTTTGCTGCTTGCAGAAATTGCAAGCGAGTTCCTACCTGAAGGTGTCTTCAACGTAGTTACTGGAAACCGAGACACCGGTCGCGCGATGATTGAACACGAAACTCCGCAGATGGTTTCAATTACAGGTTCTGTAAGAGCGGGTATGGAAGTTGCCAAGAGTGCAGCTCTTGATCTAAAGCGTGTTCACCTAGAACTTGGTGGAAAAGCTCCAGTAATTGTTTTTGCTGATGCAGACCTTCACAAGGCAGCAGCACAAATTGTTACTGCGGGTTTCTTTAACGCAGGTCAAGACTGTACTGCTGCAACTCGTATCTTGGTTCACGAAAGTGTTCACGATGAGTTTGTTGCAATTCTCACAGCTGAAGTGAAAGCTAACGCAATCACTGGAGATCCAAGCAGAGATGACATCTTGTTTGGCCCAGTAAACAACGTTAACCAGCTTGCTCAAGTTACTGGTTTCATCGACCGTTTGCCAGATCACGCATCTATTGCTATCGGTGGTAAGGCTATCTCTGGCGCTGGTTACTTCCACGAGGCAACAGTGTTGACTGGCCTAAAGCAGACCGACGAGCACATCCAAAGAGAAATCTTTGGTCCTGTTGTTACAGTTCAAAGCTTCAAGGATGATGCAGAAGCTATGCGTTGGGCTAACGATGTGAAGTACGGTTTGGCTTCATCTGTTTGGACCAGCAACCACACCAGAGCGATGCGCTTTGCTAAGGGCTTGAACTTTGGTTGTGTTTGGATCAACACCCACATCCCGCTAGCTGCTGAAATGCCTCACGGTGGTTTCCGTCACTCAGGTTACGGTAAAGACCTATCAATGTATGGATTCGAAGATTACACCCGAATCAAGCACGTGATGAGTTACATCGGAGACTAAGTTCTAAAGATTACTGCCCGTTATCCACAAAAGATAGCGGGCAGTATTTATTTAACGCCTACTAGGGCAACATCTTTGTATGCGCTGGTTTGCCTTGTTACCTGGACTATTGCTCGGTGTAGTGATGGCGCTCGTAACGGGAATGTGGCAGTTCGCCCTATTCACTTTTGTTAGTGTGCTTTCTGCTGCTCTAACTATGGCTCTAATGCGAAAAAGCAAGAAAGAGCCTGACCAAGACTTCAGCGACCAGCCCCTATGGGTAAGTGCTTCAGCTTTGGCTATTGGAGATAAGGTGCTACCTAAATCTGGCTGGTTCTTCAAAGAGCAATACAGCGACATCTTCTTCGAGCATTTCAGTAAGTTAGCCGCTGAGCGAGAGGTAAGGAAAAAGACCGAAGAGTTACAGGCTTCTCACTATCGTGCCCTTCGAGCAGGGTTTCTACCTTTCTGGGCTGGGGTAGCAGAAGGGAACAACCTTGAGTTTGATCTTGTTCAAGATGGTCCGCATGCTTTGATAGTTGGCTCAACAGGCTCTGGGAAGAGTGAGTTTCTAAAACTAATAACCTCTTCTTTGCTAGTTGGGGTTCCACTGGGCAAGCTTCAGCTAGTACTAGTTGATTTCAAAGGTGGGGCCGCACTTCGAACTCTTGATGAGCATCCTGCTGCACTAACTCTTGTCACGGACTTAGATGAAGGCAGACATGAAAGGTTTTGGCAGTACCTAGCCGGTGAGCTAAAAAGACGTGAGCGCTTATTGGCTTCTACAGGGGTTTCTTCTATAGATGGGATGCCTGAACTAGCCAGGATGATTGTTTTAGCTGATGAGCTTCCAGCAATCATTTCCTCTCATCATTTGGCTATATCAACATTGGATGCCATTGCGGCGAGAGGCCGATCACTTGGAGTTCACCTAATTGCCACCAGTCAATCGCTTTCAGGAATTCCTAGAGCATTGATCACAAATCTATCTATGAGATTTGCGCTGGGTTCTATTGACCCAGGCGACCTTATTTCTCTATTACCAAGTGTTAGGGCAGGGTTATCAAGTGATTTGAGAGCTATTGCTATCTGGGGGAGTAACTCAATCCCTTTTGATTTTCCAATGTCTAAATCTGTTCCGAACCTTGGCGAGAAGAAGTTATTTCCTGAGCTTGTTTCTGGCTGGACTAATGGTTTGCCGCTTCAAATAGTTTCAACAGGAAAATTACTTGGAGTATTCGACATTCCTTTGCAGCAGAGATTTCAAGAAATTCATTTCTCAGCCCTGAATGGATCCTCGGTGCTGGTAGTTGGTGCTTCAAGTTCTGGCAAAACTACTTTCTGTCAAAATGCAGCAAGTCAGCTGGATTGTCTTGTTTTGGATTGCCCAACTGTTAGTGAGCTAGAAGAAGCCTTCGCAACTGGAAAGCAAGTGTTCTGTGCAATGTCAAGCTCATTTCTGATGCCGCTATCTCTGCAGCGCAGATTTGAGAATGTGATTTATCTTCGTCAAGGAAATTTTGAACAGCATTTGGCAGCAGGTTTACCAAAGAATCAATGGAATGAGAAGTTACCTGCTGGAAGAGGTTGGTTCAAGAATCTTTCGATTCAACTAACTATGCCAGCACCTTTGCCAAGTCATCAAAGCCCATCCCGTGAGCCTCAGCTACAGGTTGGCTGACTAACTGTCCATCATGAGTGCTTAGACCAAGAGCTAAAGCAGGATCCTGCTGACAAGCAGACATCCAGCCTTTGTTCGCAAGAGCCTTTGCATAACTTAGAGTCGCGTTAGTGAGAGCGTATGTTGAAGTGTGAGGAACAGCTCCTGGCATGTTGGCTACGCAGTAGAAGATAGAATCGTGAATTTTGAAAGTAGGTTCAGCGTGAGTGGTTGGCTTTGAATCTTCAAAACAGCCACCCTGATCGATTGCGATGTCAACCAAAACTGAGCCTGGCTTCATTTTCTTGACCAACGCATTAGTTACAAGCTTTGGAGCCTTAGCGCCAGGAATAAGAACAGAACCAATAACTAAATCTGCTTGAGTAACTGCTCTTTCTATTTCAAAGCTATTGCTCGCTAGAGTCCTGAGTCTGCCAGCATACAAAGCATCAAGTTCTCTAAGTCTGTTGATGTTGGTATCGAGAACAGTAACTTCCGCACCTAAACCAACAGCCATGGCAATTGCATTTGTTCCTGCAACTCCACCACCTAGAACTACTACCTTTGCAGCTCTTGTGCCTGGGACACCACCTAGGAGGATTCCGTGGCCACCATTTTGAGCGAATAGAGTTTGTGCACCGACCAGAGCTGAAAGTCTTCCGGCCACCTCACTCATAGGTGCTAGCAGGGGCAACTGTCTGTTTGCAGTTTGAACAGTTTCGTAAGCGATAGATGTGACCTTATTGGCAACCAATTCTTTAGTTAGTTCAAGATCTGCAGCTAAGTGAAGGAAGGTAAAAAGCACAAGCCCTTGACGCAGGTAACCATACTCGCTGGCGATAGGCTCTTTTACCTTTAGGACCATCTCTGCGATGTCCCAAGTGGATTTAGCATCAGGCAGTATCTTCGCTCCAGCCGATAAATAGTCTTCGTCTGAGATGCTGGAGCCTTTTCCTGCTCCTTGTTGAATGTATACCTCGTGGCCTGAAGCGACGAGTTCGTGGACTCCGGCGGGGGTAATTGCCACCCGGAATTCATTATTTTTGATCTCTGCAGGGACAGCGATCTTCATGATTCTCCTCTGGGGAAGAGCTACCTTGCTCTTACCAAGAACCAGAATACCCCAATTTTTGACCTAACCTGAGCCAGCGTTTGCCTGAATAAATGCTGAAAAGTCAATGCACCTATTTTGCGCTAAAAGCCTATAAATGACTTGGGGTGTGGCATTATTTTAATCAATGCGTTCTTTCGCGCAGTCGGTGCCCACTGGCCGTCTGACGGCCCTTTTCACAAAAGGAGCAAAAGGTTATGAACAAGAACCTTCCAGAAGATCCACAACTACGCGAAATGGTTAAAGCTGCTTTAGCCCATCAAGTAACCCGTCGTGCTGTACTAGGTGGTGCGGTTGCAACATCAGCTGCAGCATTGCTAGCAGCTTGTGCGCCTGCAGATAAGCCTTCGCTTACTCCAGCAACAGACGTTAGTGACTCAGACCCAACTCTTATCTGGAGTAACTGGTCACTATATGTTGACATTGACGACGCTGGAAACTACCCAACTCTAGAAAAGTTCAAGAGCGAAACTGGTATCACTGTTACCTATCGTGAAGACTTCGATGACAACGACTCTTACTTCGGAAAAGTTAAGGACCAGCTAGCGCTAGGTCAAGACATCGGTGCTGACATCACTTGCCCAACCTCATGGATGGCTGCAAGATGGATCAACGCAGGTTACGTACAAACTTTTGACGATGCAAACTTGCCTAACAAGAAAAACCTGCAACCTGCTTACCTAGGTGAGTCATATGACCCACAGAGAACTATGTCACTTCCATACCAGGGTATTCTTGCTGGTTTTGCTTTCGACAAGCAGGCATACAAGGACGCAACAGGTAAAGAAGCTCCTGCAGTTATTGAAGACCTATGGGATCCAGCACTTAAGGGACGCATCGGTGTTCTAAGTGAAATGCGCGACACTGTTGGAATCGTTTTGATGTCTCAGGGAATTTCTATCGGTGATGCAAACAGCCTTACCGAAGATGCATTCATGAGTGCAATTGATGTTATTGGCCAGAAGGTTACCGAAGGTCAGATTGCTCGTATCAAGGGAAACAGCTACAAGGACGACCTAGTTAACGGTGACACCATTGCAGCTATCGCTTGGTCAGGTGACATCATTCAGTTGAACGCAGAAGCAGGCTACGACCGCTTCGGTTTCGTTCTTCCTGAATCAGGTGGAACTATCTCTGCTGACTGTTTCGTTATTCCTATGGGTGCAACCCACAAGAAGAACGCTGAGAAGCTAATGAACTTCTACTACGACCCATACAACGCAGCAGTTCTCGCAGCTTACGTAAACTACATCACACCTGTAGTTGGGGCTAAGGAAGAAGCAATCAAGTTGGATCCAACACTTGCTGACAACCAGTTGATTTTCCCAAGCGAAGAGTTCCTCTCTCTAACCCAAGGCTTCAGAGCACTGGATTCAAAAGAAGAGCAAGCATTCACTAAGGCATTCCAAAAAATTAAACTAGGCGCGTAGTGGCAAAGGAATTTATTGCCCGCGGAGCTGACTTAGAACTTAAGAAGATCCGCAAAGAGTTTCCTGGTTTTACTGCAATTGAAGAACTTGATTTACATGTTCCAGCAGGGGAGTTTTTTGCCCTGCTGGGACCTTCAGGTTGCGGTAAGACTACAACTCTTCGCCTAGTTGCTGGCTTGGAGACACCAACCACCGGAAAGATTCTTATCGGTGGGAAAGACGTAACTGAGACTAAGCCTCACGAACGCCCGGTGAACACTGTCTTCCAGTCCTATGCACTATTCCCGCACATGAACGTGTTGGAGAACGTTGCCTTTGGTCTTCGCCAAAGAAAAGTTGACGAGCCATTGGTTAAAGCTAAAGAAGCGTTGAACTTAGTTCAACTAGCTCACCTAGCAGATCGCAAACCACAGCAACTATCTGGTGGACAGCAGCAACGTGTTGCACTGGCTAGAGCTTTGGTTAACCGACCTTCTCTTCTTCTTTTGGATGAGCCACTTGGTGCACTAGACCTGAAGCTTCGTCGCGAGATGCAAATTGAGCTCAAGGCTATCCAGATGGAAGTCGGGCTTACCTTCTTGCACGTAACTCACGACCAAGAAGAAGCTATGGATATGGCTGACACCGTTGCGGTTATGAACAAGGGTCGTATCGAACAGATGGGTGCACCTGAAGCTCTATATGACAGACCAAAGACTGTTTTCGTTTCTAAGTTCTTAGGTCAATCAAACCTTTTGGTTGGTGAAGTTAGCTCTTCGTCGGCAAACTCTGTGAGCATCGAAGTTGCAGGTAACCAGATTTCTGTTCCAAAGGCCAGAGCTGAAAAGCACACAGGGAAGATTGCTATTGGTTTTAGACCAGAGAAGGCAACTTTCTCAAGCAAGAAGCCAACTGCTAACTCAGCGATGAACGTAATGGGTCCTGGTGAAATCATTGACATCCGATTCACCGGTGTTAGCAACCAGTATCTAATCGAAGTTCCAGAGCTGGGTAACATCACAGTCTTCGCTCAGAACGTCGGTAAGTCTCCAGTTACTGAGCTAGGGGAAAAGGTATGGATTTCTTGGTCGGTTGAACACTCCTTCGGTTTGTCAGATCTTCCAAGCACAGGCGAAGTGGTCTAGCGAATATGGCTTTCGCTGCTTTCAGTTCAAACAAGCCAGCTACGGTTTCAAAACCTAGTAAAACGGGCAAGGTAGTTATTCTGCTACTTGCACCCGGGCTTGCTTATCTGGGAGCATTCTTTCTAACTCCGCTAATTGCGCTAATCATGGTTTCACTGCAAGCCCAAGATCCTATGGGCGGTATTGGTGACTACATTCCAGCCTTTGAAATCAATAACTACTTTGTGGTCATCACGGAGTATTTCCCGCACATGATGAGATCTTTCAGTTACGCGCTGATAGCTACAATTCTTGCTCTTGCGATCTCTTATCCACTGGCATACTTCATCGGAGTGAAGGCTCGTCCTTACCCAATGCTGCAGAAGTTGATGCTGACTCTGGTTATTGCACCGTTCTTTATTTCTTTCTTGCTTAGAACTCTTGCTTGGAAGCAAATCTTTTCTAACGAGTCTTGGATTGTTACAACACTTCAGCAATTTGGCCTTTTGGATGGAGATCAGTACCTTGTTGGTACACCATTCATGGTTATCTTTGGTTTGACCTATAACTTCATTCCATTCATGACCTTGCCGCTATACACATCTCTAGAAAGACTTGACACTCGTTATCTAGAAGCAGGCTCAGACCTATATGCTTCACCTTCAAAAGTGTTTAGAAAAGTCACTATTCCTCTATCCATGCCAGGAATTATCTCGGGAACCCTATTGACCTTTATCCCGATAGCCGGTGACTACATCAATGCCTCGGGAGATTTCCTTGGCTCAAGCTCCACTGCGATGCTCGGTAACGTAATTGAAGCGAACTATCTGCAGATTAATGATTATCCGGCTGCATCTGCGATGTCAGTTCTTTTGATGGGCGCAATTCTTATCTTGGTTGCAGGATATGTGAAGAAATCTGGAACGGAGGACCTACTCTAATGAGATTTAGCTTAGGTAAGTACGCGTTCCCTCTCTATGCAGCACTTGCATTCATTTATCTGCTTATCCCGATTCTTTATACTTTCGTATTTAGCTTCAACGACTCATTGAAGACCAACCTGATCTGGCGTGGCTTCACTTTCGATAAGTGGACCAATGTTTGTGATCGAGAAGGTGTTTGTGAGGCATTTGGTAACTCTGTCTTGATCGGTGTTGTCTCAACTGTTGTTGCAACAGCCCTTGGCACAATGATTGCTATTGCTTTGGTCCGTTACCGCTTCAAGTTCAGACGTTCAACTAACCTTCTTTTGTTCTTACCAATGGCAACCCCTGAAGTTGTCCTAGGTGCAGGTCTTGCTTCCCAGTTCTTCAACCTAGGAGTTGAGAAAGGTATCGGCACCATCATCTTGGGTCACGTAGTCTTCTGCCTCTCATTTGTTGTTGTAACAGTGAAGGCAAGGGTTTCTAGCCTTGATCCAGTTCTTGAAGAAGCTGGTAAAGATCTTTACGCGAACCCAAGACAGGTGTTCTGGAAGATTACTTTCCCGCTGTTACTGCCAGGTATTGCAGCTGCAGCCTTGCTTTCATTTGCCCTTAGCTTTGATGATTTCATCATTACCAACTTCAACGCTGGTGCTGACATGACTTTCCCTCGCTACGTGTTTACCGCAGCAGCAAGAGGTGTTCCGGCTGAGGCAAACGTTATTGGTAGCGCTGTGTTTATCGCTGCAATCCTTCTTGTGCTAGTCACTCAAATCAACGGTGAACGTAAGCGTCGAAGCCTTCTAAAAAAGCACTAAGCGAAAAGCGAGATTAGAGCTTCTTCAAAGTGAGCTCGGTGTCTTTCAACATCTTCTAATGTGTGTGCTGGTGACATCAAAGCCATGTTGTGGAAAGGCGTCATCAAGATTCCACGGTTCAGAGCATGAATGTGAAGATACTGCTGTAATTCAAAGTCATCAGCATCGGCAGCTTCTCTACCATTACTAGGAGCCTCTGATCTGAATGAGTATTCAGCACGGCAACCTAGTTGGCTTACCTGCCAAGGAGCGCCATACTTAGTGATCAAATCTTGAACGTTCTTAGTCCAAACATCGCAAAGTGCTTCCATGGACTTGAATGCCTCAGGAGTCAGAACCTTGGTGAGAGTTGTGGCAATAGCAGCCATTGATAAAGCGTTACCAGCTAGAGTTCCACCAACTCCACCAACGTCGATGTGTTCGAGGTGCAAGCTCTTCTGAATCTTTGCAGTTAGTTCTGCACTCATACCAAAAGCTCCTGCTGGGATACCAGCACCGATGGTTTTACCTAGAACTACAGCATCTGGGTGAAGGTGTCTTCTGGCAGTCATTCCACCAGGGCCTTCACTTAGGGTGTGTGTCTCATCATGAATCAGAATTACCTCATACTTGGTGCAAAGTTCTCTTAGCCCCTCCAGGTAACCTGGCTCAGGCAAAACAATTCCGATGTTTGTCATCGCAGGCTCAATTAGCATGGCTGCAACTTCACCAGTAGCAAAACCCGCTTCTGCTGCAGCTAAGTCATTGAAAGGAACAACGATAGTTGTTTCACTTGGATCAACCTGAGGTCCGATGTTGTTCTCGCGACTAATGGTCTTACCGTTGTCATCTAAAACTGCAAAGGTTTCATCAACGGTTCCGTGATAGCAGTAATCATGAACAACTACCTTGTGCTTACCGGTTACGTGTCTTGCATATCTAAGAATGTGTCTATTGGCATCGGTTGCAGTTAGTGTGAACTGCCACTTTGGCACCCCGAATCTATCTGCCAGGGTTTGAGCAGCAATTGCTGCATCAGCGGTTGGCAGCATCAGGGTAATGCCTTTAGCTAGTTGATCTGAGATTGCTTTGACAGATGCGTCAGGGGAGTGACCGACCATAGCTCCTGTGTCGCCTAGGCAGAAGTCAACATATTCAATGCCATCTGCGTCAGTGAATCTTGAGCCCTTGGCACTTGATACATAGACAGGGTGAGGGCCAGGCCACTTGGACATCCATGACATTGGCACACCACCCATGAGGGCATTCTGTGCTTGTTCATGCAGCTTTGCAGATTCTGGGTGCTTGGTTGTGAAAAGAGCAACCTCATCTGCAAATAGTTTGGCTAGCTTGTCTCTGTTTGCATATGAATGCATTTGAATCATCCCGATTCTTTGTTTATAGGTTTGCGATACCGGCTTCAACTACATCTAGAGCGTCATGGATAAGTGCATCGCTGATTGCAAGAGATGGCAGGAATCTAACTACGTTGCCGTAGGTTCCAGCGTTCAAGATCACAACACCGTTTGTGTGAGCATGCTTTACAACTGCATCAACTGCCGTTGCATTAGGAACTCTGGTACCAGGTTTCACAAACTCAATAGCAATCATCGCTCCACGGCCACGGATTTCTCCAATGACTGGATACTTGTCTTTCATCTCTGAAAGACGAGCCATCATCACAGATTCGATGTGCTGAGCCTTTTCTAGAACGCCACCATCTTCGATCTGCTTCAATACTGCGATTGCGGCAGCAGCTGCAACTGGGTTACCACCAAAGGTTCCACCAATTCCACCTGGGTGAGAGGAGTCCATGATCTCAGCTCTACCAACTACTGCTGAGATTGGCATACCACCGGCGATACCTTTAGCAACGGTCATTAGATCTGGTTCAAAACCTTCTTCATGCTCTGAAGCAAACCACTTACCAGTTCTTGCAATACCAGCTTGAACTTCATCTGCTACTAGAACAATTCCATTGGCGTGAGTCCAAGCACTTAGCGTCTTCAGGAATCCAGGTGCTGGAACGATGAAACCACCTTCACCCTGAATTGGCTCAATAACAACTGCAGCAAAGTTCTTAGCTCCAATGCGCTTTTCCATGTAATTGATTGCACGGGTAGCTGCTTCTTCTCCGGTCATACCTTCTGGATCATGGAAAGGGTAAGACATAGGTACGTGAGTAACACTGCTGGCAAAAGGACCAAAGCCATCGGCATATGGCATGTTCTTGAAGTTCATAGCCATAGTTAGGTTGGTGCGACCGTGGTAAGCGTGGTCAAAAACAGCAATTTCGTTACGCTTAGTGAATTTTCTAGCCAACTTAATTGCATTCTCAACAGCTTCTGCACCTGAGTTGAACAGAGCGGAACGCTTGATGAAGTTTCCTGGCATGTGACGGTTCAAGATTTCACAAACCTGAACATAAGGCATGTATGGGGTGACGGTGAAAAGTGTGTGGGTAAGTTTGGCCACCTGTTCTGATACTGCTTCAACTACACCTGGGTTAGTGTGACCAATGGTGGTAACACCGATACCTGATCCCATGTCAATGAACTGGTTGCCATCAACGTCAACCAAGATAGCTCCGTGAGCTGATTCGATATATGCAGGAAGAGTTGTGCCAACACCGTGACCTACGTGCTCTAGGCGATGCTTGTGCAGAGCTAAGGATTTAGGCCCTGGGACAGCAGTTACAAGGTTTCTTTTTTGTTCAATCGTCATGCTCTAATTCTACGCCTGTCCTATTTATCTGGCTAGAACCCGCCTGACACGGGGATTTTTGCCAGAGGTGGCAAGATGGAGACATGAAAAAGATAATCATCCTAGGTAGCACTGGGTCTATTGGCACTCAAGCGCTGGAGATTATTCAAGAAAACCATGACAAGTTCCAGGTCGTTGGGCTAGCTGGAAACACAAACAAAGATCTATTAGCTGCTCAAGCAAGCAAGTTCTCTGTCTCTGAGAAGAATGTGGTCATCGGGGCCGCGGCGGCAACCCAATTAGTTGAAAACACTGATGCTGATGTTGTCATCAATGGCATTACAGGTTCAATCGGATTGGCACCAACCCTTGCAACTCTGAAGACAGGGAAGAGACTTGCCTTAGCAAATAAAGAGTCGCTCATTGTGGGTGGTCGATTGGTGACTGAGGCTGCTTCGCCAGGCCAAATAGTTCCAGTTGACTCAGAGCACTCTGCTTTGGCTCAGTGTTTACTAGCCGGTAAGCATAAGGAAGTTGCAAAGCTAATCTTGACTGCCTCAGGTGGTCCATTCAGAGGCTTCACAGCAGATCAGTTAAAAACTGTAACTCCTGAGCAGGCACTGAAACATCCAACCTGGAACATGGGAAGAGTTGTGACCACTAACTCAGCGACCATGGTCAATAAAGGATTAGAGCTAATCGAAGCTCACCTTCTATTTGATATTGCTTTTGATGACATTGAGGTTACTGTTCATCCACAATCAGTGGTTCATTCAATGGTGAGTTTTATCGATGGATCAATAATTGCCCAATGCTCGCCACCAGATATGAAACTGCCAATTGCTTTAGGTATGACTTGGCCAGATCGAATCAAAGATGTTACGCCTCCGGTTGATTTCACCAAGGCACACACTTGGATATTTGAGCCACTAGATGAAGAAGTGTTCAAGGCCGTCAAGCTGGCAAGACAAGTTGGTTCTGCTGGATTAACGTTCCCTGCCGTATATAACGCAGCCAACGAACAGGCAGTCGATGCATTCCATGATCGGAAGATTTCCTTCCCAGAGATTCTAGAGATCATCGAAGAAGTTGTTTCACAACACAACCCTGAGAAACAGATGAGTCTCGAATCTGTGTTGGCTGCTGAGGTTTGGGCAAGAGAAACTGCAAATCAACTGATAGCGCAAAGAATCTAACAGCTGGATGTCAGTGAACTTGGTTAGGTTAGTGAAATGGATTTCATAAACAGTATTAGCGGTTGGGTCTTTCTTCTACTAGGACTAACTGTGTCGATTGCTCTGCACGAAATCGGACACCTATGGCCAGCTAAAAAGTTTGGCGTGAAAGTTACCAAATACATGGTTGGTTTTGGGCCAACTCTTTTCTCTAGAAAAAGAGGGGATACCGAGTACGGAATCAAAGCACTTCCTCTTGGTGGATACATTCAAATGGTTGGAATGATTCCACCTGGCCAACCAGCTGACGCTAAAAAGAACTGGTGGCAAAAGATAACTTCAGCAGCTCAACCAACAGAAGTTATTGAAATTGCCGAAGAAGACCAAAGCAAAACTTTCTATCAACTGCCCCCTTGGAAAAAACTAATCATTATGTTTGGTGGGCCATTCGCCAACCTTCTAATTGCCATTGTCTTGGCTATTGTTCTGTTTGCTGGTTTTGGCGCTTACGAACGCACTTCGACAATCCAAGATGTTGTCTCCTGTGTGCCTACAGATGCCAACCCAAATTGCGCAGATTCTAATCCTGCTTCTCCTTCTATCCAAGCTGGATTGCAAGCTGGTGACAAGATTGTCAGTTTTGCAAGCAAGCCTGTTGAAAGCTGGGCTGATGTTGAGGCAGAACTAGCAAACAGGGTAGGTGAAGTAACACAGATAGTTGTTGAAAGGTCAGGAGCTCAAAGATCTCTTTCGATAACTCCAGTTCTGTTGAGCATTGATGAATCAACAAGACCTTATCTAGGGGTTTATCTCGAAACACAGAGAGTTCCAAAGGGGATTGATTTCGCAGTTGGACAAGTTGGCGAAATGATGGCTGCAACTGCAAACATGATTATTCAATTACCTCTGCAAGCAGGTGCAGCCCTAAACGAACTTGCACCTGGATCAGAACGAGATGACAGTGGAGCTATTTCAATTATTGGCCTTGGTCAATTCTCTGGACAGATTGCTTCAAGCGAGTCAATAAGTCTTGAGGACAAGATTCTTTCTCAGCTTGGACTACTCATGTCCTTGAATGTGGCGCTTTTCGTGTTCAACATGGTTCCACTTGTTCCTCTAGATGGGGGACACATAGCTGGGGCTATCTATGAATCAATCAAACGTCGAGTGTTCAAGTTACGTGGCAAGAAGTGGGTAAGGCCAGTTGACACTGGGCAAATGATGCCGATTGCTTACTTTGTCGCGTCCTTGCTTATCATCCTGACCATAGTTCTTGTGCTTCGGGATGTCCTGAATCCTTTATCTATCTAGGTTCAAGGTAGTTCTCAGGCCATCCGTTTAGACTAGAGGCGTGTTGATGCCATTTCGGTATCAGGAAGAAGTGATGAGAAGTGCCAGCAATTAACTTAGGTTCACCAAACACTCCACCAGTGTTGACCCCTAGACGTAAGACTCGCCAGATCAAGGTTGGAAATGTTGGGGTGGGAAGCGATTCACCTATCTCCGTCCAGTCGATGACCACCACTCAGACAACAGACATCAACGGCACTCTTCAGCAGATTGCTGAACTAACAGCTACTGGCTGTGACGTGGTTCGTGTTGCATGCCCAACTCAGGACGATGCCGATGTTCTAAGAATTATTGCTAAGAAGTCTCAGATACCAGTGATTGCAGACATTCACTTCCAACCTAAGTATGTTTTTGCAGCTATCGATGCTGGCTGTGGAGCGGTTCGAGTAAACCCAGGAAATATTCGTCAGTTTGATGACAAGGTTGGCGAAATTGCCAAAGCTGCTAAAGACGCTGGAATCTCAATTCGTATTGGAGTAAACGCGGGTTCGCTGGATCCAAGACTTTTGCAAAAGTATGGCAAGCCAACTGCAGAGGCACTTGTTGAATCTGCGGTTTGGGAAGCATCACTTTTTGAAGAGCACGACTTCCATGACTTCAAGATTTCTGTCAAGCACAATGACCCAGTTGTTATGGTTCGAGCATATGAGCTATTGGCTGAAAGAGGGGATTGGCCTTTACACCTTGGTGTTACTGAAGCTGGACCAGCATTCCAAGGAACAATCAAGTCATCTGTAGCTTTTGGTGCTTTGTTGAGCAAGGGTATCGGTGACACTATTCGTGTTTCTCTTTCTGCTCCGCCAGTTGAAGAAGTCAAGGTAGGTGCCAAGATTCTTGAAGCGCTTAATTTGCGTCCAAGAAAGTTTGAGATCGTTTCCTGCCCTTCTTGTGGAAGAGCGCAGGTCGATGTTTATAAGTTGGCTGAAGATGTAACAGCGGGACTAGAGCACATGACCGTTCCTCTAAGAGTTGCGGTTATGGGTTGTGTTGTTAACGGACCGGGTGAGGCAAGAGAAGCAGACCTTGGTGTTGCATCAGGAAATGGTAAAGGCCAGATCTTTGTTAAGGGTGAAGTTATCAAGACTGTACCTGAGAGTGAAATTGTTGCAACTCTGATTGAAGAAGCAAATCGCCTTGCTTCTGAAATGGACCCAACTCTTGTTGGTAGCCCTCAGGTTGTTGTAGCGAAGAAGGACTAATAATGATTCTTCGCATGTCGCAATTGTTTTTGCGCACACTAAGAGAAGACCCTGCCGAGGCAGAAGTTGATAGCCACAAGCTATTAGTAAGAGCTGGATACATCAGAAGAGCAGCCCCTGGCATTTACACATGGCTCCCTCTAGGACTTGCAGTCAAAGCAAAAGTTGAGCAGATTGTTCGTGAGGAAATGGCTGCAGCTGGAGCGCAAGAAGTTTTCTTCCCAGCTCTTTTACCTCGTGAGCCTTTTGAAACAACGGGCAGGTGGACTGAGTACGGAGACAACTTATTCCGTCTTCAGGACAGAAAGAAAGCCGATTATCTTCTGGCGCCAACACATGAAGAGATGTTCACGCTTCTAGTCAAAGACCTTTACTCAAGTTACAAAGATCTGCCGCTTACTCTCTACCAAATTCAAAACAAGTACAGAGATGAAGCAAGACCACGTGCTGGATTGCTTCGCGGTCGCGAATTTGTAATGAAGGACGCTTACTCATTTGATGTATCTGATGAGGGCTTAGTGGCTTCTTACCAAGCTCAAAGAGATGCATACGAGAGAATCTTTACTCGTCTTGGAATCGAATATGTAATTGTTCGCGCTGATGCAGGAGCTATGGGAGGGTCTGCGTCTGAAGAGTTCCTCTCACCTTCACCTATTGGTGAAGACACATTTGTGAGATCAGCTGGAGGCTATGCGGCAAACGTTGAAGCAGTAACTATTTCTGCTCCTGCTGCTCTTTCTGTTGAAGGCTTGCCGGCAGCCCAAACACATTCGACTCCGGGAACCACTTCAATCAACTCAGTAGTTTCTTACGCTCAGGATTCTCTAGGGATGAAGGAAGTCACTTCGGCATCTACTTTGAAGCACATTGTTTTGGCTCTTACAGACGTAAAGCACAAACGTTCACTAGTTGTAGTTGGAATTCCTGGTGACAGAGACTTAGAAATGAAACGTGCTGAGATTGCGTTTGCAGGTTTTGAAGTTGAAACAGCAACTGACGAAGACTTTGCTAAACATCCTCAACTTGTTAAAGGCTTTTTAGGGCCAGTCAAAGATGGTCAACAGTTCCTTGGTGAAAAGTCAGAATCCAAAATCAAGTACTACTTAGACCCAAGGGTTGTAGCTGGAACTTCTTGGATTGCTGGTTCTAATGAAAAGGACAAGCACACCTTCAATTTGGTTGCTGGTCGTGACTTTAACTCAGATGGAATTGCTGACCTTGCAGAGATTAGAGCTGGTGACCCAGCACCTGATGGCAGTGGTCCATTAGAGCTTGCTCGAGGTATTGAAATTGGTCACGTTTTCCAACTAGGTCGCAAATATGCAGAGGCGCTAGATCTCAAAGTTTTGGATGAAAACGGCAAATTAGTAACAGTGACCATGGGTTCCTACGGAATTGGTGTGACGAGAATAATCGCTGTACTAGCTGAAGCTAACAATGACGAAAAGGGCCTAATTTGGCCAAGCAGCGTTGCCCCTGTGGATATTCACGTGGTTGCTGCCGGTAAAGACGATGTTATTTATGAAACAGCAGCCAAACTTGCTGAAGAACTGCAGGCTAAAGGTAAGTCAGTGCTGCTGGATGATCGCCTAAAGGTAAGCCCTGGCGTGAAATTTAGCGATGCAGAACTACTTGGAATCCCTCAAATTGTCATAGTTGGTAGGGGTCTTGAAAGTGGCGAAGTAGATCTTTGGGATAGACGCTCTGGCGACCGACGCTCGGTCAAGGTAGAATTGGCGGTAGCCGAGCTCACATAGTTAGTCTTTGTGGCTTGCATAACTTACTAGCGGCCAGGAGGCGTTTCATGGACATCGATTTAGGTGCTCTTCGACTTGTTGAGAGAGATCGAGAAATTCCTTTCAACGAACTCGTTGAAATCATTGAAGCTGCAGTTGAGGCCGCCTATCACAAGAGTGTTGGCAATAGCGATCCGGCTCGTGCAGTCCTAGACCAGAAAACTGGAAAAATCGTAATCATGGTGCCAGACACCGAAGAACGCGATGACAAGGGCGAACTCATAGTCACTCTTCCAGATGGCTCAAAGGTTCCAGAAGTTGATCGCACTCCAGAAAACTTTGGTCGAATTGCAGCCAATGCCGCTAAGCAGGTTATTGCTCAGCGAATCAGAGGAATCTCTGATGAAGGTCTTTATGGCGAGTTCAAAGCCAAAGTTGAAGACATTGTTGCGGGTGAAATTCAGCAGGGCCCTCGTTCATACATGGTTTATGTGAAGATTGGCGATGTTGAAGCCATCATGCCTCCTGAAGAGCAGGTGCCAGGCGAGGATTACTCTCACGGCAAGAGAATGCGTTTTTATGTCACCAAAGTGGACAAAAACGTTAGAGGTCAGGTTCAGATCAACGTATCCAGAACCCACCCGAGCCTTGTTCGTAAACTATTTGCGCTTGAAGTTCCTGAAATTGCCAGCGGTCAGGTTGAAATTGTTCAGGTTGCTAGAGAAGCCGGTCACCGCAGCAAGATTGCAGTTAGAACCTCTGTTGCTGGGCTAAATGCTAAAGGTGCCTGTATTGGTGAACTAGGGCAGCGAGTTAGAGCTGTGACCGCAGAATTGAACGACGAGAAGATTGACATCGTTGATTACTCGGAAGATATCGCCAAGTTTGTCGCTCAAGCGCTCTCACCTGCGAAGGTTTCTGCTGCTTTTGTGGTCAATGACGGAGCGGCAACTAGGGGAGAACACCCTAAAGTTCGAGTTCTAGTCCCTGAGTATCAGCTATCACTAGCTATTGGTAAAGAAGGCCAGAATTCAAGGCTTGCCAGCAAGCTAACTGGAGCAAAAATCGACATTATGGCCGATGATCTAGAGGACGAGGAATAAACCTAGCCTCTTTAGTGTTGCCTTAATCGCTAGGGCTTTAGGGAATGAAGGCATTAGAATGTATCAAGTTAGAACTTGCGTTGGCTGTCGCCAGCGTGGCAACCGATCAGATTTGATTCGGATAGCCAATTTTCAGGGAAACCTGAGTGTTGATTCCGAAAAAAGTATGCCCGGTCGTGGCTCTTGGCTTCACAAGACAACGAAATGCCTCGAAACTGCGGTTGAGAGAAAAGCCTTTGTGCGAGCATTTCGGGGAAAAGTAGAGCTTGAGCAAGTAACAGATCTACGCAAACAAATAGAACAGGCCGAAATGATGTTAGAGAACTAATGAGAACCTCGAAATGAGTTCCTCAAAGCTTTAAGCCTGCCCTGACTGGGGTGGGTCCCAGACAGGAGATATAAAGTGGCGCTACCACGCGTGTACGACATTGCCAAAGAGCTCGGAATTGAAACTTCCGAGGCACTGGCCAAATTAAACGAATTGGGCGAATACGTCAAGAGCGGTTCGTCAACTATTGCCCCACCGGTGGCAAACAAGCTTCGTGCTGCATTCCCAAATGCCAAGCCAAAAGAAGAAGCACCTAAGGTTGAGAAAGCTCCGGCTAAGCCAAAAGCAACTAAAGAATCTGCTAAGTCCGCTGAAGTTAAAGACGAAACTAAGCCAGATGATCAGGCTCCTCCTGCTGAACCGGCTGCACCTACTGCACCGGTAG
This sequence comes from Rhodoluna sp., assembly GCA_044372795.1. GTDB lineage: Bacteria > Actinomycetota > Actinomycetes > Actinomycetales > Microbacteriaceae > Rhodoluna. Next base: position 8,491 of record JBILRF010000013.1, on the reverse strand, counting down.
CTCCAACTCCAGGAATTCCTCGTCCAGGTAACAATCCTTTTGCAGCTGCACAAGGAATGGGTATTCCTCGCCCGATGGCAAGACCTGGCAACAATCCTTTTGCAACAAACCAAGGTATGTCTCGACCTGGTCAATCAAACCGTCCTGGTGGACCTCGTCCAGCTGGTGCAGGTGGCCCTTCACGTCCAGGTGGATCACCTAGACCTGCTGGTGCTGGTGGAACTTCTCGTCCAGGTGGATTTACTCCTCGTCCTGGCGGAGCACCTGGTGGTGCACCAACTGGAGCACCTGGTTTTGGTCCTCCGGGAGGTCGTCCTGGTGCTGGTGGTCGCGGTCGCGGCGGTGGCACAGCGGGAGCTTTCGGTAAGGGTGGCTCACGCAGCTCATCAAAGGCTAGAAAGTCTAAGAGAGTAAAGCGCGAAGAATTCGAACAGCGTTCAGCACCAAGCTTGGGTGGTGCAGTTGTCCCACGTGGTGATGGCACCACAGTCATTCGTCTTCGTAGAGGTTCATCTATTCAGGACTTCGCCGACAAGATTGATGCGAATGCTGGTCAGCTGATCACAGTGCTATTCCACTTAGGTCAGATGGCTACTGCTACTGCATCTTTGGATGAAGAGACATTCCAGATTCTTGGAGAAGAGCTAGGTTACAAGCTTGAAGTTGTTTCAGCAGAAGATGAAGAGCGCGAACTATTCGATTCATTCGGTCTAGATATTTCAACAGAGTTTGAAGAAGACGAAGACGACATGGAATACCGTGCACCAGTTGTGACCGTTATGGGTCACGTTGATCACGGTAAGACTCGTTTGCTTGACAAGATTCGTAACGCTAACGTCCAAGGTGGTGAAGCTGGTGGTATTACTCAGCACATCGGTGCTTACCAGGTTCACAGCATCCACGAAGGTGTCGATAGAGCAATTACTTTCATCGATACACCAGGTCACGAAGCGTTCACTGCTATGCGTGCTCGTGGTGCTCAGGTAACTGATATCGCAATCTTGGTTGTCGCAGCCGATGATGGTGTTATGCCTCAGACAGTTGAAGCATTGAACCACGCTCAATCTGCTGGTGTTCCAATCGTTGTTGCAGTGAACAAGGTTGATAAAGAAGGGGCTAACCCTGCCAAGATCCGTCAACAGCTAACTGAGTTCAACCTCGTTGCTGAAGAGTACGGTGGCGATGTTATGTTCGTAGACGTATCTGCTCTAACCGGTGCTGGTATCCAGAACCTACTTGACGCAGTTCTACTTACAGCTGATGCTGCTCTAGATCTTCGTGCCAACCCTAACCGTGATGCTCGTGGTGTTGCTATTGAAGCCAACCTTGATAAGGGCCGTGGATCGGTTGCTACCGTGTTGATCCAGTCAGGAACTCTAAGTGTTGGAGATTCGATTGTTGCTGGTGCAGCTCACGGTCGTGTTCGTGCAATGTTTGATGAGAACGGAACTGCAGTTGAATCTGCAGGTCCATCAAGACCTGTCCAGGTTCTTGGTCTACAGTCTGTACCTCGCGCAGGTGACACTTTCGTTGTGACTGAAGATGAGCGTCAGGCAAGACAGATCGCTGAAAAGCGTGAAGCTGCAGATAGAAATGCTCTTCTTGCTAAGACTCGTAAGCGCGTCAGCCTTGAAGACTTCACTAAGGCATTCGAAGAAGGCAAGGTTGAGTCCCTCAACTTGGTCATCAAGGGTGACGTATCTGGTGCTGTTGAAGCTCTTGAAGATGCACTTCTCAAGATTGAAGTTGATGACTCAGTTGCTCTACGCATTATTCACCGTGGTGTTGGTGCTGTTACTGAGAGCGATGTTAACCTTGCAACTGTTGACAATGCGATCATCATTGGATTCAACGTCAAGCCTGATAACAAGGCGAAGGAACGAGCAGACCGTGAAGGTGTTGACGTTCGCTTCTACTCAGTTATCTATGCGGCCCTTGATGACATCGAGAAATCACTCAAGGGAATGCTCAAGCCTGAATACGAAGAAGCAGCTCTTGGTTCAGCCGAAGTTCGCGAGATCTTCAAGTCTTCAAAGGTTGGCACAATCGCAGGTTCTATCGTTCGCTCAGGTTCAATCAAGAGAAACAGCCTTGCTCGTATCTCTCGTGAGGGCAAGATGCTTGCAGAGAACCTAAAGATTGACTCGCTAAAGAGATTTAAGGACGACGCAACCGAAGTCAAGACTGACTTCGAGTGTGGTATCGGTCTAGCTGGCTTTAACGACATCTTGGTAGGCGACATTATTGAAACCTACGAAATGCGTGAGAAGCCGAGGGTCTAATGGTTGATGCAGCTAGAGCAAGAAGACTGGCTGAACGAATCAAGGTACTGGTTGCAGCAGCACTAGAGAAGGTCGTCAAAGATCCAGATCTAGGTTTTGTAACTATTACCGATGTTCGTGTCACACCAGATCTTTCACATGCTCGTATCTATTACACCGTTTTTGGTGAAGCGGAACAGAAGACTAAGACCAGTGAAATCATTGAACGTCACCGTGGCAAAATCCGCGGTGAGGTTGGTCACCAGCTCTCTATTCGTTTGACTCCAACTATCGAGTTCATCTCTGATGAGGTTCCAGAAACAGCAGCCCAAATGAATGATCTACTTGCCCAGGCAAGAGCTCGGGACAATGAGCTCAAGAAACTTGCTAAAGAAGCAGAATTTGCTGCAGGGGAGAACCCTTATAAAGAGCCGAAGGTTATCGACAAAGAAGAGAAAGACTAACTCTTGGCTATTCCGGGTTTGTTGCTGGTAGATAAGCCTGCCGGAATGACTAGCCATGATGTTGTTTCTAGAGTTAGAAAACTTGCTGGCACTAAAAAAGTTGGCCACGCAGGAACCTTAGATCCAATGGCAACAGGGCTTCTAGTTCTTGGAATTGAATCAGCAACCAAACTTCTAACATTCGTTGTTGGTGCAGATAAAACCTATGAGGCAACTATCCGTCTTGGAGCAGCAACCATTACCGATGACCGCGAAGGTGAAGTTATCTCTCAGGCTTCACAGTCTGAATTAGAGAGCATCTCTCAAGAAAACATTGAGCACGGACTTGCCAAACTCAAAGGCGTTATTCAGCAAGTTCCTTCAGCTGTGTCGGCAATCAAAGTTAATGGTGAAAAGGCCTATGACCGAGTAAGAGCTGGTGAGGTTTTTGAACTTAAGTCAAGAGAAGTGACCATTTCAAGACTTGACGTTGTTGGCGAAATCGTTCGTGGCGAAGGATTCATAGATCTAAATGTCATCGTTGACTGTTCCAGCGGAACATACATCAGAGCTATTGCTCGAGATTTAGGTAAAGCGCTACAAGTTGGGGGACATCTGACTTCACTGAGAAGAACTCGTATTGGAAGTTTTGATGTTGCCTCTGCCATGCAGCTAGCAGGGTTTGAAGGTCAGCTTCCAATTCTTAGATCAGTAGATGCGGTCCGAGAGGTTTTGCCAGTATTGGAAATTACTTCAGGGGATGCCTTAGCCATTAGGCAGGGAAAAAGAATCAGTGCAGAACTGTATACAGTTACCGCTCTAGTTTGTGATCAGGAACTGGTTGCAGTTGCAGAGTCAGCTGGAAATCAGAGCATCAAATCGGTAGTTGTTTTTAGCGATGGGGAATCAAATGTTTGAGTGGAGCTATCAGTTTCAAGCAGTTTTTGCGACCGCAGTAGGTTTATTTGGATTGACTTTAGGTCTGTTTAAGCGACCACCTTCTTGGTGGAGTGTTGGAGCGGTAGCCCTAATTGAAGGATTGCTACTTGTTCAACTTGCTGTTTCAATTGCATTGGTTTCAACAGGTGCTCAGGCGGTGGGGGATACTGTCGAATTCTTTGGTTACATCATTACTGCCCTGATTATTCCTCCAGCGGCAATTGCCTGGGCGGTTCTGGAACGAACTAGATGGTCAACTCTGGTTCTAGGAGTTGCAGGGCTAACGGTTGCGGTCATGCTTGTAAGAATGTGGCAGATCTGGACTGGAATCCGATTTGGCAATTGAGCTGGAACGCAACCTTGCGCTTTGGGTCAGGTTTAGATTTCCTAACGAGACAAATCCCAAGTTAGGCTTTGTTTCATGAGCGCTAATCTTCCAAGCAGAGGTGTAGGAACGCTTGTCGTAGCAATCTATGGAGTCTTTGCACTTTCTGCCACTGTGCGAGCCAGCTACCAGTTACTGAGGGAATATGATCAAGCCCCTCTGGCTTACTGGCTGAGTTTAGTTGCAGGAATTTTTTACATTATCGCCACGTTCGCTCTTGCTAGAAGAAACTATTCTTTGGCCCATAAAACTCTTGTGTTTGAACTTGTTGGAGTCCTGGCGATTGGTTCTCTCAGCCTTGCACTGCCAACTCTTTTTGCACACCCGAGTGTTTGGTCTTATTTTGGTATGGGCTATGGATTTATTCCGCTGGCTTTGCCGATATTCGGTTTGTGGTGGATTAGAAAGGCTAAGCGTTGATTACCGTCGTGTCGACTAAAGATCTGCCAGCAGGATTGCCTGAGAGCTCAATCACTATAGGGAAGTTTGATGGCATTCATTTGGGTCACCAGCAACTTCTCGCGGAGACAATTGAATCTGCTGAAGAGCACATGTTGATACCTGTTGTAGTTACCTTTGATAGACACCCGAACTCAATTCTTAGTCCAGGTACTGAGCCTCAATCACTGATAGGTCCAACTCAAAAGGAAGAACTTTTAGAGCAGGCAGGTATTGAACTTGTCTTGAATCTTCCTTTTGATGAATATCTATCTCAAATGAGTCCAGAGCAATTTGTTGAATCTGTTTTGGTTGACTCACTAAAGGCAAAGATAGTCACTATCGGGGAGGGATTTAGGTTTGGGGTTGACCAACAGGGTGATGTTGAGAGTTTGAAAGAACTTGGACTCAAATACGGTTTTGCAGTTAGAGTTGTGCCTCAGTTTGAAATAGATGGTGAACCTGTATCGACGAGCAGAATCAGAGCGTTGTTGCTAGAGGGAAATGTAAAGGCTGCAGCCAAGTTACTTGGCCGATTGCACTCAACTAGGGGAGTAATCGAACATGGTCTCAAAATTGGAAGGCAGATTGGCTTCCCAACTGCAAACATGGAACGCTCCTGCGAAGGCTTTTTGCCTCTTGATGCTGTCTATGCTGGCTGGCTTTATGCCGACGGGGAGAGATACATGGCAGCTCTGTCAGTTGGAATCAATGAAACTTTTGAGGCAGTGCCAAGGCTGTTAGAGGCTCACGTCATTGATGTTCAAGGGCTTGATCTATACGAGAAGATCATCACGGTTGAATATGTGGAGTTCATCAGGGCTGCCGCTAAGTTCGACGGTGTTGAGTCACTGGTAGCTGAAATCAACAGAGATTTGGACAAAATACGAGCCATTCTGGGCTAGCCCCAATCTCAACTAGAAGTTATCTCGATTCTTGGCTATGCTTGTCAGGTTGCCGTGAACCGGCCGCGGATCTTCAAGAGCTTTAGACACAAGGTTTATTGCGCCGCGCAGCGAGCCCCGAGAGGACATAAAAATGGCACTGGACGCATCAAAGAAAACAGCAATTATCAAAGAGTACGCAACTCACCCAGGTGACACAGGTTCTCCGGAGGTTCAGGTAGCAGTTCTAACTGAGACCATCAAGGAGCTAACTGAGCACCTAAAGGATCACAAGCACGACCACCACAGCCGTCGTGGTTTGTTGCTCATGGTAGGTCAGAGACGTCGTCTACTTGGTTACCTACAGAAGGTAGACATCACTCGTTACCGTAACCTAATCGAGAAGCTAGGTCTTCGTCGCTAATTGTTTTTCATCAAAAAGCCATCTCTTCGGAGGTGGCTTTTTGCTTTAGGGGCGTAGTATTTTTATAGCAACAGTAGAGAAGGGGATTCAAATGGATTTCGTCGGAGCAATCAAAGCCGGATTTAAGAATTATGCAGTTTTCACAGGGACAGCCACTCGCCCTGAGTATTGGTACTGGGTCCTTTTTACCTTCTTGGTAAACCTAGTTGTCTCTGCAATTGATTCAACACAAACCCTGCAGTTAGTGTTTTCGCTAGCAACCCTATTGCCTTCACTTGCTGTGACGGTTAGAAGACTCAGGGACGCAGGTTTCTCATGGACCTGGATACTCCTTCCAGTGCCCGCCTTCGCTGTGTTTATGTATGGATTGATCATCCTCGTGAACGAATTCTTGGTACTTGGAATTCTTGAGCAAGTTGCAGAAAACCCAGAGTTTATCGATGAGTCAGTCGTCAATTCATTGATGGGCAACGAAGTTGTTGTCGAAGCTGCACTGATTATTCTCTTCAGTGGACTAATTGTCTTGGTCACATCTGTGATTGTGAACGTCATCTTTCCTGTTCAGAGAACTAAGTCTTTTGAACAGGGAAACAAGCGCGTTGCGCCTAAGGGCCCAGATTTAATGGGTCTCTAAGGTAAGTTCTCAACTAGTTTTTGGGGCTAACCTGATTTAAAAATCCTATGATTTACGCATAAGTGTTTTTGGGAGGGAACATGAAATTTATTTGGGCAATCCGATCTGGATTTAAAAACTATTTTGTCTTTACAGGTACAGCCACAAGACCTGAGTACTGGTACTGGTTTTTGTTTAACATCCTGCTTGCAGTGATTGGATATCTGGTTAGTGAGTGGTTGGCCCTATGGGCTGTTCAAGTAATCGCATTGTTTCTTCCAACTCTCACAGTCACGGTTCGACGACTGAGAGATGCAGGGTACTCCTGGGCGTGGCTTCTACTCAAGGTGCCTGCAATCATCCCATTCCTCATTGGGGCGGCCTTTTACTACGGGGCAATTTTCAGACTTGGGTTAGGCGCTGGATTTAGCATTCTGGCAGGCGATGTAGATGAGGCTAATACTCAATTGAGCCTGGCGAGAGATGAGCTAATCGCAGGCTTTTGGACCATGGTTCTCTCGATGTTATACATGGCTGGTTCATTCCTATTAGTTTGGGGCTTTTTCACGACTCGCAAATCTAAGAGCTTTGAAGAGGGAAACAAGCGTGTTGCTCCTAAAAACCCCGAGAATCCAGCGGTTTAGTGCCTCTGTAAACACAAAACGTTCAACCTATAGGTGAATGTCGGGGCCTCTGTTAGGCTTGACAAGAGCCAAAACGGCAGGTTTGCTGGTCATCGGTGGTGGATCTTGGGCCTAATTTCCCAAGCTTTTCTACTGTTGTCCAGCGCATCCCTCAAATAAAAACGGGCAGAAATTTTGTCGCGGGGGCTCAAGTGCATGAAAAGTAATCATTAGATCGCTTTGCCATGCGCTTTCGTATGAATAAAAACAGAGGAGGGACCATGGAAGGTCCAGAAATTAAAGCACAAGAAGTAACAATCGATAACGGTAAGCACGGTAAGCGTGTTATTCGTTTCGAAACAGGCCGTTTGGCTCAGCAGGCTCAAGGAGCAGCAGCTGTATACATTGACGGAGAGACAATGCTCTTCTCAGCCACAACAGCTAGCAAGACACCTAAAGATATGTTCGACTTTTTCCCGCTAACCATCGACGTTGAAGAGCGTATGTATGCAGCTGGACGAATCCCAGGATCATTCTTCCGTCGTGAAGGTCGTCCATCAACAGAAGCCATCTTGGCTTGTCGTCTAATCGACCGTCCATTACGTCCCTCATTCCCTGATGGTCTTCGTAACGAAATTCAGGTTGTTGTAACAGTTTGGGCAATTCACCCAGACGAGATGTATGACGTTGTTGCAATTAACGCAGCATCTATGTCAACACAGCTTGCCGGTCTACCATTCTCAGGTCCTATCGGTGGTGTGCGTGTTGCACTTATCGATGACCAGTGGGTTGCGTTCCCTAAGCACTCACAGCTAGAGCGTGCAGTATTCAACATGGTTGTTGCTGGTCGCGTAGTTAATGAAAATGGCAAAGAAGATGTTGCAATCATGATGGTTGAAGCAGAAGCTACTGAAGGTTCATGGAACCTAATCAAGAAGGAAGGCGCTTCAGCTCCTAGCGAAGAAATCGTTGCTCAGGGTCTAGAAGCAGCTAAGCCTTTCATCTCACAGTTGGTAAAGGCACAGCAGAAGCTAGCAGCAGAAGCAGCTAAGCCAACCGCCGATTACCCATTGTTTGCTCCATACACTGATGAGGTTTACTCAGCAGTTGCTAACTTGGCTGAGGCAGAACTTGGTCGTATCTACCAGATTGCTGACAAGACAACACGTCAGAACGACGACGATGCACTAAAGGCAACTGTCAAGGAAAAGCTTGCAGAAACTCTAGATGAGTCTCTACTAGGTCAGGTATCAGCTGCTTATAAGTCAGTAACCAAGAAGGTTGTTCGTACCCGTGTTCTAAAAGAGGGTATCCGTATCGACGGCCGTGGTCTACGTAACATTCGTGTTATCGACTGTGAGACAGATGTTATTCCTCGCGTTCACGGTTCAGCTATCTTCCAGCGTGGAGAGACTCAGATCTTGGGTATCACTACCTTGAACATGTTGAAGATGGAACAGCAGATTGACTCACTGTCACCT
>JBILRF010000029.1:0-9284 GCA_044372795.1 Rhodoluna sp. | reverse complement strand
AGATTTGCAAAGGCTTCATGGCCTGCGTAGTTCTTACCATCCACGACTAGATAAACCTTTGCCTTTACCTGTTCAAGAGTTAGGCCATAGGTAGTTGGATCTATGAACTGATAGGGCTCTGCATCAAGTGGGGTTGAAGTGTGTTTGAGGATGAAATTGGTTGCAGTCGTACAAAAGCCACAGTCACCATCAAATATGAGTAGAGGCTTTGCTTGCATAGGTAAATGATACGCCTCTCAAGGCGCTGTTCCTATATAGTCCCTTTATCTAGACCCTTGAGTACTGTCTTGGCTCTTTCTCTGAGTTCAGGCAGATCTGACAATCTATCTAAACCTTTGAGCTGCTGAGCCATGCGATGGTTCATCTTGAAGGTTTCTCTGTGTCTATCTAAGAAGTCCCAATACAGGGTTGAGAAAGGACAAGCATCATCACCTGATCTTTTCTTAGGGTCATAAACACATGTCTTACAGAACTCAGTCATTCGCGAGATGTATGCGCCGCCTGCAGGATATGGCTTGGTCATAAGCTTTCCACCATCGGCATAGGTTCCCATACCAATGATGTTTGGAACCATCACCCACTCAGTTGCATCAATAAAGTTCTCCCTCATCCAGTCCAAGAACTGCTGTGGATTCACTCCTGTGATTAGGGCTAAGTTACTAAGGATCATGAGTCTTGGAATGTGATGGGTCCAAGACCTTTTCTCTATGTCAGCAACAACACCTTGAACACAGTTCATAGATGTTGCTTTTGAGTTCTTGAAAACAGTTAGCAGTGTTCGGTTGGCGTTTAGAGCATTAGCCTCCCGGTATTCGTAACCTAAGAACCAATACATACCGTTGATATACTCACGCCAGCCAATTACCTGTCTTACGAATGCTTCAACAGATTGAATTGCATAATCGTTCTTCTCATAAGCCTTGAGTGTTTCTGCAATAACTTCTGATGGGTGCAATAACCCATTGTTGAGATATGGGCTCAGTAGAGAGTGGTGCATAGCCCAGTTATCTTTAGCTACTGCATCTTCGTAAGGACCAAATGCATCCATGTGATGTTTTAGGAAGTGGTGAAGCTGAGCAAGTGCACCTTGTCTTGTTGTTGCCCAAGTGGTTGTTGCTTCTAGCTTTAGTTCTTTAGCAACCTCTAAGTCAATTTCATCTCTTGCTTGTTCTAGGTATTTAGGCCAGGTGTAATTCTTTGGCGGTGGCAATCTATTGTCTTGATCGAAGTTCCATTGCCCACCAACAGGTTTTCCATCTTCAACTAATACGCCAAGTCTTGTTCTTTGCAAGCGATAGAAGTTCTCCATCACAAAAGACTTTTGCTTGGATGCCCAATCTCTAAATAGTTCTCTTGGGGTTAGGAATAAGTCATTAGAAACAAACTCAACGCCATATTCTTTTAGCTGCTCAAACTGTTTGATTGAAGATGGTTCAGCACAAACAATACGAACCTTATTTGGCAAAGTCTTTTGCGCTTTTTCTAAACCAGCAATAGTTGTTTCTGCTTTTAGGTATTGAACTTGAAAACCTTTAGCCTCAAGTTCTTTAGCAAAGTGCCTTGCTGAAGAGATCATGAAGAACAAACGTTCTTTATGCCAATCTCGTCCTGTGATCATTCTCTTGCTTTCAACCAGCACAACTAGATCAGTTTTTGGATTGGCCTTGGCAAGTGCTCCATAGTTTATGTTCAAATGCTCAAAAGGTACATAGATGATTCTTTCAATCATGCTGATTTACATTTCTTGGAACAGTAGAGGACATTAGCCCAATCTCTTTCCCATTTCTTGCGCCACTCAAAAGGCTTCTTACAGGTAACGCAAATCTTGGGAGGAAAGCCTCCTTTAGTTTGTGCAACTCTAGCCATGTGCCAAGAATAGCCGCTGAGCAATAATCAGACTGCTCTTGCTATCTGGCTAGAATAACTCTGTTCAATTTGAGATAAGGACTAGATATGAGATTCCTAATTGCAGTTATAGATGACAGAAGTAACTCTGCAGATTCAAATGAGATGGCTGCCATCGACGAATTCAATGATCACCTGAGTGAGAATGGCCAACTAATAATGGCATGTGGGATTGAAGACCCAAGTTCTGCTTTTGTTTTAGACAACAGAAAAGACGCCGGTATCAAATCTTCTGGTCCTCTTAATAACACTCCCGAATTCATGGCCGGTTTTTGGATCATCTCTGCCGACTCTGAAGAACAGGCTCAAGAGCTTGCAGCCTGGGGCTCTAAGGCTTGCAACCGGAAAGTGGAGCTCCGTAAACTGCACGGCTAGGCATTTAGTGGGCTTTTGTTTAACATAACGAAAACGTTAGATGATACTTGGGCTAACTTACGCCAACTTCTATGGGTCGCGCGTAGCGAGGTCGGACCCGCCCAATAAAATTTGGGCATGAAAATAAATTCCAAATTTGTGTCACTTTTTACATCGTCCCTTCTATTAGTAGCCCTAGCTGTATCTCCACACAGCGCAACGGCTTCTATAACATTTTCGGTTCCTGGTGCTCCGCAAAATGTCACTGTTGTTCCAGCTGAGGGAGGCTTCAACGTAAGTTGGTCAGCCCCTGCAAGCAATGGCAACACTTCTATTTCCCAGTATGTAGTTGATGGAGGTGTTGGAACCTGTACTACATCTGTTGATGGAAATTCAAACAGCGCATTCGTACCTGCAATCGGCAGTGCTGCCGCTGCATTTAGAGTCTTCGCAGTTAACTCAATCGGTTTTGGTAGCGGATCAGTTGCTTCTAGCGAAGTTACACCTGGCGCTTCTAAAGCTGGTTTCTTTGGAATTGACATCAGAGGATATAGCCGCAACCTAGGTTCAACCACAGGTGTATTCAACAGAATCCAGCCAAGTTCATCTGCATACTTTGGATCAGTTCCAACACCAACAGGAAATGGTGCTTGGTTGCTTGCTCCACGTGGACGTGTTGTAACTCTTGGTGATGCAAAGCTAAGTGCTGCACCACTAAATGTCCCAACCGCAGCAATTGTTCCTTCATATAACGGTCAGGGTTACTACCTAATTGGTTCAAAGGGTGAGGTATCAGCATCGACTGGTGCAACAGCTATTGAATCAACTGGTTCAGTTACTAACTCAAGAGTTATTGGTGCTGCAGCAACAGCTAACGGCAAGGGAATGTGGTTTGTGACATTCACCGGTCAGGTAATAGGTGTTGGTGGAGCAGTAAATGGAAAACTTCCTAAGGGTAACTACAACAGAGTTATTGCTCGTGCAACTGGTGAAGGTTTCTGGGCTGTGACAACAACTGGAACTGTTGCTTCGTTTGGTGACGCACCACTTATTAATCAGTCTCTTGGTCGTATCAAGGATGCAGCTCTTGCCTCAAACGGTAAAGGTTTCTATGCACTCGAGATCGATGGAACAATCACTCCAGTTGGAGCTGTTCCAGTTATAGATCAAAGCACTGGATCAAGACCTCTTGTTGCTCTAGTTAACACAGCACCTATTCGTGATGTGAAAGAACTGCAAATCAACTCTTTCTCTGACTTCCACGGTGCTCTTGACTACACAAGAACTACTGCAAATGGTGTTGATACCTATACAAGCGGTGCCTCAGTAATGGCTTCGAACTTTGCAGCAGACAGAACAAGAATCCCTGCAACATTCGTTGTATCAAGCGGTGACAACTTCGGTGCTTCGCCTCCACTATCAACAGTGTTCGACGAGCTTCCAACTGTTGAAGCCATGAACTTTATGGGAGTGGACGTGTCTACCTTTGGTAACCACGAGCACGACAAGCCATTGGCAACGTTGAACAACCAGATCTCTAAGTCTGATTTCAGATGGGTAGTTTCAAACTACTCAAGCCTTGGTCAGGTTGACGCTTCAAACACCAAGGGACAGAAAACCGCTCCTTGGGCAATCGTTAACCGCGGTGGTGTAAACCTTGGTGTTATTGGTTTGAACACTCCTGAGACAGAGTCCGTTGTATTCCCAGGTAACCTAGGCAACATCACCATCGGTGACATTCTTGGTTCAAGCCAAACAACCAAGGCTCAAGTGCTTGCTGCTACAAAGGCTGCAAGAGATGCTGGAGCTGACATGGTTGTAGCTCTTGTCCACGAAGGTTACGGAGTCAACAACGCAACTACAGGTGCAGCAGAAGGACGTCTACTAGACATCGCTCCACTTCTAGAAGGCTCTGACTTGGTTCTTGGTGGCCACAGCCACCTAAGATTCGCAAGCGTTGTTGGTAAGAAGGTTGTTGCTCAGACTCCAAACGCAGGTGCTCTATACAACCGTATTCACGCATGTGTTGACACTGCACGTAAGGTAACCGTTGGTGCCCTTGTTGAAGGTGTTGTACCAAGAGTTACTGCTACAGCAGGAACAGCACTGGCAAGCACAACCTTGAACCAACCAGCAATTGCGATGATTGATGGTTACAAGGCTCGTCTTGGTTCTGCATACAACGTTGTTATCGGACAGATCACTGATGTTGCACCTAACGGTGGAACCCCAGCTATCCAACGTAACTTCGAGACTGGTCTAGGTAACTATGTTGCTGACACTCTAAGAACCAGCATGGGAACTCAGATCGCAATCACCAACGGTGGTGGTCTAAGAGACATGCTTCCTGCAAAGACATTCGTTCCTTCAGATACATCGATTGTTCGTCCAAGCTGGACAAGCATCGTGCCTGGTTCGACTGTTGCTGCAACTCCTTGGAGAGTCACAAGCTCCGGTCCATACACACTCACCGTTGGTGACGTTGCAACAGTGCTTCCATTCGGAAACGTTGCTGCAACTACCACCATCACTGGTGCAGATGTTTGGGCAGCTCTTGAGAACGGTGTTTCTCAGGTAGCTCTAGGTAGCGGTCGCTTCCCTCAGGTATCAGGTCTGAAATTCACATTCGACATGTCGATTGCTGCTAACACAGGCCGTGTAACTGCTGTAACTCTTACTGATGGAACTCCGATTCCAAAGAGCACCGCAGTTTCATACACCCTTGCAACCAACGACTTCATGGTCGCAGGTGGCGATGGATACACAATGTTCGGTGGCCTAGCTAAGGCAAAGACTCGCGATGTTCTCGAGACTATTGTTCGCCAGGCAATCATCAGAGACAGCGCCAATGGCCCTGTTGAGATGAAGACCGATGGTCGAATCACAAGAATCGGCTAAATAGTCACAGTTGAGTTTGGGGTGGCCTTCGGGTCACCCCAAATTCATTTAAGCCCTGTCCAGTTGGTAGCCTTGAACCATGATCAAGTCAAAAGATTTCAGTGAGTTTCTAGCCAGTAGAAGAACCACTCGTTCATTCAAGTCAGATCCTGTTGACCCTAAGTTAATCGAAGAGCTTTTAGTGGACGGTTTGACTGCACCTAGCTGGAGCAACACTCGACCATTCATGGTTGCAGTGGCAACAGGTGATGTTAGAGATCGTATTTCTCAAGACATGCTCGAACGCTGGAGCGTTGGTTCAGGTATGACTTCTGGAAGTTTAAAGGACAAGATTAAGTTTTTCCTCACTCCTAAGGCCTGGCCAATTAGTGATTACCCGATTATGAAGCCATACCCAAAGTCTTTGCAGCCAAGAGCTCGAAGAGTTGGTAAAGAACTTTATGGAATGTTGGGTGTTGCTAGGGGAGATAAAAAAGCTAGAGATGCTCAGTGGGCAAAGAACTACGAATTCTTTAATGCGCCAGTTGAGATTTTTGTTTTCATCCACAAAGGTCTATCGGTGTTTGCAGCAAACGATGCTGGGCTCTTCGCTGAGAACCTAATGCTGAGTGCTCATGCCAAGGGCTTAGGTGCATGTGCTCAAGGCGCGGTGGCTATCTGGCCTAAGGCAGTTCACAGAGAATTCAATATTCCTGAAGGATACAAACTCGTGTATGGCATAGCTATTGGCTACCCAGACGACACTGAAGTGAACAGTTTCCAGGCACACAGAATAGGTCCTGAAGAGATCAAACTAGCCGCTAAATAAAGGTGACGATTTAGCAAAGTTTTATGGGTTTGGCTATGTTTTTGTGCTTTACTCACTTATGGACCTAATACTAAAAAGCGGCACAGACTTCCCAACTACTTTCGAACGTGCCAGAGCAGCAGCCCCTGAAGCTTTTGACACATCTTCCATACGTAACCTCGTTGGTGGCGAATGGGTTTCTATTGGTGTTCAGCAACCTCACATGACTCCTGTTGATCAAAGCTTCATCATTGGTCCAACAATGCTTTCGCTCAACCAGGCTCAGGATGCTGTTGATAAAGCAATGAAGATGCATGGTCCTTGGTCCAAAACTTCACTTGATGACCGCAAGGCAAAAGTTGCCAAAGCCCTAGAACTTATTCGTGAGCAGAGAGATTTGATTGCGCTATTGCTGCTTTGGGAAATAGGTAAGCCTTGGAAGCTAGCTTGTGCAGATGTTGATCGCTGTATCGAAGGTGTCGAATGGTACCTCGAAGAGATAGATCGTCAGATGGCTGGTCGTACTCCGCTATGTGGCCCAATATCAAACATTGCTAGTTGGAACTATCCGCTTTCAGTTCTAGTGCATGCTGAACTTGTGCAGATGTTGGCAGGTAACGCTGTTATTGCCAAGACTCCTACTCAAGGTGGATTCCATGCGTTAACTCTTGCTCACGCCATGATGGCTAGAGCTGGTTTGCCAGTGACTTTGATTTCTGGATCTGGTGGTGAGTTATCTCCTGCTCTAGTGAGTTCATCAGATTTAGGTGCTCTTGCATTTGTTGGTGGACGTAACAACGGTAGAGCTGCTGCAACTTCTCTAACATCTCTTGCGACCAGACACATTCTTGAACAAGAGGGTTTGAACTCTTGGGGCGTGTGGGGAAAGCCCAACTGGAGTGAATTAGCTGCTCACCTAACCAAAGGTTTTGAATACGCTAAGCAGCGTTGCACTGCATATCCAAGATACGTAGTGCAAAGAAACCTCTTCCCAGAGTTTCTAGAAATGTATTTGGATGTTGTGAAGGGTTTGCGCTTCGGTCATCCACTTGCAGTTGCCAACCCAACTGATGATTACCCTGACTTACATTTCGGTCCAGTGATTAGTTCTAAGAAGGTTGCTGAACTAGAAAGATCTTTTGATGAAGCAGTTCTTCGTGGAGCTGTACCTCTATATGTAGGTAGCCTCGATGATGGCTCCTTTATCAATGGACAGGACCGAGCGGCCTATATAGCCCCTCATACAGTCTTGGGTCCCCCAACTACCTGGTCCATTCACCACAGCGAGCCTTTTGGTCCTTTGGACTCTATTGTTCTAGCTGAATCAGAGGCTGAACTTATTGCTGCGATGAACGTATCCAACGGAAACCTTGTAAGTTCATTAGCCACCGATGACCTTGCTTTAGCTGAGCGAGTCAAGGAAGAGTCTCAAGCCTTCAAGTTCGGTATCAATAAGCCAAGATCCAGAGGAGACAAGGCTGAGACCTTCGGTGGCCGAGGAGCAAGTTGGCGAGGTTGCTTTGTTGGTGGAGACCTGCTGGTTCAGTCAGTTACAGAGGGCGAAGGCTTCCTATTCGGTAACTTTGCCGATGGCTCTCGATATCCTGCCGATGCCTAAAGATAAAGATTAGGTAACGCCAGAGGGTAAATCCGTGAAACCGCTTTCGCGGGCAAGTTTCCAACCTTAATATCATTAATAGATGTGTGTGCGCGCATTCAATGAAGTATCGCCAATTCCCCGTGTTTGGCATTTCAAATCGCAATGAAAGGCACCCATGTTCTTTACTAAATCCTCACTCCGTAAGGCCACTAGTCGCCTAGTCCTAGTGCTAGCAACCGGATCTCTCATGGCTACAGGCATAGCTCCTGCCCATGCTGCGGTCGCGACTCCTTTGTTCCTTAGCTTCGAGTCCAATGATCCGCTACGAACTGTAGCTGGAGGGGTTAACGGAGCGTTCGAAGGAGGAACTTCAACAGTTGCAGCGTCAACAAGACTCACTGGTAATTCATTGCAATTCACGAAAGCCACTGGTTCAAAGGACTGGGCCGGTAACAACCTATTGCTCATTCCATCAACCCCTTACCGTTACACAGACGGAACCAAAAAGATTATCACCATGGACTACTGGTCTAACGACACAGTGCCTTCGCCAGTGATGTTGAAGCTTCAAGACCCTGGCAGTGCTGTAAAGACACTTCAAGCACAGCCTGGTCTAAACAAGTTGAGTTTTGACATGTCAACTGGAACCGGTTGGAATGCTTCTACCGAATACAAAGTTTTGGCTGTTTTCCCTAACTTCGGTGCAGACGACAAAAGCTACACAGGTGTAGCAAAGATTGCTAACACCGGCCAGGTTTACGAAATTGACAACGTATCAATCAACGGTGGAACAGCATCTGACGTTTACGTTGCAGGAGATGGCGGTGGAAACCCTACCGGTCCTACCGCAACAAGCACCGTTGTTACTTTCGAATCAGGTGACGCTCTAGGTGCTAAGGCTGTTGGGGATGCGACAGCTGAAAAGACTGAAGGTGCCTTCGGTCGATCAGTTACCAGCATCGACAACTCACCAGAGGGGGGAACCGGTGGTAAAGCACTAAAGGTTGTTAAAGCAGTCGGTGCAGAAGTTTACGCTGGTGTAACAATTCTGAACTTGCCAGCATCTGCTCGAATTACAAACGGAACTCACAAGACAGTTACTTTCAACTACTACTCAGCTAAAGCTAATTCACCGACTCGTGTTGAATTAGTCCCTTACCCACGTGCTCTAGGTAAAACAGTTACTGTGCCACAGGGTTGGTCAAGAGTTACCGTTGACTTCACTGATGTTCCAACTTGGTCAGCATCTGAGAACTATGTTTCTCTTGCGATCTTCCCCGACTTCAACGAATCTCCTGGAGCGGTTGCTCAGACTTACTACATCGATGATGTTGCCATCAATGGTGGCACTACACCTACACTCCCTGGAGCTGGTGGTGGCGATGGCCCTTCTGCAACCAACAGAGTAATCACTTTTGAAACATCAGATGTTCTAGGCGCTAAGGCAGTTGGGGAGTCAACACCTCAGAAGCTTGAAGGTTCATTCGGTGGTTCAACAACTACAATCGAAAACGCTCAAGCTGGCGGTAACGGTGGCAAGGCTCTAAAGATTGTTAAGAATGTTGGTGCTGAAGCTTATGCAGGTGCAACAATCCTGAGCTTGCCTTCAACTGAAAGAATTACCAACGGAACTTTCAAGACTGTAACTTTCAACTACTACTCACCTAAGGCGAACTCACCTGTTCGAGTTGAACTAGTTCCTTTCCCAAGAGCTTTGGGTAAGACAGTTACAGTTCCTCA
>JBILRF010000001.1:0-370843 GCA_044372795.1 Rhodoluna sp. | reverse complement strand
TAGCTGCTCTCTTACCTTCGCCAACTAGACCAACAAGCTTTCTTGTTGGGCTCTTGGTTGATAGTTCTAGAAGCGCATCTCTTCCAACAAAGTCATCTCGTTCCAGTCGAACAACTCTGGCAAAGCCAGCTTCATAAGGATTCACATCCAGGTTTAGTTCGTGGCCGTATAGCGGCATTCCTGCCTCAAGCCTTAGGGTGTCTCTAGAAGCAAGCCCGCAAGGCACTGCTCCTGCTTCAATCAGAGCGTTGAATACCTTTGATGCTTCTTGAGAGCTGAAGAGAACCTCGAAGCCATCTTCACCGGTGTAACCGGTTCTGCACAGATAGGCATCAACACCTGCTACTTTTCCTTCACCGATTGAGTAATAAGGAAGTTTTGAAAGATCTGTGTCGGTTATTGTCTGCAAGATTGCTGTTGCGTTAGGGCCCTGGATTGCAAGAAGAGCAAAGTCATCGCTCTTGTCTTGAACTCCACTAAACCCAACAGTTGCTGCTCTGCTTGAAAGAGCTGAAACAACTGCATCTCTGTTTCCTGCGTTAGCGATAACTAGGAATGAATCATCAGCTATGCGATAAACAATTAGGTCATCGATGATGCCACCTGATTGGTTGCAGATCAAAGAGTACTTAGCTTTGCCGTTTTCAATTAGAGATGCTTGCCCTACTAGTGAGTAATCAAGGAAAGCTGATGAGCCTGGACCCTCAATAAAGATCTCTGCCATGTGACTGATGTCAAATAACCCAGCGTTGGTCCTAACAGCCTCGTGCTCTGCTAGATCGCTTGAATATCTAACCGGCATATCCCAGCCGCCGAAATCAGTGAAACTAGCCCCTAGACGGGCATGTTCGGCGTGCAAAGGTGTTTGAGGCATATGGCTAATTTACGCCAGAAACTAGTCGCTATTTGACCCCACGCCGAAATGGCTACAGAGCAGGCTGTTGCTGGGTTATGCAGTGGATTCCGCCACCCCTATCAAAGATAGGTCTCGCGTCAATAAGTCTGATTTCTCGGCCTGGGTAGACCTCTTCGAGGATGCCTTTAGCCACCTGATCATTAGGGTCGTCAAATGCACACAACAACACAGCTCCGTTGAGGATGTAGTGGTTGATGTATGAGTAGTCGACAAAACCTAGGTCATCTTTTAGAAGCTTTGGGGCTGGGACTCTAACGATTCGAGCATTAGATTGTTCTTCAAGTCTTGAAATCACTTCATGAGTTACAGAGTTATCTGGGTGAGATGCATCCACCTGGTCATGAACTAGGAGAGTGTCTTCGTTAGCAAAGCAAGCAACGATATCGATATGACCTTTAGTGCCATAGGTTTCATAGTCTCTAGTTAGACCTCGCCTAATCCAGATAACTTTTTCAGTTCCCAACTTTGAGTTGAGTTCTTGTTCAACTTCTGATCTTGTCCAATCAGGGTTTCTTTCAATACCTAGTTGAACAGTTTCAGTTGCCAGAAGTAATCCTGCACCGTTGGTGTGGATGCCTCCACCTTCGTTGACCATTTCGCTTTTGATGATTTCGGCATTGACGTGCTTAGCCATGAATGATGCAACCTTGTCATCCAAAGCGTAGTTACTCCAGCTCTGGGCACCCCAACCGTTGAAGACCCAGTCGATAGCGCCAAGAGCGTTGGTTTCAGAGTTCACAACAAAAGTTGCTCCTGAATCTCTAATCCAAGAGTCATCAAGATCACAAACAACTAGTTCTATGTCTTTGGATAAATACTTCTTAGCAGTTTCTAGATGTCTTGCATTTACTAGAACAGTTACTGGTTCATATTCAGCTGCGGTGTTAGCAACCTCAGACCAAGCCAGGAAAGCATCTTCTTCTTGGGCATAGTCAGCGGCAGGCCAGGCTAGCCATGTTCTTTCGTGCTTGACCCATTCGGCAGGAAATTTCCAGCTCATTGCAGATCCTCTGTTGTGTTTTGCTCAACTCCGGCAATGCCACCATCTATTCCATCACCTGATTCAGTTCTGTGATTGACAACAGGCTTGACAAGGGATTGGTAGGTGTCAGGTCTTCTAGTTGCAAGGAAAGGAAATAGATCTAACCAATCTCTTCTCTGGTCCAAATCAAGATCGGCTACCAGAACTTCATCTACATCCCTTGAAGCACTAGCAAGGACTCGACCATATGGGTCTGAGATGAAGGAACTTCCATAGAAGTTCAAAGCACCTTCATTACCCCAGCGGTTAGGCACAATCATGAAAGTTCCGTTGGAAATACCGTTACCAACTATTACCTGCTGCCATAACGGTGCTGTGTCGAAGTCAGGGTGATTAGGCTCTGAGCCAATAGCTGTTGGATAAACCAGAACTTCAGCGCCTTGAAGTGAATAGGCTCTGGCTACCTCAGGGAACCACTCATCCCAACAGGTAGGTAAACCAAAGCTTGCCAAGGTTGCATCTTCGCCTACCTCTAGTTCATAGACAGGATAGCCATCAGGGGAGTTTGGTCCTGGGGCAAAGTATTTGTCTTCGTAGTAACCAGCTGTTACTGGGATGTGAAGTTTAGGTGTGTAAGCAATTAGTTCACCCTGAGGGTTAACGATTATGGCAACATTTGTTCCACGACCATCAGGCAAGTCAGTATCTTCATACAAAGAAGCGTGCACGTAGATGCCGTGTCTTTCAGCTGCTGCTTGAGCAAACTGAAATGTTTTGCCTTCAAGAGATTCTGCGATTGCAGCAGGTTTTCCGATAGGTAACTTATCTGCTGGATATCTACTAAGTGTTAGCTCAGGTAAGAACACCATCTGTGCACCAGCATTAGCGGCTAGCTCAATGCCTTTGTTGAGATTAGCAAGGTGAGTAGCTTCGTCTTTCTCCCAATGCATTTGAACAAGTGCAACCCTGATTGGTTTTCTAGTTTGTTCCTTGACGCGACTAAGCGAAGGCAGTGCTGGAGCGATGGTTACTTTCATTATTTGCTGTCCATTGAATCGAGTATTTTGACTAGAAGTTTTAGATCTGTTCTTGGATTAACAATTGCAAAGCGAGCATTTGGTTTTCCATTGTGTGAACTTGGAACAACAAAGCCAAGTTCTTGCTTCAAGATGCGATCCGACCAGTTCTCGTAGTCAGATAGCTGCCAGCCTTCTTTTTCAAAGACAACGATTGAAAGTTCTGGCTCTCTGACAAGAGATAGTCCTGGTCTCTTCCTGATTACATCTGCAATCTGGTGAGCCAGGTGAATATTCTCTGCGATAGCAGTTCTATAGGCCTTTACTCCATAGGTAGCTAGTGAGAACCAGAGCGGTAACCCTCTAGCCCTTCTGGTTAGGTTGTATGCGTAATCGCTCGGGTTGTAAT
The DNA here is from genome assembly GCA_044372795.1 of Rhodoluna sp. Taxonomy (GTDB): domain Bacteria; phylum Actinomycetota; class Actinomycetes; order Actinomycetales; family Microbacteriaceae; genus Rhodoluna. The sequence continues at coordinate 367,520 of JBILRF010000001.1, read as the reverse complement.
CGCCACCATCGGTGAGGGTATCTAGATACTCACCGTGCTGAGTGTGAGCCGCTGAAGCAAGCGCAGGCTTTCTATAAACAAGAGCACAGCAGTCAAAAGGGGTGAAGAGCCACTTATGTGGATCAACAATAAAGGAATCTGCTTTTTCAGATCCTTTGAATAACTTCTTGCTTTGTGGATCTAGGATTCCAGCTAGTCCGTAGGCACCATCAATGTGATACCAAGCACCAAGCTTCTTAGCAGCAGCACCAACTTCATCTAGTCGATCAACGATTCCAAAGTTTGTGGTTCCAGAGGTAGCAACAACAGCGAATAGACCATCTTTGATTTTCTTGGCAGCTTCAAGAACTGCTTTGCCACGAAGTCTTCCTTCAGCATCAACATCTGCTAACACGACATCAATGTCCATGACCCTAGCTGCTGCCTTGAGTGAGGAGTGTGATTCCTTAGAGGCAATGATTGACCAACGGCTAGGAAGTTTCTTCCCTAACTTCTTACGTTCTTGGATTGCAGTGTGACGAGCTGTAACAAGTGCAGATAGGTTTCCAAGTGATCCACCTTGAACAAATACTCCACCGGCTGATTTAGGTAAACCAACTTCTTTGGCTAGCCAAGACAGAACTTCGTTCTCGGCAAATACAGCACCGGATCCTTCCAGCCATGAACCACCGTAAACAGAAGTAGCAGAAACAACTAAATCGAATAGCGTTGCTGCCTCAGTTGGAGCAACTGGAATAAAACTTAGGTAACCAGGGTGATCGGTTGAAATACAGGCTGGAGCTAAAACATCTTCAAAGACCTTTAGGGCCTTCTTGCCACCTAAACCTTTCTCAGAAATAGTCCCACTGGCATGCTTTTGTAGAAACTTGAGAGTTTGTGGTCCATCAAGAGGTGCAGGGTCCAAAGCCATTCGTTCGCGTGCGTAATTGATTACCTCTTCACGCAGAGCAATAGTCTCTTTGGTTGAGCTATGCATCTTGGCAGCGGCTTTGCTAGTCATGCCTAAAGCCTAATCGCGTGTTGACTTACGACGTTTGACTATTGAGAAAGCAAAGCCTAAGACGCAGACAACAAAGAGAACAATTGAACCAATGTTTCTCTGCTCAGCAATAGCAGCGCAGCTAGTCCAGTCATCTTGCTGGGGAACTGTGCACCAATCGGGGCTAAAGAACCCAATAGCTGAAGCCAAGATGCCAACTAAGGCAACTGTTGCAATCATCGCTAAAGAGTTGTTGCTTATTTCACGCTTAGACATTTAGACCTTAATTGACTTCATTCTGGATGTTTCAGCAAGAACAATTCCTGCTACCACTATTAAACCGCCAATTACCTCAAGAGTTGTCATTGATTCATTGAGCCAAGCCCAGGCAAACACTGTTGCGAACACGGTCTCAGCTGTCGCAATAACTCCCACCGCTGTGGCCGATAAGTTACCCAGAGCGATGTAGTCCAAAAGCATTGGGATGAAAGAACCCATGATGCCTATCCATAAAAGTCCAGCCCATACCGGCATCGAGATGTGATCTAGGTTTCCTCCCAAGTTGAACACTAGGTTGATATCGATCATATTGGCTGGGTTTATGAAGTTCATGATTGCCCAGAACACTGCTGCAACTGCAAATGTGTAAAACAGGGTGGACATCGCATCACGTTTGCGTTGAGTGTGCTCTCCGATTAGGAAGTAAATACTTAGACATCCTGCTGCCATAAATGCCCAGGCAACGCCTGCAGGGTTGAGATCTGAATCCCAGACATTACTCACAATGGCTAGGCCAATAAGAACAGCAGCAATACCAAACCAAAGCCTTGGCCTTACCTTCTCTTTGAATAGCAATAGGGAAACGAGGGGAACTATGACGATAGCTGTGTATTCAATCAAGAGAGCAACGGTGATTGGAAGAAGACTGACCGCGTTTGAGTATGACCACTGCATTAGGGCAATGCCAAAGATTCCGTAAAAGATCAGCACAGGTAATTCTTTTCTGGTTACCTTGAATGCTTTACGGTTTGTGAACAAAAGGAATAGACCTGCTAGGACCGCTGTGAAGGTTGCTCTAAAAAGCACTAATTGCTCAGGGCTAATTTCAGTGCCGAGGATTATCTTGACGCTAGAAGCGTTGAAACCAAACATCAGGGCTGCAAAAGATACGGCGGTAACACCAACTACGGGGTTTCTATTTGCAACTCTGTTCACCTAATAACCCTAGGCTAGAGACATGACTGAATTTGTGTTAGCCGGCGGCTGTTTCTGGTGTCTTGACTCTTCTTACTCCCAGTTCAAGGGAATCATCGATGTTGAATGTGGTTATTCAGGTGGTCACACCAGTAACCCAACTTATGAAGAGGTTTGTAGCGAGAAGACTGGCCATGCTGAAGTAGCCAAGGTCATCTTCGATGAGTCAGTTATCAGCGCTGAAGTAGTTCTAGATCTTTACTTCACAGTTCATGACCCAAGGCAGCTTAACCGTCAAGGTAACGACATTGGCTCAAGCTACCGTTCAGCAATGTTCTATCAAGGTGAAGAGCAAAAAGAACTATTTGAAAAAGCTTTAGAAAGAGCTGCTCAGATGTGGGAGGGAGAGATTGTTACAACCCTTCAGCCTTTAGAGATCTTCTGGCCTGCCGAGGATTATCACCAGGACTACTTCACAAACAATCCAGGTAATGCATATTGCCAAACAGTTGTAAACGGCAAGATGGCTAAAACTAGATCTGCTTTCACTGCATACCTCAAGTAATTAGGGCTGTGGAAAACTACAGCAGAGATTAGTTTTTCTTGGCAATCTTTCTGAATCAGTTATGAAACTTTTTCAGAAAGGCAACACATGTCAGATCAATACAGCGTCACCGGTTTAGTAGCCACCACCCCAAGACATCTTGTAACTCAAGATGGTTTACCAATTACTTCTTTTCGACTAGCCGCATCACTTCGCAAATTCGATAAGCAACTCAACCGTTGGGTTGATGCAGAAACCAATTGGTTCACAATCACATCCTTTAGACAGCTAGCAGTGAACACTGCCGTGTCAGTTTCTAAGGGAGATCGAGTTGTAGTCATGGGAAGACTTCGAGTGCGTGACTGGGATAACGGTGAAAGAGCCGGAACTTCAGTTGAGATTGAATCAGAAACTATTGGTCATGACCTAGTTTGGGGTTCAAGCACATTCGTTAGAACTGTGAACTTGAGAGAAAGCGATCAGGATTCAGCTCCTGCACCCGATGAGCTTGACACACCTAGTGAGCCAGAACCTAAGACCAAGGCAAAGGCGATGGCTAACAGCTAGTCAGTAGAATCCAGCAGCTTTAGCCCTAACTCTGGCTGCTGGTAAGCGACACTCACATGAGGGTAAGCAGATTTAGGCACCTGAGCCCTAATCACTGTCGGATATACTTATCTCCGAGCGAACTTGATTGTGAGTGTCGCATTTATCTTTAAGGGACCAAAATGGCTGAGTTTATTTACCAGATGATTAAGGCGCGTAAAGCCCATGGCGATAAGGTCATTCTCGACGATGTAACCCTTGCCTTCTACCCAGGAGCCAAGATCGGTGTTGTAGGTCCTAACGGTTCTGGTAAGTCAACAGTTCTAAAGATCATGGCTGGCATGGACACACCTTCTAACGGTGAAGCCAGATTGAGCCCTAATCACACAGTGGGCATCCTGTTGCAAGAGCCACCTCTAAACGAAGAGAAGACAGTTCTTGGAAACGTTGAGGAAGCCGTTGCACACATCAAAGCTAAGGTTGACCGCTTCAATGAGATCAGTGCTGAGCTTGCTAACCCTGATGCTGACTACGACACACTTCTAACTGAGATGGGTCAATTACAAGAAGAGATTGATCACCTAGATGCTTGGGATCTGGATAACCAACTAGAGCAGGCTATGGATGCTCTCCGCTGCCCACCGGGAGACACTGCAGTTACACATCTATCTGGTGGTGAAAGAAGAAGAGTTGCTTTATGTAAGTTGCTTCTAGAAAAGCCTGACCTATTGCTTCTAGATGAACCAACAAACCACCTTGATGCTGAATCAGTTCTTTGGCTTGAGCAGCACCTAGCTAAGTATCCAGGTGCTGTGCTAGCTGTTACTCACGATAGATACTTCCTAGACAACGTTGCTGAATGGATTCTGGAACTAGATAGAGGTCGTGCTTACCCTTACGAAGGTAACTACTCAACTTACCTAGAGAAAAAGCGTGAGCGTCTAGAAGTTGCAGGTAAAAAAGATGCCAAGCTCGCTAAGCGTCTCAACGATGAACTTGAATGGGTTAGATCATCTGCTAAAGCTCGTCAGACCAAATCCAAAGCACGTCTTGCTCGCTACGAAGAGATGGCAGCAGAAGCTGACAGAACCAGAAAACTAGACTTCGAAGAAATCCAGATTCCACCTGGCCCAAGACTTGGCTCTATTGTTCTTGAAGCGAATAACCTACAAAAAGGTTTTGAAGGTCGATCACTGATCTCTGGATTGTCCTTCTCACTTCCAAGAAACGGAATTGTTGGAATCATTGGTCCTAACGGTGTTGGTAAGTCAACTCTGTTCAAGACCATTGTTGGTTTAGAAAAGCTTGATGGTGGAGAACTAAAGATCGGTGAGACCGTCAGCATCTCTTACGTTGACCAGTCACGTGGCGGTATCGACCCAAACAAAACCTTGTTTGAAGTTGTATCCGATGGTTTGGACTTCTTGCAGGTCGGTAACGTAACTGTTCCTTCGAGAGCCTATGTTGCAGCCTTTGGATTCAAGGGTCCAGACCAGCAGAAGCCTGCTGGAGTGCTATCTGGTGGAGAGAGAAACCGCCTCAACCTAGCTCTAACTTTGAAGCAGGGTGGAAACCTATTGCTTCTGGATGAGCCAACAAACGACTTGGATGTTGAAACTCTAGGTTCACTTGAGAATGCTTTGCTTGAATTCCCTGGTTGTGCAGTTGTAATTACGCACGATAGATGGTTCCTCGACAGAGTTGCTTCACACATCTTGGCCTACGAAGGAACTGATGAGAACCCAGACCAGTGGTACTGGTTTGAAGGTAACTTCCAAGGTTATGAAGAGAACAAGATTGCTCGTCTAGGGCCAGAGGCAGCCAAGCCTCATCGTTCAACTTATAGACGACTAACCAGAGACTAAAAGCATCTATGACAAATAGTTTTGTTTTACCAACCAATGCGGATGTTTTGGATCTAGCTAAGTATTTAGATAGAGCAAAACGAATGGATGCCAATGGCGCAGTTCGACTTAGAGCATATGGTGATGTGCTTACCGCTTATGTAGCACCAATCTTTAGTGGTGAATACGAGGAGGATGCTCCTCTAGTGCTAGGGCTTAGAACACTTCAGTTAGCCGAAGCAACCGAGTTTGATCTAACTTTTTCTATCGCTGACCTCATCGAGAAAGTTCAAGTTGTTGCCTCTGGTGAGGTGCAGGAAGAATCATTATCTTTAGCGGATCGTCTTTTGAATCTCTCAGGTAAGAATCAAACTAAGCAGAACCACATCACTTTAGATCTAGAACTTATGAAAGTTTCTTGGAGCACTGAAACTCCAACCAGAACTGGTTGGGAGTTAGGCGGAGAGATTCCGGAGAGCCAGCTAACTGAGATTGCACGTAAGGGTATTGCTGAAGTTACTGAAACACTTCCAGCATCCGTTGGTGGTCCAATTGCTGCACGAGTAAGAAGTGAAATCTGGGGAAGAGCTTTTGATTACAAGTACCCAATGCCAATGGGCTCTGCTTTTGTTGCAGCAGGCTTAGGTTTTCTAAGTGAAGGTGAAATTGTTCCTTGGTATGTTTCAGGGGATTGGGTTCGCCTAAGTTCTGAGCATGGTCACGTCTTAGCTAAGTTTGCTAAAGACTACGTTCCTATGAAGGCTTAGTCTTCCATCGTATTGAGCATGGCTGTTGCTGCTCTATCGAGGTAACCCCATATTTGAGCACGGTATAAATCTGGAATGTCTTGAGCATCCAAAGCTGCCTTCATGTGTGTAAGCCAAGCCTGTCTTGCTGCTGGATTGATCTTGAAGGGCATGTGTCTCATCCGAAGTCTTGGATGTCCACGCTGCTCTTGGTAAGTGGTTGGTCCACCCCAGTATTGCTCGAGAAATAACTGAAGTCTTTCGGCAGCTGGACCTAAATCTTCTTCTGGATACATCGGCTTGAGAATTGGGTCTGCTGCAACGCCCTCATAGAACTTGGCGCATAGCTTCACAAAGAACTCTTTGCCACCAACAAGTTGGTAGATATCTCCCTCAACATTTGACCCTGTTTGGTGTGTCAGGCGAACCGTTTCAACTCTGTCGCGGTCTTCGAAGTTCTCTTCAGTCATTAGTTTTTGACGTTGACGTAGATAGCGTTAGCCCCGCTAGCTAGTTTGATGTTTGCCTTATCGAATTCAACCTTCACAGCGTGACGAAGTTTGCGAGCAACCTCATCCTTATCTTCAGGTTTGGTCTTTTGAACTAAGCGAAGAACCACTTGGTCACCGGATAGAGCATTGATTCCCCAGATCTCAGGTTCGCCTAGTGCTTTGCCATCGATGCTCTTGGCAGCTTTAGAAAGTGCATCTTGGGCCAGTGAGATGTCTGTCTGGTATTCGATAGCAACATCAATGACTGCTCTGGCCCAACCTTGTGATTGGTTGCCAACTCGCATGATTTCACCATTACGAACAAACCAAAGAGTTCCTTCAAGATCTCTAACCTGAGTTACTCGAAGACCAACACTTTCAACAACACCTTCTGCTTGACCTAGATCAACTGAGTCACCAACGCCATATTGATCTTCAAAGACAATGAACAAACCTGAGATTAGGTCTTTCACAAGTGACTGAGCTCCAAAGCCAACACCGGCACCCAAGATACCTGCACCAGCAACAATGGCACCAGGGGAGACCCCAGCTTCAGTTAGCGCGATGCTGATTACGGTGAAGGCAAGACCCCAAGTTGCTAAGTTTCCTAGAACAGAAGCAATGGTTCTAGTTCTTTGCAGTAATCGAGCTTGAGCCAGAGGTGAATCGTCTTTACCGTTGCCTTCAATCTTGCGAACGCTGTTGGTAACAGATTTCACAACGCGGTTGATTGCTAGTTGAAGTAATCCTCGAATAACTAGGGCAGCAACAACGCTAAATGTAATGCGCAGCAGTGGTCCCCAGTCTGCATAAAAACTTGTCATCCAAGCTGGCATTTCGTATTCCGCCTTATCTTCTTTAGAACTATCGGTCTTGAGCCTGAACCTTTAGAGCTCTGTCGATTGGGTCTAGGTTTTCAACTAGCAATCTTCTAAGCGCAGGAATAGCAACAACCTCAGGAGTGTCTAAGAACTTTCTAGTCTTCTCAGCTAGATCTGATGTTGCGAGAGTGATTGGGTACAAGTTCACAACAGCATATTCAGCCATCTTGAAGGTCTTGTTATTCCACATCTTCAACACATCAGCAAAGTACTTGTCAACGTATGGAGTTAGAAGTTCCGCTGTTGCACCTCTTGAGAATCCAAGAGTTGAATACTGCAGGATGGTGTTTGACCATTCGTTGGTTTCAACGGCGGTGTGCCAGGTCTTGGCCTTTGACTCTGCAGTTGGAATTGCAGCCTTAGCAAGTGCCGCAGACTTCTGTCCATTAGCAGTGTTATCGGTCGCAAGCATCGCATCGATTTCTGCTTCATCTGCTTTACCAACGGCAACTAGACCAGTTAGTAGGTCCCACTTCAAGTCAGTGTCGATTTCACGACCAGCAAGTTTCTCTGAACCTGAGAGCAGTGCACGAAGTGCCGAGGTGTGCTCATCGTTAGATGCAAAGCGAGGGAAGTACTTTAGGAACTGAAGCTGAGCTTCTGAACCTGCTTCAGCTTTTCTTGCCATCTCGATAAGTGCATCAGCAATCTTGACCTTGTATTCCAAGCGATTCTCAGGCTTTAGATACATGGTCTGAACTGTTACCAACTGGTTCAAAAGTGTCATCATCGCAGTTGCATTTGATTCGGTTGCGATGTTCTTGAGCACTAGGTGGATAAAGTCCTTAGGGTCTGCTTCGGCATCTCTAGTTGAATCCCATGCAGCACCCCAAAGCAGTGCTCTAGCAAGTGAGTCATCGACAACAGCGAGGTTATGCAAAGTGGTCTGCCATGACCTGTCATCAAGGCGTAGCTTGGCATAAGCCAAGTCACCATCGTTTAGAAGGATCAGATCAGGGCGCTTAGTTCCAACTAGTTCAGGAACAGAAGTCTTTGCTCCATCAATGTCGATTTCAACTCTGTGAGTTAGAACCACCTTGCCATCAACCAGGTTGTAATAACCAATACCTAGACGGTGAGGTCTAAGAGTTGGGTAGTCAGGGTGGTAGGACTGTAGAACTGAGAATGAGGTGATGTTACCTTCTGAATCTTCATCTAGTTCAGCACGAAGAGTGTTAACACCAGAGGTCTCTAGCCATAGCTTTGACCATTCACGAAGTTCACGACCAGAGGTTAGTTCTAGTTCAGTTAGAAGATCTACTAGTTCAGCGTTAGCGAACTCGTGCTTCTTGAAGTAAGAGGCAAGACCCCTCATGAAGTTCTCTTGACCTACCCAGGCAACTAGCTGTCTGAGGACAGAGCCACCCTTGGCATAGGTAATGGCATCGAAGTTAACCTGAACATCTTCAAGGTCTCTGATGTTTGCAACAACTGGGTGGGTTGAAGGCATTTGGTCTTCACGGTAAGCCCATGACTTTTCGTGCGAAGCAAAAGTGGTCCAAGCTTCCTTGTATTCAGTAGCTTCAGCTGTTGCTAGGTATGAGGCATACTCAGCGAAAGATTCATTCAGCCATAGATCATTCCACCAACGCATGGTGACAAGGTCTCCGAACCACATGTGAGCTAGTTCGTGAAGAACGGTAATGATTCTTCTTTCCTTGATGAAGCCGTTAACTGCACCACGGAAAACATATGACTCGGTGATGGTTACAGCTCCTGCGTTCTCCATGGCTCCTGCGTTGAAGTCTGGAACAAATAGCTGGTCATACTTTTCAAACGGGTATGGGTAATCGAATTGTTCTTCGAAGAAGACGAAGCCCTCTTTGGTCTTTTCAAAGATGTAATCAGCATCGATGTATTTAGCAAGTGATGCTCTACCAAATACTCCCAGTGGAATCTTTCTGCCATCGCTTGAAGTTAGTTCATCGCGCCATTCGGTGTATGGGCCTGCAATAAGAGCTGTGATGTATGAAGAGATTCTTGGGGTTGGGGCAAATACCCATACTGATGTTCCATCGCCACGCTCAACTGGAGCTGGGGTAGTGGAGTTAGAGATCATCTTCCAGTTGCTTGGAGCTGTAACAGTGAACTGGAAAGTTGCCTTTAGATCTGGCTGCTCAAAGACAGCAAACATTCTTCTTGAATCAGGAACCTCGAACTGGGTGTAAAGGTAAACCTCGTTGTCCACTGGGTCAACGAATCTGTGCAGACCTTCACCGGTGTGCATGTACGGGTTGTCGCTAACAACGACTAGTTCGTTGTTTGCTTCTAGGTTGTCTAGCTGAATGCGAACACCATCGGCAACAGATGTGTCTAGGTCCTTACCGTTTAGGGTGACGCGGTGAACCTTCTTGGTGATGGCATCAATAAAGGTTGAGGCCCCAATCATGTTGCTAGTGAATTTGACTGTGGTGGTAACACCAAAGACTTCTTCACCTCGCATCAGATCTAGCTCAACGGTGTATGAAGAGACTTCCAAAAGCTCAGCACGTTCGGCGGCTTCAATTCGGGTCAGGTTTTCAGCAGGCATTACAGCTCCTATTTCACGTTTATTTCAACTCCAACTAGCCTAGTATTGACCAACAACACTGCTAGAAGGTTTTCTCAAGATGCGTATACACATAGCCACAGATCACGCTGGTTTAGAGCTCAGTCATTTCCTAATCAAGGAGCTTCAGGCCATAGGCCTAGAGGTATTTGACCATGGGCCTAAAGAGTATGACCCACTTGATGACTATCCAGGCTTCTGCATTACTGCAGCCTTGGCGGTTAGGGCTGACGAGAATGCTGGCATTGAGGCCTTAGGCATTGTTTTAGGTGGTTCAGGTAACGGGGAGCAGATTGCCGCTAATAAGGTTCATGGAATTAGGGCCGCTCTGGTTTGGAACCTTGATACAGCCAAACTGGCTCGTCAACACAATGACGCCAATGTGGTAGCAGTAGGGGCAAGACAGCATTCTCAGGAAGAAGTTCTAGAACTAATAAAGGCATTTATTGCCGAGCCTTTCTCACAGGATGAAAGACACATCAGAAGAATAGGCAAGATTGCTACCTACGAACAAACCTCAGAGATTCACTAAGGCAACCAAGTAATAAATGCCTGAGGGTCATTCCGTTCAAAGAACAGCCAACGATTTCAATAAGAAATTCAAAGGCAAGGTTTTACGTGTTGATTCGCCTCAAGGAAGATTTAGTTCTGAAGCCAAACTCATTGATGGTCAAGTCTTCAAAAAGGCTAAAGCGATCGGTAAGCAGCTATTTCTGACCTTTGATAATGGATTGACCTGCCGAGTTCATCTGGGTATCTATGGCAAGTGGCGTTTCACGGAAGAAATAGATAAGCAGATGTATGGGCAGGTTCGTGCTCGCTTTTACACAGATGAGTTTCTAGCTGATCTTCGCGGACCAACTATCTGCGAAGTTATCGATAAGAAAACAGTCAAGAGTATTGAGAATCGTTTAGGGCCTGACCCAACTAATTCAGATCCCAGGGGGATACAAAAGCAAAGGTTTATCGAAAGAGTCAAAAACTCTTCAAGTCCTATTGGAATTTTGCTGATGAACCAAGAAGTGATTAGCGGAATTGGAAATGTATACAGGGCAGAGATATTGTTCCGAGCACAGATCAGCCCGCACGTTGAAGGTAAGTCTTTGACCCTTGAGCAGCTGGAAGAACTTTGGGCTGACTCGGTGAAACTAATGAAGGTTGGGGTTGCCACCGGGTTTATGACTACCCGTGAAGAACGGCTTAGAAAGAGAACCAAGAAGGCTGATCGGAACTATGTGTATAAGCGGGAAGCCCAGAAATGTCTTCGCTGCGGGGGATTGGTGGCTATTGAACTAATGGCAACCAGGAAGCTCTATTGGTGTCCTGGTTGCCAGTTCTGAGCCTAGAAATAAGGCATCTGGAGCGGGTGACGGGAATCGAACCCGCACAATCAGTTTGGAAGACTGAGACTCTACCATTGAGCTACACCCGCATTTGTTGATTTGATTCTGCTCTCTTACATTCTATGGGTTAGGATTACGGAGGTTGTTTTGTTTTGGAGAAATTCAGGATAAAAACCACCGGGGTGTAGCGTAGTGGCTAGCGCGCCTGCTTTGGGAGCAGGATATCGCAGGTTCGAGTCCTGTCACCCCGACCATCTTTGCTATAAATTAGGTCGGCTTTTATAGTTCGACCGCGTCTAATGGAGCCACTTGTGAAAACCACTGTTGAACGTCTAACCCCAACCAGAGTCAAGCTAAGCATTGAGGTGACTCCTGAGGAATTCAAGCCAAGCCTTGACCACGCTTACGAGCACATTGCTGAGAGTGTTAACATTCCTGGTTTCCGTAAGGGCAAGATTCCTGCAGCAATCCTTGATCAGAGAGTTGGCCGTCCAGCAATCTTGGCTCACGCAATCAACGATGGGCTTGACAGCATCTATCGTTCTGCAATCGAAGCAGAAAAACTTCGTCCACTAGGTCAGCCTTCAGCAGATGTGAAGCAGTCACCAGATGAGAAGACCTTCCTAGGCAACCTAATTGTTGATATCGAAGTTGAAGTACGTCCTGAAATCAAACTTCCGGAATACAAAGGCTTGAAAGTTACAGTCGATGTAATCAAGGTTGGTGGCATGGAAGTTGATGCCGAATTAGATCGTCTACGTTCACGCTTTGGAACTCTAACCACAGTTGACCGTCCAGCTAAGAAGGGTGATTTCACTTCTATCGATCTTGTTGCAAGTGTTGATGGTAAAGAAATTGACCAGGCTCAGAACATTTCTTACGAAATTGGTAGCGATTCTCTTCTAGATGGAATTGATGATGCGCTTGACACCTTGACTGCTGGTGAAACAACCACTTTCAAGAGCAAGCTAGTCGGTGGTGACATGGCTGGTCGTGAAGCAGAAATCACAGTCACCCTAAACGCTGTCAAGGAAAGAGAACTTCCTGCTCTTGATGATGCATGGGCTCAGATGGCTAGCGAGTTTGACACTGTTGCTGAACTAAAGACTTCTATTGAAGATCAGATCAAGAAATCTAAGTCATACACTCAGGGTCTTCAGGCAAGAGAACTTCTAACCGAAGAGCTTCTAAAGCTTGTTGATGTTCCTGTCTCTGAAGAACTAATCAAGGCAGATGTTGAGCGTCACCTAGAAGGCGAAGGACGTCAGGCTGATGATGCTCACCGTGCTGAAGTAACTATTGAATCAACCAAGTCTTTCCAGGTTCAGATGCTTTTGGATGCAATTGCTGAAAAAGAAGAGGTCAGAGTCAACGAGAACGAGCTACTGCAGTACCTAATGCAGGCTAGCCAGTCTTACGGCATGGATCCAAACGAGTTTGTAAAGGCTGTCGATGCTCAGGGTCAGATCCCTTCATTTGTTGCTGAAGTAGCTAGACGTAAGGCGTTATCCCTAGTTCTAGAGGCCGCTAAGGTCTCAGACTCAGATGGCAAGAGCGTTGACCTAGCTGAATTCACTAAGACAGATGATGGTTTTACCCCTGAAAACCACGAGGGCCACGACCACAACTAACGCTTAGGCAATTATTGCCTGTGGCGAACACGTGAATGTTTTAGGGGTTTCCTCGGTTATCTTGATTATGCAAAAACAGATAAGAGGAGCACTAAATGGCTGAAAACACACCGCAGAGCAATGTCTTTGAAAGACTGCTCAAAGACAGAATCATTTGGTTAGGCGATGATGTTCGCGATGACAATGCCAATGAGATTTGTGCCAAGATGCTTCTTCTGGCAGCCGAAGATTCAACCAAAGACATCTTCCTATACATCAACTCACCCGGTGGATCTATTACAGCTGGTATGGCTATCTACGACACAATGCAATACGTTCCAAACGATGTTGTAACAGTTGGTATCGGTATGTGTGCATCGATGGGCCAGTTCCTTCTAACTTCAGGAGCTAAAGGGAAGCGTTTCATAACTCCTAACACTCGTGTTCTTTTGCACCAGCCAAGTGGTGGTTTCGGTGGAACAGCTGCTGACATTCAGACTCAGGCATTCCTAATCAACGACATGAAGAAAAAGCTTGCTGCTATCACTGCAAAGCAGACTGGAAAGTCTGTCGACCAGGTTATGGCTGATGGTGATCGTGACCGTTGGTTCACCGCTGAAGAAGCTTTGGAATATGGCTTTGTTGATCACATTCAAGAATTTGCTGCTGCATCAACCGGCGTTGGCAAGAAGTAAGGAAAAGGATTATGAATAGAGAAAATATGCCAGAGGCTCGCTACATCCTTCCTTCTTTTGAAGAGAGAACTCCTTACGGTTCAAGATATCTAGACCCTTACACAAAGCTTTTCGAAGACCGAATCATTTTCCTAGGTGCACAGGTTGACGATGTTAGCGCTGATGACATCATGGCTCAGCTTCTAGTTCTTGAAAGCCAGGATCCAGATAGAGATATCACCATGTACATCAACTCTCCTGGTGGATCATTCACTGCGCTAACCGCTATCTATGACACCATGCAGTACATCAAGCCTCAGATTCAGACAGTTTGTCTGGGTCAAGCAGCCTCAGCTGCTGCTGTGCTTCTTGCTGGTGGTGCTCCAGGTAAGCGCTTAGCCTTGCCTAACTCAACTATCTTGATTCACCAGCCAGCATCTGGTGGTGGCGGCCGTGGTCAGGCATCTGACATCGAGATCCAGGCAGCTGAGATTATGCGTATGCGTGTTTGGCTAGAAGAAACCATTGCTAAGCACTCAAAGAAGTCCGTCGAAGAAGTAAGCAAGGACATTGAGCGTGACAAGATTCTGACAGCAGCTCAAGCTCTTGAGTATGGCTTAATTGATCAGGTATTGACCTCCAGAAAGGCATAAACGCTTTTCTGTGTAAACTCTGATAGAGCCCCCGTTTAGTCAATAAACGGGGGCTTTCTGTTAGTCTGAAGTGAAGTTTTGTGCGAAACGATCAACCTTTTATTTGGAGGCACTTTTGCGCAGCTTGTTTCGTTATCTGCTTGTGGCAGCGCTTAGCGTTGGCTTTTTTGGGATAACCTCAGCCACCAATGCTGCAACCGTGAACTCCAGCATTTCCAAGGTTAGAAGTGTGTCTGCCGTTAGCTCTGATAAGTCAGTAACCCTTAGGTGGTCAAAGCTAGCCAGTACCACAAGGTTCAAGATCAGCGGTTACCAAATCACAGCCACTAAAGGTAGCTGGAAGTCAGTTAGAAAAGTTTCTGCTTCGGCTACCTCTCACAGGTTCACAGGTTTAACTAACAACGCAGGTTATCGGTTTGTAGTTGCTGCACTAAGCGGTCGATTCATTTCTCCAGGAACAGCTATCAACGCAACTCCAAGAGCTGCTTCAAAAGAGAACGCAGTCCAGTTTGGTCAACCAGCTGACATGTTCCTAAATTCCGAAGATCAAGAGTTACTTGGCAACTCACTAAGTAACAACCTTGTCTTCACTTCTCTTACTCCGGTTAACTGTTCAGTAAATGGAAACATGGTTAAGCCTCTTGTTGTCGGCGACTGTGTGATTAGAGCATCTTCTCCTGCAGGTAATGGCTTTCTAGCTGCTGTGCCAGTGGATAGGTTATTGAGCATTGCTAATGCTGTAACTCCTTCTACAAGAACTCTTTTATGGGCTGATGAATTCAATGGAGCATCTGGTTCAGCTCCTGACGCTTCAAAGTGGACTCCAGATGTTACCGATGGTTGTGGGCCACCATACAACAACTGTGGTTGGGGAAACAGCGAGCGTCAGTACTACCTTGCATCTGCCAACACCCACGATGGAACTTCGCAAGGAAACCTAGTTATCCAGGCTAACCGCCAAACCGGTGGAACTAATTACAACTGTTACTTCGGAAGATGTGAATGGCTTTCTGGAAAGATCACTACTTATAACAAAGTTGGTTTTACTTACGGTTATCTCGAATCAAGAATCAAACTTTCTAAAGGTTCAGGATCGTGGCCAGCATTCTGGATGCTGGGTAACAACATTGCAACTGTGCCATGGCCTGGCTGTGGTGAGTTAGACATCATGGAGTTCAAGGGAACTTTCCCTCAAGTTACCTACGGAACTGTTCACTACCGCAATGCAGGTGGAGGGCATTCATACAAGGGTGGAACCAGAAACACCGGTGTTGATCTTTCACAGGACTATCACCGCTACGGAATGATGTGGAAGCCTGAGGAAGTTTCCTTCTACTTCAACGACATCTTGGTTTACTCAATTCAAAAGTCAGAGTCTGGGCTAACCAGATGGCCATTCGGCCCTAATGCCCAAGGTGATGACCCTAGTTTCTATGCAATTTTCAACTTGGCGATGGGTGGCCACTTCGGTGGAGCCATTGACCCTAGCCTTAATTCATCTAATCTAAGCATTGACTGGGTACGTTACTACAAAGTCGATGGCTATGGAAAAGTGAACCCTCGATAAAAAGCTTGTGCGAGCAAAACAAATAACAATGAAAGGCAACAAATGAAGAAACCAATGAAAAGAACATTAGTAGGTGCCACAACTGCTATTGCTTTGCTCGGCGCAATCGCTATTCAACCTGCATATGCTTACACAGCTCCAGTTGTTGGTACCAGCATTATGCGACTAACTGCACCACTTCCAGGTGACTCCAACAGCGTGAACCTAACTCCAGATGCAAAAGGTAAGTGGGATCAGTTCTACGGTAAAGGTCTTAACGCTCGTGTGATCTATGCAGATGTGAAGGGAACAGTTTCACTAACTTACAAATACACAAATGCTGCAGGTGTGCCTTTCGCAAATAGAAAAGTCTTCCTTCTTGTAAACAAGAAGTTCTCTTGCTCAAAGACAACTTTCTCAACCACTCAGGAGACCTTCTATATCAACGACACCAAAGCAGGCGGTGGATCAATCGTTCGTGACTGGTGTGGTGACCAGCCTCAGCTAGGTTCAGGGCAGACTGCAGTCTCAGCAATTACAGATGCATTCGGTAAAGCAACTTTCACCTTGAAAAACTTCAACAATTCAGGCGAAATGTTCCCTACAGCCTTGAACAGATTGAACAAGTACTCTAAGGGAATTGCTTGCAGCGATGATCCAATGTGTCTACAAACCACGCTTGCTCCTAGCCTTGTAAACCGTCCAACCGAAGCTCAGGAACGTCTAGAGGACAAAGACTTGATCTTCTTAGCATTCGTGAACCCAAAGCTAACTGCTACTAACAAGACATTGAGAGTGAAGGCAGGAACAACAAAGACAATTACTTTCAAGCTAACTAACCTTGAGAAGCAGCCGGTTGCTGGAACTACAGTTACCTTCGAGTCATTCGGTGAAGGTAACGACCTACCAGAGTGGTCTGAAATCTCTAATGCTCAAGGAATGGTCAGCATCAAGGTTTCAGCTCCAAAGGGAACCCTTGGTCTTCAGGTAGTAAGAGCTAAGGTCTTTGGCGCTCCACTAGGTACTGACACCAAGATTTACTGGACTAAGTAACTAATAGACCTAGAAAAGAGCCAGTTGAGGTTGTAAAGACCTCGGCTGGCTCTTTTTTGCATACCCCTTGCTTACCTGCCTATGTCCAAGAGGCTAGGTAGGCTTTATTCATGACTCGACTCAGTGAATCAGGGGACATGCTTAAGTGCAACTTCTGTTCTAAAACTCAGAAGCAAGTGCTAAAGCTTATTGCCGGCCCTGGCGTATACATCTGTAATGAGTGCATTGATCTCTGTAACGAGATCATTGAAGAGGAAATGGGGAAAACCCCTAAGCAAGTAGAAGATTTTGAGCTTCCTCGTCCAAAAGAGATCTTTGGTTTCCTAGACGAATATGTGGTTGGACAGACTCAGGCTAAAAAAGCACTTTCTGTAGCCGTCTATAACCACTACAAGAGAATTCGTGCTGCTGGAACTCTAACTAATTCCGGCAAGGCCCATGACTCTATCGAAATTGCTAAATCAAACATTTTGATGATTGGCCCTACCGGTTGCGGTAAGACCTATCTCGCTCAAACTTTAGCTAAGCGCCTGAACGTTCCTTTTGCTGTTGCTGACGCAACCTCTCTTACCGAAGCTGGTTACGTAGGAGAAGATGTTGAGAACATCTTGCTGAAGCTTCTTCAAGCAGCCGATGGTGATGTGAAGAGAGCAGAGCACGGAATCATCTACATCGATGAAATTGACAAGATTTCTCGTAAAGCTGAGAACCCATCAATTACAAGAGATGTTTCAGGAGAGGGAGTGCAGCAAGCACTACTCAAGATCCTTGAAGGCACGGTTGCTTCAATCCCGCCTCAGGGAGGACGTAAACACCCTCAGCAGGAGTTCATTTCTTTGGACACCACCAACATTTTGTTTATTGTGGCAGGTGCATTTGCTGGTCTTGAATCAATCGTTCAGGCTCGAGTTGGCAAAAAGGGTATTGGCTTTGGGGCGGAGATCAGAAACAAAGATGAAGAGAGCGATATCTTCACTCAGGTTCAACCAGAGGATCTTCGTAAGTTTGGTTTGATTCCAGAGTTCATCGGTCGTCTACCAGTACTTGCAGCAGTCACTCCACTTGATAAGCCATCCTTGATTCAAATTCTTGCTGAGCCTAAGAATGCTTTGGTCAAGCAGTACCAAAGAATGTTTGAGATTGATGGCTTTGAACTTGAGTTTGATTACGACGCTCTGGAAGCAATTGCTGATGAAGCTATCAAGCGTGAAACTGGAGCTAGAGGACTTCGTTCAATCCTTGAAGAGACTTTAGGTCAAATCATGTTTGAGATTCCTGGCAGTGCAGCACAAGGCTTAGTTCGTATTACAAAAGGTGTCGTTGAAGGCGTTGAAGAAGCTGTTGTCATTCCACTGAAGTCACCGAGACAAGAAAAGTCGGCTTAATAATTGCGGCCTAACGCCCTTTCAGATCTAAAATCTCCAATTATTGCTGGAACAGTTGCCAGCGTTACAGGAACAGCAGCCACCACAGCAATCTTCTTGAGTGCATTTGTTGCCATTGGAGCAACTAAAGAACAAACAGTTTCCATGGTTGCGCTGATGTTGGTTTTCTATGGTTCGCTATCCATCATTCTCAGCTGGCGATTCAAAATGCCGCTATCTGTGGTGTGGTCAACGCCAGGAGCTGCACTTCTTGCAGGATCTTCTCTTTCAGGTGTTGGTTTCAATAACGCCATGGGCGGCATCTTGGTTTGTGGTTTACTTCTTGCACTAACTGGCCTATGGCCAAAACTTGGCGAGATTGTTTCTGCTATCCCTAAGTCGATAGCAAGTGCCATGCTGGCTGGAGTTATCTTCAGTTTCTGTGTTGCACCCTTTGCAGCAAGTGCTAGCTATCCGATGCTGGTTATCCCAGTCATTGTGGTTTGGGTTTTGCTTTACTGGTTAGCTCCACTGTGGGCATCCCCTGTAGCCATTGTTTTGGCATTCACACTTATTAGCGTCAATCAAGGTCTAAGCGTTACAGCAGCTGATTGGGCTGTTAGTTTTTCAGTTGTTCAACCAGGCATAAACCTAGCTTCGATTTTTACTATCGCAATTCCTTTGTATCTTGTTGCGATGGCATCTCAAAACATCCCAGGCATTGCCATCATGAACTCTTATGGCTACAAGGTTCCGTTTAGAGCTTCATTAACAACCACTGGTATTGGAACGGTAGTTGCATCTTTCCTAGGCGGCTTTGTCATGAACCTAGCTGCCATCACCGCAGCTCTTAACGCCAACGAACAAGCTCATAAAGATCCTGCTAAACGTTGGGTGGCTTCGGTAAGCGGAGGAGTCTTCTACATCATCCTTGCAATCTTCACCGGTGTCGCAGTGGCTTTCGTCTATCAGACCCCAAGAGATCTGCTACTAGCTGCAAGCGGTCTAGCGCTATTACCAACTATCGTTAATGCCTTCAATGTCATGGTTGAAAACGCTAAAGAGCGCTTGCCTGCAGTTATTACATTCCTAATTGCATCCAGTGGAATATCGTTCTTCCAGGTAGGAGCAGCGTTCTGGGCAATCCTGGTAGGGCTAATTGTTATTGCACTACTAAATCTCAAGAGACCTTTTGGTTCTAAGGCTTAGAGAAGACCTCTGCGCTTTAGCAAAGGCTCAATAGTTGCATCGCGTCCTCGGAAGTTTCTAAACATCTGCATTGAGTTGATGGATCCACCCCTTGATAGCAATGTCTTTCTGAAGTGGTCACCATTAGCTCTGGTTAGTCCACCATTTTCCTTGAACCAGTCAACAGTGTCAGCATCTAGAACTTCAGACCAAATGTATCCGTAGTAACCAGCTGAGTAACCACCAGCGAAGATGTGAGAGAAGTAAGTTGAACGGTATCTTGTTGGAACAGGAGAGTAGTTCAAGCCATAAGACTCGATGGCCTTAGCCTCAAACTCTTCAACATCCTCAACAGTTGCATCTGCATCTAGTGAGTGCCAAGCAAGGTCGAGGATTGCTGCTGCAAGGTATGAAGTTGTTGCATGGCCTTCATTGAATGCTGAAGCAGCCTTTAGGTTATCGACCCATTCCTGAGGAATCTTTTCGCCCGTCTCGTAGTGGATAGCGTAGTTATCTAGAACCTCTGGCCAGGTTAGCCACATCTCATTCACCTGTGAAGGGAACTCAACGAAGTCTCTTTCAACGCTGGTACCAGAGAATCTTGGGTACTTCACATCAGAAAGGATTCCGTGCAAGGTGTGACCAAACTCGTGGAACAAGGTTGTGATCTCATCGTAGGTAAGAAGAGTTGGCTGACCAGCTGGCGGCTTAGGCACGTTGAGGTTGTTTACAACAACAGGCAGTTGGCCTAGCAGGTGGTTCTGGTCAACTAGGTTATTCATCCATGCTCCACCGCGCTTTGAGTCACGGGTATAGAAGTCTCCAATGAACAAAGCTAGCTTTGAGCCGTCTTCGTTAAACACTTCGAATGCACGAGCATCTGGGTGATAGGTAACGATATCTGGACGTTCCTTGAATGAAATACCAAATAGCTTGTTAGCAGCAAAGAACACACCATCCTGGAGAACTCTTTCAAGTTCGAAGTATGGACGCATCGCTGAAGTGTCCAGGTTGTACTTCTCCATACGAACAGCTTCTGTGTATAGAGCCCAGTCCCAAGATTGTAGTGAGTAGTTTTCACCAGCTGCATCGATGCTCTTCTGAAGATCTGCACCTTCAAGTCTTGCGTTTCTAACTGCTGCTGGAGCAATCTGCTGAAGCATCTTGTGAACATTGGCTGGGTTCTGAGCATTACGGTCCTGGAGAACGTGCTCGGCATGTGTCTTCACACCAAATAGTTCAGCGCGCTTAGCTCTTAGTTTCACAATCTGAAGAATGACTGGACGGTTATCGTTCTCGTTGTTACGAGCACCTTTGATCAAAGAGTTCTTCATGACACGTTCGCGAAGGCTGCGGTTCTTCATGCTAGCTAGTAGTGGGTGGCCAGTGAAGTTCACCATGCCAACTAGCCACTTGCCCTCAAGTCCTCTTGATTTAGCCGCTGCTGCACAAGCAGCAATTTCGTTCTCTGATAGGCCTTCTAGTTCAGCAACATCATCAACTACTACACCTAGATCGTTGGTGTCAGTAAGTAAGTTCTTGCCGAACTGTGTCTCAAGTTTTGATAGTTCCTCGTTAAGAACTGTTAGTTCTTCACGCTGAGCATCTGTTAGATGAGCTCCTGCGTGTGTGAAGTCCATGTAGTAACGCTCTAGAAGCCAAGAGTCCTCATTGTTTAGTTCAAGTGAGTCTCTATTTTCATGCAGGTGCTTGATACGGCCGAAAAGCTTCTGGTTCAGACGAATAGCGTCCATGTGCGCTGAAAGCTTTGGGGCTAGCTCTTCTTCGATCTCATCTAGGCGAGGTGTTGTGTCGCTTGAAGACTTGTTATAGAAAACGACGAGCACACGCATAAGCATCTGGCCGCTTCGTTCCATAGCCACAACGGTGTTCTCGAAGGTTATTTCATCCTGTTTGATGATTTCATGAACTTCATGAAGCTGCTCGGCACAGCCAGCATGGAAGGCAGGAAGGTAGCTCTCATCGTTGATACGTGAGAAGTCTGGCATCTCGTATTCAAGGGTTGAGCGAAGGGCAAATGGGTTTTCGTTTTCAAAGGTCATGAGCAAAAGCCTAGCCTTCGAAAAGGGGACCCTTTTCGAATATTGCCGAAAAGTTATTCAGTAGCGGCTAGAACAACCTCGGTCACAGCCAGTTCTTCGCCTGAAACAAAGGAAAGGCTGGCTATGCGGCCAGCAGCCTTTAGATCCGGGGAGAGAAGCTCTAGTCGAGCAATCATCTGCTGTGGGGCAACTAGGTTGGCACTAACAACATCAGCCTTCATTGATGCCTTCGCATCGCTCTTAGCCTTGCGAGTTCCAAATAGAGCCTGCGAAGCAAGATCTAGAAGGTCAATGTTTGAGGAATCAAGACCGCTGTTTAGATCTTCAGGGGTAGGCCATGAACTTCTGTGCACTGAGCCCTTGCCTGATTGCCACCAAGACCAAACCTCATCTGTTGCAAAAGGTAGGAATGGAGCAAATAGGCGAAGAAGAGTTAGTAGTGCTTGACGAAGAGCAACTAGAGCAGAAGCTTGTTCATCAGCGTTAAAGCCACCCTGGCCATACGCACGTTCTTTAACTAGTTCTAGGTAGTCATCGGTAAAGTTCCAGAAGAACTTCTCGGCTAGTTCGAGAGCCTTGGTGTGGTCGTAGTTTTCAAAGGCAGTAGTTGCATCTTTTACTACCTCAGCAAGGTTAAGTAGCAAGCTCTGGTCAATAGGTTCAGTGACTTTGGCATCTTGGTTAGGTGCATCAAAACTCAACACGAACTTAGCTGCGTTTAGAACCTTGATGGCTAATCTTCGACCGATCTTCATCATGCCGGTATCAAATGCAGCATCTGTTCCAAGGCGAGCTGAAGAAGCCCAGTAACGAACAGCATCAGAAGAGTGTTCAACTAGAAGATCGTTAGGGGTAACTACGTTGCCCTTTGACTTAGACATCTTCTTACGGTCAGGATCTAGAATCCAACCAGAGATACCCGCATCTGCCCAAGGCAATACACCGTGCTCTTGTTGGGACCTTAGAACAGTTGAAAACAACCAGGTTCTAATAATGTCTTGACCTTGAGGACGCAGAGAGTAAGGGAATACCTTCTCGAACTTCTCTGGGTCATCTAACCAGCCACCACCAAGTTGTGGAGTTAGTGAAGAGGTTGCCCAAGTGTCCATGATGTCAACTTCACCAATGAAACCGTTAGCCACTCCACGCTGAGCTTCTGTGTAGCCAGCTGGAACATCAGTTGAAGGATCAATTGGTAGTAGTTCACTTGCAGGAGCTAGAACCTTGTCAAAGTCAGGGTTACCCTGGTCATCAAGTGCATACCAAACAGGAATTGGAACACCAAAGAATCTTTGTCTTGAGATTAGCCAGTCACCGGTTAGACCATTGACCCAGTTCTCGTATCGAACTCTCATGAAGTCAGGGTGGAACTTCAGTTCCTTACCTAGTTCCAGAAGTCTCTCTCTAAGTTCTGCATCGCGGCCACCGTTTCTGATGTACCACTGTCTTGTTGAAACGATCTCTAGTGGGCGGTCACCTTTTTCAAAGAACTTCACTGGGTGAGTAATTGGCTTAGGGTCGCCAACCATGTCACCTGATTCTTGAAGTAGTTCAACGATTCGGGTCTTTGCTGAGAACACAGTCTTACCTGCAAGCTCTGCATAGGCAGCCAGTGCTTCAGGAGTATTGATTACTTCAGGAGCGGTTTCCAGTAAACGCCCATCCCAGCCGATGATTGCTCGGTTAGGTAGATCTAGTTCTCTCCACCAAATAACATCTGTTAGATCTCCAAAGGTACAGATCATTGCGATACCTGAACCCTTGTCAATCTGCGCTAGGCGATGAGCAAGAACAGGAACCTCAACTCCAAACAATGGAGTCGTTACTGTCTTACCAAATAGTGGTTGGTATCTCTCATCATCTGGGTGAGCAACAAGAGCTACACAAGCAGGAATTAGTTCAGGACGGGTTGTCTCAATAAAGACTTTTCCATCAGGACCGTCAAAACCAATTCGGTGATAGGCACCTGGTTGATCTCTGTCTTCAAGTTCTGCTTGAGCAACGGCAGTTCTGAAGGTGACATCCCAAAGAGTTGGTGCCATCGACTGGTAAGCCTCACCTCTTGAGAGGTTATTTAGAAATGCTTGCTGAGAAACCTTTTGTGCTGCAGGGGAGATGGTCTGGTAGGTCTGGTCCCAGTCAACTGAGATACCTAGCTGACGCCATAGCGCTTCGAACTGGAGTTCATCCTCAGCGGTTAGCTTCTCGCAGAGCTCAATGAAGTTCTTTCTAGAGATAGGAATCTGATCAGCTGCTTTAGATGACTTGTTGTCTCCACCTTCATAAGGAGGAACAAAGTTTTCAACATATGGCAATGATGGGTCGCAGCGCACTCCAAAGTAATTCTGAACTCGTCTTTCGGTTGGTAGACCATTGTCATCCCAACCCATTGGGTAATAAACCTCTTTGCCACGCATACGTTGGAATCTGGCAACAACGTCGGTGTGGGTGTAGCTAAAGACGTGACCTACGTGCAGGGATCCTGAAACAGTTGGAGGAGGGGTATCAATGGAATAAACCTCAGATTTAGGGACATCTCTTCTGAACTTGTAGGTTCCGTCGGTTTCCCAGGCTAAAGCCCATTTCTCCTCTAGGCCTTCTACGCCTACGCGTTCAGGGGTTGAGGCTGGGGCTCTGAAATCAGGGGTTTCGTGGCTTGAGGTCACGTTTTGCTTCTCCAAAAGTTAGTGTTCATTAAGATTAACATTGAGATTAGAACTTTTACCCCTAAACCCAGAGAGCAAGCCATGTATCCCAAAAATAATGGAGCTTCTTTTGGCATCAGAGACCAGGTCCCAGCTAGCCCCTCGTTTCCTGCCATTGAAGAGTCAATCCTAGAGTTTTGGGCTAAAGATAAGACTTTTCAGGCTTCAATAGACCAGCGCAAGGACGAAAATGCTCCTGAGTTCGTCTTTTATGATGGTCCTCCGTTCGCTAATGGTCTTCCTCACTATGGACACCTCCTTACCGGTTATGCCAAAGACACTGTTCCTAGGTTCAAAACCATGCAGGGATTCAGAGTTGAAAGACGCTTTGGTTGGGACACCCATGGGCTTCCAGCTGAAGTTGAAGCTGAAAGACAACTAAAGATCTCAGGCCGACCTGAGATTGAAAAATTCGGTATCGATAAGTTCAATGACTACTGCCGCACCTCAGTTCTGAAATACACCAAAGAGTGGGAAACCTATGTTACCCGTCAGGCTCGTTGGGTTGATTTTGAGAATGACTACAAGACTCTTGATGCTCCTTATACCGAAAGCGTGCTTTGGGCTTTCAAGGAACTTCACAAGAAGGGCCTAATCTACGAAGGCTTCAAAGTTCTTGCTTACTGCTGGAGGTGTGAAACTCCTCTTTCAAACCATGAGTTACGCATGGATGAAGATGTTTATCAGAATAGACAAGACCAAACAGTAACTGTTACCTTCCCAATACTTGAAGGACAGAAATTTGCTGGAGTTAAGATTCTTGCTTGGACCACAACTCCTTGGACACTGCCAACAAACTTTGCATTGGCTGTTGGCCCTGAAATTGAATATGCAGTTATCAATACAGAGTCAGGTAAGTACCTTCTAGCTAAGTCACTAATCGGTAATCACCTCAAGGACTTTGGTTTTGAAGATATTGATTCAGCTAATGCTGCAATTGAAGAAACAGTTCTTGGTAAAGAACTAGCTGGAATCAAATACGAAAGACTTTTTGATTACTATGCTGATGAATCAAAGTTTGAAGTTGGTAATGCCTGGCAGATCATTGTTGGTGACTATGTTGCCGATAGTGAAGGTACCGGTGTTGTTCATCAGTCACCTGCCTATGGTGAAGATGACCAAAAGCTTTGCGAAGCAGCGGGTATTCCTGTTTATGTTTCAGTGAATGAACGAGGTGAATACAACTCAGTCATCACTGACTTTGTTGGCCAACACGTTTTTGAAGCTAACAAGCCAATCACCCAGAAGCTAAAAGACATGGGGCGTTTGCTGAAGCAGGCAAGCTATGACCACCCATATCCTCACTGTTACAGATGTAAGAACCCTTTGATCTACAAAGCAGTGTCTTCTTGGTTTGTTGAAACAACCAAGCTCAAAGATCGAATGCTTGAACTTAACCAGGAAATCAACTGGGTTCCTGAACACACTAAAGATGGTTCCTTTGGTAAGTGGTTAGAGAACGTAAGAGACTGGGCAATTAGCCGTAACCGCTTCTGGGGAGCACCGATTCCAGTATGGAAATCTAATGACCCTAACTATCCTCGCGTTGATGTTTATGGTTCCTTAGACGAACTAGAAGCAGACTTTGGTGTTCGTGTTGATGATTTCCACCGTCCAACCATTGATCACCTAACTCGTGTTAACCCTGATGACCCAACCGGTAAGTCAATGATGGTTAGGGTGCCAGAAGTTTTGGACTGCTGGTTTGAATCAGGCTCCATGCCTTTTGCTCAGGTTCACTATCCATTTGAAAACAGTGACTGGTTTGATTCACATTCACCTGGTGATTACATCGTTGAATACTCTGGTCAAACCAGAGGTTGGTTCTACACCCTGCACGTGCTTTCAACTGCACTATTTGATAGACCAGCTTTCAAGACCGCTGTTTCACACGGAATTGTTTTGGGTAGCGATGGGCAGAAGATGTCTAAGTCGCTTCGCAACTATCCAGATGTGAATGAAGTATTTGATCGTGATGGATCAGATGCAATGCGTTGGTTCCTACTATCTTCACCAATTCTTCGAGGTGGAACCATGTCAGTCACCGAGCAGGGGATTAGAGAAGGAACAAGACAGGTTCTTCTTCCACTATGGAATACCTATTACTTCTTTACTTTGTATGCAAACGCTTCTAACTATGAAGCCAAGTTTGATCTTTCTAGCGAAGACGTTCTAGATAGATACCTTGTTGCAAAAACTAGAGAGATGGTTGCTGGAGTATCGGCAGATCTAAATGCCTTTGACACTTTCGGTGCAGCGGCAAAGCTTAGAGACTTCGCTGACGTACTAACTAACTGGTACGTAAGAAGATCTAGAGCCAGATTCTGGGATGGTGATCCTCAAGCCTTCAACACCTTGTATTCAGTCCTTGAGATCATGACAAGAGTTGCTGCACCTATGCTTCCGCTGATTGCTGAAGAAGTATTCCAAGGTCTAACTGGCATGAGGTCTGTGCACCTAACGCAGTGGCCTGATCACGAAGCTCTAAAGAGTGACGACAAGCTCATGGAAGCTATGGACCAGGTGAGAGTGGTTTCATCTGTTGCTAATGGTCTTAGAAAAGTAAACGGCCTAAGAGTTAGATTGCCTTTGGCTAAGTTGACTGTTGTTACAAAGAACGCTGATGCTCTATCCGAGTTTGTTGACATCATTGCTGAGGAACTCAACGTCAAATCAATTGACCTGGTTGAACTATCTCTTGATTCAACAACTGAGTTCGGTGTTATCAAGCGTTTGACTGTTAACTCAAGGGCTTTAGGGCCAAGAGTGGGTAAGCAGGTGCAGCAGGTTATCGGTGCATCTAAGTCAGGTGACTGGTCTGAAGATAACGGCAAGGTTATTTGTGGCGGTATAGGACTTATCGAAGGTGAATACGAGATTGATTTAGTGGCAGATCTTTCTGACACCTCAGAGTCTGCAAATCTAATCGGTATCTTGCCATCTGGTGGTTTCGTTCTTCTTGATTCAAGAGTTACTAAGGAACTTGAGGTTGAAGGTATTGCTAGAGATGTTATTCGTGCAGTGCAGCAAGCTCGTAAGGATGCGGACTTAGATGTTAGTGACCGTATCAAACTTGTTGTGAAAAGTGTTCAAGATGTTCTAGATGCAATCTCAACTCACGAGGAACTTGTTAAAGCAGAAACATTGACTCTAGAACTTGAAGCAAATCAAGGGGATGTTCAAGGTGAAGGAACTGTTGTTGGAGATGATCTTCCTATCGGCATCGTGGTTGCAAAGCTATGAGTTCTGAGGAACAAGCACTTCGCATGATTCAGGAAATCGAAGCCTCTCTGATGGCTCGAATTCCAGAACATAAGTTACGTCCGAGACTTGAACCAACTAGAAGAGCAGTTGAATTACTTGGAGATCCGCAACGCTCATACCGTGTTATTCACATCACTGGAACTAACGGTAAAACCAGCACCTCAAGAATCATTGAAAGAATTCTTAGAGAGCACGGCTTACGGACCGGAAGATTTACTAGTCCACATCTAATCAACCTCAATGAACGTATTGCTATTGACGGTGAACCTATCTCAAACGAGATTCTTTACGAAGTTTTCAAAGACATCGAACCTGTTCTTGACATGGTTGATAAGGAATTGCTTGAGCAGGGGGAGTCACGGCTTACATTCTTTGAAGCTCTAGCAGTTCTGGCTTTTGCCGCTTTCGCTGATGCGCCTATCGATGTTTTAGTTCTGGAAGTGGGTATGGGTGGAGCTTGGGATTCAACAAATGTTGCCGATGGCGATGTTGCAGTCTTTACTCCTATTGATCTGGACCACCAGGAACGACTAGGTCAAACCATTGCTGAGATAGCAACCACCAAGTCAGGAATCATCAAGCCAGGCGCTGCCGTAGTTTCCGCAGTTCAACCTCAGCAAGCTCTAGATGTACTAGAAAAAGTCTCATCGGAAATTGGTGACACTTTCAAGATTCTTGGTAAAGACTTCACTGTTACCGAATACATTGAATCTGAATTAGGTATTACCTTCTCTGTTGAAACCCAAGTTGGTAACTACCAAAACCTTTTCATTCCTTTGCACGGTGCCTATCAGGCAGCTAACGCTGCAGTTGCTATTGCTGCAGTTGAAGAATTCATTGGGGGAGCTACTGCTCCTCTGTCAGATATCATCTTGCGACCAGCACTTGCTGATGCAACTTCACCTGGAAGATTGCAGGTGGTTAGTAAAGCACCAAGAATCATTCTTGATGCTGCCCACAATCCACATGGTGCAGAATCCTTGGCAACTGCTCTTGAGAACTCTTTTGGTTTGCCTCACGTTGTTGGAGTTGTCTCGATCCTTGGAGAAAAAGATGCTGAAGGCATCCTTACTCACTTTGAGAAGGTAATGGCTGAAATCATCATCACTAAGAGCACAAGTGTTAGAGCTAATGACACAGAGAGCCTTGCCGCTATAGCAAGACAAGTGTTTGGTGAAGATCGCGTAAGTGTTGAAGAAGATTTCAGAGATGCCTTATCTTTGGCTGAAGCAAAGCTTCCACCAACGCCTAATTCAACAATTGTGGTAACCGGGACTGTATCTTTGATTGGGGATGTACTTAAGTTCCGTCAAATCCAGGAGGATGCAGATGTCTAATCGCTCAGTAAGAAGAACCCTAGGTTCTATGGTCTTGGCTTTTGAAGCTTTCGTGGTTTTCTTTGGAACTCTTGCGGCTTTCGGTTTGAAGGTTGCCGATGGTCCAACCGTATGGACAGTTGGCCTTACCTTGTCTGCAATTTTGATTCTTACCCCTGGCTACCTAGGTAAGCCAGGCTCATACTGGTTTGGTTGGGCTCTCCAGCTAGTGCTCTTGGTTGTCTCATTCTTTGTGCCGTGGATGCTTCTTATTGCCATAATCTTCGTTGGTTTCTGGGGGTGGGCCATGATTGCCGGATACACAATTGATTTGGCTAAGAAAAACCGAGCCGACCAGAATACTTTTGAAATCAAGCTAGATCTAGAGGAGAAGAAATAATGACTGAGCAGACACTCGTTCTAATCAAGCCAGACGGTGTGAAAAGAAACCTAATTGGCGAGATCATCAGAAGAATTGAAGCAAAAGGCTACGTTATTGCCGATGTGAAGAAGTTCACCCCTTCTAGAGAGCTGCTTGCTAAGCACTATGCCGAGCACGAGGGCAAGCCTTTTTATGAGCCACTTGTTGAATTTATGGCTTCAGGGGACGTAGTTGCCCTAAAAGTCGAGGGAAACAGGGTTATCGAAGGCTTCAGAGTCCTAGCCGGTGCTACCGATCCAACAGTTGCCCTACCAGGCACAATCAGGGGAGACCTAGGTCGCGACTGGGGCCTAAAGGTCCAGCAGAACCTAGTTCATGGCTCAGATTCACCTGAATCAGCAGCCCGCGAACTGGCTCTCTGGTTCTAATTCGACCAAGTTGTTTGGTTGCAAGCCAAGCCTATTTTTTGGCGATTTCTAGACAAAATGTCTATAAATCAAGCGTATTTAGGCTAGTCTTGACGCCGTATAGCAAATGTCTAATACAAAATATTCATATTCACGAAAAGGAATCTAGATGATGAGTTCTCGTACATTCAAGCAAGGTGCGGCACTTGCTGTTACCTCTTTGCTTGTTCTTTTTGGAGCTTCAGCTTCAATGGCAGCAAGCAAGGTACTAGTAGATCTTCCAAACGAGCCAGTAGCCGGTGGAGAGACTGTAACAGTCCCAATGGTTCTATCTGGTTTCGAATTCGACAAACTTTCAGTAACCCTAAAAGTTGACGATGGCACATTGACCGTTGCAGACGCTGACTCAGCTCTGACATTGAACCCTGGCTACTCAAGCCTTGCGGCTCAGACCGAAGTTTCATTCAACGGAACTACAGATGCCGTTGTTGCAGTCATGGAATCTGGTGTTAGCTGGACTGCTCCTGGTGACTCAACAACCACATCACCGCTGCTGATCAGCGTTCGTGTTCGTGAATACGAAGTTGGTACAACTTATGACCCAGCAACTGGTCACACATACAAGTTCGTAAGCACTGAACTTAACTGGGAATCTGCAATGGCTGCTGCCAAGCTAATGTCTTATAAAGGTAAGAGCGGCTACCTAGCAAACATTTCTACTGAAAATGAGAATCAGTTCGTAGCAACTAAGTCAGGGGCGAGGGACATCTGGATTGGTGCCACTGCCGATCTTAGAATGGTCAACTTTGCTCTGACTGCAGGTGGTAAGCCAACCATTAGCGTTGACCCACAGCCTCTAGGTAACTACTACTGGGGTGGCGGCTCTGAGGCTGGCACACAGTTCAGCTCAGGACTACTAACACCTGCTGCTGTCGGTGGGCTATACAACGGTTGGGCTGAAAATGAGCCAAACAACTACGAAGGCGGCGAAGCTTGTGGTGTAACCAACTGGGGAGGTGGAATCGGTGAGTGGAACGACCTTCCATGCTCCTTTGAGGCTGGTTATCTAGTTGAGTTCGACACCACTCCTGGTGACTTCGAGACTGCAGTTGTAACTTTCGACAACATCGAAGGTGACGACGTCGATGCAGTTCCTGCAGTCGACGACAAAGAACTAGCAGCTACTGGTTACGATGCTGGAATTCTGTTTGCTTTGGCACTTGTGCTTCTAGCAGCAGGTTTCACCATTGTAGTTAGAGCTCGCAAGAACTAATTTCAAAGAAGTAAAAGAAATGGGATGGCCAATGGCCATCCCATTTCTTTCTTAACTAAGTTTTAGATCCAACCCAACTGGCTGAACATTGGAATCCAACGAGACCAGAATCTCAATGTGATTGCGAGGATGATGATTAGGAATGTTGCAATGACCCAAATCCAAGCTTTTGAATAAGACCCATCCCAGAACGCAGTGGTTCTAATTGGCATTGGGATAATGTCTTCTCTTGCACTGAAGAGGAAAAGAGTAACAAAGATAGGAATCATTCCAGTCCAAGCAACCATGCAGTAAGGGCATAGCACGTTGATAACTAGAAGGCTCTGGCTGAATAGCCATAGGACAAACAAGAAGCCTAGGAAGTTACCAACAAGGAATAGCTGCCAGAACCATTTAGCAAACTGAGCCTTAGCAAGAATCGCGAAACCAACAATGATTGGTGCCATGAATGCAGATAAACCAATTAGAGAGTTTGGGAAACCAAAAAGCTTGGCTTGGGCAGTGAGCATCACGGTCTTACAAGAGATAAAGACGTTCAGATCACAACCTAGAACAGCGCCTGGATCAGAAGCTACGTGAATACGCTCAAGGGTGAGTGAAAAGGCACCAATCCAGCCGATGATTCCAAAGATTATGAGAACCAGCGCTAGAGATATCGGCGCTCCGATCCCTGCTTTTTCAGTAGTTTTCTGCTCAGTCATAATCAAAGTATCTCACGCCTTCAATATCTGAATACTTGGATTTTGACCTTATAGGGGTTCTCAGCGCTTTGACAGGAGACATACAAACCCCTAAAACACAGGCTTCTAGAGCCTGTGAAGCTCCATAAAGACCTGTTCTGCCAACCAAATCCATTGCTTTTAGGCCTATCCGTGCGATACTTGAGGTAGTTGGTCTCGTCCACACAGAGATAAACAAAGGTTTCGCAGGTACTTTTAGATCCTTACACGTAAGACCCATCGGGCAGCCTAAGTGTTCTTGAAGACAGATAAGTGCCTTGCATTATTTGGTTTTTGTTGTTCACAAACGTGAATAACACGAGTTTTTAGGTGAAAAACCTAGTGAGTGTGGCCTAGGGGATTTGCCGGGTATGGAGCACCTTAAATGGTGAAGAAAAAGAATAACGACGCACCTATAGAGGAAGCTGTCGAAGTCAAGAAGTCATCGCGTAAGCGCGGAGCTAAAGATGTTGTAGCTGAAGTTGTTGCTGAAGTAGTAGCACCTGCCAAAAAGTCTAAGAAAAAAGATGCTGAGCCAGCTCAAGTAATTGATGAGCCTAAGGCTCCAGCAGCTGCTGGCTTCTCACTTATCTTCCAGGCACCTGATTTGCCAACTCCTAAGGTTTCAAATAGACGTGGCAAGCCAACCATCATCGACGATGCTCCAACCGATGATTCACATCGCAGAGTTAGATCCAGACGAAGATCAGGCGAAGCTGTTGAAGGCGAACTGCCACCAAATGTTGTTGTGAAGGTTAGAACCCCTCGTGAGCCTAAAGCTCCTAGCAATGAGCCAACCAGAGTAAAAGGTTCAACTCGTCTAGAAGCTAAGAAGCAGAGAAGACGTGATGGTAGAGATTCAGGTAGACGCTCAACACGTATTACTGAATCAGAGTTCTTAGCTCGTCGTGAAGCAGTTGACCGCGTCATGGTGGTTAGAAGCAAAGATGACAAGATTCAGATTGGTGTTCTAGAAGACAAGATCTTGGTTGAGCACTATGTTGCTAAAGCACAAGATACTTCTTTGATTGGAAATGTTTATCTGGGTAAAGTCCAGAACGTTCTTCCTTCGATGGAAGCAGCCTTCGTTGATATTGGTCGTGGTCGTAATGCTGTTCTTTATTCAGGTGAAGTTGACTGGGAACTAGCAGAAGTCGGTAACCAGCCTAGAAAGATTGAACTTGCACTTAAGTCAGGCGACAAGGTTTTGGTTCAGGTCACTAAAGACCCTGTTGGTCAAAAAGGTGCTCGTCTAACTTCTCAGGTTTCACTTCCTGGTCGTTACCTTGTTTATGTTCCTAACGGCAACATGAATGGCATTAGCCGAAAGCTTCCTGAAAGCGAAAGAGTAAGACTGAAGAAGATCTTGAAAGAGATCTTGCCTCCAGATGCTGGAGTGATTATTAGAACAGCTGCTGAAGGTGCGACCGAAGAACAGCTAACCGAAGATGTTCAAAGACTTCAGATTCAATGGGAAGAGATTAGCCGTAATGCTGAAATCTCAAACCCACCATCACTTCTTAGCTCTGAACCAGATCTTCTAATCAAGATTGTTAGAGATGTATTCAATGAAGACTTCCAGAAGATGATTATTGATGGCGATGCACCTTTTGCAACCATCGAAGGATATCTAAAAGATGTTGCCCCTGATCTTCTAGAGCGTGTTGAGCGTTTCTCAGGTGAAGGCGATGCTTTTGATCACTTCAGAATCAACGAGCAGATTATTAAGGCACTAGATCGCAAGGTCTACTTACCTTCTGGTGGTTCTTTGGTTATTGATAGAACCGAAGCTATGACCGTAGTGGATGTGAACACCGGTAAGTTCATCGGTTCAGGTGGAAACCTTGAAGAGACCGTAACTAAGAACAACTTGGAAGCAGCTGAGGAAATAGTTCGTCAGCTTCGTCTTCGTGACATCGGTGGAATCATCGTTGTGGACTTTATCGATATGGTCCTGGAATCTAACCGAGACTTAGTTCTTAGAAGAGTCATGGAGTGCCTATCCAGAGATAGAACCAAGCATCAGGTTGCTGAGGTTACATCCCTAGGACTAGTCCAGATGACTCGTAAGAAGATCGGCATCGGCCTTCTAGAAGCTTTCACTGAACCTTGTGAAACCTGTGCGGGTCGAGGACTAATCGTTCACCATGAGCCTGTTCTAAAGAACAAGCACATTGAGGATGACGATAGACCTCAACGCCAGAACAACCGTGAAAACAACCGTGATGGAAACAAGGGTAAGAACAATAAGGGCAAAAACAAGCAAAACAACGCCCCTAAGACTGAATCTGAGCCTAATAAGCCAAGGATTGAGCCTGCCAAGGTAGTAACCCCTGAAAAGGCTGAAGAGGCTAAGAACCTGATGTCCAAGATCGCTGCTTCAACCATGGGTTCAACTGATACTTCTGCCCCTAAAACCCTTGATTCAGTGCTCGAGGCCCTACCTGAAGCGCCAACAGGTGTGCCAGCTAAGCGCAAGTCCAGAAGAGTCTCAAGCGGGGGAGAAATCACCCCTGGTCAGGACAATTAGGGCAAGAAATAAGGCATAGAGGTTTGCCAAGGCGGTTACAGCCCGCTAAGATTGAACCTTGTTGCCTGAATAACCAGCAACACTTCCAAATTCAAGTTTTTTCGAACAAAGGGTATATCTGTGGTTTACGCAGTAGTCCGCGCGGGTGGCCGCCAAGAAAAGGTGTCAGTAGGCACCATCGTCACGCTAGATCGTCTAAAGGCGCAAGCTGGAGGCACCATTCAGATGCAGCCTCTTTTGCTAGTTGATGGCGACAAGGTTACACACGAAGCTGAAGCACTAGCCAAGGTGAAGGTAACTGCAACCGTGTTGGGAAACCTACGTGGTCCAAAGATTGTTATCCAGAAGTACAAGAACAAGACCGGTTACAAAAAGCGCATGGGTTTCCGTGCCGACCTGACTCGCGTTCAGGTTACTGAGATCAAGTAAGTAAAGGATCTAAAAATGGCATCCAAAAAAGGTGTTTCCTCAACCCGTAACGGCCGTGACTCAAACGCTCAGCGTCTAGGAGTCAAGCGCTACTCAGGTCAAGAAGTTAACGCAGGAGAAATTCTTGTTCGTCAGCGTGGAACTCACTTCCACCCAGGACGTAACGTAGGCCGTGGCAAGGACGACACCCTGTTCGCTTTGTCTGCAGGTTCAGTTCAGTTCGGTGAAAAGGGCGGACGCCGCGTAGTCAACATCGTTGTTGCGGCTTAGGTTCTATTCGAACTAATTAGTTTTCAATCAGCAGGCGAGCCAATGTGCTCGCCTTCTGTGTTTTATAGGGTAATGAAGGGAGCAACTCATGGTGACATTCGTCGATCAGGTTACTCTTCACCTACGCGCTGGAGATGGTGGCGATGGCTGTATCTCTGTTAAGCGTGAAAAGTTTAAGCCACTAGCTGGCCCTGATGGTGCTGACGGTGGTAACGGTGGAACCATTTCACTTATCGCTGATCCAAACACCACAACACTTTTGGAATATCACTTCAGCCCTCACCGCGCCGGAGGCGATGGTGGCGATGGAGCTGGAGATTTTCGTAACGGTGCTACCGGTAAAGATGTTGTTCTAAAAGTTCCAGTTGGAACTGTAGTTAGATCAGCCGATGGCAAAGTTATTACTGACCTTGATGAACCTGGTTTAGAACTAGTTGTTGCCGAAGGTGGTCAAGGTGGTTTAGGAAATGCTGCTCTTGCTTCATCAAAAAGAAAAGCTCCAGGCTTTGCTCTACTTGGAGTTCCAGGTTGGCGCGGGGATGTAATTCTTGAACTGAAATCAGTTGCCGATGTTGCTCTAGTTGGTTATCCGTCAGCAGGTAAGTCATCTTTGATTGCCTCTATTTCTTCGGCCAAACCAAAGATTGCTGATTATCCTTTCACAACCCTGCACCCAAACCTTGGTGTTGTTCAAGCAGGTGATGTTAGATTCACTGTTGCCGATGTGCCTGGGCTTATTGAAGGTGCTAGCGAAGGTAAAGGCCTAGGCCTTAAGTTTCTAAGACACGTTGAAAGATGTGCCGCGTTACTTCATGTTTTGGACTGTGCAACTCTAGAACCTAACCGAGATCCAATAACCGATCTTGACCTCATCTTGAAGGAACTAGAAGCATATGAAGTGCCTGAGGGAGAGTTACCTCTAACTAAAAGACCTCAGCTAATTGCTTTGAACAAGATTGACGTTCCTGATGGACGTGAACTAGCTGAATTTGTAAAGCCTGAACTTGAGGCTCGTGGATACAAGGTATTCCTTATCTCAGCGGTAGCAAGGGAAGGCCTTAGAGAGCTGAACTTTGCTCTGGCAGAACTAGTTAGAGAACACAGAGCAGCTAAGGCTGCCATTCCGGTAAGACCTCGCATTCAGCTGATGAACACTAAGCGTGAAGAGAATAAGTTCACTGTGAAAAAGGAAGCCTATGGCGATGGAGAAATCTTCAGAGTCATTGGCGCTAAGCCTGAGCGTTGGGTTGCACAAACCATGTTTGGTAACGAAGAAGCGGTTGGTTACCTTGGTGATCGTTTAGCCAAGCTAGGCCTTGAAGATGAATTGCTAAAGGCAGGGGCTGTTGCTGGTTCAACGGTAGTTATTGGTGCAGGTAAAGACGGAGTTATCTTCGACTGGGAGCCAACCATCTCTTCTGCTGGTGAACTTATCGCTGCTCCTCGTGGAACAGACCCGAGACTAGATCAGCGTGAGCGTCGAACAAACATCGAAAGAAGACGTGAATACCAAGAGATGATGGATGCCAGAGCAGCTATGCGTGAGCAAATGGCTAAAGAGGGCAACCCAATCATCTCTTACGAGATTGGTTCATCTGAAGATCCAGATCTTGAACAAGCAGGTGCTGAGGAGCAAAAGTGAAGCTCTCAGATCACAGGGACATCCCTAAAGCCAAAAGGATAGTTGTCAAAGTTGGTTCCTCTTCAATTACTGGAACTAACGAAAGAAACTTAGACAAACTTGTTGAAGCTATCGCTGCATCTTCCAAGTCAGGTCAAGAAATAATTCTGGTTACCTCAGGGGCTATTGCAACAGGTCTTCCATTACTAAACCTCACTGAAAAGCCAACTGATCTAGCAACCAAGCAGGCTTTAGCGTCTGTTGGCCAGAGCAAGCTGATGGGTAGATACGAAGCAAGCCTTCAACGCTTCAACATCATCGCTGGACAGGTATTACTAACCGCTGGAGATTTTGAACAGGCTGAAACCAGCGATAACGCCAGTAAAGCAATCGATAGATTGCTTGAACTAAAGGTTGTTCCTATCGTCAATGAGAATGACACCGTTGCCACCCAAGAAATTGCCTTCGGTGATAACGACAAGTTAGCTTCACTAGTTGCAGTGTTAGTTCAAGCAGACGCTCTTGTATTACTCAGTGACGTTGATGCTCTATATGACAGACCACCAACTGAAGCAGGTTCACAGAAGATTGAGTGGGTTGAACCAGAGGATGATCTATCAACCATCAAGATTGGTGGAAGTTCATCAACTGTTGGTACAGGTGGCGCTGAGACAAAGATTGAAGCAGCTAAGTATGCAAGAGAGCATGGCATCACCGTGCTACTTACCTCCATCGATAATGTCTCAGGAATTCTTTCAGGTGAAAGAGTCGGCACCTGGTTCCAAGCGAAGGAAACCAAATGAGTGCACTAGATCTAATCAAGAGCGCTAAGAAGGCTTCGGTAACCCTAGGCCTAGCTGGCACAGAACAGAAAAACGAGATTCTTAAAAGCGTTTCAGTTCTGCTCACCTCAAGAACTAAAGAGATTCTTGAAGCCAACAGTGAAGACCTTAGATTAGCCAAGGAATCAGGTGTCTCTGAGTCTTTGCAAGATCGTCTAGCTCTAAGTGTCGAGAGAATCGATTCACTAAGAGTTGCTCTGGCAGAACTTATCAAACTCAATGATCCAATTGGTGAACTAGTTAGAGATATCACTAGACCTAATGGTCTAAGCATCAAAGAGGTAAGAGTCCCTTTTGGTCTTATCGGTGCTATCTATGAAGCAAGACCTAATGTGACTATCGACATTGCTGGTATGGCCATCAAGACCGGTAACGCAATCATCCTGCGCGGAGGGTCAATGGCAGAGAACACTAACCGTGTTCTAGTTTCTATCCTCAAGGAAGCTTTATCTTCAAACAACCAAAACCCAGATGCTATAGCAAGTGTTGATGAGTATGGTCGCGATGGGGCAGAAGTCATGATGAAGGCAACTGGCTTGATTGATGTTCTTATTCCTAGAGGATCAGCTAACCTAATCAAAACTGTTGTTGAGGAATCTAAGGTTCCAGTTATTCAAACCGGAGATGGCATTGTCCACATCTTCCTAGATTCAACAGCAAGACTTGATTATGCACTTGAGATCGTCACTAACTCTAAAGTTCAAAGACCTTCAGTCTGTAATTCATTAGAGACTCTTCTGGTTCACAAAGATGCTGTCGATAAAGTACTTGTTCCTGTTCTTGAGAAGCTAGTCGAAAACGGTGTGGTGATACACGGCGATGACAGAGTCAGAGCAGTATTCCCAAGTGCTCTAGAGGCTGTTGAATCTGACTGGGCCACTGAGTATTTGGCATTAGAACTAGCAGTCAAGGTAGTGGACAGCTTCGAAGAGGCGATTGAGCACATCGCTCAGTACTCAACTTCACATACTGAGAGCATCATTACTGAAGATATGGCCAATGCAGAAGCATTCCTTGCCAGGGTTGATTCAGCTGTTGTGATGGTAAATGCCTCAACCAGGTTTACAGACGGTGGAGAGTTTGGGTTTGGGGCAGAGGTTGGGGTTTCTACCCAGAAACTTCATGCCAGAGGCCCTATGGGGCTTCCAGAACTAACCAGCACCAAGTGGTTAGTGCGTGGATCAGGACAGTCAAGGGCTTAGAGTCCCCATTTCTTTGGCCTCTAGGGTAGATTTGAAGTAATCGTTATAGGAGATAAATTGAAGTTTTCACAGTTATTCGCTCAAGAAGCCGAAGGCCACGTAGCCCACATTGTTTACCCATTCCCAACAATCGTGTTTGGCATCATCGCTATGAGCCTTTTCCTACTTCTAGCAGCAGTTACCTGGTCTTACCGCGATGTGGCTAACCGTCACGAGCACAAGGGTAAGAAATCAAACCAAGGCTCACACTAGGTTTTAGCTTTGACCGTTAGAAGAAGAATTGGAGTCATGGGTGGAACCTTTGACCCTATTCACAACGGTCACCTCGTGGCAGCCAGCGAAGTGGCCTCAGCCCTAAAACTAGATGAAGTTATCTTCGTCCCAACCGGTTCTCCATATCAAAAACAGAATGTAACCTCTGCTGAGCACCGTTATCTCATGACAGTTATTGCAACTGCTTCTAACCCAAGATTCAAGGTAAGCCGTATAGACATCGATCGTGGTGGCGACACTTACACTGTTGACACTCTTACAGAGATGCACGAGCAATACCCAGATTCTGATCTTGTCTTCATCTCTGGTGCTGATGCTATTGCTCAAATCTTGGCTTGGAAAGATGTTGATACTCTCTGGTCACTTGCTCACTTCGTAGCGGTTAGTAGACCAGGTCACAAGCTCGATATTCCTGAAGCCCCTGAAGGATCTATCTCAACTCTTGAAATTCCAGCGCTAGCCATCTCTTCTACAGATGTTAGAAGAAGAGTGGATAGCGGGTTCCCAGTTTGGTATCTAGTTCCAGACGGTGTTGTTCAATACATTGCTAAGCACGAGCTATACGGTCAGCATGAGTGATTCAGGTTTTCAGCCACTAACTAGAGAAGCTATGGCTAAGCAAGCTGCTGAAATAGCAGCTCGTCAGGCGCAAGCAGCAGGACTTCCAGTTCCTGAAGAAACAGTTGTAACTCCAACAGTAGAG
Organism: Rhodoluna sp.; assembly: GCA_044372795.1. Taxonomy (GTDB): domain Bacteria; phylum Actinomycetota; class Actinomycetes; order Actinomycetales; family Microbacteriaceae; genus Rhodoluna. The sequence continues at coordinate 328,317 of JBILRF010000001.1, read as the reverse complement.
GTAGCACCTCCTGAAGAGATAGTTATTACACCTGCACCTCTAGAAGTAGCACCACCAGTTATTGCTCCACCTATTGTGGTTCCTGTTGTAAAGACTCAACCAGTTGAAGAAACTGTTCCAGTTGTTGAAGAGCCAGTAAAAGAACCTGAACCAGTTCCGTCACTAACTGAAGTAGAGAAGGAACTCGCTGAAGTTGAGCTTGATGAAGATGGCAACCCAATCTTCAAGGTGTCATCTGCTCTTACTGGTGAATTCACTGGAGCAAATCTGATCGTTGAACTGCCTACTGATATAACTGCAGGTGGTGCTCTGGTTACTGATACCGGTGAACTAGTTATTACGGGAAGCATTGACGTTAGCTCTTTGATTACTTCAACAGGTGAAATAGACATTATTACTATGGCAGATAGTAGTGATACAGATCTAGACAAAGATGCTCAGCAGAACTTCATTCCAGGTATTCCACCTATTCGTATCTCAGGTGTTATCTCTAAGACACTTACTCAGCCAGGTATTCCAGGTGGAGCTCATCGAGGGATAAACCCTTACTGGTATGTGGCCATGATTACTGGTGCTGCACTTCTTATTGGCGGCGGTATCGCTATTTCGTTGTACTCCGGATTCTTCAACTAACTAAAGAAAGATACTCATTGACTGCAACTACACGCGCCATCGAAATGACCAAAATTGCTGCAACTGCAGCAGCAGGGAAGGTGGCTGAGAACCTAGTTGCTCTTGATGTGAGTGTTCCTTTTGTTCTTGCCGATACCTTCTTGATTGTTTCAGGACGTAATGAGCGTCAGGTAGCTGCTATCGCTGATGGGATTGAAGAAGCAATGCTTCTAGAAGGACACAAGTTACTGCGCAGAGAAGGTAAGACAACAGGTCGATGGATTTTGCTTGATTTTGGAGACATCATCTGTCACGTCATGCATGAAGAAGACAGAATCTTCTATGACATTGAAAGATTATGGAAAGACTGCCCAATTATTTCTTTAGCGGGCATTGAAGTACCTGCTGAATAAAGCTATTTGGCTTTAGTAAAGCCAAACCTTTCTAAGACATAGTCCTCAAGTAGTGCCACTAGGTTATACAAAACAATTGACACAACAGTGATTACAACTACGTATGCCCAGACCTCATTGGCCTTAGCTCTACCAACAGCAGAAACAATGCCATAACCAATGCCTGAACCTGTTGCTAGCCATTCAACCAACAGTGCTCCAGTGATAGCTCCTGGCACAGAGATCTTTACAGCTGCAAAAAAAGCTGGCAGTGAGCTAGGGAAAGCTACAGTTCTTAGTTGCTTGATTCGGCCAGCACCATAAACATTCACCAGATCTCCCATAGCAGGAGACACTGATCTAAGCCCAAAGACTATGTTCACAAGGGCTGGAAAGAGCACAACGATAGATCCCATAACTGCAACAGTTACCTCACCTCGACCAAAGATAAGGATGATGATCGGTGTCATAGCAATCAGGGGAACAGAGCGCAGCAGCATAGCTATTGGCATCAAAGCCTGCTCAATACCCTTAGATAGAGCAAACAACACTGCAATCAGCGTTGCAAAGGTAAGCCCAAAGCTAAAGCCAATAGCAGAGTCATAAAGAGTTTGACCTAAAGCAGTTAGAACAAGTGCTTGGTTCTCTTGGGCAAGTTCAACTGTGAAAAGGAAGTTGAAAACATCCAGAGGATTCTTACCGATGTATGGAGAAACATCTAACAACCAAAGGCTTAGCACCCAAAGGATTGTGACAACAACTAGTGAGAACAAGGTGTTCATAGTTGATTTGCCAAGTTTTCTCATGAAGGCTTTCAATTTCCAGCCTTTCCATTAGCAAAAGACCAAGGGGTAGCTTTTCTAGCTAGCAAACCAAATAGGTAGTAACCAAAACCTGCAATAGCACCTGAAACTAAAGCCAGACCCCAGACTCTAGCCACCTCTAGACTCTGTTGAGCATTAACAAGTGCAGGACCAAAACCAATATCAGGCCCACCAACATACTCCCCAAGAATTGCACCTAGGAAAGAAGCAGGAGCGGCAATCTTTAGGGCAGCAAACAACGAAGGCAAAGCAGAAAGTAACTGGACTTTAATTAGTCTGTGCCAACTACTGCCGCCATAGACGGTCACAACATCAAGGCTTGCCTGATCGGTTGATTTCACTCCAGTAAGAACACCAATCATGGTTGTGAAGAAAACACTGAGGGCAGCAAGTGAAATAGCAGCACCGGCAGGTTCGCCTTCACCTGGTGCGCCTAATACCAAACGAATGATTGGGCCAATAGCGACAATAGGAATGCAATAGGTAATCACTGCAATCTGAGTTGAGAGGTTTTCTAACTTAGGTAGGGCAAGAGCTAGTCCTGCTAAAGCAATCGCTGAGATGTTACCAATCAAAAAACCAATACCTGCTTCAGCCAAAGTGATAGATGCGTTCTTGTAGTAAAACTCAAAGCCATCTTCACCAAACTGTTGAATCACTTCTAGGGGAGTGGGAATGGCGCTAGTGGTATCACCCTGTGAATTGGTTCTAGTGAACAAGGTAACCGCTGAGACCCACCAGATGGCTATGATTCCAATAGATCCTAAGGTGCCACCAAGATACCTAGGGCGGCTACTACTCATCAGCTGCTAACTCACCGTGAGCACCAAAGAGTAACTCTGAGGCTCTATCAACAAGAGTATGGAATTCAGGTGATCTCATCATCTCTATGTTTCTAGGACGAGGTAAATCAACTTCAATAATCTCTTGAATACGACCTGGTCTAGCACTCATTACCGCTACCTGATCAGATAGGAAGATAGCTTCAGATATTCCATGAGTAACCATCAGAGTAGTAGCTGGCTTCTCTGTCCAGATCCTTAGTAACTCAAGATTCAAACGCTGTCTTGTCATGTCATCCAGAGCACCAAAAGGCTCATCTAGAAGCAGTACTGAAGGCTGAACGATTAGTGCTCGAGCAATAGACACACGCTGTCTCATACCACCAGAGAGCTGAGCAGGCTTAGCCTTCTCGAAACCTTGCAGACCAACAAGTTTGATGATGTCTTCTAGAACCTTAGGGTCTAGTTCTTCACCGGAGATTTCAAGCGGAAGTTTGATGTTTGATTCAACGCTTCGCCAAGGAAGTAAAGCTGAATCTTGGAAAGCGATACCTAGTTCATGGTTCTTACGAAGATCCTGAGGATCTTTGCCATCAACTGTTGCATAGCCTGAGGTTGGAGTTTCCAGGCCAGCGAGAATTCTGAGGATTGTTGATTTGCCACAACCAGAAGGGCCGAGAAGGGAAAGAAAGCTTCCCTTGTCGCTGTGTAAGGAAGCATTGTAGATAGCGGCAATCTTTTCCTTACCGATGGTAAAGGTTTTGCTTAGGTTGGAAATGGTGATGCCACTGCCCAGAGCATCGCTCTGAGCAGTGGCACCGGTAGAACTAGTCATTTGTTTGAGTTAGTTCTTTAGTTCTGGGTTCTCTTCGTAAACCTCAGCTAGGAGGCTTAGGTCAAAGAGTTCTTCAGCAGTGATTGTGTAACCAGCAGCCTCAAGAGTTGCTAGGTTCTGAGCAATCATTGCTTCGCTGATGGTGAATAGACCATTAGCTGCAGTCTCGTCTGTCTGAACAAGAATCTCGTTCTGAGTCTTTGACTGGTAGTACTCCTTCTTAGGGTTTAGACCTAGGTCCTTACCAAAGTTGTTGATAGCAAGATCTGCTCCACCATCTGGGTCAGCAATAGCGTCTTTCCAACCAAGGATGGTTGCCTTTAGGAAAGCCTTTAGAGCTGCACGGTTGTTATCGATTGAGTCTTGAGTAACAACAAAGCTCTCGGTAACAAACGGTAGACCGTTGTCAGCAAACAAAAGGTTAGTAACTTCGTAACCCTGGTCAGCAACCACGAATGATTCGTTGGTTACATAAGCCAGGAAGCCATCAACTTCACCGTTTACTAGTGGTGCTGGATCGTACTGAACTGGAACCTTGGTAACAGAAGCTGCATCGATACCGTTTGCCTTTAGCAATGCATCGAACAGAGTCTCGTTAGGGCCAGCCTGAACACCGATTCTCTTACCAACTAGATCTTGGATGGTTGCGATGTTTGCACCGTCCTTTAGAGAAAGAATGGTGAAAGGGTTCTTCTGGTAGGTAGTACCAATAATCTTCAGTGGAGCGCTTTCATTCAAGATGATTGGAGCTGTTGAGATTGGGTTAGCGATACCAACTAGAGCGTTGCCTGATAGAACTTCAGCCTCTGTAGCTGCAGGACCTGCAACTAGGTTGACTGAACTAAATCCGGCGTCAGTGTAATAACCGTTTTCAACGGCAAAGAACTGACCGGCGAATTCAGAGTTCTTGATCCATGAAAGCTGGATGCTTAGATCTCCGAAGTCTGCTTTTTCGGCTGCAGGTGCGCAACCGGTAAGAGCAAGTGCTGCTACTGCAAGTGAAGCTGAGAGTGCTGTGATGCGGCCCTTAAGGCCAATTTTGGATGTAGTCAATTGACTAACCTTTCAATGGGTTATTAGGTGGAAATTACTTTTCTAACCCGTCATACAACTGTGGGCTTTGAGTCCCGTTATCCAGTTCTGACGTACCTATACTTTGGCATACAAATAGGGGGCGACACGCCTAAACCTGAAAACTTGCCTTAAGATTTCTAAGATTCACTTCCTGACCACGGCCAATCCTGAACTTGAGAATTGTAGTAATCTAGGGAGAGTTACATGGGCCTATGGCGCAGCTGGTAGCGCACCTGCATGGCATGCAGGGGGTCAGGGGTTCAAATCCCCTTAGGTCCACAATAAAAGCCCCGAGACCAATAAGGTTTCGGGGCTTTTGCCTTTGGCTCAGAACAACTAATTAGTTGCTAGGCCTTGAAGAAGGCTAATCTCTTTAGTCTGCTGCTCAATGATCTGGTATCCCAGCTCAGATAGGAAGATGTCCTCAGAGTCAATGACCTTGTTTGCCATGGCTATTGCGCCTTCGTGGTGCATGATCATGAACTGGCTGAATAGAGCATCAAATTCGGAGTCTTTGGCTGAGCGTAGTTCCTCGATTTGGCTAGCGGTCAACATGCCATCCATGGTCATGTCGTAATCGACAACTACATCTTCAAGCCATGGAGTCATCATCTCTATTTCAGCAACCTGCTCAGCAATAATGATGTTCGCTATTTCTAGAACACCAGGATTTGAAGTGTTCTCTAATGCAATCTGGGACATCTCAAGTGCCTGTTGGTGGTGAGGGATCATGGCAAGAGCAAAGCTCTTACGGTCTGTGATGTCCATGAAGTGCTCGCTGTGATCTGAAGAATGCTTATCATCACCAGAAGCATCAATTGCTTCTGTTGTGGCGCAGGAGGAAAGGCCAATACTCATGGCTAATAGGCCGATAACCGCTAATCCAGGTTTCATAAGTCTCTTCATGAGACCATCGTAAAGCCTAAACCTGTGTCTTTGATGGTCAATCTTGCGCTGTTGGCGAACACCTCAACCTAGAGATTATCTGTGGGATAATTGAGCCAACGAAGGGAAGAAAATGTCTAAAGTTATCGATCTAAAAGTTGAGGGTATGACCTGTGGACACTGTGAAATGTCCGTAACTAAGGGTTTACAGAAACTTCCAGGAGCTGCTGACATTCAAGTTTCTTCTTCAGCAGGAACAGCCCACCTAACCGTTGACGACTCAGTTGACGAAGCTCAAATCAAAGCAGTAGTTGAAGAGGCTGGCTTCAAATTAAGTTAGAACTCGATATTGAGGGGATGACCTGCACAGCTTGTGCACGTCGAGTTGAAAAGACCCTTAATAAGATCGAAGGCGTTAGCGCCTACGTTGACTTTGCTACCGAGACCGCTCACGTCAGCTCATCTAATGAAGATGTAGAAAGAGAAACCTTAGTTCAAGCCGTTAGAGATGCTGGCTACGAGGTGGGCTCTAATCGTGGTGAACTAACCATGCTTATCTGGCGTTTGTTAATAGGTGCAGTAATTGCAATACCAGTAGCCGTTATCAGCATGGTCCATGAACTCTGGCCACCTAACTGGAGCCTAATTGCAGCAGTTCTAACCTTGCCAATAGCTTTCTGGGTTTCCTGGCCATTCCACGCTGCTGCATACAAGAACCTAAAGCTAAAGACAGCAACCATGGACACTTTGGTTTCTCTCGGTGTTTTAGTCTCTTACCTTTATAGCGTCTCCCAGGTCTTCACAGGTTCACACGAAGTTTATTTCGAGGTTGCAGCTGTTGTTCCAGTGGTTGTTTTGTTTGGTCGTTGGCTAGAAGTAAGAACCAGAAGATCTGCTACCGATTCCGTGAAAGCACTTCTTAGTGCCATTCCTGAAACAGCGATTGTTAGAAGAGCAACAGGTCAAGAAACAATCTCTACCAGCCTTGTTGAACTCAATGACTTAGTAATTGTTGCTACCGGTCAGAGAATTCCAGTTGACGGTGAAATCGTTGAGGGCTCATCCCAGATAGATAACTCACTAATCACAGGGGAGTCAGTACCTGTGGATGTTTCCGTCAAGAGCATTGTCGCTGCAGGTTCTCTAAACATTGGTTCTGCTCTAGTGATTAGAACAACAGCAGTTAGCGGCTCAAGTCGCATTGCTCAGATAGCAGATCTCGTCAGAGAAGCAACAGCTCATAAAACCAAGATTGGTTCAATCACGGACAGAATCTCAGCTGTCTTTGTTCCTGCGGTGATTGTTCTAGCAATACTTACCCTGTTGTTCTGGTCTTTAGTCTTGAATGATTCAGCAGAAGGTTTATCAGCAGCTATTGCAGTTCTCGTTATTGCTTGTCCTTGTGCTCTAGGTATTGCAGTTCCAATGAGCCTTGTTGTTGCAACATCACTTGGCGCTAAACAGGGCATAGTCATCAGAAACCCAGACACACTTTCTCTTCTTAGCAAGGTAACCAAGGTGGTTCTAGATAAAACAGGAACACTCACAACAGGCGTTCTAGAAGTAACTAAGACCATTGCTATAGCCGATACCGATAAGCAGACAGCCATTGCATATGCATCAGCAGTTGAGAAATCTTCAGCACACCCGCTAGCAAAGGCAATAGCGGCATTAGATAGCAGTAAGACCGCTTCAGATGTCAAAGAGATAGCTGGCTATGGTGTCACAGGCAAAGTTGACGGAAAAGAGCTAACTGTCACCAGATCTCAGTCACTAACTGTTTCAAACAGGGCAGAGCTAGATAAGGCAATCGAAGAATCAGGACAAGCAAGCATTGTTGTTGTGAGCTGGGATAACCAGGCAAGGCTTGTTATTGCTCTGTCAGATGCAATTCGACCTGAGTCATTTAAATCAATACAGAATCTCAAAGGTCTACACGTTGAGCCAATACTTCTGTCAGGGGATAGCGAATCAAGAGTTGCCGCTGTAGCTAAGGAACTAGAGATTGAGAAGCATTTCGGTGAAGTAACCCCTGAAGAGAAGCTGAACAAGATTAGAAGCCTCAAGCAGGATTCATCAGGAAACAATTCTGTTGTGGCAATGGTTGGTGATGGGCTAAACGATGTTGCAGCTCTTGCTGGAGCCGATGTTGGTATTGCCATGGGTTCTGGAACTCATGCTGCTCAATCAGCTGCTGCAATCACTATTGTTGACGATAACCCTGTTGCTATTCCTTTTGCACTCTCGCTCGCTAAAAGAACCTGGAGCAACATTAGACAGAACCTAGTCTGGGCATTTGGTTACAACGTGGTTCTTATTCCAGTTGCAGCTATGGGCTTACTAAACCCTATGTATGCAGGTGCTGCCATGGCTTTCTCGAGCATTTCTGTTGTGCTGAATGCTCTGCGCCTTAACCTAATCAGCCCTAAAAAGTAACTGCGTAGAATTGTCCTATGACTACTTACCGTGGATACACCCAAGAACAAATCGTTGCTCTGATTGATCACACCTTGCTTAAGCCAGAGGCTACTCAAGCAGATCTAGAAACCTGCATAAAAACAGCAATTGACGCTGATGTGAAGGCTATGTGCATTAGACCTATGGATGTTGCTTACTCAGCTAAAGCTCTGGAAGGTTCAAGTGTTCTTCTCTGTACAGTAATAGGTTTCCCTCACGGCACTGTAACAACAGCAACCAAGGTTGCTGAGACTATTGGTGCTGTAAAGCACGGAGCAATAGAGGTAGACATGGTTATGAACCTTGGGCTCTTTGCCTCAGGCGAATACGAACAAGTCCAGGACGACATTGCTCAGGTAGTAAAGGCCACTAAGAGCACAAACCCTAATGCAGAAGTAAAGGTGATTCTAGAAACCTGCCTATGGAGTGAAGCTCAGGTAATCAAGGCTTGTGAACTAACTGAAGCTGCAGGAGCAGATTTTGTAAAGACTTCAACGGGCTTTGCAGCCTCTGGAGCCACAGCAGATGTAATAAGCATCATGAGAAAGACAGTTGGGGATCGTTTAGGAGTTAAGGCTTCTGGGGGAGTAAGAACCCTAGATGCACTTATTGACATGGCTGAAGCCGGTGCAACAAGGGTCGGAGCCTCAGGAACACCAGCTATTCTCTTAGAATTTGCTGAAAAGGCTAAGTAAAACCCAAAAGAGAACACAAGAAAACTAGGATAGGACTATGAATTCACATAACCCAGTAATGAACCGCATGCTTCCAGACACGATTCGTCAGAATCAAGCGGAAGTCGACGCCCAGTTTGATTCAATTGTTACTTCACAGAAGATGACTGTTGGCGGAACAGGCATCAAGATTCTTGGCCTGTTCTCTCTACTACTTACAGGTGCCTTTGTTGCTTGGAACGTTCCAGCAGTTCAGGCACTAATGATTCCAGCTGCTCTAGTTGGATTGGGCCTAGCACTATGGATCAGCTTCTCAAAGAAGATCCGTCCAGCTGCTGTTATGGCCTATGCAGTAGTCCAAGGTGTATTCATCGGTACCATTTCATCTCTTTTTGAAAGTATGTACCCAGGCATCGTTATGAACGCTGTTATTGGAACTCTTACTACCGCAGGAGCAATGTTCACTGCTTACTCAATGGGATGGATCAAGGTAACTGCAAGATTCACTAGAGTAATGACCTTCGCAATCATTGGTTATGCAGGTTTCGCACTTGTAAACCTTCTAGTTGGTCTTTTCACTAACACTGCAGGTGTTTACAGCACCCCATTCGCTTGGGTAGCAGGTCTAATTGGTGTTGGTCTAGCGGCCTTCACACTAAACCTAGACTTCGAGGATATCTCTCAGGGAGCTGCTAACGGTCTTCCAAGAGAATACGAATGGAAAGCTTCATTCGGTCTTGTTGTAACCATGATCTGGCTATACATCGAGATCTTGAGACTTCTCTCTATCTTCAATAGAGACTAAGCAAGTTCTAAAGAGGAGGCATCTGAGAAATCAGGTGCCTCTTTTCTTTTAGCCTGCCACTGATCCCATAGCTCATCTAAACGCCAGGCATTCTCAGCCATCACTGAAACACCTTTGATGCCAGTTCTTCTAACCTTTCCGCCAATGAGCATCAACTTAGTGTTGAACAACAGGTGAGAACACTTCTGTTGAGCCTCATCAAAGAAGGTTGAATCAGAAACACCAGAACCATCATCTAAAGAGATAAATACAACACGTTTACCAGATCTCATCGGGGGAGTCTGAGTAGCAATACGAACACCAGCAACCAAGACGTTGGTCTTATTTCTAATGGTGTTTAGTTCAGAAGCTAAAACAACACCCAGTTCATCAAGCATCGGTCGATACTTCTCTAAGACATGTTGGGTTAGATCCATACCTAATAGAGACATTTCGGTGTTGACCTTGTCATCAACACTAGGTTCAGGATTGCCTTGAGGAATAGCTTCAGCCCAAGTGCCAAAGAACAGAGAATCATCACTCTCTTGTTCAGGTCTTACCTTGATTGCGTTTAGTTCTTTAACTCGAGCAAGGATATCTCCTCTAGTTACTGGCTCAGTTGATGATTTGCTCAGTTCATCAAAAGCACCAATAAGAGCCAACCTTTCAAAGCTTCTTCTAGTTGGTTTTGCTCTTAGATAGAAGTCAGTTAGGTTTTCATAAGGCTGATTAGCAATAAACCTAGTTACCTCAGTATCACTAACACCCTGCAGGTCAACAAAAGACATTCGAATAGCAGTTTCAGTTGGGCTAAGTCTTTCAACATGAAACTCTTTACTTGATCTGTTTATATCTATCGGCAGTAACTTGACCCCAAGTCTTCTAGCTTCAGTAACCAAGAGTCTTCTTGGATACATACCTGGATCATGGGTCAGTAAACCTGCCAAGAACTCAGCAGGGAAGTGTGTCTTTAGCCATGCTGATTGGTAGGTGGGCATAGCAAAGGCAGCTCCATGAGCCTTACAGAAGCCAAAAGAGCCAAACCCTGCCAAGACATCCCAAACCTTATCTATGACCTGCTTTGAGTAACCTCGCTTAGCAGCGGCTTCTCTAAAGAAGTTCTCAATGTCGCGAGCAGTGCCTGGTTTCTCTAGAGATCTTCTAAGTTCATCCGCTCTAGCTAAGCCACAACCAGTCATGGTGTGGAGAATACGTAGAACATGTTCATGGAAGATAACAACCCCGTAGGTTTCACTAAGGATTGGCTTTAGGTCTGGGTGAAGATACTCTGCCTTTTCAAAGCCATGTCTTCTATCTAGGTAAGGGGCAATCATGTTGCCCTTCATAGGACCTGGTCTAAACAAAGAAATCTGAATAGTTAGATCATTGAATACCGTTGGCTGATGTTTACCGGTTAGTTCTCTTTGGCCAGGAGATTCAATCTGAAAGACACCAAGGGTATTAGTTGTTCTAATTGCTTTGAAGGTTTGAGCATCATCTTTAGGGATGTTATCTAGATCTAGAGAAACACCTCTCACTCTCTTTATCTCACTAACCGCATAAGCCATAGTGGACTGCATTCGAACACCTAAGACATCTAGCTTTAGTAAACCCATCGGATCCATATCGTCTTTATCGAACTGACTCATAGGTAAACCCATACCGCTAGGTTCAACAGGTGTTAGTGAGGGGAGGGTTAGATCTCCCAAGATGACTCCACAAGGATGCATGGAGATGTGTCTTGGGATACGGTCTAACCGTTCAGTCATATCAACTAACAGGTTCATCTTCCGATCATGCTCAACTGCCTGCGCAAACTCAGCTAACTCAGGCTTCACATTCAAAGCATTACGGAAACTAGAAGCACTAAAGCGCCACATGTTAGAAGCAATATCATCAACCTGGTCAGGATCTATGCCTAGAGCTAGAGCACTATCTCGCATAGCTCCTCTGCCTCGGTATGTTGATTGCATAGACAAGAGAGTCACTCGCTTAGAGCCATAGCGTTTGAAGATAGCTCTATAGATGTCATGTCTTCTAGCTGATTCAACATCGATGTCTATATCAGGTAAAGAAGATCTTTCAACAGATAAGAATCTTTCAAATAGAAGATCATGCTCAATAGGGTCAACACCAGAGATACCTAACAGGTAGTTCACTAAAGACCCAGCACCGCTACCACGAGCAGCAATCCTGATGTTCATATCCCTAATCATCTGAGCAACATCAGCAACAGTTAGAAAGTATGTTGCAAACCCTAACTTGTTGATAGTTATCAACTCTTGACTCAACCGGTGTTGAATTTTTGTTCTTTCTTTACCTGACACAGAACCGTATCTCCAGTTCACACCTGATTGAACTTTCTGAAACAACACTTCAAAAGGATTACCTTCAATACCTAGTGCTTCTTTCTCAGGTGTCTTAGCTTTACCCCAACCACAATCACTAACAGGATCTAACCGACATAGATCGGCAAGTAGAGAAGTGTCAGCAATAAGCTTTCTTGCTCTCTTACGGTCTTCTGTTATCTCTAATGCAACCTGTTGCATTAGAGCCTTAGGTTTTAACCATGCTTGAGCGTTAGGTTGTAACTCAAACTTGCCTAAAGGTTCTAAGAATCTTGCAGCATCAAGAATGTCTGCAGTAATAGCATCATCAGAATTGATGTATCTAACTGAGTTAGTAAGAACTGCTGGAACATTCAAAGAATCTGCTAGTTCCAGCATTCTTCTAGCTTGAGCAGAAGAAAACATCTTGCCTGGTTCAGTCAGTAAAGAAACAATCTCAATACCTAGTGCTCCTGGCTTATCAAAAAGCACTAACCATTGCTTCAAAGCCTTAAGAGCAGCAGTCTTAGATCTACCAAGAGTTGCCTTAGCAACGTCACTGTCAGGACCTAGCAGCACTGTGCAGGAAACTAGCCCAGTGTTTACTAACTGAGATAGTTTGCTTCTCTTTATTCCAAACTGTTTCTTCTTACCTAAAGCATGAGCTTCACTAACAACAGCACATAGGGTAGCCCAGCCTAAACCCTTGTTATGACCATGAGATAAGACAACAACCCTGGCTAGGGAAGAACCATCTTCATCAAGAACTGGAAGATCAACCCCAACAATAGGAGCCATGTCTACCTGAAGACATGCTCCTATGTGTTTGATAGCCCCATAAAGCCCATCCCTGTCAGTTAGAGCCAAAGCATCAAACCCTAGGTTATGAGCAGCCTCAACCAACAGTTCAGGCCTATTAACCCCATAGTGTGAAGAGAACCCTGAGGCAACGTGAAGGTGGGTAAAGCTCACTCAAACCGCCTAAGCAACTTCCAGCTATTACCGGCGGTGTTATGAAGCAATTCAAATGATGTCTTTGTGCCATCTCCTGTAGCTAGGAAGCGCCACATCTCTACTTCTAGAACCCCTGAACCTATACCTCTATGGGCTCTTTCTCCTACCCACCACTCAGTTCTGGCAAACCATCTAACTGGCCTGGAGCTGACCTGATAGTCCTTTTCCCTCCATCTAAACAGGGCAGGGGCACCCTCCTGATCCAGCAAAACAGCCACAGCTTCGTCTATACGTCCCATAAATCACCCTAACAATACTCCCGAACATTTGTTCGGATATTCGAGTTTATAGGTTTGGTCTGACATTGCAAGTTGATGAATTGAGCCAGCACTTTTGCACAGAAAGTTTCTGTCTCTGTAACAGGTCTTCTAGTGGGATACGGTCCTGGGACAAATACAAGTGATGCTCAAATTGTTCAAAGTGGGTTGATGTCTCCGAAAGTTCCTCGAATCAATGGTGCAGCTAAGAGCGGCAAGACTCTCACCGGAATAACCCAGCAATGGACCGCTGGTGCCAAAGTTTCGTATCAATGCTTGCTCGACGGCAAAGTAGTTAAGAAGGCGAACAACAAAACGTTCAAGCTAACTTCCTCGCACAAGGGGCACAAGATATCCTTAAAAGTAACTCAAACATTTCCAGGGTATTTAGAAGCATCAAAACTATCAAACAGTATTAAAGTGGGTTGAGCATCTCGAGGCAATATCTCTATCTTTTTTTGGGAGCCTTAGAATGAAATTGCCATTGAAACAACATCTTTGACCTTGGGTCAAAAAGGAAAGGTGCTTTATGTTCGAAATCGTCGAGTTGCTTGCTGAGCCTTCGCTATTGGGAGCCCAATCTGAACGTCTGACGTTCTTGAAACACGGCATTAATTTGAACAGCCAGAAAACTCTATGTGGTCAAAGTCGCGAAGGCTACATAATCAAGAGGCTTGGTGGAGACGTAAGCATTGAAGATCCTTCCTTATGTCCTATTTGTAGGACCATCATTGATCAAACCAGAATTGGGTAGTTCCAGAAAGGCTAGACATGGAAGCATTGATCGATGTGACTTTCGATTACCGCATCGAAGCTGGCGTCAACGACATAGACACCCATAGCCCAACACTCAAAAAGCACCATCAGCTTTTGTGGGTGAAGCCTTTACCTTCAGGTGAGTTATTCGATTTGAAGCCTATGCCCAATAGGTATCTCGTATTTCGTCCAGACGATCCTGTTTACTCCCTGTCAAGCGATCAGATGTCGAACTCATTTCGCACCACTGAGCGAATGAAACACATTACTGCACAGATACCAGAGCATGAGCTCGATGAGTTTCAATACCTAGGCTCGACAGCTGGCGGCATAATACTCTTCCCGGGCAAACAGATTAATCGCAAACGGACTCTAAACCAGGCACGTGGCATGACGAGCGAGATTGAGGACAGGTTTGATCGCACACTCGAGTGCATCAGACTTCACTACCAGGGGTCACCAAACCCACTAGAAGTTACATTGGACATCTATTGGGCATTCTTTGAACTCTTTGAGACCTTTGATCAGTACGTGGAGTACTTCCTACTCCAAGACTTGGTTCAAGATGGCCAGGTTAAGTTCTATTTAGGTTCAGGTGACTTCACAAAACCAGCTCTACCTCAAGATGTTGATCAGTACAGAGAGTACATGGCAAATGCCAAAGATTTTCTAAAAGCACGGATGGCAAGAATTCTCGATTTCACTAAAAATACGGGCAATGCCTTAGAAATAGAGCCTAACTAGGTTCAACTTCGGCGTCACGAATCTTTTCCCAGTCCTTTAATTTCTTTGTGTCGCCAGCAGCTTCATAATATCCAATAATCGCATCCAGGCATTCGTCTGCCTCATTGTCGTAGGCTCGTCTGAACCACTTTGAAACTTCACGAGAGTTTTTGCTTATCAAACCTAACTCCAACATGGCTTCTGCATCCCCGGAATTGGCTGCGAGCCTGAATAATTTCTCAGCGTCCTCCATTTTCTCTTGCTTGAGAAGTGCCTTAGCTAACCAGTACTCGGAACTCTCTTCTCCTGCATTTTGAGCGATCCGAAGCATCTCCTCAGCCTTGTCAAACTTTCCGTTCTCCAGAAAAAGAATTCCAAGCTTAAGACTGGAAAGAGTTAGACCAGACTCGTGAGCCTCCTCAAAATATCCCAAGGCTTTCTTTGTCTTATTTTTGAGAAGGAATATTTCTCCAAGATAATGGGTCGCGGTCTTATTTCCGGCCATATGGGCCTCACTTAATAATTTCTCCGATGCTGGATAATCGTCTTTCTCGAAAGCCATCAAACCTAATGTTAACGTGGCCTCAACAATTCCTGCAGCACGAGCCTCATCTAAAAGCGGAAGCGCGAGATTTTCCTTGTCTTGTCTCCAATAGATAGAACCTAGGTTCGCTGCCGACATCATAACCCCAGCAGAATATGCTTGCCTATAATAGGCTTCCGCAGCTGGCAGATTTCCAAGTCGCTCTTCAACCAGCCCTAAGTTATTCGTTCCCCATATGACGCCAGCATCATGAGCTTCTTCAAAAAAAGCCTTTGCCTGTTCTATCTCGCCTTGCTCTAGGCGAACAAGTCCAAGTTCGTTAGCGGCAACGTGGGACCCAGCTGAATGAGATCTCACCAAATGCTCATCCCGTTTTATAAAATCTCCAAGAGAACCGTGTGCTAAAGCAAGACAGTACTCGGCGTCCATCAAAGTAGCCTTACTTGCAAGAGGGTTGACAGCAAAATGTGCGTAGTCAATTTCCTCATCTACATCCCAGCTACTCAACTTCTGGCTATAGCCTTCCCAAGCGGGGAGGGCAGCAGCAATAGCTTGCATGAATTTTTCTTTAGCACTCTCGGCATCCCCTCGAATGTAAAGAATTTTGCCCAAATAGAGGGCTGACTGAGCCAAGCCTTGTTGTTCACCTTCCATTAAGTAAGTTTCGGCTTTTTCCAGGTCCCTTAGCTCGAAGTACAAACGGCCCAAGCTATCGCTAGAAAGCGCTACGCCGAGCTTACGAGCATTTTCAAAATGCTCAATTGCGGCATCAATTTTGTTCTTGGACCAGCACACAGCTCCTAAGTTATGTGTTGCCATGGCAGAAAGCTCTGGGACATTTTGTGCTCTGCGGATCATTTCCTCAGCCTTGTCGAGCTGACCTCTATGTAAAAAGATGAAACCAAGATCCAAAGACGCACCCTCTTCGCCTCTGTCCAAACTATTTTGAAGTAAGGGCTCAGCTTCTTCAAAACGGCCAGTCATCATAAGAACCCCCGCCAAAGCCAATTCTGCGTCTTCGTAGCCGCTTTCAAGAGACTTGCGAAACCACTTTTCAGTGTTTTCTGCGTCATTAAAACTCAATCCATAGAATCCCATCATGAATTGCGATTCCCCAGAGTTTTCTATATCACACAGTGCAGTGAGCCTAAGAGCCTCCTCAATGTATCCAGCTTCATAAGCCCTTGATGCTGCATAGGACAAGTTTCTGTCTTCTCCAGCAATATTTTTAGCCGACCATACTTTTGGTCTTAGTGATTCCCAAATCGGATCAAATAATGTGTACTCGGCTTTATCGGAGATGCTTCGCATCAATATTGCATGGGGGGATGCAGCATTCAAGCCAGTAGTGCAATATCTCTTTAGTCTGGTCCATTCGGATTCGTCCCAATCTTGGTTACTCCATGCCTCAAGCTCTTCTCTCGCGAATTCCTCAAGTTCATCAAGAGTAAATCCGCTCGGGTAGAGAATTCTGGCATCCATCAGTGCTCTAAAAGTAGCCAGCGAAAAAGGGTCATTTGCATCTCGTAATCTTTTTGCCCTGTTGATTAGAACTTTTGAAGCGGAAAGCGCGGATGCGAGTTTCCTGAATGAAACTTTTTCGAGCAAGTCTTTATTGAAAACGGATTCAAGGGCCAGTAGCTCTGAGTCACTTAAATCAACTTCAAGTTCGATGCTATGACTAGCAAGAACTCCTTGCACTGCTCTAGATGGTGGCGCGAATAAGCCACTTCTACTTTCAAGAGAGCGGTCAGTTTGTGAAACAGTCCACTGGGTGAGGATATCGGTATGCAGGGTCGCCACAACCATGCATCTTTTCATTAGTTGGGCCATCACGCCTGGTGTGATACCGCCTTCACCATCGAATCTAAAGAATTGCAAGTCGTCCAAAACAGCAACATTAGTTTTATGATCGTTCTCTGGTAGAGCCCTTATCAGTGCCCTTGCCGAGTTTGCCGCGGGTTCTAGCCAGTAGACGTTTGAGTCTTTCAAAGAGGACTGTTTAAGGTTTTCGACTAGAGTTCTGGTCTTCCCCGCTTTCGGTGGGCCAACTATAACAACAAGACGAGAAGCGTTGTCGTCCAAAAGATCTCGAATTTTGACATCTATCTCTCTTGGGCTGTAGGGCGGAAGTTTTCCATCGAAAAGACCCGACCCAAGATTCAAAGAAAGTTGGTCAAGATCTTTGACGCTCACTGGTTCAAACATTAGCGAATTGTTTTCATAGAGCTCTTTGCCCAATCGATTTACTGCTCGCCCTTGCTTGCTACTAGAGTCTCGGTGGCTTTTCAACTCCTTAACTACTTGTTCGAATGGTAAATCTAAGACCCCTGCTGGTCTGCCAACTACGAATTGATTCACTAGAAGAGTTAGACGAGACAAGGCCCCGTTGTTGTCGTCGGGCAAGGTGGCCCGTCTGACCCAGGTGTTTACAACCGCGTAAGTGGCTTTATGAATTGGGTCGTTCGGCTTGGCCCCAGCAACAAGAATTCTCTGCAATGAAGCGACCGAACTGCCCTCAAGGGTTGAGATTAGTGCCCTTAGCCAAGCTTTATAGGAAGCCTTGAGATCTGAAACGGCTGACTGAGGAAGCTCCTTTTCCATCTGTTCCCTTTCGGCTTTGATGAATCAAATATAGCCATTTCAACAAACATCTAACACTTGTTATCTGTTTTTGATGTTTCAAAGCATCCTTGTGTTTGTTCAGAAAACACCATCAACTTGACAGGAGCATTAATGTTCAGACCCATAGATCCATTACTCAGGGCGATTTCCGAAAAGGGTACGAAGTGTATCCACTTTGTGGATATCGAGAACCTCCTTGGAACGGGGCAGATCACCTCTGGGGAGGTTCAAATGGTCTCAAGAGAGTATCAGGCTCAGACCCAAGCGAGAGAAAGCGATTTAGTCTTTATCGCAGCTGGACCCCGCAATAGAATGGCCACTTTATCTGGCTGGAATTGGGGGCATACCTTTTACCAATTCCAGAAGGGAAAGGATGGAGCGGACGTTGCTCTGGTAAACCTATTTAATTCCATTCAAACATTAGATGGGTTTCATGAGATATATATAGCTTCTGGAGACCACAGCTTGGAGCCGATCGCCAACAGAGCCCGAGTTTGTGGCTCAAAGGTGACTATCGTGACGGGCAAGGGCAAGATCTCGTATGTTTTCCGGAGTTTTCCTCACATCTCCCTTAATCCACAAGCGATCTAGACGAATTCGTGTCCAGACCACTAAAGTCACTCAGTCACTCAGTCACTCAGTCACTCAGTCACTCAGTCACTCAGTCACTCAGTCACTCAGTCACTCAGTCACTCAGTCACTCAGTCACTCAGTAACTCAGTAACTCAGTCATTAGCTTTGCTGAAATAACCTGCTATCTACTGAGACACTAAAGCACCTAAAACCCAGTAAGGTATTGGGCGGCAAGTTCATAAGTGCCTAGTCGTAAAGTTTCTGCTGCATCTTTAGTTTGGATTGCAAAGGATAGAAGCCATCTTGAAGGATCATCTGGTTTCTTTGAAGATCTAGCCACCAGTCATAGATACCAGCTAAAGCAAGCATTCCATGGAAAAGTGTGTTGTTGAGTTAAGGCTGTCTAGAACTACCTACCTGATTTACTCACCTTCATTGCAAGTGTTCTAGACAAAGCTAGGTACTTGCCTGAGGCAGGTGAAGTTAGGGTTACTGAGCATGTTCCTGCTTTGGAGCTAGCAGTTACTCTAAGCATCCTGGTGGTTACGTTCTTGCCCTTTACCTTGGTTGTTACATTTGTAGCTTTTGCTGAACAAGATCCTTTTGTTTTGAATGTTGCCTGAGCCTTCGTGTTAGTGATTAGGGGGAGGTTTGTGACTGCTTTGAACTTTAAGGCTTTAGGTGCTTTGAATCCTGCAATGGTTTGAGCAATTGGTTTATAGCAGTCTGAGGCTGATGTTGCTCCTGCTGCCAGAGTTGTTAGACCAGATGCACACTGAGTGGCCTGAGTGCTCGCTGTACTTGCTGCAAAGAAGCCTTGAGGAACAATCATGCAACTGATTGATCCTTCAAATGAAGAGAAGTAACCTCTAGGGCAAGGAGTTGCCTGTATTGCTCCTACAGTGTCAATAAAGTAACCCGCTGGAGATCTTTGGCACTGGGTTGCACCTGTTGCTGAGGTGAATGAACCAGGTTCACACAGTTGAGGTGTTGTTGCTCCTGCAGTGTCTACATAAGAGCCAAGAGGTGCTGGTGAACAGATAGTTGAACCTGTTTCTGAAGAGAATCTACCTACTGGGCAAGCAAGGGCAACTATTGAAGCTTCTTGACTAACAAAGAATCCTGGAGGAGCTGGTTTGCAGTCTAGTGATGCGCTGAAGTCAGAGAATTTACCGGCTGGGCAAGGTGTAGCTTCGGAAGCTCCTGCTGTCTTTACAAAGTAGCCAGGGGGAGCAGGAGTGCATTCTCCAGCTTTGCTGTCGAAGAAGTAGCCTGCATCGCACTCTATGAATACTTGTGGAGTGAAGCAGTCTTCAAGGCTGTCTGAGCCGATGCTTGCAGTTGTTTTTCCTTCTGGACAAGCAGTTGCAAAGAGTTGTCCGGTCTGATCAACATACTTACCAATAGGTGCAACTTGGCAGTTTAGTGATCCAGACAAGAAGTTGAAAGTTCCTTTAGGGCAAGGAGTTGCTTGGGTAGAACCAACTGTGTCTGTGTATGTTCCTGGTGGTGCAAGCAGACACTGAGTTGAACCAACATTTGAAGAGTACTTACCTAGCGGGCAAGGTAAGGCTGTCTCGGTACCAGCAGCAGATGATTCTGCTGTCACGTAGAAACCAGCTGGTGCTGGGGTGCAAGCAGAATTGACAGTGCTATAGAAGTGTCCGGCAGAACAAGAAGGAGTTGGATCCTTGAGGGTTCCAATTCTGTAGTTAGTAAGAATGTTCTTCTGTTGGGAGACTGCCCCGTGTTCGTTGTTGAACATGGTTGATCCATCGATACCGCATATCTTGGCAATAGAGTTTGCCCCACCTGGGTGAGAGTTGATGTATGCGGTGATGTTGTAAACAATCCCGTCAACTACTGTCCAGCAGCTAGCTCTAGTGCTATTGCTGGCTACTTGAGCAAGAGTGTAAGTGGTTGAAACGTTGGTTTTGGTGATCAGTTCAGCGCTTACAGGAGTGCTCTGACTGTTTTTTGAAGGTGAAGTCTGTTGTTCGGTGCTTAGGGCTGCATTAGCAAGTTGAGTGGTGGTGAGTAGAGCTAACCCTAAAAGAACCGTCACAGTTGACTTGATAAAAACCTTGAGCATGAACTTCTTCCTTTGTCTAGCCGTTTTCTCAGCCTAACAGCAGGGGTTCTTTGGGGTCTGTTTAGTTCTAAGCTAAGAAAGTTTGATTTAAGAGCTTGCAGTTCTCCACAACTAAAATCTGATGTTTGATCTGAGAAGTATTGTTTTCTAGTGGAAAAGCCTTCATTCAACGCATACATAGATGGCTTCAATCTATACAAAGGTGCGCTAGAAAAGCGGCCTGATCTAAAGTGGCTCGATGTTCGCAAACTCTGCGCTGATCTGAGACCAGACATGTCTTTGCAGCAAATTTTCTACTTCACTGCTCGAGTCAAAGAACGCTACCCGCTGGACCAGGCACCAAGAAGGCAGCATTCCTATCTAAGAACACTTACTCATCAAGGCGTTGAAATTGTCTATGGAAAGTTCATCAAAGACAAATCGTGGTTGAGGCTGACTTCTTTAAGCCGAACTGAAATCATGGAGCCATGTCTGCCATCACACTTTGGACTCACGCAGCTAGCGATTACTAAGTCCTCAGACATTGCCTTACCTGACGTCCCAAAGGTCCAGGTCACATTCATGGAGGAAAAGGGAAGCGACGTTGGTCTTGCTTCTTACTTACTCCGCGACGCGTATCAAGGCAAAGTTCAAGCTGCTTTAGTTGTAACGGGAGACTCAGATTTGGTAACTCCAATAAAGTTTGCTGTCGCCCATGGAATGGATGTAAAGACAATAGTTCCAAATCGAGAAATAAATGTTGACTCTCTCCGGAGTGTGTCTACATACTTTGAACAACTCCATGTCTCTAAACTCGCATCTAGCCAGCTACCATTCAATTACGTGACACCTAAAGGTGCAATCATCAAGAGACCAGCAAGTTGGAGTTAAAGCAAGAACCCGACTTGCGTCGGGTTCTAAGCCAAGAGACGAAACTCGAGGCGCTGTGTAACGACACTAACATATTTTTTGGGAATCGACTCGATGAAAAACAACTGTTAGAAACGTCGCTGAAAAAAAGTGAAGACTGGCGCGTTCCAAGCCTATGTATTGCTATCCAAGTGGAGCGATGAGCGTAACAGAATTGTTTCTGACATTACCAGCTTCAACACCAACTGGCCAGAACTCGACCTGACCTGCAATCTCATCTGATTCGTTTGCTAGTTCATTCAGAAGATCCTGAGTGGTGTGTTCAGCATCCTCTAGGTTGTCTGGGTCTAACCATTCAGCCATAGATGAAGAAGATAAGAGGATCGGGTTTCTTTCATGGATTGGAGCTAGAGGTTCCGCTGCATCCTTGGTGAGGATTGCAAAGGATAGAAGCCATCTTGAGGGGTCATCTGGTTTCTTTGAAGGATCTAACCACCAGTCATAGATACCAGCAAGCGCAAGCATGCCTTGGTCACCTGCGTTGATATAGAAAGGTTGCTTAGAACCATCTTCTTTGATCTGCCATTCGTAATAGCCAGAGACAGGCATCACACAGTGCTGTCTTAGAACAGCACTCTTGAAGGTTGGTTTCTGCAGAACTGTTTCTATGCGTGCATTGTTATGTAGGGGAGTGTTTGCTGGGCCTTGAGAGTTTCTAGGAACTAGACCCCATCTAGCTGAATGGATTTGTCTTCTAAGTTCTCCTGCGTGTTCGCCCTCGTTCTCTTTGAGCACTCGGTCAACAATGATTGAGGCTGGAAGTGATGGTGGGTTGTTATAGGTAATGCCTGGTTGTTCACCAATGACATCATCTATGTCAAAGAGTGTGACTAGTTCACCAAGAGATCTAGCAACAACAGTTCTTCCACACATTTATCTATCTTTTCGGTCTTTATGGCAGCGCACTTGCCAATAGCTTCATTCTCTTCTCAAAAGCTGAGACGTGTTGGCTTTGAGGGAAGTTGTCTGAAACTCCAATCCAGCTCTTCACTGTTCTTATTCCTTGAAGGGAAGAGAGAAGCCATAGTTCAAGACCAACTAGTTCTTCAGGGATTGCATGTTCAAATCTGGTCTTGATGCCCATGGTTTCTGCAATCTGGAATATCTCTTGTCTTGTTACAGATTCAAGCCAAGGTATTTCATTGCCAGGAGCACAAAGAACATCTCCTCGCCACCAAACAAGTGAAGACAGCGCTCCTTCACTTATTTCGCCGTGCTCGTTGAGCAAGATGGTTTCATCGGCTCCTTGAGCTTGAGCTAAAGATCTAAGTTCAACTCCTAAGGAGAGTTCAGGGCCTTTGGTGCTTAGGTCTTTGCGAGGATCAGGGTAGGGATAAGTCCATAAAGTTGCTGGACCTAATTGTTCTGGTGCTTCTCTAAGAATGAAGACAAACGATTTGTTTTCTGTGTCTTGAACTTCAAGCCTTGGGAAGTATCTTCCGTTTCTAGGTATCAGAGCTAATGCTTGGTTCAGGAAGTCTTCGAAAGAGTTTGATAGATCAGGGGCCTTTAGTTCTAATCCTCTTTTGAAGCGGTCAAGGTGAAGGGCTAGAGAGCGAACTTTGCCGTCTTCAACAAGGAATGAGTCAGCGACTAGGACACTCTCGTGGCTCTCTTTGGGAATAAGAGAGCCTTCCTGGAAGATGTAAGACTGCATGGCTCTAATCTATAGATAGTTAGTTTTCTTTTTAGACAGTTAGGTAAGTGAATTGCGTCTTTATTGCACCAAATTACCTAGCCGAGTGAGCATGCCAGATGCCTTTATCTCGCTGCACATCAACGATTCAAATGCTTTCCTGTTTGACCGTGAGCACCACAAAACTAACCGTTACAGCATCATGGGGGCAGCAAGTCAAGTAATAGGTGCTGAGGAGCTTTCTTTAGCCCTTAATGAACTTAGGGCATCGGTTGAAGAAGATTCAGTAGAACTTCCCTTTGACTTTAGACCAGGACTTGTTGGTTCTTACAGCTATGAAGGCTTAGCTCACTTCATGCTGGTGGATAGAGCCATTGTTTTAGATCACGACAAAGAGCAGATTTACTTCTTAGGGTTATTTGACTCTGAAGCGTCATTTATTCGCTTTAGAGATGCTGCTCTTCTAAGGCTTGCCCTTATTGGTGGGGAAGGAGCGGTTTTTAGATCTAAAAACAAGATCAAGGAAGTTACTTCTCTTTCTCTTCGTCATAGCGATGAAGAGTATCTTGGTTTGATTGAGAAGGCTAAGGACAGCATTGCTGCTGGTGATGCCTATCAACTGTGTTTAACCAATCAGATGACTATAGAAACAAAGAGTCATCCGTTTGCTGCATTCCTTGCTGTTAGAGAGGCTAATCCAGCCCCATACATGTCTTACTTGCGATTTGGTGATGTTTCTATGGTTAGTTCATCTCCTGAGCAGTTCTTGCGTGTAGAAGAATCTGGTTTGGTAAGTAGTAAACCAATCAAGGGAACTAGAAAGAGATCTCTTGATGCTCAAGAAGATCTTCTATTGGTTGAGGAACTCAGATCTAATGAGAAGGAACGTGCTGAGAACCTAATGATTGTTGACCTAATGAGAAACGATTTGGGTCGAGTATCTGAGCCTTCTGATGTTGTTGTGTCTAAGTTATTTGATGTTGAGAGCTATGCAACTGTTCATCAGTTAGTAAGTACTGTCGAGGCAAAGCTCAAGCCAGGACTAGATGTGTTTGATGCTGTTGAAGCCTGCTTTCCAGCAGGTTCAATGACTGGTGCTCCAAAGATTAGAGCTATGGAGATTCTTAGAGGTTTAGAGCAAGGTCCTAGAGGTTTATATAGCGGCTGCTTTGGTTACATCTCTTATAGAGGTGCAGCAGATCTTGCTATGACTATAAGAACCATTGTTTTTGAAGATGGCAAAGCAACTATTGGTATTGGTGGGGGAATAACCATAGATTCTGACCCTCAGGCTGAGTTACTAGAGACCAAGCTTAAGGCCAGGGCTTTACTTTCAGCCCTTGGGGTTAGCCAGTAGTCATTTATTGGTTTGGTAGCCTAGAACCTAAGTTAAAACCTGAATTGAGACCATGAACGAGAACCGCAACGAGCCAACTGGGCCTGACGTCTTCGCTATCCAAGAGAAGTGGCTACCGGTATGGGATGAGCTTCGTCCGTTTGCTTCAGGTAATAAAGGGGATACCCGCCCTAAGAAGTATGTCTTGGACATGTTTCCTTACCCTTCAGGGGATCTTCACATGGGTCACGCTGAGGCTTATGCCCTAGGTGATGTTATTGCTCGTTACTGGGTGCAAAAGGGTTACAACGTTATGCACCCAATTGGCTGGGATGCTTTTGGTCTTCCTGCTGAGAATGCTGCGATCAAGAGAAATCTTGATCCTCGTGCCTGGACTTACGACAACATTGAGATCCACAAAGCTTCGATGAGAAGGTATGCCTGTTCTTTTGACTGGGATCGAATCATTAGAACATGTGACCCTATTTACTATCGCTGGAACCAGTGGTTGTTCCTAGAGTTCTATAAAAAGGGTTTGGCATATCGCAAGAACTCAATGGTGAACTGGTGTCCTTCATGTCAGACAGTTCTAGCTAATGAGCAAGTTGTTGGCGGAGCTTGTGAGCGATGTGACTCACTAGTAACTAAGAAGGCTTTGACTCAGTGGTTCTTTAAGGTCACTGAATATGCAGATAGATTGCTTGATGACCTAGAGCTGCTAGAAGGTAACTGGCCTTCAAAGGTTCTTTCAATGCAGAGAAACTGGATCGGTAGATCTTACGGAGCTGAAGTTGATTTTGTTATTGAAGGTAGAACAGAACCAGTAACTGTTTACACAACGCGTCCAGATACTTTGTATGGTGCAACCTTCATGGTTGTTGCAGCTGACAGTGATCTAGCCGCTGAACTTGTTTCAGGTTCCACACCAGAAGTTCGCATGGCTTTCCAGAATTACTTAGATGAAGTCAAGAAATCTAATGACATCGAGCGTCTTGCTACCGATAGACCTAAGACTGGTTTAGATTCTGGTCGAGTAGCAATAAACCCAGCTAACGGTGAGAAGATTCCTGTTTGGATTTCTGATTATGTGCTTGCTGATTATGGAACCGGTGCCATCATGGCTGTTCCTGCCCACGATCAAAGAGATTTAGATTTTGCTAGAACTGTTGGACTACCAGTTAGAACTGTTGTTGACACCGGTGAAGCAGACCCTGCAGAGACCGGCATTGCAACCGTTGGTGAAGGAGTTCTAGTGAACTCTGACATCTTGAATGGTTTGTCGAAGACAGAAGCCATCTCAAAGATGACTGCTCTGTTGGAAAAAGAAGGTCGCGGTAAGGCAGCTAAGAACTTTAGATTGCGTGACTGGTTGATTTCACGTCAGCGTTACTGGGGAACTCCTATTCCTATCGTGCACTGTGATGCTTGCGGTGAGGTTCCTGTTCCTCAGGATCAACTACCTATTGAACTTCCATCAGCTGAAGGTCTAGACCTAGCTCCTAAGGGAACTTCTCCTCTAGGTGGAGCAGATGACTGGGTGAATGTTCCTTGTCCTAGTTGTGGTGCTCCTGCTAAGCGAGACACTGACACCATGGACACCTTCGTTGACTCTTCTTGGTACTTCCTTCGTTACCTATCTCCAAACAGTGAGACTGAAGCATTCAGCAAAGAAGAAGCTCGTGAGTGGGCTCCTGTTGATCAGTATGTAGGTGGAGTTACCCACGCCATCCTGCACCTTCTTTATGCACGCTTTTTCACTAAGGTTCTACAAGACCTTGGTTATGTTGACTTCTCAGAACCATTCACCAAGTTGTTGAACCAGGGAATGGTTCTAATGAATGGTTCAGCCATGAGTAAATCAAGAGGAAACCTAGTCAAGCTAGGTGACCAGCTAGATGAGCACGGTGCAGATGCTATTCGTTTAACTATGGCTTTTGCTGGCCCTCCGGAAGATGACATTGACTGGGCAGATGTGTCACCATCAGGATCAGGAAAGTTCCTTGCTCGCTGCTGGAGGCTAGCTAACGATGTTGAAGTGCCTGTTGGTGTTGATTACTCAACTGGAGATAAGGAACTTAGAAAAGCCACTCACTCATTCCTAAGAGATTTTGGAACCAACATTGAGAACTTCAAGTTCAATGTTGGAGTTGCAAAGCTTATGGAACTTGTGAACGCTGTTCGTAAGGCTATCGATGGTAAGCCTGGGCATACTGATCCTGCAGTTAGAGAAGCAACAGAGACTGTTGCCAAAGCATTGTCTCTGTTTGCTCCTTTCATGGCAGAAGAGATGTGGTCATTACTTGGTCATAAGCCAGGAGTAGCACTTGCTCTTATTCCAGATGCAGATGAATCTCTTCTAGTTGAAAGCACAACTACAGCTGTTCTTCAGGTTGATGGCAAGCTAAGAGATACTTGCGAAGTATCAGTTGATGCAACTGAGGCTGATCTTCAGGCTGCTGCGGATGCTTCTGCTGTTGTGCAGAAGGCAATTGACGGTCGAGAGATAGTTAAGGTCATCATTAGAACCCCGAAACTTATCAACATCGTAACTAAGGGCTAGTTCTAAACAGTTCGAAGCGCATTAGTGCTCTAGCGGTCCTGGCTGCTTTAGTTTTCTTTCATGCTTGTATGGATAAAAGAACTATTAGCTGAATTCAGCCCCCGTGCTCTCAAAGCGACAATAACTATTCTTGCTGTTGTTGCTTTTGGAACCTATGTCTTTAGCTCAGGACTAGGTCAAGACAACAAAGTAACGATAGCCAAGCAGTCAGATTCGAGTGAAGAGCCAGCCTCTATAAAGACCCCAACGATTTATGTGCATGTTGCGGGGGCAGTGAAGTCACCAGGAATTTATCAACTGGACTCAGGTTCAAGGGTTTACGATGCTGTTCTTGCTGCTGGGGGATTCACAGCCAAAGCCAACCAGGCGAGTGTGAACATGGCTCGTGCTCTCAATGATGGGGAACAACTCTTAGTCAGTTCTGGAACTAGCGGTGCTGTATTTGAAGGAAGCCCTGCTTCAACGCTCATCTCGCTGAATCAAGCAAGTGCTAGTGAACTGGAGGAGTTACCTGGAGTTGGTCCCGCTCTTGCTGGACGCATGATCGACTGGCGCACTGCAAACGGTGGTTTCAAAGCAAAAGAGGACCTACTCAATGTTGCAGGCATCGGCGATAAGTTATTCGCCGCAGTTAAGGATCTTGTGACGCTTTGAAACTGCGCTTTATCGCAATAGCTACATGGCTGTTAGCAGCTGTGTTCATCAACTTTGTTGAGCCTTCGATTCAACCTCAAGGTTTCAAAGATCTAGTTGAGAATCGAGCCACAGTAACAGTTAGAGCAGAGGTAGTTGAATCTGCAAGGGGAGTGTCTGGCTTTCAAGGTCAAGAGAGCTTTCGAACACGAATCAAAGTTCTTTCCGAAGGAAATCTTCAGGGCAGAACTGGATCTTTGTCTGGCGATGAGAATGTTGGCAAACTAAAGGCTGGGCAGGAACTTCTTGCAGTTATTTCTATTCGGCCTGGCTTTAGAGCTGATGAGGATTTCTCAAGCAACCTGAAGAAGATTCTTGAATCAAGGGATAGCGCAAGCATTGATCCTCTAGGAGTCATGCGAAGTTCATTCCTTGAGTCACTGTCTGGGGTTAGTTCGGATTCTGCTGCGCTGGTTGCAGGGCTAACCATCGGAGATGATTCAAAGCTTTCACCATCGGCGTTGGAAGATCTAAAGGTAGTTTCTTTAACTCACCTGTCTGCGGTAAGTGGGACAAACTGTGCAATTGTTCTTGCAGGTGCTGCTTTGCTTTTGAACTTACTTCCGATCAGGCGGGTAATACGTTTATCGCTTAGTTTCGGTGTGATCTTCGCTTACCTAGGTCTAGTTGGTCCAGAACCTAGCGTATTGAGGGCCTCAGTCATGGTTGCTGCAGTTTTGGTTG
The DNA here is from genome assembly GCA_044372795.1 of Rhodoluna sp. GTDB lineage: Bacteria > Actinomycetota > Actinomycetes > Actinomycetales > Microbacteriaceae > Rhodoluna. The sequence continues at coordinate 300,269 of JBILRF010000001.1, read as the reverse complement.
GGTTCATGCTCGGTAGAAGAGTTCCACCCCTTGAAGCTTTATCTCTTGCGGTGATTATCTTGCTTGTCTATGAACCTTCTTTATCTATGGACTTCGGTTTTGCTTTATCGGCCCTAGCAACCTGGGGGCTTCTAGTTCTTGCTCCAAAGCTTGTTGAGGTTTTAGTGCGAACAATGCCCCTATGGCTAGCCGTTGTAGTCTCAGTTTCACTATCGGCACAGATCGCTTGCCTGCCAGTTCTTCTGATGCTGCAACCAACTATTCCTGTCTATTCAATTGCAGCTAATGTGCTTGCAGAACCTTTGGTCGCACCAATCACCATCATTGGGTTAATCAGTTGTCTTGTCTCACCACTTTTGCCAGCTGTCGCTTCAGGTCTCTGTTTAGTGGCTTCTATTCCTGCTGCTTTGATTCTGTTCTTCTCTGAGAGATTCGCAAATGCCCCATCTTCAAGCGTGAATTGGGTATCAGGAAGTTTCGGCATAACTCTGGCAATTGTTCTGGTTCTGTGCATTTGGATCTATTTGTCTTCACGAAGAGCAGCGCTAAAAAGATTAGCTGGGGCACTCTGTGCCGTTATCGTCTTAACTTTGTTGGCCCAAAGTTCTTCGCTTGCTTTGCAGAAAGGCGATTTCTATAGCAAGCCCTTTTCAATTGTGAACTGTGATGTTGGCCAAGGGGATGCTCTGGTAATCAGGTCTGAAGGTCAGGTAGCAGTAGTGGATGTTGGGAAAGATGACGCTCTCATTGATTCATGCCTTTCTGGTTTAGGTATTGGCAAGATTGACTTACTCGTTCTTACTCACTACGACATGGATCATGTTGGGGGAATCGCAGGTGCTGTTAGAGGCAGAGAAGTTACAACTGCACTTGTTACTGCTTTTGATGACGATAGACCAGGCGCTGATTCTGCTCAAGAACTTCTACTGGCCAAAGGTGTTCTGACAGTAGAAGCAGAGAAGGGAATGCAAGGAACTCTGGGAAGTTATCAATGGCTGGTTCTAGCTCCTAGCCGCGGTGCTAGTGATGCTGAAGATAGTAATGATGCCAGCACGGCGATGCTATGGTCCAATGAGAATGTTGCTTTGTTTACTCTTGCTGATTCCGGTGAGCGAGCACAGTTTCGAATGGGCAAGGATTATCGAGAACTGATTGAAGCAGGCTTTGGTTCAAGAATGGTGATTGTCAAAGTGGCTCACCACGGTTCAGGAGATCAAGCACCTGAGTTCTATGAGGCGATTGCCGCTGATGTTGCTCTTATCTCGGTTGGAGTGGAGAACTCTTATGGGCATCCAACCAAAAGAACTCTAGATCTGCTTGAATTCACTGGAACACAGGTGCTTAGAACTGATGAACATGGAGCAATAGGCCTGCAAGAGGGAGAGTCTGGGCTAGAGGTCTCTATCGCTGGTAGAAGTTAGGCTTTACTGGTGAGTCCAGCAAAAGTAGTACCTTGGCGCGTAGTTAGCGTGGCCCCAGTGATACTCGTATCTGGCCCTCAGGATTTCTTTGCTGAAAGAGCCATCAAAGCAATTCGTTCTGAACTTCGCAAGAATAATCAGGATCTTGAGGTAGTTGAACTCAACGCTGCTGATTATGTGGGCGGGCAACTTTTCGATGTTGCTAGTGCTGGTTTATTTGGGGATTCAAAGCTAGTTGTTATTGATGGGGTAGAGCGCTGTACTGACGCTCTGATTACAGATGGAATCGAATACTGTACACAGCCATCAAGCGATGCAATTGTCATCTTTAGACACAGTGGTAAATCGGTAAGAGGAAAGAAACTCTTAGAAACCATTCGAGCCAATGATGCCTTCGTTGAAGCCACTTGTCTAGATGTCTCGAAGGAAGTTGAGAAGGTTGCCTTTGTCGAGGGGGAGTTCACCAGTAAGGGGAGAAAGATTCAGAAAGCAGCTGCTCAAGCTTTAGTTGACATCTTTGGCAGTGACTTTGAGGAACTGTCTGCAGCCTCATCACAACTTCAGCTCGATGATTCAGGGGACATTACTCCAGAGATAGTCGAGAGATACTTCGGCGGAAGATTAGAAACAACAGGATTCAAGATTGCTGATGCAGCGCTGGCTGGTCAGCCGGGCCAAGCATTACTTCTATTGAGACATGTGATGGAACAAGGTGGCGAGCCTGTTCTGATTGTTAGCGCTATTGCCAGAAAAACAAGTGAGATTGCCAAGATGTATGGCAATCCAAAAGCGACAGCGCAAAGCCTGGGCATGTTTGATTGGGCTTTCACCAAAATGAGATCGCAACTGGCTTCTTGGAGCGAAGAAGGTGTTGCCAACATGGTTCATGCGGTTGCAGAAACAGATTATGCAATCAAGGGTGGGGAAAAGGATTCAACTTACGCATTAGAGAGACTTGTCAGCCTAATGGCTAACAAGGGAAGAAGTTAATGAAGACTGCTAAGTATTCCCTCTGGGCTCTACTCTCTTTAGTTTTTATCTCTTTAGCGATAAGACCGCCAGTTGCTTCTATCGGTCCGCTTGTTGATGAACTAGTAAGGACTGAGTTTCTAACAATCTTCCAAGTGAGCTTGATGAGCTCTCTTCCTATTGTGTGCTTTGGTATCGGCGCTTTTGCTAGCCCTTACTTGGTGAAGAGGTTCACGCTAAACAAGGCCATGATGTTTGTATTGGTGATCTTGAGTATTGCCATGGCAACGAGGTTAATTGGTGGATTCCCTGCAATCATCACAAGCACAGTTGTTATTGGGCTTGCCATAGCTATTGCGAATGTGTTGATTCCAACAATCGTCCGTGAGCAGTTCCCTGATCGCATTGAATTGATTACCGGTGTCTATGTCACTCTGTTGGCCATCTCTGCAAGCTTTGCTGCTGCAATTGCAGTTCCTTCCTCTGACTTACTTGGTGGTTGGAGAGGTGCACTAGCTGTTTGGATCCTTCCAGCGCTGTTTGCAATTGTGTTCTGGATACCTTTGTTCAGGTCAAAGAGTGTTACCAAGGTAACGTCTGTTGAAACTCATGCTGAAGAAAAGAGAGCAGTTGTTAGATCTTCTCTAACCTGGGGAATCGTTTTCTTCTTTGGGTTGCAGTCAGGTGGCTTCTATTCAATTCTGAACTGGTTGCCCTCACTACTTATTGATAGGGGAATGAGTGAAGTTGACGCAGGTGCTTTATTAGGGCTAACAACCTTCGTGGGTGTTCCTTCAGGTTTCCTAGCTTCTTTGCTGTTTAGGAAGTTCAAATCACTTTCAGGGATAGCTGTTGTCATGACGTCGCTGACATTGGCAGGGCTCTTAATGATATGGCTAACACCTGAATTGTTAGTTCTGGCATGTGTGATAACGGGATTTGGTTTCGCGGCAACTTTCCCCTTGTCTTTGACTTTGATCGGATCAAGAGCAAGCACAAGCACTCAGACCACAGCACTTTCTGCTTTGGCACAGGGCTGGGGATATCTGATCTCGGCTGCAGGAACATTTGGCTTTGGATTACTTAGAGATGTAACTGGTAACTGGGATGCCAGTTTGATTCTTGTCTCGGTGCTGACTTTCATTCAGCTCTTCGCTGGGGCAGTGGCTGGAAGAGACAAGCGCATACCTGCCGCCTAAAGTAAAAGACCCGCCGAAGCGGGTCCTTTATAAAGTTTGGTTTATAGAGCTGAAACCTTCTTGGCAATAGCTGACTTCTTGTTAGCTGCTGCGTTCTTGTGGAATACACCCTTTGAAACAGCCTTGTCTAGCTTCTTGCTGGCAACCTTTAGTGCCTCGGTTGCAAGAGCCTTGTCTCCAGCTGCTGCTGCTTCACGAACTGCACGAACAGCAGTTCTAACTTCGCTACGTACAGCCTTGTTGCGCTCCTGCGCCTTTAGGTTTGTGCCGATACGTTTGATCTGCGACTTGATATTTGCCATGTTTCACTTTCTTAGGGGCTTGTTCCGCTCACGCGAAACAACAAACAAAATTCTTAGGATTGGTGGATTTGGATGAACGTGTCATCTAAACCTTCAACAGACTACCAGCGTTTAGGCCAATAGGGCAACCCATTCTGGCTGGGAGATTGGGTAAAGTGCCCTAGATTTCAAGGGTTTATGCGAGAATAAGAAGACGGCAATCGCCGTCAGTTTGCTCTTTTAGCCAGTTCAAGAGGTCTCCTTTGTCGCCACGTGCCACCACTTCACTAGTGCCAGGTCAGACCAATCCGGAATTTATCCGTAATTTCTGCATTATTGCCCACATTGACCACGGTAAATCAACCCTTGCTGACCGCATGCTTCAGCTAACCGGTGTTGTTGATGACCGTTCCATGAGAGCTCAGTATCTAGACCGTATGGACATTGAGCGTGAGCGAGGAATCACTATCAAATCTCAAGCAGTTCGTATGCCTTGGGAGTTCGAGAAGCAAACCTATGCCATGAACATGATTGACACTCCTGGTCACGTTGACTTCACATATGAGGTGAGCCGTTCATTGGCCGCTTGTGAAGGTGCAATTCTTTTGGTTGATGCAGCTCAGGGCATTGAAGCGCAGACCCTAGCGAATCTTTATCTAGCCATTGAAAATGATCTTGAAATCATTCCCGTGTTGAACAAGATTGATTTACCTGCAGCTCAACCTGAGAAGTATGCAGAAGAGTTAGCAAACCTAATTGGTGGAAGCCCTGATGACTGTCTTCGTGTTTCAGGTAAAACAGGTGTCGGTGTTGGTGATCTACTAGACCGAATTATTCAAAAGGTTCCTGCTCCAGTTGGAGATCCAAATGCTCCTGCAAGAGCGATGATCTTTGACTCTGTCTATGACTCATACCGTGGTGTTGTTACTTACGTTCGTATGGTTGATGGCAGCATGACTCCTCGTGAGCGAATCACGATGATGTCAACTAAAGCTGTTCACGAGTTATTGGAAATTGGAGTTTCATCTCCAGAGCCTGAGCCAACTAAAGGTCTAGGTGTTGGTGAAGTAGGTTATCTAATCACCGGTGTGAAAGATGTTCGTCAATCCAAAGTTGGTGACACTGTCACTTCAGCGATGAGGCCAGCAACCGAAGCTCTAAAGGGTTACTCAGAACCTAACCCGATGGTTTATTCAGGTATCTATCCAATCGATGGGAGTGACTACCCAGTTCTTCGTGAAGCACTAGATAAGTTGAAGCTAAGTGATGCTTCTTTGGTATATGAACCAGAAACATCTGTGGCTCTTGGTTTTGGTTTTAGATGTGGATTCTTGGGTCTTTTGCACCTAGAAATCATTACTGAACGTTTAGAGAGAGAATTCAACCTAGATCTGATCGCCACCGCGCCTTCGGTAGTTTATGAAGTAACCCTTGAAGATAAGAGACAGGTAACTGTTACTAATCCAAGTGAATACCCGGTTGGCAAGATCTCTAAGGTTCTGGAACCAATGGTTAAAGCAACTCTGCTTTCTCCTAAAGATTACGTTGGCACAATCATGGAACTCTGCCAGTCAAGAAGAGGCACTCTAATTGACATGCAGTACTTCGGAACAGAGCGTGTTCAGCTTCGATACAACATGCCGCTGGCTGAAATTGTGTTTGATTTCTTTGACAACTTGAAATCAAGAACTCAAGGCTATGGCTCTTTAGATTATGAAGAGAGTGGCATGGCTGAAGGAGATCTAGTCAAGGTCGATATCCTGCTTCAAGGTGAGCAGGTTGATGCTTTCAGCGCAATTGTTCACAAAGAGAAGGCTTATGCCTACGGTGTGATGATGACTACAAAGCTACGTGAACTTATTCCTAGACAGGCATTCGAAGTTCCTATCCAAGCAGCTATCGGTGCACGTATCATCGCTCGTGAATCTATTCGTGCTTTTCGTAAAGACGTTTTGGCTAAGTGTTACGGTGGTGACATTACTCGTAAGCGCAAACTTCTTGAAAAGCAAAAAGAAGGTAAGAAGCGCATGAAGATGGTGGGACGAGTTGAAGTTCCGCAAGAAGCCTTCATTGCAGCTCTATCTTCTAACAGTGAGAAAAAAGGCGAGAAGAAGGCCAAGTAATGGTCCAGTTTCCTAAAGGGGAAATAGCTCCAGCCGATGGCTCAATACCTGAATCAGCTTTAGTTGGTGTTGAAACAAGAACCTTCCATGCATATGTCCACGTTCCCTATTGTGAAGTGAAGTGTGGTTATTGTGACTTCAATACCTACACGGCAGATGAAATAGGCACCTCGACCCAGGGAACCTTTGCCAAGACACTGATTGGTGAGATCGAACTTGCAGAGCAAGTGCTGCACAGTTCGGGATTTCCTAAGCGCGAATGCAGCTCAGTGTTCTTTGGTGGAGGCACACCAACGATGTTGCCTGCCACTGATCTAATTGAGATGTTAGCCAAAATCAAGTCAACTTTCGGTATTGCTAGTGAGGCTGACATTACAACAGAAGCGAACCCGGACTCAGTTGATGAGCAATACATAACAGCTCTTAAGGCCGGTGGCTTCAATCGAATTTCTTTTGGCATGCAATCTGCTGTTCCTCATGTTTTAAAAGTTCTAGAGCGAACACATCAGCCAGAGAACGTAGGAAAGGTTGTTGGCTACGCAAAGGCCGTTGGCTTAGCCACAAGCGTTGACCTTATCTATGGAGCGCCAGGTGAATCACTTGATGACTGGAGAGAAACTCTTGAAGCGGCTATTGCTTTAGATACCGATCACATCAGTGCCTATTCACTCATAGTTGAACCAGGAACTAAGTTAGCTAGACAGGTAAGACTAGGTGAAGTTCCTGAGCCAAGTGATGACATGCACGCAGATATGTATGAATTAACTGAAGTGCTTTTATCTGAAGCAGGCTTTTTCAACTACGAAGTTAGTAACTGGTCCAAATCAGTGAAGGAACGCTCTGGTCACAACATGGCTTATTGGAAATCTATGGACTGGTGGGGTTTTGGTCCAGGTGCTCATTCTCACGTTGGGGGAGTTCGTTGGTGGAATGTGAAGAACCCTGCTGCTTACTCTGATCGCATGAAAGCAGGTGTTTCACCAGCACTTGAAAGAGAGATCATTGATAAAGAAAACAGAGACATCGAGAAGGTAATGCTGGAGACCAGGATTAGCGATGGTATTTCACTTAATTGGTTGAAATCAAAAGGCTTTGCTGAGCCTTCTGTTGTGGCTGGACTAATCGCTGATCAACTAATAGAAGCTCACACAGCACTAAAGGGAACAATTGTGCTCACAGCAAAGGGGCGATTACTTGCCGATTCTGTGGTCCTAAAACTTCTCGGCTAGCAGATAATTTAACTAGAACAAGATTAGGAGCAACAAATGGGTTACTGCGTTTCATGTGCAAAGGATGTCAAGACAGGTAAGTTCTGTCCTACCTGTGGTCGTCAACTACTTACCACCCAGGAACTAAAAGCTGAAGCAAGTGCTGCTGAGCAAACTTCTGCACCTGTGAAAAGTAACAACAACCTTGCTCTGTGGGTTCACCTTGCTCCACTAATCGCAGGATTTGTGGGAGTTTTCCTAACTGTGACTCTCTTCTTACTCTGGCTACCTGGGCTGTTGATCAGAAATTCTGCTTCTGCAACGGAGTTCGACAAGCGCCACGCGACAGAGTCGATGAACTTCCAACTCACCATTCTGATATTCACGGCTGCCGGAACGATCTTTAGCATCGTCACACTTGGTGTTGGGCTATTGATTGTCTTGCCTGCTTTTATCGCGTTGGGTATTGCCGCTTTGATATTCATGATTATGGGAGCTGTTGCTGCGAACCAAGGCAGGGAATACAGATACCCACTAACTATCCGCTTCGTGAAGTAATATTGGCACTCTAGGAGTTAGAGTGCCAAGTCTGCGACTCCTTGAACCTATAGGGATAAGGAGTTGAGGTGATTTCAGAGCGTAATACCGCTGTTCTGCGTTCAATAATCGAAGACTTCATCCTGACCAACGAGCCAGTTAGCTCTAAGGCACTTCTCGAGCGACACCAGTTTGGTGTTTCCAGTGCAACCATTCGTAATGATATGGCTGTCCTTGAAGAAGAAGGTTACATTCAAGCCCCGCACACTTCTTCAGGTCGTGTGCCAACGGATAAGGGTTATCGAGTTTTTGTTGACCAGATGCTCAATGCTGAGGCAACTGCAGAGCTGAAGAAGAACCTGACTGAGCTAAACAGATTGTTCTCAAAGACTTTGGATCAGCTAACCGATTTAGATGAGAAGCTCCACACAGCTGCTCAGATGCTTGCTAAAGCAACTGGTGAAGCGGCTGTTGTTCAGTTCCCTAATCTAAAGAGCAACCTGGTTCGCTCGGTTGAGTTTGTAAAGGTATCTGAAAATAGGGTTCTAGTTCTTCTGATTACTGAAGCGGACAGGATTGCTCAGCACCTAGTTGTATTAGGTAGTGATGTCACTAGTGAGCAATTAGCAACTCTGAAGTCTGCGTTCAGTCAGGTTTGCACAGGAACTCCAATTGAATCTCTTGCAGAAAAGCTAAACGGTTTAGTTGCTAAGTCATCTCCAGAGTCACTAGGTAATGTCAAGGCACTAGCTGAAGGCTTACTCATGATGATTCAAGCCAATAAGCAAGACAAGGTTGCTTTTGCTGGTGCATCGAATCTAGTTCGTTCAGAACAAGAGTTTCATGGTGGGCTGACATCCCTTTTGGAAACTTTTGATGAAGGAACTGAACTCTGGAAAGTATTGAATCTGTGGAAAATAGATTCAGAGAGACCGAAGGCGATTATAGGTTCAGAGAACAGTGTTCATGAGTTCTCAACTAGTTCGCTAGTGCTCTCTGGCTATAGCAATCATGGTGCAGAGCTAGCAAAGGTAGCCGTTCTTGGTCCAACCAGAATGAACTACGCGAGAAATCTTGCAGCTGTATTAGCTTTGTCACAACTTTTATCAAAGAATCAAGAGGACTAATTGGCCGACCATTATGAAGTTCTAGGTGTTGCAAGAGATGCCAGCCAAGAGCAAATCAAAAAGGCTTATCGCAAGTTAGCTCGTGAACTGCACCCAGATTTGAATCCAGGGGAGAAAGAACAAGAGCGCTTCAAGCTTGTCACCCATGCATATGAAGTTCTAAGCGATGAAGCTTCACGCCAGCAGTATGACATGGGTGGATCATCACCATTTGGTGATGCAGGGTTTGGATTTGGCGACATCTTTGAAAACTTCTTTGGTGGTGGTCAACGTGGTCCTCGCAAGATGGCAGAGCGTGGACAGGATGCCTTACTAAGGGTTGAACTAACTCTTGCTGAGGTTGTCTTCGGAGTTGAAAAGCAGATTGAGATTGACACTGCTGTTGTTTGTGAGACCTGCCATGGCACAACCTGTAGACCTGGAACTTCAGCTCAGATCTGTGACATCTGTAAAGGTTCAGGTCAGATTCAAAGACAAGTTAGATCCATTCTGGGTAACGTTGTCACCTCAGCACCTTGTGGTAGCTGTCGTGGTTACGGTCAGACCATTCCTGATCCATGTCTTGACTGTCGCGGGCAGGGCAGAACAAGAGCTAGAAGAACTCTTGATCTAAATATTCCAGGTGGTGTTGAACACGGACTAAGACTTCAACTCTCTGGTCAAGGTGAAGTTGGTTTTGCTGGAGGGCCGTCAGGGGACATCTACGTTGAGATAAACGTAAGAGCAGATCAATACTTTGAGCGTGATGGCGATGACCTAATTGCCAATCTTGAAGTTCCTCTGCATGATGCAGCTCTTGGAACTATTGTTCCTATCGAAACCTTTGATGGAAAAGTTGATGTTGAAATCAAGCCTGGCACTCAAACCGGTGATGTTGTTAACCTGAAGGCTAAAGGAATCAAACACCTCAGACACAACGGCCGTGGGGACATGCACGTTCGCATTCAGGTTCTTACTCCTTCAAAACTTGATTCCAAAGAAAAAGAACTGTTCAAGAAACTTGCTGAATTGCGCAAATCAGACAAACCAGGGCTTGCTAAAGTCAACCAGTCAAACTTTGGACGTAGGTCTAGAAAGTAATGGTTGAACCACTTTTTCACAAAGACAACCTAGAAGTTGCAGTGGGTTCAACAGTTACCCTAGATGGCCCTGAAGGTAAGCATGCTGTTCAGGTTCGTCGAATGAGAATTGGCGAAGCTATCCAGCTAAGTGATGGCAAGGGCACAAGAGTCAGAGGAGCTGTTACAGATACAGCCAGTGGATCTCTAACGCTGACGGTTGAAGAAGTAATCAAGGAATCACTTCCTCAAAGGCAGATCACCTTGGTTCAAGCTCTCGCTAAAGGGGATAGAGATGAGATGGCTATCCAGGCCGCTACTGAACTAGGAGCAATAGGAATGATTCCTTGGCAAGCCAGTAGATCTATTTCAAGGTGGGATGGCCCAAAGAAAGATAAAGGCCAGGCAAGATGGCAGCAAATCGTTAGCGAAGCAGCCAAGCAAAGCCTTAGAGCTTACACACCAGAAGTAAGCCCAATTCTGGATACCAAAGAACTAAGTGCCTTGGTAAAGAGTTTTGATTTGGTTCTTGTCCTGGACACTTCAGCAACTACCGAGCTTTCTGATACTCAGCTGCCAGCAGCAGGAACCATTGCTCTAGTTGTGGGTCCTGAAGGTGGCATTGAGCAGACAGAACTGGATCTACTTGAGAAAGCAGGGGCAAAGCTAGTAAGCCTTGGGGCTAATGTGCTTAGAACCTCAACTGCTGGCCCTGCTGTTATTGCTGCACTTTTGTTGGGCAAACTGTAGGTCAACCTTAGAATTGAACAAACAAGGAGTTTCATTGGATTGCATTTTCTGCAAGATTACCTCGGGTCAAATACCCGCAACATTCGTAGCTGAATCAGAGCACGCAGTTGCTTTCAACGACATCAACCCAACCCAGCCTGTGCATGTGTTAGTGGTTCCTAGAGATCATTACCAAGACGTGGCAGAGCTCGCTGTTTCTAACAGTGAAGCACTTGCTGATCTAATTCAGCTAGGTGTGAAGGTTGCTGAATTGACATCAACTGGTTCATTTAGACTCCAGTTCAATACCGGTGCTGAAGCAGGACAAACTGTCTTTCATGCACACGGGCACATCACCAGTAGAACTCCGAGGTCTTAGTGTCTAACGAATTACCAAATAAAGACACCAAGCTTGAGTTCTCTATAAATCTTCCAGATCCAATTGCACTTTTTGGTGCTGAAGATGCATTGCTGAAATCTATTGAGGCTCAACACCCGAATGTGTCAGTTCTAGTTAGAGGAAACACCGTTTCTATCTCAGGACATGAAGCTGATTGTTTTGCTGCTAAGAAGCTAATTGATGAAGCTATCAAGTTAGTTGAAGCAGGTCACCAGATTGCTCCAGCAGACATTACTCGTTCAGCTCGAATGATTGAGCAGGAAGTAAGCCCAGCTCAGTTTCTAAGTCAAAGCATTCTTTCTAGCCGTGGTAAGAACATTAGACCTAAGACTGTCAATCAGAAGAACTACGTTGATGCAATAGATCAGAACACAATCGTCTTTGGTATTGGTCCTGCTGGTACAGGTAAAACTTATCTTGCAATGGCTAAAGCTGTTCAGGCGTTGAGTCGCAAAGAAGTAAGTCGAATCATTTTGACTAGACCAGCCGTTGAAGCAGGAGAGCGTTTAGGTTTCCTACCTGGCACACTAAGTGACAAGATCGACCCTTACCTTCGACCACTGTTTGATGCACTCCACGACATGATGGATCCAGACACCATTCCTAAGTTGATGGCTACAGGAACTATTGAAGTTGCACCACTTGCTTACATGCGTGGAAGAACCTTGAATGACTCTTTCATCATCTTGGATGAAGCGCAGAACACTACCCCTGAGCAGATGAAGATGTTCCTTACTCGTCTTGGTTTCAACTCAAAGATGATTGTTACTGGAGACGTAACTCAGATTGACTTACCAGGCGGCAATTCAGGACTCAAGGTTGCCAAGAAGATTCTTAGCGATGTTGATGACATGCAATTCTGTGTTTTGGATTCAAGCGATGTGGTCAGGCATTCACTGGTTGGCAAGATTGTTGATGCCTACTCAAAGTTTGAAGATAAGCAAGGTAAAGCCAAGGGATTGCCAGGTCGTAACCGATGAGCATCGAGATTGAAAATGAATCAGGGATAGAAGCACCCCTAGAAGACATCCTTGCCTTAGCTGAGTTTGCTTTAGCCAAAATGCATATTGATGCAGCTGCTGACATTGAGATTCTTCTGGTTAATGAAACAGTCATGGAGGCTTATCACCTTGACTGGATGCAGGAGAGCGGTCCAACCGATGTCCTTTCACAACCAATAGATGGCCTAAGACCAGGTAAGCCAAGTGAGAAGACTCCTGCAGGTCATCTAGGAATGATTGTGCTTTGCCCTCAGATAGCAGCCATTCAAGCAGAGGCTGCAAATCACTCAGTTCTGCAAGAGACCTTGATTCTGATTGCTCATTCAATTCTTCATCTTCTTGGCTACGACCACGCTGAGAAGGAAGATGAGAAAGAGATGTTTGCCTTACAACAAGAAATAGTTGCTCAGTATCTGGAAAGTGTTGGTAAGTAAATGCTGTTCGTTGCAATCTTTGTGGCTATTGCCTTAGCTGTATGTGCATACATGCTGGCGATTGCTGAAGCTGCTATCAAGCTCAATGACGAGGATGACAGATCCACCGATGGTATTAGCTTTGCAAGGCTAATCTTTGTTGGTCTCTTTGGAATTGTTGTTAGCCAATCCTTCACCCCAGGCCGATTCCCTTGGTGGGTAGTAGCAATCTTTTCGGTCTTGATTGTGATTGGACTGGTCTTTACTCTCCAATTAGTTGGAAGACGAATTGGTAAAAGCCCGCTTGGTCGCAAAGTGCTCAAGATTCTTGCACCAATAATCAAGTCAATCAACATTCTGTTCACTCCACTAAGTCTTCCTACCGAAGAAACAGAAGAGTTCGAAGCTGAACTTATTGAATCTGTTGAAGAGCTTTCAGAAACCATCGCCAGAGAAATCATGGTGCCAAGAATTGATATGGCAACAGTCTCAGATGAAGAAACACTTGATGAGTCCATGACAGTGTTCTTTAGACATGGCTTCTCAAGGCTTCCTGTTATTGGTAAGAACCTAGATGACATCAAAGGTGTTCTATACATCAAAGATGTTGCCAAGCTTATTCACGAGAACCCATCAAAGGCTGCCAGCGTAAGAGCAGTTGACTTAGCTCGCAAGGCTATCTTCGTGCCTGAAAGTAAGCCAGTTGATGATCTTCTACAGGAGATGCAGCGTTCCTCTACTCACATTGCACTAATCGTTGATGAGTATGGCGGTGTGGCAGGACTTGCAACCATGGAAGACGTTATTGAAGAAATCGTAGGTAACATCAGCGATGAATTCGATAATGATTTGCCTGACATCGAAGAGCTTGAAGATGGCTGGATCAGAGTGAGTGCTAAGTTGCCACTATTTGATCTAGGCGAACACTTTGATCTTGAACTTGAAGATGAAGATGTTGACAGTGTTGGTGGTCTTCTTGCTAAACAGCTTGGTCGCTTACCTGGAAGAGCAGACAAGATTGTCTTCTCTGGTCTTGAGATTAGAGTTGAACGAATCGAAGGTCGTCGTAAGCGAGTCATCACAGCTCAAGTTCGAATGACTGAAGAATTGATTGCCACAAGGGCAGCCCAAGAAGAAGAGAACGAATGAGTGAATTTAGATCAGGCTTCGTATCTTTTGTTGGAAGACCAAATGTTGGAAAGTCAACGCTAACCAACGCTTTAGTTGGTGAAAAGATTGCGATTACCTCATCTAAGCCACAGACCACAAGAAGAGCTATTCGTGGCATTGTGAATACAGAGAATGCTCAAATCATTCTGGTTGACACACCTGGCTTACACAGACCGAGAACTCTTTTAGGTCAAAGACTGAATAACTTAGTTGAAAATACTCTTGGTCAAGTTGATGTCATCGGTTTTTGTGTTCCTGCTAACGAAAAGATTGGTCCTGGCGATAACTTCATCAATGAGCAGGTTGGTGAGTACAGAAGAGCAAAGTTTGTTGCCCTTGTGACTAAGAGCGAAACTGTAAGTCGTGATGCATTAGCGCAGCAGTTAGTTGCCATTAGCCAACTAAGAAACTGGGATGCAGTTATTCCAGTGTCAGCTGTTTCAGGGGAGCAGCTAGAGGAGCTCAAGCAAGTTTTAGGATCTCTTTTGCCTAAATCAAACGCTTTGTATCCAACAGACATGGCAACTGAAGAGTCTCTAGAAGATAGGGTCTGTGAGCTTATCCGTGAGGCCTCCCTTGAAGGTTCAAGAGAAGAGCTACCGCATTCTTTGGCTGTGACCATCGATGAAATGGGTCCAAGACCTGATTCAAACATCTTTGATGTGCACGCTAACCTCTGGGTTGAAAGAGATAGCCAGAAGGCCATTGTTATCGGCAAGGGTGGCTCAAGACTCAAGCAAATAGGTATGGAAGCAAGAGCTGAGATCGAAAAGCTAGTTGGAACCAAGGTCATGCTCAAGATCCACGTGAAGGTAGCTCCTGATTGGCAGAGAGACCCTAAACAATTGGGTCGACTAGGCATGTAAGGCTGTGTTAGCCTAAAACCATGTTCACCGTTCTCCTGCTTAGTTACCGCGGCGAGGCCTAATTCCGGCCCTCCCCGTCGCGGTGCTTTATGCATGACCGGAACCCCCAACAATAAATCTTTGTTTGCCAATGAAGGCAAATGACCTTGGGTTTCTAGGAGAGACCATGAAGAACAATCAAAAACCATCGGCAATGCCGATACACAAGTACCGTCCATTCCACGAGCAGATCTCTGTGGAGCTACCAGATCGCACTTGGCCAACTAAGAGAATCTCCGAAGCACCTCTGTGGTGCGCAGTAGATCTTCGAGATGGTAACCAAGCTCTGATTGACCCAATGAGTCCTGAGCGCAAAATGAAGATGTTCAAGCTTCTTGTTGATATGGGTTACAAAGAGATTGAAGTCGGTTTCCCTTCAGCTAGCCAAACAGACTTTGACTTTGTTAGAGAACTAATTGATGGTGGACACATTCCTGAAGATGTCACCATTCAGGTGCTAACTCAAGCGAGAGATCACCTTATTGAGCGAACCTATGAGTCAATCAAGGGTGTACACAGAGCTATCGTGCATTTGTATAACTCAACTTCTGTGTTGCAAAGAAGAGTTGTGTTCAATGCAGATAAGCAAGGTGTTATAGACATAGCTCTTGCTGGAGCGAAGAAGTGTAAAGAGATGGAAGCATCAGTTCCAGGAACTGTTGTGCACTATGAGTATTCACCTGAGTCATACACCGGAACTGAACTTGAGTTTGCTCTTGAGGTTTGTAATGCAGTAATTGCTGCCTTTGAACCAACTCCTGATCACAAGATGATTATCAACCTTCCAGCAACAGTTGAGATGGCAACTCCAAACGTTTATGCCGACTCAATTGAGTGGATGTCTAGAAACCTAGCTAGAAGAGATTCAATTCTTCTTAGCCTTCACCCACACAATGACCGCGGAACAGCAGTAGCTGCTGCAGAGCTTGGCTATATGGCTGGAGCAGACCGTATCGAAGGTTGTCTATTTGGTAATGGTGAAAGAACTGGAAACGTAGATCTAATTACGCTTGGACTAAATCTATTCAGCCAAGGTATTGATCCACACATTGACTTTTCTAACCTTGATGAAATCAAGAGAACAGTTGAGTACTGTAACCAGCTGAAGGTTCCTGAGCGTGCACCATATGGTGGAGATCTTGTCTACACAGCATTCTCTGGTTCACATCAAGACGCCATCAAAAAAGGCTTTGAAGCAATGGCAGCTGATGCCAAGAAGCAAGGCGTTGATCAACAGTCGCTTGAGTGGGCAGTTCCATATCTACCTATTGACCCTAAAGATGTAGGTAGAAGTTACGAAGCAGTAATCAGAGTGAACTCTCAATCTGGTAAGGGTGGAGTTGCATACCTTCTAAAGAGCGATCACAACCTAGATCTTCCTAGAAGATTACAGATTGAGTTCTCAAGAGTTGTTCAAAACAAGACTGACTCTGAAGGTGGCGAAGTTACTTCTGCACAACTGTGGTCTATCTTCCAGGATGAGTATCTTCCATCAACTATTGCTTCTGAGAAGTGGGGCAGGTTTGAACTAAAGAAGCTAGCCACCTCCAGTGAGATGGATGGGGTAGTAAACCTAAAGGCAGTGCTTCGAGATGGAGCTGAACAGATTGAAGTATCAGGTACCGGTAATGGACCTATCTCTGCCTTCCTTGCTGTTCTGGAAAAGCGTGGCATTCAAGTTGAGCTTCTGGACTACACCGAGCACACCCTTGGTGCTTCAAGTGATGCCCAAGCTGCTGCATACATTGAACTAAAGGTTCTAGGGCAGACCCTTTGGGGTGTTGGAATTGATGGTGACATATCTAATGCCTCGCTGAAGGCTGTCATTTCAGCGGTTAACCGCGCTCTGCGGTAATACTTGGATAGTGCCAACTTATAGAGACGAAGCTATTGTTCTGCGCACCCACAAGCTGGGTGAAGCAGATCGCATCGTAACTCTATTAACCAGGTACCACGGTCAAGTTAGAGCTGTTGCTAAAGGTGTTAGAAGAACATCTTCAAAGATGGGCTCACGTTTAGAGCCGTTCATGGTTGCTGACATTCAGTTCTATGAGGGTAAGAACCTAGACACTGTTACTCAAGCTGAAACTATTGGAGCCTACGGCAGTCCAATCTCTGAGGATTACAGTTCCTTTACTGTTGCTAATGTCATGGCTGAAACAGCCATGCGGCTAACTGGAGAAGAAAGAGCAACTCAGCAGTATCTATTACTTATTGGAGCACTTAGATCTCTTGCTAACAAAGAACACGCTCCTGCTCAGATACTCGATAGTTATCTTCTAAGAGCCTTGGCAGTTGCTGGTTGGGCAGCTAACTTTGCTAACTGCACAGGGTGCAATGCTGAAGGACCGCACACGGGCTTTGTTATTCAAACCGGTGGAGTTGTATGTGCTGCATGCATGCCGCCAACAGCAGCCATGATTAGTTACGATGTTTCAACTCTGCTAGGAGCACTTCTTGCCGGTGAGTGGGAGATTGTAGATAAATCAGATGAGCAAACAAAGTCTTCTGCTTCGGCTATCGTGAGTGCTTATAGCCAGTGGCATATCGATCGTGGATTGAAATCCTTTAACCATTTGGAGAGAACATGAAAGTCCCTAAGTTTGATGGGGCAGTGCCTCAACACGTAGCCATCGTTATGGACGGTAACGGTCGTTGGGCCAACGCTAGAGGACTAACTAGAGTTGAGGGTCACCGTGCTGGCGAAGCTGCTCTAATGGATGTTATCGAAGGTGCTATCCAAGCTGGAGTGAAGTACCTAACCGTATTTGCATTCTCAACTGAGAACTGGAAGAGATCTCCCGATGAAGTGAAGTTCCTTATGAACTACAACAGAGAAGTTCTTCGTCGAAGAAGAGATGAACTTGATGGTTGGAACGTAAGAATCAAGTGGGCTGGTAGAAGACCTAAGTTATGGCCAACAGTTATCGATGAGCTTCTAATCGCTGAGAAGCAGACTGCCAAGAACAAGGGTCTTACCTTCACAATGTGTGTGAACTACGGATCTCGCATTGAGATTGTTGATGCCATCAACCAAATAGTTGAGGACTCTAAGTCAGGAAAACTCTCAGGAGCAATGACTGAGAAGAAGATGCAGAAGTATCTTTTGACCAAGGATTTACCTGATGTGGACCTGTTTATTAGATCCAGTGGAGAGACCAGGATCAGTAACTTCCTGCTTTGGCAATCTGCTTATGCTGAGTTTGTCTTTTTGGATGTACTTTGGCCTGATTTCTCAAGGAAAGACCTCTGGGAAGCCATCTCCCAGTATTCCAAGCGCAATAGACGCTTTGGTGGGGCAGTGGATAAGCCTAAGAAGGCCAAGGGCAAGTAAACTTATCGTTCAAGCACCGCATCCAACGGTGCCCTACCAAGGGAGCACAAATGGCAGCCCCATCTCGCCTCGATTCAGTTATCTCACTAGCTAAAAGACGTGGTTTCGTCTTTCCTGCAGGTGAAATCTACGGTGGTACACGCTCAGCGTGGGATTACGGACCACTTGGAGTAGAACTCAAAGAAAACATCAAACGCCAGTGGTGGCGCGCAATCGTTAACTCTCGTGAAGACATCGTAGGTCTTGATAGCTCAGTAATCCTTCCTCGTAAGGTTTGGGAATCTTCTGGTCACGTCAAGGAATTTACTGATCCGCTAATTGAGTGCACCTCTTGTCACAAGAGATTCAGAGCTGATCACCTTGAAGAAGCCTTTGAAGAGAAAAAGGGCAGAGCTCCAGCATCAATGTCTGAGATCCCTTGCCCTAACTGTGGAACTAAAGATGTTTGGACTGAACCTAAGATGTTCAACGGTCTTCTAAAGACATATCTTGGACCTGTTGAAGATGAATCAGGGCTTCACTTCCTAAGACCAGAAACAGCTCAGGGTATCTTCGTGAACTTCAATAACGTGCTTGGTGCATCAAGAATGAAGCCACCATTTGGTATTGGCCAGATCGGCAAGTCATTCCGTAACGAAATCACTCCAGGAAACTTCATTTTTAGAACTCGCGAGTTCGAACAGATGGAAATGGAGTTCTTTGTTGAGCCTGGAACAGACGAGCAATGGCATGACTACTGGATCGAGCAGAGACTGAACTGGTATGTCGATCTTGGTATCAATAGAGACAACCTTCGTCTATTTGAACACCCGAAGGAAAAGCTTTCTCACTACTCAAAGAGAACCGTTGACATCGAATACAAGTTTGGTTTCCAAGGATCTGAGTATGGTGAGCTTGAAGGTATTGCTAACCGTGGTGATTTTGATCTAACCACTCACTCACGTGAATCAGGTATTGATCTTTCATACTTCGATCAGAACCTAGGTGAGCGTTGGACTCCTTACGTTATTGAACCAGCGGCAGGTCTAACTCGTTCACTAATGGCTTTCCTTGTTGATGCATACGCTGAAGATGAAGCCCCTAACACTAAGGGTGGAGTTGATGTTAGAACTGTTCTTCGTTTGGATTACCGTTTAGCACCGGTCAAGGCTGCTGTTCTTCCACTATCTAGAAACGAAGATCTTTCACCAGTTGCTAAGAGCTTGGCTCAGGAGCTCCGTGGTTACTGGAACATCGACTTTGATGACTCTGGAGCTATTGGTAGAAGATATCGTCGTCAAGACGAGATCGGGACACCGTTCTGTGTGACTGTTGACTTTGATTCACTTGAAGACCAGGCGGTAACTGTTCGTGAACGTGACACCATGGCTCAAGAGCGTGTATCTCTAGACAAGCTACGCGGTTACCTAGCTGAGAAACTTATCTAATCCTCAAAGTGAATACAACAGGTCAGGCTCTTCAATACGGCGGTATCACTATCGTTACGCCTGTTGTCTTAGCGCCAATGGCAGGTATTACCAACACAGCTTTTAGAAGACTCTGCCGTGAATACGGCGGTGGTCTTTATGTCAGTGAAATGGTTACATCGAGAGCATTAGTTGAAAGAACCGAAGAGTCAATGAGGCTTATCGGTCATCACGAGAGTGAAGATATCCGTTCAGTTCAGTTATACGGCGTTGACCCTAAAACTATTTCAGAAGCAGTGACCATGCTTGTGTCTGAAAACAGAGCAGACCACATTGACCTGAACTTTGGTTGCCCAGTTCCTAAGGTAACTAGAAAAGGTGGTGGCGCTGCTCTTCCATATAAGCAAGACCTCTTTGCTGCAATTGTGAACAGCGCGGTGAAAGCTGCTGGGGATATTCCTGTAACAGTCAAGATGCGTAAAGGCATTGATGCTGATCACCTTACTTTTCTAGATGCCGGTAAAGCAGCACGTGATGCAGGGGTAGCTGCAGTAGCACTTCATGCAAGGACAGCATCTGAGTATTACTCAGGCACAGCTGACTGGAACTCTATTCACGAACTCAAGGATCAACTTAGAGATGTTCAGGTTCTAGGTAATGGTGACATCTGGTCAGCAGGGGATGCTATTCGCATGATGCGAGAGACCGGTTGCGATGGTGTTGTGGTTGGTCGTGGATGTCTAGGAAGACCTTGGCTCTTTGCTGATCTTCAAGCAGCATTTGAAGAGTATGCGAGAAATCCAAACTCAAATGCTGCTATTGATCCGATTCAACCGACACTTGGGCAGGTAGCTGAGTCTTTCAAGAAGCATGCAGAGTTGCTAGTTGAATTCTTTGAATCAGAAGAGCGAGCTTGCAGAGATATCAGAAAGCATGTTGCTTGGTACTTCAAGGGTTATCCAGTTGGAGGAGAGTTCAGAGCAGCTCTTGCTCAAGTTGAATCACTGCAACAGATGGATGACATCCTAGGAACCATTGACTGGGCTGCTCCATATCCAGGCGAGCTAGCTGAAGGCCCTAGAGGTCGTTTAGGGGGAGCAAAGACATGTGCTCTTCCAGAGAACTGGCTTGATTCGCGCGAACTTATCGGTGACCAGCGTAAGGTACTACTCGAGGCAGAACTTGGAGTATCAGGCGGATGAGTCAAGAGAAATACACCGAAGTAGATAAGGAACGATTCCTTAGTGAAGAAGGCTCTGGTCGCAGCGCTAGAACCGAGTTTGCTAGAGATAGAGCAAGAGTTACTCACTCTTCAGCACTTAGAAGACTTGGT
Organism: Rhodoluna sp.; assembly: GCA_044372795.1. GTDB lineage: Bacteria > Actinomycetota > Actinomycetes > Actinomycetales > Microbacteriaceae > Rhodoluna. Next base: position 279,655 of record JBILRF010000001.1, on the reverse strand, counting down.
GCGAAGACGCAAGTTTTGCAACCTGGCACTAATGAGTTTGCAAGAACTCGTCTGACTCATTCACTTGAGGTTGCTCAAGTTGGTCGAGAGATGGCAGTTGAGTTCGGTATTGATCCAGACATTGTTGACACTGCTTGTTTAGCGCATGATTTAGGGCATCCACCTTTTGGTCACAATGGAGAAAAGGGTTTGAACGAGTGGGCTAAAGACTTTGGTGGCTTTGAAGGTAACGCTCAAACACTTAGGTTACTTACCCGAATTGAACAAAAGGTTTATAGCAAAGACGGAGTTGCCTTTGGTTTGAACCTAACCAGAGCCAGCTTGGATGCGAGTTGCAAATACCCTTGGACTAGAGAGTTTGCAGTTCAAGATTCAGGTGCTGATAGATCAATCAAGTTCGGTGTTTACGAAGACGATGTCCCTGTCTTTCAATGGCTAAGACAAGGTGCTAAAGATCGAATCAAGTGCTTTGAAGCTCAGATCATGGACTTTAGTGATGATGTTGCCTATTCGGTTCATGACTTCGAAGATGCAGTTGTTGAAGGCTTCATCAAATTAGAAGAGCTAAAAGGTTCTGCTCAAGAAGATGCCATCGTAAAAGAGATTGAACGCTGGAATGGCAACCGTATTCCATCTGAGGATCTGGCAGCAGCCCTAGATAGATTGCAGAGCAACCAGTATTGGCTAAATAGCTATAGCTCAACACCTCGTGAAGCAGGTCAACTAAAGAACCTAACCTCTTCAGTAATCGGTTCATTCGTATCACGAACAACCAAAGAGACTTTTCAGGCGAATGCTGACTCACTGTTTGCAAGATATGCAGCTGATGTTGCGGTGCCGTTAGAAGTTGAAGCAGAAATAGCAATCTTCAAAGGTTTGGCGTCTTACTTCCTAATGTCTCTTGATGACAGGGTTAAGTATTACGAAGCGCAAAGAACGCTTCTAAAGGAGTTAGCTGATGTTCTTCTAGCTTCAAATGGTAAGCATCTTGATGGTTACTCACTAGAGGCTTGGAACAAGGCAACAAATGATACTGAGAAGCACAGAGTTATCGTTGACCAGATTGCAGTGCTCACTGACGGAGCGGCAACAAAGATGCACGAAGTTCTTGTTCTGAAAAAGGATAAGAGCTAATGGCAGGCCGCATCCCAACTAGAGACATTGAAGCTATCAAGCAGAGAGTGAACATTGCCGACATTGTCGGAGAGTATGTTCAACTAAAAGGAGCCAGTGTTGGCTCTCTGAAGGGGCTTTGCCCTTTTCATGATGAGAAGTCACCATCGTTTAACGTAAAGCCAGACCAGGGTTTCTACCACTGCTTTGGATGTAGTGAAGGTGGCGATGTTTATAAGTTCTTGCAGAAGATTGAGAACATAACCTTCTATGAGGCCGTTGAAAAGTGCGCTTCAAAGATCTCATACGAGATTACTTATGAAGCTGGCGGCAATCGTGATGATGGCGTTAACCGAGCAAGGCTTCTTGCAGCTAATGAAGCTGCCGCTAAGTTTTTTGCTGAAATGCTAGCTACCCCAGAGGCTCAGACAGCAAGAGATTTTCTTACTCAAAGAAAGTTTGACAAGCAGGCAGCTGAGTACTTCGGAATTGGTTATGCACCTAAAGGCTGGAATGGTCTAGGGGATGCACTAAAAAAGCAAGGCTTTACTGAAGAAGAGCTAGTCAAGGTTGACCTAATAGTTGCCAAAGAAGGTAGGACCTACGACAAGTTCAGGGGAAGACTGGTTTGGCCAATCAGAGATGCAACCAATGCCGTTATTGGTTTTGGTGCCAGGAAGATTTACGAAGATGATCCACTAGCCAAATACATCAACACTGGAGAGACACCTGTCTATCACAAGTCTCAGGTGCTCTACGGTCTGAACCTTGCCAAAAAGGACATCGCGAAAAATCGTCAGGTAGTTGTTGTTGAGGGCTACACCGACGTTATGGCTTGCCATCTGGCAGGCATTACTACTGCGGTAGCGACCTGTGGAACTGCTTTTGGTGATGATCACATTAGAAGAATTAACCAGATCTTTGGAACCGGTGGAGAAGCTGCTGAAGTGGTCTTTACGTTTGACCCTGATGCTGCAGGTCAGAAAGCAGCTATGAGAGCTTTTGAATCTTCGGGAAAGTTCATCGCTTCAACTTTTGTGGCTGTTGGTCCTGATGGTTTAGATCCTTGTGATCTTCGCATTCAACAAGGTGACCAAGCGGTGCAGGCCATGATCAGCAGCAAACGCCCTATTTACGAGTTTGCTTTAGATCAAAAGATCTCAGGTCATGACCTCAGTTCTTATCCAGGTCGTCTATCAGCAGCAACAGCTGCTGTATCAGTTCTTGCTCGCATCGTTGATCTAGGAGCTAGAGAAGAGTATGTGAGAACTCTTGCTGGAAAAGTTCAACTAGGTAATGACGAGATAAACCGCTTACTTAGTGCTGAGCTGACAAAGCAAAGAGCAGCAGCGGTAGCAAATTCAAGAAGAGGCGAGTCTTCGTACTTACCACCAGAAATGAATCCTGGTGAACCACCACCTGCTGAAGATGCGCCAGAGTTTCCGCTACCTAATCTTCAAGATGCGAACACCAGGTTAGAGCAAGAAGTTCTAGCCGTTCTGCTCCAAGTCCCAACTGCCTGGTCGGCAGAAGCTGCATTGCAGATCTGTCAGCAGTTCTTTGCATCGCCTGCCTATGTTGTGATTGCTGAATCGGCTGTGCAGTCAATTGCTTCTATTCACCAGCCTGATTGGTTCAATCAGATTGGTTCGAAGACACCTGAGGTCTTACACACTTTGGTCAGGCAGTTAGGAAGCAAGGAACTTCCTGTGAGTAAGCCAGATGAAATTCAGGCCTATGCCGTTGGCGTTATTGCTAGCGCTCAAAGGAAGATGCTTACTCGCCAGAGAGATGCGATGAGAGCAAACCTTTCGGCCATCGACTCAGAAGCTAACCCTGAAGCGCACACACTTCTACAAAGACAACTAATGGCTATTGAAGCGCAGATTAGAGAACTCAAATGACCCTAGATAAATCCAAGGTGACTATCGCTCCTAAATCTTTTCCTGCTTACGAGCAAGCAGTTCTCGAGAGTGGTTGTGTTGTTACAGAACTTGATGAAACTGTTGGTGCCTTGATATGGACTGATTACTCAGATCCAAAAGGTTTGGCAGTAACACTTGAAAATAATCCGCAACTTGAGTTTGTTCAACTTCCTTTTGCAGGAGTTGATGCTTTTCAAGATGTACTTCACTTTCCAGTTCGATTTGCGTGTGCTAAAGGTTCTTATAGAGAACCGGTTGCTGAGCATGCACTAATGCTTGCTATGGCTTTAGGTAGGGCTATTCCTGAAAGAGTGAGAGCAACTAGTTGGGGCAGAAAGTTTGCTGCATCTCTATATGATGCGAACATTTTGATTGTTGGAGCAGGTGGGATTACCGAAGAGTTGTTGAAACAACTTTCACCTTTCAGATGCAATGTAACTGTTGTTAGGAACAAGGCCGAGCATTTAGAAGGCTCTACTAATACAGTTCAACTAGCTGAACTAGATGGCCATCTACCAGAAGCAGATTGGGTTTTCCTAGCTTGTTCTTTGACACAAAGGACCAGAGGTCTCTTCGATCTAGAGCGCTTCAAGAAGATGAAGAGTTCTGCGTATCTTGTGAATGTGGCTAGAGGTGCTGTGGTAAACACCCTTGATTTGGTTACAGCCTTGAACGAGGAGCTCATTGCTGGAGCGGGTGTGGATGTTACAGAGCCAGAGCCACTACCAGATGGGCATCCGCTGTGGAGTGCTAAGAACGTCATAATCACTCCACATACAGCTGATACCAACGCTCAGGTTGTCAGGCTCTTCTCGGCCCGTATAAGAGAGAATTTGGCTGCGTATATGGGTGTAGGGGACTGGGTTGGTCTAGTGGACCCTGAACTTGGCTACTAATTCCTAGAGACCAAGCAAAAAGCCCAAAGTTTTTGATAAAGTATGAAAGTTGCTTAGGCAGCATTCCTCGGTAGCTCAATTGGCAGAGCAATCGGCTGTTAACCGATAGGTTCTTGGTTCGAGTCCAAGCCGGGGAGCCATTACATGAAGCCCTTCAGGAGACCAGATGTTTCTTTGGATTCGCGACCAGTTATGGCTCCCAACGATTTTCCTTGCGGCAATTTGCCTGCTGTTATTTGGTGGAGCAGATCTACTAATCCAAGGCCCAAATACGGCTCTAGCTTCTTTGGTTCTGGCTGCCTCAGTAGCATTTTCTAGAGCAAAGCCAATAATCTCGATATTCCTTTTCTCTGTCGGTACCTTCATCCCAATAGCTCTAAGCCTTGAGACACAGATTTCTCACATCTCTACAACAGTGACCTTGCTTATCCTTGCTTCGTTCGCTTCAACTAAAGTTCGTTGGATCGGTTATGCGCTGAACATCTCTCTTGGTTCTATTGCTTACTTCTGGGAACTTATCTCCATCCCAGAACAGGGAACTTTCTATGGAGTCGTTTTGCCGGGTGATGAGTCAAAGGTTGTTTTGGGTATCGCAGGTTTCGTGGCGATGATTGCCTTCAACGCTAATGCCTGGTTTATTGGAAGATTGCTACACACTCGCATCACTCACGTTGGAACTGAATTCGATAGAGCTTTGTTGAATCATCAGCTAGTTTCATCCCAACTTGCACTAGCCGAGCAGGACAGAAGATTCGGTATCGCTCGAGATGTAAATGATCTCTTGCTTGAGCAGGTCAGTGCAACGATGACCTCTACTGAGGCTGGTATCTACGCATCTAAAGCTGACCCAACAGTTGCCCCAAGGCTACTCGAATCGCTTCTTGAAGGTGTTAGAAAATCTTACGCAGAGATAAGACGACTAAGCGATCTGCTTGGACTTCAGCAAGAGAAAGCCCTGGCACTTCCTGGACTTAGAGACCTAAACAACCTAGTAGTTACATTCAGAGAATATGGCTTCAAGGTTGCTTATAAAGAACAGGGTCAAGCTCTTCCGCTTGATGCAGGTGCAGACCTAGTGCTGTATCGAATCGTGTTTGAGTCTTTAGATAACATCCGCGAGCACACGCCTGAGGGCACAGAAGTGGACATTGATTTCATGTGGCATGAGCATGCTCTTCATATGGTTATAAAAGACAACGGTGAGGAAACCCTTAGGAATCAGACTAAAGACACCACTGGCTACTCTGTTCAAGACGATCAGAATGCCCTTGTCGAAAGACCTGTAGGGGCTGGGCTCACAAACATGCAGGAAAGAGCAGCTCTTTATGAAGGAACGATGGACTTCGTCAGAGTTCCTGGTGTTGGCTTTACAGTCTCTGCAGCTTTCCCAAACATAAAGAAATTTGCCGAGGAAAATTAGTTGTCTGAAATTCGAGTTGCATTAGTTGGTGGCTCTGAAGCTCTAAGGTCAGCCAAGCGAGTAGCTCTCTCTTCAATGCCCAACACAAAGGTAATTTTCGATTCAGATGGCTTTGGTCTTTTGCCTCAAGATTTTCTAAACGTGAACTTTGATGTGGCAATAGTTGAGCAAAGACTAGGTTCGCAAGGCGCTTTTGAGTTCATAAAGATCTCTCACTCCTTGGCCAACATCAACAACGACGAGCTCGGTCGGTTTTTAGTTGCGGCACAGTTCAACGAAAATCAGTTAAGGCTTTTAGCTATCGAAGTTGGTGCTGTTGATTGTGTGTTTGTCAGTGACGGGATTGAATCCCTTGTTGAAAAAGTTTCTCTGTGCGCTCTAGCAGATCCAGATTTTGCCATCAGAGAATTGCTTCCCGAACTTGGTGCTCTAACAATTAGCCAAGAGGGTTTTCAGAACGCATCAGTTGCATTGGATACATTGGATAAGAAAGACACACTAGTTCTAAAGTCTTTTTGTCAACTGAAGAGTATCCCCGACATTGCGGTTGCGGCATCTGTTTCACAATCTAAAGTTGTTGCAACACTCAACAAGATTCAAAAACTTCTGATGCTGGACACAAGATCACAGTTGCTTCTTCGAATGTATCGACTAGGGGCTTTAGCCCTCTAGTTTTTCTTGGCCTGGCAACCAAGATATTCCGTCTTTTCCCCAACCTCGTTCTGTAATGATCTCGTCCGCTTCGGTTTTGTATTCCTCAATTAGCCTGTCCACATAAAGAGTTCCCTCAAGGTGATCAAATTCGTGCTGGAAGATTCTGGCAAACCAGCCCGTGGCCTCAATGTGAACTGGGTTCTGGTCTAGATCCACACCCCGCAGAATGGCCTTATCAGCTCTTTTGAGAGGGAAGCGCTCACCCGGCACACTAAGACAGCCCTCTGATTCAGATTCCCAGTCGGGCTTACCTGAAGGGATTTCTGAGATCTCTAGCGTTGGATTGATTACTACGCCACGTTGTTCTGAGCCATCCTCAGCATCCCAGTCATAGACGAACACTCGAAGGTTTACCCCTATTTGAGGTGCTGCAAGACCAACGCCTGGCGCCTCATCCATAGTGTCGTACATGTCTTGAACTAGTTCAGCTAGGGAATCGTCAAAGACAGTTACTTCTTGGGCTCTGGAGTGCAGGACTGGGTTACCGGTAATGCAGATGGGTCTAATGGTCATCTGATAAATTTACCGTAAGAAGTAATGGCCTACAGATGGGTAGGCTAGGGGAGAACCACAATTTAGGAGTCGGGGCACAGTTGAGAATTCTTGCCATTTCGTTAGCGCTGCTGTCGGCAGTGTTGCTAGCTATTGGTACTCAGCTTCAAAACGGTGCCGTTGGAGATCAGAAGAAAGCTGCCCTTTCTGGTCGTTCGCACCTGAAGCTCAACCAACTCATTCATCTGATTAGAAGACCGCAGTGGGTAACTGGTTTAGTACTGACCATTGCTGCTTTGATTTTACAGTTCACAGCTTTGTTACTTGCACCGTTGATTCTGGTTCAACCTATTGGTGCAATTGCATTAGTAATCACCTCACTTCTGAACGCCAAGATAACTAAGACAAGGCTCAATAAAGCCTCTGTGTTGGCAATCGTGCTTTGCACCACTGGACTTGGAGCCTTCGTTGTGATGGCTCACGAAGTTGCTGTTGAGCCAGACATTGACAACAACGCTTTGATGCTGATTTTGGCTATGGCAATAACTTTGATTGCTACCTTCGGCTACATCTTCTTCAAAGGTGCCTCAAGGTTTAAGCCAATTACCTTCATCATCGGTGCAGGTGCACTATTTGGATTTGTTGCGACCTTGACCAAGGTGGTAGTCAAGAGGCTCTTCCAGCAGGATGGCTTCAATCGCATGATTACCTTCCAAGCTGATCTAGTAACTGATGGTCTAACTACGTTAGCCCTACTCTGTATGGTTGCCGCAGGCCTTCTAGGGGCTTGGTTTGTGCAGAATGCTTATGCCTCAGGACCACCAGATCTAGTGGTAGCCGGCCTTACAGTGATTGACCCACTAGTTGCTGTAAGCATCGGAGTTGTGCTCCTGAATGAGGCGATGAACGCTCCGTGGCCAGTAATGCTGGGCTTTGTGGCCAGCGGAGCTGTAAGCGTTATAGGCGTGTTTCTGCTGTCTAAAGTTCACCCTGAGATCAAGCTAATCCAAGAAGCCCAAAAGCAGTAAGGTAAACTGCTCTTAGGCCATTCAGGCTCCAATCTTCACCATAAACAAAGACAGGTTTACGACCTTGGCTCAATCGACCAGACACCCAGGACACCCGCTTCGGGTTCTTATTGCTTCGGATACCTTTCCGCCTGATATCAATGGCTGTGCACGCTTCACAGAGCGTTTAGCCGGTGGTTTAGTTAGAAATGGCAACGACGTCCATGTGATTGCTCCATCGTTCAACAAGAGTTGGGGAACCTCAACGGAGATTATTGATTCAGTTCCGATGACTGTTCACCGCATCAGAAGCTACAAGGTACCTTTTCACAAGTCCTTGAGATATGTTAACCCTTTCACCCTTAGGAAAAAGGTTGATCTAATTCTCGATGGCTTTGAACCAGATGCCATTCACTCTCAGTCGCATTTGATTCTTGGAAGAATTTCAATGCGAAGTGGTAAGCAGAGAAACATTCGTTTGGTTGCGACTAATCACGTGATGCCGGAAAACATTCTTAGGTATCTGCCTCTTCCAAAGTTTTTAGAAAATCAGTTCAAGAGAAAACTTTGGAGCGATGCTGGAAAAGTTTTAGCCCACTTCGATCACGTAACAACACCAACCAGGCGTGCAGCTCAGTTACTTGAATCAGCAGCAGGGCTTGAGAATGTTCTCGCTATCTCCTGCGGGATTGATGCAACTAATTTCACCAACACAACCCCAACTACAAATAAGCCTTTCAGGATTTTGTTTCTAGGTCGTTTGGATTGGGAGAAGCACATCCACAATCTGCTTCGAGCCGTTGCCAAGTTACCTAAAGAAATTGATGTCTTTGTTGAGATTGCCGGTGATGGTAACCAACGTAAATATCTAACCGATCTTGCTTCCGAACTTGGTATTGCCGAACGAGTTAGTTTCTTAGGACACATTTCAGAAGAAGAGCTACCTCTGGCTTATGAGCGTGCAACAGTTTTCGCAATGCCTTCAATTGCTGAACTGCAATCGATTGCAACCATGGAAGCAATGGCTTCTGGTCGACCTGTAATCGCTGCCAACGCTATGGCTTTGCCACACCTAGTTCACGATGGCGACAACGGCTATCTATTCGAGCCAGATGATGTTGACCAGTTCTCAGCACAACTTCTTAAGGTGGCAACAGCAGACCAAGAGGAACTCAATAGGCTTTCGGAGAACTCAATTCACTTGATCCAGTCACACGACATTAAGAAAACCCTGGCAATCTTTGAGGGCCTCTATCGTGGAGACCAGGATGCTAGACGTGAAAGCGATGACAACCTTGAGGGCTACAACACTCCAATTGGACGTCTTAGCGAGGCGGTCAGAAAGGCCGAACTTAGAGTTCGCAGACAAGCTCTTCTAGCCCTAGGCAAAATCACCGAACTTGGTGACGAGATCAAGGATGGACTGGACGAATTGCGTGCTGATGTTGTCAAACAGGCTAAGGAAGTAGACCGAAAGGTCCGTAAAGGTGTCAAAAAGACAGTTAAGAACGCCAAAGACAAGTTGAAACGAACTGACGAATAGACTTAGTTGAAGGTTGGGGGAGTTAGCTCAGCCGGTTAGAGCAGCGGACTCATAATCCGTCGGTCGCGGGTTCAAGTCCCGCACTCCCCACCAGAAGGCCCAGAATCGGGTTTTTTATCTGTTTATAGGCACTCAACCAGCTCGTCGAAGCGATAGAAATCTCAACCAGCCTTTAGTCACTTTGTCTATAAAAGCAACCAGCCTTGTTTACCTGAGGGCCTGTAATGGCTTGTATGTAATCGTTATCATATTGCGACCAGATTTGAGCATTTTTCTTGGCACCCGAAGTCCTCGTGGTGTTAACGTTTACTTAATCTGTTTGCCAATGGCTGCGGAGAAACCAAACTAATCGGAGGCATTGAAAAATGAATCGTCAAATAAAGCGTGCCATTGGCACAGCAGCAGCACTAGCTCTAGGTCTTGGAGGCCTAGTTGGTGTGGCAGCTCCTGCACAGGCAAACGCAAGCACCACATTCAAGATCCACCTAAACGTCCCTAAGGAAGTTGCCCAGGACTGGAACATTTGGTACTGGAACACTGGTAGCGCAGACGTCGGCCCAGTAAACAACACTATTGGCGAATCAACTGTTGCTGGTGTCACCAAGGACTGGACTCCTAACTTCGTAGGCGAAGATGCTTACGGCGCTTTCGCTGAGTTCACTCTTCCTGTATCGCTTACAGCTCTGAACAACGTGCTTCGCACAACAGAGTCATGGGATGGCCAGGAAGCAACTGCTGCAGTTGTTGACGACCCTTCAACACCAGACACAGACGAAACCGTTGCAGCTAAGCCTGCAATTCCTGCTTCTGACAAGCCTTTCGGTGGAGACAACATCTTCCCAGCTGGTGAGTCATGGTGGAACGTCCACACTGGCAAGCGCGAATACCCTGCAGTTGTTGAGTACAAGGTGCACCTAAACATGCCTCTAAAGACTGCTCAGGCACAGGGTTGGAACCTATACAGCTGGAACACAACTGTTGCTCCTAGCGTGCTTCAGAACTATGTTGTGTCAACAACTAAGGTTGTGACTACAAAGGTGAAGGTCAAGGGCAAGATGACTACTGTTAAGAAGAACGTTGTTACTAAGACCTACCCATACAAGGGCAAGGTCAAAGCAGACACAACAGGTTGGCCATTCGTAGGTGAAGACAAGTATGGTGCTTACGCCATTGTTAAGACCATGGGTGTTTACTCAGGTAGCACAGGTCTTGTTCTTCGTAGATCTCAGCCGGACAATGACTGGGCTGGTGTTCAGTCAGGTGACTACAAGTGGACTGACGGAAACTCTAACGGTCTTCCAAAGATTGGAACATCTATGTGGATTGGACTAGGTACCAACGAAGTTCACTACAGCGTCCCTACATTTGTCGGTCGTTACGGTGCAACAGCAGCTTTCTCTAACGGAAACCTTACTGTTACCCCAGTTCGTCCAGCTCACCCAGCAATGAGGGGTATGTTCCCAACAAAGATCACCGTGACTGCGAAGAAGGGTCCTACTACTAAGACCTGTACTATCCAGAACAACGTCACACAGGCTACATTCGCAGGAGCTACATGGGCTCTGCCTACAAGCTGCGACATGGCCGTAACAGCGTCTCCTGATGAAGATCAGACTTGGGAAGTTTATGTCCAGGCTGAATCTGTAATCGGTAAAGGCCCTGGAGCGACAGACAAGCCAAATGCAAAGGTAGTAGTTCCAAAAGGCTAATACCCCTGCATTGATCTAGTAAAAACTGGGCCCTAACGCTGTTGGGGCCCAGTTTTCTGTTAAATTTATTGAATAATGGAAACGATTACATAACGACTCTCGTTACCTACGTATTGTGTGCCTGAAGCCAAATTAGGCTAGTTCCAAGCAATAGAAAGGCCCCAACTTGTCCAAAATCTCTACTCTTGTCAAAAAGACTGTCCTTCCGGTACTTCTAGCTTTCGCGCTAGTAGCCCCGGTTCCAGCCATTTCCTCAAGTGCTAGCGCTGCGGGAGCTTGTCCTACCGCAAAATGCGCCAATCTAATCGTTCACTACAAAAGAACTAGCGGTAGCTATTCAGACTGGGGCCTATGGCTCTGGGCTATCAAAGGAACTAACTTACCTGCAACCCAGGTAACCCCGTTCTTCTCCAACGTTGTAGACAGCAAGGGTTACGGACTTATCAATACTCAGGTGCCTATCAGTGATGGCGTAACCCAGCTTGGACTAATTCCTCGTCTGAAGTCTGGTTGGACCAAAGACGTTGACCTAGACCGAATCGTGAACTTGGACGAGAACAACTTTGCTGAGATTTGGATTCAGCAGAACGACGGCTACATCTACACCAATGACACATTTATCATTCCGCCTGAAATGTGGGGTGCTTCAATTGAAACTCTCAGAACTATCAAGGTAACTCTTAGCCGTGCAAATGGAACAGCTGGACCTGGTTTCTCTCTTACAGGCGATGGTGCTCCAGCTATTGTGTCAGCAGAAAAGATCAAGGACCTAAACAACGGTCAGACATCTAGCAACAAGCAGTGGTTGATTACCACAGCAACAGATATTCCTCTGGGTTCAACCATTATGGTGAACCACACAGATCCAGACCCAACTCGTGTATTTGGCTCTCGTCAGATCGTTGCAGCTGGTGTGTTCACTTCTCCTGCATTCGTTGAAGCATATACATACACAGGTGATGACTTAGGTAGCACTTACTCTGCCGCGAAGACAGACTTTAGAGTTTGGGCTCCAACTGCCAGTGAAGTTTCTCTTGTGACATATGCAAGCGCTACGACTCCTAAGAACCAAGGCACGGTCACTCCAATGACCAGAAGTGTCAAGGGTACTTGGACTGCATCACTGACTGGAGACCGTCACCTTCAGGTATACATGTACCGAGTAACAGTTGGCGGAAACACAGATGACGCTGTTGACCCATATGCTCGTTCAGTTACAGTCAATGGTGATCGTGGTGTAGTTATTGATCTTGCAAAGACCAACCCAACCGGCTGGTTGACTCACAAGAAGCCTGCATTCTCAGGACGAGCTGTTGACTCAGTAATGTATGAGCTGCACGTAAGAGATGCTTCTATTGATGCAAACAGTGGTGTAAGACCTGAGAACCGCGGAAAGTTCAGAGGCCTTGCTCAGCTTGGAACCACTATCGGTTCAGGAAAGACAAAAGCTTCTACTGGACTAAGTTTCTTCAAGGAAATGGGTGTAACACACGTTCAGCTTCTTCCGATGTATGACTATGCATCAGGTGGAGACGAATTGAACCCAGTATTCAACTGGGGTTATGACCCAGAGCACTTCAACGTACCAGAAGGTCAGTATTCAAGCGATCCGACAAACCCTGTTGCAAGAATTAGGGAGTTGAAAGAAGCTGTTCAGGCTTTCCACACGAATGGAATGCGCGTAACCATGGACGTAGTTCACGGTCACGTTGCTAGCGCAACTGAATTCAGCCAGGCAATCATTGTTCCGGGTTACTGGTTCAGAAAAGACGCTAACGGCAACCTAACCAATAGATCTGGTTGTGGAAACGACACTGCAACAGAGCGCCCAATGGTTCGTAAGTTCATTGTTGACTCATTCAAGTACTGGACCAGAGAGTACAAGCTCGATGGTTACAGAATTGACCAGATGGGTCTTTGGGATGTCAAGACCGTTAACGATTCAGCTAACGCAATTCGCGCAATTGAACCAGCTGCAACCATCATCGGTGAAGCTTGGAGCATGGGTGGCGACAGTGGTCTGCCTCAAGGTAACCAAAGTCAACTATTGAACATGCCAGGTGTTGGTGCATTCAACGACGGAATCAGAAACGGTGTTAAGGGATCTCCTGATGGTACTTCTGATGGTGGTTACGTCAATGGAAACACAGGTGCCATCAACGCAGTTAAAGCTGGAATTATCGGCCACTCAAGTGCAGACAAGATTGTTGTTCCTTGGTTGGTTCTTGATGCAGGACAGTCAGTTAACTACGCAGAAGCGCACGACAACAAGACTTTGTTCGACAAGCTTTGGTCAGTCAACAACCAGCAGTCACTTCCAGCAGTAGTCAAGCAGCAAAGACAGATCGCTGCCTTGATTCTTCTAGCACAGGGAACTCCATTCATTCAGGCTGGTCAAGAATTCTTGAGAAGTAAGAATGGCGACCACAACAGCTACAACTCATCTGACCAGGTGAACAGCTTGAAGTGGCCTGAGCGTGTGAAGCACAGATCAACTGTTGACTACCACAAGGGTTTGATTGCTCTTCGTAAGGCTCACCCAGCATTCAGAATGAGTTCACCAGCTGCAATCTCAGCGAACCTAAAATTCCTGAACGCGCCTGATGACGTCATTGCTTACTCACTGAATGGTAAGGCGGTCAAGGACAAGTGGGCGACCATCGTGGTTATCTCAAACCCTAACTCAACCTCAAAGAAGGTAACTCTTCCTTCAACAGGTAACTGGAATGTTGTAGTGAACGGTGATAAAGCCGGAGTTACAACACTCTCAGTGCTAAAGAAAACAAAAGTCGCTACAGTAGCTGCTAACAGCACGTTAGTAGTGTGGCGATAGATTTCGAAACTACCTCAACAGGGGTAGCAAAATTGGATAACAGAAAGTAAGGAATAGGGAAATGAAGACAACAACTAGAAAAGTAGTTGGTTTATTCACAGCACTATCAGTAATCGGTGCTGGTTTCACAGCTGCTACGCCCGTATCAGCTGCATCAGAACTAGTGATCTGGGCTGACAAGGGTACTCTTGACACCATCAAGGCTCGCGTTGGTGCTTGGGACACTGCTAACCCAGAGTTCACAGCAAAGCTTGTTGAAAGAGACTTTGGAACTGTTCGTGAAGTTCTAAAGACTGCTGTTCCTGGTGGAACTGGACCAGACATTCTTGCTGGTGCGGCTCACGACTGGATAGGTAACCTTGCAGCTGCAAACGTGCTTACTCCAATTGACCAGTACCTTCCAGCTAACTTCAAGGACGACTTCGTTCCTGGAGCTTTGCAGGCTATGAAGTACAACGGTAAGTACTACGGAACTCCTGGTTGGACTGAGAACATCGCGATTCTTCGTAACGTCAAGAAAGCACCTAAGCCATTGAAGTCAGTTAACGACATCAAGGATGGCGAGCTTGGCATCAACTACGACGCAACAAACTCAGATCCATATCACATGTACCCATTCCAGACCATGTTCAATGCGCCTGTCTTCTCAATGGATAGCAAGGGTGACTGGACTAACAAGGTAGGTATGGGTGGAGCTAACGGAGCTGCATTCGCCAAGTGGCTAAAGCTCAAGGGAACCAAGTTCTTTGGCCCGCCTTCAAACGCGAAGATTCTTTGCGACTTCCTAAACCCAACTAAGACAACCACAGTTAAGGGAAAGAAAGTCACAACTGGAGCAATCAAGTACTGGGTAACTGGCGCTTGGAACATCAACGCAATTGAAGCTGGTGCTGGTGGTTGTAAGACCGGTCTAAAGGCGGTAGAAGGTTATGCAATTGATCCATTCCCAACAGGACCTACCGCTCAGAAGCTAAAGCCAAAGCAGTTCCTTGGTATCCGCGGCTACCTAATGATGGCTTCAAAGCCAGGTAACCCAACCAACGTACCTGCTGCGGTGGACCTAATGAGATGGATGTCATCAGAGCAGGTTCAGTTCAACCTGTATGACAACTTCAACAAAACTCCGGCTAACAAGGCTGCCCTAAACAGAGCAAAAGACAACCCGGTTGTCGCTGGTTTCGCTAACGCTGCTAACACAGTGCCAATGCCTAACTCTCCAGCTATGGCTGCTGCGTGGACTATCTGGGGTAAAGCTCAGACCCGCATCATTCAGGGTAAAGAGGCTAAGCCAGATGTAGCTTGGGCTGCAATGGTCAAGGCTCTGCAAACGACCATCGATAAATCAAGTAAGTAGTTAAAGCGGTGTCGGGTGGGTGTCTTCAGTCAATGGAGACACCCACCCTTCCGTTGTGTTCTTATCACTGCATGAAATAGGGAATAGGTAAGTAAATGGCGAGTAAGAAGCTAAAAGCTTGGGGAGAATCCTCACCCAGTCTTTCAGGTACACTTTGGAAACTTGGAGTCTTAGGTACTGTCGACGCTATTGCTGTGACCATGATCATGGTTCTGATTGCGCAGGAACTAGTGGTGCAAGCATTGCTAAGCATCTTGGTACTTCTTATCGTGAACTGGATTTACCTTCGCAAGGGCGGACTACCAGCTAAGTACCTAACCCCTGGTGTTTTATTCCTTATTGTTTTCCAGGTCTACGTCACCATGTTTAGCGGTTACACCGCATTTACAAACTATGGAAGCGCTCACAATGGTGACAAAGCTCTCGCAATTCAAACAATCAAGAATGCCGCTTACCGTATTGTCGATGGCCCTGACTACACCATCAACTTGGTCAAGGACGACAGCGATGGTTCCAGAGCATTCCTGATGACCAACAACGTTGATGGAAAAGTATCCATCGGTAAAAACGGTGAACTTCCTATTCCACTGGGGGATAACCAGTACACATTGAGCACCGAGTGTGCTGATAAGTACGCTGAGGACACTGAGACCTGTCCTAAAGCAGCTCTAAGAGCAGTCGGTTACACAACTCAAGATCCAAATAACTTATCTTTTGTGGATAAGGCAAAGTATCTCGACATCAGGGTCATTACTGACCCTGCCAACCCGAATGTCGGACTTAGAACCTCAGAGTTCACAATTGCACTTCCATCCGAGTCAACACTCGTTTACGACGAGACAGCTGACACTTTCACCGCGCTAGTCGATGACGATTACGGTGTCTACTACGCAGGTGATGTATTCAAGTCTGCTGAAGATGGCTTCTACAGACTCAACGGAAATATTGATAGCCCGAAGCTTGATGGTGGTTGGCGTGTTGAAGTTGGTCTCAAGAACTTTGAAACCATCTTTACTGATGTTCAACTAAGAGACCCATTGGTAAAGGTAATCTCATGGACCTTTATCTTTGCTATCTCCACAGTTTTGACAACATTCATTCTTGGTCTCTTCATTGCCTTGGTATTCAACCACGAAAAACTGCGTGGAAAGAAGTTCTATAGGCTTGTAATGATTCTTCCTTACGCGTTCCCTGGATTCCTTTCTGCATACGTTTGGGTTGGTCTTCTAAACCGTGAAAACGGCTTTATTAACACGGTGATATTCGGCCAGCAACCTGGGTCTGAAGCGAACTTCCCTTGGCTCTTAGAAGAAGGCCCGGCGCGAATGGCCGTGCTTCTAGTGAACCTCTGGCTTGGTTTCCCTTACATGTTCTTGATCACTACAGGTGCTCTGCAGTCAATCCCTTCAGAGCTAAATGAGGCTGCTGAAATTGATGGTGCAACAGGATGGCAAGCCTTCAGATTAATCAAGCTCCCATTGCTACTTATCTCCATTGCACCGCTGTTGATTGCATCGTTTGCATTCAACTTCAACAACTTCACGATTATTTACCTGCTTACCAAAGGTGGTCCCGCAGACTCGGGAATCACGGACTATGACGTAGGTGGTACAGATATCCTGATTACCTTCGTGTACAAGATTGCGTTCTCCGGTACGGGTCAGAACTTTGGTTTGGCAAGCGCATTCTCGATTCTGATATTCGTGGTTGTCGCTACCATTTCGCTAATCAGCTTTAAGAGAACTAAGAAGTTTGAGGAGATCGTCTAATGAGCGTTGCAGTCAAAACTAAGAGACCTTTCATCATCTTCCGCTGGTTCTTTAGCACCGGTTGGCGTCACCTTGTAGGAATTGCAGTTTGTACATTCGCTGTTTTCCCTATTCTCTATATCCTGTCAACCTCCTTGTATCCAAACAACGACATCAACAACACAACGGTTTTGTTTGCCGAAATTTCTCCAGCAAACTACATTTCGTTGTTTGACCAAGAATCAAGACCATTTGGTCGTTGGTACATGAACACAGTTGTTATCGGTATCGTCACGTCTGTTGGTTCTGTCTTCCTGAGTGCCCTAGCAGCGTTTGCATTCTCAAGATTGCGTTTCAAGGGTCGCAGACCTGGTCTATTGTCACTGATTCTTATGCAGATGTTCCCTTCAATCTTGGGTCTTGTTGCTATCTACAGCTTGCTTTCTGACATCGGTAGAGTATTCCCGATTCTTGGTCTAAACAGCCAGATTGGTCTGATGATGGTTTATCTAGGTGGATCACTTGGTGCAGGTACCTACTTGATGTACGGGTTCTTTAACACCGTGCCAAAGGAAATTGATGAGGCAGCAACCATTGACGGTGCAAGCCACGCTCGCATCTTCTTCTCAATCATTTTGAGATTGGTGGCTCCGATTCTTGCCGTTCAGATGTTGCTTAGCTACATCGGTATCACCAGCGACTTCATACTTGCATCGATTCTTCTGAGTGACCCAAACAGCTTGACGCTGGCTACAGGTCTTCAGCAGTTCATTAGCGACCCGTATTCAAAGGACTGGTCAATGTTTGCTGCTGGCGCGGTACTGTCTGCGTTGCCTAGCGTGGCATTGTTCTTGGCATTGCAGAAGTACATCACTTCGGGCCTTACAGGTGGAGCTGTAAAGGGCTAGTTAGAAGATCCGCTGACCTTGTTTGTAGGTGGCCAGAACCTGAGTTTTAGCAATTTCCAAACTAGGGATCGCAAAGATGTTCTGGTCCAAAACAACCATGTCGAAGCTCGATCCTGGCATCAGTGGTTCTATTTTGTTTATCTCACGCATGGAAATGACACTGGTCGTGTAGGCCGTATAGGCCTGCTCTGCAGTTATCGCTTGATTTTGGTTGTGCGGGGCTTGTTCGAGCGTTTCACGGCGGTTCACAGCCACGCCAATACCCTTTAGAGGTTCATGGTTTGACACTGGCCAGTCGCTTGAGAACACGACTGAAACGCCTTCAACCATCATGTCTCTGAATGCGTAAAGGCTTTGAATACGATCGTGGCCCAGGTGATGAATACAGCTTTGCAGCATCCCGTTGTATTGAGCCCAGTAAGGCTGGACACAAGCGACGGCGTGCAGCTGATTCAATTTCTGAATGATGTCGTCGTTAGTCAGTTCAGCGTGAATGATAACTGGGCGATAGGCCAACGACTCTCGTGTTATCTCTTCAAGAATCTCAAGGGCTAGGGAAGTAGCCGCATCGCCGATGGCGTGGATGTGCACTTGAAATTTCTCTGCGTTTGCCAGTTTGATGGCTTCTCTGAGCTTTGCCTCTTTCCAGACAGGAACGCCATGGCTGCCATCTGATTCATAGGGTGCAGAAACCATTGCAGTGGCGCTACCAAAGACTCCATCAACGAAGAACTTGATTGCATTGCCATCAAGATTTGGCCTTTGGTTTACTTGCTCGCGCATCGAGTTGATGTATGGAAGGTCTTTCAAAAAGGTATCTGGGTCTGCTCTGAAACAAAGCTTGTAGTCAAGAAAAATGTTTCCTGCATCGGAAGCAGCAATGTATGTCTCAGCCATGCCAGGGTCTATCCAAGCGTCATAACATTCGACAATTCCAGCTGCTGCAAGCTTTTGATCAGCAAGAACTAGACACTCGATGTCTCGCTTGAGAGTTCTCTCTGGTTCAAGTTCGAGTATCAAGCGCATAGCAGGCCACTCACGAAGAATGCCTGTTGGGATGTTGTCCTTATCAAGATCAACACCTTGGGTTTCGATGTTGGAAGTGTTTGATCCAAACAGTCCTGCAACTTCCAAAGCCTTTGTGTTTACCCATAGCGTGTGGTGATCATCACCGTGCAACACAACTGGAATGTCAGTCACAGCTTTATCTAAAGTGTGTCTATTGAATGCGACATCCAATGACCTGTCAATGGCTGCGCCATCAATCCATATACCCTTTGGATTACTCAATCTAAAATCTCTAAGGGCGTCTTGAATCTCAGCCTCAGACTTGCACTCAGTAATTGATAGACCTTGAGCTTCACGTCCAGCAAATAGGGGATGGGCGTGCCCGTCGCGGAAGGCAGGTAATCCTAATTGCCCTTCAAGTAGAACTGTTTCGTGGCTATCAGCCGATAGAAACTCTTCTTCGGATATTACAAAGCCATCATCAGATACATATAACTCATCTTTAAGATCTTCTGCGCCTAGGTAGAACTTAGGCCCATGAAACTTTTTAGCCACCTAGCCTCGTTCGTTGAGGTAACAAACACCACATAGCGACTCATAGGTAACTTCAACTCCGTCAATAGCTACTTGGTCACCCTCAAAGATGAAGTCGCCATCAAACTTGCGGCCGTTGAACATAGCTTTTCGACCACAGCGACAGATGGTTTTTAATTCTTCTAGTGAATGCGCAAGCTCCATTAGGCGGATAGAGCCAGGAAAACCAACAGTTAGGAAATCAGTTCTAATTCCATAGGCCAAAACAGGCACACCGTCCAAGACTGCAAGTTCAAATGCTTGGTCAACCTGATCTCTGGTCATGAACTGAGCCTCGTCAATTAGAAGACAGGCTAAGTTCTTGATTCCAGGAATGATCAGTCCGTTATTTGCATATTCGTGAGCTAGTTCTCTCAAATTTGATTCTGGTGTGATCAGGAAGTCAACGTGTCTGTCTACACCAAGTCTTGAAACGATCGTCGCGTCACCTTTAGTGTCAACAGCTGGCTTTGCTATAAGGATCTGCTGGCTACGTTCTTCGTAGTTATGGGCTACTTGCAGTAGGGCGGTGCTCTTACCGCTGTTCATCGCTCCATAGCGGAAGTACAACTTGGCCATTTTGAGCCTCTCTCTGGCTTCTTACGTGTCTATAACAATGCTAGCCAGCACACCTTTAGGAATTGCGCTAATTGGCTCCTAGTCGTAACCTATAAGTCTCTAAATCATAAGGACGTTGGGGAAGACGCACCTTAGGCCGATTTGGAGGTTTGCCATGCGTAAAGGTCAGTTTCTCACGACCTTAGTTGTGCACGCCTGCCCAAAGCATCTAACAGCCCAGATTGAGGCACTTCTAGAGCCAATCGCTGGATCAACTAACTGGTCCAAGCAAGACCTACTCGATGACCATCTCGGTTCAGAGTTCAAGCTATCCCTTACCGAAGAACAGTTGGAAGATCTCGCCTCAGAGATCTATTCCCTTGGCGGTGTTTATTTCGAGTTGAACCAAACTAAAGGCAAGCATGGTCTCTTGTTTATGGGTGTGCCAGGTTTAGGTGTCTTCAGAGGTGAACTCAATGAAGCAGGATCAGTTCTACTTAGCGAGGATCGCATTACTCAGATGCTGAACGCATCAGCAGGCAATCAACGAGAGTTTCTTCGTTTGCTCAGAGTGAGTCTTGGACAATCTTGGGATGACATAATCGAGCCATTTAGGGCAGCAAGGTTTAGTCACAATGTGGTTTTGCTCAATAGAGCAGGTTAGTTATTTGTTGTAAGAACGGAATGCAACCACAGCGTTGTGTCCACCAAACCCAAATGAATTGGAAATAGCAACAATGTTCTCGCCTAGTTCTCTAGGGGTAACGACAACATCCAAATCGATTGCAGGATCTTGATCCTCTAGGTTGATGGTCGGGGGAGCAGTTCTCTCGCTAACAGCCAACACTGTGAAGATGGCTTCAATAGCACCAGCGCCACCTAGAAGGTGACCCGTTGAAGACTTAGTTGCTGAAACAGCAATGTTCTTTAGGTGATCACCGAAGACGCGCTTTAGAGCAACATACTCTGCGATATCTCCTACCGGTGTGCTGGTGGCATGAGCATTAATGTGGGTAACGTCTGTGATTTGTGCATCTGCCATCTTTAGAGCGCCAATAACTGCTCTGGCTGCTGCTGCTCCCTCTGGGTCTGGAGCTGTGATGTGATACGCGTCGCTTGTGACATAGCCACCTGCAAGTTCTGCATAAATCTTTGCGCCACGAGCTAAGGCGTGCTCTTCTGTTTCAAGAACTAGAGCTCCGGCGCCTTCACCCATAACAAAACCATCGCGGTTGATGTCATAAGGGCGGCTTGCCTTAGTTGGCTCATCGTTTCTCTTCGAAAGAGCTTGCATCGCAGCAAATGCAGAGATAGGAAGTGGATGCATAGCCGCTTCACAACCACCTGCAACAACGATGTCTATCTCACCTGTTCTAAGTCTTGTGATCGCATTCGCAATAGCCTCAGTTCCAGATGCACAGGCTGAGACAGAAGTTCGTACACCTCCGCGAGCCGAGATGTCCATGCCGATTGCAGCAGCAGGACCGTTAGGCATAAGCATTGGAACGGTCATTGGCAATACTCTGCGCGGACCTTTTTCCTTGAGTGTGTCAAAGGCATCTAGGAGAGTCCAAACACCACCGATACCGGTAGCAAATTCAACTGATAGACGCTCAGGATCGAAATCTGTGATGCCAGCATCGGCCCATGCTTCACGAGCTGCGATAAGGGCGAACTGGCTTGAAGGGTCTAATCTTTTGGTTTCTTGAAGTGTGAGTATCTCTGAGGCTCTCACCTTTGCTTGACCAGCAAAAGTAACTGGAACCTCATATTTTGCAACCCAGTCCTGTTCAAGCGTGCTTATGCCAGATTCACCGGCTAACAAAGCCTTCCAGGTTGATTGCGCGTCGCCACCGAGAGGCGTGGTAGCGCCTATCCCGGTGACAACGATTTTGATACTCAAGAGTAATTAGCCCTGTGCTGAAGTGATGAAGTTAACTGCATCGCCTACTGTTAGCAGGTTCTTGACTTCTTCATCTGGGATCTTTACGCCGAACTTCTCTTCAGCGTTAACAACGATGGTCATCATCGAAATTGAGTCAATGTCTAGGTCGTTTGTGAAAGACTTCTCCATCTTCACTGAATCAGTGTCGATACCGGTCTCTTCGTTAACGATTTCAGCCAATCCTTGTAGAACTTCGTTCTGTGAAAGTGCCATTTGTTACTCCTTGGTTGTTTGATTTACTAGGTCAAGTTTAGGGTAGAACTACTACCTGAGCCGCGAAGGCAAGGCCTGCTCCAAAGCCAATCTGAAGGGCCAAACCGCCTGATTTCACGGTTCCATCGTGCAAAAGCTGGTCCATTGCTAAAGGAATGCTCGCAGCAGATGTATTACCTGTGTTGACGATATCCCTAGCAACTGCAACATTTTCAGGTAGCTGAAGTTGCTTGACTAGTTCGTCAATAATACGAATATTCGCCTGATGGGTAACTAGGGCAGTCAACTCTTCAGGCTTTACTCCAGCAACTTCCAGAGCCTCTTTGGCTACCTTGACCATTTCCCACACAGCCCACTTAAACACGGTTAGACCATCTTGTCTAATGGTTGGCCAGGCTGCTTCACCATCTCTGAAATCAAGCAAGGAGTGGGTCATGCTGACAGATTCCCAGTGTGAGCCATCTGAACCCCACACAGTAGGTGAAATGCCTGGTGTATCGGATGGCCCAACGATTGCAGCTCCCGCACCATCGGCTAAAAGAAATGAGATTGATCTATCGGTTGGATCAATAAAGTCACTTAGCTTCTCGCCACCAACGACAAGAACATACTTAGCTACACCTGAACGAACCAATGCATCTGCTTGGGCTATCCCATAGCAATAACCAGCGCAAGCAGCAGAGATGTCGAAAGCTGGAGCAGGATTAGCACCAATCTTGTCAGCAAGTAATGTTGCTGCCGATGGGGTTTGGTATGGATGAGAGATTGTGCTGAAGATGACAGCGCCAATTTCTTGGGGAGAGATACCTGCACGTTTGATTGCTTGGTTCGAAGCTTCAACAGCCATGTCCATCAGTGACTGATCTTTAGGAGCACGTCTTCTTGTGATTATTCCGGTGCGCTGACGAATCCATTCATCGCTTGAATCAATTGGACCAGCGATGTCATCGTTAGTAACAACCAAGTCCCCACGTGACGCACCAAGTGAATAGATGCGACTGAACTTTCTGGTTTCATACTGATTAAGAGTTGGCTGTGACATTAGACCTTCTTAGTTGAGCGGTTGATTAAATCTTGAGCGTATTCAAGATCAGTAGGTTCCTTCAGTGCAACTATCTCAACACCAGGCATTCCTCGTTTTGCAAGACCTGCAATAGTTCCAGCAGGCGAGAGTTCGATTACTGCCGTTACTCCAGCTTTTACCATTGCATCCATGCAGAGATCCCATCGAACAGAGTTAGCAATCTGGCCAACTAGAAGATTGATGAATTCGTTGCCTTTTGAAACAACTTGGCCATTCTGATTTGACCAGAGTTTCAAGTTTGGATCAGAAATGCCAAGACCTGAAGTGAAACTTTCTAATTCGCTAACTGCAGGCTGCATGTAATGAGTGTGAAAAGCCCCAGCAACACTTAGTGGAATAACTTTGGCACCAGAAGGACCCTCAGCAACTAGTTCTGCAATTGCTTTCTTAGATCCTGCTGCAACAATCTGTCCTGCTCCGTTGTAGTTAGCAGGCGATAAACCAAGTTCAGTAAGACGTGCAACTACAACGTCAACTTCGCCACCTAAAACAGCTGCCATTCCTGTTGGTTCACTTGCGGCTGCAGCCTTTGCCATTGCTTGAGCACGAATGTTTACAAGCTGCATTGCTTGAGTGTCTGAAAGAATTCCAGACACTGCTGCAGCGCTGACTTCACCAACTGAGTGACCTGCTACTCCAGATACATTTACTGAATCTAGAAGAGCAGCTGAAGCGATGCTCGCTGCAACAATTAGTGGCTGAGCGATTGAGGTATCACGAATTGTCTCTTCATCACTTAGCGTTCCATGCTTGATTAGATCAAGTGAGATTTCTTCTGAGTAACGTTCTATATTGCTTTTGTACTCAGGTATTTCTAGCCAACTCGACATGAAGCCAGGTTTTTGAGAACCTTGGCCTGGTGCGAGAAAAACTAACATACTTATGCGTCTCCACCAGCGTTGCCAGAGGTTCCAGCTGTCACATCAAGCAAGCGGTACTTGTCGATTGCAAGCTGTGGAATGTGTGCTGCTACATCGCCACGTGAAGCAAGCTGCTCAAGTACTCGAACAACGATTGAAGGACCATCGATCTTGAATGCTCTTCTAGCTGCTGCTCTGGTATCTGAGAAACCAAAACCATCAGCACCCAGAGTTGCATACTCACCTGGAATCCACTTACGCACCTGATCAGGTACCTGGTGCATGTAGTCGCTAACACCGATGAATGGACCTGGTGCTCCAGCAAGTTTGTTGGTGATGTATGGAAGTGGTGAAACTTCGTTTGGA
The DNA here is from genome assembly GCA_044372795.1 of Rhodoluna sp. Lineage (GTDB taxonomy): Bacteria > Actinomycetota > Actinomycetes > Actinomycetales > Microbacteriaceae > Rhodoluna. The sequence goes on along the minus strand of JBILRF010000001.1, from coordinate 255,386 downwards.
TAGAGGAACTTCTTTTCATCGCAAGCAAGTGCATCGCGACGAAGTTCTGTCCATGAAGTCACTGACCAGATATCTGCTGAAATGTTCCAGTCATCCTGCAATAGGCGTTGGGCCTCGAAAGCCCATGGCACTGCAACACCCGAAGCTAGAATCTGTGCTTTCTTACCTGCACCTGTTCCGACACTGAGTCTGTGGATACCGCGAATGATTCCATCCACGTCAACGCCCTCAGGCTGAGCTGGTTGAACAATTGGTTCGTTGTAAACAGTGATGTAGAAGATGACGTTCGGATCTTGGTGAACTCCGCCATACATGCGCTCTAGACCAGCCTTGATGATGTGACCAATTTCGTAGCCGTATGCAGGGTCGTAGCTGATTACACCTGTGTTGGTTGCAGCAATGATTGGGGAGTGTCCATCAGCGTGCTGAAGACCTTCACCGGTAAGAGTGGTTCTACCGGCTGTAGCACCAATCATGAAGCCTCTCGATAACTGGTCAGTAGCTGCCCAGATAGCATCTGCAGTTCGTTGGAAACCAAACATTGAATAGAACACATAGAACGGTATAAGTGGCTGTCCCTGAGTTGCATATGATGTGGCAATCGCAGTGAAAGCCGCCATCGAACCTGCTTCGTTGATTCCAGTGTGAAGAATCTGACCTGCTTGGCTTTCCTTGTATGAAAGAAGAAGTTCGCGGTCTACGGAGATGTAGTGCTGTCCTCTCGGGTTATAAATCTTTGCAGTAGGGAAAAAGGCATCCATACCGAATGTTCTAGCCTCATCAGGAATGATAGGAACAATTCTTGGACCAAATTCTGGAGTCTTCAGAAGATCCTTTAGCAATCTTACGAATGCCATTGTGGTTGCAATCTCTTGTGTGCCTGAACCACCTTTAGAAACATCAAATGCTTTATCTTCTGGTAGTTCGAATGAAACGTATTTGTTGCGACGTTCTGGAAGATAACCACCTAGGGCTCTGCGACGCTCGTGCATGTAATCAATCTCAGGAGTACCAGGAGCTGGACGGTAATAAGGAGGCTTGTATGGGTCGGCTTCTAGTTGAGCATCCGTGATTGGAATGTTCATGTCATCTCTAAATGACTTCAAGTTATCAAGAGTCAACTTCTTCATTTGGTGGGTAGCGTTTCTACCTTCGAATGCTTTTCCAAGACCGTAACCCTTGATCGTTTTAGCGAGAATTACTGTTGGCTGACCCTTGTGTGCAAGTGCTTGAGCGTAAGCTGCGTAAATCTTTCTGTAGTCGTGACCACCGCGCTTTAGCCCCCAGATTTGAGCATCGGTCATTGACTCAACAAGCTTTGTGGTGCGAGGATCTCTTCCAAAGAAGTTCTCTCTGATGAATCCACCATCCATGGTCTTGTAAGTTTGGAAGTCACCATCAGGTGTTGAGTTCATTAGGTTCACTAGAGCACCATCGGTGTCTGCTTGCAGTAGTGAATCCCATTCACGTCCCCAAACAACCTTGATAACATTCCATCCTGCTCCGCGGAAAAACGATTCAAGTTCTTGAATAATCTTTCCGTTACCACGAACAGGACCGTCTAGTCTCTGCAAGTTACAGTTCACAACAAAGGTGAGGTTATCTAAACCATCGTTAGCAGCAAGCTGCAATGCGCCGCGTGATTCAACCTCATCCATTTCACCGTCACCGAGGAAGGCCCAAACGTGCTGCTCAGCAGTGTCTTTAAAGTTTCTGCCAGCAAGGTAACGGTTTGCCTGTGCTTGGTAAATAGCGTTGATAGGACCAAGACCCATAGACACTGTTGGGAATTGCCAGAAGTCTGGCATCAATCGTGGGTGTGGGTAAGAAGAAAGACCACCACCTGGGTGAGATTTCTCTTGACGGAAACCATTTAGTTGTTCCTCGCTCAAGCGACCTTCAAGGAAAGCTCTTGCGTATGGACCTGGGCTTGCGTGTCCTTGAATAAAAATCTGATCGCCACCTGAAGGGTGATCCTGACCTTTGAAGAAGTGGTTGAAACCAACTTCATAAAGTGAAGAAGATGAAGCATAGGTTGAGATGTGTCCACCAACAGAAACTCCTGGACGCTGTGCACGGTGAACTAGAACAGCTGCGTTCCAACGCATCCAAGCTCTATAGGTTCTTTCGATCGCCTCGTCACCAGGGAATGTTGGTTCATCTGTAGTTGCAATTGTGTTGATGTAGTCAGTTGTCTGAACCATTGGCACGTTAAGTTGAAGTTCATGAGATCTCTTCAAGAGGTTCAACATGATTTCGCGTGCACGCTTAGGTCCATGAACTCTAGCCACTGCATCGAGGGACTCTAGCCACTCGCGGGTTTCTTCTGGATCTTGATCTGGAGTGTTGCTTGAAAAGACGTCCTGATTGTTGATGGACAAAGAATCCTCGTTTCGGCTCTAGATAACGCAAGGCAATTGTGGTGCCATGGTCAAAAATAGTAATTGGGACCGGTTTAGGTCCTTTATAAGTTTAGGCTTTGTTCACAGGGCTTTATAGGATTAGAGCCAAGTCCAATCTAAGGAGTTTCAATGTCACTGATTATCGGAGATCTAGCGCCAGATTTCACCCTTGCTAACCAGTTTGGGGAGAACGTCACCCTTTCAGATTTCAGGGGCAAAAAGCCTGTTGTTCTGGTTTTCTACCCACTTTCCTTCTCCGGCGTTTGCACAGGGGAACTCTGCGAAATTCGCGATAATTTCGACAAATTTGCCTCAAGCGACGTGGAGCTTCTAGCAATCTCGGTTGACAGTAAGTATGTCCAGAAGGTCTTCGCGGAGCACGAGGGCTACAAGTTCTCTGTTTTGGCTGATTTCTGGCCACATGGCAAGGTTGCTCAGGATTACGGGGTATTTCTAGAGGAGCACGGGATTGCCAACAGAGGCACCTTTGTGATCGATAAAGACGGGGTTTTGGTCTCGAAATTCGTGACAGCACCTGGTCAAGCCAGATCTTTGGATGAATATACTCGCGCTTTGGCATCTTTGACCGCCTAGCCTGTTGTATAGTTTTACAAGCGCCACATGGCGCTGCAGTCAAGAGTCGGGCCTTTAGCTCAGTTGGTAGAGCGCCACGCTTACACCGTGGATGTCATCGGTTCGAGCCCGGTAGGGCCCACTTTTCGACTACCTCCGCCTAGAGGCATGAGTTAAGACTCAACGGTAAGATTTGCCTATGGAATCCAGCAACTTTCAGCCACCGGTTCGCCGTTCACTATCCAACGATGAACTTGAGGCGCGAGTCAATCAAGCCATGACCTCACACTCAGGTGTTGAGGCTGTTATGGAGCTTTTGGTGGCTCAGGAGGCTTTGAGAGCCCAAGAAGATCAGGAATTGGCTCGTTGGGTAGCCAGCATGCAGGCCGATGGCTCTGCTCAAGCACTCAGTGCCCTAGAGAGCTTCCGTAGACAAACTCCTGGCTATGTTCCTCAAAACGTTACCCCTGTATCTCAACCAGAGCCGGTTGCACAGCCTGAGCCTGTAGCCCCTGTTATTCCAGTTCAGCAAGTCGAGCCAGTGATAGAAGAAGCCGTAGTTGAAGTTTCACCAAGCGAACCACAAGCTCAAAAGCTGGAACAAGTTTTTCCTTGGCTAAATCCTGCTCCGCCTAAGCCTGAAACCCCAATTGTAGAACCGGTTGTTGTTGAACCTCCTGTTCAAGAGGCAATTGAGGAAGTTGTTGAAGTAATCGAACAACCAACAACTGAAGATAAGCCAGAGGTACCTGAATTCTCATGGTTCACCCAGCCTGAAGTTGAACAAGTGGAGGCTGAGTCGGTAGTTGCAGAAGTTACTGAAGTTGAAGTAGTTGATTTAGAACCAGTTGGTTCTGAAACTGAACGAGAGTTCGAAAGACTATTAGCAGCTGCAGCAGCTGAAGAAGAACTTACCGCTTTAGAAGAGCTTGAGAGAAAGCCAAGTGATGTTTTGGACAGATCAGATAGTAACGTTCTGATTCCTTCCGATGAACACAGAAACCGTGGCCCGCTGTCACAACTTTTTGTTTGGCTAGGTGTTTCAGCAACAGTAGTTCCGATTCTTCTTACATGGGTATTGGTTGGTTCTGGCTTGAACTCAACTGCCATTGCTGTTGTTCTTGTTTCTGGTTACCTTGTTTCTGGAATTCTTATTTCAGTAGCTGCCATCGCTGGCAAGCGAAGTGGATTGTCAACCGCAGTTATTTCTAGATCTGTATTTGGAGTGTGGGGTAATTCAATTCCTCTTGCTGTTGGACTGATCATCAGAGTTGCACTTACGGCAGTGATGCTTGGAGTTTTTGCGTTCTTGCTAAATGGTTTAGACGCGAGAGCACCAGAGTTTAGCGTCAATGTTGTTTCCTTCTCGGGCGTTAACATCACATTTGGTTTGATTGTGCAGCTTGTGGTCCTCTTAGCTATCGCACTCTTGGTACTTGTAAGAGGAAACGTTTCTCGAATCATTCAAGTATTTTTGAGCCTCTTAGCTTTCGCACTGGTTGCAGAGAGCTTTGCAGTTCTCGCTCTTGGTGAATTCAGCTTCACGGCTGCCGGTTCAACTGGTTTCCTATCTATGGATGCACTGGCTGGAATCTGTCTTGTAGTGATGGTGAATGTAACTCTTTGGTTGAGCATTGCACCAAATGTTTCTAAAGCTATTCCGATGAGAGTCAAGGGCATCAAAGTTTTCTCAGCTGTTCTTGTAGCAAACTTTGTCATCCCGGTTCTAATCGGTATCGCAGCCATCTTCTGGCTAGGAACTCTAAGTGTGAGCCCTACTTCTGAAGACACCAGTATTCAAGCGGCAGTTCTTGCGCTTCCTAGCTGGGCTCAAGGATCTATGTTTACAGGCTTTGCGGTTGCTATTACATTTGCAGCGATGCTTTCACTGAGAACTGCAACCTTGGATCTTGCTGCGCTGTTCAGAATCAAATCACGTGTACTTGCTCTACTGATTGTTACAACTATTGCTGTTGGTTTATTGTTCCTATTTGCTCAGCAGCCAAAGATTCAAACTGTTGAATATCTAAGCAACGTTTTTGTTTTAGTCGCCGCACTTTCAGCAGGTTGGATTGGAATCTTCGTTGCCGATGTTGCGATAAGAAGACAGGCTTATCACGAGCTCTCATTATCTAGGTCATACGGTCTTTACAAGAAGTTCAATATCCTGTCCCTATTGACCTGGTTAGTCACTCTCGTGATTGCAGTGGCGCTAATTCCAGTGAACCTACTTGGCTTCGGTTTTATGGGCTTCGCAGTTCCAATGCTGGGACTTGAGGCAAGTCTTGGAACCTCCGCCGTTGGATTTGTTGCAACCTTACTTGCGGGCATCGTTCTAACTCTTGCTATCCGCATTCCGCAGATAAAGAAGCAAGAAAGAGAAGTTCTTGCTCTAGAGGCAAGACGCGAACAGTTGAACGACATCTTCGTTGGCACTGAGTAATGGGTACGACACTTACTCAAGCCATAGCAAGCTTTGAAAAGTTGTGGCCAACACACCTCATTGAAGATTGGGACGTAGTTGGATTAGTTTCAGGTTCGCCAAGCCAATCGATTTCAAAAGTGCTGCTCACCGTAGATGTCACTTCTGAAGTTGTTGAGTATGCAAAGCAAGTAGGAGCAGATCTAATCTTTGCTCACCATCCGTTGCTACTTAGGGGAGTCACTAGCGTTGCAGAGGACACATCCAAGGGATTAGTGGTCAGTGGCCTAATAAAATCGGGGATAGCCCTTTACACTGCCCACACAAACGCAGACTCAGTTGCCACAGGCACATCAGCTGCAATCACATCGAAGTTGAACCTTAAAAACACGCGTGTACTTTCACCCTCTAAAGAACCAGGTTTAGGTATTGGAATTGTAGGTTCTCTTCCTAACACTTTGTCCCTAGGTGAATTAGCTCAAGCTCTAAACAACATCTTGCCGCCAACAGCAACTGGTGTTCGCGTGGCAGGAGCATTCGACAGAAAAGTTAGCACCGTCGCATTCTGTGCAGGCGCTGGTGAATCTGATTTGGAACTAGCCTTAGATTCTGGAGCTGATGTTTACATCACCTCTGATGTTAGGCATCACCGAGCCCAAGAAATACTTGAACTTGCCAAAGCAAGAGGTGTTGAATTCTCGCTAGTTGACATTTCTCACTGGGCAGCAGAGTTTGTCTGGTTAGAAACAGCACAAGAAGAATTGCAAGAGGAAATGCCTCTAGTGAAGTTTGAAATTTGCGACATCAGAACAGATGTTTTCGACTTTCTAATGAATAAGCCGAAGGATTTGTAAATGAAGCTAGATAGAGCAGCTCAGTCGGCGTTATTGAAACTTTCACAGGTAGATCTTGAGATTGAGCAAATAAAGCTTGAAATTTCCAAGGCAATTAATTCTTCTGAACTTGCACAGGCATCAGCAAAGCTAGCTGAGTATGCGGGGGATCTCATCAACGCCAGAACTAAGTTTGAGAATCTAGAAATGGATGCTCGTAAAGCAGACGATAACCTACACATGGTTGAAGAGCGAATAGCAAGAGATAAAGATCGTCTGAATCAAACATCTTCTTCGAAAGATGCTCAAGGCATGCAGTCAGAGATTGAATCGCTAACTCGTCGCAAAGGGGAGCTTGAAGAAGTTGAGCTTGAGATTCTCGAACAACTTGAACAAGCTAAAACTGAGCTTGATGAGATTACAAGGAAGAAAGAGAATCTTTCTCAGGAGATTAGTTCCTTGCAAACTACCATCCAAGCTCAAGTTGATGATCTAAAGTCCCGAGGTCGGAAACTAACAGCTGACCGTGAAACTCTTGTTTCAAAGGTTCCAGCAGAAGCACTTGATAGATATAAAGCTCTTGCTGCAAAACAGATTGCCGTAGGTCAAGTTGAGAACAGAGCCTGCTCAGCTTGCCGCATGGGTCTTACCGCTAACACAATTGATGCGCTTTCATCTCTTGCCGAGGATGAAGCAGGGTCTTGCCCTGAGTGTTTGGCTATCATCGTCCGATGAGTCAGAAGGTAATCATTGAAGCCGATGGTGGCTCAAGAGGAAATCCTGGTCCTGCTGGATCAGGTGCAGTTCTTATCGATAAAGACAGCGGCAGTATTCTGGCTGAGATTGCTCTCTTTATTGGAGTTGCAACCAACAACGTTGCTGAGTACAGAGCAGTTCTAGCCGCAATCGAAGTAGCCAACGAATTAGTTCCAGACGCTGAGCTCTATGTTCGTATGGACAGCAAGTTAGTTGTAGAACAGATGTCAGGTCGCTGGAAAGTAAAGAACGAGGGTATGCAGGATCTGGCCAAGGCCATGCACGATGCGATTGGCTCTCGAAAGGTAAGTTTCGAGTGGTTCCCGCGCGAGCAAAACACGAAAGCTGACGCGCTAGCCAATGAGGCTATGGATGCTGAAAGCAGTGTTGTTAGAAAATACATCGGCTCAGCTGACACATCTACCATCAATGTGGTTACCTCTGCTTCGAAATCAGTGGCTGCAGATCTTGAATACAACCCGTCATTACCTGGTTCAGTAAGAGCACCTAGAGACGTATCAAAACAACTCACAACAGTAATCCTCGTTCGCCATGGCAGAACACCTCTAACTGAAACCCACAGGCTTTCTGGTAGAGGAGGCGAAGATCCTCAGTTATCAGAACTAGGTATTCAAGATGCAACTAAGGTCGCCAACGAGATTGCCCTTATTGGTCACTCTGGTTCCTATAAAAAAGTTGTAAGTCCAACAGTCGTGGTTAGTTCACCGATCGCAAGAACTCGAGAAACTGCAGTAATCATTGCCAACAAGCTCAACCTTCCTGTTGAAACCCACGATGACATTGCCGAGATTGCTTTTGGCGACTGGGATGGTCATACCATGCAGGAGGTTGCTGCTACTTGGCCAGAACTCTATGACAAGTGGCGTGGGGATGTGAAGGTTGCTCCGCCAGGCGGTGGCGAGTCACTGGAAGATTTCGATGCGAGAGTTCAAAGGGGAATATCTCAAATACTTGATAAGCATGAAGGTAAGACAGTGGTTGTTGTCTCACACGTCATGCCGATCAGAGGATTCGTGAAGAAGGCACTTGATGCTAGCTGGGCTTCTTACTGGAGAACTAGTGTTGCACCTTGCTCAATAACTATCATTCGCTTCTGGGGCGATGAAGCAGCTGAAATCACCGTTACCAACCAGACCAATCATCTGTAGCCCTTTCTGGATCTAGTCTTCTCTATTACTCTTATTGAGGAAGGGTCGGCTAGACGGTCGCGGTAGCGAAAGCTAACGAGGAACGTCCGGGCTCCACATAGCAAAGTGGTGGGTAACACCCACTCGGTGTAAACCGCAAGAAAGTGCAACAGAGAGTAGACCGCCACGTAAGTGGTAAGGCTGAAACGGTGGTGTAAGAGACCACCAGCGTTCTAGGTGACTAGGGCGGCTAGGTAAACCTCACTTGGAGCAAGGTCAGACAGAAGGCGTTTGAGAGCAGCTAGTTCAAGTCTTCGGGTAGACCGCTTGATGGCATTGGTAACAATGTCGCTAGATAGATGGCCGTCACCGAAAGGTACAGAACCCGGCGTATCGGCCGACCCCTCCACTAATCAATCGTGTGTTTTTTAGCCCAGTAGGCTGCGCCAAGAATTCCAGAGCTATTTCTGTTGGTCGCTGGAACAATTTTGGTCTTGAGTTTCAATAGCGGAAGAAATACTTCGTGCTCTTTAGATACGCCTCCACCTACGATAAATAAATCAGGCGTTAGGTAAGCCTCAAGCTTCGAGTAATAAGTCTGCAATCTTTTTGCATACTGCTCCCAGGTAAGGCCTTCTCGCTCCTTTGCTGAATAGGCAGCCATAGTCTCGTAGTCAATGCCATCAATCTCCAGATGTCCTAGTTCCGAATTAGGAATGAGTTTCCCGTTGTAAATAAGGGCTGTGCCAATACCAGTTCCTAAGGTTGTGAGAACGACAAGCCCTCTAACATTCTTAGCCGCTCCGTATTTAGCCTCAGCTAGTCCAGCAGCATCAGCGTCGTTTAGTACATGAACGGTGCGCTTGAGCTCTTTCTCAAACATCCGATCTGCGTCTAAGTTAATCCAATCCTGTGAGACGTTTGCTGCAGACATTGTGACGCCATCCTTAACTACCGCTGGAAAACAGATTCCAACAGGTAACCCATCTGATTTAGGCAGGTGCTTTATCAAATCTTTGAGGGTATTGGCTATTGCTTTCGGAGTTCCGCCTTCAGGTGTCTCATATCGAAGTCGCTCACTGAGTAACCTGCCTGATTTCACATCAACAAGCGCCCCTTTGATTCCAGTTCCACCAATATCTATTCCTATAGCCTTGCGTCCCATTACTTCTCCTATGCCAATGTCAAAATGTCGGCACCTGTTTCAGTGACGACAATCGTGTGTTCAAACTGTGCGGTAATGCTTTTATCTTTTGTAAGTACTGTCCAGCCGTCAGGCCACATGTCCCAGGTGTGTGTGCCAAGAGTAAGCATCGGTTCGATGGTGAAAACCATGCCTACTTTCATCTCGTCTGAATACATTGGTGCTGAGTCGTAGTGGGGGATGATCAGTCCACTGTGGAAACTCTCACCTATCCCATGACCTGTGAAATCTCTTACAACTCCATAACCAAAGCGTTTGGCGTATGACTCTATAGCTCGCCCAATGAGATTGACTGATCTGCCAGGAGCTACAACTGAGATGCCTCTAGCAAGTGCTTCTCGGGTTCTCTCAACTAGAAGGGCAACTTCAGGCTTGACTTTACCAACTAGAAAAGTTTGATTGCTATCACCGTGGAAACCATCGATGTAGGCGGTTATGTCGATGTTCACAATGTCGCCATCCACGAGAACTGTGTCATCGGGGATGCCATGACAGATGACCTCGTTAATGGATGAACAAATGGATTTTGGATAACCGCGATAACCAAGAGTTGATGGGTAAGCACCATTGTCAATCAAGAACTGGTGAGCTATCTTGTCTAGTTCATCGGTAGTCACACCAGGCTTAGCGTGCGAGCCAGCCAACTCAATTGCCTGCGCAGCTATTTTCCCCGAATGACGTATCTTCTCGATCTGCTCAGGAGTCTTAACATCAGAGCCCTGAAACTTGGCAGGAGCTGGTTTTCCAACATATTCAGGTCTAGTTATTGATCTAGGAACATCTAGTGTTGGTGAAATGCGACCAGGCGTTAGGTTTCCAGTCTTCGCATCTCTAGGCATGCTTCCATACTAGGTTGACACTGTCTGTATGCTCAGAAGTGAAACGCACGAGGAGAAGTCAAATTAGCGAAGAAGGCACTACAGAATACTGGTTCAACACCAAAACTATGAGTGTTGAGGTGGGGAAGCAAGATCTTGCCATCTATCGAATCGGTCCTTTTGATTCGTATGAAGACGCCCAGAACGCGTTACAGATACTGAAATCAAGAAGTGACGCTTGGGCTGAAGAGGACGAAGCGGAAAAGGATTAGTTCTGATCTGCAAGACCTGTGAGAGCAAACACAATGGCAATTGCTGATGCCCATATCAGAGTGCTCAAAGTAATCAATACCGATGCTTTTAGTGGCTTCACTCCAGCTGCAACTGAGATAGCAGCAGCAAATTGCGTCCCAATCAGTGCGGGTCCAAGCGCCGCCATTCCATAGATTCCATACTTGTCAAAAGCAGTCTGCGCTTTAACAAACTTCTTGGATTCTCCAGTTTTCCCAGCAGCTATCCGCCTTTTGCGAAGATACTCTCTGATTTGTGAACTCAGATATGCAAACAGAAAAACAGTAATTGCGTTTCCGACAACAGCGTAGATGACCACAAGAAGCGGATCTAGACCGAGAAGGATACCCACTGGCACCACAGCGATTGCTTCAAGCCATGGAATAGCACCTGCTAGAAATACGCCAAAGAGTCCTAGCGTTTCAATGTCGATGTTTTGCATTATTCGTGAGAGTTCTCGTCACTAGGGAAATCACCACTGGCAACTTCGGTTCGGTAGGTGGTTGCTGCCTGTAAAAGTGTTTCTCTCATGTTCGCATACTGCTTGACAAACTTTCTTGGCTTGCCTGGGTATAGACCTGCAAAATCAGTCCAAACTAGTATCTGCCCGTCTGTTCCGTTCCCAGCTCCAATACCAATTGTTGGGATTGAAAGAAGAGCAGTTACTTCAGTTGCAAGAGTTGCAGGCACTAACTCGAGCACAACTGAGAAAGCTCCTGCCTCTTGCACTGCCAAGGCATCATCAATCAATGTCTGGGCAGAATCACCGCGACCTTGGACTTTAGCTCCACTTAGAGTGTGAACACTTTGAGGGGTGAAACCAATGTGACCCATAACTGGAATGCCTGCAGTTACTAAAGCCTTTATCTGAGCAACGCTTCTCACTCCACCTTCAAGTTTTACAGCACTCGCTCCAGAGAGTTTCATGATCTTGATTGCGTTCTCAAGGGCTTCAACTGGTCCTGATTCATAACTTCCAAAAGGCATGTCAACTACTACTAGTGCTCGCTTGCTAGCTCTGCTGACAGCTCTTCCGAAAGGAATCATTTCATCCACAGTTATCGGGAGAGTGGTTTCATAACCTAGAACGTTATCTGCTGCTGAGTCGCCTACTAGCAGAACATCGATACCGGCTTCGTCAAAGATGCCGCTGGTCAGTGAGTCATAGGAGGTAAGAGCAGTGAACTTTCTTCCAGACTTCTTGAAATCAAGAAGCGTTCCTGTTCTAACCACCTTCGGCGAATGTTCCTGCATTGACTATCCCTTGTACTTATTTGTTATTGGTAGACGTCTATCCCGACCAAAAGCCATGCCAGTGATCTTTGGTCCAATAGCCGACTGACGTCTCTTCCATTCGGATCTGTCTACAAGTGTGAGAACTTTAGAAACAAGTTCCTCATCAAAGCCATAGCCAACTATGTCTTTTGAAGACTTTCTCCTATTCACATAGGCATCCAATATTGCATCTAGTACATCGTATGGAGGAAGCGAGTCCTGGTCTACTTGGTTAGGTCTTAGTTCTGCAGAAGGAGCCTTGTTGATTGAGTTCTCAGGTATTGGTTCCACTTCACCGCGTGATCTTGCATACTCGTTACGCCACTTAGCAAGTTCCCAAACTAAAGTCTTCTCAACATCCTTCAGTGGGTTGTAACCGCCAACTGTGTCGCCATAGATAGTTGAGTAACCAACAGCTAGTTCTGTTTTGTTGCCTGTTGTTAATGTCAGATGGCCTTCTTTATTGCTAAGAGCCATGAGGATTACTCCGCGAACACGAGCTTGCAGGTTTTCAACGGATAAACCTTGAAGGTCTAATTGATTCTCGAAAGGAGAAACTAAATCAGCTATCGGCTGGACTTGGTAGTTCATGTTGCGACGTTGGGCAAGATCTGCTGCATCATCCTTTGAATGATCAGAGGAGAAAATGCTTGGCATGGATACTCCATAAACATTCTCAGCACCGATGGCGTCCGCTGCGATAGTTGCACAGATAGCTGAATCAATTCCTCCACTTAGACCTAGGACTACTGATTTGAAACCATTTTTCTGAACATAGTCTCCAAGTCCTAGAACCAATGCGTTCCAGGTTTGCCAGTTATCATTTGGTTTGGTTAGGTGATGCTCGTCAGCCACATGCATGTCATCTTTGGCTTCGATGTCAACGCAAACAAGATCTGTTTTGAATTGCTTTAGTCGAACGACCATACGAGCTTTGCTGTCGACCATAATGCTGTCACCATCAAAGACCAGATCATCTTGACCGCCAACTAAATTCACATAGGCAGCAGCGCAATTATGTTTTCTCGCCAGCTCTGAAACAAGCTTTAGTCTCGTGTCATCTTTATCAATCTCAAAAGGTGATCCATTAAGAATTAGTGCAACATCGGTATTTGTTTTGCCCAGTTGAGAAACTGGACCACCTGATTGCCAGATGTCTTCGCAGATTACAGTTGAGAATCGTAGTCCTTTGTGTTCAAAAGATAGAAGTTCATTTCCAGACACGAAGGTGCGGTACTCATCGAATACTGAGTAGTTAGGTAGGTGATGTTTGTCATACTTTCCAATTATGTTTCCACCCAACAAAACAGATGCTGAGTTATGGGCAATAGCCCAGCCAGTTTGAGCTCCTGGCGCTGCCATGGATGGATGTCCTATGACAACGGCTATGTGTCCTAGTGACCGACTCACAAGTTCCGCAGCTAAGTTCCTGACCGCCTGCTCTGAATCCAAGACAAAGGATTCTCTGGTTGCTAGGTCTTCAATTGGGTAGCCGGTTACAGCCATTTCACCAAAAACGACCATATCTGCCGATCTTCTATTGGCTTCTTCAACGACGGCAAGAATGGCCTCTAGATTGCTAGCTATGTTGCCAACCGTAGGGTTGGTTTGAGCTAGGGCTAGGCGAAGAATAGGCATACCCACTAGCCTAGTAGGAGGCAATTGAAAGGTATTTTCATGGACAAGCAAAGAGATTTCGTACTTCGTACGATCGAGGAAAGAAACGTCAAATTCGTAAGGCTTTGGTTCACTGACGTTGCTGGAACCCTGAAATCTGTTGCCATTGCTCCAGCTGAGATCGAAGGTGCCTTTGCGGAGGGCATTGGCTTTGATGGCTCAGCAATTGAGGGTCTATCTCGTTCCTACGAGGCAGACATGCTTGCCCAGCCAGATCCTTCAACCTTTCAGATTTTGCCTTGGAGAGGCGAAATAGAGCCTACAGCCCGCATGTTCTGTGACATCACCACTCCTGACGGGATTCCAGCAGCTGCTGACCCTAGAAACGTGCTTCGCAGAGCTTTGGATAAAGCAGCCAGCATGGGCTTCTCGTTTTACATCCACCCAGAGATCGAGTTCTACCTTCTAAAGTCGTCTCAAATAGGTCCTGAAGGCCCTGTGCCAGTAGATAAGGCAGGATACTTCGACAACGTGCCAGGTGGAACAGCTAATGACTTCCGCAGAAGAGCTGTAAACATGCTTGAGCAACTTGGAATCTCAGTTGAATTTAGCCACCACGAAGGTGGACCTGGTCAAAACGAAATCGACCTTAGATATGCAGATGCCTTGACCATGGCAGATAACATCATGACTTTCAGAACTGTCATCAAGGAAGTCGCCATTGAGCAGGGAGTTTATGCAACTTTCATGCCGAAGCCTTTCACTGAGCACCCAGGATCAGGAATGCACACCCACATGTCACTTTTTGAAGGCGACACCAATGCCTTCTACGACCCATCAGGTCAGTACCACATGTCAAAGACCGCTAAGAGTTTCATGGCCGGTATCTTGCGTCACGCACCGGAAATCACAGCTGTCACAAACCAGTTTGTGAACTCATACAAGAGACTCTGGGGTGGCGGAGAAGCTCCATCATTTGTTTGCTGGGGACACAACAACCGATCAGCGCTTATTCGAGTTCCGCTGTACAAGCCAAACAAAGGTAACTCAGCGAGAATCGAATACCGTGCTATTGATTCTGCAGCTAACCCGTATCTGTCTTATGCACTGCTCCTATCAGCTGGACTCAAGGGAATTGAAAACAACTACGAGTTGCCTGCTGAAACAGAAGATAACGTATGGGATCTATCAGATTCTGAGCGTAGAGCGATGGGTATTCAATCTTTACCGCAGAGTCTTGATCACGCGATCCGCTTGCTTGAAGATTCCGAACTAGCGGCTGAGACACTTGGTGAGCAAGTTTTCAGTTATGTTCTTGCCAACAAGCGCAAAGAGTGGAGCGATTACCGTGCTCAGGTAACTCCATACGAATTGAAGACCAACCTCGAAGTTCTCTAATGGCAACAGCAAGATCTAGCGGCTCCTTAGCGGGTCTTGCAAAGTATGGCTTCACAGAACTTGAAGGCACGATAACCAAACTTGATGAACTAGTTGCACTAGTTGGTGATGTTGGTCGATCAGCACTTGCCGCATTGAGTAAATCAGCTAGCCCAGACCAGGCACTTGATTTCCTTATTCGCCTTTCAAGAGAAAACAAGTCAGCGGTCAAGAAGCTATTAGGTAGAGAAGAACACTCTCTCCGCCTTTGTAAACTCCTCGGGGCTTCCTCTGCTCTTGCCGAGTTTCTAGTGACCAATCCTTCACTTCTGAAAAACTTTGAGAAAGAGCAGAAGCTACTTTCTAGAGAGCAATACACACAGACACTTCTATCCGCGATAGATAGCAGCGTCCCTTCAGCAGTTCAAGTAACCAACCTTCGTAAGGCATACAGAACTGAACTACTAAACATTGCAATAGTCGATCTTGCAGTCTCTGACCCAACGACGATCCAGCCGCTAATCGCAGAGGCTCTTGCTGACATTGCTGCAGCTGCTTTGGAAGGTGGTCTAGTAATCGCTAGAGGCGAGCTCACTTCCACAAAGGAATTCGGTAACTACGAAGAGTCAGAAGTCGCAGATACGAAGCTTGCTGTTATTGGCATGGGTAAAGGTGGCGCAGGGGAACTTAACTACATCAGCGATGTTGATGTTATCTATGTGGCTGGATCTGCTAATCCAGAACTGGATACTTCGAGGATGCTCGACATCGCAACGAAGCTGGCCACCCGCATGATGCGTGCGATGGACAGCACAAACACAGAGCCAGCCCTATGGCAAGTGGATGCAAACCTGCGTCCTGAAGGTAAGGCAGGTGCATTAGTTAGAACCCTTGATTCCCATTTGAGTTACTACTCCCGTTGGGCAGAGAACTGGGAATTCCAGGCTCTGCTGAAGGCAAGGCCAATGGCTGGAGATTGGGAATTAGGTCAAAGATACTTTGAGGCTTTGAACCCACTTGTGTGGCAATCAACGCAACGAGAGAACTTTGTTGAATCTGTGCAGAAAATGCGTGAGCGTGTCAGTGGCAACATTCCTGCAGATGAAGTGGACCGTCAAATCAAGCTTGGTCCCGGTGGCCTTAGAGACATTGAGTTCACAGTTCAGTTGCTGCAGCTTGTGCATGGACGTTCTGATGAATCGGTCAGGGCAACGGATACCCTAACCGCTATCGAAGAGCTATCAAAAGGTGGTTACATTGGTAGAACCGAGGCTGCAGAGTTCTCAGCTCACTATCGATTCCTTAGAGTGCTAGAACACCGCATTCAGATGTCCAAGATGAGAAGAACTCATCTAATGCCGGTTGACGAAGATGCGCAGAGAGCCATTGCTCGCTCAGTCAGGCTGGATTGGACTGCAGAGGATCTGCTTTCTAGATGGAATGAAGTAAAGCAACAGGTAAGAGCGCTACATCAGAGAATCTTCTATAGGCCACTACTTGCAGCTGTATCAAAGGCAGGCGATGGACTTGAACTTTCGAATGAGCAAGCCTCAGATCGATTACAAGCGATTGGCTATCTCAATCCAGAAGGCGCTCTTCAACACATCAAGGCACTCACATCTGGTCTTACTAGGCGCGCACAAATTCAGCGACAACTACTTCCTGTTCTATTGCAATGGTTCTCCGAAGGAACTGACCCTGATTCAGCACTAGTTGCCTTTAGGCGGCTAAGTGAGAATCTGGGAGAGTCGCACTGGTACTTGAGAATGCTCAGAGATAGTTCTGGGGCAGCAGAGCGTCTAAGCATCGCTCTTTCAAACAGCAAATTGGCTACAGCACTTCTAGAACTTATACCTGAAGGTGCTGCTTGGTTTGAAGATCCAGCGGCACTGTTGCCGCAGAGCATCGCTGAACTTCAAGAGCAATCGCAAGCTCTTGCTTCAAGGCATCCCGATTTGGACGAGTTCGCTCACGCAGTAAGGCACATCAGAAGAAGAGAGACTCTAAGGCTCTCACTTGGAGCGGTAGTAGGTGAGTTAGATATCAGTCAAGTCTCACTCGGTTTATCAAAGCTTTCAGAGTGGTACATCACATCTCTTACTGCAGCAATACTTAGTTCACTTGACGGGGAAGTGGTGGACTTTGGAATAGTTGCGATGGGACGCTTTGGCGGTCAAGAGCTTGGCTTTGGTAGTGATGCCGATCTAATGTTTGTCTACGATGTAGCAGAAGGTGCCGATAGCCAACAGGCGCAGAAGATGGCGGAGAAGGTTATCTCTGAACTTCATAGACTCGTCAAAGACCCTCAGCTTGAGTTTGAAATAGACATGGATCTAAGGCCTGAAGGTAAGAATGGCTCTGTTGCTAGATCTGTTGATTCATATCGTGCTTATTACAGCCGTTGGGGTGACATCTGGGAGAACCAGGCACTTCTTCGAGCAAGGATGATTTTTGGCCATGCATCTCTTGTTGCAAACTTCAATGAAGTGATCGACAAGTACCGTTACCCAGAGGTTCTAGAACAGAAGTCGATAGTTGAAATTCGAAGAATCAAGGCACGTATTGAAACAGAACGCTTACCTCAAGGAGCAGACCCTAAACGTCACCTCAAGTTAGGTCGAGGTTCCCTTAGTGACATTGAGTGGCTGGTTCAGCTTCTTCAGCTCAAGCACGGTAACGAGTTCCCAGCGATTAGAACACCAAAAACTTTGGATGCACTGAATGCTCTAGTTTCAAGCAATCTGATCGCAGAGCATGATGCCAAAGTTCTTTCTGAAGCTTGGCTTCTAACTTCCAGAGTTCGTTCAGCAGGAGTGCTTTGGTCTAATAAAGCATCCGATGTCCTATCTCTTGATAGAAGACAGCTAGAAGGCATGGCAAGGATTCTTGAATACCCTCGTGGTTCAGCAAGTGCCTTAGAAGAGGACTACCTGGCGCACACGAGAAGATCTCGTCAAGTGTTTGAAAGAGTCTTCTACGCTTAAAAAGAAAACGGGCCACCAAAAGGTGACCCGTATTTCTTAGAAATTAGACGCCGTAGTAAAGCTCGAACTCGTATGGGTGAGGTCTCTGAGCAAATGGCTTGATTTCCTTCTCGCGCTTGTAGTCAATCCAGGTTTCGATTAGATCCTTTGTGAATACATCGCCCTGTAGAAGGTACTCGTGGTCCAACTCCAGAGCCTTAAGAACTTCTTCAAGTGAGCCAGGAACCTGAGGGATGTTCTTAGCTTCCTCAGGTGGTAACTCGTATAGGTCCTTGTCAACTGGAGCGTGTGGTTCAATGCGGTTCTTGATTCCATCAAGACCAGCCATCAACATCGCTGCAAAGCCTAGATAGGCGTTACCTGATGCATCTGGTGCACGGAACTCAATACGCTTCGCCTTCGGGTTTGTTCCAGTCATTGGAATACGAATAGCAGCTGATCTGTTACCTGCTGAGTAAACAAGGTTTACTGGAGCTTCAAACCCAGGAACTAGACGACGGTAGCTGTTTACGGTTGGGTTTGTAAACGCAAGCAAGCTTGGAGCGTGCTTTAGCAGACCACCGATGTACCAGCGAGCCATGTCTGATAGACCACCGTAACCGTTCTCGTCATAGAACAATGGCTTGCCATCTTTCCATAGTGACTGGTGCACGTGCATACCGGAACCGTTGTCACCCATAAGTGGCTTTGGCATGAAGGTAGCGGTCTTGTTGTAGTTGTAAGCAGTGTTCTTCACGATGTACTTGAACTTCAACACATCATCAGCTGACTGAACTAGCGTGTTGAATCTGTAGTTAATCTCACACTGACCAGCAGTACCAACTTCATGGTGACTACGCTCAACTGATAGACCAGCCTTTTCCAAGTTCAATACGATTTCATCGCGGATGTCAGCTAGGTGGTCAACAGGTGACACTGGGAAGTATCCACCCTTGAATGGAGTCTTGTTACCTAGGTTACGGCCACCATCTGATTCGGTTTCACGTGCTGTGTTCCAAGCACCTTCAATTGAATCGACGAAGTGGTAAGCAGTGTTTGACTTGCTCTCGTAACGGACCTCATCGAAGATAAAGAATTCTGCTTCAGGAGCGAAAAATGCTGTGTCAGCAATGCCGGTAGAAGCTAGGTACGCCTCAGCCTTTTTAGCAACCTGACGAGGGTCACGGTGGTAGATCTCACCATTGCGTGGGTTATAGATATCGAAGTTGATGACAAGTGTCTTCTCAACTCTGAAGGTGTCAAGGTATGCAGTTGTTACATCTGGGATTAGCTGCATGTCTGACTCGTGAATCGAAGCAAATCCTCTAATTGAGGATGCGTCGAAGAGCTGCCCATTTACGAAGAAGTCTTCGTCAATCTGGCTTACAGGAAGGTTGAAGTGTTGCTGGACACCAGGTAGGTCGGTGAAGCGTACGTCGAGGAATTTGACGTCTTCATCCTTGATGAACTTGATGACCTCGGATGCTGATTTAAACATAGGATTAGCCCTTCAAAGGTTTTGTGGGATCGAACGTTCCGTTACGCTCACAACAACTTTATAGGGGGATAGGCGACGTTTTCGCCAAGGAATGTTTCGGGATTGTAAAACCTTGAAACATTACTGAATACGGCGGGAAGCCCTTACCTTCATAGGGTCAATGCCCTTAGGGATAGGCAGTGATGACCTTGAATCGATAGAGGCCAGTCTGTTCTGGACTGCTCTTACTTCAGTTCTAGTAAGGGTGCGCTTGAGCCTTGAGATCTTTTTGTGCAGCTTGGCTAGCGGAACGCCTTCACCGTCCTGTGCGCTGTAGTAGGTGTGGACAGCCACGCCTGAAACTAGTCTCTGAACTTTGCGTCTTTCGTCTTCAAGAAGCGCTCTAGCGCTGCTCTTGGCTCCTTCAGCCATAAGAACAACACCCGCAGGGCCGACGATACGGAAGACCATATCGCGTGTTCTCGCGTTAACTGCTACCGGTTGGTTGTTACCTTTCCAGCGTCTTCTGGTCAGTGTTCCGACAGTTATTGAAAGTCTGCCTGGTTCGTTCTCGTACTTTTTGAAGATTGCGGCATTTGCGCGTCTTGTCAGAGTCAGAAGCAAGGTCAGGTAAGCAGTAACGATTGCTAGAACTACCCAGATAACGATTCCTAGGAAGACCCCGCCAGAGAGTACAACTCCAACTGCGATAAGGAACACGAACATCAGGGAAGCGAACAAGATACCTAGCGGCAACGCCTTAGGGTCAGCATCCTTAAGGAAGGCAATCTGCTCTCTGAACTGAGAGAACATTTTTCTACCTTTAGGCTTCTTTACTTTTTCTTTTCGTTCTTTTTTCGCCATCACTCTGCCTTTTCTCTAAGTTATTTTACCGCTTGGCTGAAGCCATCTTTGGCAGCAGCTTCAGCTAGATGTTGTAAGTGTTCAGGGATCTCTTGCCCACGCTTGATCATGGATTGAGCCCAGAGTCTTCCAGCTCGGTAGCTGCTTCTAACAAGCGGACCGCTGAGTACTCCTAGGTAACCCATCGATTCAGCTATTTCTTTGAGTTCAACGAACTCCTGAGGCTTAACCCATCTTGTTACTGGGTGGTGTCTGACTGTTGGACGAAGGTACTGAGTGATTGTGATGATGTCTGTACCAGCGTCATAGAGGTCTTGAAGGGCCTGAATGATTTCATCCATCTCTTCACCCATGCCAAGAATTAGGTTGCTCTTGGTCACCATTCCAGCGTTTCTACCTTGGGTGATCACATCCAGAGATCTCTCGTATGTGAATGCTGGCCGAATCTGCTTAAAGATTCTTGGCACTGTTTCGACGTTGTGGGCAAATACTTCAGGCTTAGCGTCAAAGACCTTCTGAAGCAACTCAGGTTTACCCGAGAAATCAGGAATCAAAATCTCGACTCCAGTGCCTGGTGATTGCTTGTGAATCTGTCGAATAGTCTCGGCATAAAGCCAAGAACCTTCATCAGGCAAGTCATCTCTAGCAACACCGGTCACAGTTGCATAGCGAAGCTGCATCTTCTTTACGGATTGCCCAACACGTCTTGGTTCGTCAGGATCTAGGTTTGCTGGTTTACCAGTATCAATCTGACAGAAGTCGCAGCGTCTAGTACATTGCGCACCACCGATAAGAAAAGTAGCTTCACGATCTTCCCAACATTCGAAAATGTTAGGGCATCCAGCTTCTTGGCAGACAGTGTGCAAACCCTCGGTCTTCACAAGTGAGTGCAACGCCTGGTACTCAGGACCCATCTTTGCGCGGGTTTTAATCCACTCAGGCTTGCGTTCAATAGGCACCTCAGCGTTACGAGCCTCGACTCTGAGCATCCTCTTAGGAGCTACCGGTTCTTCACTCACTTGGCTACCTTCTCTATTTCATGCAGTCTACGCTTGATGATTTCAGCTGCCATAGCAGGTGTTACATCACGGTTGAGCAACTTGCTTATCGTACTTGTTTCAGCATCCTTGATGCCGCAGGCAATGATGGTGTCATAGGCATCTAGGGAGTTGTTGCAGTTGAGGGCAAATCCATGCATGGTAACTTTTTCTGCAACACGGATTCCAATAGCAGCGATTTTGACATGCGTGTCACCAACTGGAGCCCAAACACCTGATCTACCTTCAACTCTTTCGGTGTAAAGCCCTAGCTCAGCAATGCTGTCAATAAGCACTTGTTCAAGCCATCTGACATATCCAACAACATCAATAGGCTCTGGGAGCCTCATGATTGGGTAGCCAACCAATTGACCAGGGCCGTGCCAGGTAATTTTCCCACCACGGTCAACGTCGATCACAGGTGTTCCATCCAGTGGACGTTCTTCATCTTCAGTTCTTTTGCCAGCTGTGTAAACACCTGAGTGTTCTAGAAGTAAAACAGTATTTGGACGCTGTCCGCTAACAACCTCTGCGTGCACTTGGCGCTGGGTTTCCCATGCTTGCTGATAGTCCACAAAATCAGGCGCTAAACCTAGGACTTCAAAGATGGTCATGGCTCAATTCTAAATCCCATCCACAGTCTCAAAGAACGCCTAGTTATCAACCAAATGCGGGCAAAAACCCAATTGGTTATGGGGATTCGAGACCATAGGCACATGTTCAAACCAAAGCAGCCAGCGCTCAGGCACTTCGCTGTCTTGGAATGTGTGAAGTCAGGTAGGTTCGGATCTCTCTGGAGCGTGCATGATCGGCGAGGTTCAACAAAGGCTCAGTATTTGCTTGTTCCCTCAAGAATCAAACCTTGGCCCGTACTTCTGACCTTGTTGCAGGATTTGCAACCAAATCCAGTCAAGCTCAGAAACGGTCGAGTTGGATTAATTCTTAGCGGGGTCGAGTTAGGACATATCTCTGATGCACTAAAGCAAACCTCCAGAAACGAAAATCTCGCTTTGGATGCATTGAATGGCTTTGTTCAATCCAAGAAGGTTAGGAGAGTTGTAAATCCATTGGTGCTCGGTGTCGGTTTCGTGGTTGCTATTGCAGTGGTCTTCGTTCCTCAACAGTATTCAAGGCAGCCAGCTGTTTCTGTGCCTCGTGAGGTCAAGTCATCCATCGAGGTTTGCACTCAGGGCCCGCAACAGAATCAGAAGATAGAAGGCCAGTCAAAAAGATTTAGCGAAGTTCGAGTAGGGCAAGAAGCTTACACAATAGCTAGCGTGAGCAAGCTTGGGGGATTGGCTCAACTAAAACTCAAGCGTGGTTGCGACTCCAAGTACTTTCGTGTTGATGCTTGGATCAGAGCAAGTGAACTTACTGTTTCTAAGGTTTACTAGAAACCAAAGTTTGATTGAAAGTTTGCTTCCTCAAGTCTTGCCTTCACATCAACAAGGAACCTGCTTGCATCTGCACCGTCAATAATTCTGTGGTCGTATGAAAGTGCTAGATAAACCATGCTTCTGATTGCAATTGAATCCTGGCCGTTCTCGTCGGTCACAACTACAGGACGCTTAGCAACAACACCGGTTCCTAGAATCGCTGACTGAGGCAAGAACACAACTGGGGTGTCAAACAATGCTCCTCTTGAACCAGTGTTAGTAAGAGTGAAGGTTCCACCAGATAACTCGTCTGGCTTTAGCTTGTTCTCTCTAGTTCTTGCGGCCATGTCAGCAATCTGCTGAGCGATTGCACCAAGACTTAGTGAAGCTGCATCACGGATAACTGGAGTTAGAAGGCCACGCTCGGTGTCAACAGCAAAGCTGATGTTCTCTGTTGCGTGGTAAACGATGTTGTCACCGTCAATTGCTGCATTGATCTTTGGGTGAACTCGAAGTGCTTCGGCTGCTGCCAAGAAGAAGAATGGCATGAAGTTGAGTTTGACTCCGGTCTTTGCTGTGAATTCAGACTGAACCTTTGAACGAAGTTGAGCAATCTTTGTTACATCAACTTCAACAACTGTTGTTAGCTGTGCACTTGAAACCATAGACGCAACTGCGCGCTCGCCAAGAACTTTACGAAGGCGAGACATTGGTTCCACAGTGCCACGAAGAGCTGATGGTGCAGCCTGTTGGGCAGGAGCTGCTGCAGCTACTGGGCTTGATGATGTTCCACTTGCTGCAACAACCACATCTTCTCTACGAATTCTTCCGCCTACTCCGGTACCAGCAACCGTTGAAAGGTTTACGCCTGATTCGGCTGCAAGCTTTCTGACAAGAGGAGTGACATAGCTAGGGTCAGTGTTTGTTGCAACCTGAGCAACTACTGGTGCAGGTGTTGAAACCTGTGGAGTGAAGACAGGAAGTGTTGGGGCAACAGGTGCAGCAGGGGCTACTGGCGCCTGGACAACTGGAGCAACAGGAGCTTGAACAACTGGTGCAACTGGAGGAGCAGGTGGTGCCACTACTGGTGGAGCAACCGGAGCTTCTGCAACAGGAGGTGCTGCTACTGGAGCGCTAGCTGTTGCCGCTCCTTCGCCAACGATTGCAAGCACAGCACCAACAAGTGCAACTTCATCTTCCTGAACCAAGATTTGTTGTAGAACACCAGCAACTGGGCTAGGGATTTCGGTATCAACCTTGTCAGTTGAAACTTCAACTAAAGGCTCGTCAATAGCAACAGTGTCGCCAACCTTCTTCAACCATCTGGTGATAGTTCCTTCGGTGACGCTTTCACCTAGTGCTGGAAGCTTTACTTCGCTCATTATTTACTCCTTGTGGGCAATTACTAGTTTAGGCGTGTGCGTGTAGTGGTTTACCAGCCAAAGCCATGTGGGCTTCACCGATAGCTTCGTTCATGGTTGGGTGTGCGTGAACCAAAGAAGCAACTTCTTCAGGGAACGCTTCCCAGTTAACAATTAGTTGTGCTTCACCGATCTGTTCACCAACACGCGAACCAATCATGTGAACACCGATGATGGGTCCGTTGTTTAGACGAATCAGTTTGATGAAACCTGCTGTGCCTAGGATCTGGCTCTTACCGTTTCCACCTAGGTTGTATTCATAGACAGAGATGTTGTCTTGTCCATAGGTTTCAGCAGCCTTAGCTTCGGTAAGTCCAACTGATGCGATCTCAGGCTCTGAGTATGTGACCTTAGGAATACCTAGCTCGTCGATTGGGGCAGGCCTTAGGCCTGCAATCTCCTCAGCGATGAAGATACCCTGTTGGAAACCACGGTGGGCTAACTGAAGGCCAGGAACAATGTCACCGGCTGCGTAAACACCAGGAACAGAAGTCTCTAGTCTCTCGTTGGTAAGCACATAGCCGCGGTCCATCTTGATGCCGTTTTCTTCATAACCAAAGCCAGCAGTGTTCGGTCCACGACCAACCGCAACAAGCATTAGTTCACCATCAAATGTGTCGCCATTCTCAAGTGTTGCAACAACTCCGGTTGCACTCTGCTGAACGCCTTGGAATCTGACTCCAGTCTTGAAGTTAATTCCACGCTTACGGAATGCTCTTTCCATCGCCTTGCTAACTGAAGCATCTTCATTAGGAACAAGAGTAGGTAGACCTTCGATGATGGTCACATCAGTCCCGAAAGATCTCCAAATTGAAGCGAACTCAACACCAATAACCCCACCACCAAGCACGATTACTTTGTTTGGAACGAAGTCAAGCTGCAAAGCGTGCTCTGAAGTGATTACTCGTCCGCCGATTTCAAGACCTGGAAGTGTTTTGCTGTATGAACCTGTTGCTAGAACAATGTTCTTACCTGTGTATAGATCACCGTTTACAGAAATAGTCTTTGGACCAACTAGAGAACCCTCACCGGCAACAACTGTAATCTCTTTTGCAGATACCAAACCGGTAAGACCTTTGAATAGACGATCAACGATGCCATCTCTGTATTTGTTGACCTGAGGCATGTCGATGCCTTGGAATGTTGCTTGAACGCCAACAACGCCTGCGTCTCTAGTTACATCGGCAACTTCAGCTGAGTGAAGAAGCGCCTTGGTTGGAATACAACCTCTGTGCAGGCATGTGCCGCCAAGTTTGTCTCGCTCAATAAGTGCAACGGAAAGACCTAGTTGCGAGCTTCTTAGAGCAGCAGCGTAACCGCCACTTCCTCCACCAAGAATTACGACGTCGAAATTGTGCTCAGCCAATTTTGCTCCTCAAAGCGAGATAAATAAATGTGTTCGGTATAAAGATTACTAGAAGACTATTTCTTCTGTTTTGCTGCTAACTGCTCAGCCACAGTGACAAGGGTTCTGACCATTGATCCTGTTGCTCCCTTTACGGCATAGCCGTAAGGAGCTAGGTCATTAGTGGCTGCGGTTGCAAAGTCCAAGTGAGCCCAGTTCAAGCGCTCTGTACCCTTGGCTGATGCCAAGCCAACGAATTCTCTAAGGAATAGGCCACCAACCAGCATTCCACCGGAAGGGTTACCAACTCGGCTGTTCATGAGGTCGGCGATGTCTGACTTGATTAGTTCAAGTAGTTCCTCGGCTAGAGGCATGTGCCAGACAAGCTCTCCTGAAGTGTCGGCAGCTTTCTCAAGAATTGCAACTGCCTTGTCATCACCCATAAGACCTGTGTATCGGTTACCAAGAGCTACTCTTGCTGCTCCAGTCAGGGTTGCCACGTCGATGATTAGATCTGGCTTTAGTTCGGAAGCAAGAATCAAGCCATCTGCTAGAACTAGACGACCCTCAGCATCAGTGTTGGTAACTTCTACAGACTTGCCGTTTCTGAACGTGATGACGTCATTAGGTCTAGTTGCAGACCCTGAAGGCATGTTTTCAGCAATACACATAAAAGCGGTTACCTTGATCGGTAGACCTAGCTTCGCAATTGCAAGTGCTGCTTGGGCAACGGTTGCAGCTCCAGCCATGTCGTATTTCATTCCGAGAATTGCGTTGGAAGGCTTTAGTGAAATGCCTCCGGTGTCGAATGTGATTCCCTTACCGACTAGAGCCAGATGAGCTTTCGGCTTTGCCGGTGAGTAAGTTATCTTGACAAGTCTTGGGCCACGAACTGAACCCTGTCCAACTGAAAGAATGCCTGTGCACTTTTCCTTGGCTAGTTTCTTCTCGTCCCAGATCTCAACAGTTACGCCAGGAATCTTTGCCTGTGACTTTACAATCTCCGCCATCTTGGCAGGGTAGAGGTCATTGCCTGGAGCGTTTACTAGGTCTCGGGTTTGGTTCAGCGCCTGAGATAGCACCTTCACTCTGTCAAGGTCAGCTTTTGAAACTGTCTTGCTGGTAACAAGGTTGACAGTCTTGAGTGGAGATACCTTTTTCTCACCCGACTTGTAGTGGTTGTAGTCATACTGAACTATTGCGATGCCTTCAAGTAAGGCAACTGCAATCTCGGAAGATGCAACTGGAATGTCAATAGTTAGAGTTTTCGCATCATTGAAGGCTCTGCCAATTGCTCCACCTATTTCACGAGCTTTCGAATGGTTATTTACACCGCTTGAAATACCGATAAGTCCAACAACATCCTTGCCAACGCTGACTCTGGAGTTAGCTTCATAGGCGCCTGATACGCCTAGAGCCTTTAGGTTTAGGGACTTTAGTCCGACTAATTTAGCTCCTGAGCCTTGAAGTTTTAGGTCTTTGTCTTCTGTTCCTACGGCGTAAACAGTGATTGAATCGGCTGTTGATTTAGGTGCAGTGTTGATTACTTTGAATGAGATTGAAGTCATAAACTCCATGTTATCTAGCCGAAAGTAGAATGAACACATGGCACAGCCAAATTCTCTTTTCACGTTCGTAAACTCAGGCGTTTTCGTCCCTGAGGGCTTGCCGCTGTTTGCTTCAATCTCTGGCTTCACTGACGCTGGATCTTCAATGCAGCAAATCTCTGAGCACATATTGGGAAATCTTGAATGGGAAACAATCGTTGTTTTCAATAACGATGAGCTTTTGGACTACAGGTCCAGAAGACCAGTCATGTATTTCGAGCAGGATCACATTGAGGACTACCAACCCGCCAACCTATCTATCCATTTAGTAAGAGACGAAGTTGGGTCTCAGTTCCTCTTTCTAAATGGCTACGAGCCAGATTTCAAATGGGAAGCATTTGCTTCAGCCATTGAGCAACTGTTTGCTGCACTTGGAATTAGTAGCATGACTTGGCTGCACGCAATTCCTTTCCCTATCCCGCACACCAAACCAGTTGGTGTAACAGTGTCTGGAAATCAGAAGGATGTAATCGCCGAATACTCTGAATGGAAGCCTCGCACGCAAGTGCCAGGAAACATCATGCACCTTCTTGAATACCGATTAACTCAAGCAGATATTCCAAGTACCGGTTTCGTTCTGCTAGTTCCGCACTACCTAGCTGACTCAGAATTCCCTCAGGCAGCAGTCTCAGGACTTGAACTAATAAGTAGTCATCTAGGTTTAGTTTTTCCAACCGATGATCTTCGCGATGAGGGAGATGCTTTCCTCAAGAGAATCAGTCAACAAATGGCTGAGAATCAAGACCTGGCAAGAATGGTTCAAGGTCTTGAGGCTAGTTTTCAAAACGAGAAGTCTGCAAATGGAATGGGTGCAGTGAAACCTCGTGAAAGAGCTATTCCCGATGCTGACGAGATAGCAGCAGAACTCGAAGGCTACCTAGCCAGCCACCAGAAGAACAAACTGGAGAACGAAGAGGACCAAGATTAAGCGTTCACCAACGCTGGTTCTCACAATTGCAGGTCTGGCATATTTTCTAGCTGTTACTCAAAGATCTTCACTCGGAGTAGCTACTTTAACCGCAAGCGAAAGATTCGATACCAACGCTCAGCAGTTAGCTACCTTGGCTGTGTTTCAGTTAGTTGTTTATGCATCTATGCAGATACCAGTCGGAATCCTACTTGATCGATTTGGTGCAAAGCGTTTGCTCGCTGTCGGTGCTTTGATTATGGCTATCGGTCAACTAACTGTCGCTTTCGCACCGAGTTTGGAATATGCAGTCATTGGTCGAATGCTGGTTGGTATGGGTGATAGTTTCACTTTCATCTCCATGATTCGCATGGTCAATGGTTGGTACTCAGGTTCCAAAGCATCAAAGATGCAGCAGTATGTTTCAACAGTTGGGCAGACTGGTCAATTCTTTTCAGCAGTTCCTTTCTGGTTCATGCTAGAAAATCTCGGATGGGAACCTGCTTTCGCAATCATGGCGGCAGCTTCGGTTCTTGTTTGCTTCCTCTTGATTGCATTCACTTCGAATGAAGCGAATCCCGAACTAAATAAAGTCCATGCTGTTAATTCCTTAGGCCAAGCGTGGGGGCAACTGGCTGAGAATGTTCGAAACCCAGGTATCCGAATGGCATTCTGGACACACTTCACTACTCAACCAACCACGACCTCGGTGTCATTGTTGTGGGCCGTTCCATACCTGGTAACGGCAGAGGGTCAACCGCTTGAGTTCGCTGCTACAACCTTGTCTCTCATGGTTGTGTTTGGATTCATTACCGGCCCGATCATTGCTGAGATTTGCGCCAGAGCTCCTCAGTACCGAGCGAGATTGGTCTATGGTGTTGTTGCAACAACGGCCTTAGCTTGGCTGGTTTTGATGCTTGTGCCTGGTAAGTCGCCATCCTGGCTACTACTTCTGTGCTTCTTGGTCATTTCGATTGGCGGTCCTGCTTCCATGATCGCCTTTGACTACTCAAAAGACATGGTTTCAAAGGAAAGACTTGGATCTGCCAACGGGTTTGCCAATGTTGGGGGATTCCTAGCAACCTTTATCATGATGTACCTTACTGGCCTCGTAATTGACCTCTTACACGACCCTGACAGTGGAATCAGTCGTTACAACGTAGACAGTTTCAGGTGGGGTTTTGCGGCCCAGTTCCTGGTAATTGCGGTTGGATTGGTGTTTTACACCAAGGAAAGAAGAGATTCGATCAAACAAAAGCTGATCTAGGGAATTACTGGGAGATGACTGTGGTTATAGCAATTGATAACGCAATTGGCTCTGTTGACCGTAAAGACACTTAGATAGTGGCATAATTGGAGATAGACCCAGTCATTTCTTCCGATTTGACATGGGTCTTCGTAATACCCAATTTTTCGATACGATCAACCTCATTTAGAAACTCAAGGTTCTCATGGCTTCAAAACTGTCTAAGACAAGTGCCGCAAAGAAAACTGACGCACCCAAAGTGAAAGCATCTTCAAAACCTACTAAAGGAAAAGCAATTAAAGCCTCTTCAACAAAGACAGTCGTCAAAGCTAAACCGGCAGCAGCTAAGGCAAAACCTGTTGCCAAAAAGCCAGTAGCAAAGCCAGCTAAGCCAGTTTCTAAAGCTCCTGCCAAGGTTAAGCCAGCAGCAAAGGTTGCAAAGCCTGCCGCAAAAACAACAAAGGTTGTCACAAAGAAAGTCGTCGCCAAACCAGTCGCTAAAAAATCAACAAAGGTAGTAACTAAAGCTCCCGCTAAAACATCTAAAGTTGTCGCGAAACCTGCTGCGAAAGCCACCGGAAAGGCTGCAGCCAAATCTGTAGTCAAACCTGTAAAGAAGATTGCCGCTAAAAAAGGTCTAGCCATCGATGGTGTTGAACTAGATGATGAAGAAGATGATCTTGATCCAGAGGTAATTGTTGCCGACGTAGATGTCGATGCTCTTGTAGCAGAGATTGAAGAAGTAATCCCAGAGGTTGAAGAAGATGAAGATCAACCTGTCGTTCCAGAAGGCGCACTAGTTCTTTCAACTAAGGAAGAGGATGACCTTCAAGTTCAGAGCACAAGCATCACAGGTGCAACTGCTGACCCTGTTAAGGATTATCTAAAGCAGATCGGTAAAGTTGCGCTTCTAAACGCGGAACTCGAAGTTGAGCTTGCCAAGAGAATTGAAGCAGGTCTGTTTGCCGAAGAGAAGCTTGCAACGGACAAAAAACTTACCAATGACATGAAGCGTGATTTGAAGTGGGTTGTCAAAGATGGACAACGTTCAAAGAGCCATCTTCTAGAAGCGAACCTTCGCTTGGTGGTTAGCCTTGCAAAACGCTACACCGGAAGAGGAATGCAGTTCTTGGATCTGATCCAAGAAGGAAACCTTGGTCTCATTCGTGCTGTTGAGAAGTTTGACTACACCAAGGGATTCAAGTTCTCTACCTATGCAACCTGGTGGATCCGCCAGGCAATCACCAGAGCTATGGCTGACCAGGCCAGAACTATTCGTATTCCTGTTCACATGGTTGAAGTTATTAACAAACTTTCAAGAGTGCAAAGACAGCTACTTCAGGACCTAGGTCGCGAGCCTACCCCTGAAGAACTGGCGCGTGAACTAGACATGACTCCTGAGAAGGTTGTTGAAGTTCAGAAGTATGGCCGTGAACCAATCTCGCTATCAACTCCTCTTGGAGAAGACGGAGATTCTGAGTTCGGTGACTTGATTGAGGATACTGAAGCAGTTCAGCCAGCAGACGCTGTTGCCTTCAGAATCATGCAACGCGAGATTGAGCGTCTACTTGACACACTAACTCCACGTGAAGCAGCAGTCATTAGATCTCGTTATGGAATCGGCGATGGAGTTATGAAGACTCTGGATCAGATTGGTGAAGAGCACGGGGTTACTCGTGAGCGCATCAGACAGATTGAAGCTAAGACTATGTCTAAGTTGAAGCACCCTTCTAGAGCTCAGTGGCTCAGAGACTTCATCAAAGAGAGCTAACTATTGCGTTACCTACCAGCACTGCTTATCGGCCGCTTGGTTCGTTTTGCGGTGCGACTTGTTAGGCCTGGTGGTGGCTCGGCTTTACCAGGTTTGGTAATTAGCAAACTTGCACCAAATCTTGTCTATCGAACACTCAATAGTTTTACTCAAGGGCTTGTAATTGTCACGGGCACTGCGGGTAAGTCAACTACCACAAAGATGCTTGTTGCTATTGCAAGGGCACATGGTTTGAATGTGTTCACAAACCCTTCAACTGCAAACATTGAGCAGGGCTTTTTCAGCACCATAATCCGACAAGCAAACCTATTTGGCAGCGTATCCGGCGACATTGCAATTTTGGAAATGGACGAAGGACATGCAGCGCAGATTGTTGAGAAGGTCAAACCTAAAACATCTATCATCCTCAACGTCTTTGAAGACCAGTTAGATAGGTTTGTCGATCCTGCTCTAGTAAGAGAAAAGTTAGTTGAAGTTGCTAGGGCAACTTATGGGACTGTCATTCTTAACGCTGATGATCAAAACTGCCTCATAATCAACGACCAATCAAAAACTGATTCAGTGTTCTTCGGATTGAGCGATTCGTCATTGCGTAGTTTTGGTGCTTCAATGGCATACGCTCCTACGTACCAAGAAGGTATCAAGAAGCCATCAGTTGAGCATCTAGCCACATCGCTTGATGGCAGAAGCCTGACTGCTTCGATATCAGGTAAAGAAGTTCACTTTGAGTTACCTAGCCGAGGCATTCATTTCGCGCTCGACGCTGTTGCCGCTTTAGCTGGAGCCAAGGAGATTCTTGGAGGTTCCTTCAATCTGGATTTGTCAGTGAAAGTTCTAAACAAGCTACCACCAGTTTTCTCAAGGGGTGAAGTTAGAGAAGTGAACGGTGAGCCATGCGAGTTCATTCTTGTTCAGAACCCAGTGAGTATGCAGTTGAACATAGACAACCTGTCTGATGTTCAAGATCAAATCTTCTTTGCCATTGGTAGAGATGTGCACGACCCTTCCTGGATGTGGACTGTAGACCTTTCCAAGCTCAAGAAGGTTCACACCGTGAGTGGGTTCAACTACGCAGATGCAGCACTGCTGCTTGCTTACAACGAAGTTCCGGTTACCAAGGTGGAAGCTGATTACTTCAAGGCAATTGATGAGTTCTTTGCTCTTCCAACACCTGAGTCTGGAATGAAGACTGTTGTATACAGCGCTGATGCTATGAGAAGACTCAGAAGATACCTAGGCTTTACTGACCCTGAGGATGTTGATCGTGTCTAGAGTAATTCGATTTGCGGCGCTATATCCTGAGCATCTGAACCTCAACGGTGATCATGCAAACCTTCTTGTGCTTCAGAAAAGATTGAAGTGGAGAGACGTCGAGTCAGAAGTAGTGACAGTAACAAGAAAAGAAGACCTAGACAAATTCGATTTGTTAGTTCTAGGCCACGGAAGTGCAGACGCATGGGCTGAATTATCTAAGTTCGATAGCGATTTAATTCCACGAGTTTTAGCCTTCATTAACTCAGGTAAACCAGTCATCGCTGTTTCATCTGGTTATGAGTTTCTGGTCGAAGAGATGAATTCCATGAAGGTAAAACACGTAGAAAGAGCGAGCGAGTTTCAAGACTCCGATGGGGTAGTTGGCTACATCAACAGTGAAGCTGATCTTCCAGCTGTTACCTGGGTCAAGAACTCACTCTTGACGTTGTTTCATGGACCGGTGCTTGCAAAGAATCCCAAACTAGCCGATCAAATTATTGAAAATGCCAATTGGGCACCAATAGAAAAACGTGCTCGATTAGAGAATGTTGATTCGTTAGCAGATGCTAGTAGGCGTATAGCCTTCGAAGACTAGTTGAGTTTGTCTGTCTCGTCTTGCCAGGTAATTGCGATTGGCTTCAACTTGTCCTTGTTTGCTGTGCCGTGGTGACCGCAGAAAACAAGATCTCCAGTAGCTAGAACAACACGAATGAATGCCTGAGCACCACAAATGTCGCAACGGTCTGCAGCTGTAAGTGCTGGTAGATTCGTGGTCTCTTCTACCGCTTCGTTGGTGCTTTCTGTCTGTTCCATTTGTTCCTCCATAACTACTACAACACAGAACAGCCGCTGATTCTTCCTAATATGACCCTATTTCGCTAACTGCGAATAGTTTTCTACTGGTTGAGTGTCTTAGGCCTTTGAATTGGGCCTGTTTGCTTAGGCTTGAAGCATGCCTTCTAACGACTATTCAGCACGTCATCTCTCGGTACTTGAGGGGCTTGATGCTGTACGCAAGCGTCCAGGTATGTATATCGGTTCAACCGACAGCCGTGGCCTTATGCACTGTCTCTGGGAGATTATTGATAACTCAGTAGATGAGGCACTGGCAGGCCATGGCAAGCTAATCAGCATTGTTTTACACAAAGACAAGAGTGTTGAGATTAGTGACCTAGCCAGAGGTATTCCTGTTGATATCGAGCCAAAGACTGGTCTTTCAGGTGTTGAGGTAGTTTTCACCAAGCTACACGCCGGGGGTAAGTTCGGTAGCGGTTCATACGCAGCATCTGGAGGTCTCCACGGTGTTGGAGCATCGGTTGTGAATGCTTTGTCTGAACGCCTCGATGTTGAAGTCGATAGAGATGGCAAAACATGGGCCATGTCTTTCAAACGCGGTGAGCCAGGTGTCTTTGATGACAAGAAGTCAATCGCGCCAGCTAACGCTTTCAAGCCCTTCAAAGACAAAAGTATTCTTCGAGACATCGGCAAGGTTGCCAAGAACAAAACAGGTTCTCGAGTGCGGTTCTGGGCGGATCCTCAAATCTTTGTAAAGGGTGCTGAGTTCGAACTTGAAGACATTCTTGCCAGAGCCCGTCAGACCGCGTTTCTTGTCCCAGGCCTAAAACTAGTTGTTTCTGATCAACGTGCAGGCAAAGCGGTAGTTCATGAGTTCCTATACCAGGGTGGCATCGTTGAGTTCGTTGACTTCTTAGCCAAGGACGCTCCTCTTAGTAATGTTTGGCGTCTAAGCGGAAACGGTTCTTATTCTGAAACTGTGCCCGTGCTCAACTCAGCTGGCAACATGGAATCTAAAGAAGTTCAGCGCACTTGTGAAGTTGATGTGGTCGTTCGTTGGGGAACTGATTACGACACAGAGATCAA
This sequence comes from Rhodoluna sp., assembly GCA_044372795.1. Classification (GTDB taxonomy): domain Bacteria; phylum Actinomycetota; class Actinomycetes; order Actinomycetales; family Microbacteriaceae; genus Rhodoluna. The sequence continues at coordinate 221,521 of JBILRF010000001.1, read as the reverse complement.
GAGTTTTGTTAACATCATCGCTACACCAAAGGGTGGAACTCACCTGCAAGGTTTCGAACAGGCTTTGCTTAAGGTCCTAAGAGCCCAGGCTGACGCCAATTCACGTAAGTTCAAACTCGGCAACGAGAAGATCGAAAAAGAAGACGTAACTGCAGGTCTAACTGCTGTAGTTACTGTGCGAATTGCAGAACCTCAGTTTGAGGGGCAAACCAAAGAGATCCTCGGTACACCTGCAATCAAGAACATAGTTTCGACTGTTGTTGCAAAGGCTTTGACAGACAGATTCAATTCTTCCAAGCGTGAGGATAAGGCTCAAACAGCACTCGTGTTAGAGAAGGTAGTCAACGAGATGAAATCTCGTATCTCTGCCAGAACCCATAAAGAAACCCAGCGTAGAAAAACAGCGCTTGAGTCTTCCTCGTTACCAACAAAGCTTGTTGACTGCAGAACTCAAGACACTTTTGATTCAGAGCTAATTATTGTCGAGGGTGAGTCTGCTCTTGGTACAGCAAAGCTTGCAAGAAACAGCGAGTTCCAAGCACTTCTGCCAATTAGAGGAAAAATCCTCAACGTGCAGAAAGCTGCTATCACCGACATGTTGAACAACACTGAATGCGCATCAATCATCCAGGTGCTTGGTGCAGGATCTGGCCGCTCGTTTGACTTGGCATCTGCTCGCTACGGCAAAATCATCCTTATGAGCGATGCTGATGTTGACGGCGCTCACATTCGTACATTGCTGCTTACTTTGTTCTATAAATATATGAGACCGCTGGTTGAGGATGGCAGAGTGTTTGCTGCTGTGCCTCCGTTGCATCGAGTTGTTGTGATAAACCCTGGCTCTAAGGCTAACGAAACTATCTACACGTACTCACAGCCAGAACTTGAAGCGCTACTCGCCAAGTTAGCTAAGGCAGGTAAGAAATACCAGGAACCTATTCAGCGATACAAGGGTCTTGGTGAAATGGATGCTGATCAGCTAGCTGAAACAACCATGGACAGAAAGACTAGGTCCTTGCGTCGAGTAACGGTTGATGATTTGACAGCAGCAGAGACTATGTTTGAGCTACTTATGGGTAATGAAGTTGCTCCACGCAGAGATTTCATCGTAGATAAGGCAGAGTCCTTTGAGCGCGAAAGAATTGACGCTTAGTCTCTACCAGCAGAAACAATAGGTGCACTTAGGGGAGTGCCTGAAGCATCTCTCTTGCCTAAGTACTCAGGTGTCTCTAGTGGCTTACCTGATGAGGCTGACCCAAGAATTGGTGAGTTACCAACGAAAGCGAAGTACAAATGATTCTCATCACGGATGAACTTGTGGGCTCTCACACCACCGGTTGCACGCCCCTTAGCTGGGAACTCTGACAACTCAGTGATCTTTGCGCTACCTGGATCCATCGCACCAAGGGAATCACTGTTGCCTGCAGCGGTTAGAACTTGAGTGTCCTTCGTAGGTTTTATCGAGGTGAAGTAGATTGCCTTTGCGCCTTCGCCTAGCTTGATGCCTGCCATACCAGCAGCTCCTCGACCTTGTGGTCTGACAAGCTTTGCTTCGAATCGAAGCAACTGTGCATCGTCGGTTACGAAGATAAGTTGATCTTTCTCTGAGCTGATCTCTGCGCCGACAATGGCATCTCCAGATTTGAGAGAGATGACTTCGAACTCAGTCTTCTCTGGGAAATCAGAGCTCAAGCGCTTTACAACGCCGAACTTTGTTCCAATGGCAATAACTGTTGTGTCAGTGAGAGCGAAAGCTCCGATGAGTTTTGTTTGTTTAGATAAACCTAGGAACTCACTAGCGGAAACTGAGTTGGCAACATCAAAGCCACCCTCGCTTGCTGGAATGTCTCCGGCGTGAACACGGTGCAGAACTCCATCAGATGTTAGGAAGCCAATGTAGCTCCTTGTTGAACTTGAGATAACAGTTCTTAGTGCGTCGTGTTTCTTGCGCTTGGCCATCGGCGTTGGTTCTAGCGCAGTTCTAAGAACCTGTCCGCTTGCGGTTAGAACTAGGAAACAAGGGGAGTCAGCCAACTGAGCGTCAATTGCGGCAGCTTTGGCTGAGCTAACCGGTTTAACTTCTGTAACACCGTCTGAGATAGTTGTGCGACGGTCATCGCCATATTTGTCTGAGACTTCTTGAAGCTCTGCAGCAACAACATCGCGAAGGTTCTTGTCAGCCGAAAGAATCTTCTTCAGATCCGCGATCTCTTTGGCAAGAGTCTTGCTTTCTGTTTCTAGTTCAAGCTTTGAGAACTTGGTGAGTCTTCGGAGCTTTAGCTCAAGAATGTACTCAGCCTGAATCTCGGAGAGTGTGAACTTCGACATCAGCTTCTTGCGAGCATCATCAACCTCATCTGCTGCTCTAATGATCTTGATTACTTCGTCAATGCTGAGGATTGCTTTGAGCAAACCCTCAACTAGATGCAGTCGGGCTAGCTTCTTGCTGAGTCTGTTCTCAGTGCGACGTTTGGTTACAACTACTCTGTGTGCAAGGTAAACGCCGAGCATGTCTCTAAGACCTAGGGTTTCTGGCTTGCCATCAACCAGTGCAACGTTGTTGATGCTGAATGAATCTTCAAGCGGGGTAAATCTATAAAGAAGATCCAGAACAACATTTGGATCGAAGCCTGTTTTTAGTTCGATTACGAGCTTTAGCCCATTAGTTCTGTCTGTTAGGTCGATAACGTCTGAAATACCTTGAAGTTTTTTGCTGTTTACTCCGTCTTTAATTTTCTCAATGATTCGTTCAGGTCCAACAAGGTAAGGCAGCTCTGTCACAACTAAAGCAAGTTTTCTAGGAGAGACACTTTCAACAGATACTCTCGCTCTTGTCTTGAAGGAGCCACGTCCAGTCTCATAAGCTTCAGCAATTCCCTCAGTACCCATGATGATTCCGCCAGAAGGAAGATCTGGTCCCGGGATGTATTTCATCAGGTCGGCAGATGTTGCCTTTGGATTGGAAAGCAAGTGGATGGCACCTGCAATAACTTCACGCATGTTGTGAGGAGCCATGTTGGTTGCCATACCAACTGCGATACCGGATGAACCATTAACTAGAAGATTGGGAAAGGCTGCTGGCAGAACTTCTGGCTCTGAAAGTTGCGCGTCATAGTTTGGTTTGAAATCAACAACGTCTTCATCTAGACCGTCGTTCATTATCAAGGCAGCTGAGGCTAAACGGGTCTCTGTGTACCTGGAAGCAGCTGGTCCATCGTCTAGTGAGCCAAAGTTTCCATGGCCGTCGATCATCGGGACACGAAGTGTGAACGCTTGAGACATTCTGACCATGGCGTCATAGATTGCACCATCACCGTGAGGGTGTAACTTTCCCATCACCTCGCCAACAACACGTGCTGACTTCACATGGCCGCGATCAGGTCTAAGGCCCATTTCGCCCATTTGGAAGATGATTCTGCGCTGCACTGGTTTTAGGCCGTCCCTTGCGTCAGGTAGCGCTCTGGCGTAGATAACCGAGTATGAGTACTCGAGGAAGGAATCGCTTAGTTCTTGGGTAAGGGCGATGTCTACGATTCGTTCATCAGGGAATCGGTTCTCAGGCTTCTTATTAGTCATGATCTTTCTAGTGGCTATAAGGGCTGTGGCAGAATTGTCGTTATGTCTTCGATGCTACCGTCACCACCTAAAACCTTAGGGATGCTCGGGGATGTGTTGATAAGTGCTCTGCAAAGCGTTCAGGGGCTTGCTAATGCTCTAGAACTTCAAGGAAAGCGTTCAGTTTGCGTAATCCTTGTTGATGGCTTGGGTTCAGCAAATTTGAAGGCAGCTGGAGCCCATGCTGGCTTCTTGAATTCTCAGAAAACAATTCCAGCTTCTTGTTACTACCCAGCAACAACGGCCACGAGCATCGTTGCTTTTGCTACCGGCTTGGCACCCTGGGAAACGGGGTTCTTGGGTTACCAGGTGTTCGATCGTCTAGAAGGAAGCAAGAGAAACCTACTTACCGGCTGGGAATCCTATGAACAAGCAGAAGAGTTTCAGTCGAAACAGACGATCTCTGAACAGGCCTTCAATCAAGGTATAGATTTCTATACCATCGCTCCAGCGGCATATGAAAACTCAGGTTTCACAGCTGCAACTATGCGCGGAGCTAGATTTCTAGGAACAAAAAGCATCCAAGAACGCTTTGAGGCAGCCAAGAAACTGATGGCAACTAAAGAGTCAAAACTCATCTACTTGTATGTCCCAGAACTAGACCAAACGGCACATGCAAAGGGTTGGAAGTCCAACGAATGGCTGAACCTTCTCGAGTCATTGGATTCTGAGATTTCTGGTCTTGCTAGAGTGCTAGGAAAGAACGCTGGTCTAATAGTTACTGCAGACCATGGAGTTATCGATGTTCCATCATCCAACCACATTTACCTGGATGAGATCATTTCAGAAGATGAGCTAATCGATGCTGGGGGAGATACAAGAGGCTTGTTTCTTTACCTGAAAGATTCAGAACATCTCAAAGCCATGACTGAAGTCCTTGAGAGTCAATTGTCGGATTCTTGCTACATTCTCACTCCAGAGCAGTTAGTTCAAGCAGGTTATTGGAAGCCAACGTCTTTTACTCATCTACTTCCAGAGATTATTGTTCTGGCGAAGAAGGAGGTTGCTCTTTACCACCGTAGTTTTGCCAAAAGAAAATCCTTGGAGATGATCGGCCATCATGGTTCGGTATCTGCAGCAGAGCTGAGTATTCCGCTTATAACTATTGGGTTCTAGTTACTTGTCTTCTTCATCATCTTTGGATCCGAAGAGCACTTCAGCCCAACGACTGGTGCTTTGAACTTTAGGAGTCTCAACAGGGGGTTCTTGAATCAGTTCAGGCTGCGCTTCCTCAACAATTTCAATCTCTTGTTCTTGAGCTACTTCATCCTGTGACTCGATTTCTGCAAAAGATTCTGACTGATAGTGATCTTCTTCGATGACTTCGTACTCGTAGCTTTCGGTTTCTTCGACCACATCTTCAACAATGTGGAACACTGCCTTAGTCTCTGTTTCAACTGGCGAGGGAACTTCTGGTTCTGCAGCTACTTCTTCTAGTTCTGGCACAACACTCAAGGAAGCGGTTGGAGTCTTAACTTCCTCTAACACCTCAGGTTGAGTTGCTACAACAGTTGGATGAAGGGTTTGCTCAGTGCGCACAGGTTTGGATTCAGCAAGGCTAAGAGGTGAGGCATTTGAAAGCAAAAGTGCACTCTGGTTTTCTGGCACTAGGAAAAGGTTCTTTGGATCAAAAGACCAGGTGGCTATGCCTGTATCTGTTCCAAGAACATATTCAACTGAGACAAGCCAAACACCTTCAACAGACTTTCGTGCAAGCCACTTGGTGTTCGTTGCTTTGTTTGCTGCAAGGCGCTCGTCCATTACGACGCCAAATTCAATCTGTGTCGGTTCGGTAAAGCGATCACCTGCAAGAGACAGACGAATGTTTCTTGCCAAAGTTACTATGTGTCGAAGTTCTGTGAGGATTGGCGCAGCGTACTTAGCAACCTGATCTTCATCTGCGCCAGTTTTGGCAACCAATTCTTCAATAGAAGTACCCAAACGAATTTCAGCTTGAATTTCTCTTGGGGTAAGGGCAGCAGGCAATGAGGCAGGTCTTGACTTCATAGCCTTGAGAAGGTCATCTGAGATCTCCAAGTAGTGTCTAGTGCCATCGGGAGCTTGAAGCTCTAGCTGGTTGTTAGTAACTCCAGTTATTCGCAAATCCGCCATTATCATTCCTTCTGCCGATAGTTTCGCACTCAATCAAGGGATTTAGCGGTTGATTTCAACGTGCCGCGACACGCCCAAACTGAGAGGTAACTGACAATAGTGCGTTTCTGGGTGTTAATAGGGTTGCATTTATGCCGCCAGTGTTGGAGACTTCCACCGCTGAAAAACAATTTTCGAAAGGAAAGTAATTGGCTACCGATTACGATGCTCCACGCAAGAACGACGATGATACAGAGTCCCTTGAGGCCATTAAAGAGTCTGAAGGTACTTCCGCATCATCTGATGTAGATGCCGACGATCACGCTGATTCCTTTTCAATCCCTGAAGTAACAAGCGAAGAGCAAGACGTAGTTGTTGTTCCTAAGCAAGAGGACGAGTTCACTTGTTCAGAGTGCTTTATTGTGAAGCACCACAGCCAAAAGGCTAAGAAAAACGGTGAGTACGGACCAGTCTGCGTAGACTGCGCCCACTAACGCTTATTTATAAGTCCCGCTAGAACTTCAGCATTCCTTGAAGAAAGAAGCCAGTAAGGCGTTGGATCTAGCTCGTCATTTATCTCGATCTTCACTAGCTCCTTGATTCCAATTTGAAACCTGGTGAAAGCTCTTGAATCTAATAAAACACCTCGTTCTTGGAAGGTGTTCGAAGACGTAATCACCTCGGCCCTGCCAAGAAGGCTCTTGTCAATTCGAACATTACCCACCATGAATTGTCCCTGTGTAAGTTCAATCTTTGGCGAGGCAATCCAGCTAAGGACCAGTACTACTGGGATTGAGGTTATTGCCAGGACAATGCTTGCAACCTCTGAAAACGGTAAGGCTACTAAGAACAGAGAAATAGGCAATGTCAGCATCACTATGAAGAACATCATGCTTGGAAGCACTCGCTCGCGGTAGAGCAAGGTCGAAGGAACTATTGTCATGGAATTAGAATACGCTTATGACCTCCTTTGAAGTGCTTGTAACCTGTGACCCTGATCTAATGCCCAGTCTTGGTAACCCTGGTGATGCAGGCTTTGATCTTCGATCAGCAGATGACGCAGTTGTGCCAGCAAGGTCAAGGCACACAATCAACACTGGAGTATCCCTAGCGATACCTGCAGGTTATGTAGCCTTGGTTCACCCTCGAAGCGGTTTAGCCGCTAAGCACGGAATCACAGTGCTCAACGCTCCAGGCACTGTTGACGCCGGTTACCGTGGACAGATACTTATCACATTAGTGAATCACTCTGACGAAGACTTCTCAATTACTAGAGGTGACCGAGTTGCTCAGGTTGTATTCCAAAAGTTTGAAACACCTAGATTCGTTGTGGCGGAAGAGTTACCTGGTTCGCAACGCGGTTCATCAGGTTTCGGTTCGACAGGAGTGAAGTAATGCAGGAAAGTAATCTGGGTTCAGGTCGCCAGCTAAACCGTGGTCCATGGGACAGTTCAAACTTGAATGCCCCTAAAGATCTTGTTGACTTTGGTTCCATCGCTTTTGTTCCTAATCCGAATGTCGGTGTAAGAGCTGAAGTTGAAGAGGCCACGCAAAGAGTTGTAGCAATTTCATTTGATTACAAAGAGAGCGTTTTGCAAGTTCAGGCTTTTGCTAGCTCAAAGAGCTCATCTCTCTGGGAAGAAGTTGTTGAGGACATCTTCCAGAGTTTGGCCAGTCAGAACATCGTCTGTGAAAAGACTGCTGGTCCACACGGAGTGGAGATTCAAGCAGACCTGCCACTGGGTGAGGGTAGAAACCAGACAGTTCGAATGTTTGGTTTCAGCGGTGATCGCTGGTTACTTAGAGGCACAATCTCTGGTTCAGCAATAACTGATTTAGAGCAACGAAGCGAGCTTGAAGATGTATTCAGGGGCTTAGTAGTAAAGCGTGGAGAAACACCATTACCGCCTAGAGAGATTCTTCCCTTGGAACTTCCAACAGGTTCTATCGTTACTAGGGCAAACTGATGGAAGAGAAGAAGCCTCAGGTTAACCCAGAGAAGTATGGGTTGAAAAAGACGGACGACGGATACAAGGTCGATGCAAAGAGCCTGCTTGATAGCGTAGGCGGGGTTCAAGGCTTCATTGAGGCAACGGTTCCAGGCCTTGTATACGTCTTGAGCTTTGCGATCTGGCAGGATTTGACGTTATCTATCGTGTTGGTATCTATAGCCATGGTTATCCTGACTATTCGCCACTTCATGTTGAAAAGGCCGTTTTCCGCGCTAATTGGCCCAATCTTGGGTATTGCTTTGGCTATATACCTAGCCAGAAGGCCTGAGGGGCAGGCTAGGGACTTCTATCTTGCTGGTTTTTGGACTAATGCTGGTTACGGTTCCGTCCTGCTATTGAGCGTTCTGGTGCGTTATCCACTTATAGGTGTCCTCGTTGGATTCTTGACCAACCAAGGACTGAAATGGCGTAAAAGTCGTCGAAAAGTACGATTCTTCAACCTAGTGACAATGCTCTGGGTGGGCCTATTTGCTACCCGTTTAGCGGTGCAGGTGCCTATGTACTTAGCCAATGATGTAGTTTCGCTTGGTTTTGCCCGAATCGCGCTTGGAACCCCGTTCTTTCTTCTTATGATCTGGATTTCATGGCTTTTGCTTAGGAAAGTGGTTAATGCCGAACAAGATGGTAATTTGGACAAGTAAGTTCTTTCAGTACTGCTAGGAGCGGTTTTTGTCCAAGGTAAACAGTTTCAAATCAAGTGCCACTCTTGAAGTTGGAAGCAAGTCGTATCGCATTTTCAAACTAGACAGTGCTCTAAAGAGCCAGCTGCCGTACAGCCTAAAGATTCTGCTTGAGAACCTACTTCGCACTGAAGATGGCGCTAACATCACCGCCGCACACATCCAAGCATTAGTTAACTGGGATCCAAAGGCAGAGCCAGACATTGAGATTCAGTTCAGTCCAGCACGTGTAATCATGCAGGACTTCACAGGTGTCCCTTGCATCGTTGACCTCGCAACAATGCGTGAAGCTGTTAGCGCGCTCGGGGGAGATCCAAAGAAGATCAACCCTCTTACTCCAGCCGAGCTAGTCATTGATCACTCAGTTGTTATTGACGTTGCTGGTTCACCAGATGCTTTTGAAAGAAACGTTGCATACGAATACGAACGCAACGGCGAAAGATACCAATTCCTTCGTTGGGGCCAAGGTGCATTCAATAACTTCAAGGTTGTTCCTCCTGGCACGGGTATTGTTCACCAGGTCAACATCGAGTATCTAGCAAGAACAGTCATGACTCGTGAAGTTGATGGCGAACTACTTGCTTACCCAGACTCTTGTGTTGGTACCGACTCTCACACCACTATGGTTAACGGTCTTGGTGTTCTTGGTTGGGGTGTTGGCGGTATCGAAGCCGAGGCAGCGATGCTTGGACAACCTGTATCGATGCTGATCCCTAAAGTTGTTGGTTTCAAACTAACAGGAGCAATTCCTGTTGGAGCAACAGCAACTGATGTTGTTCTTACCATCACAGAGATGATGCGTAAGCACGGTGTGGTTGGAAAGTTTGTTGAGTTCTATGGTGCGGGTGTTACTGAAGTTCCTTTAGCTAACCGAGCAACCATTGGAAACATGAGCCCTGAGTTTGGTTCAACAGTAGCCATCTTCCCAATTGATGAAGTCACCATCGACTACCTACGTTCAACAGGTCGCACGCAGGAAGAACTTTCCCTTGTCGAGGCCTATTGCAAAGCACAAGGTCTCTGGCACGATGCCACTAAGGAAGCACAGTACAGCGAATACATCGAACTAGATCTGTCGACTGTTGTGCCTTCCATAGCAGGACCTAAGCGTCCTCAAGATCGCATTGAACTTTCTAAGGCCAAAGAACACTTCGCGAAAGACATTGCTAGCTACAGCCCTTCCGCTTCAAAGCTAACTCCTGTTGAAGGGGAGAACTACTCAATCGACAACGGTTACGTTGCTATTGCGTCAATTACTTCCTGCACTAACACTTCAAACCCTTCAGTGATGATGGCTGCAGGTTTGCTTGCACGTAAAGCCGTTGCTAAGGGACTTAAGAGCAAGCCATGGGTGAAGACTTCTCTTGCACCAGGTTCCAAAGTTGTAACTGAATACTTTGACAAAGCTGGGCTAACTTCTGATCTAAATGGTTTAGGTTTTGATCTTGTTGGTTATGGTTGCACAACCTGTATTGGTAACTCCGGTCCTTTGGACCCAGAAATTTCCGCTGCAGTCAACAAGAACGACCTCGCAGTTACTGCAGTTCTGTCAGGAAATAGAAACTTTGAAGGTCGCATTAATCCTGATGTGAAGATGAACTACCTTGCTTCTCCGCCACTTGTTGTTGCATATGCACTTGCTGGAACCATGGACTTTGATTTTGCTAAGGATTCCTTAGGTAAAGACCATGAGGGTAACGATGTTTTCCTTGATGACATATGGCCAACGCCTGAAGAAGTTCAATCAACCATTGATTCAACTATCGACTCTGAAATGTTTAACAGACAGTACGCCGGTGTCTTCGAAGGTGACGAACGCTGGAAGTCACTTCCAACCCCGACAGGTGACACTTTCAGCTGGGATGCTAAGAGCACATACGTAAGAAAGCCTCCTTACTTCGAGGGTATGACCATGACGCCTAAAGCTGTTGTGGATGTTAAGGATGCAAGAGTTCTTGCTAAGTTAGGTGACTCTGTAACAACCGATCACATTAGTCCTGCAGGTTCTATCAAGGCTGACTCACCAGCAGGTAAGTATCTTGCTGAGAACAATGTGTCTCGAGTTGACTTCAACTCTTATGGATCAAGGCGTGGAAACCACGAGGTAATGATTCGTGGAACATTCGCCAACATCAGGCTGCGTAACCAGCTGCTAAATGATGTTGAAGGTGGATACACCAGAGACTTCACATCAGCTGACGGTGCTCAGAGCTTTATTTACGACGCTTCAATGAACTACCAGAGCAAGGACATTGACCTAGTCATCCTTGCTGGTAAGGAATACGGTTCGGGTTCTTCACGTGACTGGGCTGCTAAGGGAACTGCACTACTTGGAGTGAAAGCTGTAATTGCAGAAAGCTTCGAGCGCATTCACCGCAGCAACCTAATCGGTATGGGAGTGCTTCCACTGCAATACCTTCCTGGTCAAACCGCAGAGACACTTGGACTAGATGGCACCGAATCGTTCTCCATTTCTGGAGTTTCAGAACTAAACAACGGTGTCACTCCAAAGACGTTGAAAGTTGTTGCTTCTCCAACACAGCACAGCTCTGAGGGTAAGCAAAGCATCACTTTTGATGTTGCTTTGCGCATCGATACTCCAGGAGAAGCTGACTATTACAGACACGGCGGCATCTTGCAGTATGTCTTGAGAAGTTTGGTGGGCTAGTAATTGTCAATTCTTGAATCGATTCAATCTCCGGATGATCTTAAGAAGCTAAGCCTTCCTCAGATGAAAGAGCTTGCTCAAGATATCCGCGAGTACTTAATCGAAACAATCACTTCAACAGGTGGGCACTTAGGGCCAAACCTTGGTGTTGTTGAATTGACACTTGCTATCCACAGAGTTTTTGATTCTCCAAACGACAGCATCATCTTTGACACAGGTCACCAGTCTTACGTTCACAAGTTGGTAACAGGTCGATCAGATCTTTCAAATATTAGAACTAAAGGTGGAATTGCAGGTTACCCGCAGCGCTCTGAGTCTGTTCATGACGTTGTTGAATCATCACATGCTTCTTCGTCTCTTTCTTGGGCTGACGGTATCTCGAGAGCGTATCGACTAACTGGTCAAACCGACCGCGCAGTAGTTGCAGTCATCGGTGATGGTGCGCTTACCGGTGGAATGGCTTGGGAAGCTCTTAACAACATCACAGATGACAACGATCGAAACTTAGTAATTGTTGTGAACGACAATGGTCGTTCCTATGCTCCAACTATTGGTGGACTTGCTAAGTACCTGAATGACTTCAGAACAGAACCTTTCTATAAGCGCATGTACCGTGCTTCAAGAAAGTTCTTCTCATTCTTTGGACCAGTAGGTCGGCTTGCATACTCAACACTTCGTGGAGCTGGCAAGGGACTTTTAGGTTCATTTACTCCTAAGAGCATGTTCCCTAACCTTGACCTCAAATACATCGGACCAATTGATGGTCACGATCAAGAAGCCATGGAGCAAGCGTTACGGCAGGCTAAGCAGTATGGTGCTCCAGTTATCGTTCACGCGATAACTCAAAAGGGAAGAGGCTTCACCCTTGCTGAAGATGATGTGAATGACCAGTACCACGCGGTAGGACAGATTGATCCAAAAACCGGAGCTTCACTTGAATCTTCATCAGGTAAGTCTTGGACATCTGTATTCGCCGACGAGATGCTAAACATCGCAAAGACTAATGATCGTGTTGTTGGTATTACTGGAGCGATGTTGATTCCTGTTGGACTTCACAAGTTTGCTGCTGAGTACCCAGGTCGAGTGTTCGACGTTGGTATCGCTGAACAGCATGCAGTTGCATCTAGTGCTGGTCTTGCTTTTGGTGGATTGCATCCTGTTGTTGCAATCTATGCAACTTTCGCTAACCGTGCTTTTGATCAGATACTTATGGATGTTGCTCTACACAATGCAGGTGTGACTTTCGTTCTTGATAGAGCTGGTGTTACCGGTCCAGATGGAGCATCTCATCACGGTATGTGGGATCTTGCTCTTCTGCAGATTGTTCCTGGAATTGAAATTGCTGCACCAAGAGATGCCATAAGACTCAGAGAAGAACTTGCTGAAGCAATTGCAGTGGAAGACTCTCCGACAGTTTTGCGTTTTCCTAAAGGTGTGGCACCTATTGAAATCAAAGAGATTAGAAGGCTCCCTGACGGTGTTGATGTTCTTGCTGAAGCTTCAGCTAAAGACGTTTTACTTGTAGCAGTCGGAGCCATGGCAGAGGTTGCACTAAAGGTTGCAGAACTACTAGCTGCTCACGGCATTGGAGCAACGGTTATTGATCCACGCTGGGTTGTTCCAGTTCGCAAGAGTGTTCTAGATCTTGCTAAAGGCCACAGACTTGTGGTGACTTTGGAAGATGGTGTTCGTGTTGGCGGTATCGGTACCAGAATTCGACAGGACCTTAGAGCTGCTCAAATCGATACTGCCCTAAATGAACTAGGTCTTCCCGATGAGTTCCTTGAGCACGCTTCTAGATCAGAGATTCTAGATCGAGTGGGATTAAAAGCTCAAGATATTGCTCAAGAGATTGTGGCTCAGGTTCTAGGTTCTAGAGTTCCGCACGCCAAGCAAATTGACGAAGTCAAGCCAGAGTCAAGAAGGAACGTCTAGTTCTTCCTTAGGTTCTGAAACCTTGGACAGTGTTTCAACCAATCCTGGAACAACCAGCTCAATCTGCCAATCTCTTACCTTCCGGCTTCGCAATGCTAGTGAAATCGATTCGCTGTCTAAGGGCTGAGGTGGTTCAAAGCAAAGCTGTCTAAGAACATCCGGGCTAAGAATGTTTTCCATCGGAATGCTTTGCTCTTCAGAAAGAGTAGCCATTAGCTCCTTAGATGCTAGAAGTCTTGCATGAGCGTCAGGAAACTTCTGTGGCCAGTTTCTATGGTTAGGAATTCCTGATGGCTTTGGTCTTAGTTCAACAAGTTTCTTGGTTTTTGAGCCCTCTTCGACCGCTTTCCACCAGGTGTCAATGAATGTGCGGCTTGCTCTACCTGCAAATGTCTTTAGGCTCGAAAGCTCAGAGCGGGACTTAGGTAAAGTCTTGACCACAGCAACCAATGATGAGTCTGGAACCAATCGACCAGGTGCAACATCCTTCTCAATTGCCAACTCTTCACGGGCAGTCCAGAGATACATAGCAACAGTGAGAGCCCGCTGATCTTTGACTTCATGAAGACCTGACATTGAACGCCATCTATCAACTTTAGGTTCCTTGATAACTGGATCTAAAAGAAAAGCAAACTCTGCCTCGGCAATGCCGCTCTTGTTTTGAACTTCTAAATCTTTTGCGACCTCTGTCCACAGTTCAAATAGAACATCGACATCTAGAGCTGCATAGTTCAACCAGCCAGCTGGCAGTGGTCGCTCACTCCAATCAACAGCAGAATGTTCTTTGGCTAAACGAATCTTGAGGTAATGCTCGCATAGTGTTCCAAGAGCTACTCGAGGTAAACCAAGCAGTCTTGCAGCAAGTTCTGTGTCGAGGATTCTTGATGGCTTTAGACCAAGTTCGGTAAGGCATGGTAAGTCTTGGGAGGCTGCGTGAATGATCCATGGCAAATTGCTAAGAGTAGACAGGAAATCAACCCAAGTTTCTTTCGCATACTCTGCTACCGGATCAACTAAGTAGATAGCTTTGCCTTCAATGGCAACTTGTAGTAGGTATGCGCGTTGCCCATAACGGAAACCGCTTGCTCTCTCCGCGTCTAGGGCAACTGGGTTACTGGTTTCCTTTAGTTCTCTAACAAGAGCTTGTAACGAAGTTTCATCTTCAATTAGAAGTGTTTCTAGGCGAGGTTTGTCGAGTAGGACTGATTCCGGTTCTACTGGCTCTTGGACTTCGGTCATTGGTTAACGATCAGGCGGGTAACGCCTTCACCATCCATTCCAAATCCTGCCATTGAAGCGATGAGATCCTGCCAGGCAGCTAAATGTGGGCCTAGATTATCTTCAACCAAAGACCAAGAAGCCCTAATCTCTACCTCAGTGGAGTTCGGGTCATTAGCAAGTGAACCCATGCCTGTTGAGGACATCTTTGTGATGGTCCCTGCCTCGTTGATGAACTTAGCCCCATTGAGTTTTAGGGCTCTCATCAATTCAGACCACCAGTAGTGCGCGGTGTCATCTTCAATTCCAATGTCGTTCTCTAGTGGAGATTTTCCGTAGGCAATAACCCTCATATTGGAACCCCAGGTTTCAAACTGCTTTGGATCGTGCAAGAAGACGATTCTGCCGACTCCACGGTTCATAGGAGTATCAGCTGGGTTTGGCGCCTGAGCAGCGAAAGCGAGGGCCCAGGGGGCTATCTGAGCTGGCGCTGGTATCTGGCTGGTGTTAAGTTCTGGGCGCAGAGCAGGGTTAGCAAGAGACATTGCCGCTGCAGCAAACTGGGCTGGGGCATCCTGATCAAGCGCGTAAAAGGTCATCTGTTCTAGGCTAGATGAGCAGAGCAATAGAAATACCCTGCCACGCCGCAAAGGACAAGCAATGATTACCAGCACCAAGGTTCTAATCGCTGCGATCAACCTCATGAAAATGTCTGGGCCAATCAAAGCGGAGCTGAAAGTTCTTCGGGCATTTGAAGACGGTAGGGATAAGTACATTGCGGTGAAGGGTTTGCCTGAACGTCAGTCAACAGGGGAGCAAAGCCTATTTTGGGAGTCAAGAACCCATCACGCTGTAGTTCAGTTCAGTAAGGAGCACTCTAAGGAGAGTGAAGTTGCCTACCGACTGATCAAGTCATACAGTGGGGCAACACCTAAAGTCGGTGACTATGTTTCGCTATCCGGGTGGCTTGGAGAATTACCTGAGCACTTTGGACTTGGTTCAAGTTACGAAGAAGTACACCTATCAAATGGCACTCTAGCTTGGCTCTTCCCAACAGATTCGGCCAGATGGATCATCCACGTTCACGGACGAAGAGCTCGTATGGGGGAGACTCTCAGGAACGTTTCACATTTAGCGAAGTATGGCTTCAACCAGCTAACCATCTCCATGGAAAGCGACCCAATGCCTTATGGCTTGAACAAAACGAAATCCAACTTAGGTGATACCGAGTGGGAAGAAATCGAAAGAGCCGTTCTCTACGCAAAGGAGAACGGTGCCAGAGAGCTTTTCATATTCGCTTGGTCACAAGGTGCCCTTATCACGGGACAATTCTTGATTCGTTCTGAACATGCAGATCTCGTAAAAGGTGCAATTTTCGATTCGCCACTACTTGACTATCGCTCAACCATGCGTTTTCACGCTAAGAGGAACGGAGTTCCTGAGCATCTTGGAGACAGGGTCATTGACAGCATTATTTCAAACAAGTTGGTTAGGCTCCTCGGTTACAAGAACGTTTTAGTGGACAAACTTTCCTTGGCAAAGAATCCAATACCTAGAGAAATTCCAGTGCTGGTTCTGTTCTCGGAGAAAGACGGTCACGTTGAAATGGCAGATGTCTTCCTCTTCGAGAAGATAAATAATCAAGTTACCTTAGTTGAGATTGAAGGTGCAAAGCACTGCAGGCTCTATAACCACGACAGAGATAAGTATCTGGCGGCTATTGGTGGTTGGATTCGAGAGAATCAAATCTAAAGAACCAAGAATCATCTGACTTTAGTACTTGAACTTCGTGAGCTGAAGATACTCCAATTTGAGTCAGGAATTGTTGAGCCAATCCATCTGCGTCAGACCTCGAAGAGCAGTTAGTTACGCTTAGGCAAATCTCGTTTACCAGGTTGCCTTTGACGAGTTCCTCGGATACCGTTACTCCAGTTTCTAGAGCTATAGCGTTGAAGTTATTTGCCTTAATCAGGGATGAAAGAAAGTCACCGACAGATGTTCCGACTCTGCCTATGGCTAAGGCTTTTGAGTTTGGGTAGTCAGTTCCAAGAGCCTGGGTTGTGTAAACGGGAAATTCAGATTCTTCTTTGACTGCAGGAAACTCGAACTCTTCATTCGTGCTAGTGAGTATGAGTAGCGGAGCAAATTTTGAGGCTTTGAGGTTCTCAGTTCTAGCCGTTAGACCAGTAGTAACAATCAGATCTGATTGCGACCTAATGAATCGAAGTATGGTTCGATCCACGTTGTTGGTTGATAAGGCGCTGTCTGAGTTCTTTAGTTCTGTGAAAGAAACAACATAGTTAAGGCGAAAGCCATCCAGTCTTGGGTACCAGATCTTCAGAAGGGACAAGTCTTCTTGGGCCAGGTCTAAGACATTGCCAGGGTTTGGAGAAATCTCTGCGAGGATCAATGTTTCTTCTCTGATACCTGACGTTTGATTCTTGTCAGCATTCCATGCATTCCACGGATACGAAGGGGTGAAACCAAATCGGTAAGACCAATCTCGTCAACAAATGATTCATCGAATCCAAGAACATCCTTTGAAGAATGGCCGCCTAAAGCAAGCTGCAAAATGCTTGCGAAACCTTTTGTTGTAGGTGCCTCGTCTGGAGCAGTCAGGTAGATCGAGACTAAATCCGTTGGGCTGACTTCAACAAACAGATAGACAGGGGACTGGCACTCTTCTACTCTCTCGAGTAGTTCAGGACTATCTTGGTACCGTACTGGAAGAGCAGGCAGAGCTTCTGAATACTCTAGAAGTAACTCAAGTTTGAGATTCTCAGGAACCTCTCGAAAAGCTTCGATAATTTCTTGAGCCTGTGTGGTTGTAGTCATGACTAGAAACCTACAGGAACGGCTCCTGGCTCTGAACCCTTGACAATAGGAACACGCACTGTGGAACCCCACTCTGTCCATGAGCCGTCGTAGTTTCTAACCTTGGGAATTCCTAAAAGGTACTTCAGTACAAACCAAGTGTGGCTTGAGCGCTCACCGATTCGGCAGTAAGCGATCACATCGCTTGCATCAGAGATGCCAGCTTCAACTCTGTAGATCTGGTTGAGCTCTTCAAGTGTCTTGAATGTCTGGTCTTCGTTCACTGCCTTTGACCATGGAACTGATCTTGCTGTGGGAATGTGTCCACCTCTTGATGCTCCTTCGTTTGGGTAGTCAGGCATGTGCAGCTTCTCGCCTGTGTACTCCAGTGGGCTTCGAACATCGATAAGTGGCTTGCCGAAGTGTTCTAGAACATCGTCTTTGAAAGCGCGGATGCTTTCATCGTCTCTAGCTATGACTGGGTAAGCAGTGCGAGCTCTGTCCTGAACACCTTTTGTTAGCGCACGACCTTCTTCAATCCACTTGGCACGGCCACCATCCATGATTCTGATGTCTTCATGTCCGAAAAGCTTGAAAACCCACATGGCATAGGTGGCCCACCAGTTGCTCTTATCGCCATATAAAACGATGGTGTCATCGCGTGAAATACCCTTTGAGGATAGGAGCTCAGCCATTTGAGCACCGTCGATGTAATCGCGGTTATCTGGGTGGTTTAGTTCTGTGTGCCAGTCGATTTTTACTGCACCTTCAATGTGGCCTGTTGAGTAAAGAAGAATGTCTTCGTCGCATTCCACGATGACTAGCCCAGTTGCACCCAAGTTCTCTTCGACCCACTGTGTTGAAACAAGTGCTTCTGGGTGGGCGTATTCTTGGAAACGCGGGTTAGATTCAACTAGAAAACTCATGGGTAACCTCCGGGGTTTAGGCTTGTGTTTGTTGCTTCTATTCTCTCAAAAACTTTAGACAAAAAGAATGGCAAAATCCTGAATGCTCCTTGCATTAGCAGACCTAAAAACTGAAGTCTCTGTTCCAGAGCTTTTGGCTGAACTGGTGCCACCTGCTGAGTTTGCCAAGGTCTCATTCGACAGTTACATCCCTGACAGCAATTTCCCGAGCCAAAGTCAAGCCAGAGTTGCTGCTAGGGATTTCGCCAAGACAATTGGGAAAAAGAACTCTAGTGATTTGGGCATTTACCTTGACGGGGGATTTGGTGTTGGAAAAACCCACCTCTTGGCATCGATCTACTACGAGAGCGGTAAGAACTGTTCGTTCGGAGCCTTCTTGGCATACACCAGCATTATTGGATACTTAGGCTTTGCTCAAGCACTCGAACAGTTTTCAAAGTACAAGTTGCTGTGCATTGACGAGTTTGAACTAGATGATCCAGGTGACACCATGATTATGTCTAGATTCCTTAAAGAGCTAGCGGCTAAGGGAGTCAGGTTTGCCGCAACTTCAAATACCCCGCCTTCAGCCTTGGGCGAAGGTAGGTTTGCGGCTGATAATTTCCAAAGAGAAATTCAGTCAGTTGCGGATAAGTTCCAAATGGTGCGGATTGATGGCGATGATTACCGTCATAGAGATTCGACCTTTGAGTTCAGCCCAGTAAATCTGGAAGAAGTAAAAGAATTTGCAATAAAGTCAGATGCCAGGACGCTTGTTGCGAACTTTGAAGACCTGCTCGGCTTCCTAGGTTCGATTCATCAATCTCGTTATGCGAAAGTGGCGGAACAGTTTAGAAGCATCGTTATTTCAGATGTGAGAATAATCCAGGATCAGTTCGAGGGCATAAGGCTGGTGAGTTTCATTGATCGCTGCTATGAAGCAGGCATTGCTCTTTCCTACACAGGTGAAGATCTAGGCAAACTTTTCCGCGATGACCATGTTTCAGGGGCATACCGCAAGAAATACCTTAGATGCCTTTCAAGACTTGCAGCCATGTGCTCTAGGTAGAGCCTCTCCATAAGTTAAACAATCCCGAAACAATTGCACGTGTTTCACGAAACATTGCAAGAGCATTCTTGTCTCAATCCCAAGTTGGGTGTTTTCTTTGGAGGCAATCATGGATCAAGGTAACACTGGTTTTATTCTTTTCTCAGCAGCTCTGGTTCTGCTTATGACACCTGCTCTAGCGTTCTTCTATGGCGGTATGGTCAAAGCCAAATCTGTTGTGAGCATGATGATGCTCTCATGGGGCTCACTAGGTCTAGTGGGTGTACTTTGGGTGCTCTATGGCTACGCAATCAGTTTTGCTAGCTCAGATAGCCCAACGTTCGTTGGTATTCCTGGCTGGTTTGGAATCGATACCGCTTCAATCGGCCTGAACGCAGAAACGGCAGCAGCCCTTGAAGAGTCGATGTCGTCATATCCAACAATGGCTTTCGTTGCTTTCCAGGCAACATTTGCGATCATCACCGTTGCACTTATCTCCGGAGCGATTGCTGACCGAGCCAAGTTTGGTGCTTGGATGATCTTTGTTGCTATCTGGGCAACCGTCGTCTATTTCCCAGTTGCTAACTGGGTATTCAACTATGGAACTAAAGATGACTACAGCGATGGTGGTTGGCTTGTACAGCTTGGCGTAATTGACTTTGCAGGTGGAACAGCAGTTCACATCAACGCAGGTGCTGCTGGCCTTGCCTTAGCGCTAGTTCTAGGTAAACGATTTGGCTTCAGCAAGGGAATCATGCAGCCACACAACGTACCACTAACTCTTCTAGGTGTTGCTCTTCTTTGGTTTGGTTGGTTTGGCTTCAATGCTGGAAGCGCACTTGCAGCAGGTGGTGTTGCAACTCTAGTTTGGGTGAACACTCTTGCTGCGCCATCAGCTGCGATGCTCGGTTGGGTTTTTGTTGAGAAGATCCGACATGGCAAAGCAACATCTATTGGTGCAGGTTCAGGAGTTGTTGCAGGCCTTGTAGCAATAACACCTGCGTGTGCAGTTCTCGATCCAGTTTGGGGAATGCTTCTTGGTCTAATCTCAGGAGCTCTATGTGCACTAGCAATCGATCTGAAGTTCGCACTCGGTTTTGATGACTCACTTGATGTTGTTGGTATACACCTGGTCGGTGGAATGGTTGGAACTTTGTTCATCGGTGTTTTCGGTCGCGATGTTGGTTTTGCATTCGGAAATGGCTTCACCCAGTTCTGGCTACAGTTCATTGGTGCAATCGCAGTTCTTGTTTACTCATTCGTGATTGCCTTTGTTATCGGCTGGATTATTGAGAAAACCATTGGCTTTAGAGTCAAGGCAGAGGACGAGATCGCAGGTATCGACAACGTCGTGCACGGCGAAGAGGCCTATGCTTTCGGGGCAGACAAAGGCTAAATAGCTTCAGATGTAAACCTCAGTGCCTGAACAACACTGGGGTTTACTTTTGACTAAATTTGCCTAAATCGGTTAGGGTTTAGTTGTCTTGAAAAGAGACATGCGGATGTGGCTCAGTTGGTAGAGCACAACCTTGCCAAGGTTGGGGTCGCGAGTTCGAATCTCGTCATCCGCTCGAAGAGGAGTAAAGCAAGACTCTTTGTTTCATGGTGGAGTGGCTGAGCGGCCCAAAGCAACAGCCTGCAAAGCTGTCAACCCACGGGTTCAAATCCCGTCTCCACCTCCAAGATTTAGATACGGACGATTGGCGCAGTGGTAGCGCACTTCCTTGACATGGAAGGGGTCACTGGTTCGAACCCAGTATCGTCCACCAATACAACTGCTTAGTTACAAGGGAAGTAGCTTGAGGCAAAAATCATGCCCGATACATACTTAGGTTTCTCGCTAGCTCAATTAAATCGGCTTTAGAGGATGTGGAGGGCTTTCTAAGCCTCAAAGCCCAGCTTCACGCTCCAAGCCTGGGCGGAAAATTACCTAAGGGTGAAATGTAAGGCATGTTGTATTATTCCAACTAGATTCACATTCCGTATTTGGACGTTCGAACAAGGAGGAAAAATGGAAACCTTGGCCCTGTTAGCTTCACTGATTCTTTTAGTCATCTATTTATCAGGTTTGATTGCTTTCGGTTTTTCGTGGCTTAGGAATCGAATCGGGAAGATATTGACACTGATTTTTGGTTCATTTTCAATCCTCTCTGGCGCCTGGGTCGCGATTACTTTAATCGATGGAAACGGCCTAATGGTTGGCGGGATACCAGTGCTGCTAGGCGTATTCAGTATTTGGAACACCCTAAGGTTAAAAAAGCCTAAGGCCAATTAGCTACGTTTCATTTATTGAACGAGTGCCAGCGCCTGTTACACCAAGTGTGTACCGACTAGAAGACCAATTACGTAAGTAACTCCCATTGTCATTCCGCTCACTACTAGGTTCCTGGTTATTCCTCGACCTGATCGCGCTTTGCCGATCTTTGCTGCTACATATCCCGTGATGACTAGTGCGAGAGCCACTGAGAAAACTGTTGCTTGAATTCTGTGCTCAGTCCAAGGGCCTGTGACAGCAATAAGCGGTAGTAATCCACCGAGACCAAATGCCACAAACGAAGATAATGCAGCTTGGGTCGGGCTTACATGCTGCTCTGAATCGATTCCTAGTTCTGCTTCAGCATGAGCCTTCAAAGCATCTTTTGCAGTTAGTTCAGTTGCAATCTTGATAGCAAGATCAGGGGAGATGCCTTTCTGCTCATAGAACCAAGCAAGTTCTCTGAGCTCAAGCTCTGGATTGTCAATAAGTTCTTGGCGTTCGACCTTAATTGCTGCCTTTTCGCTATCGCGTTGAGCGCTGACTGATGTGTATTCACCGCCCGCCATTGAGATCGATCCTGCAACGACCGCCGCAGTTCCTGCGATAAGGATTGAAGATGCGGTAGCGCCTGGTGCTGCAGCGACACCAAGAACAAGTCCTGAGGTGGACATAATTCCATCATTTGCTCCAAGAACGCCGGCTCTGAGCCAATTAAGTCGGGCCGCCATCGATTGTCTTTGAAATTCGGCGTTGACTATCTGTTGGTCAATTGCTTTGGCTGCTGGTTTCTTCATCCTCTTAGGAAACACTATAAACCGGCCTTTTCCTAGCAAGGCATGCCTTACTTGGCTGGAATAGACTTACCCGAGAGAAAGTTACGGAGCAATTTTGAATAGCAGTGTTGAAATATCAGTAGTTCTACAGGGTTCGAAGCAGCAGGTTCCTGCTACTTCAACGGGCTTCACCCTGTTCACTGAAAAGAACATCGTTGCCCTTTCTATCAACGGTGAACCTAAAGATCTTGCTTACACAGTCCAAGATGGCGACATTGTTGAACCAATCACAATTGATAGCCCAGAGGGTCTAAACATTCTTAGGCACTCAGCTGCTCACGTACTTGCCCAGGCTGTTCAAACCATTAACCCCGAAGCAAAACTTGGGATTGGTCCGCCGATCAAAGATGGTTTCTACTATGACTTTGATGTTGCATCTCCATTCACTCCCGAAGATCTAAAGGCTCTTGAAAAGGAGATGGATCGGATCATTAGAAGTGGTCAACGCTTTGTTAGAAGAGTCACTACTGATGACGCTGCGCGAGTTGAGTTATCTAACGAGCCTTACAAGCTTGAACTAATTGGTTTGAAATCTGGCAACAGCGATGTTGGAGAAGCATCTGTTGAAGTTGGCTCAGGTGAACTTACTATTTACGACAACTTCGATGCAAAAGAAGGCGTCGTAGTTTGGAAGGACTTGTGTCGAGGTCCACACCTTCCAAACACCAGAATGATTGGTAATGGCTTTGCTCTAACTAGAGTTGCTGCTGCTTACTGGCGAGGTAATGAAGCCAACAAGCAACTGCAGAGAATCTACGGTACAGCCTGGCCAACTAAGGATGAACTCAAAGCTCACCAGCTTCAGTTAGAAGAGGCGGCAAAGAGAGATCACAGACGTCTAGGTGCTGAATTAGATCTCTTCTCATTCCCTGAGGAAATCGGTTCTGGTCTTGCTGTCTTCCATCCTCGCGGAGGAATCATTCGCAAGGTCATGGAAGATTACTCAAGAGCACGTCATGAGCAGAGCGGCTATGAATTTGTCTATAGCCCGCACGTAACCAAGGGGAATCTTTTTGAAACCTCAGGTCACCTTGAGTGGTACGCGGAAGGAATGTTCCCTCCGCTGAAGCTTGATGAAGAACTTGATGATGAAGGCAATGTAAAAAAGCAGGCTCAGGACTATTACCTGAAACCGATGAACTGTCCTTTCCACTGTTTGATTTACAAATCCCAAGCACGTTCATATAGAGATCTTCCGCTACGTATGTTTGAGTTCGGAACCGTCTATCGTTACGAGAAGTCCGGTGTTCTTCACGGCATTACTCGTGCGAGAGGATTCACACAGGACGATGCTCACCTTTATGTTGCAAGGGAAAGCATTGAAGTTGAACTGACCAATGTTTTGAACTTTGTACTCGATCTTCTTAGAGACTATGGTTTGAATGATTTCTATCTGGAGCTCTCAACCAAAGAAGAAGGCAACCCAAAGTTCGTTGGTGACAATGACATTTGGGTTGAAGCAACTGAAACCCTTGAAAGAGTTGCAACCAATTCAGGTCTGCAGTTAATACCAGATCCAGGTGGAGCAGCCTTCTATGGTCCAAAGATTTCAGTTCAGGCTAAGGATGCCATTGGTCGTACCTGGCAGATGTCAACTATTCAGTTGGACTTCAATTTGCCAGAACGTTTCGATCTTGAATACACAGCCCCTGATGGAACCAAGAAGAGACCTGTGATGATTCACAGAGCGCTCTTTGGTTCTATTGAAAGATTCTTCGGAGTGCTTACTGAGCACTATGCAGGACACTTTCCACCATGGCTAGCACCTGTTCAGGTTGTTGGTGTACCTGTTGCCGACGAGTACAGTGCATACCTTCATGGTATTGCAGCCGAACTTCGTGCTGCGGGTGTTCGCATTCAAATCGATGACAGCGACGAAAGAATGCAGAAGAAGATTCGTAACCACACCATGGCGAAGGTTCCATACATGCTTATCGCTGGAGCCGAGGACCAGTCTCAAGGTGCGGTTTCATTCAGGTTCAGAGATGGAACTCAGATCAATGGCGTTCCTAGAGATGAAGCGATTGGCAGAATCTTGAAAGACATCGCAGAAAAAGTGCAAGTCTAATGAACGAAGAGATGCAAGGAGCTGAAGACGCAGCCTTGCTTCAAGGCGTTTCTGATCCGTTCCAAAGACTTTGGACTCCACACAGACTTGTCTACATCCAGTCAGGCACTCAGCCAAGTGATGATGACTGTCCATTCTGTATCGCACCTACGCTTACTGATGAACAAGCTCTTATTGTTCACAGGGGAGAGCTCTGCTACGTGCTACTTAACCTTTACCCATACAACTCAGGACACTTACTTGTTGTTCCTTACAGACACATCCCGAACTATACAGATGCCTCACCAGATGAGATCCTCGAATACGGTGCGCTGACCCAGAAGGCAATGCAGGTCTTGAAGGCCGTTGGTGGGGCTCATGGCTTCAACATTGGCATGAATCAGGGTGAGGTAGCAGGGGCTGGAATAGCAGGTCACCTGCACCAACATGTGGTGCCTAGATGGCGAAATGATTCCAATTTCTTCCCAATCATCGCCCAAACAAAGGCCTTGCCGAAGCTTCTAGGTGACGTGCGCATTGAGATTCAGAACGCCTGGGGCAACATTTCATAACTTTGCTTAAGGCTTCGGACTGGGCATTTAGAATAGTGCCATGACCGATAAAGCAAATGACTCTAAATCAACCCCATTAGTTAAGCGTGGCCTAGCAGAAATGCTCAAGGGTGGCGTAATCATGGACGTAGTAACGGCAGATCAAGCCAAGATTGCTGAAGACGCAGGAGCAGTTGCGGTTATGGCTTTGGAGAGAGTTCCAGCAGATATCAGAGCGCAAGGTGGAGTCGCTCGCATGAGTGATCCAGACCTTATCGATCAGATTATTGCTAGCGTTTCTATTCCTGTTATGGCAAAGGCTCGCATCGGCCACTTCGTTGAGGCGCAGATCTTGCAGTCTCTAAAGGTTGACTACATCGATGAATCAGAAGTTCTTTCACCTGCTGACTACGTTCACCACATTGATAAGTGGAAGTTTGATGTTCCATTTGTTTGTGGAGCCACAAACCTAGGTGAAGCGCTTAGACGTGTCACTGAGGGTGCAGCGATGCTACGCTCAAAGGGTGAAGCAGGAACTGGTGACGTAAGCGAAGCTATGAAGCACATCAGAACCATTCTTGGTGAAGTTCGTGCCTTGTCTTCAAAGTCAGAGGATGAACTTTATGTTGCAGCTAAAGAACTACAAGCACCACTTGAACTTGTTAGAGAAGTTGCAAGAACTGGCAAGCTTCCAATCGTTTTGTTTACAGCAGGTGGAATTGCAACACCAGCAGATGCTGCACTCATGATGCAGATGGGTGCTGACGGTGTCTTCGTTGGTTCAGGAATTTTCAAGTCTGGAAACCCAGCTGCAAGAGCGAGTGCGATTGTCAAAGCAACAACAAGCTTCGACGACCCTGATGTTCTAGCAAATGTTAGCCGTGGTCTTGGTGAGGCAATGGTTGGTATCAACGTTGCTGATCTTCCTGCACCACACAGACTCTCTGAACGAGGCTGGTAGTTCTTGGGTCCAATTGGAGTCCTCTGTCTTCAGGGTGATTTCCGAGAGCATCTACAAACTCTTGACGCCCTCGGCATTGAGACAGTAAGAGTTAGAAAACCAGCTGACCTTGAAGGTATTCAGGGTCTAGTCATTCCCGGTGGCGAGAGCACCGTCATCGACAAGCTAAGTTCCACTTTTGAGCTAAGAGATCCGATCATTGAACTGATTGGCAAAGGTCTGCCGGTCTTTGGAACTTGTGCAGGTCTTATCCTTTTAGCCGATCGAATTGTTGATGGAACATCAACACAAAAAACCTTCGGTGGACTAGATGTTGCAGTGCAACGTAATGCATTTGGTTCACAGTTAGATTCGTTTGAAGCTGATATAAGATTTGACGGCATAGACAAGCCTGTTCACGCTGCTTTCATCAGAGCGCCCATTGTTTTAGAGACTGGTCCTGAGGTTTCGATTCTTGCATCGCTTGAAGATGGTCGAATAGTCGCTGTAAGGCAGGGAAACGTCCTAGGTATCAGTTTCCACCCCGAAGTAACAGGGGAGACCGCCATCCATAAGTACTTTGCAGATTTGTGCAAAACAGTAGATTTCAAATCTCACAACTAAACTTGTCTCGAAAGAACTTCAAGGAGCATCATGTCAGGCCATTCCAAATGGGCAACCACTAAGCACAAGAAAGCCATCATCGATGGGCGCAGAGCAAAACTTTTTGCCAAGCTAATCAAGAACATCGAGGTTGCCGCCCGTATTGGCGGAGCTGACATTGAAGGCAATCCAACACTCTACGATGCTATTCAGAAGGGGAGAAAGTCTTCTCTACCTAAAGACAACATCGAATCTGCAGTCAAACGTGGTGCAGGTCTTGATGGCTCAGCGGTTGATTATCAGACAATCATGTATGAAGGCTATGGTCCAAACGGTGTTGCACTTCTAATCGAATGTTTAACAGATAACAAGAACAGAGCAGCTGCTGAGGTTCGTCTGGCGGTTACACGTAATGGTGGAACCATGGCTGATCCAGGTTCAGTGTCATATCAGTTCAGCCGTAAGGGTGTCATTGTTGTTGAGAAGACAGACAGCACCAACGAGGACTCAGTGTTAGAGGCTGTTCTTGAAGTTGGTGTTGAAGATGTTCAAGACCGTGGCTACCAGTTAGTTATCACAACTGATCCATCCAAGATGGTCTCTGTTCGTGAAGCTTTGCAGAGCGCAGGAATTGACTATGAGAGTGCTGATGTCGAGTTCATCTCCTCTATGCCAGTTCAAACTGATCTAGAAACTGCTAAGACTATTATTGCTCTTATCGACGCTCTCGAAGATTCAGATGAAGTGCAGAATGTTTACTCCAACTTCGACATGTCAGCTGAAGTGGCTGCAGCGCTAGATGCCGAATAGTAAATCAAGTTTTCTTCTGGGTTTCGACCCAGGTCTTACGCGATGTGGTTTTGGTCTCGTTGAGAAAAGCGGTTCAAGACAAGTTACCTTTCGAGAGGTTGGCGTCTTTGTATCTAGCAAAGAACTTGACCAGAGCACACGTATAGCCCAGATAGGCGACGAGATCTCAAGTCTGCTCGACAGAACGAAACCAGAAGAGATTGGTATTGAGAGATTGTTTGCCCAACAGAACCTTCAAAGCGTCATGGGCGTTGCTCAAATCTCAGGTGTCATCGTGTACCTCGCACATCTCAGAGGTATTCCAGTTACGTTCTTTACCCCTACTGAAGTGAAAGCAGCTGTTACTGGTAGTGGTCGAGCAAACAAGACACAGGTTACAACCATGATGACCAAAATATTGAAACTGAAAGAAGTTCCAAAGCCTGCCGACGCTGCGGATGCTCTCGCGGTGGCTGTAACGCTAGCTTGGCGTGGGGGAAAGAGTTCTTCTGTGAATCCTTCGACTGAAACAAAGGCACAAGAGAAGTGGCGCAATGCCATTAGTCAAACCAAGAAAACTCGATAGTCAAGTTATCCTTTACCTGTGATAGCGCATCTAAAGGGATCTGTTCTTTCAAGAAGAGCAGGGCAGTTGGTTATCGATTCCGGAGGAGTCGGTTACCTCGTCAATGTTACCCCTGAGCTATATCAGAAGTCGTTCACTGAAACTACTCTCTCGATTCACACAGCACACATAATCCGTGAGGACGCTCAGATCTTGTTTGGATTTGAATCCCAGGAAGAACTAGACGCCTTCAACATGCTTTGCACGGTAACCGGTGTTGGTCCGAAGTCTGCAATGTCAGTGCTCGCTCATCTTGGTGTTGCTGGAGTATCTCAAGCTGTCGCTACCGCTGATGACTCCATGTTCAAATCTGTAACAGGTGTTGGACCGAAAACTGCAAAGCTCATCGTTCTTTCTCTAACAGGCAAACTAGTTAGTTCCGATTCAGGCTCGTCAAGTACATCAACTGGAGAGTCAGCAGTGATTGCGGCTCTTGTTGGGTTGGGTTACCAGGAGAAACTTGCTCGCAGTGCCGTTGAGTTTGCTCTGAAGAATTCACAGTCTTTGAGCGAATCTGAATTGCTCAAGCTCAGCCTCTCGCAGCTATCTAGAGGCAGGAAATAGCCACTTATGAGCGATGAGTTGTTAGGGCAACAAGCTGATGCTTCAGATCTAGTATTTGAATCGGCTATACGACCTCAATCATTGAGTGAGTTTGTTGGTCAGCAGAAAGTACGCAGTCAGATTCAGTTACTCATCGATGCTGCTGGCTTGCAACAAAGAACTCCTGACCATATTCTTCTTGCTGGACCGCCTGGTTTGGGTAAGACGACACTTGCCATGATTGTTGCTCACGAATCATCAAGACCACTTCGCATGACATCAGGTCCCGCTATTCAACATGCAGGAGACATGGCAGCAATTCTTTCTTCCCTTTCAGCTGGTGAAGTTCTTTTCATTGATGAGATTCACCGAATGTCACGTTCTGCTGAAGAGATGCTTTACCTAGCGATGGAAGACTTCCGAGTAGATGTAATGGTAGGAAAAGGTGTTGGAGCAACCAGCATCTCTCTAGATCTTGACCCATTCACACTCGTTGGTGCTACAACACGAAGCGGGTTACTACCTAACCCTCTTAGAGACCGATTTGGTTTCACTGCCAACCTTGACTTCTACTCAGAGAATGAATTGGGTGAGGTCGTATCAAGAGCATCAACGCTAATGAACCTAGCTGTTGGGGAAGATGCCTTGGCTTTGATAGCTTCAAGGTCTAGGGGAACTCCCAGAATTGCCAACAGACTGCTTAGAAGAGTCCGTGACTACGCTCTGGTTCACTCTGGCGGCAAAGTGTCAGTTGGCTCTGTAACTTCAGCCTTGGAACTCTATGAAGTCGACGAACTAGGGCTAGACAGGCTAGACCGTTCAGTTCTTGAAGCTCTGATTGTGAAATTTGAGGGTAAGCCTGTGGGGTTGAATACCCTGAGTGTGGCTTTAGGTGAAGAAGTCGACACCATCGAGAGCGTGGTTGAGCCCTTCCTACTAAGAATTGGCCTTATCACCAGGACTACGAGAGGTCGTCAAGCCACCACTGCAGGTTATAAACACCTTGGAGTTCAGCCTCCATCAAGCTCGCAGGGCTTATTCGACTAGTCTCTCGCCTATAATCGTTAGGTAGCAAAATCCCTTACAAACGATAGGTTCATCATGGAGTTATTACTCGTCCTAGCCGTATTCTTGGCTTTCATTCTCTTCAGCAACAACAGAAGAGCGAAGCAAGCAAAGGCGCTAGAGGCTTCAGTGGCCGTTGGTTCACAGGTAATCATGCTTGGTGGCATCAAGGGTAAGGTCGTCTCTGTTCTAGATGACACAGTGATCGTTGAAACTACTCCAGGTAACAGAATTGAATTCGTAAAGGCAGCGGTTCGTACCGCAGTTGCACCAGCAGAAGCCAAGTCTCCAGCTAAAACTGAGAAGGCTGTTGCACCAAAGGCCGTTGCAGCAAGGCCAGCCAAAAAGACTGCCCCAGCTTCATCAAAAACTACCGCAGCTAAGAAGACTGCTAAGTAATTTAGTCCAATAACAATAGAGAAGGCACGATTTTGTCTGAAAAGCGCACTGCAACAGGAGCAGCCCTAAGGTCACTAACTTGGCTTATGGTCTTGATCTTCGGAGTTGTCGGAATCATTGGTCTAGGCATCATGTCTGGCGAGAAGAAAGCCACATACATCCCCAACCTAGCTCTTGACCTATCCGGTGGAACTCAAATCATTCTGACTCCTATCGTTGAAGAAGGTAAAACTGTTTTGCCGGAGCAGCTAGAGCAAGCTGTATCGATTATTCGTCAGCGTGTCGACTCAACTGGTGTTAGCGAAGCGCAGATCAACACTTCTGGTAACAACATCGTCGTGTCAATCCCTGGTATTCCTGATGCAAACACTCTTGCGCTGATTAAGAGCTCAGCAAAACTTGAGTTCCGTGTAGTGCTAGCAGCATCTGCAGGAAGCAAGACTGAAGTTGGTAAAGACGGGTCAGCGCCAATCAAAACTTCTTCAGCAAAGCCAACTGATGAAAGCGACTTGAATCAAGTCACGAAGGCACTTCAGAAAGAGTACGAAAACCTAGATTGTTCAAAGACTTTCAGAGAGCCAGGACAAATCGATGCTGCTGACAAACCTCTTGTAACATGTGATCGCAATCTTCAAGAAAAGTACATTCTTGGTCCTGTTGAGATTACTGGTCTTGATCTAGCGGGAGCTGAATCAGGTACTGTAACAGGCGCAAACGGTGTTGCAACAAACGATTGGGCAGTAAACCTAGATTTCACCACAGCAGGTGGAGAGAAGTTCGCTGATATCACTGGAAGACTTTTCCCGCTTACTGAGCCTAGAAACAGGTTCGCAGTGACCATTGACGGTTATGTAATCACCGCTCCAACAACTCAAGCTGTTATTACTGGTGGAGCGGCTCAGATTACTGGTTCATTCAACCAGGCAACTTCAAAGGTTCTAGCGGACCAGCTCAAGTACGGTTCATTGCCGATTTCTTTTGCTGTTCAGTCACAGGAGAACATTTCAGCAACACTAGGTTCTGAGCAGTTGCAGGCCGGTTTGCTAGCAGGTCTAATCGGTGTGATTCTGGTAATCATCTACTCGGTATTCCAATACAGGGGACTAGCAGTAATCACAATTGGATCTCTAGTGGTCGCAGCGATCATCACATATGTTGTCATCGCTCTTTTAACCTGGAGAATGGATTACAGACTTTCACTTTCCGGTATCGCTGGTTTAATCATGGGTATTGGTATTACTGCCGACTCGTTCATTGTTTACTATGAGCGTGTTAAGGATGAGCTTCGTGAAGGCAAGCCACTTTATGTTGCAGTCGAGAGCGGTTGGAACAGAGCCAAGCGAACAATTCTGGTTTCTGGTGCAGTAAGCCTTCTAGCAGCTGTTGTTCTCTACATTCTTACCGTTGGAAACGTTCGTGGTTTCGCGTTCACACTTGGACTCACAACACTTATTGACTTGACGGTTGTATTCCTCTTTACTTATCCAGCATTCAGGCTGATCACAAAGAGCAAGTTCTTCATGTCGGGTAACAAGTGGTCAGGATTGCAGCTTAGAGAAAGCGCTGCCTACGGTTACACAGGTAGAGGAACATTCCGCGTGGCCGAAACTGTATCAACCGGAAAGGCTGCAAAGTCATCTAAGGAAGCAGAACGTCGTCAGACAATTGCTGAACGTAAAGCTGAAGCAGACAAGATTGCTGCAAACAAGAAAGAGGAGAACAACTAATGTCTCGTTTCGCAGAATTAGGTAACCAGCTATACAGCGGTGAGAAGTCAATCGATTTCATCGGCCGTAGAAAGTTCTTCTACCTAACAACTGGTATCACCGTTGTCCTTGCAATCATCCTGCCGATTCTTGCTGGTGGGTTCAACTTTGGTATTGAATTCCGCGGTGGTTCAGAATACAAGATTTCTGAGAGCGAATCTAAGAGCACGACTCTTGCAGAAGGCGCCGTAAGAAGCGTAGTGCCTGATGTCCAGGTGAACACCACTGTTATCGGTGCTGACACCGTTCGCGTTCAGACTCCGCAGCTAAGCGATGAAGAGTCTGAGAAGGTTCGTCTGGCATTAGCTAAGGCTTATGAGGTAAAAGACAGCAACGTGGCAAGCTCATTCATTGGGCCTAACTGGGGTGCTGACATCACAAACAAGGCTCTTTCTGGTCTTGTGATCTTCATTCTTCTAGCGGCTATCTTGATGGCCTTATACTTCAGAACCCTAAAGATGAGTGCTGCTGCGATGTTGGCTCTGTCGCATGACCTTATCCTTACTGCAGGTTTGTATGGTGCTCTAGGTTTTGAAGTGACTCCAGCTGCGGTAATTGGTTTCCTTACCATTCTTGGTTACTCGCTTTATGACACCGTTGTTGTGTTCGACAAGATCCGTGAGAACACCTACGAAGTTGAGTTCAGTGAGACCACAACATTTGCAGAGCAGGTCAACCTAGCTATTAACCAAACCCTGGTTAGATCAATCAACACTTCTGTAGTTGGTGTTCTACCTGTGGCCTCGATTCTGTTCATTGGTGCTTCTTTCCTTGGTGCTGGAACGCTTCGAGACATTTCGTTAGCGCTATTTGTTGGAATCATCGTCGGTACTTACTCAACCATCTTCATCGCGGCTCCTGCATACTCACACATGCGTGAAGGTGAAGCGAAGTTTGCTAAGGCTTCAAAGAAGATTCTGGCTAAGCGTGGTGCGCTAGCAAGCTAGGTCAGGCTATTCTTTAGTACAAACGAAAAGGATGACATGTCGGACACAGCAGGCACTGGTGCTCTAGCAACCCTGCGCAGCCGCCTGCCAAGAATTTTTACCAGACCGGTTGAAGGCTCAGGCATTGCTGAAGTTCTCAAAGCGGGTAAAGCAGCTCATCCAAAGCTTGACTTCTCCATTGTTGAAAAGGCCTTTGTTGTTGCTTCTAAGGCTCATGAGGGTCACACTCGTAAATCCGGTGACCCATACATCACCCATCCAATAGCAGTTGCGCAGCTACTCGCCGATCTAGGTATTGGCCCAGCAGGCCTTGCAGCTGCTCTTCTTCACGACACAGTGGAGGATACCGATTACACACTTGAAGAACTTCGAGCTGATTTCGGTGAAGAAGTTGCAATGCTCGTTGATGGAGTCACCAAGCTAGACAAAGTCAAGTTTGGCGAAAATGCCCAGGCAGAGACAGTTCGCAAGATGGTTGTTGCTATGTCTAAGGACATCCGCGTGTTGGTTATCAAGCTTGCCGACAGATTACACAATGCTCGTACATGGGGTTTCGTACCTGAAGCCAAGGCAAAGCAGAAGGCACAGGAGACTTTAGAGATCTATGCTCCGCTTGCTCACAGACTGGGTATCAGCGCATTCAAGCTTGAACTAGAGGACATTTCATTCTCAGTTCTCTATCCAAAAGTGTATGAAGAGATAGTGAATCTTGTTCGCCAACGATCACCTAAGCGTGATGAGTTTATCGGCGCAGTCATCTCAGCAATAGATGAAGATCTCAAAGAGAACAAAATCAAGGGCAAGGTAGCAGGACGACCAAAGCAATATTACTCTATTTATCAGAAGATGGTTGTTGGCGGAAGAGAGTTTGATGACATCTACGACTTAGTAGGCATCAGAGTTATCGTTCCTGAGGTTAGAGACTGCTATGCCATTCTTGGTTCCGTCCACTCACACTGGAATCCAGTTCCAGGAAGATTCAAGGACTACATTGCGATGCCGAAGTTCAACCTTTATCAATCGCTGCACACAACTGTCATTGGACCTAACGGACGTCCTGTTGAAATTCAGATTAGAACCCAAGAAATGCACAATAGGGCGGAGTATGGTGTTGCCGCTCACTGGAAGTACAAGCAAATAGGTTCTGAAGGTGCATTGAGCTCAGAAGAAGATCTAGTTTGGCTCAAACACCTCTCTGATTGGCAGCACGAAACCGCTGACCCGTCAGAGTTCCTTGATGCTCTTAGGTTTGAAATCGGAGCTAAAGAGGTCTATGCCTTTACACCTAAGGGAAGAGTGATTGGGCTCACCAAGGGGTCGACCCCTGTTGACTTTGCTTATGCTGTTCACACTGAAATAGGACATCGAACTATGGGGGCCAAGGTCAACGGTCGTCTGGTGCCTCTTGAGACACAGTTGAACTCAGGTGACGTAGTGGAGATCTTGACTTCAAAATCTCAAGAAGCTCATCCTTCTCAGGACTGGATCAAGTTCGTGGCTTCCCAACGCGCCAAATCAAAGATAAAAGCATGGTTCACTGCAGAGCGCAAAGACGATGCAATTGAACGTGGCAAAGACCTCTTGGCTAAGGCACTAAGAAAGCAAAGCGTCCCTATTCAGCGAGCACTTGCAACGGATATTCTCCTCAAGATTTCAAGTGATTTGAGGTACTCCGAACCATCAGACCTGTTTGCAGCAATTGGCGATAACAATATCTCAGCTCAGTCGGTTGTTGAGAAGATGTCAGCAGCTCTATCGGTAGAAGAGTTCACTGACGAGTCTGTGTTTGTGCTGCCAACACCATCAAAGATCTCACGCAATAGAACTGGAGACTCAGGAGTACTTGTTAGAGGTGACGCAGATGTCATGTTCAAACTTGCCAGATGCTGCACTCCTGTACCAGGGGATGAGATTCTTGGATTCATCACCAGAGCCTCAGGTGTTTCAGTTCACCGAAGTGACTGTAAGAACTCCGTTGACCTAAGAAACCAACCAGATCGTCTCATCGAAGTCAGCTGGGAGCCAAACTCCAAGAGTCTGTTCTTGGTACAAATTCAAATCGAGGCTCTTGATAGAGGTGGATTGCTGAGTGATGTTACTCGAGTTTTGAGCGAGCACCACGTGAACATTCTTTCGGCGTCAGTTTCTACTCGAAACGATCGAGTTGCACTTAGCCGATTTGTTTTTGAGATGAGTAATCCAGCAGCGCTAGAAGGTTTGATTAACGCGGTTAGAAACATCAACAACGTCTATGACGTTTACAGAGTCAAGAATTCCTAGGCGTTAGCTATTACAACTGCAAGCCAAGCTTGCTTTGTTTCAAGAGCCGAGGTTGCATCAGCAATCTTCTTAGCATCACCAGTTGACTTAGCTGCCTCTAGCTCTGCTTCCAACTTCGCAATTGAAGCCTCGAGTTGAGAACGCACTGAGTTTGTTCTGTCAACTGTTGCAGGGTCGCTCTTACGCCACTGCTCAGTTTCAACAGCCTTTATCTTTGCCTCAACAGCGCGCAGTCTGTCTTCAACCTTGCGGACGCTGTCGCGAGGAACTTTACCCGCTTTTTCCCAACGAGACTGGATAGCAAGAAGAGCTGCCTTTGCTTTAGCAAGGTCAGTAACTTCAATCTTCTCTGCTTCTTCTAGAAGTTCTAGCTTCACCTTTAGATTTGCACTGAACTCAAGCTCGTCAGCTGCAATCTTTTCGGACTTAGCAGCATAGATAGAATCCCCAGCAGCCTTGAATCTTGCCCACAATGCATCATCTGATTTGGTTTTAGTCTTTGGAAGAGCTTTCCAAGCGGTTAGAAGGTCGCGGTAAGCATTAGTTGCTTCAGCGCCTTTTTCAACAAGGGCTTCAGCCTTGCTAACTAGGTCAGACTTTGCATTCTTGCTTGCCTTTGCTAGAGAATCTTGGGTAGCAAAGTATTGACGCTTGTTGCTATCGAAAGTGTTTCTGGCCTTTGAGAATCTCTGCCATAGCTCATCTGCTTTAGACTTTGATACTTTTGCAGAGCTCTTCTGTAGTCCCTGCCAGGTTGTGAATAGTTCTAGCATCTTCGCGGAACCGGTTTTGTAGTTGACCTTCTGAGGGTCTTTAGAGGCAAGTTGTTCGGCTTCAGCAACGATTGCTTCTCTAGCCGCCAATGACTCTGCTGACAGTTCAGCTTGCTTTGCAGCAGCCTCAGCTAGAAGATCGCCAAGACCACCTAGAACAGCCTGAACTCTTTCACGAAGACTGACTAAGTCTCCAATTGCTGCAGGAGATTCGAGATCAGTTACTAGCTTTTGAGCAGACTTCTGAATTGATTTAGCATCTGCTTTGGCTTTAACTCTTTGCTCAAGAAGACGAACCTGTGCTTCGAGAGCTGCAAACTTCTTCTGATAGAACTTCAGCGCATCCTCAACATTCATCGCTGGCTGTGAACCGACTAGCCTTTCACTTCCAGCATCCAATACGAAGAAGTTACCGCTCTCGTCTACACGACCGAACTCGAATTGCACTGTTGACACTTTGGTCTCCCTGATTGGTTTGTACTACTTGATTGTGATGTTGTTGATGATTGTTTTGGTCTTTGGCTTACCATCAGAGCCACCACCGACAACACCCGCGGCAATGATGTCATCAAGTCCCGCTAAACCAGCAGTGACTTCGCCAAACACTGTATAGCCACCAACAGCATCGTTAGGAATTCCTGAGTCTTTGTAGACAATGAAGAATTGGCTTCCCATTGTCTTATCTCCGTTTGCTGAACGTGCCATGGCTAGAACGCCTTTTTTATAGATAGGAGTTTGTCCAGCTTCGGCTACAGGAGCGTTTTCGATAGGACCAAATTTGTAACCAGGGTCACCAGTTCCATTACCTAAAGGGTCTCCACACTGTAGAACAAAGATTCCTGCTGTTGTAAGTCTGTGACATGTGATGCCTGTGTAGAAACCGTTGTTGATTAGATCAACGAAGTTTGCAACAGCCTGAGGAGCAGCTTCACCATCTAATGTGATGTCAAGGTTTGATTTATTGATTGTCATCACACCAGTCCAGTCACGACACTCTGAAATAGCAGCGTCCGGAATTAGAAGAGGTACTGGTTTATCTCCAACTTGTGGAGGCGGTGTCTGAGTAAAATTCACGCAGAAATCTTTAGCAAGGCCTGGACCAAAACCGAAGTATGAGTACTGGGAAACCAATGCGACAACGAAAGCTCCAGCAGTAATAAGGATTGCTAACCTGTTGTCCTTAGATCTTGTCTTGATACGGTGATCTACAACGTTCTGCTTCTCTTCAAAGCTCTTCAAGCTCTTCTTTGCAGCAGCCTGCATGTCCTTCTGGTTTCTATTTGCCAATTTTGCCTCCGATTTAGGTACAAATTGATTTTAGACGAGTTCAAAGGGGATTAACCTTGGAATGTGAAGAGTTCAGGACTTTTTGATTACCCAGCAGGCCAACCGCTAGCTGCCAGGATGAGGCCTATCTCGCTCAGCGAAGTTGTGGGGCAAGTTGATGTCCTTAACCCAGCAGGACCTTTGTCCGTATTTCTCATGGTTGCCGGTCAAAACCAGGCTCTTCCATCACTGTTGCTATACGGTCCACCTGGAACAGGCAAGACGACAATTGCTCGACTGCTAGCTAAGTCATCGGGTAGAAGACTGATTGAAGTCAGTGCAATCAACGCCTCGGTTAAAGACCTTAGAGAGGCGATGGATTTATCACGACAGCAGATTGATTCAGGTCTCGGAGCTGCCATCGTATTTGTGGATGAGATCCACCGCTTCTCAAAAGTTCAGCAAGAAAGCCTTCTATTGGCTGTTGAAGATGGTGAAATAGTCCTAGTTGGAGCCACTACTGAGAACCCGCTGTATTCTTTGACCTCAGCAATGGTTTCAAGAACCAACCTTTTACGCCTGAATCCACTATCAGATCAAGACATAGCCACAGTTCTTAGTAGAGCAATAAAGGATGAACGAGGCCTCGACTCTAAGGTAAGCGCTTCACAGGCTGTTATCGATCTCATTGCCCAGCGTTCTGGCGGAGATGCCAGAAAGGCTCTGACAGTCCTTGAGGCCACAGCTTTGGCAGTAACTCGTGCAGGAAACACAACAATAGAAGCTCCAGACGTCGATGTGGCTATGCCTTCAGCGCTTGCTAGATACGATGCAACCGGTGATCAGCACTACGACATCATCAGTGCCTTTATCAAATCAGTCCGCGGTAGCGACCCAGATGCTGCTCTGCACTGGTTAGCGAGGATGATCACAGGAGGAGAAGACCCAAGGTTTATAGCGAGGCGACTTGTGATACTCGCTTCCGAAGACATTGGCCTGGCTGACCCAAGCGCCATCACAATGGCCAATTCGACTATGAACGTGGTTAGCCAAATAGGAATGCCTGAAGGCCGAATTCCTTTGGCTTCCTGCACGATTTACCTGGCATTAGCCCCTAAATCAAATAGTGCCTATAACGCAATCAACGATGCCTTGGCCGATGTTAATTCAGGTTTCACACCGAGCGTTCCAGCCCATCTGAGGTCTTCTGGCCTCGGTGGCGATGGGAAAGACTACGAATACCCGCATGATTTGGAGAACTTCTTCTCGAACCAGGGCTACCTGCCATCTGAGGTAGGGGAGAAGCATTATTACAAGCCAAAGAGCTCTGGCTTTGAGTTGAACCTACTGGAAAGACTTCAGAGGCTATTGAACCTCAAACGCGGGAAGTGAACCCTTCTGGCATAAATCCTGCCAAACCATTAGGATTGACAGGTTGCCGACCTTACTGATGTTCATGGCTGAGTTCCAGTAAAACGGTGAGTGCATTTCATTTAGCCGATCTGCACCGGGCACAAAACTTTATTTCAATTTATGCATTCTTTGAAAGGAATACGTGTCTAAAACAAGTAGAACACGAAGCAAGACTCGCTTGTCTCGTGCATTGGGTATCGCCCTAACTCCTAAAGCAGCAAAGTACCTAGAGAAGCGTCCATACGCTCCAGGTCAACACGGTCGCACCAAGCGTAAAGCTGACAGCGACTTCGCAGTTCGTCTTCGTGAGAAGCAGAGACTGCGCGCACAGTATGGAATCCGTGAAGCTCAGCTTCGCAAGACTTTCAACGATGCTAAGCGCATCGAGGGTCTAACTGGTGAAAACCTAGTTGAGCTACTAGAGATGCGTCTTGACGCACTAGTTCTTCGTGCAGGTTTCGCTAGAACAATCGCGCAGGCAAGACAGATGGTTGTTCACCGCCACATTCTTGTTGATGGTCTTCGCATTGACCGTCCATCAGCTCGAGTCAAGGTTGGTCAGATGATCCACGTTGCTGAGAAGAGTGAAACTACTGAGCCTTTCCAGGTTGCAGCAGCTGGTGGTCACGTAGATGTACTTCCTCCAGTGCCTGGTTACCTTTCGGTTGAACTAGACAAGCTTCAGGCAACTCTTGTGCGTCGTCCAAAGCGTGCTGAAGTTCCTGTTACTTGTGAAGTTCAGCTTGTTGTTGAGTACTACGCAGCTCGTTAGTCTGAGGATTTTCCTGTCATGAATGGTGCAGAGATCGCAGCTCTTATAGCAGCGGGAGCTTTTGCAGTTCTAGTTATCTTTCTAGTGCTAGTTCTTCTCAAGCTGTCGCGTCTACTAGATGATGCCTCTGCAACCATTCGTGAAACAGGTGAAACAGTTATTCCATTACTAACCGAATTAACTGAAACAACAAAGTCAACCAACAAACAGCTTGAGAAGATCGACCTCATCACAGACAGCGTTGTTGATGCAACTAGTAACCTCAGCTCCTTGATTTCATCTTTCACTACCACCGTAGGTGGACCATTACTGCGCGTAGGTGAAATCATTCGTAGCGTAAGCGGTCTGCTCGGAAAGAAGAAGTAGTCCAGATGCGTAAGACAGTTGTTTTCATAGCTGGAATTGCTGCTGGCGTGTTTCTGGCAAGACAGATCGAAACAAATCCCGAAGCCAAGAAAACTCTCGATGAGACCGGTGCAAAGATAAAGACTTTCGCCACGGCAGTTTCAGAAGGTTACCGAGAGCAAGAAGCCAAAGCTAGCCGAGCAGCCAAGTCGAAAACTGGAAAATGAAAACAGCCGAAATCAAAAAGAGATGGCTTGATTTCTTTGAGAGTAAAGATCACGTTGTAGTTCCTAGCGCCTCACTAATCAGCGAAGACCCATCACTGCTATTCACTGTTGCAGGCATGGTTCCATTCATTCCATACATGACAGGCCTGATGCCTGCTCCATATGCAAGAGCAACTAGCGTGCAGAAGTGTGTAAGAACTCTAGATATCGAAGAAGTTGGTAAAACAACTCGTCACGGCACCTTCTTCCAAATGAACGGGAACTTCTCATTTGGTGACTATTTCAAGAGAGATGCAATTTCGTTTGCCTGGGAGTTTCTAACAACCTCCCAAGACAAGGGTGGACTTGGCTTAGAGAAAGACAAGCTTTGGGCAACAGTTTTTCAAGATGACGAAGAGTCAATTGCTTTATGGTTAGAACTTTCTGAGATACCTCTGGAGAGAATCCAGAAGCGTGGCATGGCCGACAACTATTGGTCCACTGGGCAACCAGGACCTGCTGGACCTTGTTCCGAGATCTACTATGACCGAGGTCCAGAATATGGTGCCGAGGGCGGACCAGAGGCAGATGAGAATCGTTACATAGAGATCTGGAACCTGGTCTTCATGCAGTATGAGCGTGGACTTGGCACAGGCAAAGATAATTTTGAGATTCTAGGTGAACTTCCTAGCAAGAACATTGACACAGGTATGGGGCTAGAACGTGTAGCTTTCCTCATGCAGGGTGTCGAGAATCTTTACGAGATTGATCAGGTTAGACCTGTCTTGGATCTCGCAGCCAAATTATCTGGAAAAACCTATGGAGATAACTTAGACGACGACATTAGATTGCGTGTGGTTGCAGATCACGTTCGCAGTGCCTTGATGCTTATCGGTGATGGTGTTTCACCTGGTAACGATGGCAGAGGCTACGTTCTTAGAAGATTACTTAGAAGAACAGTTCGTGCCATGAGGCTACTCGGAGTGAACGAACCAGTATTCGGTCAGCTGTTTACAACATCTAAAAACGCAATGGTTGATGCATACCCTGAACTAGAGAACGAATTCAAGAGAATTCACACAACAGTCTTGGCTGAAGAAGAAGCATTCTTGCGCACACTCACCTCAGGTACACAGGTACTTGAAAGTGCCATCGAGCAAGCAGTTAAGGCTGGAGAAAAAGTTCTTTCGGGAGAGACAAGCTTCCTACTTCACGACACCTACGGTTTCCCTATTGATCTGACAGTTGAAATTGCTGAAGAGAACTCCCTAAGCGTAGACAGAGAAGCATTCACTGCTTTGATGGCTGAACAAAAGAACAGAGCTAAGGCCGACGCCAAGATGAAGAAGGCTGGAAACACAGACCTTTCTGTTTACGGCGACTTCCGCATGCAGGGTATTACTAAGTTCACAGGTTACGAAGATTTAGTAACCTCAGCCAAAGTCATGGGCATCATTGCAGATGGTGAACAAGTTCAGAAGGCAAGTGTTGGCAACATCGTCGAAGTGATTCTTGACGAGACAAGTTTCTATGCCGAGTCAGGTGGTCAGATTGCTGACGCAGGAACTATTCATGCCGATGGTTTGATTCTGGAAGTTCTTGATGTTCAAAAACCAGTAAAGGGCCTTGTTTCACACAAAGCAATCATTAGACAGGGTGAACTAGGGGTTGGAACAACAGTTACAACTTCTGTTGATGCCGACTGGCGTCTGGGAGCTGCTCAAGCACACTCAGCAACTCACGTGGTGCACGCTGCATTGCGACAGGCGTTAGGCCCAACTGCTCTGCAGTCTGGTTCATACAACAAGCCTGGTTATATGAGACTCGACTTCTCTTGGACCTCTGCGCTAAGTTCAGAAACCAAGTCTGAGATCGAAGAGATAGCAAACCTTGCCATTAGAGCTGATCTTGCAGTCTCTGCCCAATTCATGACACTTCCTGAAGCTCGCGAATGGGGAGCGGTTGCCCTGTTCGGTGAAACTTACGACGAGAGTGTTCGTGTTGTTCAGATTGGTGGACCTTGGTCCCGAGAACTTTGTGGTGGAACTCACGTTTCAAGAAGCTCACAGATTGGACTTGTGTCAATCACTAATGAGTCTTCTGTTGGTTCAGGTTCGAGGAGACTTGAAGCTCTTGTCGGCATGGAAGCTCTTCGAGCACTAACCCAAGAGAGAGTACTCCTTCACAAGATTGCAGAACAGCTAAAGAGCACACCTCTTTTGGCTTCAGAGAAGCTCGAACTGCTTTTGTCAGAAGTCAAGGAAATGCAGCGCACGATTGCTCAAGCAGAAGGTCAGAAGCTAGCCACTCTAGTTCCCGAGTTGCTCAAAACTACTCAGAGCATCGGAAGCTTCACAACACTATTTAGCGTCATCAAAACTGTTAGCTCAGTTGATGCACTTAGAGACCTAGCAATCAAACTCAGAGATGAACTGGGAGAGAATGCTTCCGTAATCGCCCTAGCTGCCGTTATCGAAGGCAAACCAGCATTGATTATTACCGCTAACCCTGCCGCGCAAAAACAAGGAGCAAAGGCAGGCGATCTAGTTCGACTAGGTTCACAAGTTCTAGGCGGTGGCGGTGGTGGTAAAGCTGATATCGCTCAAGGTGGCGGAACAGATTCTTCAAAGATTGCAGATGCACTTCAAGCTGTCTTGGAAAGTCTGCGCTAGTTGTTGCGCACCGGACGACGTCTAGCAATAGATGTGGGTAAAGCAAGGATTGGCCTAGCAATCTCTGACGTTCATGGAATTTTGGCTAGCCCTTTGGCAACCGTTTCTAGAACAGATAACCTCACTGAAACTCTTCACAACATCCTGCAGTTAGCAACAGAACAAGGCGAACTTCTAGAGATCTACATTGGTGCACCAATCAACCTTAAAGGCGATGTAACGCTATCGACTCAAGACTCAATTGAAGTTGCCACCGAATTGGAGAAGCTTTCTGATCTTGCTGTTTTACTTATTGATGAAAGACTCACTACCGCTGTTGCAAATAATCAACTCAAACAGATAGGCAAAAGCCAGAAAGATGCTCGGGCAACAATTGACCAAATGGCTGCCGTTGCAATCCTAGAGTTTGCACTTAGTGTTGAGAGTAAGACAGGATCAATCCCTGGACTTCCAGTAGAACAATGGAGAGCAAAGTATGAGTGATTCTAACTTTGATACTCGTAGGAGTCTGAGACAAAGTAGAAAAAGACCAGTCAGATTATTGGCATTTGTACTTGCAGGCTTTCTAGTTCTCGGTGCAGCTGCATACTCGAACAGAGGCGCTATTCGAAGTTTCTACGAGGAAGTCACTGGAGCTGAGTACAGCGGCAAAGGTGGCACTGCTGTCAACGTTGTTGTCAAGCCTGGTGATCAAGGACCGCAAGTGGCCAAGGCTCTGTTTGAAGCAGGTGTTACTAAGAATTACGATGTCACACTCCGAACAATCTACTCATTGAACCCACTGTTCTTCCCAGGAACGTTTTTGGTGCCATCTCAGATTTCATCAGCAAAAGCTGTTGAGTTCCTTTTGGACAGTAACAACATAGTTGCCAATAGAGTAACCATTCGAGAAGGACTAAGACTCAATTCTGTATTTGAACTTCTGAGTACAACAACAAAGATTCCTGTCGATAGCTTTAAGGAAGCTGCAAATGACCTCGGTGGCTTCGACATACCTAGTCAAGCTCCTTCTTTAGAGGGCTATCTGTTTCCTGCTACCTATAGCTTCGATCCTTCTCTTGATGCTGCTGACATTCTCCAAGTGATGGTTGAAAGAACCAAGCAACAACTCAATGAAGATGGGGTTGCCAAGAAAGACTGGCATAAAGTTCTTACTCTTGCTGCAGTTATTCAACGCGAGGCTCGAATGGAGAAGGACTTCTACAAAGTTTCTAGAGTGTTCGTCAACCGTCTTGAGATAAACATGCCCTTGCAGTCAGATGCAACTGTTTCATACGGAGTTGATGGAAACACCTTCCAGACTTCGGTTGCTGATCGAGCAAACGATAATCCATACAACACCTACAAATACCCAGGTTTACCTATTGGACCAATTTCGGGAGTTGGAGCTCTGGCTATAGACGCCGCTCTGAACCCAGCTGAAGGACCTTGGTTGTATTTTGTTTCGGTAAACCTCGAAACCGGTGAAACAGTCTTCAGCGAAACATACGCCCAACATCAAACTGCCGTCGAAGTCTGGCGTAAGTGGCTCATTGAGAACCCAGGCTGGAATGACTAGTAGACATTACGCAGTCATTGGCAGTCCAATAGCTCACTCTCTGTCACCTGTCATCCACAAAGCTGCCTACACCTTTTTGAATCTTGATTGGGATTACCAAAGGCATGAAGTCAAGGTAGGTGAACTGTCATCTTTCCTTTCAGGTACGGCGTCTAATTTTTCTGGACTTAGTGTAACCATGCCTCTCAAGAATGAAGCAGCTAGCTTGTCCACCCCTGGAGATGAGATCGTAAAACTACTAGGTGTAGCGAACACTTTGGTCAATGCTGGTGATTATTGGCAATCATTTAATACTGACGTCTTCGGTTTGACTAAAGCACTAGATAGCGTTTGGGAGAAGACCAAGCAGGTCTCAATTATTGGCGCAGGTGCAACCGCACAGTCAGCCCTCTACTCAGTGGCACTAAACGCACCAGAAGCGACCGTGAAGGTATTCCTAAGAAACCTCTCAAATGGTTCGAAGATACAAGCTTTGGGTGAGCAACTTGGATTGAAGATTGAGCTTTGTGAACTTAGTACTCTCGCAACAGCCCAAGATTTGACAATCAACACGATTCCGAATCAAGCGTTTGAAGAGATTATTAGCGGTGACCAGGCTGGTTGGTTGTTGAATGTGAACTACACCGAAGCCAACAGCGCTTACCTTG
This sequence comes from Rhodoluna sp., assembly GCA_044372795.1. GTDB lineage: Bacteria > Actinomycetota > Actinomycetes > Actinomycetales > Microbacteriaceae > Rhodoluna. Next base: position 177,238 of record JBILRF010000001.1, on the reverse strand, counting down.
CACTATTTGGAGATGGCAAAATTATCTCGGGTAAGGCGATGCTTATCTGGCAAGCCATTGGACAATTGAGGGCATTTATCAATGATGACCCTGCAATCGAACTTGCGAATGAGTCGGAACTTTACGAAAGTATGGCAGCCGCACTTTAGCAATCGGGCATAAGTATGCGAGAATGCTCAGTATGTTACGTTGGCTTACCGCAGGTGAATCTCATGGTCCCTCTCTCACGGCTGTCCTAGAGGGACTTCCTGCTGGAGTAGAGATAACCACGCCACAACTAGCCACAGCACTTGCTAGAAGAAGACTTGGCTATGGACGTGGAGCCAGAATGAAGCTTGAGTTAGATGAGGTTTCATTCACTGGCGGAGTTCGCCACGGCAGGACAATGGGTGGACCTATCGCAATCGTTATCGCTAACACTGAGTGGCCTAAGTGGGAAATGGTTATGTCACCAGACCCAGTTGATGAAGCCCTACTTACCGGAGCTAGGGCAGAGGCCCTAACTCGTCCGAGACCTGGGCATGCAGATTTCACAGGTATGCAGAAGTATGGCTTCTTGGATAGCAGACCAGTGCTAGAGAGAGCATCAGCTAGAGAGACAGCAGCGCGTGTTGCTCTTGGCGAAGTTGCAGCCAGCTTCCTTAGAGCCTTAGACATTCATCTAGTAACACATACTGTTGCCATCGGCACTGTTATGGCTAAGCCAGACATGCCTCTGCCTAGACACACAGATGTTGATGCAATCGACGAAGATCCACTTAGGGCCTTCAACCGTGAACTCAGTTCTTTGATGGTCGCTGAAGTTGATAGAGCACACTCTGAAGGCGACACACTCGGTGGTGTTGTAGAGGTTTTGGTTTATGGGTTGCCTCCAGGCATTGGATCATTTGTGCACTGGGATAGAAGACTAGACAGCCAATTGGCTGGAGCGCTTATGGGTATTCAAGCCATCAAAGGTGTTGAAGTTGGCGATGGCTTTGAAACTGCCAGACGTAGAGGCTCAGAAGCTCACGATGAGATTGTTGTTGGAACTGAGAACGGTGTTGAGAGACTCACAGACCGAGCTGGTGGAATCGAAGGTGGAATGACCAACGGTGAGATTCTTAGAGTCCGCGCAGCGATGAAACCGATTTCAACAGTGCCTAGAGCACTAAAAACAGTTGATGTTTCAACTGGAGAAGAAGCCAAAGCGCATCACCAGAGATCCGACGTGTGTGCAGTCCCTGCTGCAGGTGTTGTTGCTGAAGCGATGGTTGCACTTACCATTGCAAACGCTGTGCTTGAGAAGTTCGGTGGCGATTCAATAACTGAGACAAGAAGAAACATGCTCAGTTACCTTGAAAGCATCCCAGAGACTCTCAGATCAAAAATAGCTAGGTAACGATGGTTAGCAAACCAATAGTCTTGATTGGCCCAATGGGTGTAGGCAAGACAACTATCGGCAAAAAGCTCGCAAAGCGTTTAGATCTGAACTTTGTTGACACAGACGCAATGGTTACAGATAACCATGGTGAGATACCTGAGATCTTCGAGCGCGAAGGTGAAGCTGCATTTCGCACATACGAAGAGAACTCTCTAAGAGAAGCACTGCAAACTGTTCAAGTTGTGGCAACCGGAGGCGGTGCTGTTCTAAGTGGCACCAACCAGAGGCTCCTAGAAGGATCAATAGTGATCTACCTTTCAACAAGTGGTTTACACATGAAGTCAAGGCTCGCTAATGGCAATAGACCATTACTCAAGAATGGATTTTCAGACTGGAAAGAGATTTACGAGTCAAGAAAGCCCCTCTATGAACGCTTGGCTGATTTTGAAATTGACACTTCTGCTGCGGGTTTAGGCAAGACTATGGACCTTATCTGCGAGAAACTAGAGACATTATGAGTTTAATAATTGAAGCCAAAGGCCAACCTGGATACAAAGTGCTGATTGGTCGTAGCATGCTTGACGAGCTGAATGTCTGTCTTGGCGACTCGGTCAAGAAAGTGCTTCTTGTTTATCCTGAAGGAATGCAGGCTAGCGCTGAAGTAATCGCTGACACTCTGATTCAAGAAGGCAAGCAAGTCTGGCAATTACCGGTCGCTGATGGTGAGGATGCGAAGACAGATCGCTGGCTTTCTATTGCTTGGTCTAGTTTGGGTCAAGCTGAGTTCTCAAGAAGTGACGCAGTTGTTTCACTCGGTGGCGGAGCAACGACAGATCTAGCTGGTTTTATCGCTGCTACTTGGCTAAGGGGAATAGCGGTAGTTCACATTCCGACGACATTGCTTGCGATGGTCGATGCTGCTATTGGTGGCAAAACAGGAATCAACACCATCGAAGGTAAGAATCTAGTAGGTGCTTTTCACGAACCAAAGGCCGTCATAGTTGACCTGGATACTCTAGAGACTTTGCCAAAGCTTGAGCTGATTTCTGGTTTCGCTGAGATTGTAAAGTGTGGATTTATCGCTGATCCTGCGATTCTGCATCTCATTGAAGAAGATGTCAATGATGCCCGCGATGTCCACTCCGAACGATTTGCTGAATTGGTCCGAAGAACTATCCAAGTGAAAACTGATGTTGTAGGTGATGATTTCAAGGAATCCAATCGACGTGAAATTCTCAATTATGGGCATACTCTTGGCCATTCAATCGAGTTAGTTGAACACTTCAAGTGGCGTCACGGTCGTGCAGTTTCTATTGGATTGGTATTCGCTGCAGAGCTAGCAAGACTATCTGGAAGATTATCTGATGAAGTAGCCGATAGGCACAGAAGCATCTTGACCCTGCTAGACCTTCCAACTTCTTACCCAGCGGACCGTTGGGAAGCTCTTTACACCGGTATGCAGGTCGATAAAAAGAGCAGGGGAGGAATGCTTCGCTTTGTGGTGCTCGATGGACTTGCTAAGCCAGGAATCTTAGAGGCTCCAACCAAGGAACTTCTTTTCACCGCTTTCCAAGAGTTAGCCGATTAGTAAGTAAGTTTGTTATATGACTAAAGTTCTTGTTCTCAACGGCCCTAATCTCAACAGGCTAGGCTCTCGTGAGCCTGATGTTTACGGCAGCATGTCCTACGTTGATCTGGTTTCAGCGGTTACTTCGCTAGCAGTCGAATTGGCATTAGACGCTGACGTTAGGCAGACAAACGATGAAGCAGAGATGATTGGCTGGTTGCACGAGGCTGTAGATACTAAATCACATGTGATTATCAATCCGGCTGCTTTCACCCATTACTCCTATTCACTAAGAGATGCTTGCGCCATGGTCACTGCAGCTGGGCTTTCGTTAATTGAGGTGCACATCTCAAACCCTCACTCAAGGGAAGAATTTAGACATAATTCAGTGATCAGTGGCGTGGCAACAGGAGTTATTGCAGGTTTTGGCCACAATTCCTATTTGCTAGCACTTAGACAACTTAGCCACTGATAAACTGCTACAGGCCGTTCGGCCAACTAATTACAGCGAGGCAGAAATGGCAACAAGCAACGATCTAAAAAACGGCATGGTTCTAAGCATGGATAACCAGCTTTGGGCAGTTATCGAATTCCAGCACGTAAAGCCAGGCAAGGGCCCTGCTTTCGTTAGAACAAAGCTCAAGAACGTCATCAGTGGCAAAGTTATTGACCGTACCCTTAACGCTGGTATCAAGATTGAAGTAGCAACAGTTGATAAGCGTGAAATGCAGTACCTATACAACGATGGCGAAGGCTACGTGTTCATGGACACTAAGGACTTCGACCAGATGACGCTTTCAGCTGAACTTGTTGGTGACGCAATGAACTATCTTCTAGAAAACCAGCAGGCAATCGTTGCTATTCACGAAGGTCTGCCAATCTACGTTGAAATGCCACCATCAGTAACTCTTGAGATTACTTTCACTGAGCCTGGCCTTCAAGGAGATCGTTCATCAGGAGGCACTAAGCCTGCAACTGTTGAAACTGGTCTGCAGATTCAAGTTCCACTGTTTGTTGAGCAGGGCACCAAAGTTAAGGTAGACACCAGAACTGGTGAGTACCTCGGCCGAGTAACCGAATAATTCCTTGAGCTCAAGAACTAAGGCGCGTAAGAGAGCAGTTGACGCTCTCTACGCTGCCGAACTCCGTGATGTCATGGCTACCGATTTACTCGAGGCCACTAAAGAGCAGGTTGCTGACAGACAGAACCAAGATGAGATCTTTGATTTTGCAACTGAACTTGTTACCGGTGTTCTAGCTAACCAACTAGAAATAGACGAAATTCTTGCCGGTGTAGCTCAAAACTGGACTTTAGACAGAATGCCTGCAGTTGATAGAGCAATCCTTCGACTAGGCATCTATGAGATTGCATTTGCTGATACCCCATCAGAGGTAGCTATCAGCGAGGCAGTGGATCTGGCACAGGAGCTAAGTACCGACGACTCTCCCGCATTCATCAATGGTGTTTTGGCAACAGTTGCCGCAACTCGCAAGGCAATCTAGTAACACTTAGGTTTTCTGTACTAGAATCCAAGAAACAACATCCTTTAAAGGCGTCCTGTGAGGCGCAGAAGGAGGTGGGCGTGAGTTCACGCACCGTCTTAGACGCGTCTGACATTGAACGCGCAATAGTTCGCATTTCTCATGAAATAGTCGAAGCCAATCAAGGCACAAGTAATCTTTTGATTCTAGGTATTCCAACTCGTGGTGTTTTTCTTGCCAATCGCATTGCTCAATCAATTTCCAAGAACTATCCAGATTTCAATCTGGAATCATCTCTAGGCAAACTAGATGTGACCATGTTCCGAGATGACCTCGGATCTAAACCAAGTAAGCCTGTCACCGGAACATCAATACCAACAACGTCGCTAGAGAATCTCACTGTCGTTTTGGTTGATGATGTTTTATTCAGTGGCAGAACGGTTAGAGCATCTCTGGACGCTCTGGTCTCTTATGGAAGACCTAAGGCTGTTCGTCTAGCAGTTCTAGTTGATAGAGGACATCGCGAACTCCCAATCCGAGCTGACTTTGTTGGTAAGAACTTACCAACTTCAATCTCGGAACGAATCTTTGTGAAGCTCACTGAAAGCGATGATGAGCAATCGGTGGTGATTGAACAGTGAGGCATTTACTAAGTGCTGGCGATCTGAGCCACGCAGACGCTGTTGAACTATTGAACCTTTCTCTTGAGATGCAGGATGTGAATTCGAGGGAAGTGAAGAAACTTCCAGCTCTCAATGGTCGAACTGTTGCAAACCTATTCTTCGAGGATTCAACGAGAACTAGATTCTCTTTTGAGATTGCTGCCAAGAGACTTTCTGCTGATGTAGTGAGTTTCACCGCTAAGGGTTCTTCTGTTTCTAAAGGTGAATCCCTGAAAGATACTGTGCTTACCCTTGAAGCAATGGGGATTGAAGCACTCATTGTCAGGCATCACAACAGTGGAGCTGCCAACACTATAGCTAACTCAAGTTGGTCGAATGCAACTGTAATCAACGCAGGCGATGGAACACATCAACATCCAACTCAAGCGCTAACCGATGCACTAACTATCCGCCAAGCACTAAAGGGTGCCAAGGATTTAGGCGATCTATCTGGACTGAAAGTGCTCATTGTTGGCGACATACTGCACAGCAGAGTTGCTCGATCCAACATAGATCTATTGCAAACACTTGGAGCAACAGTTGCTTTGGCTGGACCGTCAACTCTGCTACCAACAGATACGAGAACTCTTACCCCAAACATCTTCCACAACCTTGATGATGCACTTGCGGAAGGCTTTGATGCCGTTATGATGCTTCGCATGCAGATGGAGCGCATGAACTCTGTCTTTGTTCCTAACGCTAACGAATACTCTTCGTTATGGGGTCTGTCAGCTGAAAGATTCGAATCATTAGCCAAAACCACTTTGATTATGCATCCAGGGCCGATGAACAGAGGATTAGAAATCTCATCAGAGGCTGCGGATTCAAGCCAATCAACAATTGTCAGTCAGGTAACTAACGGTGTTGCCGTTCGCATGGCTGTTCTATATAAGTTACTAGCTCAAGAAAAGAGTTCATAATGACTGCACAATCAACACTGTTCACTAACGTAGAACTTTCTGATGGCACCAAAACAAACATCGGTGTATCAGGGGAGTTGATCACATACATAGGACATGAATCAACTGGCTTCGACGCAGTGATTGACTGTTCTGGATTGAAAGCTCTTTCTGGGTTTGTTGATTTGCACACTCACCTTAGAGAGCCTGGGTTCGAGCAAAGCGAAACTATTCTCACTGGCAGTAAGGCAGCAGCAATGGGTGGCTTTACCTGTGTTCACCCAATGGCAAACACGAACCCGGTTGCAGATAACAGCGCTGTTATCGAGCAAGTTCATGCACTTGGACTAAGCGCTGGCTATGTTCAAGTTCAACCTATCGGTGCTGTTACTTCGAACTTAGAAGGTAAGAGCCTTGCTGACCTTGGCAAGATGAACGCATCAGCAGCTAACGTAACTGTGTTCAGCGATGACGGCAAGTGTGTGAGTGACTCTTTAGTCATGCGCAGAGCACTTGAGTATGTGAAGGCTTTCGGTGGAGTTATCGCCCAACACGCTCAAGATCCTTTGCTAACTGTGAATGCTCAGATGAATGAGAGCTCTCTGTCCTTGAAGTTGGGTCTAATTGGCTGGCCAGCGGTTGCCGAAGAAGCAATTATCGCCAGAGATGTTTTGCTAACCGAGGAAGTGGGTTCAAGACTTCATGTTTGTCACGTCTCAACGAAAGGTTCAGTTGATGTAATCCGATGGGCCAAATCAAGAGGCATCAACGTTACGGCTGAAGCTACGCCTCATCACCTTATTCTTACCGAGGAATTGGTTTCAAGCTATAACCCGATTTACAAGGTGAATCCACCACTTAGATCACAAGAGGACGTTGAAGCTCTAAGACAAGCGGTTGCTGATGGAACCATTGACATTGTTGCAACCGATCATGCTCCACACACCGCTGATAGCAAGGACTGTGAATGGGGTGAGGCAGCATTTGGAATGGTTGGTCTTGAAACCGCTGCAGCAATCGTGAAGACAACCCTGATAGACACTGGACTTATTGATTGGAAGAGATTTGAGGAAGTTCTATCGACTACCCCTTCAAAAATCTCTGGCTTAGGCGATCAAGGTCAGAGCCTAAAGGTAGGTTCATTCGCAAACATTGTGTTCTTTGATCCTTCAACCAGTTTTGAAGTCAGCGAAGTAAGTCAAAGCAAGAGCAATAACAATCCTTACCTTGGTTTGAAGCTAAGCGGAACAGTAGTTCACACACTCTTCAAAGGCACACTCACCGTCAAGAATTCAACCATTCAAGAACTAGGAAACTAAAGATGACAATAAGAAGAAGGACAGCATTACTAGTTCTTGAAGACGGTAAGCATTTCAAAGGCGTTCCATTTGGTAATACCGGAAGCTCGCTAGGAGAGATAGTCTTCGCAACAGGAATGTCGGGTTACCAGGAGACCCTTACTGATCCTTCATACGCTGGACAAATAGTTGTTCAAACTGCACCACACATAGGCAACACTGGCATGAACGATAGAGATGAAGAGTCAGACAAGATTTGGGTCTCTGGTTACGTTGTCAGGGATGTGAGCCGCATTGTTTCGAACTTCAGATCTGAGAGAACTTTAGAGTCCGATTTGTTGCGAGATGGTGTTGTTGGAATCTCAGATCTTGACACCCGTGCTCTGACTCTGCACCTTCGTGAGATTGGCGTTATGAGAGCAGGAATCTTTTCCGGAGAGGATGCCAACAGGCCTCTTACTGAATTGGTTTCTATTGTTCGCACTGCTTCAAAGATGCAGGGGCAATCACTTAGCTCTGTGGTGTCAACAAAGGAGAAGTACAAGGTTGAACACAAGGGTGAATATGTCGGCTCGGTAGCAATCCTAGACCTAGGAATTAAGCGATCAACTATTGAGAACATGGTCGAGAGAGGTCTCGACGTTGAGGTTTACCCGTCTGATTCACCCGCTGATGTTCTCCTATCCTCAAACCCAGACGCAGTTTTCTACAGCAACGGCCCAGGTGACCCAGAGACAGCAACCGAACAGGTTGCAGTACTCCAAGAGATTCTCAACAAGAAGGTACCTTTCTTTGGTATCTGCTTTGGTAACCAGTTGCTAGGCCGTGCCCTAGGTTTCCAAACATACAAACTATCTTTCGGTCACCGAGGCATCAACCAGCCCGTTCTAGATAGAAGGACAGGCAAAGTCGAAGTGACAGCTCACAACCACGGATTCGCAGTTCGAGTTGACGGTGGTGAGCAGGTTGAATCTCCTGCAGGGTTTGGTCAAGTAAGAGTTAGCCACATTTGTCTGAATGACGATGTTGTTGAAGGTCTTGAGTGCTTAGACATACCTGCCTACTCTGTCCAGTACCATCCAGAGGCTGCCGCTGGTCCACACGATGCCAATTACCTTTTTGACCGACTAATTGAAATGATTCGCGAGAACCAAGCAAAGAGAGCAAACTAATGCCGCGCAGAGAAGATATAAAGAGTGTTCTAGTTATTGGTTCAGGACCAATCGTTATTGGCCAGGCATGTGAGTTTGATTATTCAGGAACTCAAGCCTGCCGAGTGCTCAGAGCTGAAGGCATCCGAGTCATTCTTGTAAACAGCAACCCAGCTACCATCATGACCGATCCTGACTTCGCAGATGCCACCTATGTCGAGCCAATCACACCTCAGGTTATTGAGGCAATAATTGCCAAGGAGAGACCTGATGCTATCCTGCCAACTCTTGGAGGACAAACAGCTCTAAATGCTGCAATGTCATTACATGAGCTTGGCATCTTAGAGAAATACAACGTAGAACTAATTGGCGCTAAAGTATCGGCGATTAAAGCAGGTGAGGACAGACTCTCATTCAAAGAACTAGTTCTAGCTGCAGGCGCTGATGTTGCCAAGTCCTACATCGCACACAACATGGATGAAGTTCTTGAAGGCGCAGCAAAGCTGGGTTATCCAGTTGTAGTTAGGCCATCCTTCACCATGGGTGGACTTGGTTCTGGATTTGCCTATGACGAGAAAGACCTCAGAAGAATTGCTGGCGCAGGATTGCAGGCTAGCCCGACAACCGAGGTTCTGCTAGAAGAATCAATCATGGGTTGGAAAGAGTATGAGCTTGAGCTCATGCGAGACACAGCGGATAACACTGTGGTGGTTTGCTCCATAGAGAATGTGGACCCTGTTGGAGTGCACACAGGTGACTCAATCACAGTGGCACCAGCACTTACTCTCACTGACCGCGAATACCAACACATGCGCGACATCTCCATTGATATAATCCGAGCAGTAGGTGTTGATACTGGTGGTTGTAACATTCAGTTTGCCGTTGAACCAAATACTGGTCGCATCATAGTCATCGAGATGAACCCAAGAGTGAGCCGATCTTCAGCTCTTGCGTCAAAAGCAACTGGATTCCCAATCGCCAAGATTGCGGCAAAGCTTGCGATCGGCTACAGACTAGACGAGATTCCTAACGACATCACCAAGGTCACGCCTGCATCCTTTGAACCTGCTCTTGACTATGTTGTTGTTAAAGTGCCGCGCTTTGCGTTTGAGAAGTTCCCTGCAGCCGATGCAACACTTACGACAACTATGAAATCCGTCGGCGAAGCAATGGCTATTGGACGAAACTATGCACAAGCGTTGCAGAAGGCTCTAAGGAGCCTTGAGCGTCGTGGCTCTTCATTTCACTGGGGAGAGCAAAAGAAATCTATGGCCGAACTTGTTGAACTATCCAAGGTTCCTACTGATGGAAGAATCGTTACTGTGCAACAGGCACTGCGCCTGGGAGCTACTGCTGGTCAAATCTTTGAAGCAACCAAAATTGATCCTTGGTTTATTGACCAGATTGTTCTGATTAATGAGGTTGCTGAGGAGATTCGTATTTCAGCAGAGCTTGACGAAGAAATCATGCTTTACGCCAAATCCTTTGGCTTTAGTGATGCTCAAATTGCAGAGATCCGAGGAGCATCTGAGTTGGAGATAAGAACCCTTCGATACCAGCAGAACATCAGACCTGTCTATAAGACCGTTGATACCTGCGCAGGGGAGTTTCCAGCTCTTACTCCTTATCACTACAGCACTTACGAGCAAGAGACAGAAGTACGCGCATCAGGTGCAGACAAGGTTGTCATCCTAGGTTCTGGGCCAAACCGTATTGGCCAGGGTGTTGAGTTCGATTACTCCTGTGTACACGCTTCGTTTGCTCTGCACGATGCTGGCTTTGAAACGATCATGATTAACTGCAACCCAGAAACAGTTTCTACAGACTACGACACCAGTGACAGGCTTTATTTTGAACCTCTGACGCTAGAGGACGTTCTTGAAGTTATTCACGCAGAATCCGCTAGCGGGAATCTTGTTGGTGTGATCGTCCAACTTGGTGGGCAGACAGCTCTGGGTCTTGCTCAAGGACTGGCAGCTCACGGCATTCCTATTCTTGGCACAACACCAGATGCAATTGACCTAGCTGAAGAAAGAGGAGCATTCTCAAGGATTCTTGATGAAGCAGGTTTGATTTCTCCTGCCAATGGAACAGCCACAAGCCTTGAAGAGGCCAAAGCAGTAGCAGATCGCATTGGATTTCCTGTTTTAGTTAGACCTTCATTTGTGCTTGGTGGTCGTGGAATGGAAATCGTTTATGACCAGAAGTCACTAGAAGGATACTTCGACAGGATTGCGGATCAAGCGATAGTTGGGCCTAAGCACCCGTTGTTGGTGGATCGATTCTTAGACGACGCAATTGAGATTGACATTGACGCTCTCTACGATGGAGAAAAGCTTTATGTTGGTGGAGTCATGGAGCACATTGAGGAAGCGGGTATTCACTCCGGTGACTCTTCTTGCACATTGCCTCCAATCACTCTGAGTAACACTCAGATCAACCGAGTTAGAGAAGCAACCGAAAAGATTGCAAAGGGAGTTGGAGTAAAGGGGTTACTGAATGTCCAGTTCGCTTTGGCACACAATGTTCTTTATGTTTTGGAAGCAAATCCAAGAGCGTCTAGAACTGTTCCTTTCGTATCTAAAGCACTTGGTATCACTTTGGCTAAAGCTGCGTCGTTAGTGATGGTTGGTTGGTCAATTGAGGATCTAATTGCTAAAGGTCATTTGCCTGCCACAGATGGGACTCACATTCCTGAGACATCTGCCATTTCCGTAAAGGAAGCAGTGTTGCCATTCAAGAGATTTGCAACCAAGGACGGAAGATTCGTTGATTCCTTATTAGGTCCTGAGATGAGATCAACCGGCGAAGTTATGGGAATTGATGTTGATTTCCCAACTGCTTTCGCTAAGAGTCAAGCTGCTGCAGGTAGCGCGTTACCAACATCAGGAAAGATTTTTATCTCTGTAGCAGACAGGGATAAGCACCAGGTTGTGCTGCCAGTTCGTAGGTTATTCCAACTCGGCTATGAGATTCTGGCAACAGCGGGTACAGCTTCTATCTTGAAGAGACACGGCATTCCAGTTCGTATTGTTAGAAAGCATTCAGCCGATGATAATGCACCTGCTGGTCCATCAATTGTTGAACTTATATTGAATGGCGAGGTTGATGTTGTAGTCAACACTCCATCTGGTTCTTCAGCTCGTAAAGATGGCTATGAGATTAGAGCAGCAACAACCGCAGCGGACGCACCGATCTTCACCACGATTGCTCAACTCTCAGCAGCGATTGGTTCATTCGAAACAGTAATAGTTGGGGATTTCAAAGTCAGATCTCTTCAGGAACACGCAGAGGACAGGAGAGTAGCTCTTGCCTGATACATTCTCCAGAAGTCTTGAAGCAGCCTTTAGTTCTAAAGGACAACTTTGTGTTGGCATTGACCCGCATGAAGACATTCTTCTAGACAATGGTTTTGAAGTATCAGCTTCAGGTGTTTATGAATTCAGCATGAAGATGCTAGATCAACTCGAGGACACAGTGTCAATTGTCAAACCTCAGGTTTCGTTCTTTGAGCGCTTTGGAGCAGAAGGTTTCTCAACTCTAGAGAAGGTACTTGAGTCAGCTAAGGACCGAGGCTTGCTTGTTATTGCCGATGCAAAGCGAGGCGACATTGGTTCAACAATGGAAGCCTATGCACAAGCTTGGCTAGGTAAGTCTGCACCTTTTGTCTGTGATGCTCTTACAGTTAATCCGTATCTTGGTGTTGGCGCTCTTGCTCCTGCAGCGTCAATCGCAAGTGAGCGTGGCAAGGGCATGTATGTCCTGGCTGCAACATCCAACCCAGAAGGTGTCTTACTGCAGTCGTCAGGTCAGGTCTCTGTAGCAGAACAGGTAGCCAACGAAGTTGCTGCTCTGAATAGTGCAACTGCTTCTTCCAACTCACGTTTTGGTTCCATTGGCTTAGTAATTGGCGCAACTGTGCCACTAGCCAAGTTAGGACTGGCCAAGATTAACGAAGATAAGACTGCTCTTAGAACAACGATTCTTGCGCCAGGCTTTGGTTACCAAGGTGCCAAACTTGCGGATGCTAAATCTATCTTTGGAGCTCTATCAGGTGATGTTCTGTATTCAATCTCAAGGTCTGCACTCAGGGGTGGAATCCTTGGTGTCAAAATGGCTGTTCAGCAAGACCAAAACACACTCCACAAAGCACTAAGCCAATAGGCTTGAATTCATGACAAGGCTCACCGTTATCGCAGGACCAACAGCAGTTGGTAAGGGGACAGTTGTAAGGCACCTTCTTGAACACAACCCAGAGATACTTGTCTCCGTGTCAGCTACCACAAGATCGCCTAGAGTCGGCGAGACCAACGGTGTTGAGTACTTCTTTGTTTCGAACGAAGAGTTCGACACAATGATTGCCAACGACGAACTACTTGAATACGCAACTGTTCACCTTAACAATCGCTATGGGACTCCAAGGGGGCCTGTTGAGAACGCTCTATCGGCAGGCAAACAAATCATTCTGGAGATAGATATCCAGGGAGCAGAGCAGGTCAAGGCATCAATGCCAGAGGCAAACCTTATCTTTATCGCTCCGCCGAGCCTTGAGGAATTGAAGAGAAGACTTGTTGGTAGGGGCACAGAAACCCCTGAAGAGATAGCCATTCGCCTGAAAACAGCGGAGATTGAGCTTGCTGCTAGCGAATTGTTTGACCATGTCGTGATAAATCATGAGGTGGCGCAATGTGCCCAAGAGGTCTTAGACTTGATGAAGTCTTCGTGAACCCATCTGGTTCCCGCTAATACAAGGAAATGTGAAGTATAAAATGTCTGAAAAACTAGAAGGAATTGTTTCTCCATCTATTGATGCACTTATGTCAAAGAGCGACTCAAAGTACGGTTTGGTGATTTTTGCAGCCAAGCGTGCACGCCAGATCAATGACTACTACTCAGCACTTCACGAGGGTTCACTGTTCAACAACGTAGGGCCACTTGTTGATGCTGCTGTTGATGACAAGCCTCTTTCTATCGCGATGCGCGAAATCGTTGAAGGCGCTGTAGTTGCTACAGAGACCAAAGCCTAATCTAGAGGCATCTTGCAAATACTTGTCGGTGTTACCGGTGGCATAGCGGCCTATAAAGCCGCAGGTGTCATTCGTGGTTTCACTGAACTTGGTCACAGCGTAAAAGTACTGCCAACTCAAAACGCTCTGCGCTTTGTTGGAGCAACAACACTAGAAGCTCTCTCACACAACAAAGTTGACCCTGATCTCTACACTGACGTCGACTCTGTTAAACACATCGCCCTAGCGCAAGAAGCGGACCTAGTGGTCGTAGCTCCGGCAACAGCAGCGTTCATAGCCAGGTATGCAACTGGTATCGCTGATGATCTTTTACTAAATGTTCTACTTGCTACAAAAGCTCAAGTCGTAATTGCACCAGCTATGCACACAGAGATGTGGCAGCATCCAGCTACCGCAGCCAACATTGCAACACTTCGTGCTCGCGGAGTAGTTGTGATTGAACCTGCCGTAGGAAGACTCACAGGTGATGACTCGGGACCAGGCAGGCTTCCTGAACCAGAGCAAATTGTTTCAGAGGCTTTAGAGTTTCTGACTCCAAAAGATCTTGCAGGTGTCAGAGTCACTATTGCTGCAGGCGGAACAAGAGAGCCAATCGACACCGTTCGTTACATAGGTAACAGATCTTCTGGCAAGCAAGGTCTAGCTCTGGCGGATGCTGCTTCCAGTCGGGGAGCAATGGTGACACTAATTGCGATCAACCTTGAACAAGATCTAAGCCGTTTCGAGAATGTTGAACTTGTTTCAACAACCGCTGAGTTAGAAGTGGCACTGAAGAGTAACCTCAAGAGTGCTGATGTAGTTCTTATGCCTGCTGCAGTTAGCGACTTCAGAAGCTCTGAGATATTCGCAGGAAAGATCAGTCGTCATGACACGGAGAGTATCGATATTCAACTGGTGGCAAACCCAGATGTACTAGCGTCTCTTTCAACGCTTCGTGAACAACTAGATCTTCATGCCAAGTTGGTTGGATTTGCTGCGGAAGTTCTAAATGCGGGCGAGGGCGAAAATGAGCTTTCCAAGCGTGCTCTAAACAAACTTGCAAAGAAGAATGTTGACATGATTGTTGCCAACGATGTAACCAATGGAGCGGTGTTTGATGAAGACACCAACAAGGTAGTGATTGTCTCTGCAAAAGGCTCCGTGCAAGCATCTGGCTCGAAGTTAGAAGTTGCCCACGAGATACTCAACCAGGTTCTTCTCCTCAACAACTAGGCAAAGCGAGCTTTGTCCAGACGCACAAGTAAACTTGTGGCTATATGAACAACTTGAGATACTTCACTTCTGAATCAGTAACCGAAGGCCACCCAGACAAAATCTGTGATCAGATTAGCGATGCCATTCTAGATAACCTTCTGGCACAAGACACAGCATCAAGAGTTGCAGTTGAAACGCTGGTAACTACTGGGCTAGTGCACGTTGCAGGTGAAATCACCACAGAAGGTTATGCAGAGATTCCGGACATCGTTCGTTCTAAACTTCTTGAGATCGGCTACAACTCATCGGAAATTGGATTTGATGGTTCTTCCTGTGGTGTGAGCGTTTCTATAGGAAGACAATCAGCAGATATCGCTCTAGGTGTCGATTCATCGTTCGAAGCGACAAAAGGTAGCGCCTCAGACAACTACGACAAGCAAGGCGCTGGCGACCAGGGAATTATGTTTGGTTTTGCCTGTAACGAAACCGAAGAGCTAATGCCGCTACCAATCAAGATTGCTCATTCCTTGGCTGAGCGACTAGCTGCTGTAAGGCATGATGGCAGCATCAACTTCCTAAGACCTGATGGTAAAACTCAAGTAACTATTGGGTACGAGAATGATGTTCCAGTTAGCGTCCAGACCGTTGTGGTCAGCACCCAGCACAACCCTGGAATCAGTCAAGCGCAGATTGAAGCTGAAGTTAAGGCACTTGTTGTTAAGCCTGTCTTGGAACGATTTGGGTTCGATGTCGAAGACAGCAATCTTCTAATCAATCCAACGGGAAACTTCGTTATTGGCGGGCCACAGGGTGACGCTGGCCTTACGGGACGAAAGATAATCATCGATACCTATGGCGGATACAGTCGTCACGGTGGAGGAGCATTCAGCGGTAAAGATCCATCCAAAGTAGATAGATCAGCTGCTTATGCGATGCGATGGGTTGCTAAGAACATTGTGGCTGCAGGTTTTGCCACTAAAGCAGAGGTTCAGGTTGCCTACGCCATCGGTGTTGCCAGGCCTGTAGGACTTTATGTTGAATGCTTTGGCACCAACACGATAGATCATCAACTCATTGAGAAAGCTGTCTTGGACGTTTTCGACCTTAGACCTAGAGCAATCATTGACGAACTAGATCTTCTCCGTCCAATCTATGGCGAGACCTCAACATATGGTCACTTCGGCAGGGAGCTGCCAAACTTCACTTGGGAGAAAGTCAACAAAGTTTCAGATCTGAAATCTGCCGCAGGTATGTAATGACTCTGGTAGCAAAGGTTAGATTTAGCTCACCTCTTCCTCAACTTGATAAAGAGTTTGATTATCTTGTGCCTGCGCATCTTCAAGAGATTGTTTCATTCGGCCACTTGGTTGAAGTTCAGTTCGGTAAGGGTGGCAAATCCAAGACTGGCTTGATTTGCGACCTTGTTGAAGATGATTCGCCGAGAGAAAATCTTCTTCCTATACAGTCCCTAGTCACAGCAGTTTCTCAAATCTCCCATAATCAACTAGAACTATGTAAAGCCGTAGCTCTTCGTCAGGCAGGGACAGTAGGCGAGTTAATCTCAATAGCAGTCCCTAAAAGATTCATACGTGCAGAGGAAAAGTACGATCCTGCATCTGCTTCATCTCCACAACTCAAGACTACAGCCCACGGTGCACTTGCAGGTTTTTTGAAGTCTGAGGCAAAAGTGTACTTTGTGCCTGAACTTCTTAGCGAAAGCACAACTCCAAATTGGGCATTGGAATTTGCTGATGCTTGCAAGGCAGAACTTGATCTAGGAAAGAGCTGTTTGGTTGTTCTTCCTGACTTTGCAGAACTGGAGAAGTTCGAACGAGCACTTGGATCTATGCAGCTAACGGATAAAAGCTTTAGGCATTCGAGTTCAGACTCGGGCTCACAACGTTACCTTAACCACCTTAGGTCTTTATCTGAGATTGGAATCAACTATGGTCTACGAGGTGCTGCATTTGCTCCAGCAGTTGACCTCGGTCTAATTCTTCTATGGGATGACGGGGATGATTCACATACAGAACAATCTGCACCTTACTGGACATCTCGAGAGGTTCTCTTACAAAGAAGCGAGCTAGAAGACACTCGCTTAGTGCTTGCTTCTCACTCGCCAAGTTCTGAAGTCATTCGTCTTGTTGAGATTGATTACCTGAAGCCTCTGATTTCCCAAAGAGTCTTACCGAAGGTTCTCATAACTGAGTTAGTCGACAGATTAGATGCCGATACCCACTTGCGAATCAGTAACAGCCTCAAGGCAGGTAAGCCAGCGCTTATGCAGATTTCTAATGCGGGCTGGGCGAGTGCACTGGTTTGCGTAGGCTGCAAAGAGATTCGCATTTGCCCAACCTGTTCCTCTTCGGTGTGGGTTGATCCAACAGGGAAGTTCCGCTGTCGAAGCTGCAAAACGGCTATGGATCTTGGTGCATGTGTTTGTGGCAAGACAAATGTCAGACCAACAAGACTCGGCGCGTCAGCTATCTCCAAACAGATGGAGAAAGCATTTCCAGCCTTTACAGTCGTGCACTCGAATGGTGAGAGCAGGCTCACACACATTGAGTCTGGACCGCTGTTAGTTATTGCAACTCCTGGCGCTGAACCTGAGGTTGAAGGTGGCTATGACTGCGTTGTGATTGCTGATGCTTCATACATGGCTGGGTCGCCTCGCCTTAGAGCAGTCGAGCAAAGTCTTGGAAAGTGGGCTAACGCTATCTCTTTAGCAAGTAATTCTGCAGAGATAACCCTTGTTGGGCTAAATGGCTCTCTAGCCGAGCAAATGCGAGAACTGAACTTTCACGCGGCTGTCAAAGAAGACTACTCAGAACGCTTTGAAATCGGTCTTCCACCGGCTCGACGACTTGCTTCAATAACCAGCTCGAATCAATCAGACCACTTGCGTCTAGTCGAGTTGCTTTCGAAATCACTGGACAGCACTAGATCCAGAGTTTTGCAGATTGACACCCCAAGCGTCTACGCCATCGACTACCAGTACTCTTACGGACTAGAACTAGCTCAACTGCTTAAGGAGACAACTGGTGAACTAACTCGAACTAGCAAGTCAAAGCGTCCAGGTGAACGGGTCTATCGCGTGAACATGGATGACAGCAAAGTAATCTAGTTAGCGATGAGAATTCTTTTCGCGGGAACCCCCGCCACTGCTGCTACCGTCCTTGAATCGATGGTTTCATCTGGGCATGAAGTGGTGGCTGTTCTCACTAGAGAAGATGCTCTTACAGGGCGAAAGAAAGTGTTAACACAGTCACCAGTTGCTGATGCTGCGACCAAATTCAACATTCCAGTAATCAAAGCCAACAAAGTTGATGAGGCAATACTTCTACAGATTGCTGAACACAAACCAGATTTGGCAATCGTTGTGGCCTATGGTGTCATCCTCAGAGCTGGAGCATTGGAGGCTATTCCGAATGGCTGGTTCAACCTTCACTACAGTCTCTTACCAAAGTACCGTGGAGCCGCACCTGTTCAACATTCTCTGCTTGCAGGTGAGAAGGAGACAGGTGTCACACTTTTCAAGATTGATCAGGGGCTAGACACAGGAGAGATCCTTGGTTCTGTGAGCACAGTAATTGCACCTGATGAAAATGCTGGTGAATTACTCCAGCGCTTGACGCAGTTGGGTGTTTCTCTTCTAAACGCTGAACTGCCGGCTCTGTATTCTGGAACTTTTGAACTTGAAGAGCAAACAGGCCCTTCATCTGTTGCGCCAAAGATTTCCAGAGCCGATGCGAAGATTGACTTCGCTCGAAGTTCAATTCAGATATCTAACCTTGTAAGAGCGATGAATCCGGAGCCGGTCGCCTGGTGCATTTTAGGTGGAGAACCGATGAGAGTGCTTAGAGCAAGAGCAGTTGTGAATTCTTCCGTTGTGTTGCAAAAGGGTGAAGTTCGAGTTCTAGAGAACGCGGTGTATGTTGGCTGCGGCGAGCAAGAAGCAATTGAACTTCTGGAAGTCCAGCCTGCTTCAAAGACAGCAATGTCAGCTAAAGACTGGGCAAATGGGTTACTAGGAACGACAACTCTTCGATGAGAGTGCCAATAAGTTCGCGCAGCATAGCTCTGGAACTGCTCAACAAAGTCACATTCGAAGATGCTTATGCAAACCTGGTGTTGCCTAACTTACTTGAAGAGGCAAAACTCAATCAACGTGATTCAGCTTTGGCTCAAGAGTTAGCTTTTTCAACAATCAGATGTCAGCTGACCTACGACTTCATTCTTGGACAGGTGAGCTCGCGTCCGGTATCTGAGATTGATGCAACTGTCTTGAATGCTCTGAGACTTGGTTGTCATCAACTACTGAAGATGCGCATCCCACCACATGCGGCAATCAATGAAACCGTTAACCTGATTAGAGCTGTCGTCGGGGAGAAGGCTGTTGGCTTCGCCAATGGTGTTTTGAGGCGGGTCAGTGAGAAACCATTTGAGGCTTGGATAGATCTTGCAGAAGACAAAGCTAAGACAAAGAATGAGTTTCTTTCAATTCAATACAGTCACCCTGAGTGGATTGTTAGAGCTTTATCGCAAGCCTTGGCAACAGATGACCTAGCGGCTGAACTAGAAGATTTGCTTGCTTCCGATAACCACCCAGCTTTTGTCAACCTAGTATCTTTGCCAGGTTTTATTCCTCCAGAAGATTTAGAGGATTATAGGCCGAATGATTTCAGTCCTTTCGGATTCTCTATAGAGTCCGGTAACCCAGGTGAGATTCCTGAAGTCAGATCTGGAACAGCCAGAGTTCAAGACGAAGGTTCTCAGTTGGCAGCACTTGCTCTTGCCTCGTATCGCGAGGTTACAGCTGGTGAGAAGTGGTTAGATCTTTGTGCGGGGCCCGGAGGTAAAGCTGCGCTACTGGCTGCTTTAGCTAAAGAGGGAAACGCAACCCTTACAGCCAATGAGGTTCAAGAACATAGAGCGAAGCTAGTTAGAAGTGCACTTAGGCCTTTTGGTGACGTGAACGTCCTCGTTGAAGATGGTAGACAGTTAGGCGCTAAGTTCCCCAATGCTTATGACAGAGTCATTGTGGATGCACCATGTAGCGGTTTAGGAGCTCTAAGGAGAAGGCCTGAATCCCGCTGGCGGAAGTCTGCAGAGGATCTCAAGACACTTACTGTTTTGCAGTATGAGCTTCTTGAAAGTGCCAGAGATGCTCTCAAACCGGGTGGACTACTTCTGTATGTCACCTGTTCGCCACATCTTTCAGAAACCATCGCTGTTGTTGACAAGGCTCAGAAGAATCTTGGTCTCAAGGTTCTAGATCTAACATCACACATGAATAAGACCTTTATGAGAGGCACTTTGCCTGCGGGACGAAAGACTATCCAGTTGTATACCCATAGAGACAACACGGATTGCATGTTCATGGCCCTGATGACCAAAGACTAAGAGGGGAATAGGCTTAATCTATGACCATGCGTATACAACCAAGCATTCTGAGTGCTGATTTTGTGAACTTTGAAAGAGACTTTGGCACAATATCCAGCGCTGACGGTATCCACGTTGATGTGATGGATGGACACTTCGTACCAAACCTCACTTTTGGACCAGGCATGGTTCAAAGAATGCAAGAAGTTACTTCACTACCTCTAGATGTTCACCTAATGATTGAGGATGCCAACCGCTGGGCACCCGTTTACGCGGCAATTGGCGTCTTCTCTGTCACGGTTCATTTCGAAGCTTGCTCAGATGCTGTGACTGTTGCCAAGGAGATTAGAGAACATGGCGTGAGGGCAGGGTTGTCCATAAAGCCAAACACTCCAGTTTCAGACATTGAAGGCTTGATCGAGCATTTTGATCAGATTTTAGTGATGTCGGTCGAACCCGGCTTTGGAGGACAATCCTTCATTGAGTCTGCACTTTCGAAGATCTCTGAAGTTCGTCATGTCATCGATACGCATGGCTTAGATACTTGGGTTCAAGTCGATGGTGGCATTGATCTCAGGACAATTGCAGAAGCCGCTAAAGCTGGAGCTGACACATTTGTTGCAGGAAGCACAGTCTTTGGTGCTCCAGATAGAAACACAATGATCGATGATTTGAGGAAAGCAGCCGAGAACGCTGTTCGCTAAGGGTGTTTCAACTGTAAAATACCTAGATGAAGACCTTTGAATCCCTTTTTGCTGAAATCCAGGCAAAAGCTACAAGTAACGACGTCGAATCAAACACGAAAGCACTCTTGGATGCAGGTGTTCATGCAATTGGCAAGAAGGTCGTTGAGGAAGCAGCAGAAGTTTGGATGGCTGCCGAGTACCAGTCGAAAGACGACTTGGCTCTTGAAATAAGTCAACTTATCTACCACCTACAAGTTTTGATGGTGGCTAAGGGCCTAGAAATTAAAGATCTTGAGGAGCGCTTCTAATGACCATGCTTAAAGTAGCAGTTCCTAATAAAGGCATTCTTGCCGAGTACGCCACAGAGATGTTGGCTGAAGCAGGCTATGCGATTCGTAAAGATAGCAAGACTCTGAGAGTGGTTGACACAAAGCACAACATCGAGTTCTTCTATCTAAGACCTAGAGACATAGCTACCTATGTTGGCACAGGCGCTCTTGATCTTGGTATCACTGGATTAGATCTATTGATGGATAGTCGATCCAGTGCCGTTAGAGTTGCAGATCTGAACTTTGGGCAATCAACATTCACCTTCGCTGGGCCTATAGGTGAATTCAAGACAATAGAAGAAATTGCTGGTAAAAGAGTTGCAACGGCTTATGGAAACATTGTGGAGGACTACCTAAAGAGCAAGAACATCTCCGCTCAAGTAATTCGTCTTGATGGTGCTGTTGAAACAGCTGTAAGTCTTGGTGTTGCGGATCTAATAGCAGACGTTGTTTCTACTGGTAACACGCTAAGGCAAGCTGGCTTGGAGCCGTTCGGTGAAGTGATACTTGAATCATCTGCTTACTTGATTGCTAATAACCAAAGCAAGGAACAACACGTTTCTTTACTTCGAAGACTAAACGGTGTGATTGTTGCTAGAGAGTACGTGATCTTTGATTTCGATTGTCCAACATCTCTTATTGACAAAGCTTCTCTAATAACACCGGGTATTGAATCGCCAACTATTTCTCCAACGAAGGATCCAAACTGGGTGGCAGTTAGGGCTCTTGTTCTAAGAAGCGAAACTAACGCCAAGATGGATGAACTTTACGAGCTAGGCGCTAGAGCAATCCTGGTAAGCGCAATTCACGCCGCAAGAATTTAGCATGGCCTTATCTATACGAGTCATTCCCTGTCTTGACGTTAAAGACGGAAGAGTAGTTAAGGGCGTCAAGTTTCAAGGGCTCAACGATGTCGGCGACCCTGTTGCACTTGCCAAAGAGTACTTTGAAGCTGGTGCTGATGAGATCACGTTCCTTGATGTTTCAGCAAGCCTTGAAGGCAGGATGGCTATGTTGGATGTCATCTCTAGAACGGCTGAAAGCATTTTCATTCCACTTACTGTCGGTGGAGGGGTCACCAAACTTGAAGACGTTGCAAGTTACCTGGAAGCAGGTGCAGACAAAGTGAGCATCGGCTCGGCAGCGATAAGTAACCCTGGTTTGATCGACGAGATTTCAGCCAAGTATGGTGATCAGATTGTCGTAATCTCACTAGACATAATCAAGGATTCGAACATGCCATCTGGCTATGCGCTCACAACTCACGGTGGCACAAAACTTACTGAACAAGATGCTTTTGAGTGGATTAAGAACAACCAGCACCGTGGCATCGGCGAACTTTTGCTCAACAGCGTTGACGCCGATGGAACTAGAACAGGCTTCAATGAGGAGCTCATAAGAGCTGTGCGTGAAGTAACTGCCTTGCCAATTATTGCAAGTGGAGGAGCAGGGTCAGCAGATCATTTCCCACCAGCTGTCGCTGCAGGAGCTAATGCTGTCCTAGCAGCCTCGATATTTCACGAAGGATCTGTGGCAATCAGCGCCGTCAAGCAAGCTCTCGCGCACCAAGGCATGAAAGTTAGAATGTAACAACATGATTGAGCCAGATTTCAAGAATCAACAGTTGATACCAGCCATTGTTCAAAACGCTAGCAATGGTCGCGTTCTCATGCTCGGTTACATGAATGAAGAGTCGTACCGCCTGACCAGAGAAACACAACTTTGCCATTTCTGGTCAAGATCAAGAGATGAACTCTGGCTTAAGGGCGCAACCTCCGGTAACACATTGACAGTTCTTTCTATTGAACTGGACTGTGATTCAGATGCGATTCTGATCAAGGCAACTCCTAAGGGGCCTAGTTGCCACAATGGAACCGAATCTTGTTTCGATACTCACATTGAGTCATTTGAAGGGGAGACTAATGACTAAATTAAACATCTCCAAAGAAGAGTTTCTTTCAAAGGCTTCACTAGGAAGTGTTGTACCGGTTTTCCTTGCTGTCTTTGGTGGCAATGACACTCCCGTTGGAATATACGAGAAGCTTTCAACAGGTCGGTCAGGAACTTTCCTTTTGGAATCAGCTGAACAAGGTGTTTGGTCGCGCTATAGCTTTATAGGAGTTTCAAGTAGAGCAAGCTTCATTGAAACAAAAAGTGCGTTTCTAGTACGAGGTTCAGAGTCAGCGCTACCTGATGGAAGCTCTCTTCCTGCCGCGCCACTTGATGCCATCAAGGTTATTCAGTCTGCTTGGAAAACTATTGAACTGCCGGATCTTCCTCCATTGACTTCAGGGCTTGTTGGGTTATTTGCTTGGGATGTCATTCGAGACATTGAGAACTTGCCAAGCCCGAACCGGCAGGACTACAAGAGACCTAAGATTCACCTAGAGATGGTTCAGGATATTATTGTTCTGGACCACAAGACATCTTCAATTCTGATTGTTTCCAACATCTACTGCGACAGCAACCTAGATTACTCGTCTGCATATGATGGAGCTGTTTCAAGAATTGAATCTCTGGTTACCAAACTTCAACAACCAGCAGCTCAGGTACTTTCTTCACCTGAAGATGCTTCTCAAACTCAGAAGGCTCCAAGAACTGCGCACAAAGACTTCCTGAAAGCAATTGAGATTGCCAAGGACCATGTTCGAGCCGGGGACGTATTCCAAGTTGTTCTATCGCAAAGAATTGATGTCGAAGTATCGGCTAGACCTATCGATGTCTATCGAGTTCTAAGAGCTTTAAACCCTTCTCCATATATGTATCTACTCAACTACGAGGACACCGATGGAGAATATGCGGTTGTAGGGTCATCACCTGAAGCCTTGGTCAAAGTTTCTGGTCAACACGTGGTTATGCATCCAATTGCTGGTTCCAGACCAAGAGGTTCAGACCAAAAATCTGATGAGGCCCATGCTGAATCACTACTTGCTGATCATAAGGAACGAGCAGAGCATCTGATGCTTGTCGACTTGGCTAGAAATGATCTGCTAAAGGTGTGCGAGCCAGCGTCTGTAACTGTTACTCAATTTATGAAGATCGAAAGATTCAGCCATATTATGCACCTGGTGTCAACAGTTGAAGGAACACTAGAGCAGGGCTCTTCACCTGTGGATGTCTTCAAGGCCACTTTCCCTGCAGGAACTCTTTCCGGAGCTCCTAAGCCAAGAGCTCTAGAGATTATCGATAACCTCGAGGAAGCCAACCGTGGAATCTTTGGTGGAGTGGTTGGCTATCTGGACTTTGAAGGAAATGCTGACCTAGCAATCGCGATTAGAACAGCATTAATTAGAGATGGTATTGCCAGAGTTCAGGCGGGTGCAGGAATTGTTCTTGATTCAGTCCCTGAATCTGAGTACCAAGAGACGTTGAGCAAGATGTCTGCAGTTATTGCTTCCATCGAGCAGGCAAACTCACTATTCGGCGCGAAATAGGCACTAATCGCTAAGAGCGCTGCCTGAACTTGTTAAGATTGTAGGGAAGAAAGGCACTAAATGAGCAACCACGAAAACGAGCCAGGTCACGGACATTCAATAGCGGCTTGGTCTGCAGTTATTACTGCCATTATTGGTTCCACCATCGCAACTGTTGGAGTAGTTCTGCCAGATGGAACTCTTGTTGCCATTGGTACTGTTCTAACCGTTCTTGCTATTCCTATGGGTCCAATTCTTGCCAAACTCGGCTACGGTGTGAACCGTCAAAGCTCAGCAAAGAAATAAATGCTTGAAAATCTCTATGCCGGTGCAGAGGCAGACGCCCTTGCTCGGCTAGAACGAGTTTCCATTGCCGATCTTGAGAAACTAATTGAATCAAGAACGCCAGCACTTTCTGTCCTTGATAACTTCAACTCAGGTTCCAACATCAAAGTCATCGCTGAAATTAAGAGAGCGAGTCCATCCAAGGGAGATCTTGCTCCAATAAGCGATGCTGCAGCGCTTGCTAAGACATATGAATCTGCTGGAGCTTCAGCGATCAGTGTTTTGACCGAGGAGCGAAAGTTCAAGGGCTCTCTAGAGGACCTAAAACAGGTTCGAGACGCAGTGAGCATTCCAATTCTTAGGAAAGACTTCGTATCCCTGGAACAACAGGTTATTGAAGCAAGAGCTTATGGAGCAGACCTTGTTCTGCTAATTGCAGCAGGTCTAGACCAAGGCAAACTAGCCAGCCTTTTCGAGTTCGTTGAAAGCTTTGGAATGACACCTTTTGTGGAAACCCACAACAGTGAAGAGGTTAAAAGGGCTGTGGATGTTGGCGCGAAGCTGATCGGTATAAATGCTCGTGACCTATCTACTTTTGAGACCGATAGAGGCCTATTTCAAGAGCTAGTGGGGCTTTTGCCCAAGGACGCCATTGCAGTAGCCGAATCTGCAGTTCGAAACGTTGGTGACGTTGAAGAGTATGCCAAGGCAGGTGCTGACATTGTTCTTGTGGGTGAGGCTCTGGTGACAGGAGATGCTAGTAAATTACTGGGACAGTTCACTGGGGTAGAAAAGATTAGACTTTAGAAGATGACAGGCAAGAAGTTTCTAAAAGATCAGGACGGACCGTACTTTGGTGAGTACGGAGGCCGTTTCGTACCTGAGTCACTTATTGCTGCTCTGGATCAACTAGAAGAAGTGTATGCGGCGGCTAAGGCCGACCCAACCTTTGCTATGGAACTAGATCAACTCAATCAAACTTATGTTGGCCGCCCGTCAATCATTACTGAAGTACCTAAGTTTGCAGCGCTGGCAGGAGATGTTCGAGTATTTCTCAAGCGAGAGGATTTGAACCACACGGGTTCGCACAAAATCAACAACGTTATCGGTCAAGCCTTGCTAGCAAAGCGCATGGGTAAGAAAAGAATTATTGCTGAAACTGGAGCTGGACAGCACGGAGTAGCAAGTGCAACTGCAGCAGCTTTATTTGGTTTAGAGTGCGTTGTCTACATGGGTGAAGTTGACACTCAACGTCAAGCCTTGAATGTTGCAAGAATGAAACTTCTTGGTGCTGAAGTGGTCCCTGTAACAACAGGATCAAGAACACTTAAAGATGCGATCAACGAAGCGCTTAGGGATTGGGTCGCCAACGTTGATGACACTCACTACCTACTTGGTACAGTCGCTGGACCACACCCATTCCCAACGATTGTTAGAGATTTCCATTCAGTGATTGGTCGAGAGGCCCGTGAGCAAATGCTTGCAGACTACGGATTCCTTCCTGAAGTTGTAACAGCCTGTGTTGGTGGTGGTTCAAATGCAATTGGTTTGTTCCACGCGTTCTTAGATGACGAGAGCGTTGCACTCTGGGGCTTTGAAGCTGCCGGAGATGGCATGGAAACGATGCGTCACGCAGCAACTCTCAGTAAGGGTCGTGTTGGCGTCTTGCACGGGGCGAAGAGCTACATGCTTCAGGACGAAGATGGTCAAACAGTTGAAAGTCATTCGATCTCTGCTGGTCTTGACTACCCAGGAGTTGGGCCTGAGCACTCATGGTTGAAGGACCTTAATAGAGCCCAGTACTTCGGCATCAGCGATGATGAAGCGATGCAGGGTCTAAAGGCTCTTTCGCAAACAGAAGGAATCATTCCAGCTATTGAAACTGCACACGCTCTTGCGGGTGTAATCAAGTACGGAAGCACATTGCCTGCGGGCTCTACCATCCTTCTCAACCTAAGCGGTAGAGGCGACAAGGATATGGAAACTGTTGGCAAGTACTTTGGATTCTTGGACTAAACCATGAGTAAGACAGAAGAGCTTTTGCACGACCTTGATAACAAGGGGGAGACAGCGCTAATTGGTTATTTCCCTGCTGGTTATCCAACTGTCGCAGACTCAGTTGAAGCCTGCGTTGCAATGTGTGAATCAGGTGTCGACATTCTTGAACTTGGAGTTCCATACAGCGATCCAGTGATGGATGGGTTAGTTATTCAGGTTGCAACCGAAAAGGCACTTGAGAACGGCTTTAAACTGAGCCAGTTCTTCGATGCAGTGAAGCAAATAACATCCCGTGTTGGCACACCGGTTCTTGTTATGAGCTACTGGAACCCGATAATGCAGTACGGAGTAGAAAGATTTGCTAAGGATCTCAAAGCAGCAGGTGGAGCAGGACTGATTACTCCTGATTTGATTCCTGATGAAGCGGCAGATTGGCTTGCATTCTCTGATGCGTTAGATCTAGACAGAGTCTTCATGGCAACACCTTCTTCTTCTCAAGAGCGTTTAGATCAAGTTGCCAGACTAAGCAGAGGTTTCATATACGCAGTTTCCACAATGGGTATCACTGGTGCGCGTGAAGACCTAGATGCAAAAGCTAGAGCAGTAGTTTCTGGCGTTAGAAAGACAGACACCAAGGTTCCAGTATGTGTTGGTATCGGAATTTCAACAGCAGATCAGGTTGAAGAAGTTAATTCCTACGCTGACGGGGCAATCGTTGGAAGTGTATTTATCAAGGCCTATCGTGACGGCGGCATCGAAGAACTTAAGCAAACAGTAAGAAAACTGAAAGGCGGAAAGTAAATGTCATTCCTATACGCAATCCCTTCACCTACCGTTTCAAGTTTCCAACTTGGGCCAGTTGTGATTCACTTCTATGCGTTGTTCATCCTCGCAGGGATCATCGTCGCCGTAGCACTTACTGGAGCTCGCATGAAGGCAAGAGGTATGGAAGCTGGACTGGCAATTGACATTGCTATCTGGGCTGTTCCTTTCGGTATCATCGGTGGCCGTTTGTTCCACGTACTTACACATTTGAGTGACTACTTCGGACCAGGCAGAGACTGGACCACAATTTTCAGACTGTGGGAAGGTGGACTTGCAATCTATGGCGCAATCATCTTCGGCTCTATTGGCGCATACATTGCTTGTCAGGTAGACATCAAAGCTCTCAAGATTGAATCAGCTGGGATTAGATTCCTAAGCTTTGCTGACGCTTTAGTGCCAGGTCTTCTAGCAGCACAGGCTCTTGGCCGATGGGGTAACTACTTCAACAACGAGCTTTTCGGATCGCCAACTGATCTGCCATGGGGAATTCTGATTCCTAGTTACAACGAGAGCTACCCGATTGGCTTGCCAGAAGGACTAGCCTTCCACCCAACTTTCCTTTACGAATCTCTCTGGTCATTGGCTGGAATTGCAGTACTTCTGATTCTTGAAAGAAGATTCAACCTCCGCTGGGGCCGCATGTTTGCTCTATACCTAGTCTGGTATTCAGTAGGACGCTTCTTTATTGAAGCCATCCGCCTAGACCCAAGCGATGTTTTCTTTGGACTTCGCACCAACCAGATCTCCGCTCTAGTTGGAGTCCTTGTCGGTTTGGCCCTGTTTATGATTCAGCGAGCCAGACACACTGGGGAAGAGACCACTGGCTATCTTCCTGGACGCTCAAATAAGGCCCTAGAACAAGCCAAAGAACAGCCTGAAGAGCAACCAGAGACCGCTGATTCAACCTCTACAGAGGAGACTGAAGTAGGATTGACGGATACAGCGGAGAACAAATAAACTCTCCCCATCCCTAGGGCCAAAGCCGTCCCCAATCAATCTTTGAATGGAGTACGAGCATGACTAGTCAGTCGCCGTTTGAGCGGTTCAATACCGCTCCTGCTGCATCTGGACTATATGACCCTGCTCGAGATAAAGATGCCTGTGGCCTTGCAATGGTTGCAACCCTTAGAGGATCAGCTGGCCACGACATCATCGAAACAGCACTAAATGCTCTTAGAAACTTAGAGCACAGAGGCGCAGTGGGTTCTGATGCTGGAACAGGTGATGGCGCTGGAATAATTACTCAAATACCGGACCGCTTCTTCAGAAGTGTTGTTGACTTCGACTTGCCTGAACCAGGCAAGTATGGTGCAGGCTTAGTTTTCCTTGATTTGGAAGATGACTCGAGATCTTTTGAAGCGTCATTTGAAAAGCTTTGTGCAGCTCGCGGATTAAAGCTTCTAGGAACACGAACTGTTCCAACCAATCCTGAACACCTAGGCGACCTAGCTAAAGCAGCGATGCCACAGATAGTTCAAGTTTTCGTTGGCGCAGCAACTAGTTCTTCTCAAGAGCAACTTGAAAGAGACCTTTACTTCGTTAGGAAGTCATCAGAGCGTGAGCTAGGGGTGTATCACCCTTCACTTTCATCAAAGACAATTGTTTACAAAGGCATGGTTACCACCTTGCAACTGGAACCATTCTTTCCAGATCTAAGTGATTCGAAGTTTGAATCAAAACTCGCTTTAGTTCACTCACGCTTTTCAACTAACACTTTCCCTTCTTGGCCTCTGGCCCATCCTTTCCGCATGATTGCTCACAACGGTGAAATCAATACCGTTAAGGGCAATAGAAACTGGATGAAGGCAAGAGAATCAAGGCTTCAGTCAGAGCTTCTTGGTGACATAGATTCGCTAAAGCCGATCATCACTGCAGGTGGTTCTGACTCAGCATCATTCGATGAAGTTCTTGAATTGCTAGTTCAGTCAGGCAGATCTTTGCCACACGCCATGATGATGATGATTCCTGAAGCTTGGGAAAAACAAACCGACATGGATCCACAACTGCGTGATTTCTATGAGTATCACTCCATGCTGATGGAACCATGGGATGGTCCTGCTGCTGTTATCTTTACCGACGGTGATCTAGTTGGAGCAACACTAGATAGAAACGGTTTGCGTCCTGGTAGATATATCGTTACTGAAGATGGATTAGTTGTACTTGCTTCTGAGATCGGTGTTGTTGATATAGACCCAAGCAGAATTGTTCGCAAAGGTCGTCTACAGCCAGGTCGTATGTTCCTAGCGGATACAGCTTCAGGAAGATTGATCGATGACTCAGAAATCAAAGCTGAGATTGCAGCTGCTGAACCTTGGGGTAAATGGCTAGAAGAGAATCGCATCAACCTAAAAGACCTACCTGACAGAGAGCACGTTGCCTATACGAAGAGCTCTGTTGCTAGAAGACAAAGAACTTTTGGTTACACCGAAGAAGATCTGCGCATGCTGGTTGCACCGATTGCCAAGATGGGTGCTGAGCCACTAGGTGCCATGGGTTCTGATACTCCAATTGCCGCGCTAAGCGATAGACCACGCTTGCTTTTTGATTACTTTGTTCAACAGTTCGCTCAGGTGACTAACCCACCACTTGATAGCATCCGCGAAGAGATTGTTACTTCTCTAGGTGTTGGCATTGGTCCAGAACAAAACCTTCTTAGTGCAACACCTGAGCATGCTCGCATGGTAATCCTTGATTTCCCCGTGCTAACCAACGATGAGATAGCGAAGATTAAGTTCAGCGAAGACTCAGGCATTGGAAGATCTCACATTGTCAAAGGTTTGTTCAGAGTTGATGAAGGTGCCGAAGCACTCGCGTCTCGAATCAAAGAGATCTACTCAGAGCTTGATGAGGCAGTGGCCTCAGGCTGCAACTTCATCGTTGTCTCGGACAGAGACAGTAACCGTGAACTAGCTCCAATCCCTAGCCTGCTACTTACATCTGCGGTGCATCACCACCTAATCAAGACTGGCAACAGAACTAAGGTCGGCCTAGTTGTTGAAGCAGGAGACGTAAGAGAAGTGCACCACGTTGCGGCCCTGATTGGTTATGGTGCTGCCGCCATCAACCCATATCTTGCAATCGAATCTGTTGAACTGATGGTTAGAAACGGAGTAATCCAGGGGCTAACGATTGAGAAAGCCACCAAGAACATCATTAAGGGTCTTGGTAAAGGTGTTCTGAAGATAATGTCGAAGATGGGTATCTCAACAGTTTCTTCATACTCAGGTGCTCAATGTTTTGAAGCAATTGGCCTAAGCCAGGAGTTCGTCGATGCTTACTTCACTGGCACCACAAGTCAACTTGGCGGTATCGGTATTGAAGTAATCGTCGAAGAGATAACAACTCGTCACTCAAGTGCCTACCCAATTGAAAGAGCAATCAGACCACATGAGCAACTTGAGGTTGGTGGCGAATACCAATGGCGTAGAGAAGGACCTCCGCACCTTTTCAACCCAGAAACAATCTTCAAGCTTCAGCATGCAACAAAGACCAAGCGTTTTGACATCTTCAGGCAGTACACCAAGCTAATTGACGATCAAGCTGAGCAACTCATGACACTGCGTGGGTTATTCCTTCTGCGTGAAGGAGTTCGTCCAGCTGTTCCACTCAATGAGGTTGAGCCAGCAACAGAGATTGTTAAGCGTTTCTCAACTGGTGCAATGTCATACGGATCTATCTCTCCTGAGGCTCATGAGACTTTAGCGATTGCCATGAACAAGCTGGGTGCTAAATCAAACACAGGTGAAGGTGGGGAAGAAGTAGGCAGACTACTTGACCCTGCTAGAAGAAGTGCTATCAAGCAAGTTGCATCTGGAAGATTTGGTGTTACCAGCATGTATCTAACTCATGCTGATGATATTCAGATCAAGATGGCTCAGGGAGCAAAGCCAGGTGAAGGTGGTCAGCTGCCTCCTAACAAGGTTTATCCATGGATTGCTGACATCAGACACTCAACTCCTGGTGTTGGACTCATCTCACCGCCACCACACCACGACATATATTCAATTGAAGACTTGAAGCAATTGATTTTTGATTTGAAGCGAGCAAACTCTGCTGCACGAGTTCATGTGAAGTTAGTGAGCCAGGTTGGTATTGGAACAGTGGCAGCCGGTGTTGCTAAAGCAAAAGCTGATGTGATCTTAGTTTCTGGGCACGATGGTGGCACAGGAGCATCACCGTTGAACTCTTTGAAGCATGCGGGAACCCCTTGGGAACTAGGTTTAGCGGAGACCCA
The DNA here is from genome assembly GCA_044372795.1 of Rhodoluna sp. GTDB lineage: Bacteria > Actinomycetota > Actinomycetes > Actinomycetales > Microbacteriaceae > Rhodoluna. The sequence continues at coordinate 145,443 of JBILRF010000001.1, read as the reverse complement.
GCAGACACTGATGGTCAATGGTCTGAGAGATAGAGTCTCTGTCCAGGTTGACGGTCAAATGAAAACTGGAAGAGATGTTGTCATCGCTGCTCTACTAGGCGCAGAAGAGTTTGGTTTTGCCACAGCACCACTTGTTGTTTCAGGTTGCGTGATGATGCGTGTTTGTCACCTAGACACCTGCCCTGTTGGTGTTGCAACACAGAACCCAGATCTTCGAGCTAGATTCACTGGACAGGCAGAGCATGTTGTTAACTTCTTCATGTTCTTAGCTGAAGAGGTAAGAGAGTACTTGGCAGTCCTTGGATTCAGATCACTGGATGAAGCCATTGGCCACAGTGAACTACTTGATGCCAACAGAGCAATTAGTCACTGGAAGGCAGATGGACTAGATCTAACTCCGATTCTTTCTGCTCCTAAACCAAACTCAGGACCGTTGAGAAGATTCACCTACCAAGACCATGAACTTGAGAAGCACTTTGACCACAGCCTTATCAAACTAAGTACAGCAGCACTTGAAGATGCTCAGCGTGTGGAGATTTCACTACCTATCAATAACACCGCTCAAGCTGTAGGCACAATGCTTGGTCACGAGGTAACCAAGCTTTACGGTGTTGCAGGTCTTCCTGAGGGAACTATCGACATTCGTGTGACTGGATCCGCAGGTCAATCCTTTGGTGCCTTTATCCCTAAGGGAATCAAGCTCAGTATCTTTGGTGACTCAAACGACTATGTAGGTAAGGGTTTATCAGGTGGACTGATCGTTGCTCGACCTTCAGAGTCATCGGTATTCCCAGCTGACCAGAACGTTATCGCAGGTAACGTGATTGGCTATGGAGCTACAAGCGGAAGCATGTTCCTCAGTGGAATCGTTGGCGAAAGATTCCTTGTCAGAAACTCCGGTGCTGTTGCAGTAGTTGAAGGAGTTGGCGACCACGGTCTTGAATACATGACTGGTGGAACAGCAGTAATTCTAGGTAGAACAGGTAAGAACTTCGCAGCTGGTATGTCAGGTGGAGTTGCCTATGTTTACAACTTAAGAGCGGACTTAGTAAACCACAGTGCTCTAGTTGATGGCGAGATTGATTTGCTACCTCTTGATGAGTTAGATGCCGAGACACTTAGAGCCCTTCTAACTAGGCACGAGTTAGAAACTGGCTCAAAGCTAGCTACGAAGATGCTTGCTGAATTTGATAACACAGTTTCTTCATTCACCAAAGTGCTACCTAGAGACTACGCAAACGTGAAGAAGATTCAGGCTGCAGCTGTTCTAAACGGCGAAGACTTAGACGGCAGTGTTGTTTGGCAAAGAATTCTGGAGGTGAGCACAAATGGCAGATCCTAGAGGCTTTCTTAAAGTCACTGAGCGTGAGACAGCTAAGCGACGTCCGATTGAAGTTCGAATCAAGGACTGGAAAGAAGTTTACGAACCTGTTGATCAGGGCGTTCTAAAATCTCAAGCCGGTCGTTGCATGGATTGTGGCATTGCATTCTGTCACCACGGCTGCCCACTAGGAAATCTGATTCCTGAGTGGAACGATCTAACCTGGCGTTCGGATGGCAAGTCAGCAATCGAAAGATTGCATGCCACCAATAACTTCCCTGAATTCACAGGAAAACTTTGTCCAGCGCCTTGTGAGAGTTCATGTGTACTAGGCATTAATCAACCAGCTGTAACCATCAAGGAAATTGAAGCATCAATTATTGAACAAGCCTTTGAAAAGGGATGGGTAGAAGCCCACGCACCAGAGCGTATGACAGGCAAGACTGTTGCCATTGTTGGCTCAGGTCCTGCAGGACTTGCTGCCGCCCAGCAGCTCACTAGAGCAGGTCACACTGTTGCAGTCTATGAACGTGATGCTGAAATTGGTGGTCTTCTTCGTTACGGCATTCCAGATTTCAAAATGGAGAAGCACCACATCGATCGTCGTTTAGCTCAAATGGAAGCTGAAGGGACAAGATTCCGCACCGGCATAACTATCGGTAAGGACATCACCTGGGATGATCTTTTCAGAAGGTACGAAGCAGTTCTTGTTGCAACAGGTGCTCCTAAGCCTAGAGACATCAACATTGAAGGACGAGACCTTGAAGGCATTCATTTTGCAATGGATTACCTAACTCAAGCAAACCAAGTTGTTTCAGGGATAGAAGTTGACAACCAGATAGTTGCCTCGGGCAAGAAGGTAATCATCCTTGGTGGCGGCGACACAGGAGCTGACTGTCTTGGCACTGCCACCAGGCAAGGTGCTGTATCTGTCACAACCCTTGCTATCGGCAATCAGCCGCCAACAGAACGAGCCGAAAACCAACCATGGCCTACGTTCCCTAACCTCTTTGAGATTGCCAGTGCTCACGAGGAGTTTGGTGAGAGAAAGTACTTGGCTAACACAGTCAGATTTGTCGGCGAAAACGGCAAGGTTACCGGCATTGAAGTTGCTGAAACCGAGTTTGTTGATGGCAGACGCCTACCTAAACCAGGCACCGAAACCATCATCGAAGCAGATCTAGTTCTATTAGCCCTAGGTTTCACTGGTCCTGAGTCGAACATTGCAGTTGATTCAACTCCTGTTGAGACTGACGAAAAGGCCAACCTAGCTAGAAACCAGAAGTATGCCACCAACATTGATGGCGTATTCGTGGCAGGGGACGCAGGTCGTGGTGCCAGCCTTATTGTTTGGGCTATTGCTGAGGGAAGAGCTGCTGCAGCTGCAATAGATGAGTATTTGGAAGGCTCAACATCGCTACCATCACCTGTTAAGCCAACAGACGTCGGAATTCACGCCTAACCCTTCGGTAGGCTTACTAGTGCAACATAAGTAAAAGGAAAATATGAGACGCGCGAAAATCATTGCGACCCTAGGCCCAGCCATCTCCACCTACGATTCCATCAAAGCAGTTGTTGAAGCTGGTGTTGATGTGGCCAGAATGAACCTCAGTCACGGAAGTTATGACGTTCACGAAGGTCTATACAAGATTGTGAGACAGGTCGCAGCTGATCTAGACAAGCCAATTGGTATCTTCGTTGACCTGCAAGGTCCAAAGATACGTCTAGGTAGATTCGCAGATGGTCCAGTAACACTTGTAAAAGGTGCAACCTTTACTATCACCATCGAAGACATCCAGGGCGATGTAAACATTTGTTCAACAACTTTCAAGGGCCTACCTGGCGATGTCAAGGTTGGCGATCTTCTTCTCATTGACGATGGCAAGGTCACACTTAAGGCAACTGCTGTTGATGACAAGTCAGTAACAACCGTTGTTGAGATTGCTGGCGTAATTAGTAATAACAAGGGCATCAACTTACCTGGTGTTGCTGTAAACGTTCCTGCACTTAGCGAGAAGGACGAAGATGACCTTCGCTGGGGTATTCGTCTGGGCGTAGACATGATCGCTTTGTCATTTGTCAGAGATGCGAGCGACATCGTACGTGTTCACGAAATCATGAAAGAGGAAGGAAAGTTCCTTCCTGTTATTGCAAAGATTGAGAAGCCTCAGGCGGTAGACGCACTTGAAGAAATCATTGACGCGTTTGATGGCGTGATGGTTGCTCGAGGTGATTTAGGTGTTGAGCTTCCGTTCTGGCAGGTACCACTGGTTCAGAAGAGAGCAATTGAGCTTTCAAGACGATGGGCCAAGCCCGTTATCGTTGCAACTCAAATGCTTGAGTCGATGATCACCGCTTCAAGGCCAACTAGAGCAGAGGCAAGCGACGTAGCCAATGCTGTTCTTGATGGTGCTGACTGCCTAATGCTTTCAGGTGAAACCTCAGTAGGAGAGTTCCCAGTTGAAACCGTTGCCGCCATGGCAAGCATTATCGAATCGACAGAAGATAACGGTCTTTCTCGTATCCCAGCTCTAGGCACCAAGCCACACACCCACGGAGGTGCTGTGACTCTTGCTGCCGCAGAGATTGCTGAGCTTTTAGGTTCTAAGTACATCTGTGTCTTCACAGAAAGCGGAGATTCACTTCGTCGAGTCTCAAGACTTCGTCACGAGATTCCAACAATCGCTTTCACTCCGTCTCCAGAAACCCAGCGACGTCTTTCATTGGTCTGGGGATCTAATGTTCATCTTGTTGAAGAGGTAACCCACACAGACGCAATGATGCATCAGGTTGATGAGATTTTGCTTGGCAAAGGAATTGCCAAGATCGGGGATGAAGTTGTTGTGGTAGCGGGAACTCCTCCTGGCATTCCAGGCTCAACTAACTCGCTCAGAGTTCACAGAGTTGGCGATGCAATCAACGGAGCTGCTCCGGCTTACGCCAGATAAAGAAACGCCCCCAAGATATCTTGGGGGGTTCTTTTTGGTGCCGAAGGTGGGAGTCGAACCCACACGCCCTTTCGAGCAAAGCATTTTGAGTGCTCCGCGTCTGCCATTTCGCCACTTCGGCTTGTATCGAGTAAAAAGTCTAAACCATTCCAAGGATTTCTGTTTGTCGGAGTAATGTATTCGTATGACTGATTCAAGCCTCCCAACCGTTGTTGTTGCTGAGGATGAGGCTATTATCAGGCTCGACATTGTTGAGACTCTGACTGAATCTGGCTTCAACGTAATCGGCCAAGCTGGCGATGGTGCAGAGGCAGTTCGTCTGGCTCTGGAACTCAAACCACAGCTGGTCCTAATGGACATCAAGATGCCTGGCACAGATGGCTTGCAGGCTGCCGAAGTTTTGAAAGAGCACAACCTACCCGTGGTTCTATTGACTGCTTTTAGTTCACCTGACTTGGTTGAAAGAGCAAGCGAGGCTGGGGTATTTAGTTACGTAGTCAAGCCTTTCAACCCAAGCAACCTTATACCTGCTCTTCGAATCGCACTTTCACTTCACGCTCGCATGGTTGCTGCTACCAACGAGGTAGATGAGATTAATGAAAAGCTTGAAACAAGAAAGTTAGTCGATCGTGCCAAAGGGTTACTAACTGAGAAGATGAAGTTGAACGAACCAGAAGCCTTCAGATGGATTCAGAAAGCTTCTATGGATAGACGTCTTTCAATGAAACAGGTGGCTCAAACGGTAATCGAGCAGTTGGCAGAGAAGCCTTAGCGGTTATCTCTTAGGAAGTTCGTTATTCGAACTGTTGAAAGCCTGTTTCCAGCCTCATCTTCGACAGCTATTTCATGGGTAGCAAGGTTTCTACCGATGTTTACGGCTTTAGCCGTTGCCGTTATCAAACCCTCTTTACAACTCTTTGTGTGTGAGGCGTTGATCTCAATTCCAACAGCGTGTCTATTCTCGCCAGCGGCCAGAGTTGCACACATGCTTCCAAGTGTCTCTGCCATAACTACATAGGCTCCTCCGTGGACAATTCCTAGAGGTTGCTTGTTGCCTTCCGAAGGCATGGTGGCTACTCCACCTTCCGCGCTGATGTTTAGGATCTTGATGCCCATGGTGTCAGCAAGCTGCCCAAGCCCACGTTTTTCAATCCAAGCGGCAATCTCTGGAGACATTTCAGAACTCATAAATTCCTCGTAGCCCTGTTAGCGGTTGTTTGACTTTGGTCAAGTTAGGCTATTGAAATGACCAAGACCAAGCCTACTCTTTTGCTAATAGATGGTCACTCTTTAGCGTTCCGAGCTTTCTATGCTCTTAGTCCCGACGCCTTCAAGACTCCTGATGGCCAACACACCAATGCGGTGCATGGCTTTATTTCGATGCTTCTCAACATTCTGCAGAATGAGAAACCTACACACCTTGCAGTCGCTTTTGATCTCTCAAGGCATTCATTTAGAACCGATGAGTATCCGGAATACAAAGGAACACGAGGAGAGTCACCTCCTGAATTCAATGGTCAAACAGAATTGCTCAGAGAGGCACTAGCTGCGATGAACATTCTTACCTTGACTCGCGAAAACTATGAAGCAGACGATGTCATTGCCAGCCTTGCGGATCAAGGTGCAGCAGCTGGCTATAAAGTTTTGATTGTTTCAGGTGATAGAGATACCTTCCAACTGATTCAGGACGATGTGACAATCCTTTATCCAGTAAAAGGTGTTATGAACCTTGCTCGTATGACAGATGAAGCGGTACTTGAAAAATATGGCATTCACGCCAAGCAGTATCCAGATCTTGCAGCATTGGTTGGAGAAACTTCGGATAACCTACCGGGTGTTCCAGGTGTTGGACCAAAGACCGCAGCTAAGTGGTTACAGCAGTATGGAAACCTTGATGGTGTTCTAGCGGCTCAGAATGACATTCCTGGAAAAGTGGGAGAGTCTCTTCGTGAACACAGAGAGCTTGCTGTTAGAAACAGAAGGCTAAATCACCTAGTAAGAGATCTTGACTGTGGTTACTCATTCGATGCTTTCGCTCTCAAACCTGTGAATGAGCTTGCCGTAAGAGATTCGTTCGCCAAGTTGCATTTCAGGTCACTACTTGAACGAGTATTTAGAGGCTTAGGTGTTGCTGAAGGTTCAAAGCCAGCAGTGACAGCTGAAACAAAGGTTGCAGAAGAAGTTGTTGAAGAAGTCGTTTCGCGTGTTGAGTTAGTTTTACCTAAGGAAGCAAAGAACAAGGCTGAAGCATTGGCAAATATTTACTCTTCGCCAAAACCAAGTGCTGTGTACTTCGACTTTGGTGATGAATCAATACTGGGAGCAGGAATAGCAAACTCGAGTATTAGAACCGCTATTAGTTTCAAGGAGTTTGATAAAGACTTCTATGGTTGGTTATCTTCTGCACAACCAAAGATTGTTTTCAACGCCAAAGCAGCTGAGCGATTTTTGCTTGGTGCTGGTAAGAAGATCTCCGGAATCGTTGATGACCCGATGCTTATGGCATATATCGATAACCCACAAAGAAGAGGCTTCTCGGCTGAAGACCTTGTCTCTGAGTATCTTGGAGTCCAGCTGGATGTCGAGAACGAAGACGAACTCGTTCAAGCCGATAAAGACTTACCTGCTATTGCCTGGTATGTATTCCAACTAAATCAGACATTGAACAGCGTACTGTTGATGACCAAGCAAGACTCTGTCTATAGAGAAGTTGAGCTGGCTTCTAGTAACCCGCTAGCCAAGATGGAACACACCGGTATCACCTTGGATACTGATGGCATGTCTAAGTTAGTGAAGAAACTAGACAAAGAGATAGCCAAAATAGCTTCTGAGTGTTACGAGATCATTGGCAAAGAGATAAATCTGGCTTCTCCTAAGCAACTACAGACTGTTCTGTTTGAAGATCTTGGTATGGCAGGAACAAGCAAAGTTAAAACAGGTTTCTCAACTAACGCAGAGGCTCTAACTACTCTTTTCGAGCAGAATGGTCACCCGTTCCTAGAGAAACTTCTTTCGCATAGAGAAGTGACCAAGATTCGACAGATTGTTGAAACCATTAGCAAGGCAGTTTCATCAGATGGTCGTATTCACACAACATACGTTCAAACAGGGACATCAACTGGGCGTCTTTCTTCAGAGAATCCAAACCTGCAGAACATTCCTGTTCGAAGTGACAGGGGACGTCTTATTAGAGATGCGTTCATAGTAGGCGATGACTTTGAGGCCTTGCTTACAGCTGACTACTCACAGATTGAAATGAGAATTCTTGCTCACCTAAGCCAGGACGAAGGTTTGATTGAAGCTTTCAAATCTGGTGAAGACTTACACAAGTTTGTTGGTTCAAGAATCTATGGGGTTCCAGCAGCTGAAGTTACTGGTGCTATGCGATCTAAAGTCAAGGCAATGTCATATGGACTTGTTTATGGCTTGAGCGAGTATGGGTTAGCTAAGCAGTTAAGAATTTCCAACGCTGATGCCAAGCAACTAATGGCGGACTACTTTGATCGCTTTGGTGGGGTTAGAAGATACCTAAGTGAAGTTGTTGAAGAAGCCAAAGACCGTGGCTATACCGAAACCATTGCAGGCAGAAGAAGACCTTTCCCTGATTTGAAGAGCAAGATCTTTGCAGTTAAGGAGAATGCTAGAAGAGCAGCTCTAAATGCTCCTATCCAGGGGACTGCAGCTGACATCATGAAAACTGCCATGATCAACGTTGATAGAGCATTAGTTGCAGCCAAGGTCAAGAGCAGAATCCTGCTTCAGGTTCACGATGAATTAGTTATCGAGGTGGCCAAGGGAGAACTTGAGAAGGTTCAGGCCATAGTCATCAAGGAAATGAATGAGGCAGCCGAGCTAGCTGTGCCTCTTGAGGTCAGCGTAGGCGTCGGCCGTAGCTGGGATGAGGCAGCTCACTAGTGGCTAAGGCAACCTGTGTAGTTACCGCTCCTGTTGGCCTTCACGCTCGACCTGCTGCGGATTTCGTTCGATTTGCTACCCTAAGCGGGCACCAGGTAACCCTGACTAATCGTCAGGGCAAAAAGGCCGAGGGGACTAGCATTCTGGCTGTTCTAAGCCTTGGAGCCAAACAAGGTGAGGAACTGACCATTGAGGTTCAAGGCGATGATGAAGAGGCTGTGCTCGAGGCTCTAATCCGCATTGTTTCGGGCTAAAAGACCGTATAGACTTGCTCGAGGTCCATTTTTGGGCCTAACAATCCAGTCCACGTTCAAAAGCTGTGACTTGCTACGCCTGTAGTGAAGATGGTTTTTGGCCCGAGTAAAAACAAGATCGAGACAACCTCTCTATGACAAGTAGCACCGACAAAGCTCCTAAGCAGGTAGCAGTAAACGACATCGGCTCAGCTGAAGAGCTATTAGCAGAAATCGAAAAAACCCTAAAATCTTTCAACGACGGAGATCTAATCTCAGGTGTTGTAGTAAAGATTGACCGCGATGAGGTTCTCCTCGACGTAGGTTATAAAACTGAAGGTGTTATCCCTTCACGCGAACTATCAATCCGTCACGATGCAGCCCCAGGCGACATCGTTGCTGTTGGCGATTCAATCGAGGCTCTTGTACTTCAGAAAGAAGACAAAGAAGGCCGACTAATTCTTTCCAAGAAGCGAGCTCAGTACGAGCGTGCGTGGGGCGATGTCGAAATGATCAAAGAATCAGATGGCATTGTTACCGGTTTGGTAATCGAAGTTGTTAAGGGTGGTCTAATCGTTGACATCGGTCTTCGTGGATTCCTTCCTGCTTCACTAATTGAGCTTCGTCGCGTTCGCGATCTAACTCCTTACCTTGGTCAGAATGTTGACGCTAAGATTTTGGAACTAGACAAGAACCGCAACAACGTTGTTCTTTCTCGCAGAGCTCTTCTAGAAGAGTCACAGTCTGCTAACCGCAGCACATTCCTTGCAGATCTTGCTAAGGGTCAGATCCGTACCGGTGTTGTTTCATCTATCGTGAACTTCGGTGCATTCATCGACCTTGGTGGTGTTGACGGTCTTGTTCACGTGAGCGAGCTTTCCTGGAAGCACATCGAGCACGCAAGTGAAGTTGTTGAGATTGGTCAGGAAGTAACTGTTGAGGTTCTAGAAGTTGACTCAGACAGAGAGCGTGTTTCACTATCTCTGAAGGCGACTCAGGAAGACCCATGGCAGGTATTTGCTAGATCACACGCAATCGGTCAGTACGCACCGGGTAAGGTCACCAAGATCGTTCCATTCGGTGCATTCGTTCGTGTTGCAGATGGCATTGAAGGTCTAGTTCACATCAGTGAGCTTTCAGCTAAGCACATCGATCTTGCAAGCCAGGTTGTAACAGTTAACCAAGACGTATTCGTCAAGGTTATTGACATCGACCTAGAACGTCGTCGTATCTCACTTTCATTGAAGCAGGCAACTGAAGAAGTGAACCCAGAAGGTACTGACTTCAACCCAGCTCTATATGGTTTGGCTACCGACTTTGATGACCAGGGTAACTACAAGTACCCAGAAGGCTTTGACTCAGCTACTAGCGAGTGGAAGCCAGGCTTCGAAGATGCCAAGGCTAAGTGGGAGAAGGAATACTCTGAAGCTCACGCACGCTGGGAAGAGCACAAGAAGCAGGTTAAGGCAGCTAACGAGCTAGCGGCAACCCTTCCTGATGCAAAGCCAGAAGTTCAGGCCAGCACAACAACCTCTTCATCATCTGAAGGTGCAACTGCGTCAGAGGGAACTCTCTCAGACGATGAGGCTCTATCTGCTCTACGCGACAAGCTAAACAGCGCTGAGTAGTTTACAAACTCTAAAGACGGGTTGGGCTTATGCTCAGCCCGTCTTTGCTTTAAGGACAAGTTAGGCTTAGTTCATGTTTTTGATTGGTCTTACAGGTGGAATAGCAGCAGGTAAAAGCACTGTCGCTGCTCACTGGGTTTCCCTTGGAGCTGTTGAGATCGATGCTGACGTTCTAGCTAGGGAAGTTGTAGAACCTGGAACCAAGGGTTTAGAGGAGATCAGAACAGCCTTCGGTGAAGCGGTATTGCTGCCAAGCGGTGAGCTGGACAGAAAAGCCTTAGGCGAGATTATCTTCAATGACACATCTAAGCGGCTCTTGCTGGAGTCAATCATTCACCCACTAGTTCGACAAAGAGCAGAAGAGCTTCTAAGCGAACTACCTGCAGACTCATTCGTTGTATACACAGTCCCACTCTTGGTTGAGGCCAATGTTGCACTTCCTTTTGACGTTGTCGTTAGCGTTGAGGCCCCTGAAGCTGATCGAGTAAGAAGACTTGTCGAATTTAGGGGAATGAGTGCAGATCAGGCACTGGCTCGCATTCAGGCTCAAGCTTCAGCAATTGAGAGGGCAGCCCGAGCTGATTTCATTCTGAACTCAAACCAGCCTCTAGTTGCATTACTTGCAGATGCCACAAAGCTCTGGACTAAGTTTCAAGGCATGGCGAAAGAGAGCTCTGAGTGAAAGAGCCAACTAGAACCTTCGCTCCTTTTGAAGTAATCAGTGAATACACACCATCTGGTGATCAGCCAACAGCTATTGCTGAACTAACTGATCGCATCAATAACGGTGAAAAAGATGTTGTTCTTCTAGGTGCAACAGGTACTGGTAAGTCAGCAACCACTGCATGGCTAATTGAGAAACTTCAAAGACCAACACTTGTTCTTGCTCACAACAAGACTCTTGCTGCTCAGTTAGTGAATGAATTTAGAGAACTACTTCCGAATAACGCTGTTGAGTATTTCGTGAGCTACTACGACTATTACCAACCTGAAGCGTATGTTCCTCAAACCGATACCTTCATTGAGAAGGACTCTTCTATCAATGAGGAAGTTGAGCGTCTCAGGTACTCAGCAACCATGAGCTTGCTATCTCGAAGAGATGTGGTTGTTGTTTCTACAGTTTCCTGCATCTACGGTCTTGGAGCACCTAGCGAGTACCTAGACATGTCAATTCCTTTGCATAAGGGACAGACCATCGATCGGGATGAGCTTATTCGTGAGTTTGTGACAATGCAGTATCAGCGCAATGACTACGACTTCTCGAGGGGTAACTTCAGGGTTAAGGGTGACACCATCGAGATCATTCCTGTTTATGACGAACTAGCTATTCGTCTTGAACTTTTCGGTGATGAGATTGAGAACATCTATCAACTGCATGCACTAACCGGTGAGATAGTAGGAGCGATGGATACCATCTCTGTCTATCCAGCTAGTTACTATGTGACTTCAGCAGATCGCATGGGACCAGCACTTGAAGCCATTGAAGAAGAGATGGCTGCAAGAGTAAAAGAGTTCGAGATTCAGGGCAAGCTTTTGGAAGCTCAGAGAATCAAAATGAGAACTACCTTCGATCTCGAAATGATCAGAGAACTTGGTTTTTGTAGCGGAATTGAGAACTATTCAAGACACCTAGATGGGCGAGAACCAGGTTCTGCTCCATCATGTCTATTGGATTACTTCCCAGAAGATTTCCTAACTGTTATTGATGAGTCTCACGTCACTGTGCCACAGATTGGCGCGATGTATGAAGGTGACTCATCAAGAAAAAGAACTCTTGTTGAGCACGGCTTCAGACTTCCTTCTGCCTTAGATAACAGACCACTGAAGTGGCCTGAGTTCTTGGAGCGAGTAGGGCAAACTGTTTATCTTTCTGCAACACCAGGAAAGTACGAGCTTGGAGTAGCAGACGGAGCAGTTGAGCAGATTATTCGTCCTACAGGCCTAGTTGATCCTCAAATAGTCATCAAGCCTTCTAAGGGTCAGATTGATGACCTACTTGAAGAAATTAGAATACGTGCAGCCAAAGATGAGCGTGTGCTTGTCACGACTCTCACTAAGAAGATGTCAGAGGAGCTAACTGAGTTCCTAACTGAAGCAGGAGTTCGTGTTCGCTATCTACACTCCGATGTTGACACGCTAAGACGCGTTGAACTTCTTCGAGAGCTTAGAAGTGGTGTTTACGATGTTTTGGTTGGTATCAACTTGCTTCGTGAAGGTCTGGACTTACCTGAAGTTTCTCTAGTTAGCATCTTGGATGCTGATAAAGAAGGATTCCTAAGATCAACAACTTCCCTTATTCAAACCATTGGTCGTGCTGCTAGAAATGTTAGCGGTGAAGTTCACATGTATGCCGACAAGATCACTGACTCTATGGCTAGAGCAATTGATGAAACTAACCGCAGGAGAGAAAAGCAGGTTGCCTATAACCTGGCTCACGGTGTGGACCCCCAGCCACTTCGTAAGAAAATTGCGGACATCACTGACAGCATCCTGCGTGAAGAGCAGGACACAGCAGAGCTTCTTGATAACGCCAAGAACAAGAGAACTGGCAACAAGGGGATTACCCCGCTCAAGGCAAGGCCTAACCAGAACGCCAGTTATGACGAGCTTTTGGATCTGGTGGTTGACCTAGATCAGCAGATGAAGGCTGCAGCTGCGGAGCTGAAGTTTGAACTGGCGGCAAGGCTCAGGGACGAGATTAGTGAGATGAAATACACCCTGAGGCAGATTGATAAGGTTTAGTTCTTTCACGGGGTTAAACTGTACGAATGCCACACATCAGCATTCCGACTAAAGACAAACTAGTCATCAAAGGTGCCAGGGTACATAACCTTAAGAACCTGAACCTTGAGATACCCAAAAACGCCATGGTTGTCTTTACAGGGCTATCTGGCTCAGGTAAGTCTTCCCTAGCCTTTGACACCATATTTGCTGAAGGTCAGCGTAGATACGTTGAATCGCTGAGTGCTTATGCAAGACAGTTCTTGGGTCAAGTTGACCGTCCTGATGTTGATTTCATTGAAGGACTTAGCCCTGCGGTTTCTATCGACCAGAAGTCAACTAACCGTAACCCTAGATCAACAGTGGGAACGATTACTGAGATCCATGACTACCTGAGATTGCTCTGGGCGAGAATCGGTATACCTCACTGTGCTGAATGTGGTGAGCGAATTACTAAGCAGACAGCTCAACAAATTGTTGATCAAATCATGCAGTTCAAGACTGGCACTAAGTATCAGATCCTTGCGCAGGTTGTTGACCAGAAGAAGGGTGAATTCTCTGATCTCTTCCGAGAACTTATCTCACAAGGTTTTGCACGAGCTGTAGTTGATGGGGAAGTCATTCAGCTAACTGACGCCAAACCACTCAGAAAAACTTATAAACACGACATCTCTGTTGTCATCGACAGACTCGTAGCTAAAGAAGACATTACTCAGCGATTAACAGACTCTATTGAAACTGCTTTGAAAGTAGCCAACGGGCGATTGACTATCGACTTTGTTGATCTCAAAGGTGATGGGAAGTACCGTAACTTCAGCGAGAGAATGTCCTGCCCTAAGGAGCACACGCTAGCCCTTACTGAAATTGAACCTAGAACATTCTCTTTCAATGCTCCTTTCGGTGCTTGTCCTGCTTGCTCGGGTCTTGGCGTGAAGATGGCAGTTGATAAAGAGCTAATCATTGGCGATGTTTCTGAATCAATCAACGGCGGAGTTATCAGACCTTGGTCAACTCAGGGTAAAGGTCTATTCACCTACTACACAAGACTGCTCACAGGTCTTGCTAAAGATCTTGACTTCTCACTTGATACAGCTTGGTGTGATCTTCCGGAGGAAATCCAAGACGCTGTTCTTTACGGTAACAACTTTGAAGTGCAGATGAAGTGGAAGAACAAGTACGGTCGTGAACTTAAATACACAACTGGCTTTGAAGGTGCGCTTAACTACATCGAACGTAAGTACCTTGAAGCTGACAATGACTGGGCTAGAGGTAAGTGGTCCGAGTACCTTAGAGAAACACCTTGTCCTGACTGTAATGGTGCGAGGTTACGCCCAGAAGTATTGGCTGTTAAGGTAGGCGATAACTCAATTGCTGATGTTTGTGTGATGAGCCTTGGCGAATCGTTCATGTTCTTTGAAAAGCTGAAACTAGATAAGCGTGATGAGAAGATTGCTGCCCAGGTGCTGCGGGAGATTAGATCTAGACTTGAATTCCTTATTGCAGTTGGTCTTGATTATCTTTCCCTAGAAAGAGCCGCGGCTACCCTCTCTGGTGGAGAGGCTCAAAGAATTCGTCTTGCGACCCAAATCGGCGCAGGTCTAACTGGAGTGCTCTACGTACTGGATGAACCAAGTATTGGTTTGCACCAAAGAGACAACATGCGCTTGATTGATACGTTAATCAAACTTCGTGACCTTGGTAACACCCTGATTGTTGTTGAGCACGATGAAGACACCATCAAAGCTGCCGATTGGCTGGTTGACATTGGACCTGGTGCAGGTATTCACGGTGGTGAAGTTGTGCACAGCGGAAGCTATAAGTCGATTCTTACTAACAAAGACTCCATCACTGGAGCATTCCTTAGTGGGCGAGAAGCTATTGAGACACCTAAAAAGCGCAGACCTTTAGATTCAACTCGTCAGATCAAAGTTGTTGGGGCACGTGAGAATAACCTGAAGAACATTGACGTTGTCTTCCCGCTAGGAACCTTTACGGCAGTAACTGGGGTTAGTGGTTCTGGTAAGTCATCACTTGTAAACGATGTTCTCTATGAGGTTTTAGCAAACAAACTCAATGGAGCTAAGGGTGTAGCGGGAAAGCACACTCGTGTTGAAGGCCTAGAACACTTAGACAAGGTAGTTCACGTTGACCAGAACCCAATCGGTAGAACACCTCGCTCTAACCCAGCTACCTATACCGGTGTGTTTGATCACATCCGCAAGCTCTTCGCTGATACTCAGGAATCAAAGGCCAGGGGATACCAGCAGGGTAGATTCTCCTTCAACGTTAAGGGTGGACGCTGTGAAGCCTGTAGTGGTGATGGGACCCTAAAGATTGAGATGAACTTCCTGCCTGATGTTTATGTCTCTTGCGAGGTGTGTCACGGCGCTAGATACAACCGTGAAACTCTGCAGGTGAAATACAAGGGCAAATCAATCTCTGAAGTATTGGAGATGCCAATCTCAGAAGCCGCAGAGTTCTTCCAAGCAATCACTTCTATCGCACGTTACCTAGACACTTTGGTTGATGTTGGTCTTGGCTATGTTCGACTTGGTCAGTCCGCAACAACTCTTTCGGGTGGTGAGGCTCAACGAGTCAAACTAGCAACTGAGTTGCAGAAGCGTTCATACGGTCGAAGCATCTACGTACTTGATGAGCCAACTACTGGTTTGCACTTTGAGGATGTTAGAAAGCTCTTGCTTGTTCTTAATGGTCTTGTTGACAAAGGCAACACTGTAATTGTGATTGAACATAACCTTGATGTGATCAAGAGCTCTGACTGGGTTGTTGACATTGGTCCTGAGGGTGGGTTCAGAGGTGGCGAAGTTGTCGCCGCTGGAACTCCAGAGCAGATTGCTAAGGTTGCAAAATCTCACACCGGTAAGTTCCTCAAGGAAATTCTCAGCTAGAAATGGCTAACGACCTTAGCTTTAGACCTAAGAGCTCTGAGATCCCAACCAATCCAGGGGTCTATAGATTCCTTGATGAAAACGGGAGAGTTCTATACGTCGGTAAAGCTAAAAACCTGAGAGCAAGACTCACCTCATACTTTGCACCGATAAATACTTTGCAAGAGAAAACCAGACGAATGGTTCTCTCAGCTAGAGACGTTAACTGGACGATTGTAAAAACAGAGTTTGAAGCTCTCCAGCTTGAATTCACTTGGATCAAAGAGTTCAATCCTCCTTTCAATGTTCGCTTCAAAGACGACAAGACCTACCCGTATCTGGCTCTAACGATCGCAGATAAAGTTCCTAGGGTTTTTATTACCAGGAACAGAGACATCAAGGGTGCAAAGTACTTTGGGCCATACACAAAGACTTGGGCGATCAGAGACACACTAGACAGTCTTTTGAAGGTCTACCCAATACGTTCTTGCTCATCAGGTGTTTATAACACCGCTAAATCAACTAATCGACCATGCCTTCTAGCGGACATCGGGAAGTGTTCTGCTCCTTGTGTTCAAAGAGTTACGCCAGATAAGCACAAGGAACTTGTCAAAGGCTTCTCAGATTTCTTGCAGAGCGGTGATGAAACTCACGTTGATTCATTAAGAGCTCGAATGCTTCAGGCCTCAGATGAAAGCAATTTTGAACTGGCCGCAAAGCTTAGGGACAGTATCTACGCTCTTGAAACTGTTCTTGAAAAGAGCACTGTTGTTTTTACCGATCAGACAGACGCTGATCTGTTTGGTATCGCCGACGATGAACTAGCGGCTGCGGTAAGCCTGTTTAGAGTTCGTGGTGGGCGTATTCGTGGTGTCATGGGTTGGGTTGTTGATAAAGAACTAGAGCGCGACCAATCAGAGTTAGTTGAATATCTGCTACAGAATGTTTACGGCAAGGATGCAACATTTGCCTCAGATGTTCCAAGAGAAGTTCTAGTGCCAGTTTTGCCAGGTGAGCCTGAAGCTCTAGGACAGTGGTTATCAGGTATCAGAGGGTCAAAGGTAGACCTTCGCATACCGCAGCGTGGAGATAAGAGAGCTCTTGCGGAAACCGCATTGACTAACGCTAGGCATGCTCTTGGACTTTATAAACTTCGTCGCACGGCAGACTTTAGCGCCAGAAGTGAAGCACTTGCTGATCTTCAGAAAGTGCTTCAGCTAGAAACAGCGCCACTTCGTATTGAATGTTTCGACGTCTCGCACCTGGGTGGCACAGGAATTGTTTCTTCAATGGTGGTATTTGAAGATGGCCTAGCTAAGAAGAATCACTACCGTAAGTTCAATATCGAGTCTTCAGCTGATGACACTGAATCGCTATATCAAACTCTTACAAGACGATTGAAGTATTTGGTTTCTGGAATTGAAGACAATGACAACAAGTTCAGTTACCGACCTGGGCTTTTGATTGTTGATGGTGGTCAACCTCAGGTCAATGCTGCAGCTAAGGCACTCAAGGACAGCGGAGTAACAGACATCTCGGTTATTGGTCTTGCTAAACGACTCGAAGAGATCTGGCTTCCGAATAACCCGTTCCCAGTGATCCTGCCTAGAGGCTCGGAAGCGCTGTTTTTGTTGCAGCGAATTCGCGACGAGGCCCACCGTTTTGCCATTACTGCCCAGAGAACTAAGCGAAAGTCATCTATTGCCACAGAGCTAGGTTCAATCGAGGGTCTTGGTGATAAAAGGGTCTCAGCCTTGCTCAGACGCTTTGGATCAGCCAAACGACTCAAGCTTGCAACCGTTGATGAAATAGCCGAAGTGGCGGGAATAGGGCCTGTTTTGGCCGCTTCTATAGCCAAAACACTGGCTGAATCAGGGGATTAGACCCTCTATTTTGCCTTTTGGAGTTCGGGCGTGTCGCAAAGTGGTTAGAGTTGAGTCTAAGCACCAGAAAGGTCCGAGTTGAACACTTCAAAGTCATACGAGTTACTTGTAGTAACTGGGATGTCTGGTGCTGGTCGGTCAACTGTAGCGAATGCTCTGGAAGACATGGATTGGTACGTAGTCGATAACCTACCGCCACAAATGCTCAAGCCGATGGCAGAGCTTTTCGCTATTTCAGATAAGGCATTACCAAGACTCGCTGTCGTTATTGATGCACGCGGTGGAGATTTATTTGATGATCTCAGTGAGCACATTAGCTCTCTTCAGTCGGGAAACATTGATGTCCAGGTTCTATTCCTAGAAGCCAATGATGCTTCACTGGTTAAAAGGTTTGAGCAAGTAAGAAGACCTCATCCTCTTCAAGGTGATGGCACGATCTCAGATGGTATTGCTTTAGAAAGAAAGCGCCTACTTCCTCTTCGTGAGCAAGCGGATATCATCATCGACTCCAGTGAACTGAACATTTACGAACTTGGTTCCAAAGTTGCTGAGAACTTCTCTTCAGAGAGCTCTAGCAAGCTGAAGTTGATTGTGCAAAGCTTTGGCTTTAAATATGGATCTCCTGCAGATGCAGACATGATTGCCGACATGAGATTTATTCCAAATCCTTATTGGAATGAATCGTTGCGTCCATTCAATGGCACTGACAAAGAAGTAGCTGAGTTTGTCATGTCACAAGAGGGTGCGGTCGAGTTCATTGACAACTATGTTGCTGCATTGATTCCAATGCTCAAAGGATACCTGCGAGAGAGCCGCAAGAGAGTTTCTATTGCTATCGGTTGCACCGGTGGTAAGCATCGCTCAGTAGCAACTGCTATTGAGATTGCTAGAAGGCTTAGCTCAGTTGAAGGCATTGAAGTGAGCGTTAAACACAGAGATCTAGGAAAAGAATAGTAATGGCATTAACAGCAGAGCTGAAAGATGAGCTTGCCAGAGTTGAAGTTTCTAAGAGCACGGTCAGAGCAGCAGAGCTAGCGACAATCCTGCGTTTTTGTGGCGGACTGCACCTGGTTGCAGGAAAGATCGTTGTTGAGGTTGAAGTTGACACTGCTCAGGTTGCTAGGCGAGTAAGTAAGGACCTTGCTGAAGTTTATGGAGTGGAAAGTGAACTTGCAGTTATATCTGCTGGGGGAATCAGAAAGAGCTCTCACTACCGCATCAAAGTAACTGATAATGCGGAAGTTTTAGCCAGACAAACAGGCTTGATTGATACAAAGAACAGACCTGTAAGAGGTCTACCAGCAGCTCTTGTTTCCGGTAGTAAAGCTGATGCTGAGGCTGTTTGGCGTGGAGCAATACTTGCTCACGGTTCGCTAACTGACCCAGGACGATCAGCAACCCTTGAAATCACAGCTCCTGGTAATGAAGCTGCGATGGCCCTTGTCGGAATTGCTAGAAGGCTTGATGTTTTCGCAAAGGTTCGCGAAGCCAGAGGCGTTTACCGCGTTGTGGTTAGAGAAGGCGATGCAATTGTTGAGATCTTGAAGCATGTTGGTGCTCACGGCATAGTTCTCAAGTATGAAGAACTAAGAGTTAGACGTGAAGTTCGAGGCAAGCAGAACCGCTTGGCTAACTTTGATAACGCCAACCTAATGAGATCAGCTCAGGCTGCGGTAGCTGCTGGTCAAAGAGTAAAGCGTGCAATGGAGATTCTGGGTGATGATATTCCAGAGCATCTTCGAGTTGCTGGAGAGCTAAGACTTAACAACCGCGATGCCAGCCTTGATGACCTTGGCCGACTAGCTGTTCCACCACTAACTAAAGACGCCATCGCTGGCCGCATTCGAAGATTGCTGGCTTTAGCGGATAAAGTTGCAGCAGAGCGCGGAATTCCAAACACTGAATTAGATTCACAAGAGAACGACTAGAAGGAGCAACCTCATGAGTAAATACGTATTGCCAGACCTAAGCTACGACTACGGAGCACTAGAGCCAAACATCTCTGGAAAGATCATGGAGTTGCACCACGATAAGCACCACTTGGCTTATGTCAATGGAGCCAACTCAGCATTGGACGCTCTTGCCGAGGCCAGAGACAAGAATGATTTGACCATGGTAAACAAGTTCCAGAAGGACTTGGCTTTCAACCTAGCTGGTCACGTAAACCACACTGTGTTCTGGAAGAACATGTCACCAGAAGGTGGCGATAAACCAACCGGTGAACTAGCGGCAGCCATCGATGAATACTTTGGTTCATTTGATGCATTCAGAGCACACTTCACAGCTAGCGCACTGGGAATTCAGGGTTCTGGTTGGTCAATCTTGGTTTGGGACATCCTGGGTCAGAAGCTAATCATCGAGCAGCTATACGACCACCAGGGCAACCTTTCTGTTGGATCAATCCCACTTTTGATGCTGGACATGTGGGAGCACGCCTTCTACCTGGACTACCAGAACGTCAAGCCAGAGTATGTCAAAGCATTCTGGAACATCGTCAACTGGGCTGATGTTCAGGCACGCTTCCTAGAGGCTAGCCAGAACACATCTACTCTTCTGCTACCCTAGAATCATAGGTATCCCACCCAACGTTGAGTGGTTAGAAGCCAAAAACCCCTCAAAAATGCATCTTTAGGGTGCTCAGAATAAATGGAGTAAAAACAATGACCACACGCGTTGGAATCAATGGATTTGGACGAATTGGACGCAATTTCCTAAGAGCAGAGCTTGCAAAAGGAACTGACCTAGAGATCGTTGCAGTAAATGACCTAAGCGACCCTAAGGGTCTGGCTCACCTTCTAAAGTATGACTCTGTAACTGGGCGTCTAAACATGGATGTTCGCGTTGAAGGGCAGAACATCATTGTTGGCGGAACTACCATCAAGGTCCTAGCAGAGCGTGACCCAGCAAACCTAGGTTGGGGAGATCTTGGCGTTGACATCGTTATCGAATCAACTGGTCGATTTACTGATGCCAAGGATGCTCAGAAGCACATTGATGCTGGAGCTAAGAAGGTAATCATCTCAGCACCTGCAACTGGTGAAGATGGCACATTCGTTATCGGTGTGAACGAGCACCTATACGATCCAGCAAACCACCACATCATCTCTAACGCTTCTTGCACAACTAACTGTCTGGCACCTCTTGCCAAAGTCTTCAACGACAAGTTCGGCATTGTGAATGGTCTTATGACAACAGTTCATGCTTACACAGCGGACCAGAACCTTCAGGATGGTCCACACAGCGACCTACGTCGTGCTAGAGCCGCAGCAATCAACATTGTTCCTTCATCAACCGGTGCCGCTAAAGCTCTTGGCCTAGTTCTTCCAGAGCTTAAGGGTAAGTTAGATGGTTTCGCTCTTCGTGTCCCAGTCCCAACTGGATCAATCACAGACCTAACTTTGGTTTCTAAGGTTGAAGTTACTATCGACGAAATCAAGGAAGCCTACAAGGCTGCAGCAGCAGGTGCCATGAAGGGCATTCTGATGTACACCGAAGACGAAATCGTTTCAAGCGACATCGTTACTGACCCACACTCATCAATCTTTGATGCTGGTTTGGTCCGCGTTATCGGTGGAACTACAGTCAAGCTTTCTTCTTGGTATGACAACGAGTGGGGTTACTCAAACCGTTTGGTTGAACTAACTCAGCTTGTTGCTGCGAAGCTCTAATTCATTAGATGCGCACTTTAGCTGATTTACCTGATCTAAGTTCCCAACGGGTTATTGTCCGTTGTGATCTGAACGTTCCTCTTGATGGTTCAACAATTACTGACGATGGACGAATCCTGGCATCAGTTCCGACTTTGAAGTACCTTCTAGAGCGTGGCGCTAAGGTCATCGTAATCAGCCACCTAGGCAGACCGGATGGAACTCCCAACGCCAAGTACTCACTTGCTCCAGTAGCAAAGCGTCTTCGCGAAGTACTTGATAGTCCAGTTGCTTTCTGTTCAACAACAACTGGGGTAGAGGCAGCTACTGCGGTTTCAAGCCTTCAGAATGGTGAAGTGTTAGTTCTTGAGAACTTACGTTTCAACGCAGGTGAGACAGCTAAAGAAGCAGGCGAAAGGCTTGCTTTTGCTCAGTCACTTGCTGAGTTAGGGGACTTGTTTGTAAGCGATGGCTTTGGTGTTGTGCACAGGAAGCAAGCTTCTGTATACGAACTTCCTGGATTACTTCCAAGTGTTGCTGGATTACTAATCGAGAAAGAGCTTGAAGTTTTGACAAGACTGACCAAGAACCCAGAGCGTCCATACGCTGTGGTTCTAGGCGGCTCAAAGGTTTCAGACAAGTTAGGTGTTATCGATCATCTACTTCCACACGTTAACCAGCTTCTTGTTGGTGGTGGAATGGTCTTCACATTCTTAGCTGCTCTTGGCTACAAGGTAGGTTCATCCCTTCTTGAAGTCGATCAAATCGAAACTGTAAAAGGCTACTTAGCAAGAGCGAAAGATCTTGGCGTTGAAGTTGTTCTGCCAACAGACATTGTTGTTGCAAGTAAGTTTGGTGCTGATGCAGAAGTTGAAATCACCAACTCTGCAGAAATTGAAGATAGTTCATTTGGATCTGTCGGCCTTGGATTAGACATTGGCCCGGAGAGTGCTCAAGCTTTTGCAGATGTTATTCGAAGTGCCAAAACCGTTTTCTGGAACGGCCCTATGGGAGTTTTCGAGTTCGAGGCTTTCGCTAACGGAACCAAGCAGGTTGCCAAGGCTCTAAGCGAGGTTAAAGGCTTGTCTGTCGTTGGTGGAGGAGATTCAGCTGCTGCGGTTCGCATCCTTGGATTTGAAGACACAGACTTCTCACACATCTCAACCGGAGGTGGCGCGAGTCTAGAATTTCTAGAGGGTAAACAAATGCCAGGATTAGAGGTTTTGAAGTGAGTGTAGAAAGAGTTCCATTTATCGCAGGTAACTGGAAGATGAACCTAGACCACCAGCAGGCCATTGCTTTGGTTCAGAAGTTGTCTTGGACTTTGGCTGATGCTAACCACGATTACACCAAGACTGAGGTTGCTGTCTTCCCACCATTTACAGACCTTCGTTCAATTCAAACCCTCATCAGCTTTGAGAAGTATTCACTCTCTCTAGGAGCCCAAGATCTAAGCCAGCACGATTCAGGCGCTTACACTGGCGACATTTCTGGAGCATTTCTAAAAAAGCTTGACGTTCAGTATGTGCTGATCGGACACAGCGAGAGAAGAAGCTACCACCACGAGGATGACACAATCGTTCAGGCTAAGGTTGCTGCCGCCTTTAAACACGGCTTGATTCCAGTTATTTGTGTGGGCGAGACCCTTGAAGAGCTAGAAGCAGAAGGTCAAAGCGCCGTTCCAGTAAGACAGATACTGGCAGCCCTTTCTGGACACAGCAAGCTAGGAGAGTTCATAGTGGCTTACGAGCCGGTATGGGCTATTGGTACAGGCCAGGTGGCAACTCCAGAGCAGGCAGCAAGCGTTGCTGGCAAGATCCGAGAAGCCATTGAGGGTCAGTTTGGGGCTGAAATAGCCCAAAGTACAAGGATTTTGTATGGTGGCTCAGTCAAAGCTGCCAATGTGGCAGGTTTCCTTAGAAGCCCTGAAGTTGATGGGGTTTTGGTCGGTGGAGCCAGCCTGGATGTTGACGAGTTCTCAGGCATTTCTCGCTTCCTCAAGCACCTAACCTTATAATTTACAAGGGAGCTTTCAGAGCTCCGAATGAACGAAAGAACAGATAAATGAACGGTATTTTCATCGCTTTGAACATCCTTTTGGGTGTGACCAGCTTGCTACTAACCCTGCTAATCCTTCTTCACAAGGGTCGCGGTGGCGGTCTTAGCGACATGTTCGGTGGTGGAGTGAACACCACAATGAGTTCATCAGGTGTAGCAGAGCGAAACCTCAACCGAATCACAATCATCTTGGGTCTAGTCTGGGTAGTCACCGTTATCATCCTTGGACTGGCATCAACATATTCTTGGATCTAATTTATGAGTGGTAATACTTCAGCAATCAGAGGCTCACGTGTCGGAGCAGGCCCGATGGGCGAGCAAGACAATGGCTTCCAAGCAGAACGCGTAACCCTCAACTACTACTGCTGTAACAACCACACTTTCAGCTCTTCTTTCGCTGCCACAGTCGAAAAAGAAGAACTTCCGGTTGAACAGGACTGCCCTCACTGCGGATTACCAGCAGGCCAGGACAAAGACAACCCTCCGATGATTGCAAAGCACGAGCCATACAAGACTCACTTGGCATACGTGAAAGAAAGAAGAACTGCTCAAGAAGCCAAAGAACTTCTTGATGAGGCAGTTGCTGCTGTTAGAGAAAGACGTTTGCGTTTGCTAGCTGAGGCTAAAGCTGAAGCCAAGAAGGCTGCAAAGGTCAAGAAGTAGAACTAGCAGCTCCAAAAAGCAGCGCCAGCAGCTTCATCAATAAACCACACTGTGCTCTTTTGAGCTGAAACTTTTGCTGCAGGCAAATCACAATCTGGATCTTTATGAACAGTTTCGACAGCCTGTGCCTTATCCAAACCAGAAACAACGAAGATTACCTTGTCAGAACTGTTAATCAGGTTCATGTTCATGCTTAAGCGTTCTGCTGGAGGCTTAGGGGAGTTACTCTCTGCAACAACAAACTCATCGTTGTGTTCATGGCCAGGGAAAAGTGATGCTACATGGCCATCCGGACCCATTCCAAGAATTGTGATGTCCATCTTGGGAGTCTGTGTTCCAAAGGATTCAAGCAAGTGGGAAGCAAAGACTTCTCTTGCAGTGTTCAGATCTAAGCCCTCATCACCTGCTGGAAACTCGTGAACATTACTTGAATCGAGATTCAGCGAGTCAAGAAGAGCAGCGCGGGCTTGATTAGCGTTTCTATCGTTCGAAGTACTCTCAACAAATCGTTCGTCACCCCACCAGAAGTTAACTTTGGAGAAATCAATTCCACTATTTGAAGCTTTCTTAGCCAACACTTCGAGAGTGAGTATTCCAACAGTGCCTCCAGTTAGGGCTAGGTGAGCAATACCTTTAGTGGCTATGACTGCACGTAGATCTTCAATAATCTCGTCTGAAGCCTTACTAGCAACATCTGCTGCATTAATGGCTTTGCGAATCTCTACTGAGTTCATTGAAACCTCTTCTAAGTTTTTCTCTGTCTAGGCTTGGGACTTGAAGCCAGAAACAATCAAGTTTCCGAAGGCATCATCACTGTCAAGACGACGTAGGTCTTCAATCAAACAATCACGAAGTGATCTTCTAGGAAGGTTAATGTCGCGAGTTGGTTGAGAAGGCTGAATCAGTGTGGCAACATCGGGAATGTTTCTAACAATCTCTAAAGCTCCGGACTCACGCTCAAGTTTCACACCTTTGATACCTGTAACGGCTTTACCTCTTACAGTTCTTACAAGTTCGACTTCAACACCAAGCTTTAGTCCTAACCATGCAGCAAGAAGGTCAGTACTAGGAGAGTCGACTGCACCAGTTACGATGACTTTAGTAATCGGGTCATAAGGTGGCTGATCAAGAATCGCAGCTAGCTGTGCTCGCCATAAGGTCAATCTGGTCCAAGCGAAGTCGCTGTCACCAGGAACATAGTTATTTGCTAGAGACACAAGCCAAGCGTGTGGATCTTTTTGAGCAGCAGCATCAGTTATTCTTCGTTGCGCAATTCTTCCGATCGCTGACTTCGAAGGCTTCACAGGAGCTTCTCCAGGCCACCAAGCAACTACTGGGGCATCAGGTAGCAGAAGACCTGTCACTAAACTCTCTGGATCACTGGCCGCCTCACCATAGGCTCTGAGAACGATAACCTCTGAAGCTCCTGCATCGCCGCCAACACGAATCTCCGCATCAAGTCTTGGCTCTGCCTCGCTAGAAGTATCTTCATCCGCTAAAACAATGATTCGACATGGGTGAGCCCTTGATGCTTCATTAGCCGCAAGAATTGCTTCTTCGATGCCTGAGAACTTAGTCTGCACGAGAAGTGTCAAAACTCTTCCAAGAGCAACAGCACCACCTTCTTCACGGATGGTCACCAACTCTCTAGAGATAAGTGAAGTGGTGGTGTTAGGTAGGTTCTTGATCATGGACGTCTCCAAGCTCGGCCATCAGCGGCCATCATTCGATCTGCTGACTCAGGACCCCAAGTACCTGGACGGTAAGGCTCTGGCTTGCCGTTTTTGGCCCAATACTCTTCGATAGGGTCAAGAATCGTCCAAGAGAGTTCCACCTCTTCGTGACGAGGGAACAGGGGAGGATCACCCAGAAGAACATCAAGGATAAGGCGCTCGTAGGCTTCAGGAGAAGCTTCGGTGAAAGCGTGACCATATCCAAAGTCCATGGTCACATCTCTAACCTGCATGCCAACACCAGGCACCTTAGAACCGAATCTAATCGTCACACCCTCATCAGGCTGAACACGGATAACCAGAGCGTTCTGACCCAAAGCAGAGGTCTGGCTAGCACCAAATATCTGCTGAGGTGCTCTCTTGAACACAACTGCAATCTCAGTAACTCTTCGACCCAGTCTTTTACCTGCACGCAAATAGAAAGGCACACCAGCCCATCTACGAGTATTGATGTCTAGTCTCATAGCAGCAAAGGTTTCAGTTACAGAATCTGGGTTCATTCCCTCTTCTTCTAGGAAACCTGTGACCTTCTCGCCACCTTGCCAACCGCCTACATACTGACCTCTTGATGTGTGTAACCCAAGATCTTCAGGAAGTCTTACAGCAGAAAGAACCTTCTCTTTCTCTGCTCTCAAATCCGCTGCATCAAATGAAACAGGCTCTTCCATAGCGGTTAGTGCCAAAAGCTGAAGAAGGTGATTCTGAATAACGTCTCTAGCAGCACCGATACCGTCGTAGTAACCAGCTCTGCCACCAACACCGATATCTTCAGCCATGGTGATTTGAACGTGGTCGATGTAGTTGTTGTTCCAGAGTGGCTCATACAACTGGTTGGCAAATCTCAAAGCCAAAATGTTCTGAACAGTTTCTTTACCGAGGTAGTGATCAATTCTAAAGATTGAGTCCGCAGGGAATACTGACTCAACAACTTCGTTCAATTCGCGAGCTGACTGCAAATCATGACCGAAAGGCTTCTCGATAACAACTCTTCTAAACTGATCTGGCTTTGGATCAGCAAGACCGGATCTAGAAAGCTGCTGGGTAACTAACGGAAAAGCTTTCGGTGGGATGCTCAAATAGAAAGCGTGGTTACCGTTGGTGCCTCTTTCGGCATCCAGAGTTTCGATTGTTTCACGCAACTTATCAAAGGCTGCATCATCGCCAAACTCACCGGAAACAAATCTGATTCCTCTTGATAGTTGGTTCCAAATTTCTTCACTCCAAGGAGTTCTGGCGTATTGCATAACTGCATCTTTTACTACCTGGCCGAAGTCCTGGTCTTCCCAGTCTCTGCGAGCAAAACCAACAAGAGAAAAGCCTGGTGGCAATAGACCACGGTTAGCTAGGTCATAAACAGCGGGCATCAACTTCTTACGGCTCAGATCTCCTGTGACACCAAAGATGATTAGACCAGAAGGCCCTGCGATTCTATTGAGTCTTCGATCTAGCGGGTCTCTAAGTGGATTACTCCCAGGACCTAACTTCACTTCACTCATGTAAGTTGTTTCTCCTTAGCCGATTGCTCGCAAAATGTTGTTGAAGTCTTCAACAGGGTTATTCAAAGTGAAAGTAAGCACAGGTCTTCCTAGTTCAGCCAAAACCATTGCATCTCCAGCAGCTTGAGAAGCAATCAGTTCACCGAAAGTGAAATCTCGACCAGGGACCTGCAAGTCATCATTTGATTTAGTAACTAGTTGAATGAACACACCCTGGCGCGGTCCGCCCTTGTGGTACTGACCTGTTGAGTGCAAGAACCGAGGACCCCAGCCAAATGTTGTTGGTCTATCAGCTACAGAAGATAGTGCGTCACGTAGTGCCTCTGCGTCAACATCAGCAATTCGGTTCATGTAGGCATGCACAGAGATGTAGCCATCTTCAGCAAGCTGGCCGAGGATTTTTACTAGAGCAGTAGGCACTCCGGTGATATCGCTTAGGTCTAATCCAAGAGAGCTAACTTCAATTGAATCAAACGTGTGCTCGCTGATTGTTGCTTGAGCTCTTTGCTCAAGCATTCCTCTTGCTGCAATCTTGGCTGATTCAACATCTGGCTGATCGAATGGGTTGATGCCCAACAGGCGACTGGCAACTGCAGTTGCATATTCCCAGAGCATGAATTGAGCACCCAGGGGAGCAACCACTGAAACAACATCATCAGTAATCGAGTGATTGTCTGCTGAGATGTTGACAATAACCATGTCGTTCAGATCTGCAAAAGTTTCATAACTTGAACCTTGCAACACAACAGGCAGAACACCCTTAGAGTGCTTGCCGGTTGATTCAGCAACTAGTTGCTCAATCCAGTCTCCAAAGCCAGGAAGTGTCGAAGCCTCGGCTACAAGACCGATCTTGTCTTTGTAACCCTTACCGTTTGCGGTTCGAGCCAAAACAGTTCCAAGAATCAAACCTGGGTTTCCAATGCTGTCTGCACTCAACATATCGGCGACCTTAGTTGCTTGATCCAATAGTTCTTGAATGTCGACACCAGCAAGACCTGATGGCACCAAACCGAAAGCAGTTAGAGCAGAGTAGCGACCACCAACAGTAGGGTCAGCGTTAAAAATCCTGTAACCGTCTGCCTTAGCCGCTGCTTCCATGGGAGAACCCGGGTCGGTGACGATAACAATTCGTTCTGTCTTTTCAATACCTGCTTTAGTGAAGGCTTCCTCGAAGATTCTTTTCTGCGAATCAGTTTCAACAGTTGAACCTGATTTAGATGAAACCACAATCGCGGTGCGCTCAATGTCTTTGTTTACAACAAGAGCAACCTGTTCAGGTGAGGTTGAATCAAGAACGACTAGCTCAACTCCATACTTATTGGTGATTACCTCTGGAGCAAGCGATGACCCACCCATTCCACACAATACGAAGCGATTGATTCCTTGAGCCCTAAATCTATCTCTTAGCTCGAGAATGCTTGCGACAAGTGGTTGCGAGTCAGTAGCGGAAGTTACCCAGCCAAGACGAATTGAAGACTCTGCTTCTGCTTCTTTACCCCAAAGAGTAAAGTCCTTCGCAGCTATACGACTTGCTACCTTATCGGCAACTAGAGTTTCAATGTTTTCTTGCACTGCAAGTGAAGATGCCCCAGATGTTTTTACGCTGATTGACATTACTTGGCAGCCTTAAGTGCTGCATCAACTGATTCAACTAGTTCATTCCAAGAAACAATGAATTTGTCTACACCTTCATTTTCAAGAAGTTCAGTTACCTCATCGTATGAAATACCCATCGCACCGATGGTGTGAAGGACAAGCTTTGCTTCTTCATATTTTGAAGTGATGCTGTTAACAGGAACAACTCCGTGATCAAAGACAGCTTCCATTGTCTTTTCAGGCATGGTGTTCACTAGTTCAGGAGCGATTAGCTCAGTTACATACAAAGTGTCACTGAGTGCAGGGTCTTTAACTCCTGTTGATGCCATCAAAGGTCTTTGCTTGTTGGCTCCTGCAGAAGCTAGGGTGCTCCAGTCGTCTTTTGCGAACTCAACTTCAAATACTTGGTAGGCAAGTCTCGCATTAGCCAAAGCAGCCTTGCTCTTCATTTGAATAGCATCTCCAGTTCCAACAGCAACTAGACGCTTGTCAATCTCAGTGTCGACACGAGAGACGAAGAATGAGGCTACAGAGTGAATCTTAGATAGATCCTTGCCAGCAGCATGCGCCAGAGCGATTCCGGCCTTATATGCCTCGATTACTTCACGGTAACGCTGAAGGGAGAAAATCAAAGTGACGTTCACGCTGATGCCCTGAGCGATAACTTCGGTGATTGCAGCAAGACCGGCTTTAGTTGCAGGAATCTTGATCATGACGTTTTCACGGTTTACCTTTGCAAAGAGCTCCTTGGCTTGAGCCACTGTGCCCGCAGTGTCGTTAGCAAGCCCTGGCTCTACTTCAATGGATACTCGACCATCAAAACCCTTTGAGCTCTTATAAACATCAGCAAAGATGTCGCAGGCATCAGCAACATCCTTGGTTGTGATTTCAAAGATTGCTTCTGAAGCAGTTGCGCCAGCAGCGGCTAGTTCAGCAACCTGAGCTTCGTAACCCTCACCTTTACCGATTGACTGAGCAAAGATAGTTGGGTTTGTTGTGACACCAACTACGTTGCGAGAGTGAATCAGTTCGGCAAGAGCACCAGAAGAGATTCTTGTTCTTGAAAGATCGTCAAGCCAAATGCTGACTCCATTTGCTGAAACTTGTGCTAGAGGACTAGTCATTCTTTATCTCCTGTTGAATTAGTTGCTCAGTGATTTGTGGGCTGCAGCAATTACTGCATCGGTAGTCATACCAAATTCTCTAAATAGAGTCTTGTAATCAGCTGATGCTCCGAAGTGTTCGATAGAGACACTCTCACCGAAACGACCGACATACTTGCTCCAGCCAAGAGCAAGTCCAGCTTCAACAGACACTCTTGCTTTAGCATCGCTTGGCAGAACTGATTCTTTGTATTGTGCTGACTGCTCTTCAAACCATTCAACACAAGGCATAGAAACAACACGGGTCTTGATGCCATCTGCTTCAAGTTTTAGTCGAGCATCAACTGCTAGCTGAAGTTCTGAACCAGTTGCGATGATGATTAGCTCTGGCTTTGAATTTGAAGCGTCAACAAGAGTGTAAGCACCCTTTGAGGTGTGCTCAGCTGATGCATAGACAGATCCTGTCTCATCAGCTTCACCACGCTTGAATACTGGAATGTTTTGTCTAGTTAGTGCAATACCTGCTGGGTTCTCGCGACGTTCAAGAATTGTCTTCCATGCACAGGCCACTTCGTTAGCGTCACCTGGTCGAACCATATCAAGACCAGGGATTGCTCTTAGAGTTGCAAGCTGCTCAACTGGCTGGTGGGTTGGACCATCTTCACCTAGAGCGACACTGTCGTGAGTCCAAACGAAGATTGAAGGAACTTTCATAAGCGCTGCAAGTCGAACAGCAGGTCTCATGTAGTCGCTGAAGATTAGGAAGGTTCCACCAAAAGCACGGGTATTTCCGTGCAAGACGATTCCATTGAGAATCGAACCCATAGCGTGTTCACGAATACCAAAGTGTAGAACACGACCGTAAGGGTTACCGCTCCACTCGTGAGTGGACCACTTTTCAGGAACAAATGACTTTGCACCTTCAATGGTGGTGTTGTTTGATTCTGCAAGGTCCGCTGAACCACCCCAAAGCTCAGGCATAACCTTTGCAATAGCGTTGATGACTTTTCCGCTTGCTGAACGAGTTGAGATTTCTGTTCCACCTTCAAAAACTGGGAGAGCAGATGCTAGCTCGTTAGGAGTCTGACCTGATTGAACTCTGTCGTAAAGCTTCTTCTTATCTGGATTAGCCGATGCCCAAGCATCGAACTTCTCTTGCCAAGCTGATCTAAATTCTTTTGCTCGGTTAGTTGCGTTAGATCGAGTGTGTTCGATTACTTCTGGAGAAACATCGAAGGTTTTCTCTGGGTCGAAACCAAGAGCGTTCTTCAGACCAGCAAGTTCTTCAGCACCAAGAGCAGATCCGTGAATCTTTCCAGTGTTCTGCTTCTTAGGTGAAGGCCAACCAATGATTGTGCGAAGAGTAATTAGAGAAGGCTTGCTAGTTTCAGCTTTAGCATTTTCAATTGCTTGGTAAAGCTCAGCAATATCTTCTTTGTAGTTGCCGGTCTTTTTCCAGTCAACTGTTTGAGTGTGCCAACCGTAAGAGTTGTATCTTGCAGTTAGGTCTTCGGTGAAAGCGATGTTGGTGTCATCTTCGATTGAGATCTGGTTTGAGTCATAAATCACAACTAGGTTTCCTAGTTGCTGGTGACCTGCAAGTGATGCAGCTTCGCTTGTAACACCTTCCTGCATGTCGCCATCGCCTGCGATGACATAAACAAAGTGATCGAATGCACTTTCACCTTGAGGTGTCTCAGGATCGAACAAGCCGCGTTCAAATCTTGCTGCATATGCAAAGCCAGTAGCTGAGGCTAGACCTTGGCCTAGTGGACCTGTAGTGATTTCAACACCCTTGGTGTGTCCATACTCAGGGTGACCTGGGGTAGCAGAGCCCCAAGTACGAAGTGCTTTGAGGTCATCAAGTTCTAATCCATAGCCAGCTAGGTAAAGCTGGTTGTAAATAGTTAGAGAAGAGTGACCAACACTGAGAATGAAGCGGTCACGGCCTGTCCATTTCTCATCAGCTGGATCGTGACACATAACCTTCTGAAAGAGTAAGTAGGCAACTGGAGCCAGTGAGATAGCGGTACCAGGGTGTCCATTACCGACCTTCTCAACTGCGTCGGCTGCTAGAACACGTGCGGTGTCTACTGATTTTGAATCGATGTTGTCCCAGATTAGTGACAAGGCACTTTCTCCTTCATATCTTTGGTACTAAATTGAACGGCTTCGTTGCCTTGTTTTGTGCTACCTAAAGCCCTGAATCTGTATTCTTTGGCTTATTTTTGGTGCCTTTGAAGTCTATACCTGCCAAGGATTTGATTACGGATATGTAACGAGAGAATCTATTTCGCTTAGACTAGAGGGGATGACTTCCACACAAAATCTGCCTGAATTGGGCCAAAAGACCAATAAATCATTGGGTAGAAAGGCTGCTGCCTATTTGGCTCTGACCAAGCCTAGAGTCATCGAATTACTGTTGATAACCACCGTTCCAGTCATGATTCTGGCCCAACAGGGCATTCCAAACCTTTGGCTAGTTCTAGCCACTTTGGTCGGTGGAGCACTCAGTGCTGGGTCAGCTAACGCTTTTAACTGCATTATTGACACCGATATCGACAAAATCATGGGTAGAACCCAGAAAAGGCCTTTAGTTACAGGGGAGTTGAACAAACTCGAGGCCAAGATCTTTGCTACAGCAATAGGGATTATCTCGGTTTTATGGCTCGGATTGCTCGTTAACTGGCTGAGTGCAGCTCTTGCCCTATCAGCGCAGCTCTTCTACATCTTCATTTACACGCTTCTTCTTAAGAGAAGAACCGCTCAGAACATTGTTTGGGGTGGGGCAGCAGGTGCTATGCCGGTACTTATTGGTTTTAGCTCGGTTACCGGAACTGTTACCTGGTCCGCGGCAGTGCTGTTTCTAATGATTTTCCTTTGGACACCTCCGCACTACTGGCCGCTATCCATAAAGTACCTCAATGACTACAAGGCTGCAGGAGTTCCGATGCTGCCTGTGGTTGCTGATGGTAAGAACGTAGCCAAGCAGATCGTTATCTATAGCTATGCGATGGTTGCATCAACTCTCTTGCTTATCCCAGTTCATCCAATGGGGCTTATCTACACACTCACAGCAGTAGCTGGAGGTATTTGGTTTATTGTTGAGGCTCATTTACTTCAGAACAAGACCAAGGCTGGCGAGTTGAAGAATCCGATGAAGCTTTTCCACTTCTCGATTACATATCTAACTGTTTTGTTTATTGCAATCGGATTAGATCCGCTTTTCTTCGTAAAACTTTTCTAAGTTTAAATATTCTTTAGTTCTTCTAAACGAGCAAGCGATTCATCGCGCTCTTTAGAGTGATCAACAATCTGAAGAGGGTAACCAGCAGAGTATCCATCAAATATCTCCCAAGGCTCATGAGCTGAGGCTCCTTCAAGATGTTGAAGTTCTGGAATGTATTTGCGAACGTAATCGCCGTTAGGGTCAAACTTTAGACCCTGCAGAATTGGATTAAAGATTCGGTAGTAAGGCGAAGCATCAGTTCCGCATCCTGCAGTCCATTGCCAACCGTGAGAATTTGAAGCAGGATCAAAATCACTTAGGTGATCTTCAAAGTGTTTTGCACCTAAAGTCCATTCGATGTGAAGATCTTTCACCAAGAATGAAGCAACAATCATTCGAACTCTGTTGTGCATCCAACCTTCAGCCAATAGTTGACGCATACCAGCATCCACCATTGGAAAACCTGTCTCACCCTTGCACCAAGCTTCAAACTTCTTCTTTGCATCTGCTCCGCTGTCATACCTGAGCTTCTTGAACCTTGGTTCGTAGTAGTCATCAACGGTGTGTGGGTAGTGAAAAAGAACATCTGCATAAAACTCGCGCCACGCAATTTCTTTTCTAAACACCTCGTGAGCTGCTGAATCACCGAGTTGGGCAAGCAAGGTTCTGGGATGTATTTCGCCATGGGCAAGGGCATGAGAAAGATGCGATGTTCCGCTTAGATCCGCCCTGTTACGCTGCTCGTCATAGTTATCTAGGGCTCTTTTTCTAAACCTTGAAAAAGTTCTAAGTGCAAAAGCCTCACCTGCAATAACTCTTATTGGCGAGTCCTTGGTTGGCTTAGGGATCTCTCTCGACTGGCTAACTTCAAGCCACACAGCCTTGGCAGGCAAGGAAACTGGCTTCACTTCAGATAGGTTCACCCAAGCCTTGAAAAATGGTGTGTAGACCCGATAGTTGGTGCCATCAGGCTTTCTAACCGTGCCTGGTCTAACAGCATAGGCAGAGCCAACGAGCTTGAGTTCAATTCCTTTGGCAGCTAGATCTTTAGCAACCTGTTCTTGCTCTTTGATGCCAGTTGGATCAAAAGATTCCATAGCGAAAACTTGGCTAGCCCCAACCTCTTGGCATACGTCAAAAATCTTTGAACAAAAATCACCAACGCTTGATGTCTTAAAAACATGCAGTTTGCCATCAAGGTCTTTACTGAGTGCTCTTAATGATTCATAGAGGCTGTGCTGTCTTATGCCGAGAAGTTCTTGGTAACTTGCCTCATCAAATCTATAAACAGTTGCAACTCCTGATTTGGTTCCAGAGTCAGCCGCCTTAATAGCTTCGGTTAGCGCTTGATTATCTTTTAGGCGCAGGTCTCTTCGGAACCAGAAGACAGTGCTCATCTAGATCCAGTCCAGGCCTTATTCAAAAGTGCTTGGTAAGTAGTCAAGCTTGCCAAAACGGAGGCACCTAACATGTGTAGCCCGACGAGGAATACTGGCAAACCAGTCCAAGTCTGAACTAGGCCGAGCATCGCTTGGGAAGCTAGCACCAACAAATACGCAATCGAATACTTGGCACTAGCTGAACCAGTCAGACGTTTTCTCATAAAGAACTGAAGCAGAGCTAATCCAACCAAGAAGTACGCAGGGTAAGCGTGGTAATGAGACCAAAGCTCTGAATCTAAACCGTTTCGAGGGGTGTCTGCATCTCCAGCGTGAGGACCAGAGCCAGTCAGAATAACTCCGATGATAATCACCAAAACTGCCACAGGCACGATAAGTAGGGAAAGTCTTGAGAGGGAGCGATTGTGTTCAAGTCGCTTCCGACCTCTTGCATACCAAACCAAGAAGCTTGCTATTGAGATCAAGCCCATTGAGACCAAGAAGTGAGCACCAACAATCCAAGAGTTCAGCCCAGTAAGAACTGTAATACCTCCGAGTACCGCTTGAACGATGATTCCAAGACCAAGCGTTAGCGAAGTCCAGAAAAGGCCTTGGCGGAAACCCTTCTTCAGGCGCATTACCGTGATGAATGTTCCTAGTGCTATGAACAGCAGAAGGAAGGTGAGGAGCCTATTACCAAACTCAATAACACCGTGAATACCTTGCTCGGGTACGTTCACGATTGAGCCTGGTTCACATTCAGGCCAGGTCGGACAACCCAAACCAGATCCGGTTAGTCGAACAGCTCCACCAGTAACAACGATGAGAATTTGGCTTGCTAACGATAGCCAAGCGTAAAGACGAATCCTGTGGCTGCCAAACAATCTGTCCTTCAAGACATGCTCTTTCTGTCGTGTTCTGGGGTTACGCTTTATGTAACGGTTAGGTAAACTTAGACTACTTGCGAAACTATGGAAGAACCTGAGAAGCATCAGTTTTTCTACTAAAAATAGTTTTCTTCGCACATTAAGCTTCAAAACTTCAGAAAGAGGTCGACATGCCAGATTCAGCCATCGAACGCCCAGAGCTAGACAGCCTTGGAGTCTACGAGTTTGGCTGGTCAGACACGGATGCGGCTGGTCAAAGTGCAAGAAGAGGCATCAACACTGAAGTTGTAACCAACATTTCTAACCTCAAGTCAGAGCCACAGTGGATGTTAGATCTCAGACTTAAGGGATTCTCATACTTCCAAAAAAAGCCGATGCCTACCTGGGGTTCAGACCTAAGTGGAATTGACTTTGACAACATTAAATACTTCGTACGTTCAACAGAGAAGCAAGCTGGTTCATGGGAAGAACTTCCTGAAGAAATCAAGAACACCTACGAAAAGCTAGGTATTCCAGAAGCTGAGCGTCAGAGACTTGTTTCTGGTGTTGCTGCTCAATACGAATCTGAAGTCGTTTATCACCAAATCAATGAAGAACTAGAGCGCCAAGGCGTTATCTTCATGGACACAGACACCGCTTTGAAAGAGCACCCTGAAATCTTCCAGGAGTATTACGCAACAGTAATTCCTGCAGGAGATAACAAATTTGCTGCTCTAAACACCGCCGTTTGGTCTGGCGGGTCATTTGTTTATGTTCCTAAGGGTGTGCACGTTGAGATCCCGCTACAGGCTTACTTCAGAATCAACACAGAAAACATGGGCCAGTTCGAAAGAACACTGATTATTGCTGATGAAGGTTCCTATGTTCACTACATCGAAGGATGTACAGCGCCTGTCTACAAGAGCGATTCCCTGCACTCAGCTGTAGTTGAAATCATTGTCAAGAAGAACGCTCGTGTTAGATACACAACCATTCAGAACTGGTCAAACAATGTTTACAACCTAGTTACCAAGAGGGCAGTAGCTCATGAAGGTGCAACCATGGAATGGATTGATGGAAACATCGGTTCTAAGGTAACCATGAAGTACCCAGCAGTTATCTTGGCTGGTGAGCACGCTAGAGGTGAAACACTTTCTGTTGCTTTCGCAGGTGAAGGTCAGCACCAGGATGCAGGAGCAAAGATGATTCACCTTGCTCCATACACTTCTTCTTCAATTGTTTCTAAATCAATTGCTCGAGCTGGAGGAAGAACTTCTTACCGCGGCGAGATCAGAGTGAACCCTGGAGCACACCACTCAGCAAACACTGTTAGATGTGACGCGTTGTTGATTGACACTATTTCTCGAAGCGACACTTATCCAGCTGTTGATGTTCGTGAAGATGATGTTTCAATGGGCCACGAAGCGACTGTTTCAAGAGTGAGCGATGAGCAGTTGTTCTACTTACAATCAAGAGGCCTAGCTGAAGATGAAGCTATGGCGATGATTGTTCGTGGTTTCATCGAGCCAATTGCTAAAGAGCTTCCAATGGAATACGCCCTAGAACTAAACAAACTTATTGAGATGCAGATGGAAGGTGCTGTCGGTTAATGTCAGATTCACCTAACACCGCACAGCACGGACTTGCGGAACACACTCACGGTTCTTTTGTTCCACTTCAAATCAGAAGCGATCGACCTAGATCAAAATCTGTTTCTGACTTTGATGCAATTTCTCCTTTACAGGACCTATGGCGCTACATGCAGCCAGAGCAGCTAAAAGGTTTGGATTCAGATGTTCTAGGGGAGTACTCCGAAGAAGTTAGCTACCAAAGCTCAAGTGATGTCTCTATCAGTTGGATTGAGAGTACAGATTCAAGAGTCGGTAGCATCGGCCTTCCAGAGGATCGTGTTTCAGCTGCTGCATACACAAACGCAAGCAAGACTTTGCTTGTTGAGATTGCAGATAATGCTGTTCTTACAGAACCAGTTACTATCAACATCACTGGCTCAGGTTCAACGCCTAGTGCGCTACACATCTTGGTGGTTGCGAAGAAGTTCAGCCAGGCAACTTTGATTTTTGAACACTCTGGCCTTGGTGCGCTTGCTGAAATCATCGAGATTGATGTTCATGATGAAGCCAAACTGAACCTGGTTTCAGTTCAGAACTGGGAAAAGGGTTCGGCTCACGTTTCAGCTCACTTCTCAAAGCTTGCTAGAAACTCACACCTAAAGCACACTGTTGCTTCATTTGGTGGCGACATGATTCGTATCACCCCAGTAACAACTTTCTCTGGACCTGGTTCAGAAGTTGAGATGAACGGTGTTTACTTTGCTGATGCAGGTCAACACATAGAGAACCGTCCTTTCGTGGATCACGCAGCACCAAACTGTAAATCAAGAGTGACCTATAAGGGCGCTTTGCAGGGTACCAAGGCTCACACAGTTTGGATTGGTGATGTTCTTATTCGCGTTGTTGCTGAAGGTACAGACACCTACGAACTAAACAGAAACCTTTTGCTAACCGATGGAGCCAGAGCTGATTCGGTTCCTAACCTAGAAATTGAGACAGGTGAGATTGAAGGAGCTGGTCACGCTAGCGCCTCAGGACGCTTTGATGACGAGCAGCTGTTCTACTTACAGGCCAGAGGTATCTCTGTCGATGAAGCTAGAAGACTAGTTGTGCTTGGCTTCCTTGTAGAAATCTTGCAGAGAACAGCAGTTGATGAACTTGTTGAACGACTAACCAAAGTACTAGAAGAGAAATTAGGGAGTAAATAATGGCAATTCGAATTTGTGGCGTAGATGACATCAAAGCTGGTCGTGCTCTTCGAGTAAAGATTGGTGATCACGCTATTGCAATAGTAAAGAGCCCTAACGGTGAATTCCACGCAATGGATGACAAGTGTTCTCACGGAGAGATCTCCCTGAGTGAAGGTTTTGTTGATAACGAAACTATTGAATGCTGGGCTCACGGAGCAAAGTTCTCACTAGAGACTGGCGCTCCACTTTCTCTTCCTGCTTTCGAACCAGTGGCAGTTTATGAAGTGCTCGTCGAGAATGGCGAAGTTTTTATCGAATACGAACAGGCTTAGGTCAAAAGGAAAATCATGGCAACTTTAGAAGTAAAGAACTTACACGTAACTGTTGAAACCGATCAGGGAACCAAAGAGATTCTTAAAGGTGTAGACCTAGTAATCAACAGCGGTGAGATTCACGCTGTTATGGGACCTAACGGTTCAGGTAAATCAACTTTGGCTTACTCAATCGCAGGTCACCCTAAGTACACAGTTACCAAAGGTGAAATCCTTCTTGACGGTGAAGATGTTTTAGAGATGAGCGTGGATGAGAGAGCTAAGGCTGGTCTTTTTCTAGCGATGCAGTACCCGGTTGAGATTCCTGGTGTTTCTGTCTCTAACTTCCTTAGAACCGCTAAGACAGCTATCACAGGTGAAGCACCAGCGCTAAGAACATGGATCAAGGATGTTCGCGAAGCAATGTCTGGTCTAAAGATTGATTCAACTTTCTCTGAGCGAAACGTGAACGAAGGTTTCTCAGGTGGAGAGAAGAAGCGTCACGAGATCCTGCAGCTAGAACTTCTAAAGCCTCGCTTTGCAATCCTTGACGAAACAGACTCAGGTCTAGATGTTGATGCTCTGAAGATTGTTTCTGAAGGTGTCAACAGAGCACACCAGGCTAATGACCTAGGTGTTCTGATGATTACTCACTACACAAGAATCTTGAAGTACATAAAGCCTGACTTTGTCCACGTTTTCGTTGATGGCAAAGTGGCCGAGCAAGGTGGCGCAGAACTAGCTGACCAGCTTGAGGCTGAAGGTTACGACCGTTACGTAAAGGCCTAAGAGTTGACTGAAATTGATCTAACCCCTGAGCGTTACGACGAAGTTCTTGAAGCTATCAAGGAAGTGATTGACCCTGAAATTGGTGTCAACATCGTCGACCTCGGATTGATTTACGACCTAAAGTTGGCAGAGGATGACTCTCTGCTAATTCACATGACACTTACTTCAGCTGGATGTCCACTGACAGATGTCATTGAAGAACAGATGGGTATGGCTTTAGACGGTGTTGTGGAAGCATTCCGCATCAACTGGGTATGGATGCCACCATGGGGTCCTGAACTAATTACAGATGATGGCAAAGAGCAAATGCGCGCAATTGGATTTGCTATCTAATTACTTCTTTATCTTCTTTACTACTGCCCAAGCGGTAGGAAGAATTGCGGCAGCAGCTACAGCTTTAACCGCATCCCAGATTAGGTAAGGCGCCATGATTGTTGCCGCTGCAAATAGGTCTGATGAGAATGCCGTCATTGCAAGAACTGGAATACCAATTGCATAGATCACCAAAGAACCAAGCACGTAGCTAACAAACATTCTTAGAGCATCTGAGCTCCAGTTCAATTCAGCGAGTCTTCCGATTAACGCTGCTGCAAAAATAAAACCTAGGATGAAGCCTCCAGTGGCACCAAGGATTACACCTAAGCCACTTGATGCTCCGGCAAACACAGGCACACCTAAAACACCGACTAGAGCGTAAACAGCCATGGTGATCGCACCACGACTAGCTCCATAAGTTGCTCCAATTAGAAGAACAGCCAGTGTCTGGAAAGTGAAAGGCACAGGCAAAGCTGGAATCTGGATTTGAGCTGCAACTGCGGTTAGGAGCACACCTGCGAAAACTAGTGTGATGTCAGAGACTCTAGATCTAGAAATAACTGAATCAATGATGGTTAGGTTTCTCGGTTGTGCAATGCTCACTTATTGGCCTTTCGTACCTGAATGTTTTTCTTAATTGTAGGGTAGTACAAGAAGCCAATCTCGGTTTCGCCAAAATCAGCCACCAATTGGAGTTCCCTCATGATTAATGTGCGAGAACTTGAAATAACCATAGGTGCAAGGGTTTTGATGTCTGGAGTGAACTTCCAGGTCTCTAAAGGGGACAAAGTAGGTCTAGTAGGTCGTAACGGGGCTGGAAAGACCACACTTACCAAGGTAATTGCAGGTGATTTCCAACCAAGCAATGGATCTGTTGAACGAATTGGTGAAATCGGATATCTGCCTCAAGACCCTAGAACTGGAGACCTTGAAGAACTAGCCAGCGATCGAATCCTGAACGCGAGGGGATTAGGAACCATCCTCAAGAAGCTTGAAGCCACAAGAGAGCAGATGGGTTCAGTTGATGAAGACGTTTTTGCTCAGGCGATGGAGCGTTACGAGAAACTAGAGAATCAGTTCCAAGCCAATGGTGGTTATGCGGCCGAAGCTGAAGCTGCGGCCATTGCAAGCAATCTTGGCCTAAAACCAAATGTTCTGAGCCAACCTATTGGAACTCTCTCTGGTGGTCAACGTCGACGAATTGAGTTAGCCAGAATCCTGTTCTCCGATGCCACAACAATGATTCTTGACGAGCCAACTAACCACTTAGATGCCGACAGCATCATCTGGCTTAGAGAGTTCTTAAAGAACTACCAAGGTGGGCTAATAGTCATCAGCCACGACATCGACATCGTTGAAGAAACCGTGAATCGAGTTTTCTACCTTGATGCAAACCGTGGAGTCATTGATATCTACAACATGGGTTGGCGCGCATATCTCAAGCAACGCGAAGCAGATGAAGAACGTAGAAAGCGTGAAAGAGCTATTGCGGAGAAGAAGGCTTCAGTTCTGCAACTACAGGCTGCAAAATTCGGTGCTAAAGCTTCCAAAGCAAGCGCTGCCCATCAAATGAATAAGCGTGCAGAGAAACTTCTAAGTTCACTAGATGAGGTTCGTGAGAAAGATCGCGTAGCGAACATTAGATTCCCTGAGCCTCAGCCTTGTGGCAAGACACCTTTGTATGGTCACAACCTAAGCAAGAGCTATGGGTCCTTGGAAATCTTTACCGCTGTTGATCTAGCAATTGACAGAGGTTCACGTGTTGTCATCATCGGCCTAAACGGTGCTGGTAAAACTACTTTGCTAAGAATTCTTGGCTCAGTTGAGAATCCTGACACAGGAAGTATTGACGCAGGACATGGACTAAAGATTGGTTACTACGCCCAGGAACATGAAACTCTTGATGTGACCAAATCCGTTCTAGAGAACATGAAGAACTCTGCTCCAGAACTAAATGACACAGATGCAAGAAAGGTACTGGGGTCATTCTTGTTCTCTGGCGATGACGTTGATAAACCTGCTGCAGTTCTAAGCGGAGGGGAGAAGACCAGGTTGGCACTTGCTGCTTTGGTTGTCTCTCGAGCAAATGTATTGCTATTGGATGAGCCAACTAACAACCTGGACCCTGCAAGCCGTGAAGAAATTCTTAAAGCCTTGGCTTCATTTACCGGAGCCGTTGTCTTGGTTTCCCACGATGTTGGAGCTGTCGATGCTTTGAACCCAGAAAGAGTTCTAGTTATGCCTGATGGGCAAGAAGATCTCTGGAATGACGGCTATCGAGAGCTAATCGTCCTGTCTTAGGCTCTTTTGCCAAACACTTCACATAGTGTGTTCTCGAGGTTCATAGAAAGGCTCAGAGATGATTCTGATCAGTATCACCCAGGCAATGTTCATGCTCGGTTTTGTCGCAATGGCAGCTGGAACGCTTTACTTCGTGCTTGAAAGATCAGCCCTCAAAGAAGAGCACAGAGCCACAGCAACTTACGCGGCCTTAGTCACTTTCATCGCAGCTATTTTCTACTGGCAGATGAAAGATGTTGTTGGTTTCCCTGGCGTAACTGATGTGGCGGCTATTGAGTCAACGATGAGCCTTCGTTACCTTGATTGGGTTCTAACCACACCTCTGCTGTTACTTAAATTTGGAATCATCGCATCACTTGCGGGTACTCCTAAGGGAACCACCTACCGATTGGTAGTTGCTGACCTAGTGATGATTATCACCGGTTACTTTGGAGAGATAGGAGTTCCAGGTTCCGCTGGAAACTACGTGAACTTTGTGATCTCGTCGCTAGCTTGGATCTACATCGCCTATACAGTTTGGAACATTAAACCAACCAAGGGCACAGCACTCCTTAAGAAATCGATTGAGACTATGAAGAAGTTCTTATTCTTTGGATGGGTTATCTACCCAATTGGAACTGCTGTCCAAGAGTTCTTGGAACTATCTGGATCAGATGCTCAGACAATTGAGTTGGCAGTTTGCCTTGCTGCAATCATTTATGTGATTGCAGATATCGTGAACAAGGTTGGTTTTGGGGTAGTAGCCATTAAGGCTTTCAAGAAGTAGATAGATCAAAACCTATTTTTGACTTAGTATTTCGTCTTCTACTTCAGCATCTTTATCTCGGTTGAGTATGCGCAGTCTTCTTGGCGGCAGTCCTGCCTTTCTTCTGCGCTCTTGAGCTAAGGTCCACAGCACTGCACCAATAGCCATCAGACCAAACAGAATCCACTGCAGGGCATAACTTAGATGGTTACCTTCACTGAGCACAGGCTTGGCGATTGGTTGCCCTCTTTGAAGCTCTGGTGATTCAGTTGCCAATCGTCCATATGCCTGAGTGTATGTTTCAAAGCCAAGTTCTTTGCTGACTTCTTCGAGGTAAATACTTGAGAGTTGACCAGCTGGTGCAGTTCTATCTAGATCAGGCTCACTTGGACGCAAGCGAATAGTTATCTGTCTTGGGTTTTCATCAACCGCCGGAATCAGATCTGGGGTATCAGATTCACTTCCAGTTGGTAACCAGCCTCTTTCGATCCAGAGAACTGAACCACTGTCTGATTTGAATGCGACTAGTTGAAGAAAGCCAGGGTAGGCGTTGTATGGCCTATTTCTAACAATGTAACTCTGCTCAGGGAGATAGTTTCCACTAAGAGTTGCTGATCTGAACTCGAGGGTGTTCAACCAAGGGTCAGAGACTTGAAGAAGAGACTCCAAAGCCACAGGTTCTGCGCTGTAGTTAGCAGCAATCAAATCATTTTTGGCTACAACTTCTGCTTGTCTAGCGAACTGCCATTGAGATAGAAACCAGCACGAAATAGTAAAAGCGGCAACGAGTATGAACCATTTGACCCAGCTAGGCAGAAGCGTTTTCTCAGGACTCATTCTTATCTTTTGCTTCCCTAAATGAATCTGCAGAGATACTGATGGTTGGTGCCTCAGCTGATCTGGCTGATGACCTGGATGAGTTGGCTCCTTGGGCATTGGCGATAATCACAGCGAAATAGGGCAGAAACACTGCTCC
Source organism: Rhodoluna sp. (assembly GCA_044372795.1). Classification (GTDB taxonomy): domain Bacteria; phylum Actinomycetota; class Actinomycetes; order Actinomycetales; family Microbacteriaceae; genus Rhodoluna. Next base: position 101,938 of record JBILRF010000001.1, on the reverse strand, counting down.
GATAGCAAAAACAATGGTTAACCAGCCCAGAGGAACACTTACCGCCGCGATTATGCAGACGACTCGGATTATCATCGCTACGGTGTATTTGATGAAGCGATGGCGGCGTTCAATTTCAGGGGAAACCTCTAGGGAAGTTACCGACTGAGCTTTAGACAATTTTTAGGTTCCTAACCAGAAGCACTCTAGACAAGGCCGGATATAGACTTGTGATGCTCACATGCCAATTATCACCTAGTTATTTGAGAAGGCGAAACTAATGTCAACTTCAAGAACAGTTCTCGTTACCGGAGGTAACCGCGGTATCGGAAAAGCTATTGCCGAAGAGTTCATCAAAGCAGGTCACCGCGTTGCTGTGACCGTCAGAAGTGGGGAAGGCCCAGCCGGATCTCTGAGCGTTGTGGCAGATGTTACCGATGGAGCATCACTAGATGCAGCCTTTGCCGAGATTGAAGAGAAACTGGGTCCAGTTGAGGTGTTAGTTGCCAATGCCGGCATCACTAGAGACACCTTGTTGATGAGAATGTCTGATGAGGACTTCGAGGATGTTCTGAACACTAATCTTTCAGGTTCTTTTAGAGTCCTTAAAAGAGCCACTAAAGGCATGATGAAAGCCAAGTTCGGCAGAGTTATCTTCATTGGATCCGTTGTTGGACTTTTGGGTAGTGCGGGCCAGGTTAACTATTCGGCAGCTAAGAGTGGACTAGTTGGTATGGCACGTTCCCTGACTAGAGAACTGGGTGGACGAGGCATCACCGCTAACGTTGTGGCACCTGGCTTCATTGACACAGACATGACCGCAGCTCTTAGCGAAGAATTACAGGACCAATACAAAGCCAAGATTCCAGCAGGACGTTTTGCTTCTCCTGAGGAAGTTGCCAAGGTAGTTCTTTGGCTTTCAGGGGATGACGCCGCCTACATTTCTGGAGCTGTTATTCCAGTTGATGGCGGACTTGGCATGGGGCACTAAGCCCATTTAGAGCAACATGCTGGCAGAATAAAACAGGCAGCATAAACCAAAAAAGAAAGATAATCACTCATGGGAATTCTTGAAGGCAAGAAACTTCTAATTACAGGTGTTCTAACTGAAGCCTCAATTGCATTCACAGTTGCACGTCTGGCTCAAGAGCAAGGTGCAGACATTGTTCTTTCCTCATACGGAAGAATGTTGCCGATTACCCAGAAGATAGCCCTTCGTCTTCCAAAGCCATGTGCCGTAATCGAACTAGATGCAACAAGCGATGAGGATCTAGCTGCGCTACCACAAAGAGTTTTGGAACACCTTCCACACCTAGATGGAATTGTTCACGCAATTGCTTTCGCACCAGGCACAGCACTTGGTGGTAACTTCCTTGACACCGAATGGCCTGATGTAGCAACTGCAGTTCAGGTATCTGCATACTCTTTGAAATCAATCACAATGGCAGCAAAGCCAATTCTTCGCGAAGGGTCATCTGTTGCAGGACTAACCTTTGATGCTTCTGTTTCATGGCCTGTCTACGACTGGATGGGTGTTGCTAAGGCAGCCTTCGAATCCACTTCTCGTTACCTAGCTCGTTACCTTGGTAAAGATGGCATCAGAGTGAACCTTATTTCTGCTGGACCACTTAGAACTCCTGCTGGTAAGAGCATTCCTGGTTTTTCTGACATGGAAGACATTTGGGTTGAACGCTCACCACTTCGTTGGGAGCTAGCCGACACAGAGCCAGCAGCTAGAGGAATAATTGCTCTGCTAAGTGACTGGTTCCCGATGACTACAGGTGAAATCATTCACGTTGACGGTGGATTGCACTCAACCGGACACTAAAGTCCTAAGAGACCTATCGCATCACTTAGGTCTTGTGAATCAAGAATCACATCAGCAGCAGCTCGCACCCTAGGTCTTGCGTTGAAGCCGATACTAAGCCCCGCTACTTTCATCATGTCTAGATCATTGGCACCATCGCCGATGGCAACTGTATGAACAAGATCAATATCCGAAAGCTTTGCCCATTCAACTAACGCAGTTGCTTTAGCAGGTTTGTCGATTATTGGACCAACAACCTGACCGGTTAAGAATCCATCGATTACCTCAAGTTCATTGGCGCGATAGAAATCTAAATTCAATTGCGCAGCAAGTGGCTCCAATAACTGGATAAATCCACCTGAGACGGCACCAACTTTTCCACCTGCCGCGTGAACTGCTTCAATAAGTTCTTTGGCTCCTCTAGTAGCAGAGCATTTAGCTAAAGTTTCTGAGATTACACTCTCAGGCAACCCCTTCAGGTTTATAACTCTGGCCTTCAAACTGGCTTCAAAATCTAATTCACCTGACATCGCACGTTCTGTGACGGCTTCAACTTCTGCTCTTTTGCCAGCACAATCAGCAAGTAGCTCAATGACCTCTTGTTCAATTAGGGTCGAGTCAACATCAAAGATGACTAGTAGGCGAGCGCTCATAAAGAAACCTTATTCCCTAAATCAAAGCAAAGCTGGCTCGCTGGGCATGTTGTGTGTCACACAACGTCATAATTTCCCCATAGCCTAGGCTGAAATCATATGAATGAAGTTCTAGCTCTCAAAAATGTAGTTGTCCAAAGATCAGGCAAAACTATCCTGGACAACATCAACTGGACTGTCCAAGACAATGAACGTTGGGTCATTGTTGGTCCTAATGGGGCGGGCAAAACGACTCTCCTAAAAATAGCCGCAGCTCAATTGCAACCTTCAAGTGGAAGCGCTGCTGTGCTGGGCGAAGCTCTAGGCGAGATCAACGTATTTGAACTAAGAACCAGAGTTGGCTTTGCTTCAACTGCAATTGCAAGTCGCATCCCGAATTCAGAAACAGTTTTAGATGCTGTAATGACTGCCTCATATGCGGTAACAGGGCGATTCAAAGAGATGTACGAAGACGTTGATGAAAGACGAGCTAGGCGAGTTCTCACCGAATGGCACCTAAGCGAATATGCTGACAGGCCATTTGGAACCTTGAGCGATGGTGAACGTAAAAGAGTTCAAATTGCCCGAGCAGTCATGCCTGATCCAGAATTACTGCTTCTAGATGAGCCAGTGGCAAGCCTGGATATTGGCTCAAGAGAATCAACCATCAAGATTCTCAGCGGTTATGCTTCCCACCCTGCTGCGCCAGCCATAATCATGGTTACCCATCACCTAGAGGAGATTCCAGCAGGATTTACCCATGCTCTGGTGCTAAACGAGGGCAGAGTTATAGCTGCAGGCCCGATAAATCACACCCTCACCACAGACAAGCTCAGTGAAGCCTATGGTTTGCCCCTTGAAGTGGCCTTCCAGGGTGGTCGATTCGCAGTCAGAGCCAAATAAGCACTGGCAAAATGCCTAAGATTTGGTGTAGTCTTAGGAAGTGCCCAGAGCACACCATCCCTTTGAATTGAAAGAGTTTTCTCATGAAGGCTGACATCCACCCAAAGTACGAGACTGTTGTATTCCGCGATCTAGCATCAGGAGTAGCTTTCCTAACTCGTTCGACTGTTACTAGCAACAAGACCATCGAATGGGAAGACGGTAACTCTTACCCAGTTTTCGACGTTGAAATCTCTTCTGAGTCTCACCCGTTCTACACAGGTAAGCAGAGAATCATGGACTCAGCAGGTCGTGTTGAGCGCTTCAACGCTAGATACAAGAACTTCGGTACTCAGAACTAATCTGAAACCAAATAAAAATGGACCTCAATCGAGGTCCATTTTTGTTTAACCTAGTCCTTGACTGGCCACCCGAAGGCGGGTTTGTAATCAGGCATGTCCTGCTGACGCCACTTGGCGTAACTGGCTTCAATTTCATCTGCCCATTTGGCTTGAAGGTCATGAAGTTCTTGAGCTGAAGATGGAAATGGAACAACTGGCTTGTCCTGAGCCAAAAAGAATCTAAGCATGGCAAGGCCAACATGGCCTGCTGCAACTGCGTCATCTTTGGCTGTGTGGGCTGAGACTAATTCGACCTGATACCTTTCGGCAGCAGCACCAAGATTTCTCTTACCCTTGCGGTATTTGTCTATTGTCTTGTCAATCACTAGGGGATCAATTAGAGAACCGAAGGTGAGGGGAGTTACGTTGTTTCTCAAAGCTTCATAATGCAAGATCGTGAAGTCATATGCAGCGTTGTAAGCCAACACTGGTATGCCTTCATCAAAGCAAGCTTGGATTGCTGACACTATCTCAGGGACACCCTCAGAAGCTGGCTTAGCTGCAGCAACATGCTTGTCGTAGAAACCATGAACCTTGCTGGCTATTTCAGGAATAGGAATTCCTGGATTCAATACCCAATCAAATCCACCTGGCAATACATCTCCATTAGCGTTCATTCGATGCAACGCAGCGGTAACTATCCGATCTTCTTTGAGATTGAGACCTGTGGTCTCAGTATCGAATACGGCAATGGTGTCTAGCCATTCTGGCAACTTGAGTTTGTTCGTTGAGTCATTCACAGCAAAAGACTACTTGGCGTCACAGACATTGAGGCTCAGGCTAGGGGAGAGAACACGCCTAAACCTTTGGATAGACTTGACCTAGGAACTTGGGCACGGGAGGCGCAATTGAAAACTTCCGCGGAACTAATGAGTGAAGCGCGACTAAGAGCACAACCAAAAAGTGTTTTAGTTGATGGAGTTAACGCTAATTACTGGTTCTATCCAGCTACTACTGGAGATACAGCTAAGGCCAAGAACTTAGTTCTTGTCCATGGATATCGAGGCGATCACCACGGACTAGAAGCTTTCGCAGGTGGATTTACCGACTACAACGTATATGCACCGGATCTACCTGGCTTTGGAACTTCAGCTCCGCTAAAGGTAGAACACTCATTGGAGTCCTATGCAATTTGGCTTAAAGCCTTCATAAGCGAGCTAGGACTGTCTAACCCGCTTGTAGTTGGACACTCTTTTGGGACTCTTGTTGTAAGCGCTGCTGAAGCAAAGCTTGGGCTTTTTTCAAAGATCATTCTTGTGAACCCTGTGGCAGGTGGAAAGATCGTTGGAATCTCAAAGTTTCTTTTAGAGTTTGTGAAGTTCTACTACTGGGTTGCTCACGTTGTGCCAGAGGTAATCGGCAACAGAATGACTAAGACTTACCTACTGGTTGATTCGATGTCTAGTTACACCACTAAATCCAAAGATAGAGAATTACGCAGATGGGTAAAGCATCAGCACAGAACGCATTTCAACAGCTTCGCTAACTCACAGGTTGTTTGGGAGTCTTACTTAGCTTCAACTGGAAACATTGTTACTCCATATGTCAAGCAGATTCATAAGCCTGTTTTATTGATTGCTGCTGAACTAGATGAGATTACTCCGGTGGATGCGGTGCATGAACTTTCGAAGACTATGGACAACGCCGAGGTCTATGAGGTAAGAGGATGTGGCCATCTAGTTCATTACGAAGCTGCTCAAGAGGCAGTTGATGTGATGAATAAGTTTCTTGCGAAGTCGAACTAGGCATGAAAACACTGCACTTTGATGCCAGGTTCATCAGACTTGATCAGCATGATGGCATAAGCCGATTCAGTGCAGAGTTAGCTAAAGCTTTGAACTCAAAGCTGAGAGTGGTGGCCATAGTTCACAATTTGAGACAACTTGAATTTCTACCTACGGGCATTGAGTATGTGGTTCTCAATCATCCACAGTCACCAACTGAATTCTTCATAGCCAGAAAACTAAACAAGCTAGGCGCTACCCATGTTTTCTCTCCGATGCAGCTGATGGGAAGCGTCGGACGTAAATACAAGTTGATTCTGACTCTGCATGACCTTATTTATTACAGGCACAGAAAGCCACCACAGGATCTGAACCTATTGGTTCGAATCATTTGGCGTTTATATCACTTGAGTTATCAGCCGCAGCGCTGGCTACTAAACAGAGCAGATGCCGTAGCAACAGTTTCAAACACCACAAAGAAACTTATTCAGACTCATCACCTCACCAGAAGACCTGTGGTCGTTGTATACAACGCACCCGAGAAGAAGGCAGTTAGCGAAGTCCCAAGTTCTTCTAGGAGCAAGAACCTTGTTTACATAGGCTCATTCATGCCATATAAGAACGTTGAAACATTGGTTGAAGCAGCAGGACTATTGTCTGGATACAACCTTCACTTACTTAGCAAGATATCTTCTGGGCGAAAACAAGAGCTTCAAGAGTTGGCGAACAAAGTTGGAGCGACTGTTACTTTTCATAACGGAGTTAGCGACCAACAATACAGAGATCTTCTTTCTCAAGCCTTTGCACTGGTGTCAGCAAGCAAGGACGAGGGTTTTGGGATCCCATTAGTTGAGGCCATGCAACAGGGAGTTCCTGTGGTTGTCACAGATCTGGATATCTTCAAAGAAGTTGCAGGTCCAGCCGGAACATACTTTGACGCTAACTCACCTCAAGATTTAGCTAAAGCCGTTTTGAGCCTAGAAGACCAACCTGAATGGACTAGAAAGTCAAAGTTAGCGCTCTCTCAAGCTCAAGTGTTTGACTGGGATAAATCAGCTGAAGCTTTGATAAGCCAATTTGAGGAATTAGATTCCTAGAGATTCTGGTCTGTAATCGGTGATTGTCCATAGGCCATCTGAGTGCATGAACTTATTCAATGATGCGTTAGATAACCTTTCGCCTTCTCTTGGCAGTTCACCTTCAGTGACGATAGTTAGCACTTTTCTAATAAAAGCTCCGTGAGAAACCGCTAGAACTCTTTTGCCAGCATATTCATAAGCAATAAGAGACAGTAGTTGTTCTGTTCTTGCTCGAAGATCCTCAAGGGATTCCAATCCTTCGATAGGAACATGGCTCTCATAGAGTTTGCGCCATGATGCGTGATCTAAACCTTCAGCAGCACCAAAGGAACGTTCAATAAGTTCAGGCACGATTGCAACCTGCATGTTAAGTTCCTGAGCAACTATCTCTGCTGTGTCTTTCGCTCTAGAAAGGGGAGAAGTGATTATTAGGTCCCAGTCCTCTGGATCTAGTGCAGCAGCTGCATCGAGAGCCTGTTGGCGACCAGTTTCATTCAGAGGAATGTCGGTTGAACCCTGCAGACGTAGATCGATGTTCCAATCAGTTTGTCCGTGGCGAAGTAAACCAAGAATTGTTTCAGTCAACTAAGAGCCTTTCTAAAGCAAAAGAGGTGTTAGCTTCAATCTTTGCGTTAGCAAGAACATCTGCACGGGTGGGTCCAAGATTCACAACCACAATTGGTTTTTGGGTTTTGGCTGCTTGTTTGGCAAACCTAAAGCCAGAGTTCACAGTCATCGAAGTGCCTGCAATCAGAAGAACATCTGATTCGGCTAATAGGTTCATAGCGTTTTCTACTCGGTCAACCGGGACTGATTCTCCAAAGAAGACAACATCTGGCTTATAGACACCTTTACAGCTTTTGCATGAAGGAACTATGAAGTTCTCTGTTCCTTCAATCTCAGCATCACCATCAGGAGTGAACTCAACTGATTCATCTTTAGTAATGCTTGGGTTGAGTTCTTGAAGCATGATGTCCATCTCGTTTCGAGAGATTGAATCTCGACACCCCATACAGATAACTCGATCCAGTCGACCATGAAGATCGATTACTGATTTGCTGCCAGCTGCTTGATGCAAGCCATCTACGTTTTGAGTAACCAGTGCTGCCAGTTTTCCCTGTTCCTCCGCTTTGGATAGGGCTAGATGACCAGGGTTGGGTAGGGCTGAGGAAATTCTTGACCAACCAACGTAACTTCTTGCCCAGTATCTTTTCTGGGCTAGTTCGGAACCCATAAATGTGTCATAGGTCATCGGGTGTCTGGCAACTCGACCTTCGCCTCTGTAATCAGGAATACCTGAATCGGTGCTTAGACCTGCTCCAGTGAGAACAAAAAGTTTTTTCCCAGAGATGCGCTGACGAGCCACTTCAATTGAGTACTGGGCGGCAGGGGTAAGCTCTGGCTCTTCAAGCTGGGACATTATTGAGAAGTTTACAACTTGAACTAATTAATTACTGACTGACAACCTGTTTCGTGAGGAAATAGCGGTCTAACAGTCAATCGCCATATCTTGCCACCGGAACTAAATCTTGATGCTTCGTTCAATCTAGGCAATAGGGAATTGAACTTTGCATTTTCCGCATCAGTCATGGCCAGGCAGTACTGATTCATTTGAAGTGGACGTGAACCTATCCATTTGTGAAGGTTCATTTGTGGATCTGTGTCTGATTGAGAAGCCATGTACAGCCATTTAGTTGGCTTCCAAGCAGTTGGTCTGGATTTGGTCCACATGAACTCAGGGCTGAATGATTCCACCTTGTCTCTAAACTTTGAAGCGGCGCGACGCGCATCAAGTTTTGCTTTCGGAGTGACATCACCGTCAAATCCAAGAGCATAAATAGAAACCATAGTTTGACGTGCCTTAGGGGAGATTTGGGTGACGAACGCGGTGTCAGGAGCATCAACTATCCAGGTTTTTCCCCAATCAAATTTAGGATCTGTGAGATGAAGCTTTTGGGCAGCCGCTAAAAATCTTGAAACAGAAGCAGGCTCTCGCTTCTGCATAAAGCTAGTGACGAATTGTCCTGGGTACTTTAGATTCTGAATTCTTTGGGGGACAATTAAAAGACCATCGCTGTACAGGACGGCTGGTGTTCTAGAGAAAGCCCATTCTCTTGTTGTGTATCCGCCTGTTTCTTGAATCAACAAGGAAACATAAGGACTTGGTTGAGTTAGGGGTTTTGAATGACCCACAGCAGGAAGCAACAGAAGAACGCTGATTACGGCAACTGTTTTCAATAGACGCATAACGTTCCCTTCGTATTCATGTCGTTGTTTCAATGATACCGATTTTCCCTGAATGTTAGGGCTTTCAACAGTGGTTCAAAAATGAACAGAGCCCCAATACTTAGTATCAGGGCTCTGTAGTAGCTGTCTCAAACTACGTGTCCGAAAGGGGACTTGAACCCCTACCCCCTTGCGAGGACTAGCACCTCAAGCTAGCGCGTCTACCATTTCGCCACCCGGACTTCAGTTAGGTGTTCTTCTTTGATCACCAGTTCTAAATGTTACTACGAATACCTGTAAAGACTTTGGTCGCTTAGTTCATGACAATTGGCTCAAGCAGGAGTAGTTTTGAGTTATGGCTAAAGACGCGCGTATGACTTTGAACAGCTTGGTTGCTGCACTGGAAAGACACTACGAGGCGATATCTAGTGGCCGAGGTAGCGATGACCCAGCCGTTATAGCAACCTACGAGCACCTCAAGTCAGCATTCATGGACTATGAAGAGGCCCTCTCAGATCAATTCGGTGAGATTCTGCCTATGGAGTTAGCGGAAGACGACGAAGACTGGTCATGAGTTTCCTAGAAGCCATAATTCTAGGAATCGTTCAGGGTCTAACTGAATTCCTTCCTGTCTCATCCAGTGCTCACGTTCAAATCTTTTCTGAACTCATGCAGGTTCCTGGCTTATCCGATAAGAACTCGGCAACAACTGCGTTTATTGCAACCATTCAGTTAGGAACTGAAGCTGCCGTATTGATTTATTTTGCTAAAGATATATCTCGATTACTCAAGGCTTGGTTCCAAGGTTTGTTCAACTCAAACAAGAGAAACAACGCAGACTACCGCATGGCATGGCTAGTCATCATTGCCTCAATTCCAGTTGGTTTGATTGGTTACCTACTTAGAGAGTTCATCCAAGAAACAGTAAGGACTCTTTGGGTTGTTGCTTTCACAATGATTATCTTTGCCATCATTCTTTTCTTAGCCGATTACTACGGTAAGAAACAAAAAGGTGTTGAGGAGATGACTTTCAATACAGCACTTGGTTTTGGATTAGGTCAAGCTCTTGCAGTTATTCCTGGGGTATCAAGATCTGGAGCCAGCATTAGCTTTGGTTTGTTCGCCGGTTTCAATAGAGCAGCTGCAGCAAGATTCTCATTCTTGATTGGTATACCTGCTGTGTTAGCCAGCGGATTGATTGAATTCAAGGACAGCTACCAATACCTTGATTCGCAAGCACTATCCGGAACTTTGGTAGCAACGATTACATCATTTATTGTGGGCTACGCAGTTATCGCTGGATTGCTGAAGTATCTTAACAAGGGCTCGTTCATGCCGTTTGTTATTTGGCGACTAATCGTTGGTGTTGCCCTTATCGTGATGCTAAGTAACGGTTGGATTTCTGCTTAAGCCTTAGGTGGCTCAGCATCACCTTCGTTTTGTCTCAAGAACTTCTCAAACTCTAAAGCAAGCTGATCTGTAGTCATTTCTTCTGCTTCGGCTTCGTCCCTTGAACGCTCCAAACCAGAGATGTAGTTCAGCAGGTCTTCATCACCTTCAGCGAAAGTGTCAACAGATCTTTCCCATTCAAAAGCAGCTTCCAAAAGTTCTTTGTGATCAACAGTGAAGCCAAGCATGATTTCAAGATCATTCACTAGTGCAAGGGCTGCCTTAGGTGATGGCATCGAGGCAACGTAGTGGGGGACTTGAGCCCAAATTGAAATTGTTGGTATGCCAGCTTTTTCAATGGCATGACCCAGTACTGATAGAAAACCAGCCCTGCCGTCATAGTTGCTTCGTTCAATGCCCAGAGCATTTCTAACTGAAGCGGTCTGGCTGTTTTTATAAACCTTGATAGGTCTTGAATGAGGAGTTTCAGCAGCTAGAGATCCCAGCATGATTACAGCTTGAATATCTCTATCTTCAATAAGTTCGACTAACTCACCGATGAGGAACTTCCATTGCAATGCTGGCTCTTGTCCGGTTAGGAAGAAAAGGCTCAGATCTTTTTGCTGAATAGGTGTTCTAGGTCCTGGGCCAAACAGTTCTAAGCTAGGCCAGATGAAATCTCTTTCGCCATGCTCATCAAGAACTATGATTGGACGCTGTCTTAGAAGGTCGAAATAGTCTTGGTCGTCAAGCTCGAACAGTAGTTCTGATGAAAGTTTGTCTTTGATGTATTGAACTGCACCGGTTGAGGCCATTCCCGCATCTGTCCAACCGTCTAAAGCCACTACTAGTACTCGGCCACCAAAGATATTTGAAATCTCGTTCAATCAATCACCATTTCACGTAAAGAGTCATAAGAACTCTAATTCATTGAAGCAGATTAGACTTGCCCCATGATGCTAGGCCGTAAACCTTCCTTCGCCGTTCTTTTTGATATGGACGGGACAATCATTGATTCTGAGCCATATTGGATGGCTAGCGAGCAGGCACTTGCTGCTGAACACAATGGAACCTGGACAACGACTGACAGCCTTGGCGTTATCGGAAAAGACCTAAACGAATCATCCAAACTCTTCAAAGACGCAACAAATGTCCCTCTGGAAGTAGAGGAGATCAAGAATCGCCTCTCGAGCGACGTACAAAGCCGACTAGCCAAGGTTGTACCTTGGCGTGCTGGAGCTCAAGAACTTCTTCTGGATCTTCGTAAGCACAAAGTAAAGACTGCTTTAGTCACAATGTCTCTTCACACAATGGCTAAGCAGGTAGTCGATGCCATTCCTTTTGACGCCTTTGACGTAATTGTGGCAGGGGATGATGTCACTAGAGGTAAGCCACATCCAGAGGCTTACCAAAAGGCAGCTTCGCTTCTTGGCTTTGACCCAAGCAGATGCATAGCCTTCGAGGATTCGGTAACGGGGCTAACCTCCGCTGAAGCCGCAGGAACGTATGCGATTGGCATTCCTAACATCATCCCGATTCCAGAGAAAGAGGGTCGCATTCTTTGGCCTACTCTTGAGGGAGTGACTTATAAACAACTAATGAAACTTATTCGATGAGTGAAAAACCAAGAAAACACCGCGGGCCTTTTGTCGCAGGTGAAAGAGTTCAGCTAACAGGACCTAAAGGACGGTTGAACACCATTACTTTGGTTGCTGGGGCTAGGTATGGAACCCATCGAGGTGACATCATGCACGATGACATCATCGGTAAGCCAGATGGATCAGTTATCTCTAACCAAGCGGGCGTTGAGTATCTAGCCTTCAGGCCTTTGCTAACCGACTTTGTGTTATCGATGCCACGTGGCGCTGCAATTGTTTATCCGAAGGATGCAGCAAGCATCGTAACCATGGGAGATATCTTCCCAGGAGCTGTCGTGGTTGAAGCTGGAGTTGGTTCAGGAGCTTTGAGCATGTATTTGCTTAGGGCCATCGGTTCTGAAGGTCATCTGACTTCCTTTGAAAGAAGAGAAGAGTTTGCTGAGATTGCTCAGGCAAACGTGAGCACACACTTTGGTTTGCGTCCTTCAAACTGGGATGTTCGTCTTGGCAGTTTGGAAGTTGAATTAGGAAATCATGTTGCTGAAGGTTCAGTAGATCGAGTTGTCTTGGACATGCTGGCACCTTGGGAATGCATTGAACAGGTTTCCAAAGCTTTAGCACCAGGTGGGGTTCTGATTTGTTATGTGGCAACAGTTACTCAACTTTCTAGAGTTGCTGAAGAGATTAGATCAAGTGAGCTTTATGCCGAACCAGAAGCTTTCGAATCTTTGGTTCGTGGCTGGCATCTTCAGGGTCTTGCGGTTAGGCCAGAGCATCGCATGGGTGGCCACACAGGGTTCCTCCTAACAGCCAGAAGACTTGCTCCTGGAGCACAGTTACCTAGCTTCAGCAGAAGGAATAAGCCTGAATTCGATGATGAAGACCTAGCTGTCTGGAACCCTGAGCACGTGGGGGAGAGAACGGTCAGCGAAAAGAAACTCCGCAAGTCAGTTAGATCTGCCAAAAGCTCTGCCGAGGCCACTCTGAAGGGATTTGAGCAAAACCCCGAGTAAACTGGAGAAAATCCAAAGAAAGTTGATCAATTGTCCAAAATCAGCGCCATCCTCGTTTCCTCTGCTCTAGCACTATCACTTACTGGCTGCATGTCTAATGCAACCCCTGAAGTTAGAGCATTCGAAGGAATAACTTCAGCTTGTGAAAAATTCAAAGGTGGCTCCGAGATTGATGCCGTTAAGGTAACTGCTGAGAAGGGCAAGGTTCCAACCGTTGAGTTTGCAACATCAGAGCCTGACTCAACCGTGAAATCACCTTTGTCTAGCATCAAGGAAGCTCAGACAAAGATTGTGAAAGAGGGTGATGGTCCAGCCTTCACAGGTAATGAACTAATGACTTTTGATTACGCAATGTTTTCTTCAACAACAGGTGACAGCATCGGATCAAACACCTGGGATGGCACCGATTCAGCTTCACAGGTCTTTGACAATGTAAACACAAAGCAGTATTGCGATGCCCTAAGTGGCGTCAAGCAAGGCTCTATTGTGGCCTTTGCCTTACCTGTTTCTGAGCTCGACATTGAGGGTTCACTATTTGTTCTTGAGATTAAGAAGGTTTACCTACCGCACGCTAACGGTACAGCTAATGCACCTGAAGCAGGTTTCCCTTCAGTTGTCCTAGTTCCGAAGACTCGTCAGCCAGGTCTAGTCCAACCAAGCTTTGCCGCGCCTAAAGAATTCAAACGTTCAACTTTGATCACAGGCAAGGGTGACGTTGTAAAGATTGGTGACTCAATCACAGTTCACTACACCGGTTGGGTTTGGTCAGATCCGATTGGCGATTACTTTGATTCTTCATGGGTAGCTAGAGATCCTCAGAACCCTGTAACTCCAGCGACATTCACTTTGAATGAGGACAACCTAATCAAAGGCTTTGTTAAAGCCCTAGATGGAATTACTGTTGGCTCTCAAGTTATTGCTGTCATGCCTCCAGGTGATGCATATGGCGAAGCCGGTCAAGGTGCCATTCCCGCTAACTCAACACTTATCTTTGTTATTGATGTTCTAGGAATCAACAAGTAGCCAAGGGAGGGTCAATGGCTTCCAAGGAGAATGATGATTTTGCTCTGGGCAAACCTGAGCGTCTTTTCAACCTGACCTGCACTCTGCTCTATGCAACTGAAGGTCTAACTAAGAAGCAGATCCTGCAAACTGTTCGTGGCTACGATGACGAATACAAAGAGGGTGGAGACAACTCTTCTCTTGAAAGAAAGTTTGAACGCGATAAAGATTCCCTTCGAGATATCGGCATTCGCATCGAGACCGTTATTCCTAAGCATGAAGATGAAAACAATCAGGTTACGACTTATCGAATTAGACGTGAAAGCTTTTCTTGGCCAAAAGGGTTGAAACTAACCTCTAAGCAGATGTCACTGCTAAACCTCGCAGCTGAGGCATGGGCGGGTGGATCTCTCTCGACAGAAGCGAGCCGAGGAATCACGAAACTTCGTGCACTTGGAGTAGTTGGGCAATCTTCAGACATCATTGGTATTTCACCAAAGATTCACACCTTTGAACCTTCATTCAAGGACATTGAGTTTGCTATTGCCGAGGCTCAGGTTATTCAATTTGAATACAGAATTCCTAAAACTGGTGAGGTGCAGACTCGCACCTTGCAGCCATGGTTGATTCGTCAGATTGAAGGCCAGTGGCTAGTTCTTGGCTTCGATGAGATGAGAGAAGCACCTAGAAACTTTATGCTCAGACGAATTGCAAGCAAGGTGAGAACTGTTCCTAATGGCAAAGAAGTCCGCAGCTTTGAAGCTCCTGATCAAACTCAGATTGATAAAGCGGTAGCCGATTTGAATGAGCATGCCCAGAACCAGCAAGCATCTCTAATTGTCAAACCAGGTAGTGAGGCTTGGTTCAGATATGAATTAGATCTTGTTGAAAACAACAAGGCTGGGGTACTCACTCTCAAGTATTTTGATATTTATGTGCTTGCCGAACAGCTTCGAGAGTACGCGGATCAAATAGAAGTAGTTCAACCAAAAGAATTAGCTGATTTGGTTAAAGATGGATTCCGTAAGGTGGCTGATCTGCATGGCTAATGAACCAAGACTTGATGATACCGACCGCTTCAATTTGATGCTTGCTCTAACTGGGCTTCTTGCTGATGGTGAGGAATACACAGTCGAAGAACTAGTTGAACACTTCAAGGTTCCAAAGAAGGAAATTGTTAAGGCCGTCAAGATGATTAGCTACACAGACTTGATGAAATCAAATCAGGATGGCTCATACGAAGTTAACTACGACGACCTCAGAGAGGGTTTTGTCTCTATCAAGTACAACTACAGCCATGCAGTTGACGAAGTTGCCAGACTTTCAGCAAGACAGGCATCTGCATTGGCTGCTGGCTTGGTCTATCTAAGTTCTCTACCAGGGCTTGTGGACAATAGCGAGATTGAAGAGCTGCAGAAAATACTTGCAGGCGATGACGAGTCAACCAAGAAGAACACGGTTTTGATTGAGCCAGGTGCAAGAGATTCCGATCTTGTAGCCATCAGAGAAGCTATGGCAAGTGGAGTAAGTATTACCTGTGACTATCTGAACCTCAGAGGTGAAACAACTCTAAACAGATCGATTGAACCGCTAAGGATTGATTCTCAGGGTGAGATTTTGTATCTGCGAGCTTGGT
The DNA here is from genome assembly GCA_044372795.1 of Rhodoluna sp. Taxonomy (GTDB): domain Bacteria; phylum Actinomycetota; class Actinomycetes; order Actinomycetales; family Microbacteriaceae; genus Rhodoluna. The sequence goes on along the minus strand of JBILRF010000001.1, from coordinate 86,570 downwards.
GCCCAACTAATAATGAAGTTAGATCCTTCCGCCTTGACCGCATGAGAAATGCTAAACCAACACAAACTGCAATCAGCGAAGCTGCAAAAAGCGCAGAGCTGGTTGATGAGATCTATACCTCTGCTGAATCTGACACAGTTGTGACTTTGGAAGTTGACCCAGAGGCATATTCACTGATTTTTGACTTCAGACCTGTTGAAGAACCTGAATCGGTTAGCAAAACAGTCAAGCGCTTCAAGATTCATGTTGGCGATGTGAGAAACCTTGGTCGAGTTGTTGCAAGATTTGGTGGTGCAGCCCGAGTTATCTCGCCAGAAATAGCCCGACAAAGCGTAAGAGATTTTGCCCTTAACGCTCTGGGGGAGAGATCATCAACAACCCCTAAGGACGCCGAGTAATGGACATCTGGTTGATTTACATCCTGCTAGCAATGGGTGTCCTAACCCTGATAGCCCTTGGTGTCGGGCTATACAAGCTCAATCAGGCTCAGGCCAGAGTCAATAGGTCTCTAGACCCTATCCTGCAAAAGTCAAAAACCCTTAAGATTGAAATAAGTGCTCTCAAGCGGTCAAGATTAGACAGACAGCGTAGGCTTGATAACACTGGTACAAAGAGACCATAATCCTTAGAAGTTAGGTTTGAACGATGCGTTTAGAAGGCTGGCAGTTCGTCTTCATCATCCTTGTTGTGCTTATTATTTGGGGAGCACCTAAGCTTCCAGGCTTTGCAAAGAGCCTTGGCGAATCAATGCGTATTTTCCGTAAGGAGATGAAGCAGCTAGGTGACGAGCGCGATGGGGAAAAGAAGGCCACCCCTGAGAAAGAACAACCTAAGCAAGACTAATGGCTCGTCGCCGCAACCCCGATAAGAGGATGAAACTCTCGGGGCATCTTCGAGAATTACGTAAGAGACTTTTCCGTTCTGCCTACGCAATTATTGCCGGCACTGCCGTTGGCTGGAACATATTTGATTTCGTTTTCATTGAGCTTCAAAAACCAATCATCCGAGTTGCTCAGGAAGCAAATGTCAACGCAACGGTGAACTTCGGATCGGTCGTTTCTGCATTTGACCTGCGTCTGCAAATTGCGTTCTTTATTGGTGTTTTTATAACAAGCCCATTCTGGCTTTACCAAACCTGGGCCTTCATAGCACCTGCGTTCAAGAAAAGAGAACGAAGATACACCGTCATCTTCGCACTGACTAGCACACCGCTATTTCTAGGTGGGGCTTATTTTGCTTGGACTCTTTTCCCTGGCTTTGTGAGGGCACTGTTGGCTTTCACTCCAGAAGGTAGCTCCAACGTAATTAATGCTTCGGAGTATGTTCTTTTCACAGTCAGAATTCTGTTTGTATTCGGTATCGCCTTTGTGCTTCCAGTAATCCTGGTGTTACTCAACGCGCTTGGTGTTCTTAGCGGTAGGAGCATTCTAAAGAGCTGGCGTCCAGCGGTCTTTGTTATCTGTCTCATTGCAGCTCTTGCTACACCGGTTTCAGATCCAGTCTCGATGTTCTTGCTTATCATTCCGTTGCTAGCTTTTTACTACCTGGCTGCTGGTGTGGCTTTGGCAAATGACAAGAGAAGAGCAATGAGAGCAAAGAACTCTCAGGATGCAGAAGATCTTGCCGCCAATTACACGCCAGATGAGATTTCCTAATGGAAGAGGAACTTTCACCAGCTGAAAGATTCGCTCGATCAAAACAAAACAAGCAAATTCCTTCTCTTGAAAGCTTTAGAAAGCTAATCAAGTTTCCGCTTGACGACTTTCAGGAGAAAGCTTGCCGTGCTTTGGCTGAAGGTCAAGGTGTGTTGGTTGCAGCGCCAACCGGTGCTGGAAAGACAATCGTTGGAGAATTTGCTATTCATCTAGCTGTTGAGAATGACCTCAAGGTCTTCTATACAACACCAATCAAAGCTCTAAGTAATCAGAAGTACTCAGAACTCAAGGCTAGATATGGCCCTGACCGAGTGGGGCTTCTAACCGGAGACACCAACATCAACTCAGATGCACAGATTCTGGTGATGACCACTGAAGTTCTGCGAAACATGATCTATGCCAATTCGAACTCGCTAATTAGCTTGGGCTATGTAGTCATGGACGAGGTGCATTACCTTGCAGATAGGTTCAGGGGAGCGGTCTGGGAAGAAGTTATTCTGCACCTTCCTAAGGATGTGAAAGTTGTCTCTTTAAGTGCAACTGTCTCTAATGCTGAAGAGTTTGGCGCCTGGCTTGATGAAGTTCAAGGTGGAACTACAGTCATTGTGTCTGAAGTTAGACCTGTTCCATTGAATCAGCACGTGCTCTTTGGTGATGAACTTATTCCACTGTTTGATGATTCAGATAAAGAACTGCGGGTAAACGTAGATCTTGTTCAACGCCATGCCAACAAACTTAGGCAGCCAACAAATCGCCCACTAAGGGGCAGAAGAGGTCATGCTGGTTTCCCCGATCGAAACCTAGGAAGAATATACAAAGCAAGTAAGCCAGAAATCATTGATCTACTTGATGAGGCCGATCTTCTTCCAGCCATCTTCTTCATATTCTCGAGAGCAGGTTGTGAGGCAGCCGTTCAAGCAGTTTTAGCATCGGGGATAAGACTGACTAAGCCTGAAGATAAGCAAATCATTCGTCGCGTGGCTGAAGAGAAATGCGGTTCCATAGCTGATGAGGATTTGGCTGCTCTTGGTTACTTTGAATGGCTCAGTGCTCTTGAGCGGGGAGTAGCAGCACACCATGCTGGATTACTGCCTGCATTCAAAGAAGTAGTTGAAGAGCTTTTCCTTAGAAAACTTGTCAAAGTTGTATTTGCAACGGAAACTCTTGCACTTGGAATAAACATGCCAGCTCGAACCGTAGTCCTTGATCGATTAGATAAGTTCAACGGTGAAGGAAGAGTGCAGATTACTCCTGGTGAATACACTCAGCTAACAGGACGTGCCGGAAGAAGAGGCATTGACGTTGAAGGTCACTCAGTTATTCAATGGGCGGCCAACTTAGATCCAACCTATGTGGCGGGTTTGGCTTCAAAAAGAACCTATCCGCTTATTTCATCTTTCAGACCAACATTCAACATGGCTGTGAACCTAATTGAAGCTTTCGGTCAAAGAAGATCAAGAGAAGTTTTGGAAACTTCATTCGCACAATTCCAAGCAGATAGATCTGTTGTTGGCTTAGCTAGAGGAATCAGGGAGAAGCAAGCTTCACTAGATGGCTATGAAGAATCTATGCGCTGTCATGTTGGTGATTTCAAAGAGTATGCACGTTTGCGAAATCAAGTTAGCGCCTTGGAGAGAGAAATAGCCCAATCAGGACGACAGGCCAGACGAAATGACCTTAGACAGACAAAAGGCATGAGGCAACTTGAGATTAAAGTTACTAACCTCAAGCGCGAACTACGATCACACCCTTGTCATGCCTGTCCGGACAGAGAAGCTCATTCACGTTGGGGGGAGCGCTGGTACAAACTAGAGCGTGAAACAGCGGCAGTAATTAAGCAGATTGAGTCCAGAACCAACCAAGTTGCTAAGACATTTGATCGAATCACCGAGGTGTTGATTGAACTTGAATATGTCACTGAGGTAGATGGTGATCTTGAAATCACTGAAACTGGTCAAAAGCTTTCAAAGATTTACGGGGAAAGAGATCTTTTAGTAGCCGAGTGCATTGGCAGAAGAGTTTGGCACCACATTGATGCTCAGACTTTGGCAGCTATAGCGGCATCGCTTGTATACGAAGCAAGAAGAGACGACGATAGCCTTACCCCAAAAATGCCTAAGGGTGAATTTGTTGCTGTATTTGATGAAACGCTAGAGGTTTGGGATGACCTTCAGGCCCTAGCTAAACAGCACAACCTTCCACTATCTACTGAGCCAGATTCTTCTATGGCACTGCAGATGCATCGTTGGGCTACCGGTTCAAGACTGGATTCAGTTCTCAAGCAAACTGGAATGCTTGCCGGAGATTTCATTAGATGGTGCAAGCAAACTATAGATTTACTTGAACAGATCTCTAAGGTTAATCCAGACGAACTCTCAGCAACTGCCCAGTCATCTATTGACCAGATCAAGCGTGGCATTGTTGCTTATTCCTATTACGCTTAGATAGTGTTCAACTCTTTCGTCAATTGGCTAAGGCTGTCCACCGCAATCTGGGGGAGAGCTCTTATTGGTGCACTCGGTGGGGCGTTCATAGCATTTAGCTACCCTGCATTTAATTTCTGGCCTGGAATCTTTATCGGCTACTTTTTAATTCTTTTGGCAATACGTCAACTAGGTTTCCTGAAATCTTTTGTCGTAGGCAACATTGCCGGATTTGCATTCTTTGGAATCCTGTTGAAATGGCTAACTACCTACCTTGGCCCAGTTCCTTGGCTTGCAGGTTCGATCATCCAAGCGCTTATGTTTGGTGTTGCAACAGGAGTTGCATCGGTTGTTTGGCGCTATCTGGCAGGTTTGGAACTCAGAAGTGCAAAACCTTTTCTTATTGCCTTTGCCCTTGGTGCAATCTTTACAGCTAGAGAATTTGCGGCTGGAGTTTTCCCTTACGGAGGTTTGCCTTGGGCTCGAGGGGGATTAGCTCTTGTTGACACTTGGTTAGCTAAGTGGGTTTATTTCGTTGATGTTGCAGGGCTAACTTGGTTGATTGTTTTCGTCACAGCACTAATAGTGCTTAGGTTTATCAACCCTCAACCTCAAGGTCTTGGTTTGCAAAAGCGACTTGTAAGACTTGTGCCAACTGGAGTTGCAGCTGCACTTTTTATTGGTATCCCAGCTGTTGTTGTCTTAGATGCCTCAGGTACAGCAGGCACTATGAAGGTTGCTGCTATTCAGGGAAATGCCAACGCTGGGTTATTCGCTGTGAACCCACCCGGCTCAATACTTGACAAACACTTAGTCGTCTCAAAAGACCTAGTGGCGACAGGTAAAACAAAAGATCTGGATTTGATGGTTTGGCCTGAGAATTCATCTGATTTGGATCCAAACACAATGGTTGAGCCTGGATTGAAGATTAGTGAATTCGTAACTGAGGAACTCAAAGCTCCGTTGCTTTTTGGAACTAAGACATTCCGAGGACCCGACTTCTTTAACGAAGTTGACCTATGGTTACCTGAGACTGGTCTTGCAGATTACTATCACAAGATAAGACCAGTTCCTTTTGGCGAGTATGTTCCTGATCGACCTTTCTTTATGGCACTAGCTCCTGATCTGATTGGACTAATTGGTTGGGACATGAGCTCAGGCACCAGAGATGGAATCTTCGAACTACCTGATGGATCCAAAGTTGGGTCACTGATTTGTTTTGAAGTTGCTTTCGACTACCTAGGCCATGACTTAGTGAAGCAGGGCGCTGAAGCCATCATGGTTCAAACAAACAGTTCTGACTTTGGTAAGAGTGAACAAGGCGTTCAGCAGGCTGCAATTTCTAGAATGCGTGCTATCGAAACGGGGCGAACTGTGGTTGCAGTTTCAACAGTTGGCGTCTCTGGAATCTATGCAGCAGATGGATCAGTGATTACAGAACTAGAGTCATTCAAGCCAGGAGCCATGGTTGAGGAGATTGCTCTGCGAAAAGAGATTACTCCTGCTGTGATGTTTGGCGGGCTTGTGGAACCTATCGCGTTTGCTATTTCTCTTTTGCTTTTCCCATTGGCAATCGTGGGATTGATAAGAAGACGATTGAAAGCTAAACGTTCTTGAAGGTCCTCGTAATCATGCCTACCTTCAATGAGGCTGGAAACCTTCAGCATGCCGTTGAAGAACTCTTCAAATTCAATCATGAAGTTCACCTCCTAATTGTTGATGATGATAGCCCTGATGGCACTGGCAAGATTGCAGATGAATTAGCGTCAGGGGATAAGCGCATAAGCGTTATGCATCGCAAAGAAAAGCAAGGACTAGGGGCGGCATACATCGCAGGATTTAGATATGCCTTTGAACGAGACTATGAGTATGTAGTTGAAATGGATGCCGATGGTAGCCATAGGGCTCAGGATCTACCAAAACTTCTAGCTGTGTGTGGCTCAAACGATTTAGTAATTGGTTCAAGGTATATCAAAGGTGGGCAAACTCAGAACTGGCCAATGCACAGACAATGGCTTTCTCGAGGAGGCAATCTTTACGCGAAGCTCATGTTGGGCTCGAAACTCAATGATATGACAGCAGGCTTTAGAGTTTTCAATGTTAAGTTTCTAAAGAAGATGAACCTAGACACTATCAATGCCAGAGGTTACTCATTTCAGATTGAAATGGCATATAGAACTATTCAATCTGGAGGCAGAACTGCCGAAGTTCCAATTGTTTTTGTTGAACGTGAGATAGGCGAATCTAAAATGAGCAAGGACATAGTGACCGAAGCGTTAATACTGATGACTAAGTTCGGAATCAAAAGACTTCTTCGCAGAAGCTAGCTGTTGGTGCTATCTGCTTGACCTCTTGAACGTCTTGCCTTTAATTCCTTTAGACGCTCCTCAAGGATCTCCTCAAGCTCGACTCTAGTTCTGCGCTCTAGAAGCATCTCGTAGTGAGTTCTAGGAGCTTTAGGAAGTTCAGTTTCAAAAGCCTGGTTGCCTTTGTCATCTAGAAGAGCTGCTTCAAGTGAGCATGACTTGCAGTTCCAAGCTGAAGGAACTTCGGCCTCTTCGGCAAAGATCACTTCCGAAACATGGTCATTTGCACAGCGATACTGATGAGTGTTTCTAGGGGAGAGGTTTACTCCAGCTGCAGTTTCAAAGCTCTCTGAACCTAGCCTCATGCCACGCATTGATTGTTGAGCCATTTGTGTTCTCCCTTATCTCTGTTTGATGCTGATGCTGTTACATAGAAGATAAGCGAATGACTATACGAATACTTCCCGAATTCAGGCTTTTCTCAGTGTTTGAACTGCTAACTCTGACATATCAGAGACTATTCCAGTTGCACCTCTCATGGTGAGTTCTAACATTTCCTGTGGATTGTTTATTGTCCAGAAATGCACTTGGGTTCCTGTGGCTCGGACTTTGCTTATGAAACTCACAGAATCAAGTTTTATTCCAAACATTTGCCGAGGAATTTGAATTGCTCCAATTCCTCTAAGCTTTCTTCTCCAGAAACCAGAAGGCAGCCTAAGGATGTGAAGTAACCAAAGAGATATGACGATTGAAGCACTTGCTGATGTTGCCACTTCTTTAGAAAGCAGCTTGAGTGCTTTAAGGCGTCTGCTATTACTAAAACTAGAGACAAGAACTCGATCGTGGGACTTGGTTACTTCGATTGCAGCTGCGGTCGAGTAAACAGAGGCCTGATCTTTGATATCCAAGTTGAATCTTGCCTGGGGGAGGGCGTTTAGAGCTCCTACAAGGGTCGGGATTTTTTCACCCCCATTTAGATTAATTTTCTCGATTTCAGCCAAGGTAAGTTCAGAAATCTTTTTATCTATGCCAGCCACACGATTTAGATCAGCATCGTGAAAAAGTAAAGCCACGTTGTCTTTAGTTGTTCTAACGTCAGTTTCAATGCTGAAGACTCCAGCTGCAATTGCATCTTTGAAGGTTTCTAGGGTATTTTCAGTTTTCGAAGTACCACCTCGATGTGCCAAGACCACAGGTCCTTGAACTTGGAAGTAAGGGTGGTCCTGCATTGAGCTCTCCTGGGATAGGCAAAGGTAGGATTAGGCTGTGAAAAATTCACTCGCAAACCTTGGAATCAAACCTATTGGCAGATTGCTCTTAGGGTTGTATCTGTTCGGGCTGGGTTTAGCGATGATGATCCACACCGGTTTAGGTGTGCCACCGTGGGATGTTCTTTCTCAGGGGCTTTCGGTTCAAACAGGATGGTCTTTTGGAACTAGCGCTGTGGTGATTAGTGCTGTTGTGTTGTTGATTTGGATTCCAATAAAGCAGCAACCAGGCATCGGAACAGTTATCAATGCCATCCTCATTGGTCCTTTTGCTGATCTCAATGCACCGTTGATGCCTCAATTGGATGGCTGGTTAGCCAATCTTGGTTGGATGCTGCTGGGATTGATTTCAGTTGCTTTAGGGGCAGGTCTATACATCTCAGCAAACCTAGGAGCTGGACCACGAGATGGCCTCATGGTGGGTTTGACTAGGGTTTCAGGCTGGCCGTTCTGGGTTATCAGAACCATAGGGGAGTCGCTGGTGTTGGCTACAGGATGGCTTCTAGGCGGAACTGTGGGGATAGGTACTGCCCTGTTTGCTGTAGCGATCGGCTATTTGATGCAAACGTCCATGAAAATGATCGGATTTGACCCAAAAAGTGACTCAAATGGAGAAAAAAAATAAAATGAGCCACAAAATCCACGTAAAGCACCGCAAAACAGCCAGAATCATGCTCATTGATGAGCAAAACAGGATGTTTCTCCTAAAAACTCATTTTGACCCTGAAGTTGGCTTGCCACCAAGGTGGCTCACTCCAGGTGGTGGTATCGACGATGGCGAGACAACTCTAGAAGCTGCTGTAAGGGAACTTTTTGAGGAAACCGGTCTGAGAGTTGATCCTGAGGATCTGGGAGAACCTATCCTCGAAGCATCAGGTCGATGGGATTGGGCTGACGGTTTGAATTACCACACGTACACAGACACAATCTACGAACTCAAAGTTCAAAATTTTGAACCTGATACATCTGGCTTTACTCCAGATGAACTCAGAGATATCTTGGAGTATCGCTGGTGGAACGTCACAGAGCTTTTAGAAAGCGATGAGTCATTAGCGCCACATGATCTGAGGGATTGGCTCAGGGGCAGGTTCTCCATGTAGGCACTCTTACTGTATTGTACCGATAATGAACATTATGTCAAGTAATGTTTTATTCGGCAGGAATGGCTACTCCCCGAATGATTGGCTTGCAGAGACCCATTGGTGTAACTTTGCCAACGCTCTTCCATCTCCAATTGCTTGACTAGCTGCAATGAAGTTTTCTGAAAGGCTAGCCATGAGATCAAACTCATCCAAGGTAATCATTTTGCTCATTTGGTAGGCAGTCATACCGGCTGCGGCGTTCAGAGCAACAATGTCCGAAATAGCCTGCCTGTCCCCCTGGAACCCATTGTTTTCGCCGAAGATAGCCTTTGCTGCTGCAGCATTTTCGGTTGAATCTCCACCCATTAGCTGGTTGACAGTGGCGATTTTGATGCCCAAATCTGCTGGATTGAAGTCTTGTTCGGTCACTTTTCCGCCAAAAACGACCCAAATCTTGCTTGGACCAGTGGTTGTGAGCTCGTCTAGGCCATCTGAGCCCCTAAAAACAAGGGCTGTGCGGCCTCTTAGGGCCATTTCGGAGGCTAACAATGGCGCCATTACTGGGTTTGCGACCCCCATGGCTGTAGCTTTTGGCTGGGCTGGGTTAGCTAGAGGACCGAGGAAATTGAAGGTTGTTGGTATCCCCAGCTTCTTTCTGGTTGGACCTACATGCTTCAGGGACGGGTGAAACATCGGGGCAAAGAAGAAAGTTATGTTGGTTTGTTCGAAAACCTTAGCCAACTGCTCAGGGCTCAGATCTAATTTGATTCCCAAAGCCTCAAGCATCTCTGAGGAACCTGTCTTGCCTGAGGCTGATCGGCTACCATGCTTGAGGACAGGAAAGCCACAGGAAGCTGTGACGATCGCAGCCATTGTTGAAATGTTGACAGTGCCCAGCTGATCTCCCCCGGTTCCAACGATATCGATGGCATCATTCGAAACTGGAATGCTCAGAGCATTAGCAAGCATGACATCCACAAAACCAGAGATCTCTTCCAAAGTTTCACCTTTGGCTCTCAGGTCAACAAGGAAGCTTGCCATCTCATCTTCGGATGCGTTCCCGGTCATTATTTGGGTCATTGCCCAGACAGCTTCGCTCTTATCGAGGTCTTTCTTTGCGGCTAAATCAGAGAGTATTTTTGGCCAGTCGAGAGCAGCATTCATGACCCTAAGTTTAGCCATTCAAATATCTATTTTTAGCGAAAAATCCACGCCACAATAGGGAAAACAACGCATTTATAACGATTTAGACAGGTAGGATTAAGACATGTCTACCGCTCCCCTAGCTAACCAGCAAATACACCGCCCTAGTGCCACTTCGGTAGGAACAATCGTCTGGCTTGGCAGCGAAGTTATGTTCTTTGCAGCCCTGTTTGCCATGTATTTCAGCCTTAGAGCTAATGCTCCGGAACTATGGTCAGCTGGTACTGAGCTTCTAAACGTGCCTTTCGCGCTTATAAACACGCTAATCCTTGTGGCTTCCTCGTTTACTGCCCAGTTTGGTGTTTTCGCAGCAGAACGTATGCAGCCTAGATCAACCGGTAAGTCCCCTATGAAATGGGGAATGGTTGAGTGGTTCATGATCAGTTATGTTCTAGGTGCAATCTTCGTAGCTGGCCAGGTTTGGGAGTACGCAATCCTTATCAGCGAAGGTGTAACTCTAAGTAGCGATTCTTACGGCTCTGCGTTCTACATCACCACTGGTTTCCACGCCTTGCACGTAACCGGTGGTTTGATTGCCTTCCTATTTGTTATCGGAAGAACCTTTGCTGCTAAAAAGTTTGGTCACAAAGAAGCAACTGCAGCAATTGTTGTTTCTTACTACTGGCACTTTGTTGATGTGGTTTGGATTGGTCTTTTCCTCATCATCTACGTTTTGAAATAACCCTAGAAAAGAAAAGAGCTAAATCAACAAATGAAGCAACTTAGGCGCAGAATCAACGGAATGCGACGCAGTCCGAAAGCTCTAGGTATTGTCATGTTCGCTGCTCTACTAGTGATTGGCACCGGTTACACAACAGTAAGTGCTGCCGTCTCCCCTAATCGTGAAATTGTTAGAACCCAAGAACAAATCGATCTTGGTAAAAAGATTTTCCTTGCAAACTGTTCCTCATGTCACGGTAAGAATGCTGAAGGAACTGCAAACGGTCCAAGCTTGATTGGTGTTGGTGAAGCCTCAGTTGACTTCCAAGTTTCAACCGGTCGTATGCCAGGAGCTGCTAGCGGTCCTCAGCTTGAAGTGAAACCAGTTCAGTTCACCGAAGAAGAGATTGCCGCTATGGCTGCATACATCGGATCCCTTGGCGATGGCCCTTCAATTCCAGATGCTGCTTATCTTCAAGCAAATGGAAACCCTTCAACTGGTGGAGAACTTTTCAGAATTAACTGTGCAATGTGTCACAACGCTGCAGGAGCAGGTGGTGCTCTAACTGAGGGTAAGTACGCTCCTCACCTGATGAACTCAACACCAAAGATTATTTACGAGGCAATGATTACTGGTCCACAGAACATGCCTGTATTCAATGACGCAAACCTGACTCCAGAACAAAAGAACGACATCATCACCTACCTTGTTTACGTTCAGAACAACAACTCTGTAGGTGGTGAAGAACTAGGAAGCTTAGGCCCTGTATCTGAAGGCCTAGTTGCATGGTTCGGTCTCCTAGGCTTACTAATCATCATCGCTGTTTGGCTAGCCGCCAAGTCCAACTAAAGAAAGATTAAATTGACTGACAATTCGAAAGAAGTTGAGCTCAACAAATCTGGCAACGCTCCAGAACACGAGTATGACTCTGGGTTACGTGTAGCAAATCTTGATCCTGTAGCAGACCCTGGTCTTGAGCCGCACAGAGTGCGCATGACAGACAAGAGCGTCAAGCATGAGAAAGCTGCAGTTCGTCAAGTAGCAGTGCTATTCACTCTTTCAATGCTTGGAAGTGCATTCGCAATGTGGGCGTACTTTGCTTTCCCACTTTCAGAAGATCTATCAAGTGTTCGGTTGAACACTATTTACCTTGGAATCGGAATGACCCTTGGTCTTCTAGGTATTGGTATCGGTGCAGTTCACTGGGCTAAGACACTTATGCCTGACAACGAAGTTTCTGAAGAGCGTCACCTAACTCGTGGCACAGAGGAAAAGCGTGCAGCTGCAATTGAAATCTTGGCAGCGGCTAACCAAGAATCGGGTTTCACAAGAAGAAAACTGATTCGCAGAACTCTTTACGGATCACTTGCTCTATTCCCACTTCCAGGAATCATTCTGTTTGCAGATCTAGGTCCAAACCCAGGTGATTCACTTAGACACACTTTCTGGAAGAAGGGCACTCGCCTAGCGAAAGACCCAACAGGAATTGAAATCAAGGCGTCTGATGTAACTCTTGGTTCAGTATTCCAAGTAATCCCTGCTGGATTAAATCCAGAGCAGAAAGATTACCTTGAACAGAAAGCCAAGGCCGCTGTTCTTCTTGTTCGTGTTGACCCAAGCGAACTTATTGAAACTGAGGAACGAAAGAATTGGTCTTACCAAGGAATCGTTGCTTACTCAAAGATTTGTACTCACGTTGGTTGTCCTGTAGCTCTTTACGAGCAGCACACCCACCACCTACTGTGCCCATGCCACCAATCAACTTTCGATCTTGTCGACGGTTGCAAGGTTGTATTTGGTCCAGCTGCTAGAGCTCTTCCTCAACTGCCAATCACCGTTGACAGCGAAGGCTACCTTGTAGCACAAAGTGACTTCCTAGAACCAGTAGGGCCTTCATTCTGGGATAGGAGTGTGAAGTAATGTCTATGACTAAGACCAAACCAAAAACTAATTCTTTCCTAGCAGGAACTGCAAACTACGTTGATGAAAGAGTTGGCGCTTCAGGAATCCTCAAGGAATTCGGAAGAAAGATTTTCCCTGACCACTGGTCATTCATGCTTGGTGAAGTTGCGATGTACTCATTCTTCGTACTTCTTCTATCTGGAACTTTCCTTACTTTCTTCTATGACCCATCAATGGCATTGGTTCACTATGACGGTGTCTACGCTCCCCTAAAGGATGCGTTGATCTCTAAGGCATACGAGTCAAGCTTGTATATCACGTTTGAAGTGCGTGGTGGACTTTTGATGAGACACGTTCACCACTGGTCAGCGTTGCTTTTTGTTGCTGCTGCTGGATTACACATGCTTCGCGTGTTCTTCACAGGAGCATTCCGCAAGCCTCGTGAATTGAACTGGGTTGTTGGTTTCATGCTATTTGTTCTAGCCATGGCTGCGGGTTTCACCGGTTACTCTCTTCCAGATGACCTGCTATCAGGTAACGGTCTGAGAATTATCGATGGAATGATCAAGGGAGTTCCATTTATTGGAACTGGAATTTCGTCGCTGCTATTCGGTGGTGAGTTCCCAGGTCACGTTGTAATCGGAAGACTTTACGCTCTGCACATCATGCTGATACCTGCTTTGATTCTTGTATTCCTTGCTATTCACTTGTTCATGCTTATCATTCACAAGCACACCCACTACTCAGGTCCAGGTAAGAGTGACACCAACATCGTTGGTTACCCACTTATGCCTGTGTATGTAGCAAAAGCTGGTGGATTCTTCTTCATCGTGTTCGGTGTGATTATGGTTATCTCAACCTTCTTCACCATCAACCCGATTTGGAACTACGGTGGTTACGACCCATCCCCTGTTTCAGCTGGTACTCAACCTGACTGGTACATCGGATGGCTAGATGGAGCGTTGCGTCTTGCTCCAACAGGTATGGAGTTCATGCTTGGTGACTACACAGTTTCCATGAACATTTTGTTACCTCTTGTTATTAGCCTCGTGTTCCTAGCTATCGTTGCTGTTTACCCATTCATTGAGAGCTGGGTAACCGGAGACAAGCGCGAACACCACGCTCTAGATCGTCCACGTAACGCACCTACTCGCACAGCAATTGGTGCAGCCGGTGTTATGTTCTATGCAGTGCTATGGGCTGGTGCCAGCACAGACTTGATTGCAACTCACTTCAAGATGTCTTTGAACCAGGTTTTGATTTCGATGCAGATCTCTTTGATACTGCTTCCAATCCTGTCCTTCTGGGTTACCAAGCGAGTATGTCTAGCACTTCAACGCAAGGACAAAGAGATTGCTATTCATGGTCGTGAGTCAGGAAGAATTGTTCGACTTCCACACGGTGAATACATTGAAGTTCACGAACCACTGGATCCGCACGAGCTATACAAGCTTGTAGATTACAAAGACTACAAACCGACTATGGCAAGACCAAATGCTAAGGGTCAGATCACTGTTGGAGCTCGAATCAGATCTGCTCTCTCACGCTTCTACTTCCAAGACAGAATCTCCCCTGCTACTCAGTCAGAGATTACTGAAGCTCAGCACCACAATGCGGAACTTGAAGCTCAAGTTCAGAAAGCTATCGAGTCAGACAAGAAGTAAGCAGCTAGTTCTAATGGATGACCCGCTACTAACGTGGCGGGTTTTCTGTTTAACTTGGTATCAATCTCCAGCGCTCACTCCACCTATGCCTCAAATAGAAATCCCGACCACCAATAAAGTGATCGGGATTACTACTTAATCAATTTAGTTTTTAGTGAGCGTGTTGCCCTCTTGAGTGCTCAAAAACAAATCCGATAAGAGCAAGGATTGAGAACGGAAGTCCAATCCACATTACCCACCAGCCAACTGCAAGGGCTGTGAAGCAGATTGCGCTTCCCACACCCAGCATTAGTGGCCACCAAGACCATGGAGCATAGAAGCCCATCTCAGCTTCGCCATCTTCAATGTTTGCGTCCGGGTTGTCTTCAGGACCTGTGAAGTTCCTAGCTGACTTTGCTAGATAGAAAGAGATGAATCCAGTCAAGAAGACCAGCATGCCAAGTGCTGAGAAACCAATAACTTCGATTTCACCGTCAGCGATGTAAGTCCAGTAACCATAAACCGCTGCCACAACGAGGTTGAAAACAGTTAGCACATTCAGCATTGTTACGTTAGTCTTCATGGCTACTCCTTCCTCTCTTTCGTTAGAGGTTTCGCATCAGGCGATGCATACTCTGGGTGATTCAGATCGAAAGCTGGTGACTCGCTTCTGATTCTTGGAATCGAAGTGAAGTTGTGTCTTGGGAAAGGTGATGCAGTTGCCCACTCCAGTGAGCGGCCATAACCCCAAGGGTCATTCATCTCTACCATCTTGCCCTTGCGGCTGGTGACCCATACGTTCCATAGGAATGGAAGCATCGATAGGCCAAGCAACAATGAACCTGCTGTTGAAACCTGGTTCATCCAAGTGAAGCCATCACCCTCTAGGTAGGTGTAGTAGCGACGAGGCATACCTTTCACACCCAACCAGTGTTGAATTAGGAATGTCATGTGGAAACCGAAGAACAGTAGCCAGAAGTGAATCTTTCCTAGACGCTCGTTCAACATCTTTCCAGTGAACTTTGGCCACCAGAAATAGAAACCTGCGAACATCGCGAACACAACGGTTCCGAATACTACGTAGTGGAAGTGTGCAACAACGAAGTATGAATCGCTCAAGTGGAAGTCAAGAGCTGGTGAGGAAAGAATTACTCCAGTTAGGCCTCCGAAGATGAAAGTGGTTAGGAATCCTAGGCTCCATAGCATCGGTGTTTCAAACGTGATAGATCCCCGCCACATCGTTCCTATCCAGTTAAATATTTTCACACCGGTAGGAACTGCAATCAACATCGTAGTGAATGCGAAGAATGCAAGAAGGACTGAACCTGTTACGTACATGTGGTGAGCCCAAACAGTCATTGACAACGCAGCAATTGCAATCGTTGCGTAAACCAGAGTTCTATAACCGAACACCGGCTTTCTGCTGAACACTGGGAAGATTTCAGATACGATACCGAAGAACGGTAGAGCAATGATGTAAACCTCTGGGTGACCAAAGAACCAGAAGAGGTGTTGCCAGAGCATCGCTCCCCCGTTTTCTGGATCAAAGATATGTGCCCCGAATTTTCTATCAGCACCAAGAGCAAACAAAGCAGCTGCAAGAGGTGGGAAAGCCATGATTACCAGAATCGATGTGACCAGTGTGTTCCAAGTAAAGATAGGCATGCGGAACATTGTCATACCAGGTGCACGCATTGTGATGATGGTTGTGATGAAGTTCACACCACCCATAATTGTTCCGAAACCGCTAAGTGCTAGACCAAAGACCCATAAATCTCCACCTAGTCCTGGCGAGAACGTCGTATTTGATAGAGGCGCATAAGCGAACCAACCGAATGATGCAGCTCCCTGCGGAGTAAAGAAACCTGCGACTGCAATGAATGAACCCCAGAAGTAGAACCAGTAAGCAATCGCGTTTAGTCTCGGGAAAGCAACATCCGGTGCACCAATCTGAACTGGCATCAGCACGTTAGCAAACCCAGCAAAAAGTGGAGTTGCAAACATCAAAAGCATGATGGTTCCGTGCATTGTGAATAGCTGGTTGTACTGCTCTTTGGTTTGAATGATCGTCAAACCTGGCATTGCTAGCTGAGCTCTAATGAGCAGAGCCATCACACCTGCAATCATGAAATAAACAAATGAAGTACCTAGGTACAGGTAACCAATCTTCTTGTGGTCTGTAGTGGTTAGCCAATCAACAACGATGCGGCCTTTAGCTTTTTTATCTGGCTGAATCATCTTTAGCCCTCACTCTTTGGCTTGTTACCTGGAAGGTTGTTGTTTCGGTTGACGTTGTTCGGGTCATTTGGATCAGCTGTTAGCTGGCCTACGTTACCCATACTTCTAAGTTCTGCCATACGTGCGTCGTAGTCAGCCTGAGAAACAACCTTGACGTTGAAAAGCATCATGGAGTGGAACTCTCCACACAATTCGGCACACTTACCTTTGTAATCACCAATTACCTGAGGTGTGAGGTACATCTTGTTGACCTTGCCTGGGAAAACATCCTTCTTGTACAGGAAGTCAATGACCCAGAATGAGTGAATTACGTCTCTAGAAACAAGATCGAACTGAATAGTTCTGTTCACTGGTAAGTACAGAGTCGGTAGCTCTTTCTCTGCTTCGTCAGTAACTTCTTGAAGCTGAATACCAGAGTCAAAAACGTTGTCGTTGGTGTAGTTGAAGTCCCAAGACCATTGCTTTCCAACAACTTCAATTCGGTAGTCGCTGGCAATTGGCTTCTCAATTTCAGCCATGTCGCGGGCTGTCAGTGCAAAGAATCCTAGAACTAGAACTAATGGAATTACGGTGAACAGTGCCTCAATTGGCATGTTGTAACGAAGCTGAGGTGGAATCTCTGTGTCACCCTTGCGTCTGCGGTAAACGATTATTGCCCAGAACATCAATCCCCAGGCGATTAGACCTACTGCATAAAGGACAATCCATGAACCAACCCACAGGGAAACAATTCGCTCTGTGTGGTTTGTTACTCCCTCAACGCCTGGAAGCCATGCTCTCGAGACTTCATATGAGGAACAGCCTGACAAAGAGGCAATTAGAACTGCAAATAGCGGGATTATTGCCCATCTATTTTTACGTTTTGGAAGCAAAATCGATCCTTCAATATCGTTTCGTTATAAATCAAGTTTATGTGTTAACTGGCGACAAAACTGCCAAAACACCCGAAAACATAAGGGAAGAACCCCTTTTTATGATATTTAGCTAAACGATGATCCGCAGGCGCAACTGCCCTGGCTGTTTGGGTTATCGATTTCGAAAGAACGCTTTTGGAAAGTGTCCACAAAGCCAAAGGTTGCTCCAGAGATGTATGGTGCTGTCATGCTGTCAACAACCACTTCTACTCCGTCAAAGTCCTTGATTAGGTCATCTTCACGAAGTTCTGGAGTCAAAATAAAGGGCAAATACTGGAAGCCTGCGCAACCACCAACCTTGATTTCTACGCGAAGACGGAGCTTCTCCCCTTCTGCAAGGTCGCTGACATCAGCTGATTCAATGTGTCTGCGAAGCTCTGCTTTAGCAGCTTCGGTGATTTCAAGTCCATGAGTCATTGTTTCAGTCATTTTTATCTCCTATTTGCTCTAATTGTAAGTCTTCTCGAGAGTTATAACTCACTCAGATTGTAAATTATTGCCAAGTATCAGGAATAGCGCCTCAGCTACCATGGCATTCTTTAGGCCCTCCAGATGGACGGACTCATTTGGGCTGTGAGCCCTAGAATCAGCGTCTTCGACTCCTGTAACAAGGATTTGAGCTTTCGGGAACACTTCGGTCAAATCAGCGATAAACGGGATAGATCCGCCGATGCCAATCTCAACCATAGGGTTACCAAAGGCGGATTCTAGGCTGTTTTTGGCCAATTCTTGGGCCCAGCCAGAGGTATCTGCCATGAAAGGTTTACCAGTTTCAGTCAGTCCTAGCTCTAAAACAGCCCCAAAAGGCACATTTTCTCTCAAATGCTCTTGCAACAGCCCAAGAGCCACATTTGGGTCCTGACCTGGTGCAATTCTGAGGCTAACTTTGGCTGAAGCTGTAGGCAGAAGGGTGTTTGAGGACATAGCCACCGATGGAACGTCGATTCCAATGATTGTTAGGGCTGGTTTGCCCCAAATTCGGTCCATAATGCCGCCATCACCGATCTGGCTGACCTGAGGCAAAAGGCTGCTGTCAGCTCTTAGGTTCTCGTCTGTGTAAGGTAAATCCTCGAATTTATAGGTACTTAGGCCCTTTATGGCTACATTTCCCTTGTCATCGTGAAGAGAAGCCAAGACTTTGATCATTGGCAGCATGGCATCTGGGATAGCACCGCCAAACATCCCTGAGTGCACCGCATGTTCCATGGTTCTGATGGTGAATTCTTGGGAAACCATGCCCCTTAGGCTCACAGTTAGAGCTGGAACCTCTGGTGACCAGTTCATGGAATCGGCAACAATGATGACATCAGCTGCCAATTTTGCCTTGTTTTCGTCCAAAAATGCCCTAAAAGTCCTAGATCCAGCCTCTTCTTCGCCTTCAATAAAGATCGATATGCCTAGGTCGAAGTCATCGCCTGAAATAGCCTTCAAGGTTTCAATAGCAGTCAGGTGGGCCACTACCCCAGCCTTGTCATCAGCTGCTCCTCGACCATAAATACGCCCATTCTTCGCAGTTGGCTCAAAGGCAGGAGTTTGCCACTGGGAATCGTCTCCCGGCGGCTGAACATCGTGGTGTGCGTATAGAAGAACGTGTGGTCTGCCATTCTTAGCTGGCCTTGAAGCCAGAATTGCTGGTGCCCCAGGCTTTCCATCGACTATCGAACGCTTGATTTCAACCTCGTCGAAAACACCTGAGCTCCTGAACAGCTCAGCAACGGCTTCAGCGCTTCTCTCTAGATCAGCCTCATCGAAGGCATCCCAAGCAATACCTGGGATTCGAACAAGCTTGCCAAGGGTGGCAACTCGTTGCGAGAAATCTTTGTCAACTTCTGCTCGAACCTTAGAGGAGAGTCCTGGTTCGGGTGTCATTGCCTGTGAACTAGCGTTAGTGATAGAGAATGTCATGTGAGTAATCTAAATCACATAGACCCAAAAACGAAGGACATAACTTGAGCGACCAGAAAAAAGATGCCGAATCGAAAGCACAAGGAAAAGGTCGCCCTACTCCTACTCGCAAAGAGCGAGAAGCAGCTAACCTGAAGCCTCTTGTTGGAAACAAAAGCAAGGAAGCTCGAGAGCAGGCAAGGATTCAGCAGCGCGATTCTCGTCTAAAGGCGAGAGCAGCCATGATGGCTGGTGAAGAAAAGTACCTTCTGGGTAGAGATCAAGGTCCACAAAGAAAGATAGCCAGAGAAATCATCGACGGCCGCTACACACTAATTGAGGGCTTGATGCCTTTGATGATTGTCTTCCTTATTGTTACATCAATCACTCCAGTGGCAGCGAACAACCTAATTACCCTTGTGATGGTCTTAGTTCTATTCACGGTCAGCATGGAGGCAACCATCATGCACCGAATGATTGGTGCAAGAATCAAAGAGCGACTTGGTGCAACAACAAAGATGCAAAAAGGAACTTGGTTCTATGTTTTCACCAGAGGTATGCAACCACGTCCGCTAAGAATTCCAAAGCCCAAGCCACGTCGCAGCAAAAAGTAAGTAACTATTCAGTTCCAAACCACAAGTTCACAAAGGAGTTAGCTGTGGCTGAAAACAACGACCTGCATTTGCCATCTTTGATAAGTCAGGTAGTGCAATCAATTGAAGAGTTGAAAGACACCTACGGATCATTTCAGCCTCACCCAAGCCTCCAGAAAAGCCAAAGTGATGCTTCTGCAGTGCTTAGAGAACTCACTGATCGGTTAGAAAACAACTTTCCATACTTTCACCCAAACTACGCAGCTCAGATGCTTAAAGCCCCTCATCCTGTGGCGGTTGCGGCATACCTAGCCACGATGATTCTCAATCCAAACAATCATTCAATTGATGCTTCGCCTGCAACAACTGCGATGGAACGTGAAGTTCTCAAGCAGATGGCAGCTATGTTCGAATACCCAGAAGACTTTCTAGGACATCTGACCTGGAGTGGAACAACTGCAAATCTTGAAGCACTTTGGATTGCCAGAGAGTTACAACCAGATAAAAAGATCGCACACTCTGCCGATGCTCACTACACTCACTCAAGAATGTCTGAAGTTTTAGGAACCACAAATGTTTCTATTCCAACTGAAGCTGACGGGCGCATGTCCCTTGAAGCTCTTGAAAAAGAGTTAAAGACTGGAACCATCGGCACCATTGTTGCAACTTTAGGAACCACTGGCCTTGGTGCAGTTGACCCACTTGCAGACATCGTTGAATTAGCAAAGAAGTACCAGGCTCGTGTGCATGTCGATACCGCTTATGGAGGGTTCTTCAAACTCATCGCGGAGAATCATCTAGCTCCTGAAACCGCCAGACACTTTGCAGCGCTAAAGCATGCTGACTCAATAGTTGTGGATCCTCACAAGCACGGTTTGCAACCTTATGGAAGCGGAGCGGTGTTCTTCAATGATCTTTCTATTGGAAAGTTCTACAAACACGACTCCCCTTACACATACTTCATCTCTGATGACTTGCACTTCGGAGAGATTCAACTTGAGTGCTCAAGAGCTGGAGCGTCAGCTGCAGCTATTTGGGCAACACTCAAGATGTTCCCTCTAACTGAACAAGGTTTAGGGTCAGTTCTAATTCCAACAAGAAATGCAGCAATGAGTTGGTATGAGCGCTTAGAGCAATCTGATGTGTTGATGCCTTATCAAAAACCAGAACTTGATATTCTGACCTACCTGCCGAGAGTTTCCTCAATGACGGAACTAGATCACGTCTCGCATGAGATTCTCTTGCGTTCAAGTACCGGGCCACGCGAAGACCAGATTCATCTTGCTACCTATGTAGTCAAGGAAGACCAGCTAAAGCAGCGAGGTATTGCTATTGAGCAGAACGCTAATCAGGCCAGGATCCTTAGAAGTGTGTTGATGAAGCCTGAACATGAGGCGCACGTGCCAACTCTGCATGCAAAAGTAGAGTCACTGGCTCGAGAATTATTGGGCTAACATTCACCTAAGGCCATCTAAGGAGAGAAATGAAATATCGTTACCTAGGAAACAGCGGATTCAAAGTTAGCGAATTGGTTTACGGCAACTGGCTGACCCATGCCACCCAAATCGAGAACGAGGCTGCATACGCAACTGTGAAGGCTGCTTTGGAAGGCGGCATTACTTCCTTTGACACTGCAGATGTTTACGCTAACCAAGCGGCAGAAACAGTTCTAGGTGATGCTCTAAAGGGCCACCGCAGAGAAGGTCTAGAAGTTTTTACGAAGGTTTATTGGCCGGTCGCTGAGCGCATGCCAAATGACACAGGCCTGTCCCGCAAACACATCATGGAATCAATCAATGGTTCACTAAAGCGTTTGCAAATGGAGTACGTAGATCTTTACCAGGCTCACCGCTTTGACGTTGAGACTCCACTTGAAGAAACCATGCAGGCATTTGCTGACATAGTTCGTCAAGGTAAAGCTCTATACATCGGTGTATCAGAGTGGAATGCAGAGCAAATTCGTGCTGGTCACAAGCTGGCAACCCAAATGGGGTTCCAATTGATTTCAAGCCAGCCTCAGTACTCAATGCTTTGGCGTGTAATTGAAGCAGAAGTAATTCCTACCTGTGAAGAACTTGGTGTTAGCCAAATTGTCTGGTCTCCAATGGCGCAAGGTGTTCTAACTGGAAAGTATCTTCCAGGACAACCTGTTCCTGCTGGGTCAAGAGCAGCTAATGAAAAGGTAAACAGCTTCATTCAAAAGCATCTAACCGATGATGTTCTAACCAGAGTGCAGCAACTAAAGCCACTAGCGGATGAGCTTGGCCTAACCATGGCGCAGTTTGCTCTTGCATGGGTTCTACAGAACAAGAATGTTGCAAGCGCGATTGTTGGAGCAACAACTCCTGAGCAGATTACAAGCAATCTAGGAGCAGTTGGAGTTGAGATTCCAACTGAGATCATGAACAAGGTGACCGAGTTGATGGCACCTATTGCAGTAACTGACCCAAGAGAGACTAAAGCTCCAGAAGCAAGACTGGTTTAGATTTTATTTATTGCTCTGGCCCAAAGTGGGCCTAAGTAAACAAAACCTGTATACCCCTGCACTAAGTCGGCTCCTGCATTTAATCTTTCATTGAGTTG
This sequence comes from Rhodoluna sp., assembly GCA_044372795.1. Lineage (GTDB taxonomy): Bacteria > Actinomycetota > Actinomycetes > Actinomycetales > Microbacteriaceae > Rhodoluna. Next base: position 64,215 of record JBILRF010000001.1, on the reverse strand, counting down.
AGAGTTAGTTTCTACTCCCCCAACAGAAATTATGGTTTGATCTTGACGAAGGTTACTTCTAAGAAGTTTGAGCACTTCTAAAGATCTTTCTTCAAGAGGAGGTCCTGACAGGCCGCCTGGGCCCATTTGATTTACTTCAGCAGCTGGGGTCTTCAAGTTATCTCTAGAGATCGTGGTGTTGGTTCCAATCACTCCTGCCAGATGCAGTTCTTTGGCGAGGTGAGCAACTTCGACTATGTCTTCATCAGCTAGATCTGGTGCGATCTTGACTAGAACAGGTTTGCCTTTAGCCTTTGCGATTACTGCTTCAAGTATTGGTTTTAGGGAGCTCACTTCTTGAAGGGAACGCAGGCCAGGTGTGTTTGGTGAAGAAACATTGACGGCTATGTAATCTGCATATGGTGCGAGTAGTTCAGCACTTCTTTCATAATCAGCAACCGCATCCTTCACATCAACCACTCGGCTCTTACCGATGTTCACTCCGATGATCGGTAGTTTCGCTCTTGAACTTCGCAGTTTCTTTAGCCTTGCTGCAACTACTTCAGCACCATCATTATTGAAACCCATACGGTTTATTAGAGCTCGGTCTTGTTTCAATCTAAATAGTCTTGGTGCCTCATTGCCCTCTTGCGCAATGGCTGTGACAGTTCCAATCTCAACATGAGAAAAACCGATTTCGCCTAAGGCTCTAACAGCAATAGCGTTTTTATCAAAACCTGCTGCTAGTCCAAAAGGCGAATCGAATTTTAACCCCATGGTCTTCACTCTTTGGGTTTCTATTCTCGGCAGCAACTTAGTAAGTCGCAGTGCTGAGGCTGCCCTTATTGCAAACATCCCGAGGTGATGAGCTTTCTCTGGATCGAGTTTGGAAAGGAAAAGCCTAAAGAGCACTGGGTAAATCATTGTCTTAGGTTACCTTTCAATTCAATTAATCCTTGTAAATGAAAATGGGTCGACCTCAACTAAGAAGTCGACCCATTATCAAACTGGATTTAGCTGCAACCGCTAGTTGATCCACAGCCTTCGCAGACGTGGCATGAACCAGAAGGTCTCATCTTGATTCCACAGCTGAAGCACAGTGGAGCATCTGATTCAGTTCCCTGAAGCATCTCGAACAGTTCAGCTGATGAGTGAACCTGGCGTGCAGATTCTGTGTGAACTTCTTCAACCTTTAGTTCGATAACTACTGGAGCCTCTGCAACAGCAGGTGCCTCAGTTGGAAGCTCTGCAATTGCTGGGTATGTTCCTGCAGCGTCAAGAGATGCTGATCTCTCTGATGCAGTGTTGATACCTAGTGCCTGACGAGTTTCGGTTGGCAGGTAGTCAATTGCTAGACGACGGAAGATGTAGTCCATCAATGACTTAGCCATACGGATGTCCTTGTCATCAGTCAAACCAGCTGGCTCGAATGAAACGTTAGTGAACTTCTGTACGTAAGTCTCTAGTGGTACGCCGTACTGGAGACCAATTGAAACTGCGATTGAGAATGCATCCATAACACCGGCAAGAGTTGAACCCTGCTTACCTAGCTTTAGGAATACTTCACCTAGAACGCCGTCTGGGTATGTTCCTGCAGTCATGTAACCTTCTGCTCCACCAACAGTGAATGAAGTGGTTGAAGATGGACGTGACTTAGGTAGACGCTTGCGAACAGGGTGTGAAAGACCTGCAGAAGTTGCTTCTGCTGGAGCTGCCTTCTCTTCAACCTTTGCCTTAGCATCGCTTAGAGGCTGACCAACCTTACAGTTGTCGCGGTAAATAGCTAAAGCCTTTAGACCATACTTCCAGCCCTGGAAATAGATTTCCTTGACTTCTTCGATGGTTGCTGTCTCTGGCATGTTTACAGTCTTTGAGATCGCACCTGATAGGAATGGCTGAACAGCTGCCATCATTCTGACGTGACCCATTGGCTCAATAGCGCGGATACCAACAGCAGTATCAAAGATCGCGTAGTGCTCTGACTTTAGTCCTGGAGCGTCTACAACGTGACCGTTGGTGCTGATGTGATCGATGATTGCTTCGATGGTCTCCTGTGAGTAACCAAGTCTGTGCAATGCGAATGGAATTGTCTGGTTAACAATCTGCATTGAACCACCAGTTGAGAGCTTCTTGTACTTCACTAGTGAGAAGTCAGGCTCGATACCTGTGGTGTCACAGTCCATCATGAAACCAATGGTTCCAGTAGGAGCAAGCAATGAAGCCTGTGAGTTACGCCATCCGTTTGAAGAACCGATCTGAGTGTTTAGTGCCCACTGACGTGTAGCTGCCTCTAGCACTGAACGGTCAACCTCTGAGATTGAACGAAGAGTAGCGTTAGCTGCCTCGTGCTTGCGCATGATGCGGTCGTGACCAGCCTTGTTGTGTGAGTAGCCATCGTAAGGACCAACTACACCAGCAAGTTCAGCTGAACGGCGGTATGAGGCAGCTGACATCAATGATGTGATAGCTGCAGCAAGTGCCTGACCTTCGGTGCTGTCATAAGGAAGACCGATTGCCATAAGCAATGCGCCAAGGTTTGCGTAACCAATTCCTAGCTGACGGTATGCACGTGTTGTCTCACCAATCTTTTCGGTTGGGAAATCTGCGAAACAGATTGAGATGTCCATTGCAGTGATGATCAACTCTGAAGCCTTTGTGAACTTCTCGCTGTCGAATGAACCGTCTGGGTTCAAGAACTTCAGCAAGTTCAAGCTGGCTAGGTTACATGATGAGTTGTCCAAGTGCATGTACTCAGAACATGGGTTAGAAGCAGTGATACGACCTGATTCTGGAGTTGTGTGCCAGTCGTTGATGATGTCGTCGTACTGGATACCAGGGTCAGCACATGCCCAAGCAGCATAGGCAATCTTGTCCCATAGCTCACGAGCATCTACTTCTTCGATGACTTCACCGTTTGTGCGAGCACGTAGACCGAAGTTTGTGCCACGCTCAACAGCTGTCATGAACTCTTCGTTCACGCGAACTGAGTTGTTAGCGTTCTGGTACTGAACAGAGTTGATGTCCTTGCCACCAAGCTCCATGTCGTAACCTGCATCGCGTAGTACGCGAATCTTGTCTTCTTCACGAGACTTGGTCTCAATGAATTCTTCGATGTCTGGGTGATCAACATCTAGAACAACCATCTTCGCTGCACGACGAGTCGCACCACCAGACTTGATTGTTCCTGCAGATGCGTCAGCTCCACGCATGAATGAAACTGGACCTGAAGCTGAACCACCTGATGAACGTAGAAGTTCCTTTGATGAACGAATGCGTGAAAGGTTTAGACCAGCACCTGATCCACCCTTGAAGATCATTCCTTCTTCGCGGTACCAGTTCAAGATTGATTCCATTGAGTCATCAACTGACAAGATGAAACAAGCTGAAACCTGCTGTGGGCTTGAAGTTCCAACGTTGAACCAAACTGGTGAGTTGAATGCGAATACCTGGTTTAGAAGCATGAAGGTTAGTTCGTGCTCGAAGATGGTCGCATCTTCTTCAGTAGCGAAGTAACCGTGGTCACGTCCACCCTGAGCGTAAGTCAACACAACACGGTTGATCAGCTGACGAAGGCTGAACTCACGCGCAGGTGTACCCATAGCACCACGGAAGTACTTGGTTGTAACGATGGTTGACGCGTTTAAGCTCCAAAATTCTGGGAACTCAGCTCCGCGCTGTTCGAAGATGGTCTCGCCAGTCTTCCAGTTTGTCTGAACTACGTCGCGGAACTCCCAGTTGACCTGGTCGTAAGGGTGAACGCCTTCGGTGGTGTAAATACGCTCAATCTTGAGCCCTTTTCTCCCCTGCGCTGCACCGGCGTCGGTGAAAGCCGATGTATCGGTCATTTTGTTGCCTTTCTTTTATTTATTAACTTTTTTGATGTTTTGTAATCGCATTCGATTAACTCGACTGCGAAACCTGGTTTTCGCGCTCAACTTTGAGCACAGCTATGGCTGCTTCGAAATCTTCTAATGTTTCCCAACCCTGATAAACGCTGGCGTATCTCATGAACGCCACCTCATCAAGGGCTCTAAGTGGACCAAGGATCGCTAGGCCAACTTCTTGTGCCTCTACTTGAGCGGCACCTGTAGCTCGGATGGTTTCCTCAACTGTTTGAGCAAGCATCGCGAGGTCTGATTCACTAACTGGACGTCCTTGGCAAGCTTTTCTGACTCCATTTGCGATTTTGTCTCGGCTGAAAGGCTCAGTTGTCCCCCCGCGCTTTACAACCGAAAGACTTGAGGTTTCAGTGGTTGAGAACCTGGATCCGCACTCAGGGCACTGCCTGCGGCGTCGGATCGAGCTTCCATCGTCTGAAGTCCTTGAATCCATAACCCTGGAGTCCGCATGGCGACAGAATGGACAGTGCATGTTTTCCTCCTTTTTATAGGGTTTTTCGACTATTTTTGCTGGGTAGAGAAACCATAATACACACTACATGTGGTGATATTTACGTTTCCCGTCCCTATATCTTGTGGTTTAGGTGACTTTGAAGCCTGTATTTGTATTTGTCGGCGTGTTGCCCCTAGAAATAGGGATTTTGGCCTAAAAACCCTAACCTTCAACTAAAGAATTAACCTTTTTGTTATCAAAAAGATTGGAAAATTTTTCTATTGAAAGCGGATTTTTATCGCTTCACCGTGGGCCTGTAAACCCTCTGAATCAGCGATAGAGACCACATTATTTGCCACCTCTGACAAGGCTGATTCTGTGTATTCAATGACCTGCTGAGCCCTTAGGAAGGTGTGTACACCCAATCCTGACCCGAATCTAGCTTGACCACCGGTTGGCAGGACGTGATTTGATCCCGCTAGGTAATCACCTAGTGAAACTGGTGAAAAACTTCCCATAAAAATGGCTCCAGCGTTAGAAATCTTTTGGAGAATAGCTTCATTTTCAGCAGTTTGGAGGGATAAATGCTCGGTAGCGTAAAGGTCAGCAACCTGGGCTGCCTCATTTAGGTCCTTAACCAACACAAGAGCGCTCTGCTGCCCCTTTAGAGCCTCCAGAATCCTTGATTTATTTGGCGATGATGCAACTTGGTGTTCGATAGCCTCTCGAACTTTGCCAATTAGTTCCATCGAATCTGTGACTAGGACGGCCGCGGCTAATTCATCGTGTTCTGCCTGTGAGATCAAGTCAGCTGCAACAAACTCAGCGTTAGCAGAGCTATCAGCAATGACCATGATTTCAGTAGGTCCAGCCTCTGAGTCAATTGCTATGACTCCCCTGAGCATCCGCTTAGCAGCAGCAACATAAACATTTCCAGGGCCTGTGACAAGGTTCACGGGCTCTAAACCGATTTCAGGGATTCCAAACGCAAAAGAGATTACGGCAGCTGGGCCACCAATTGTGTAAACATCTTTGACTCCAAGAAGTTCAGCAGTAGCCAAAACAGTTGGATGAGGTCTACCACCAAAAGCGGCTTGGCCAGGGGTTGCGATAGCTATTTTCTTCACTCCGGCTGTCTGAGCAGGAACCACGTTCATGATCACACTTGATGGATAGACAGCCTTGCCTCCAGGCACATAAAGCCCAACCGAATCCATCGGTTGCCACCGTTGAGAAACTTTTGCTCCTGAAGCCAAAGTCTTGCTAAAGCCTTCTGGTAAAGATTCTGCAGAAACTTTTCTAACTCGATCAATGGCTACTTCCAAGGAAGCTCGAAGCTCGGCATCTAAATCTTGAAGAGCAAGGCTCAGTTCTTCTTGACTCACTCGAATTGGATTAACATCAATGCCATCAAATTCTTTGGCAATCTCTGCGATAGCGCTTGCGCCACCAGTTTGAATCTTTTCAACCAATGGGCGAATGATTTCAATTGCAGAATCTAAATCAAGTGAAGCTCTTGGGATCTCACGAGAAATAAGAGCAGGTGAGAACTTACTCCCGCTCAAATCTAGGAACCTAATTAATTCGCTCACACGCATCTTCTCTGTTAGTTGCTCTATTTTAGGACAACTTAGGCTGGTTTCACTCATCGACCTTGTAACTTAGGTTAACCTTGAAGCCAGAAAAGAAAGTGCAGTCATGGAAAAGATAACCGATACAACAGAAGCCCTAAAACAGTCCTTCAGACGCCACGCCTCAGGTGTATGCGTAATCACGCTAAACAACGCTGAAGGTAACCCTGTTGGCTTCACAGCCACTTCTGTAACTTCCCTAGGGTCTGACCCTGCACATGTAACTTTCAATGTTGCTAGAGGGGCAAGTAGCTGGCCTGCGCTGAGCACTGCTGAATTCGTCTCTGTGCAGATGCTCAACGAGAGTTCGCTAGAGCTTGCCCACAAGATGAGTCAGGATCACACAAAAAGATTCTTAGACGCTGACTGGTTTGCTCATGAAGGCACAGGAGTGCCAATCTTCCATAAAGTGAATGCTGTCCTTATTGGAAAAATAATTGAAAGACACGAAGTGGCAGCAAATGCTGTGATCGTCGTAGAAATAATCGAAGGCCTATTGGCCGAAGAGCTCCCCAGCTTGCTCTACCACCAGAGGGGCTACGTCCTCCCCGGCAACAGGCTCTGAAGTTATCTCTTTTAGCTCAACAACATCATCCAGCGCTGAAGTTCCAAAATGCTGTTTAACTTCAGAAATAAGTGGATCAGCTACCTGGACGAGGTGTTTAACCTTGTAAGGCTGAACCCCCTTGTCTGTCTCCATCAAAAGGTGAACTTCAGTTTTACCGGGGTAACGGTTAAAGATCGCATCAAGTATGGCTATGTTTTTTGCTGTTGCTACTTTTTCTGGCATTCGAATTTTCAGTGGTCCCACGAATGTTGATTCTTCCTTCTCCAGGACCCTTATGTCATAGACATTTAGCGCAAAGCCATCATCTCTTGGACGCATGCGGCCACGCACAGCAACCATAGTGTCAACCTTCAAGATTTCAACAAACTCTTGGTAGGTCTTGTTGAAAATCATCAGAGTAACTTCACCCTCAAGATCTTCGATAGTGATGTTGGCATACAGATTCCCAGAGGCTCTTGCTGTCTTTACTTCAACGGTTGTAATCAAACCAGCAAGTGTGACTGTTTCTGTGTCGACAAAGTTAGTTCTTGTGTTGAAAGACTCAATAGTTTCAGTTGCTGAACTTCGTAACTTACTCTCAGCTCCTTGAAGTGGATGAGCGCTCACGTAAAGACCAAGCATCTCTCGCTCAAGACTAAGTAGCTGCCTTTGAGGCCATTCTGCTAGGTTTGCAATCTTGTAACTGGTCTCATCAGAACCAAAATCACCGAAGAGATCGCTATCCCCCGTTGTTTTTGATTTCTTAGCTTTGATTTCAGCTGTGATGATTTCTTCATGCACTTCAAAGAGAGCTCTTCTTGAAACACCGAAGGAATCAAAAGCACCTGCTTTGATTAGGGATTCAATAACTTTCTTGGTGCACACCGATGCTGGCACCTTGGAAACGAAGTCTTGGAAAGATTCGAACCTTCCTTCTGTTTCCCTTGTTCTAATAATCTCTTGTATAACGCCAAGACCAACATTCTTGACTGCTTCAAGACCAAATCGTATGTCTTTGCCAACCGCTCTGAAATCTGCAATCGAGTCATTCACATCAGGTGGTAAGACCTGAATTCCAGCTCTTCTTGTCTCGCTTAGATAAACACTCAAGCGATCTCTTGAACTTCTAACCGAAGTTAGAAGAGCTGCCATATACTCCTGCGGATAATTCGCTTTTAGATACGCAGTCCAGTAAGACAACACACCGTAGGCAGCGCTGTGTGCTTTGTTGAACGCATAGTCCGCAAATGGAAGCAGGGTTCCCCAAAGTTTCTCAATAACAACATCAGAGAAACCGTTTTGCTTCATACCAGCGGTAAAAGCTGCAAGTTGTTCATCTAGGACATCCTTGAGCTTTTTACCCATCGCACTTCTAAGCGCATCCGCTTGGGCAAGCGAGAAGTTCGCTACCTTCTGCGCAACAGCCATTACCTGCTCTTGGTAAACAATTAGCCCATATGTTGGACCAAGGATATCTGCTAGTGGACCTTCAAGATCTGGGTGTATCGAATCAGGCTGTTCGTTACCGTTTTTACGGTGAGCGTAAGAAGTGTGAGAACCAACACCCATAGGACCTGGTCTATACAAAGCAATCGCAGCCGAGATGTGTTCAAACTTACTTGGCTTCAAGATCTTCAGTAGTGAACGCATTTGCCCACCGTCGAGCTGGAATACACCCAGGGTTTCTCCCCTAGAGAGCATTTCGTAGGTCAACTGATCGCCATCAAGGTCTAGGTCTTCGAGAACAACAGTTTCACCGCGGTTTGATAAAACGTTCTCAATTGCCTTATCTAAGACTGTCAAGTTTCTGAGTCCTAGGAAGTCCATCTTTACTAGCCCTAGATCTTCACAAGGCTTTTGCGCAAATGCAGTGATGATTGCACCGTCGTCATCTCTTCGAATAACTGGAATCACATCAAGTAGCGGTTCTGCTGACATGATGACACCGGCTGCGTGCACGCTAGTTTGACGCTTTAGACCTTCTAGGCCTCGAGCTAATTCAAACACTCTTCTGGCATCTGGATCTTCTTCGAGAATTTTTCTAAACTCAGCGGCTTCCTTGTATCTGCTCTTTGAGTCTGTCTTCACAGCTGCAGCGACAGCAACTGGTTCAAGCTCTATAGTGTCTTCTTCAAACTCGTCATCACTTGGTTCATCAATGGAAACTTCAACTACTGGTTTTAGATTTGGGTCTTCAATCATTTCTCTTAGAGTCATGTCTCGACCCAAGATCATCGGAGGCATTGCTTTAGTTAGCTTCTCACCAACTGAGTAATCCATTCCCAGAACTCTTGCCGCATCCTTGATAGATTGCTTGGCCTTGATAGTTCCATAGGTAATAATCTGAGCTACTCTGTCATCCCCATACTTTTCAGTTACATAGCGGATAACTTCACCACGACGTCTATCGTCAAAGTCAACATCGATATCCGGCAAGCTCTTTCTGCTTGGGTTCAAGAATCTTTCAAAGATAAGTCCATACTTGATTGGATCAAGAGCGGTAATACCAAGAACATAAGAAACCAGAGATCCAGCAGCAGAACCACGACCTGGTCCAACTCTGATTCCCTGTGCCCTTGCCCAAGAGATGAAGTCGGCAACAACGAGGAAGTAACCAGGGAAGTTCATGTTCTTGATGACTTGAATTTCATAGGCAATTCGCTCTTGATACTCCGCAGCGATGTTGGTTCCGAACCGAGCCTTCATGCCAGCAAGAACCTCTTGTTCGAACCAGCTAGCTTCGGTGTGGCCTTCTGGAACATCGAAGCGAGGCATCAGGTTACGCTCTTCGAATTTGATGTCTGATCTTTCAGCAACTAGCAGTGTGTTATCACATGCCTCTGGGAAATCAGCAAAGAGTTCTCGCATCTGTCTAGCACTCTTCAGGTAATAACCTTCACCGTCGAATTTGAATCTCTTCTCATCGGTCATCTTGGTGCCGGTTTGAATACAAAGCAAAGCCTCTTGAGCTTCAATGTGACCAGGCTCTGTGTAGTGCAGGTCATTGGTTGCAAGAAGTGGAATACCTAAGTCTTTGGAAAGCTTGATGAGCTCTTCGAAAGATCTTCGCTCAACTGAAGCTCCGTGATCCATAATCTCGATGAAGTAATTGTCTTTACCGAAGATGTCTCTAAACTCTGCTGCTGTTTCTAATGCCTCTTTGTATTGACCAAGCCTTAACCTTGTTTGCACTTCCCCACCGGCACAACCTGAGGTAGCAATAATTCCTTTTGAGTATTTAGCTAAAAGTTCTCTGTCCATGCGAGGTTGGAAGTAATAACCCTCAAGCCATGCGTATGAACTCAGTTTGAAAAGATTCATCATGCTGGCGTTATCGGTTGAGAGCATGGTTAGGTGTGAATAAGCACCTTTAGATAAATCGTCATCGCCACCATCAGCCCAATAAGTTCTACTCTTATCAAACCTTGAGCCTGGCGCTAGGTATGCTTCAATACCAATGATCGGCTTGATGCCTTTCTTAGTGGCTTTCTGCCAAAACTCATATGCTCCAAAGTTATTGCCATGATCGGTGATTGCAATAGCTGGCATTTCATAGCCAACGGCTTTATCTAAAAGCTCATCAATCTTGGCTGCCCCATCAAGCATGGAGTAATCAGTGTGCACATGTAAGTGCACAAAGTTAGCGCTGCCTGAGGTCATTTCTTACTTACTTTGCTTTTATGAGGTTCGGGGAAATAGCCTAACTTGACCCTGTGTCATCTTATTTCAGGCTCTCCGCCTGAAAACTAGCTAGAGCGCAATACCTCAAGGGAGTGAATCAAATCCTGTGGGTATTCACTTTCAAAGAACACATACTCGCCCTTAGTTGGGTGAATAAACCCAAGTTTCATGGCATGAAGCCACTGTCTTTCCATCCCGAGCCTTAGAGCTAGCTTGGAGTCACAGCCGTAAAGGGTGTCTCCAACTAAAGGATGTTTGAAGGCGGATAAGTGCACTCTGATCTGGTGAGTTCTACCGGTTTCAAGTTCCACTTCAAGCAAAGAAGCAGCTTGGAATGCCTCTAAGGTCTTGTAGTGGGTTACTGAAGGTTTTCCTTCAGCAGTAACTGCGAACTTGTATTCGTGCTTGAGGTGTCTTCCAATAGGCGCATCAAGGGTTCCAGCACTAGGGTCAGGATGACCTTGAGCCAAAGCATGGTAGGTCTTATCCACCACACGATCTCTAAATGCTTGCTTCATCCTGCTGTAGGCGATCTCCGTCTTTGTTAAGACCATTAACCCGCTGGTACCAACATCTAGTCGAGAAACAATTCCTTGACGCTCCGCTACACCGCTGGTGGACATTTCAATACCTAAAGCTAATAGTGCACCACCAACACTTGGTCCATCCCAGCCAACGGAAGGATGAGCTGCAACACCAGAGGGCTTATCAACGACAACTATGTCCTGATCTTGATAAACAATTTTTAGCCCTTCAACATTTTCGGCTACTAGAGCAAGCGGAGCTTTTGGTTTAGGCATAGTTATTCGAAGCCATGCATCAGAAACCAAAAGTGCTGCTTTATCAATTACTCGATCATTTTGTTGCACCAGACCAGAATCAATCATCGCCGCAACTGCAGAACGAGACATGCCTAGCAGTTTGGAAATTCCAGCATCAGCTCTAGTTCCACCTATACCTTCTGGAACCTGAACCAATTTCTCCTGGGTCATTTGGACCCGCCGAATTTCTCTCCCCTGATAACTTTCAGAGCAATCAAGAAAGCGGCAGAGGATATTGCCATGTCTGCAATATTGAAAATCGGAAAGTTAAATGGAATCTGGATGAAGTCAACTACGTGACCGTTAGCAAAACTTGGCTCGCGAAACAATCTGTCGATTAGGTTTCCAGTAACTCCACCTAAGGCAATTCCACCCAGAAGCAACCAGCTTTTGGTTTTGAACTTAGGCCCAAACCAAAGCAGTGCCAGCGTTACCACTGACGCAATCAAAGTGAATATCCAGGTGTTGGCTCCACCGATTGAAAAAGCTGCTCGATCGTTAAAGGCCAGGGTGAATTGAAGTAACTCACCGATAACTGGCCTTGGTTGGTATAACTCCAGGTATTCCAAAGCAAGAGTTTTAGTGAGTTGATCAACAAATACGATGCTTAGCGCTACACCTAAAAAAGTTAGGGTGGCTTTATTAAGAGGCTGTCTCGAACTCAACTAAATCAGATTTGGAATGTTTGGTTGGAGATCGGAGTTGGGCCGGTTGGAGGCTTTTGACCAGTTGAGTTAGCTGCCTCAAGATCGCTTAGCTGACCTTCGATGTATGACTTGAGCTTGGCTCTGTAGTCACGTTCAAAGTTTCTAAGAGTCTGTAGGTCATTCTCTGCGAGAGCTTTCTCCTGCTCAAGTCTTGACATGTCGGCACGGTGCTGAGCTTCTGCTTCACGAACAATGCGTGCAGCGGTTGCGTGACCTTCAGCAACTAAAGCATCGCGCTTTTCAAGTCCTTCACGAACATGCTCTTCGTGCAACTTACGTGCAAGCTGCAGCAAGTTGTTGGTGTTGTTCGACTCGAATGAGCCCATATCCGCAGCAGCCTGAGGGAAAGCATCATTAGGAGTTGTGGCCTCAGGAATAGATGCTTCAGCAGCGTTTACCTGCTGGACTAGGGTTGCACCACTTCTCTGAAGTTCGGTAAGTCTTCCATCGGCAGCTAGTAAACGCTGCCTTAGATCTTCGTTTTCTTGGGTGATGCGACGCATCTCCAAAACAATCTCATCCAGGAAGTCATCGACCTCATCCTGGTCATAGCCTTCACGGAATTTTGTTGGCTGGAATCTCTTATTAACGACATCTTCTGGAGTCAACGGCATCGCAATCTCCTATTTCTTATCTGCCACAATGTTTTGTGGTACGGGCCAAAAGTTAAGGTTACCCTACATCAACAATCTAAATGAGTGTTCTTAACAGCGCTTCAAGGACTATCAGGAGCACAAACAGGGCAATTATTGACAGATCAATGTATGCAGCGCCTATTCGCACAGGCTTAAGAATCTTAGAAAGTGGCTTGATAGCCCAGTCGGTAAGGGTGTAAGCCAGCTCAGCAAGTATCAAAAAGATGCCTTTAGGGCTAAATGAAGGGTTGAAAGCTCTAACCCAGTCCAAGATGATGCGAGCCAATAGAACCAGCCTGAACAGGTCTAAAAGGCCAATTAGTAAGCCTGCGATTTGTGACAAGAGTGGCTCCGGACTAAGGACGAACTATAAGTCCGACACCTTCGGCTTCTAGAACCTCATTTGAGTCTGGGTCAATTTCAACACCGTGAGGGCCAAGAAGATAAACATCTTCAGCCACTCGCTTTGATTCAGCCATCAAACCAGCCTTTAGTCCAGCCATAAAGTCGACAAGTCTTCTTTTTTCAGCTTCTGTTAGCAGGCTTACGTTCACAATCACTGGGGTGCCTTCTCTAAGAATCAAGGCAATCTCTCCAGCTTCAACGTATGACTTTGGGGTCACTGTCTCAATGCTTACAACGTCATTGTTTCTTCTAGAAGGTCTAGGGGCCTTAGATCTTGCTACAGAACCACTGCGTACCTCTGAGCTCTCAGCTGGGCCACCACCTCGAGGCATGAGGAATTCTTTCAAGCTACCGATTAAACCAGACACGTTGTCTCCTTTGCTAAACCCCGACATAATCAAGGCTAAACCCAATAACTAACGCTTGCCCGTAATTGCTGTGCCTATTCGTAAGTGTGTCGCACCGAAGCCAATAGCCTCTTCAAAGTCCCCTGACATGCCTGCCGAAATGAACTTAGCTGCAGAAGAAACGGTTAATAACCTTTGGCTTGCAGCCTGAATTCTTTCAAAATCAACCCGTGGGTCAACATCAAGTCCGGCTACCCCCATCACCCCAAGAAGATTGATCTGTGGGACCGCTAAAACCTGCTCAGCAAACTCAATAAGGCCCTCTGGGTCTAAGCCACCTCTATTAGGGTCACCCGTCAGATTGAGCTCAACAAATACATCTAGCCGCTTATCTGGGTTATTACCCAATTGCTTGGAGAGCTCCTTGAGCAAAGAGGGCCTGTCCAGTGAATGCAAGACAGAGCTGTAGCCGAGCATTGATTTCACCTTGTTGGATTGAAGCTGACCAACGAAGTGCCAGGTTGGAGCCACTAGCCCCTGATCCAGGTTCTCTAGCACTGCCTGAGCCTTGGCTGAGGCCTCCTGGTCTTTGTTTTCACCGAACTGGCTCTCGCCCAGTCTTAGTAATTCAAGAGCTAAATCGAAGCCATGGTTCTTGGTGACGATAACTAGTTCAATCTCAGAAGCAGAACGTTCAGCATTTTTGGCTGCCGTATCAATTCTCTGGTGAATTGATACGAGTCGTTGCGCGAGAGTGGATTCCAAGAATCTCTTACTTTATAAAATCAGGAATGTCCATGTCGTCATCGAATCCAGAACTTGTTTTTCTAGTTTCGAATTCGAACTTCGTGCTCTCTTGAGTCACAGGCTCAACGACTTCTTGCTGCTCTGCAATCTCAGAGGTTCCGAACCAAGCTGGAACACTTGCAAGCGGAGCAGCTTCGGTCACTGCCTCAGGCTCATAAACAGGAGTTGGAACGACAACTGGAATTGAACCAGAGTTAGAAGCTGTGAAAGAACTAGCTCTTGATGCTGGTCGAGGAGTTACTTCATCGAAGCCAGCAGCAATAACTGTTACACGAATCTCATCGCCCATCGCATCATTGATTGAGCTACCGAAGTAGATGTTTGCACTTGGGTGAACAATTTCTTGAATCAGTCTTGAAGCGTTGTTGATTTCGGCAAGCTTCATGTTTGAGGCAGCAGCGAACTGAATAAGAACACCGCGAGCATTATCAATACTGTTTTCAAGTAATGGATGGTTGATCGCTTGCTCAGCCGCTCTCATCGCGCGGTCTTCACCCTTAGCAGTACCGATACCCATCAGCGCAGTTCCTGCACCCTGCATAACTGCCTTGACGTCTGCGAAGTCTAGGTTTACAAGACCTGTCTCAACAATCAGATCAGAGATACCTTGAACACCTGCACGAAGAATTTCATCTGCCATGCTGAACGCGTCTACGAAACTTAGTTCGTCATCGTTTAGTTCAATAAGTTTTTGGTTTGGAACAATTATCAAGGCATCAACTTCGGCCTTCAGTGCTTCAATACCTGCTTGAGCATTTTCAGCTCTCCGTCTTCCTTCAAAATCGAATGGGCGAGAAACAACACCAACTGTTAGTGCACCTGAGTCTTTAGCGATACGTGCAACAACAGGAGCAGCTCCTGTACCAGTGCCACCACCTTCACCAGCAGCAACAAACACCATGTCTGAACCGCGAAGGACTTCTGCAATTTCTTCAGCGTGATCTTCAGCTGCTCTTCTACCAACTTCAGGATCAGCACCCGCTCCAAGACTTCTAGTCGAGGTGCTACCAATTTCCAATTTCACGTGTGCTTCAGATTTAAGTAGGTCCTGGCCATCGGTGTTGATTGCAATGAATTCAACGCCACGTAGTTGCTTCTCGATCATTTGGTTAACAGCGTTGCCTCCGGCACCACCGACACCAACTACTTTGATGACAGCTAGAAAATTGTTTAGACCTGCTTCAGACATGTGCTTCCTTCGATTAGTCAAACATTTGGCTAACATTCAACCTTTACTTGAAGGTTAAACATTTACACCAAATGCATCTGCGCCAAAAAACTAAACCGAAATACCCCAGAAGCCCTGCTAATCCTTGGGTGTGTCTAGTTCTGCTATCGGATAACGCTCGGCGTTAGTGGGGACGAAACATCGAAAGTCGCCGGCACTCGAGCTGGTGTTTTGAATAACAAAACCTTCAGCACTCTGGATTTTAGAGCTGATTGAGTTGAGTCTCCCCAGATGATGGTTTGCCTAGCATTGCCCCTGAGGCTCATCGTCACGTTGTCTCTAGTCTTGGCCTGAATATAAGCAACCTTTTCTAGTAGTGAACTTGGTAATGATAGGAGCACATCAATTGCCTGGGTGTAGTTCTTGGATGTTTTCGGATCCCCCGTGATGATGATGGTTGGAAGTTTCTCGGAACCTGTTGCTACACCAAGTCGTATCCCGGAAGGGTCATAGAGAAAGCCAACACCGCCTGTAACAACAACAGAGATTGGTGTTCTTTCCACGACTCTTACCTGAAGCTCATGCGGTGGCTGACTAATTATTGAAATGCTCTCAATAAGTTTGAACTTAGCCAAGTCATTGGCAACACTTTGGCTATTGATCAACGGAAGCGGTGTCCCAATGTACTTTTTGAGAACCGATTGAATCTGCTTCTCAGGAACTTTTTGCGTTCCAGTAACAGTTATCTTGTTGATAGCCAAAATTGGAGTAACTATGGTGGATAAAACCAGTAGCAATAGAGTTATAAAACCTCCAAGGAGAGAACGAAAGAAGATCTTTTTGATCTGAGATTCTTTGGTGAATCTTCTTGCTTCACGTACCTGCGCTCTTCTACTGTCTCTAACCATCTTCTTTAATGGAGACTTCTTAGGCCTTGCTGCCTTTACCAAAGCAACCTTGGCTTTAGGTTTTTTAGACTTAGGCTTTGCCAACGGAACTGGCTTGCGGTAACTGGCAGGTTTTCTTGGTGGTTGCAAAACTAAGCCTTCAACGCCTTCAAGATTCCTGGTACCTGACGATAAACATCGCCACAGCCCATTGTGATTACAAAATCGCCTTCAATTGCAATCTTGTCGACTGCTTCTGGAACATCATCCCAAAGTGGAACGTAGTGCATTCTGCTCTGATCAATAAAGGCATCAGCTATTAATGCTCCGGTTACCCCTGGTTCTGGATCTTCTCTAGCTGCGTAAATGTCTAGAACGACTACCTGATCACTTAGTTCAAGTGCCTGGGCAAACTCTTTGGCAAATAATCTTGTGCGGCTATAAAGGTGAGGTTGGAAAACAGTAATCAATCTTCCACTTCCAACAACAGCACGAGCAGCTGATAGCGCTGCTAAGACTTCAGTTGGGTGATGAGCAAAGTCATCGTAAACCTTCACTCCCCTGACCTCACCGTGCAATTCAAAACGTCGCTCTGTGCCAGCAAATGTCGCTATTGCATCAAGTGATGCTTTTGCATCGAAGCCAAGTCCAACTAGCACAGCAAAAGCACCAGCAGCGTTGATTGCATTGTGTTTACCAGGCACCTGGAGTGTTTGTGAATAAGTGTCATCTAGGTAGCTCAAAGTGAAACTCACCTGAGCAGTTGAAGCATCTAAGTTGACGATTCGAACATCTGAAGATGCATTTTCGCCGAAGGTAATTACTCTCTTATCTTTAATGAGTTTGGTGACTCGAACTGCCCCTGGGTCATCAGAGCTGATAACTACAAATTCTGAAGCACCGGACGCAAACCTGGCGAACTCTTTCTCAAAGTTTTCTAATGAGCCATAGTGATCTAAGTGGTCTGGGTCAACATTGGTGATCAGTGCTACTGAAGTCTCATAGTGCAGGAACGAGCCATCTGATTCATCTGCTTCAATAACGAACAGGTCTGAACTTCCATAAGCAGCCGAGGAACCATATTCTGCGATTACGCCACCGTTTACAAAGCTAGGGTCTTGCCCTAGAACTCGTAAGCCTGTGACAACCATTCCAGTGCTGGTGGTTTTACCGTGAGCTCCAGCAACTGAAATTAGCTTTTTACCGTTGGTTAGGTATTTCAAAGCCTGAGAGCGGTGAAGAATTGGTAATCCCTTTTCTTGAGCAAGCACATACTCAGGATTAGTTGGCCATAGTGCTGAGGTGACCACAACAGTGTCCGCTTCACCTAAGTTCGCTGCATCATGGCCGATGGTTATGTGTGCACCAAGTTTTCTAAGCTCTTCGATGTTCCCTGAATCTCTAACATCGCTACCAGAAACTTTGTGTCCTGATTTGATTAGCAACCTTGCTATACCGCTCATCCCTGAGCCACCAATACCAATAAAGTGCACGTGTCCTAAATCTTTCGGGACGGCTTGGCTGAAATCTGGCTTTATGGTCATGGGTTCCTCAATATTTATCTAAGACTAAATAGCGCTTGTCTAGTCTTAGCCCTTCAACACGCCATTTACTAAATCAAGAAGGCGTTTAGACCCATCACTCACACCAACAGACAGAGCACATGCTCTCATGATCTTTACCTGTCTCGAATTACTGATTAGTGGAATGAGAACAGACCTTACATACTCGGCATCGAATTGCGCATCATCAACTAGAACTGCTCCTCCAACCTCGACAAGCTGTTCAGCGTTTTTCTTCTGCTCGCCATTACCTACCGGATATGGCACAAACACCGCTGGAAGACCCACTGCAGCAAACTCGCTAACTGTTGCCGCCCCAGACCTAGCTACGGCAAAATCAGCAACTGCAAGCGCTAAATCCATCCGATCACAGTAACTGATGCGGTGATAGTTGCCTTGATGAATATCTTCAAGTTCTGCTCTTGGACCAACTATGTGAAGAACTTGGATTCCAGCAGCATCTAGTAATTGCCTTGATGCCTCAATTGTTTCGTTGATTCGCTTTGCACCAAGAGATCCTCCTGTTACTAAAAGCGTGGTGAGGTTTGGATCAAGTCCAAAAAACAGGTGAGCTTCAAATTTCATCTCTGTCTTTGTTATCTCGACAATCTCTTTTCTGAGCGGCATTCCAACAACAGTTGAATTAGGCAAGAAAGTGTTATTGAAAGTCACCCCGACAGCTGCGGCACTGTTTGCTCCGACTTTATTTGCATAGCCAGGTAGAACATTTGCTTCGTGCACTACAAATGGAATCCCAAAAGATTTTGCTGCCCTGTAAGCAGGAGCGCTGGCGTAACCACCAAAACCAACAACCACATCAATCTTGTGCTCTTTGATGTATTGAGCAACTGTCTTTACAGACTTGAGAAACAGTGCTGGGAACCTAAACAAATAGGCGTTTACTTTTCTAGGCATAGGCAATCTAGGAACCACTAGAAGTTCATAACCTCGTTCAGGTACAAGTCTTGCCTCTAAACCTTCAAGAGTTCCAAGTGCCCAAACTTTATGCTCACCTGGCTGACTCATGATTTCGTCAGCTAACGAAAGGAGCGGGTTCACATGCCCTGCAGTTCCGCCACCAGCTAAAAGATAATTCGTCATTTCTTACGAACACCCCTTTTTGGAATGGCGCGATCTCTTTCTACTGCAAGAACAACACCTAAGGCCATCAGTACAGCCAACATCGATGACCCTCCCCTAGAGAAAAGTGGAAGTGGAACACCGATAACAAAGAACAGATCAAGCACAACGGCGATGTTAATGAAAGCCTGCAAAGTAAGCCAAAGCATGATTCCTGTAACTGCCACAGAACCAAAGTCAGTTGCTGAGTTTATGGAAACCTGACGAATGTATCTTGCCAACATGAAGAACAGGATGATTACGATAACAGCACCGATTAGCCCAACTTCTTCGCCAATAACAGAGAATATGAAGTCATTCTCAACTGCAGGAATCCAACCCCACTTCATCTTTGAATCGCCAAGACCAGTTCCGAAAAGACCTCCAGAGGCCAGTGCCCAGGTGCCGTGAGTGATTTGCCAGTTAGTGTCGTCACCAGCACTATTCGCACGGTCAAAGAACGCAAAGATTCTTCTCATTCTGTTTGGGCTGACGATTGATGCGATAAGAAAAACTACAGCTCCAGAACCAATGAACACCCATAGGAAGTTCCATGGCACACCAATCAAGAATGCGAGAGCTAGAACGAAAACAATCATTACCGCAGCTGTTCCGAGGTCTCCTGAGCTAACCAAGACCAAACCCGCAGGAAGAAAACCGAACAACACTAGAGGCAAGACGCTTCTGTGCCAATCCCAGAGTGAATCTAGATAAGGGCTTATCCAAGTAGCCAGCGCCAGAATGATTCCTAGTTTTAAAAACTCGGAAGGCTGAATGGTCTGTCCAAGAATAGAAATCCAGTTTGTGTTTCCACCGACTGTGACACCAACGCCTGGAATCCAAACGGCCAATTGCATGAGCATTGCCAACACAAAGAAAGGCATTGAAAAGTTTTGAATAGTGGCAACTGAACGCTTTGAGATGAAGACCATAAATAGCAAACCTAGGAATGCGTAAATCAGTTGAGATCTGAACTCTGCAAAGGCATCACCTGTTGCCTTAATTGAGACTACGTTTGATGCACTCAACACCATGACCAATCCACAACCGAGCATCAAAACAATAAGCATCACTAAACGGTAGAAGAGCTTGGACTGGTGCAAGAAGTAACTATCAAACCATCGGATGCTGGTTTGAGCTGGATTTCGCAAAAGTTGGCTAATTCCTTGAGCAACTGAAGCGCGTTGGTTTTCAACCTGCCTCTTCTTTACGGTCTGAGTGGTTCTTGCCATTATTCCTGTACTTCCCTAATTACTGCTTGTGCAAACTGTTCGCCACGGTCGGCATAGTCCTTGAACTGATCCATGGACGCAGCTGCTGGTGCCAGCAACACAGTGTCACCTTCTTGAGCTATGCCATTGGCAACGCGCACTACCGCTGCCATCACTTTTGAGGAATCTTCTCTTACCTCAAAGACAGTCACATCAGGCGCGTTCTGTTTAAATGCTTCAAGCACTTGAGTGCGCTCAGCACCGATGACAATTGCTGCCTTGATCTTCGGTGCATATTTTGAGACCAGAGGATTGAGGTTAACTCCTTTGAGCAGACCTCCAACAACCCAGATGACAGAATCGAAAGCAGAAAGTGCTGCTGCCGCTGCGTGAGGGTTAGTGGCCTTAGAGTCGTCCACCCAACTTATTCCCTGCTGGTTCAATACAAGTTGAATTCTGTGAGCATCGAGTTCAAATTCTTGAAGAGCCCGGGCTATCTCTTCAGGTTGAACACCAACAGCTCGAACCAATGCAGCTGCTGCAGCGATGTTAGACATAAGGTGTGGGCTGACAATTAGTTTGCTGTTTAAGTCCTTTAGATTGGCCAACTCCCGGGCTAGGGATGGGTCATCAATGAAAGCTCTGTCAACCAAGATGTCTTCAACCCAACCCACTTCATTAGGTGCCGGGGTGTTCACTGTAAAGCCAACCGCCTGAGCATTATCAGTGTTGGCTGACTTAGATAATAGTTCCGATGTTGTGCTGTCCCCTACGTTATAAACACAGCAAACCTTGGTGTTGTTATAGATCTTCCCCTTGGTTCGAGCATATTCATCCATTGATCCGTGCCAGTCAAGGTGATCTTCGGCAAGGTTCAGAACTGCGCTAGCTATTGGTTCAATCTGGTTGATGTAATGCAGTTGGAAACTGCTCAGCTCAACTACTAAGACTTCAAAGTTGGCTGGGTCTCTTACAACATCAAGAATTGGAACACCGATGTTGCCGCAGGCAACTGCTCTAACTCCAGCAGTGAGCAACATCTTTTCCACCAGCTGAGTAACTGTTGTTTTGCCATTGGTTCCAGTGATACAAATCCATTGAGACGGGCTACCACATTTATCTCTCACTCGCCAAGCTAGATCAATATCTGTCCAAACTTCTGACCCTGACTTGATTAGCTCAACAATCAAAGGATTGTTTGGCTTTATGCCAGGTGAAGTGATCAGAGCATCTGGGGCGAAGTCTTTGACTTTTGTTAGAACAACCGATTCTTCTTGACCAACTAAGTGCTCAATTCCAAGAACATCAAGAACGTCAAGTGATTCAGCATCTGCCTTGTCTGCGACAACTAAAACTTTTGCACCAAGCTCATTCAAAGTGTCTGCAACTGAGAAGCCTGATACGCCTAACCCAAAAACTACGGCCTTGAACTCACTCCAATCAGAGTGCCAACTATTGAGGTGATCTAGCTTGCTCATGCAACCGAGCCATAAATCCACTCGACATAGAACAAACCAATTCCAGCCATTACTAGTAGGCCACAGATAATCCAGAATCTAACCACCACTGTGACCTCATTCCAGCCCTTCTCTTCGAAGTGGTGGTGCAGAGGACTGTTGAGGAAAATTCTTCTCGGTTGACCTGTGATTGCTCTAGAGAGCTTGAATACGCTCCTCTGCAGAATTACTGATCCGGCTGAGATGGCAAAGATTCCACCCACTAGAACTAGAAGAACTTCAGTTCTCGAAAGAATGGCTAATGCCGCTAGTGCTCCACCTAGACCTAGAGAACCACTGTCCCCCATGAAAATCTGAGCAGGGTTGGTGTTAAACCATAGGAATCCAATTAGCGCACCAACAATTGCAGCAGCTACCACCGCTAGATCCAATGGATCTCTGGTGTTGTAACAGTTCGGAGCAATGTTAGTTACATCACAGGCCTGGTTGAATTTCCAGAAACCAATCACTGCGAATGCTCCGATTGACATGATTAGCGAACCAGTTGCTAACCCATCTGCACCATCAGTTAGGTTCACACCATTTGAGGCACTCACTACAAGTAGGTAAATCCAGAATAAGAATGCTGCAGCACCTAACCAGATTGCTATCTCACCCCAACTCTCTGGGGCAATCTTCATCAGATCAAAGCCGGTATCGCGGAAGATTGAAATCTCAGTGGAGGCAGGAGTCAGACCAAAAATGTCTTTGTTCTGCAATGAAGCCCAAGCAAAGATGGTGGCCACAAGAATTTGTCCAGCAATCTTATAGATACCTTTTAGTCCAGCTGTGTTTTGGCCACGCACCTTCAGGTAATCGTCTAAGAAACCAACAAGACCCAAACCAACCATCATGAACAGCACCAGCATTGCTGAATACGTTGGTGGTTCCCCATTGACAGTCTTTGCCACGAAGTATGCAAAAACTGCACTGAGAATAATTCCAATTCCACCCATGCTAGGAGTGCCACGCTTAATGTGGTGTGTTGACGGTCCATCAACGCGAACTATTTGACCCCAACCGATTTTCTTGAACAGCCAAATCAATATCGGGGTTAGAACTAGCGAAAGCACAAGACCTAAAAGGCCTGCAAGTAATAACGCTCTCATTAGATCTCCTCCAAAAGGTCATCGCCTAGGTATCTCAAGTTCGCAGACTTAGAAGATTTCACTAAGACGATTTCTTCACCTGTAAGCATTTCACGCAGATAGCCAAGAGCGTCGGAGATTTCATCGAAATACTGTGATTCCCCATCCCATGATCCTTCTTGAGATGCTCCCATGTGAATAAGTTTTGCCCCTTTACCCACAACAACTACCTGGCCTAGGTTCAATCGAACCGCTATGCGACCTATTGCATCATGCTCATGAGCTGAGAACTCTCCAAGCTCAGCCATCTCGCCCATTACTGCAACTGTTTTCTTGCCAGATAACCTACCCATTTGAGCAAGAGTCTGAAGTGCCGCTCTCATTGAATCTGGACTGGAGTTATAAGCATCGTTGATAACGGTTAGCCCGCTTTTAGCAACGTTTAGTTCCATTCGCCACTTCTCGGCTAACTTCATGTGCTCTAACGCTTCAATGGCCTTGGCTCTATCGACGCCAAGATGTTCTGCAGTGGCTAAGGCAGCCAAGGCGTTATAGACGTGATGTTCACCCAGTATCTGCAGGTTCACTTCAGTTGAAGAGCCGTCGGGACTGTGATATTTGAAACTAGTTCCAGTAAGACTTATTGAAACATCTGAGGCTGCGTAGTCACTTGCAGAGCCAAGTCCAAAAGTAAGTACTTTAGCCTTGGTACGAGATTGCATGTTCATCACTCGTTCATCATCAAAGTTCAGTAGCGCAATGCCATCAGTTGTTAGTTCTTGAACTAGTTCTGCTTTGATGCGTTCTGTGTTCTCAATCCCACCGAACTCTCCAGCGTGGGCAAGACCAACCTTTAGTTCAATTCCGATATCCGGCTTAGCCATCTCCGCCAGATAACGAATCGTTCCAAGTCCTCCAGCACCCATCTCAACAACTAAGAATTTTGTGTGCTCGCTTATTTGAAGCATTGAGTATGGAGCACCAACTTCGTTGTTGAAAGATTCCATCGGCGCAATCGTTGCTCCCTGAGTTGATAACACTTCGCGCAACATGTTCTTGGTAGTTGTTTTACCGTTAGATCCGGTTACTCCAATAACTTTCAGGTGACCTAATTCTTTTACTTTGGCCACTACATGTTTAGCCAAACGCCCTAGTGCTTCAACTGAGTCCTGCACAACTAGTTGAGAAACATCATCACTTAGCTTGCGCTCAACAATCGCTGCTACTGCACCACTAGAGATTGCACTAGAAACAAAAAGATGACCATCGGTAGCTTCACCTGGTTTTGCCACAAACAAAGATCCCTGGGAAACAAGTCTTGAATCAGTTTCAACTGAACCAGTAATTACAAGCGAAGGGTCACCAATAAGTTCTGCATTTATTGCTTCTGCAATTTCTTGGAGAGTTAGAGCGATCATTAGTAGCCAGCCTCCTTCAACGCAGCTCTGGCTTCTGCCCTTGCTGAGTAAGGAGTTCTTACACCTTCAATATCTCTATAGTCCTGGTGACCTGGCCCTGCCCACAAAATCGCATCGCCTGGCTGAACAAGAGAAACTGCAACTCTGATTGCTGCTTCAGGTGGCGAAACTTCATGAATCTCTAGTTCAGGTCTAAATTCTTTAGCCGCTTCAACCAATGTCTTTCTAATTGAAGCTGGATTCTCGAATCGAGGATGGTGATCTGTGATGACCAAGATGTCGCAGCCCGCAGCTGCAACTTTGGCCATGTCAGGACGTTTAGAAGCATCTCTGTCACCATCTGCGCCAAAGAGCATTAAAACTTTTCCAGTAGTGACTTTGCGAACAGCGGCAAGAGTGTTTAGAAACGCATCGGGGCTGTGGCCGAAGTCAATATATACATAAGGTGCACCTTGTGGTGAAACCAACTCAGTTCGACCAGGCAGATAGGCGTCAATGCCGTCTTTGATTGCAGTTGCAATCTCTTCGAACTCATAACCTGCTGTGACAGCCATAACAATTGCCAAACCAGCATTGGATGCCATATGTGCTCCAAGTATTGGAACACTACTTATAAGTTTCTGACCGTTTGGTCCAGTGAGTTCAAATTCAGTTTTACCTGGCAACTCAGCTAGCACGGTTACATTCCAATGTGCTTTGTGCTCAGGGTTCATCGAAACCGTTGTCACAGGTATCTGACTTAGTTCCGCGATACGTTTCCCATATTCGGTATCTAGGCAAACAACAGCGGCCCTAGCCTTATCTTCTGTGAAGAGTTTGGCTTTAGCTGATAGGTAGTCATCAAAACCGTCATAGTCATCAAAGTGATCGTGACTTAGGTTTGTAAAACCAGCAACATCAAAAACTATTCCGTCGACTCTAAGTTGGGTCAGAGCCTGAGCTGATACTTCAATAGCGATGTCAGTAACGCCTTTTTCGCGCATTCTTGCGATAAGCGCTTGCATCTCTGTTGATTCAGGGGTTGTCAGCCTACTGACAATAACTTCACCTGCGATATGTCTTTCAGCAGTTGAGGTAAGACCAGTAACTCTCTTGAGTTGACGAAGAATGCCTTCCAGTAAATATGTGGTTGAAGTCTTGCCATTGGTTCCTGTGGTTCCAAAAAGTATTGGAAGTTTTCCTGTTGTGTTTCCATAAACAAAAGCGGCTAATTCTCCAAGATGAGTTCTAGGCTGCTCTAGGACCAGCACTGGGATTGGACAGTTACTTAGTAGCTCTAGACCTTTAGAGTCTGTAACAACTGCCACAGCACCTTGCTCGATGGCTTTATCGATAAAGTTCGCGCCGTGAGTCTTAAGCCCTGGCATTGCAACAAATAGATCCCCTGTTCGAAGATCAGCTGTGTTCATACTGATTCCAGTAATAGAAGCAGTTGATCCTTCAGGAGAAATGGACAAACCAAATCTGTCAGAAAACTCTGATAGTGAAACTGGTTGAACGTGGTCTGGTCGAAGAATCGGAGGAATTGATTGCTTAGGAGTCATTATTTCCACTCCGTAGCAAGTTTCTTAGACTTTGTGGTTGACGGTGGAACTGCATAAGTTTTCAGCACCTGCTTCATCACTGACACAAAGCCAGGTGTTGCACCAAGTGAGTTACTTACAGTTCTAGATTTAAAAGCAGTGACAGCAACGATGTACTTTGGGTCCTCAGCTGGTGCTAAACCAACAAATGAAACTGCATAAAGTTTTCCGTAACCTTTACCTTCTGCGATCTGAGCTGTTCCAGTTTTTCCGCCTACACGGTAACCCTGGATTCTTGCAGTTCTACCAATCGAACCTTGCTCAACAACTTTTTCAAGCATGTCGATGCTCTTTGAGGCTGTGCTTTCGCTGATTACCCGAACAGGAGCTTCAACTGCTGTTCTCTTCAGCGAACCAGTTTTCTCTAAACAGCCTTCAACTAGAACTGGTGAAAGACGAACACCTTTATTGCCTATCGCTTGATAAATACTTGCGGTCTGAATTGGTGTTAGAGAAACTCCCTGACCAAACATGGTGGTCTGATCTGTCATTCTGTCCCACTTGGTGTAATCAGTTAGTAGTCCTGATGATTCACCTTCAAACTTCACCCCAGTTTTTGCTCCCATGCCGAATAACTTCATGTATTCGTAACGAGTCTTCGAATCTACTTTCCCGCCAAGCTGGACAAGTCCTGTGTTTGAAGAGTCAACCATAACTCCTGTCATGGTTAGTTTGTGTGGTGGATGCATGTGTGAATCGTTGATGTATTCACCCCAAGGCATCTTCAAAGCATAAGGAGCAATCACTTGACTGAGTGTGGTTGCTTTACCAACGTCGATAGCCGTTGCTGCTGCTACTGGTTTCAAAATCGAACCTGGCTCAAATGCAGATCTAAAAATACGAGAAGATCGATTCTCTGCTTTAACTCCACTTGGGTTATTCGGATCAACCGTAGGTGCTTCAGCAGCAGCCAAGATTCTTCCGGAAGCAACTTCAATAACAATTGCACTTGCCCAGTCAGCTTTCAGTCTTCTTACTGTTGCAGCCATCTCTTGCTGGGCTGCGTATTGAAGATCTGAGTTGATTGATAGAACAACATCAGAACCATGCTTGACCTGTTGAATGACTTGAACCGAATTCGGGATACGGACAAGGTCCGCTCCCTGAATGTATGTTTCCTTGCCGTCTGTTCCTGCAAGGCATGAGTTCATCATTCTTTCAATGCCTTCAAGAGCAGAACCATCCGAGCCAACAAAGCCAAGTAGGTTTCCCGCTACTGCACCATCTGGGTAGTGACGTTCTTGTTTCTGATCAAAATACATCCAAGGGATATTCAGCTCATCCAACTGAGAGTAGGCGGATGCGCCAATAGATTTCTTCAAGTTGGCATACCTAGAAGTTCCGCTCATTTTCTCAAGCAGCTCTTCAGTAGGAACTTTCAAAATCTCCGAGAGTCTCTGAGCGATTTGCTCTTTCGAGAAAGCAACTTTCTTATCGTCAATCTTTAGAACAACCGGTCCAGCATTTTTAGGATCGATGTTCACATCCCAGCTCACAACCGTGGTGGCTAAGATTCGACCTTCACTATCAATGATGTTTCCTCTGATGGCGGGAATACTCCTTGTGGTATCTCTGGCTTCAGTTGATAAAGTGTTGAGCCTTTCAGCATCAACTACTTGAACCCAAACTAATCTGACAACAAATGCAGAGATGACGAGGATCATGACAACAATAAATGCCATGTATCTGTTGTCGGTCTGCCTGGTGTGCATGATGTGCCCCTAATTGAGCTAGTTTGTAGGCGTAGCTGGAATACCAGATGTGTTTAACGCTACTTGTGCACCCGCAGAGTTAGGGTTACTGACACTCTGACTTGATGCACTTTTCAGCTTGGGGGCGTCAATCGTTGTAGTTTTTGTGTCAGCAAGTTTTGAAACATTGCTTCTGGCTGTAAGCGCTGCATTAGGGATTAGGTTTTCAGAAACCGCCCTTGAACTCTCCACAGATGCTGGAACTGCCGACCCTAGAACTTTTGCTTCCTTCACATTTAGGAATACTGGGTTTGAGTTAACAATCATGCCGAGTGATTTAGCGCTGTTAGCAAGATTCTGCGGTGAACGAAGAGAGTCAACCTGCTGGCTGACGATCTGGGTCTGAGTTGCTAATGCCTCAGTTTCTTTCTTCAACTTTGAAATTGTGTAAACAGCTGAGTCGCAATAAGTGTTAACGAAGAGACCTGCAATTGAAATCAATGTCAAACCAACAAGAGCTCTGCCAATAATTCCCTTAGATAACTTGAAACTAGTTGCACTTGCCTTAGCAGGTGCCTTCGCTACAGAGCGTCTAACCGGCTGAACAACACTTGTTACAGGTCTTAGGTGTCGCCTAGGTGCTATCGGGCGAATTGGTTGAGCTTGTCTTAATACGCTCATGCTGCGTTCCTTATCTTTTGAGCGGCACGTAAACGTACTGAAGCCGATCTAGGGTTTTGACTAATTTCTTGCTCCGATGCCTTTTCAGCTCCTCTAACTAGGAGGCGAATGATCGGGGCGTGCTGTTCAAGTTCAATTGGCAGATCCAGTGGTGCTGATGATGTTGATGCAGCAGCCAGAGCCTGCTTCACGATGCGGTCTTCAAGTGATTGGTAGGAAAGCACTAGAACGCGTCCACCAACCTTGAGAGCTTCAATAACCTGAGGGATGGTTTCTTCAAGAATCTCTAGCTCACGGTTCACTTCAATTCGTAGAGCTTGGAACACTCGCTTGGCTGGGTGCCCGGAACTCTTACCTGGAATGAACGGCACAACTTTGGCAATGATGTCGGTTAGTTGCTTGCTAGTTGTGAAAGGTGACTTGCTTCTGATCTTTACGATTTGACGGGCTATGCCTTTGGCATATCTTTCTTCGCCGTAAGTCTTGAAAATGCTGACTAGTTCTTCTTCTTTGTATTCGTTCAGAATCTTCGCTGCTGTTAGTTCTTCAGTTGAGTCCATACGCATATCAAGTGGAGCGTCGAAAGAATAAGCAAAGCCACGATCTTTCTCATCCAGTTGCATAGATGAAACACCTAGATCCAAAAGAACTGCATCAGCCAGGTTCAAACCAAGTTCTTCTAGAACTTCCGGAATCTCGCTATAGACCGCTTGCACTAAGTGAATTCGGTCAGCAAATGGTGCTAATCGCTCCCCTGCTAGACGAAGCGCATTCTCATCACGATCAATACCAACTAGAACTAGTTTTGGAAAACGCAGAAGAAAAGCCTCGCTGTGTCCACCGAGGCCAAGTGTTCCATCCACCAAAATTGCAGTTTCACCTTGAAGAGCTTCGCCAAGAATTTCAATGCAACGCTCAAGTAGAACTGGTTCGTGAAGTGAAGAGATTTCAGTCATCTTTTTGCTGTTGGTTCCTAGAATCTGAACCCCATCCATTTGCACCTTTTGGTTACTGCTTCTGGCATCGGGGAAGAAAGCCACAAGCCAAATAGCTGGAGATCAGAATCTAGGAATTAGTTGAGCCCCACCTCCCCATCGCTAAAGTTTGCAAAATCTTCTGCAGTAGCTTCCATGAAGGCTGTGTACTTCTCTGGGTTCCAAATTTCAATGTGCTTACCAACACCGACCACAACAAGATCGCGATTAAGTTCAGCCCATTCGCGCAAACCTAGGTTCACTAGGATTCGTCCTTGGCCATCAGGTGTTTGTTCGTCGGCCAGGTTGAAGAAATGGCGATTCAGTCCTCTGCGGCCGAGGGAACCTATTGGTGAAGTCCCTGTTACGGATGCAGCTCTAGCTTCAAATTCTGAACGTGTAAGAAGAACTAAACAGTTCTCCTGTCCCTTTGTTAGGACAACTCCCCCGGCAAGACGATCTCTGAATTTGGCAGGAAGGATAAGGCGATACTTCTCGTCGAGCTTTGGATAACTAGTACCAATGAACACTTGCTCGCCCTTTCTTTAGTTCGCCACTGAAGTTGTACTCCACATTACACCACTTTCATCCACAAAATAGCAAATTACTGCAAGAAATTACTATTCTGGCGTGTTTAGACCAATTAACGCAAGGGGTTAGTAGGTGGAGCAAAATTCCAGAAATAAAGCAAATTAAGGCCTTAAATGGCGAAAGGGCCTCAGATTTTCACCTAAAGCCCTTGTTTTGCTGCTTTTAGCAGCTAAAAACCATGTTTAGTCGCCGTTTCGCTGATCCCAACGATTTTGAAAATATCCGGTTGTTCCTGGCTTTGGACCAGTTTTTGGGGCTGGCTTAGGCATTGATTCTCTAAATGCCTTGCTTGTCCAGTTCTGGCTAACTAGGTAAAGGCCGCCAAGCATCGTTACGAATGCAAGTACCCCAAGAATTGTCTGCTGGATAGTGATTGCAAATAGCATCAGGCCAAGCCCGAGCACCACAAGAACTGACCCAAGCACAAGCAAACGACCGTACTTGACCTTGCCGTCTACCTGAGCAACCTTCTTTTCCTTAGGCGCAGGCTTACCACCAGTTAGCTGGCGCTCAAGTTCTTCAAGAACTTTCTGTTCGTTCTCGCTCAATCCCACGGTTATCTCCTTAGCCTTGCCTTTAATGCTAAACCTATTGTGCCAGTTAGGCTATTCCAGTGAATTATTCAAAGAATCTTTTAGGCCAAGTTCAGGCTAATTTGGATAGCTTTTGCCAGAAGCAGCGGACTGATTTTGAGGCCATTTCAGAAGATCTGATTCCAGTGGTGGATTACACCCACAGCTTGCTCCAAGGGGGCAAGCGTTTCAGGGCCCTGTTCTGTTATTGGGCTTGGAAGGCTTCGCTAAGCGAATCGACCTACCACCAGAGCGAACAAGAGATAAACGAATCCGAGCAAGCTATTGCAGGCATTGCAGCATCTCTTGAAATGTTCCACGCTGCAGCTCTTGTTCACGATGATTTACTTGATCAATCAGACACCCGTCGAGGTGCTCCTGCAATTCACAAACGTTTTGAAACCTTGCATAAAGAAAAACAGTGGGCTGGTGCTCCTGAGCGCTTTGGGGTTGCCGGGTCTGTTCTAGTTGGCGATCTAATGCTTGGTTGGTCAAGCGAGATTTTTGGTAATGCCCTGCTGCACTCCCCTAATCGTGAGATTGAAAGTGCCTGTCGAGATGAATTCAGCTTGATGAGAGTTGAAGTAATGGCTGGACAATACCTTGATGTTTTGGAAGAGAATGCAGCCACAACCAGGCCTGTTAGTGAAGGTGTTGGTAGAGCAGAGAAAGTAATTCTCTACAAGACTGCAAAGTACAGCATTGAAGCTCCACTTCGCATTGGTGCTGCTTTTGCCGGTGCCGATCAGGCAACACTTGGAGCGTTTACTCAATTCGGTATTCCTCTAGGTATTGCATTCCAACTTAGAGATGACATCCTCGGAGTTTTCGGTGACCCTAGCATCACAGGTAAGCCTGCTGGAGATGATCTTCGCGAAGGAAAGAGAACTGTTTTAGTTGCTCTCACTTTGGAAGCACTAACTGAAAAATCTCCTTCGATGGCAGAAAGTTTTGAAGAATTACTCACCAGCAGAGAATTAGATGCTCAGCAAATAGCATTCATGCAAAAACTAATTCAAGACTCTGGT
The DNA here is from genome assembly GCA_044372795.1 of Rhodoluna sp. GTDB lineage: Bacteria > Actinomycetota > Actinomycetes > Actinomycetales > Microbacteriaceae > Rhodoluna. Next base: position 33,254 of record JBILRF010000001.1, on the reverse strand, counting down.
GCTTTAGAGAAAACTGAACGAATGATTGTTGAGTTAGCAGACAGAAGCCTTGATTCATTAGACGCATCTAGTTTGGAACCAACAGCTAAAGCTGAACTAAAGTCTTTGGCTTTGAAAGTGATTAACCGCGACGCTTAGAACGCAAGTGATTGAGCGATTCTTCTAACTTCGGTTTTTCTTCCTGCAATAAGTGCAGACATAGGTGTAACGGTTAAAGAATCTTCAACGGTGTATAGCCATTTGATTGCTCCACCCAGAGTAAAGCCTGAATCCAAAAGCAAAACTATGGTGCCTCTGAGTGAAGGCAATGGTTCACCGTTGATGATGATCTCTGCAGGAATACGCTGAACACCCTCAGCCTTGATGGCAATTAGATGATGTTCTTCGATGAGGCGTCTGACCTTGCCCGGCACAATGCCAAGAAGTTCACCCGCCTCTGGAATGGTCAGCCAGTTGGTTATTTGATCTAAAGGTTCGGTCACTGCTTAAGATTGCCACACCAGCGCCCTTGACGCCATCTCAACTGGACTCGTGGCACGATATTTATGCCGAACAATTCAGGAAAAATGACAACAGGTCCAGACCAGCCAAATCTTCAAGGGGTGCCGAACCTACCCGAAAACGGGGATTCAGGCGAAGGCTTGGTTGAAGTCAACCCTGAAACTCTCTCCCATACTGTTCGAGTTTCAGAGACTTTAGCCCAAATAGCCCTGATGCACGGGGTTGAGCTAGAGAAACTCACTGCCGCCAATAAACTCACAGGTCAGAGTGTGATTTATCCAGGCCTTCGACTCCTAATTCCAAGGGATGACCAACCCAGCAGCACAGTTCAAGAACAATTAGAAGCCCATGTGGTTTTGCCTGGTGAATCTCTTTTCTCAATTGGTCAAAAATATGGCCTAACCGTTTCAAAACTTCAGCAGTTCAACTCTCTTGCCGATAATGCTGTCCTATTTCCTGGTACCACATTGAATCTTGTTGAGAGAGAAGTTGAAACCGAGATAGAAGCACCCCTCAAACTTCTTCGCTCTGCTCCAACAACTTGTTTAGTTCACGGATATCACAGAGTTAAATTCGGTGACCAGCTAAGCCGAATTGCTTCACTACATGGAGTGAGCACTCAGTCTCTACTTAGTGCAAACAATCTTGGCTGGAATGCTCTGATTCATGAAGGGCAAAAACTTTTAGTACCAATCTCACATAACACCTACGACTGCCCAAACCTTGTTCGATTAGAACCCGCTGCTTTACATACCGCTAGAACATACTTTGATTTGGCTAAAGAAAGGCGCTTATCCGATTACACGGTAGTGATTGCTTTGTGTTTAGAAATGCAACGTTCAGGATTGACTCCTGACTTTGGAGCACTTTCTGCTGGAAATGATCTTCTTTTAGACTTGGTGAAGGTTGAAGGAATAGAAACGCTAAACATAAAACAAATTATTTCAATTATTGGTTTTGAGAATCTTGCCGATGGATCTGCTCTTTGGGAACCATCAGCTTGGGCATGGATAGAAGAGGTTAGGTGATCAAAGCATGAGTAATCTAGCTGGCAGCACCCTCTCCTCACGTTATGAGATTAAAGAAGTAATTGCCCGTGGAGGCATGGCAACTGTTTATTTGGCTAAGGATTTGCGTTTAGCAAGAGAAGTTGCTGTCAAAGTTATCCATCCTCACTTATCCGAAGACCCTGTGTTTAGAGACAAGTTCTTCAGAGAAGCAAGAATGCTTGCCAAAGTCAATCACGCTAACTTGGTCAACATCTTTGATCAAGGCGATGATCAGGGCAATGCCTTCATAGTTCTTGAGCTGGTCCAGGGAATAACTCTTAGAGATGCAATCAAAGACCTGGGTGCTTTAGATAGCGAACAAGTACTTCAAGTTAGCAAAGCTATGCTTTCAGCTTTAGCTCAAGCCCATTCAAGTGGAGTGGTTCATCGAGATTTGAAACCAGAGAATGTTTTACTTTCTGACGATGGTCGAATCAAAGTAACGGATTTTGGTTTGGCAAGAGAGATATCTGCCAACACCGATACCGGTTCTCTTGTTGGAACTGTTGCCTACCTAGCCCCTGAAGTTATTAGAAGAGGCAAAGCTGAAACTCAAAGCGATATCTACAGTTTTGGCATCATGCTCTACGAGATGCTCACAGGCGTTCAGCCATTTAGAGGTGATGATGCAATTCAAATTGCTTTCATGCACACTTCAGAAAGAGTTCAATCAGCAACCGCTCTAAACCCAAATGCAAATGCGTCTTTGGATAAGTTGATGCTTTGGTGCACTGAACCAAATCCTGCTCAACGCCCTGAGAATGCTGTGGTTGCCCTTGCTCAAATAGAGCAAATACTGAAGAACAATCCAATAAGCACTCCTCCAGTTCGATCTCAGAACCTTTCTGAAACCATGGTGATCCCAAAGGACGCTAACTTCACTGAAGTTCTAGGAAATCTCGATCTCGAGGAAGAAGAACTTCCATTTGCTAAACACACTCCGAGACATCAAGTGCTTAGGTGGATAATCGCAAGCGTTATTGCTCTGGGAGTCGGCTCATTTGGTGGTTGGTATTACGGTGTTGGACCAGGAGCATTAGTAGCAATCCCTAATCTCAGCGATAAAACTGTTGCTTTAGCAACAACTGAAATCGACTCAATAACTAAGAGCGTTGTGGTTAGAGAAGAGTTCAGTTCTGATTTTGCTAAGGGTCAAGTTATTGGAACTGAACCGGTTGCAGGTGTTCTTGTTCCAAGAGGAACAGAGATAGTTCTTTTGGTTTCTAAAGGTAAAGAACTTGTTCAAGTGCCAGAGGTTATTGGAGTTGATCTTGTTACTGCAACAGCAAAGATTGTCGGTGCAAGATTAGCTGTTGGCAAAGTTAGCCAGTGGTTCAATTCTGAATACCCAATCGGTTTTGTTTATGCCAACTCAGCAAGTGATGGCACAAAGCTTCCTGTTGCCTCAGAAATAGATCTCAAGGTTTCTCTTGGTGCGATTCCTGTGGTTGCTGGACTTCAAGTTGACATCGCTAAGGCAGCTCTTGAAGCTGCAGGGCTTGATGTTCGGGTTGTTGAGAACCAATACTCGAACACTGTGCCCAAAGGTCAGGTTATTTCAGTTGTGCCGGATGAGGTTGAGGTAGGCAAAGGTTCTTCAATCAAACTGGTTGCTAGCCTCGGGCCAGAAACTGTGACTATGCCTCAGGTCAGAGGTGAAACAATCCTGGCTGCCAAAGGTTTATTGGAATCACTAGGGCTAAAAGTTGTTATCGATACCAAGTGGCTAAGCAAAGATTATGGGATCAAGAAAGTTACTGGCGCAAGCGAAAACGCAGGAACAACTCTAAGAGTTGGACAGAGCGTAACTATTCGTTCCAGATAATTACTTAGCTGCTAGTTCTTCAGCAACTAGGAAAGCTAATTCAAGTGACTGTGAGTGATTTAGTCTTGGGTCGCAAAGTGATTCGTATCTAGATTCTAAAGTTGCTTCATCTATGTGTTCGCTACCACCTAAGCACTCAGCAACATCATCTCCAGTTAGTTCGATGTGCACTCCACCAGGGAAAGTTCCTAGGTCACGGTGAACTTCAAAGAATCCTCTAACTTCATCCATCACATCATCAAATCTGCGTGATTTGTATCCGTTAGCGGTGGTGATGCCATTGCCGTGCATTGGGTCAGTTACCCACAGTGGCTGGGCTCCACTATCTCTAACAGCCTTGACTAACTTCGGAAGTGCCTCACGAATCTTTCCTGCACCCATACGAGAGATCAAAGTCAATCGACCTGGCTCTCTTTCTGGATCAAGTTTTTCAATAAGAGCTAGAACATCATCAACTGAAGTGTTAGGACCAAGCTTCACACCTAGTGGGTTTCTTACTCTAGATAGGAAGTCCATGTGTGCACCATCAAGTTTGCGAGTGCGCTCACCAATCCAAATGAAGTGCGCACTGGTGTCATATGGTGTGCCAGTTCTTGAATCAATGCGGGTCATAGGACGCTCGTAATCAAATAGCAGACCCTCGTGTGAAGTGTAAAACTCTGTGGTGCGTAACTCATTGAAGTCAGCTCCACAAGCAGCCATGAATTTGATTGCCTTATCAATTTCACGAGCCATGGTTTCATACCTTGAGTTGGCTGGATTATCGGTAAAGCCTTTATTCCACTCGTGCACTGAACGAAGATCTGCGAATCCACCCATAGTGAATGCTCTTATCAAGTTCAAAGTTGAAGCTGAAGTGTTGTATGCCTGAAGCAATCTAGTTGGGTCAGCAGTTCTAGATTCAAGTGTGAAGTCATAACCATTGACTGCATCACCGCGGTATGCAGGCAACTCAAGTCCTTCACGAGTTTCTGTGTCAGAAGATCTAGGCTTAGCAAACTGACCAGCCATGCGACCCATTTTCACAACCGGCATTGATGCTCCATATGTCAAAACAACTGCCATCTGCAGCATTGTCTTCACACGGTTACGAATACGATCTGCTGTTGCATCAGCAAAAGTTTCAGCACAGTCACCACCCTGAAGTAAGAATGCTTTACCTGAGGCAGCTTGAGCCAAACGACTCTTCAAGATATCAACTTCACCAGCAAAAACTAGTGGTGGGTACTTGGCAAGGATTGCTTTAACTTCTTCAAGCCTGGCTTGGTCAGGCCAGGTTGGCTGCTGTGCAGCTTCGAGGTTGCGGTAGTTATCCAGCCCAGCAATAACTGATGGGTCGGCTACGACAACTTTTTCGTTTAATGACACGGTAAATTCCTGACTAGCGTTTTAGCGTTGGTTTTTAAGAGTACTGGCATATACGTCGATGTATTCCTGCCCGCTGAGTTTCATGAGTTCATAAGAAATCTCATCAGTGACTGCTCGTAAGACTAGACGGTCACCTTCCATCCCCGCAAATCTGGAAAAATCTAGTGGTTCCCCAACCACCACTCCGATTCTTCTGATTCTTGGAAATCTTCTACCGATTGGCTGAACCTTCTCAGTGTCAATCATGGCAACCGGAAAAACTGGAACTTTAGCTTCCAGAACCATTCGTGCGATACCGGTGCGGCCTCTAAAGAGTCTGCCGTCAGGAGACCTAGTTCCCTCAGGGTAAATTCCCAATAACTGGTTCTGGCTTAGTACTTTGAGGCCAGTGTTTAGAGCAGCTTCAGATGCTTTTCCACCACTTCTATCGATTGGTAGCTGACCTGTTGCGATAAAGAACCATCTGGTTAGTGTTCCTTTAAGCCCCTTACCCGTGAAGTATTCACTCTTGGCTAGGAAGACAACTGGTCTACGAAGCATAAGCGGAAGGAAAATCGAGTCGGAGAAAGAAAGATGGTTGCTGGCAAGAATTGCAGCGCCATCTGAAGGAATCTTTTCTGATCCACGGACCCATGGTCTGAATAAGACTTTAAGTAGAGGCCCCAACACTATGTTTTTAAGCAGAAAGTACCACATGTGCGACCTCCTGACTCAGTTGAAAACTAGTAAAAACTTAGTTTACCTGCCTTAAGGGTGCCTTCTGGCAAGGTCTGCTGCCCCTACAACTCCCGCATCATTGATAAGTGAGGCTGTAACGATGGTCATTTCTGGGCGGTACCCTCTAGCCGGTAAGTGCTCTAGGTATGCCTCACGGATTGGCTTGAGTAGTAATTCGCCCGCAACGCTAAGGCCACCACCAATCACTAGCATCTGAGGATCTAGAACTGCAGTCAACGAAGCAACGGCTTTGCCGATGTTAATGCCCAATTCGTTTAGTAGACGCATGGCACCTGGATCTGCTTCGTTAATGGCCTGATAGACCTCGGTTCCAGAAAGTTCGCCAACCTCTGCTTGCAGTTCTGCTAGTCGAGCGCCTTCGGCTGTTCCTGAAGAAGCCAACTCTTTGGCAGATTCAAGGAGTGCAGTTCCAGATGCGTATTTTTCTAGGCATCCCTTTTGGCCACAACCACAGATTTTGCCTTCTTGGATAAAGTTTGTGTGACCCAACTCTGCTCCGATACCAAATCCGCCTCGGAAAAGCTCGCCATTAGCAACAATTGCTCCGCCCACTCCAGTACCGATGGTGATCATCATCATGTGCTTGCTGCCCTGTCCAGCACCAAATCGATATTCAGCCCAACCCGCAGCGTTTGCATCGTTTTCGATAAACACTGCAACACCCAATTGGGCTTCTAGCTTGGCTTTTAGAGGTTCGTTTCTAAGGCTTAGGTTTGGAGAATAGATGACTTCAGATTGGTCTGCATCAATGAAGCCTGCAATGGCTACTCCAACAGCCTTTACCTCTTGACCTTCGCGCAACTGTTGAACCATGTCAACGATGGCAGCGATCAGCTCGTCTGTGTTATCGGCTGGGGTTGGCACCTTAAGGCTGGTTAGGATTTCGCCAGTTTCGCTGACAAGTGCTCCAGCTATCTTGGTTCCACCAACGTCGATACCAACGGTAATCATGGGCTCCCTTAGAGAATTTGGGGTGTAGAGGTTCAACGACAAGTTTATAACTGCATATCGTTACATTTACCTTCCTTTTTCAGGTCTCTTTCAGGTTTACCTGCAGGTAGGCTAAACAAAAGTTTTATTCCCAAACCCATTGAGTTAGAGGTAAAAAGTGAAGACATTTGAAGTTCCACTAGTAGTTGTTTCTGCGCCAGAGACAAACATTACTGACCTATTCCTGGACCGAGTAAAGCTCGACCCAAATCTTGCTCTCATCTCAAAGCAGGTCGAGCCTGGCGTTTGGAAAGACGTTACAGCCAGTGAGTATTTAGCTGAAGTGCAGGCTTTGGCTAAGGGCTTCATTGCCTCTGGTATCAAACCAGGTCAACGAGTTGGAATCATGAGTGCTACCTGTTACGAGTGGGCCCTGTGTGACTTTGCACTTTGGTTTGCTGGAGCGGTATCAGTACCAATTTATGAAAGCTCAGCACCAGCACAAATCGAATGGATTTTAGGTGACTCAGGTTCAATAGCTTGTATCTTTGCCAATGACCAAATGGTTCAACTCTTCAACTCAGTCAAATCATCTCTGAAAGATGTGAAGCAGGTTTGGACACTGGATGGCAATGACCTAAAGGATCTAGTCAAAGCAGGTAAAGATGTTTCAGCTGAAGAACTTGAGAAGGCTCGTAAAACTGCAGGGCTATCTGATCTAGCAACAATTATCTATACCTCTGGAACAACAGGTCAGCCAAAAGGTTGTGAACTGCTTCACCAAGGTTTCGTAGATCTATGTCGCAACGCTCAGGCTGTTCTTCCTGATGTTGTTCGACCAGGTGGAACTACTCTCCTGTTCTTACCAATGGCTCACGTTTTTGCTCGCTTTGTTTCTGTGTTGTGTATCTCTGGTGGAGTTAAAGTTGGCCACCAAGGTGATGCAAAGACTGTTGCTCCTGCAATGCAAAGCTTCCACCCAACATTCTTGTTGGCTGTGCCAAGAGTATTCGAGAAGGTTTATAACTCTGCTGAGCAGAGAGCAGAATCTGCAGGTAAGGGAAAGATCTTCCATGCAGCTGCCGAAACAGCTATCGCATGGTCAATGGCTAATGACACCAAGAAGGGTCCAGGCTTTGCTTTGAATGCTAAGTACAAGTTGTTTGACGCTCTTGTATACAAGAAGCTTCGTGCTGCTATGGGTGGAAAAGTTCAGTATGCAATTAGCGGTGGAGGTCCTCTAGGTGCTCGCCTAGGACACTTCTATAGAGCAATTGGCCTAATTGTTCTTGAAGGTTACGGACTTACCGAAACCACAGCCCCTGCAACCATTGGTCGACCAGACAAGGTAAAAATTGGCAAGGTTGGTTTCCCGCTACCTGGTTGTGGAATCAAGATTGCTGATGACGGCGAGATCCTACTTAGAGGAACAAACGTTCTGAAGAGCTACTGGAATAACCCGAAGGCAACTGCTTCAACATTTGAAGATGGTTGGTTCAAAACTGGTGACATTGGTGCTCTTGATGAAGATGGTTTCCTATCCATCACCGGTCGAAAGAAAGAACTAATCATCACTGCAGGTGGCAAGAACGTGGCTCCGGCTCTTCTTGAAGATCCACTTCGTGCTAACCCACTAATCAGCCAAGCTGTTGTGGTTGGGGATGCTAAGCCTTTCGTTTCAGCTCTGATTTCACTTGATGAGGAGATGCTTCCAATTTGGTTGGAGAATAACGGCATCAAGGAAAAGATGAGCGTTGAGGAAGCTACCAACAACCCTGTTGTTATCTCAGAGATTACAAAGGCTATTGAGGCGGTCAACTCTAAGTTCTCAACTGCTGAGTCAATTCGTAAGTTCTCACTGCTACCTAAAGATCTAACTGAGAAGAGCGGTCACCTAACTCCTTCTCTAAAGATTAAGAGATCTGTGGTTATGGAGGACTTCGCTCATCTTGTTGATGACATCTACGCAGCAAGCGCTAAGTCAACTTGTCACAACATTGGTGATTACAAGATCTAGTTCAGAAACCAGTCTGATTGTCTTAGAAGTTTCATAGCTTCTTTGCGCTCTTCAACTGATAATCGATCAAGATAAAGTTTTCCATCTAGGTGATCAAACTCATGCTGCAAGGCTTGAGCGAGTAAGCCTTCACCTTCGATGGTGATTCTTGTGCCATCAAGTTGATAGCCAGATAGTTTAGCTTTTGGAAATCTCAATGTCTTATGCCAAAGCCCTGGAACTGATAAACAACCTTCATCAAGAAGTTCTGGTTCACCTTCAAGAATTAGTTCCTCTGGGTTGATTAAGTAGCCCACTGTGCCATCAACGTTATAACTAAAGGCTCTAAGTGAAACTCCTATTTGAGGAGCTGCTACCCCAGCTCTGCCAGGCTCTTTGGTTGTGTCAATTAGATCTTCGATCAGGGCTTTAGTTTTAGGACCGAAGTCAATAACTAAATCACATGGAGATTTAAGTACTGGATCGCCGTAAAGACGTATTTCACGAACTGGCATTAGCTACTTGGACTTAGCAAGTCCCTCAACAACTAGGGCAGCAAGTTCACGAGCTGCTTCTCTAGTGTTTTTGTGTAGCTGATCAAACTTAATTACAGAACCTGCAGCTAGCGCTGGGTCATATGGAATCTTCACAACAGCACGAACACGAGATTTGAAGTGTGCTTCAATCTCGTCGAGCTTTACCAAGTTAGTTCCCTGTGTTGCAGTGTTTAGAGCAACTACTGATCCTCTAACTAGATCGCCATAACCGTTAGCTTCTAGCCAAGTTAGAGTTTCAGAAGCCAATCTTGCTTCATCAACTGATCCACCAGAAACAATCACTAGACCGTTAGCTCTTTGCAGAGTTGGACGCATAACTGAGTGCACAATTCCAGTTCCACAGTCAGTCAAGATAACTGTGTAGTAACGAGCTGCCATGTCTGCAACAACGTTGTAGTCACCTTCATCAAAGGCTTCTGAAAGCATTGGGTCGCTGTCTGAAGCTAAAACGTGCAATCTGGTTGCATCTCTTGAAACCATGGTTGAGAAATCTGTAAAGCCATCAACTGCAGCAGCACGGTTTACAACATCTCGAACAGTGAATCTTGTTGACTTGCTTACTCGTTCTGCAAGAGTTCCACGGTCAGGGTTGGCGTCAATTGCTATAACGCGATCTTCACGAACTAGAGCCATTGCCATACCTAGCAAAGTGGTAACTGTTGTCTTTCCAACGCCACCCTTACGGGTTAGAACTGGAACAAACTTTGCTCCACCATCTAGCTGAGCTGAGATTCTGGCATCGGTAGCCTTGCGCTCACGAGTACGAAGGTTATCTCCTAGGTTTATTGTCTTTAGAGATACGAAATAGAGGAATCTGCGCATACCTGATTCAGGTGCAGGTCTGTTCTTAGGAGAAACATCAATTAGACGGTCTGCTGTAAGCATCGCTGCTGGTTCAGGTTGATCAAAGGCATCGCCACGAAGGCTGTCTCTCCGGGTATAGCCAACCTGGTTGTTTGGACCAGTATCGCTTCCAACGCTCTCACCCTGAGGAACGATAGCGGTTGACTCGGTGACTACCTTGATTGAAGAAGTTGATGGGCTTAGATCAATGGTTCCAGCATCTAGAGAAGCAGTTGATAGCTCCGATGTGGCGACTTCTTCTTTCTTGCGACGTCTCATGAGACCGCGTTCTGATTTTTCAGCCAAACCTAATCCTTTGTGCAAATGTGGGCTCTAACCATCGTAAAGCCGAACCTGGTACTTGAGTAAGTCTATTCGCTACTGAGGTTCAACAATGAGAATCAGGTCCCCTGACTCCACAGACTGGGTCTTACCTATGGCTAAACGCCTTACAATTCCTGCAATATTGGAGGTTATGGTGGCCTCCATCTTCATGGCTTCAATGGTTGCTACCGGCTGGCCTAGGGCAACTGCTGTGCCTTCAACCACCTGAAGGGTAACTACACCTGCAAATGGGGCTGCCACCTCGGCAGGGTTGGCTAGGTTAGCTTTCTCGGCCACAACCACGTCTGAGGCTATCTTCTTGTCCCTGATGTTTAGAGGCCTTAGCTGGCCGTTGAGGGTCGCCATGACTGTCCTGAAGCCCTTGGTGTCTGGGCTACCGATGGCTTCAAGGCCAACGAAGATGCGAACACCCTTAGAGATCTCAACCACGTGCTCATGGCCCTGCTCAAGCCCGTAAAGATAATCCAGAGTCTCAACTGAGTCTAGGTTTCCGTAGGTAGCTCTGGCCTTCTCAAAGTCCTTAGTTGGGCCAGGGAAAAGAAGCTTGTTCAAGGTACTTCTTCTCACCTGAGCATCTTGAGAGGTTAGTTTTTCTAGGTCTTCTTTAGAAACTTCGGTGATACCAAACTTAGGGTTCTTACCCTGAAGAACCTTAGTTCTAAATGGCTCTGGCCAACCGCCAGGAAGATCCCCTAGCTCTCCAGCCATAAAGCCAATTACTGAATCTGGGATGTCGTAGTTCTGAGGGTTCTCGGCAAAGTCCTTAGGGTCGGCATTCACAGCCACAAGGTGTAGGGCTAGATCGCCAACAACCTTAGAAGATGGGGTTACCTTAGGAGGTCTTCCAAGGATCTGATTGGCTGCTGCATACATGTCTTCAACTCTTTCGAATTGATTACCAATGCCAAGAGCAATTGCCTGTTGTCTTAGATTGCTTAGCTGACCACCTGGAATCTCATGTCTGTATACACGACCAGTTGGACCTGGCAAACCTGACTCGAATGGAGCGTAAGCGTTTCTGACTGCTTCCCAATAAGGTTCAAGGGCAGTTATCTCATCTAAGGTAATTCCTGAATCTCTTTCAGTGTTAGCAAGAGCTGCTACCAATGCAGATGCCGATGGCTGTGAAGTTGTTCCTGCCATAGGTGCTGAGGCAACATCCACTGCATCCACTCCAGCATCAATAGCTGCAATCAGAGTAGCTAGTTGACCACCAGCGGTGTCGTGAGTGTGCAGATGAACAGGTACATCAAATTCTTCTCTTAGTGCCTTGACTAACTTGGCAGCAGCCTGAGGTCTAAGCAGTCCAGCCATGTCCTTGATCGCAATGATGTGAGCACCAGCATCGACTATCTGCTTGGCAAGTTTGAGGTAGTACGCAAGTGTGTATAGATCTTCTTTAGGGTCAAGCAGATCACCTGTGTAGCAAATACCGACTTCCGCAATAGCAGTCTTAGTTTTCAAAACTGCATCAATAGCTGGAATCATTTGGTTCACATCATTGAGAGCGTCAAAGATTCTAAAGATATCAACGCCAGCTTCAGCTGCTTCCTTCACAAAAGCATCAGTTACCTCAACCGGGTATGGCGTATAGCCAACAGTGTTTCTGCCACGAAGAAGCATTTGGATACAAATGTTTGGCATCGCTTCTCTTAGCGAAACTAATCTTGCCCAAGGGTCTTCGCCTAAGAATCTAAGAGCAACATCGTAAGTTGCCCCGCCCCAAGCTTCAACAGAGAAGAGCTTGCTAAGAATTCGCGCTTCATATGGAGCAACCTGAACTAGATCACGCGATCTAACTCTTGTTGCCAGAAGAGATTGGTGAGCGTCTCGGAAAGTTGAATCAGTAATTGCAACTGCTACCTGGTCACGAAGTGCTTTGGCAAAAGCAGTTGGACCTAGTTCCAGCAGTTGCTGTCTTGATCCATTAGGAGCAGGTTGCAATAGATCTATTTTTGGCAACTTAGCCGAAGGCGCTTGAAGATTACCTCTTGAACCATAAGGCTGATTCACTGTTACTTCAGCTAGCCAGTTGAGAATCTTGGTTCCTCGGTCAAGGGAAGGGTAAGAGTTTAGAAGCTCAGGTCTCTCATCTATGAAAGCTGTGCTCAGTTCGCCAGCTTTAAAACTTGGATCAGATAGCACGCCCTGTAAGAAGGCAATGTTCGTGGAAACTCCACGAATTCTAAATTCTGCAAGTGCTCTAGATGCTCTACTAATTGCAGCAGGAAGATCTCTTCCTCTAGTGATTAGCTTTACAAGCAGTGAATCAAAGTAAGGGCTAACTTCGCTACCGGTAGCAGTTGTTCCACCATCAAGACGAATACCAGCACCACCAGGTGAACGGTAGGTGGTTATCTTTCCTGTGTCAGGCCTAAACCCTGCTGAAGGATCTTCAGTTGTTATGCGGCATTGAATAGCAAAGCCATGCATTTCAATCTTGTCTTGAGTTAGACCTAAATCAACTAGTGATTCTCCAGCAGCAATTCTCATCTGTGATTGAACAAGATCAACTTCAGTAATTTCTTCAGTTACTGTGTGCTCAACCTGAATGCGAGGGTTCATCTCAATGAAGACATGCTTACCGGCGTTTGGACCAACAGTGTCAATCAAGAACTCAACTGTTCCAGCGTTTAGATAACCAATCTGTTTAGCAAAGGCAATCGCATCTCTATAAAGAGCCTGTCTTAGCTCTTCATCAAGATTCGGAGCAGGTGCAATTTCAACAACCTTTTGGTTACGTCTTTGGACAGAACAGTCACGTTCAAATAAGTGAACTATGTTTCCTTGACTATCAGCAAGAATTTGAACTTCGATATGTCTTGGACGTAGAACTGCTTGCTCAAGAAAAACTCTCGCATCGCCAAAAGCACTTTCAGCTTCGCGCATTGCTTCACCAAGAGCACCTTTTAGTTCAGACTCTTCAGCAACGCGGCGCATACCTCGGCCACCACCACCGGCAACTGCTTTCACAAAAAGTGGGAAGCCAAAACCTTGAGAAGCTTTTACTAACTCATCAATATCTGCAGATTGAATAGAAGATTTCAGCACTGGAACATTGGCTGCTATTGCTGCATCCTTGGCGTTTACTTTGTTTCCTGCAAGTTCTAGAACATGTGAGCCTGGACCGATGAAAACAATTCCATTAGCTTTGGCAGCTTCGGCTAGGTGAGGGTTTTCAGATAAGAATCCATAGCCTGGGTAGATGGCATCGGCACCACATTCTTTGGCAACCCTGATGATCTCTTCAACATCTAGATATGCGCGAACCGGATGACCTATCTCACCAATCTGGTAAGCCTCATCTGCTTTGAGTCTGTGAGAAGAATTGCGGTCCTCGTACGCAAAAACGGCTACTGTCTTAGCCCCTAGCTCATACGCAGCGCGGAACGCTCTAATGGCTATCTCGCCTCGATTGGCGACCAGAATCTTTTTGAACACGAGTTCCTAACTAAAGGCAAACGGACTAAATAGTGGCTTGCACATAAATCAAAAGGTAGCCTAGAGCAGTGCATGTATTAAGTGTTAGTGCCCTTAAGGGCGGAGTTGGTAAGACCACTATTTCTTTAGGTCTTGCCTCTGCCGCCATGGCCAAGGGCCTTAGAACTTTGGTGATCGACTTAGATCCCCAGTGCAACGCTAGCAATTGTTTAGGTGCGGTTGGGGAGTTTGAACACTCAGCAGCTGAAGTTGTCAAGAAACCCCGACACAACTCTGTGTTGAAAGCAATTGTAGCCTCATCTTGGGCCAAGGGACAGACAGGACGCCTGGACATTATGGCGGCCAACCCTCGCTTGAACCTCCGCAACAGCCCTAACCCCTCTTTCAAATCGCTTTGGAACCTCGAACAGGCAATAGCTAAAGTTGAGGCCGACTACGACCTAGTGATCATTGATACTCCCCCGAGCATGAATGCCCTAACCAGAATGGCCTGGGTTGCTAGTGACCGAGTGCTGTTAGTTACCGAACCTTCAATCAATGCGCTGCTGGGAATAGACAATGCCATGAAGGCATTTACCGAACTTAGAAAAACTGTCAACCGCCAGGTTGGCCTTTTTGGAATTGTGATTAACAGATTGCGCTCAAGCGTTGCCGAACATCAGTACCGTGTGAACGAACTGGAAGAAACCTATGGGGATTTCTTACTCAGTCCAGCTTTTGAGGAGAAATCAGCTATTCAGCAATCGCAAGGAGCAGGTAGATCTATTCACTCTTGGCCTGGTCAGTCAGCGGCGAAGATAGCAATTCAATTTGATTCCTTGCTCGAACAAGCTCAAGAGTCTTTCGCCTCAGAAGACATGAGAAGACTGGAAACCAACCGCAAATCTGCTGCACGCAATAGACATGCCAAGAGAACTCGTGAGGTTGGCACAGGTAATCCGATCAAGGCTCGAAGAGCTGCTGCTGTCGACGATTCCTCAGCAGCCCCACGAATTGAAATGGTTATTGCTGAACCTGTGTCACCTGAGTATCAGGACAAATGGAATGAAGTTCTACGACAGACTATGACTCGTAAGCAGCTCAAAGCGTTCACTGAGCAACAAGAAGAAAAAGAAGACTAAACAGCTTTTTTCTTGAGGCGACGAATCGTAAGTTCGTCCATTTCCTCTAGGTATAGCGGGTTGATGTTAATCAAAGTTGCTTCAACTTCACCAAGCACTCGGCCAACGGAGATTCCAAACACACCCTGACCTTTATCAATAAGGTCAATAACCTGATCCCCTGATGTGCAGAGGTAAACCTTGGCACCATCGGAAATCAAAGTAATCTTGGCAAGATCTGCAATGCCAGCTTTTCTAAGCTCAACAATTGCTTTTCTAATCTGCTGCAGAGAAACTCCTGCATCCAAGAACTTCTTCACAAGTTTTAGAACCAAGATGTCGCGGAAAGAATAAAGACGCTGAGAACCTGAACCAGAAGCTGGTCTAACGCTTGGCTGAACTAAAGCTGTGCTGTCCCAGTAGTCCAACTGTCGATAGCTAATGCCTGCGGCGCTAGCTGCTGAGTGCCCACCGTAACCTACGTTTGGGTCATGCCAAGGTTGTTCTTCAGAGAAAAGTTCGTCCTGGAGGTAGGCAAAATCACTTGCCTGGCTGAGATTAATGCGGCCAGTGTCGGTTGTTGGTTCGTCTTTTTTGGCGTTAGAACCTGACTTGTTGTCTTCCATTTTGGCCTCCTCTCAGCTCCTCTAA
Source organism: Rhodoluna sp. (assembly GCA_044372795.1). Lineage (GTDB taxonomy): Bacteria > Actinomycetota > Actinomycetes > Actinomycetales > Microbacteriaceae > Rhodoluna. The sequence goes on along the minus strand of JBILRF010000001.1, from coordinate 17,910 downwards.
AGTTCAAGTAGACCTTGAACCTTTACTTAATTGTTGCGGCAACCTACGACTATGTGTGGTTAATATTCTTCTTCGGCGTGTCGCGTTAGTCGATTTTATCAATGACAGCGCGAATTAGTTCAGATCTAATTTTTGCAAAATGTGATTCAATCTCGCTGGCATAGGCTGCAGCCCTTGATTTTGCTGAAGGGTCACGTTGCTTCTTGACGCTAGCAACCACTCCCTGGATCAAACCCAGGTCCCTATCTGCAGCTGTTTTGATTCCTCTGATGTGCCTAGCGGAAATGCCGTAACGGGATAACTGCATCAGTGAGCGGGCAATTTCAATGTCACTGTATTCAAAAGGTGCCTCGCCAATGAGGGAAATCGACTGAGCTTCAGCTAGCAGAGTTTCATTAATTCCTGACTCGGCAACAAGCTCAAGTTTTGTGAACTTGCGGTTGACGCTCGGTCTTCTGGTCTCAGTTGGCAGTGAAGGTTGCTTGCCTGCATCTAGATCATCCAGGTATGCCTTGATTACTCTAAGTGGCAGGAACTTATCGCGCTGGAGCTCAAGAATAAGCTTTACACGCTCGATATCAGTGTCGGTGAACTTTCTATAACCGGACTCAGTTCTATGCGGAGCAACTAAACCTTGCTCTTCTAAAAAGCGAAGCTTTGAAGGAGTGATATCAGGAAAGTCAGCAGTCAGTAATTCAATGACTCGACCAATGGTGGATAATTTGGCTTCTCTTGCGCCAAACAAACTAGATACTTCGCTACTTGCCATCTCTAGTTGTCTTTCTTAGATGAGTAGTAAGTGAAGTGGTACTTCCCAACCTGAACTTCTGCACCGTTAAACAGTTCAGCTGTTTCGATTCTTGCGCCTTCAAAGTAAGTTCCGTTTAGAGAAGTTAAATCTTTCAGAGTGAAAACTGAATTGCTGCGAGATATTTCTGAGTGCTTACGTGAAACTGTCACATCATCCAAGAAGATATCAGCGTTAGGGTGACGACCAATAGAGATCAAATCAGCATCAAGTAGGAAACGAGCACCTTTGTTTGGTCCACGACGAACAATAAGCAAAGCATTTCCTGAAGGAAGTGCATCAACAGCCTGCTGTTCTTCATCACTAAGTGCGTTGGCATTAACAGGAATCAAGTTCTCAGAGAAGGTGCGGGTTAGCTCGTTCTCATCACTTGGGTTTTGGCCATTGCCACCGTTGAACTCGTTCACTTGGTCTCCTTCTTAGAGTCAAGAATACTTGAGGTTGACCTAGCTAATTTTCGGATGTTATAAACCTGTCGTAAATAGATTGCGCCGGCCCACCAGTACAGCCAGATACCCCAGAAGGCGAAGCCCCAAGCTATCGGATAGATAACCACAGCCCATTCCTGTGGCAGAACAGCAGGTAGCAGCATCAAAGGGAAGGCATAAAGAAGGGCAAAAGTCCCGGCTTTACCTGAGTAGTTCACTGGCAAAGGGCCGTAACCAACCTGAGCCAAGAAAGGAAGAGTGAAGAACAATAGGAAATCTCTACCTACCACCACAACTACCAGCCACCATGGCACTTTCTCGGTGAAAGCTAGCCCAACAAGGGAAGCCAGGATGTATAGCCTGTCTGCTGCTGGATCTAGAAGTTGACCTAGGCGAGTCATTTGGTTTAGCTTTCTAGCCAAATAGCCATCAAGCCAGTCGGTAAAACTAGAGAAAGCAAGGATAGAGAAAGCCAACAGGTTTTCATCAATCAGAATCAACCACAGAAACACTGGCACTAAAGCCAATCTCAAAGCGCTCAGGAAGTTAGGCCAAGTGAGCACCTTGTCGCTCAGTTGAAGATTCTTGTCAGCCATCTATTCCTATTCGCTTCCTATAAGCGGTTTGAATTAGTTAATACTTTAGTATTACGAACGCTTGCGCTTTTCTCTTACGCGCATGCCAAGCTCAATCGGGGTTCCCTCGAAACCGTAGGTTTCGCGAAGTCTTCTAATGATGAAGCGTCTATAGCCTGGGTCCAAGAAACCTGTAGTGAAAAGCACGAACTTTGGCGGCCTTGAGCTTGCTTGCGTTGCAAACAGGATTCGAGGCTGCTTGCCACCTCTAACAGGGTGTGGAAATTCCATAGCCAATTCTTGAATGAAAGCGTTGAGCTTTCCAGTTGGAATTCTGGTATCCCAAGAGTCAAGAGCAACTTCTAGAGCTGGCACTAGCTTCTCTAAGTGACGACCTGTCTTAGCTGAGATGTTTACTCTTGGAGCCCAAGCCACGTGAGCTAGATCCTGCTCTATTTCACGCTCTAGGAATTCTCTTCTATCTTCATCTAGGTTGTCCCATTTATTGAAAGCAAGAACTAGACAGCGACCTGACTCTAAAGCCATATCAACAATTCGAATATCGGCTTCACTGATCTTTTCTGTGACATCCAGAACAACAACAGCAACTTCTGCTCGCTCAAGTGCTGAAGCAGTTCTAAGCGATGCATAGAAGTCAGCACCTTGAGCTAAGTGAACTCTTCTGCGGATACCTGCGGTATCGATAAAACGCCAAACCTTGCCGCCTAGTTCAACCTGCTCATCAACTGGGTCTCTGGTTGTTCCTGCAAGGTCGTTGACCACTGCACGCTCTGAACCAACTGCTTTATTTAGTAGTGATGACTTACCAACATTTGGTCGTCCAATGATTGCAACTCTTCTAGGTCCACCAAACTCTTGCTTAGCAACAGCAGAGATCTCAGGCAAAACTGCAATTACTTTATCTAGAAGATCAGCAACTCCCCTACCGTGCAGAGCAGAAACAGGGTGCGGCTCACCAAGACCTAGCGACCAAAGCGATGAAGCTTCAGCTTCCATACGTTCATCATCAACTTTGTTGGCTAGAAGAAATACCGGCTTGTTAGTAGCACGAAGCATTTTCACAACACGTTCATCAGTTGCAGTTGGCCCAACAGTTGCATCAACAACGAATAGCACTGCATCAGATAACTCAATTGCAATCTCAGCCTGAATAGCTACAGACTTATCAATTCCTTTAGCGTCATGCTCCCACCCACCGGTATCAACAAGGGTGTATTTGCGGCCATTCCATTCAGCCTTATATGAAACTCTGTCTCTAGTTACCCCTGGCTTATCTTCAACGACAGCTTCGCGTCTACCGATAATTCTGTTAACAAGAGCTGACTTACCAACATTAGGTCGACCAACAATTGCCAACACAGGTAGGGCTGGAAGAAGAACTGGATTGCCCTCGGTTGCACCGAGCTGCTCAAGAACTTCAATGTCATCTTCATCGAGGTCATACTCATTTAGCCCTGCACGTAAAGCGTTGACTCTGGCTTGCTCTTCATCGGTTGTCATTGAGTTAAGACGCTCAATGAAGGCAGGGTCTACCCCTTCTTCAAAGTATTCTTGCTCGTCCATTTATGCCTCTAACTAGTTATCGACAATAAGAGCCAATAAGGCTTTAACTGTCTGATCAAAATCTAGTTCCGAGGAATCCACCAGCTTTACTCCATTCGCAGGCGTAAGGAAATCAACTACCTTGGAGTCGTTTTGGTCGCGTTTAGTAACTTGATCGGCAACAATGGTGCCTTCTGGAAGTTCAGCGGAACGTCTTCCTAGTCTAACTTCCTCACTGGCAGTTAGCAGAATGCGAGTTTTGGCCTCTGGGAAGACCTTTGTAGTGATATCTCGCCCTTCAACGATTACTCCCGCCAATCCAGAGTTTTGAACCAGAGATCTAGTCATTTCAAGCATGTATTGCCTAACCTGCGGCAATGAAGCGAACTGGCTTACAGCAGCACCAACATCAGGTGTTCTGATCTCATAGGTGAGATCCAGCTGGCCCACTTTGACCCAATAGTTCTCTGGGTCAAGTGAGATTGAGTATTCAAAGTTTGAGGTTATCTGTTCGGCAGTTTGGTTAGCTACCTCAAGTCCAAGCTTTTGGATTGCATAGGTCAAAGCTCGATAAGCAGCTCCTGTGTCAAGGTAACCAAAATCCAGTGCTTTGGCACAGGCCTTACTAACACTTGATTTACCTGAACCAGCTGGTCCATCGATAGCAACGATATGCATTTAGCCTGCTAACCGCCAACCATTGGTTCTTAGAGTTTCAATTAGTTTCTGCTCCGCTGATGGCAAGACAGATAGCTCAACCAAACCAACTTGGGCTCCAGTTGCGTGATCAAGCTTTAGATCTTCGATGTTTACTTGAGCAGCGCCAATTTCATTGAGTAATCTTGCAAGTTCGCCGGGTTTGTCATCAATCATCACAACAAGCTGAGAATAAGAAGTGTTTCTAGTTCCATGCTTGCCAGGTAACTTAGCTATACCCTGATTGCCTCTTTCCAAAGCATTTCCGATGTTGGCTAAAGACCCTGATGCTTTGACATTATCTAGAGAAGCAATTACTTCGCTTAGGTCCTTGGCAAAACTCTTTAGAACTGGTGTCAGTTGCTCTGAGTTCATAGAAAGAATCTGTAACCAAAGCTTTGGATCACTAGCAGCAATTCTTGTTGTGTCTCTAACTCCTTGACCTGCTAGTGCCAAGTCATAATCATCTGCTTCGACAAGTCTTGCTGCCAACAAGCTAGAGATCACTTGAGGTGCGTGGGAAATAAGCGCTACTGCTCTATCGTGCTCATCAGCTGATAAACGAATGGTGCTTGCGCCAAGATCAAGAGCTAATTGCTCAACGATGTTTACTGCAACAGCTGAGGTTTTATCTTCAACAGCTATGACCCAAGGTCTACCGACAAATAGATCTGGACGACCAGAGAGCGCTCCGCCTTTTTCTCGTCCTGCCATCGGGTGTGATCCAACATACCTACTGGTATCAGCGCTGGATGCATTTACTTCTGCAAGGATGGCCTCTTTGACGCTGGCAACATCTGTGACGATTGCATTTGGGAATCTATTTAGCGCGTCAACGATGGTCTTGGCGGTTACATCAGGTGGCACACAGACAACAACAAGTTGAACTGAGTCATCACTTGCAAGGTTTCTTCCAGCACCAAAATCAACCGCTAGTGAAGTTACCGCGGGTGAAGCATCCTCAAGGGAGACATCAACACTTTGTTTGCGAAGAGATAAGCCAATACTGGTGCCTAGTAAGCCTGCACCAATGATGTGTACTTGTCCTTTGGTGCGAGCATTCACTGAGCTATATCCAATCTCAGAGCTGCTGCGCCTCGAAGATAAATGTGTTGGACCTGTGATCTTGGGGCATCAAGCTCAGCGTTAATCATTACTCGAATAACTCGAGGCATAGAGCCTTTAACATTCATCTCAACAAAACACATCAAAGGAACATCGCCAATACCTAGTTCACGTGCTGCTAGTGCTGGGAACTCGCTTGTGATATCAGGAGTTGCAGTGAAAAGAATGGAAATGAGTTGATCGGTGTGGAGGTTGTTGGCATGCATCATCTTAGAGATGAGCTCTGCAGTTAGTTTTAGTAGGTGATCGCGTTCATCAGAATCTAACTGAATCGCTCCACGGATAGCTCTATACGCCACTTCTTCGTCCTTTCGGCTTAGCTTTGGTTGTTGGCCCGCCTTTGGACTTTGGTCTTGGTGCTCTAGTTGTAGTACCTTGAGCAGATTTTAGTAGTGCTCCAACTTCAACTTTACTTAGCAATCTGGTTTGACCAGGCTTTAGGGGACCCAAATGCACTGGACCAAATTGTCTGCGCACTAGGTCCTTGACCGGATGGCCGATGGCTTCAAACATTCTTCTGACCACTCTGTTTTTGCCTGAATGAATCACGATTTCGATAAGTGATTCAAAAGCATTGGAGTCAACCAGTGTTGCCTTATCAGCGCTCATCTTGCCATCTTCAAGTTCAACGCCGGAAATCAACTTGTTGATCTCTTGCGCTGTTACGTTTCCTTCAACCTTGGCAACATATGTCTTAGTAACGCCAAATTTAGGATGAGCAAGCATGTTTGCTAGTTCCCCATCATTGGTAAGAATCAAAAGCCCAGAGGTATCGGCATCTAGTCTTCCGACGTTATAGATGCGATCTGAACGAAGGGCATATTGAGATAGGTCAGGCCTACCAAACTCATCAGCCATCGAAGAGATCACTCCGATTGGTTTATTCAAAGCCATGTATACCCTGGATGCATCCAACTGGATTGGAGTTCCGCGAACTGAAACCTTATCCTTCTCAGGATCTATTCGGCTGCCGAGCTCTTTTACTACTTTGCCGTTAACCTTCACAGCTCCCGAAGTGATTAGTTCTTCGCTAGCTCTTCTTGAGGCAACACCTGCATTGGCTAAAACTTTTTGAAGTCTTACGCCCTCTGATTGTTCGGTCATTATTTTTTACTATCTGAAATATCGGAACCTAGGTCAGAGTTGGCATCTGGCAGGTAAGGGCTAATTAGCGGTAGGTCTTCCAACGCATTGATACCAAGGGTTTCTAAGAATGTAGGGGTTGTTCCATAGTTGATTGCACCGGTTTCACTGTCTGTGAATAATTCAGTGATTAGACCTCTACTTAGCAGTGTTCGAACTACGCTATCCACGTTCACTCCACGGATAGATGCAATCTGGCCTCTAGCAATTGGTTGACGATAGGCAATAACAGCAAGAGTTTCTAGGGCAGCCTGGGATAGCTTGGTTGGGTTCTCGTTAGAAATGAATTCGCGCACGGCCCATTCGTAATCCTCACGAACGAATACTCGCCAGCCTCCGCCAACTTCTCTGATCTCAAATCCTCTTGGTCTTGAACCGTTTACTCCATCGAAGTCATCTCTTACTGCAAGTAAGGCTTCTTTAACATCAGGAACCGGAGTGTCTAAAGAAGTTGCTAGGTGCACCAGTGAAAGTGGAACTTCAGCAACCATCAAGATTGCTTCAATAGCACCTTGCAAGGCTTGTGGGTTGATTGGCTCAGAGATAGCAAGAGACTCACGAGGGTCTTGGCTTAGCTCAGCTGAGCTTTCAGTGTCAACTTCGCTCACCTCAAGCTCTACTTCTGGTTGTTCATCATGAGTCATAATCTGCTCCTAGTGCTGATAACTGTGATTCGTCGAATTCATCTGCTTGCCAAGTGATTTGCAGTGGACCAAGAGATTCGCTCTGCTCAAAGGCAACTGCCCCTAAGCGGTAAAGCTCAAGTATTGACAGAAAGCGGGCTACAAGAACTGCTCTATCTCGAATAGACGAGATAAGTTCTCTGAATGTGAGAGTCTTGGCTGATCTAAGCATTGAGACAACTTCGGCAGCTTGCTCTCTTATTGAAATTCTTGAAGCGTGAAGATGGGTAAGTCCAACTAATGGAATCTCTCTTGGAGCCATTGTTTCTTCGGCTAGTCGTGCAAAATCTTCAGGTGTAAGTGTCCAAACAAGTTCAGGGAGTTTCTGCTTGAATCTATCCTCAAGTCTTACTGACCTATACACACGTCTTGATTCCTGGGTAATTGCAGTCTGGAACCAAACAGATATGTCTTTGAACGCTCGGTATTGCAATAGACGTGCAAACAGAAGATCTCTTGCTTCTAGTAGCGCGACATCTTCAGGGTCAACAACTTCACCCTTAGGCAGTAATTCGGCGATCTTTAGATCTAACAGCGTTGCTGCAACAACTAGGAACTCACTTGCTTCTTCTAGTTGGTCTACTTCTTCAAGTGTTCTTACATAAGCAATAAAGTCGTTAGTTACCTGGCTCAGTGATATAGAAGTTAGGTCTAACTGATGCTTAGAAACAAGGGAAAGCAATAAATCAAATGGGCCTTCGAAGTTACCAATGTTGAGAGAAAAGCCGCTTGCAGAAGAATCTTCTACTTCACTATGGAGCGCAGCCACGTTCAACCATCTCTCTAGCTACCGCTCGATATAGTTCAGCAGCTTCTGAAGAAGGTGCATACACGGTTACAGGTCTGCCCATTTCTGAGGAGTCTTTGAACTTCACAGTGTGTTTGATCACTGTTCTGAAAACTTGTTGGTCGTAGTCCTGGTAAAGCTGGTTCAACATGTTTCTTGAATGCAGAGTCCTTGAGTCATACATTGTGGCAAGAATGCCATCAATCTTGAGCCCCTCGTTCAATCTTTCTTTAACTAAGTCAACTGTGTTGTTGATTAGTAGTTCCAAACCCCTAAGTGCAAAGTAGTCACAGGCAACAGGAATCATCACACCGTGCGCTGCAGTCAAAGCGTTCACAGTTAGAAGACCTAGTGATGGCTGGCAGTCAATCATGATGACGTCGTAATCACCCAAGATAGGTCTGAGCACACCTGCCAAGATTCGCTCTCGGCCAGGCTCAGCTACTAATTGGATTTCAGCAGCAGAAAGTTGAATGTTTGCAGGAATCAGATCTAGACCCGGAACTTCGGTATGCACGATTACTTCGTGAATATCTAGTTTTCGATCCAGCATTAGGTCGTACACAGTTTTTACATCTTCGTTCACAACACCAAGGCCTCTTGAAAGAGCTCCTTGAGGGTCAAAGTCAACCAGCAACACTTTGCGGCCATACTCAGCTAATGCAGCGGCAGTGTTAATTGTGGTTGTGGTTTTACCAACACCACCTTTTTGATTACAAAGAGCGATGATTCGAGCTGGCCCGTGACTAGTTAGTCTCTTGGGAATTGGAAACCGATTATCGGTGTTGTTACCTGCCATCTTGATGGTTTCCTCTCTAGCTTCACAGCAGTAAGTTGTTGACCTATAGGTCTTGTCTTTGCTGTTAAATCTTACCTCTGCGCGCGGGGGTGGCTGCTCGCATAGATCTCCCTTAGGGCATCTACGGTAACCAGGGTATAAATCTGGGTTGTGGTGACCGAAGCATGGCCCAAAAGCTCCTGAACCACCCGAACATCTGCCCCACCTTCGAGTAAATGGGTGGCAAAAGAGTGCCTAAAGGTATGGGGTGAGACCTCAACCCCTAGCTTGGCTGCCTGAGCGCTATCGCTAATAATCTGCCAAATGCTTTGCCTTGAAAGCCTTGAACCCCTCTGGTTCAAAAACAAAGCAGGGGTTCCAAGTGAAAGGGTTGCAAGTGTTGGTCGAACTCTGACCAAATAGGCAGCAACAGCAGCCTGAGCATATCTGCCAACTGGAACTATGCGTTCTTTAGAGCCCTTACCGAATAGACGAACTATTTCTGGGTCAATCAGGTCATCAAGGTCCATGTTCACTATTTCTGAAACTCTGGCACCGGTTGCATAAAGCAGTTCAAGGATGGCTCTATCTCTAACTCGGATGATATCTGCTGCCGTTCCAGAAACATCATCTGGTTCAGGTCCTGAAGCTTTTAGGAGTATCTCTATTTCTTGAATGCTGATGGCTTTTGGTAATCGCTTAGGTGCTTTGGGAGGTTTCACCGCTGCCGAAACATCGTTATCGCTAATTCCTTCAAAGAGCATGAACTTGTGAAAACCTCGCACCGCTGCAAGTATTCGAGCAACGGAAGTAGCTACCAATCCTTTTTGAGCGACAAGGCTCTGAGCAAAGTCTCGAACCACTAATTCTGTTACCTGAGCTGAATCAGTGATTCCTTCTTTTTCGAGTATCTCCAGGTATTTGGCAAGATCTCTTTTATAAGCAAGCAGAGTGTTCTTAGCCATGCCACGTTCAATAGTTAGATGGCGAAGATAACTGTCAACGCTTCTTTGAAGGCTAGCCATTACCTTTAGCATTTCTTCTTGCTGCCAATGCCAGAACAGCAACTACAAGTGTTGGACTCTTAGTTTTAGATTCCATTACAGCGTGCAGAACTTCAATGAATGGAACCCAGATAGGAACCATGCCCTTTTCTTCACTAGTGCGATCAAAGGTTGAGCCTGTGTGAGATAGGTCTTCGGCTAAGAAAATCTCGATTACCTCGCTTGAGGAGCCAGGTGTTGTGTAGAAGCTATGCAAGTGAGTCCACTTTCCTGCTTGGTAGTCAGCTTCTTCGGCTAACTCTCTCTTAGCGGCTTCAATGTCATTGACATCGGCTAAATCTCTAAGTCCTGCTGGCATCTCGTAAAGATACTGATTCACAGGTGCTCGATACTGCTTGAGCAGTAGAACTTCATCATTATCGTTGATGGCAAGAACCGCTACAGCGCCTGGGTGTGCAATATATTCTCTAGTTAGCTCTTCGCCTTGAAATGAAAAAGTCTTACTAACTACATTCCAGATTTTGCCAGCGAAGGAAACCTCAACTTTTTTGACAGCAGATTCCGGCAGACCTTCTTCGTCTGAGATTGAGGAGTTTCTTATCTCAGTCATGATCTTTATCAGTCTGCTTGAGCACTAAACAAGCGACCAGCAAGAGCTGCTTTGATTAGACCGTGGAAAAGCGGGTGCGCTTTAGTCGGTCTAGACAAGAACTCAGGGTGAGCTTGTGTGGATACGTAATAAGGGTGAACCTCTCTTGGAAGTTCAACAAACTCAACTAGGTTGCCATCAGGTGAAGTTCCTGAGAAGACTAAACCAGCGGCTGAAATCTGATCTCTGAAAGAGTTATTGACTTCGTATCTGTGGCGGTGACGCTCATGAACTGTTGTCTTGCCATATGTTTCAGCGATAACGCTTCCCGCTTGAAGTTTCGCTTCAAACAAACCAAGACGCATAGTTGCACCCATATCTCCTGAAGCAAGGATGTCTACCTGCTCAGCCATGGTTGCAATAACTGGATACTTGGTGTCGCTCTCAAACTCAGTTGAGGAAGCCCCTTCAAAACCAACCACGTTTCTTGCATACTCAATAACCATGCATTGCAAACCTAAACAAAGGCCTAGGGTTGGAATTCCGTTTTCACGAGCAAACTTTAGAGCACCTAGTTTTCCTTCAATGCCTCGAACCCCGAAACCACCAGGAACACAAATCGCATCAACATCACTTAGGTGAGTTCGAGCGCCTTCTTCAGTGTCACAAAGATCGCTGGCTACCCACTTGATATTGACCTTTACTTGCTCAGCAAAACCACCAGCACGAAGTGCTTCGGTAACTGAAAGATAGGCATCTGGAAGATCAATGTATTTACCAACTAGGGCTACGTTAACTTCAGCTACTGGCTCATGAACAGCCTTTAGAACACTGCTCCATCTGGTCCAGTCAACTTCTTTAGCGGTTAGACCTAGGTGGTTGATGATGTATGAATCTAGGCCTTCTGCATGAACAACACTTGGGATGTCATAAATGCTGTTGGCATCAGCTGCATTGATTACCGCCTTGAGCTCAACGTCACACATCAAGGCAATCTTCTTCTTAATGGCATCGCCTATAGGTCTGTCGCTTCGACAAACAATCGCATCTGGTTGAATACCGGTTGAACGAAGAGTTGCTACAGAGTGTTGGGTTGGCTTGGTCTTTAGCTCACCACTTGGAGCTAGGTATGGAACTAGTGATACGTGAACAAAGAACACCTTGTCTCTTCCCAGTTCGTGTCTTACCTGGCGAGCAGCTTCAATGAATGGTAGAGATTCAATATCTCCAACCGTTCCACCAATCTCAGTAATGATTACATCAGGAGCTGGATCTTCAAAAGCCTGCAGGCGCATTCTGCGCTTAATCTCATCGGTGATATGAGGAATGACCTGAACGGTATCCCCTAGGTAACCACCAGCTCTTTCCTTACGGATAACTTCGCTGTAGATCTGACCTGTAGTTACGTTTGCTGATTGAGAAAGATTGATGTCAAGGAATCGCTCATAGTGACCGATATCTAGGTCTGTTTCTGCGCCATCATCGGTAACAAAGACCTCACCGTGTTGGAAAGGGTTCATGGTGCCTGGGTCAACATTTAGGTAAGGGTCGAGCTTTTGCATAACCACAGATAGACCGCGAGCTCTAAGTAGATTCCCCAAACTGGCGGCTGTTAGGCCCTTGCCTAGTGAGGAAGCAACCCCACCGGTCACAAATATGTGTCTTGATTTACCAGAATCCATCGCATCAGCCATGGAATTTAACATTAGCATTTGACCAAGCCAAGCCCCAAATTTGAGTTGCTCGACATGCCGAGATGAGAAGAAAAGTTAGAAACTGTTATGAGTTTTTGGCTAGCTCAACTAGTTCCAGAGCGTGAGATCTTGCTGTCTCAGAATCAGATAGACCTGAAAGCATGCGAGCCAACTCCTCTGCTCTAGCACTCTCGTCTAGGACACGAACATCGCTTGCAGTAAACATGGCATCTGAAGTTTTGATAATTGCTAGATGCTGGTCAGCAAAGGCTGCTACCTGAGCCAGGTGGGTTACAACAATGACCTGAGCCTTCTTAGCAAGCTGGGCTAGTCTTCGACCGACCTCAATAGCTGCTGCCCCACCAACACCCGCATCAACTTCATCAAAAATGAATGTTGGTGCACTCTCTGACTCCGCCAGAATCACTTCTATCGCCAACATGATTCGACTAAGTTCACCACCGGAGGCACCTTTACCTAAAGGTCTAGGCTCAGCTCCTGCATAGGACTCAAGAAGGAAACTAACGTTATCCAAACCGCTTTGAGTAAGACTCTCTGTTTTCTCAATCTCAACATGAAACTTAGAGCCCGACATGGCAAGAGCAACTAATTCACTTGTGACACGCAAGGCTAGTTCTTTGGCAGCTTTGCTTCTGTTTTGAGAGAGTTGTTCGGCTTGTGCTCTGGCGATGGCTTCAAGTTGGTTGACTCGCTCAGAGAGTTCTTCAATACGTTCGGTTGAACTATCTAGATCTAGTAGTTTCTGCTGAGCAGTCTTCTCGTATTCGATGAGATCTTCAATGGTTGGCCCAAAGCGTCTTAAAGCTGAAGTTATTTCACTGCGACGAGCTTGAATCTCATCGATGCTCATGCCATTCTCTGCTTCAAGTGAGCTTAGGTAACTGGCTAGTTCAACAGAAGCCTCGTTCAGGCTCTCAACAATGTCGTTGAGTTTAGAAGCCAGTGGCTCAAGTGATGAATCGTTGGATGAGGCGTTCTCTACTGATTTTCTTGCCTTACCAACTAACCCAAGCGCGTCTACTCCATCGAAGGAATCTGTCTGCAAGGCATCGTGGGCAAGTCCAACTGCGACTCTGAGTTCTTCGGTGTGGGTGAGGCGTTTGGCTAAATCAGCTAACTCAACATCCTCATTTGGTGAAATGGCAAGTTTCTCAAGGAGAGTTAGTGCCTCTTTTAGTTCTTCAATCTGGGCTGCTCTGGTTGAATCAACCTTGAGGATCTCATCTAGCTGGGCTTTGGTGTTACGCCAAGAGTTGAAGCTTTCAAGGTAGCTAGAAAGCAATTCTTGGTGCTCTGAGCCTGCGAATCTATCAAGCGCTACTCTTTGGGCAACTGGGGATTTCAATCTAATTTGATCTGATTGACCGTGAACTACAACTAGATGCTCCCCTAGTTCAGTTAGTAAACCTACCGGGGCTGATCTTCCGCCAATGGCAGCTTTTGATCTTGAGTCATTGCCGACTGTTCTAACAACCAGTAGCTCACCGTCTTCAACTAGTGCGCCAGCATCTTCAGCTTTAGCAATTGCTGGATTAGTTGAACCTAGTTTCCAGCGACCTTCTAAAACTGCTTGGGCAGAGCCTGCCCTAATCATTCCTGAGTCAGCTCTTGCACCTAAAAGTAAACCAAGTGCTGTAAGCACCATAGTTTTACCTGCACCTGTTTCACCAGTTAATACAGTTAGGCCAGGATGAAAGTTTAGTTTTGCTTCGCTGATGACTCCTAGGTCGCGAATAGAAATGTCTTCAATCATTTGTTGCTGCTTCGGCTATCCCTGTTCAGTGTTTTCAGGACCACGCCAACCAGTTACAGGCAAAGCAAACTTTCTAACCAGACGATCTGTGAAAGGACCTTGACGCAAACGTGCAAGACGAACTGACTTCGCTGATTTACTTACTTCTACCCTTGCTCCAACTGGAAGAGGATGGGTTCTTCTGCCATCGCACCAAAGCACACCTGTGCCGGCTGATCTATCTAGAACCTCAACAGCTAGTAAAGATCTAGGGCTGATCACCATTGGTCTTGAGAAAAGTGCATGGGCTGAAAGTGGAACCATCAACATTGCATCTACGCTTGGCCAAACTACAGGGCCACCTGCACTAAATGCATAAGCAGTTGAACCGGTAGGAGTTGCCATGATTATTCCATCGCAACCAAAACTAGATAGAGGCTTCCTGTCAATCTCAACGATGACTTCAAGCATCCGCTCTGCTGCGCTTTTTTCAACAGTTGCTTCATTTAGAGCCCAAGTTCGAAAGACTTCTTTGCCTTCAACTAGAACTCGAACATCCAGCGTTAATCTCTCTTTGACCAGGTAATCACGGTCAACCACTCGGGCAACAGCGTTAGAGAAGCCTTCTCGTTCGCTTTCAGCAAGGAAGCCAACGTGGCCGAGATTTATGCCCATCAAGGGAGTTGCTGTTTCGCGAACTACTTCAGCTGCCTTGAGGATCGTTCCATCGCCACCTAGAACCATGACTAGTTCGAGGTCTTTCTCCGGAACGGTAACACCAAGTTCTAATACGTGTGACAAGAAGTCACTACTAGCATTTCTGGCTGCCTGAAACTCTTGGACCTCAATGATCTGTTCAGAGGTCATTACTGGGATTAGCTTGGCAGCAACGAGTTGCTCGATCGCTTCATTGGCAGCATTGACAGCCTCAAGTCGACCAGTGTGGGCAACTAGCAGGATGTATCTAGATTCAGTCATAATGCCAATCGCCTCCTTGAACTACGCTCTTTCTTTTGCTAGTTCGTCAATTCTGCCAGACCAATCAACGCTATGGTCGGTCTCCACAGAATTTAGCCAAACTAGGAACTCAACGTTGCCATGGGTACCAGGCAACGGAGACTTGATTAGACCTTGAATGTTCAGGCCTTGAGCCTTAGCTTCAGCGATTACCTGTCTAATGGCACCTGCACGAAGCCTGTGGTCATTGACTATTCCAGAGGCATCTAGGGATGTCTTGCCTACCTCAAATTGAGGTTTGATCAAAAGCACAAACTCAGCATTTGGCGCTACCTGGCTCATCTGAGCCAGAACCAAAGTTAGCGAGATGAAGCTCAAATCAGCAACCACCAGTGAAATAGTCTTTTCAGTTAATTTCTGATCTAATTTTGAACCAACAACTTTTTGAAGGTTCTGCAAAGTCATATCTCTTGCATTGAAGTTTTCGATGTTGATAACCATACGATTATCGACAAGTGAAGGAGCAAGTTGAGAATGCCCAACATCTAAAGCAATGACTTGTGAAGCACCATAGCGAAGAAGAACGTCAGTGAATCCACCCGTTGAGGCTCCAACATCTAAACAAATCTTGCCGACGATTTCGATTTCGGTGAACTCTTCAAGAGCTGCTGCTAGCTTGTGCCCTGCTCTAGAAACGTAATCAATGGCTTCAAGCACGACTAGTTCTGCAGACTCAGGTATCGGCTGCGAAGACTTTCTTGCTTCCTTGCCATCAATAAACACGCGGCGAGATTCAATCAAAGAGGAGGCTTGGTTTCTAGATCTCGCTAAACCTCGATCGACTAAAGCAACGTCTAATCTTTTGGAGTTTTGATCCAACTTGTTTACTCTGAAGCTTCGTCGGTAGCAGCGTTGAGCTGGGCTTCTAGTTTTGCTTTTAGCTCTGCGAAGGCCTGAGGCTGTTCATCCAAACTAAGTTCTGCAATTCTTGCAAGTTCAGCTTCTAGTTCGTTTAGTCTGTCGTTCATTTACGCCTTCTTCTCATACAGTGCACTTTGCACATCCAGGAAGTGAATGTGCTTCCCTGAATTCCAAATAACATTACAGGCAGCTCGCAGTGCTTCAATTGACTGCGGATCACCTTCTGTCACTAAAACTTTATCGCCCAGTAATTCAACACTAGCCTTGCCACAGCTCCAGCCGTGTTTAGTCTTTTGGGGAGCTTGGTACTCATTCAGGAGCTCTTCCATGCTGGCAATTATGTATGTAGGTCTTTCTTCTACCTTGGCAGCAAGCACATCCTTGCGGCTGGAAACTCCAGTAAGTACAAGGACACTGGCTATACCAGCTCGGTTTGCTCCCAGCATGTCGGTATCTAATCTGTCTCCAACAAACAATGCATCATTTGATTTGAATACGTCTAATGCCGTTTGGAAAATAGCTGGTTCAGGCTTGCCTGCAACAATTGGCAGCTGGCCAACTGCTGTATGAACGGCTCCAACAAGAGTTCCGTTTCCTGGAGCTAAACCTTTTTCTTGTGGCAGAGTCCAGTCGTTGTTTGTGGCAACCCAGATTGCTCCATTTTGAATCGAATAGGCAGCTTCGGCTAGATCTCGCCAAGAAACATCAGGAGAAAAGCCTTGGATCACTGCCTCAGGTTTTTCATCGCTTGAAGCAACTATTTCAAAACCACCTGAGCTAACTCTTGCTCTTAGTCCTTCGCCACCAACAACTAAAACTTTTGCTCCTTGAGAAATCTTTGTTTGCAAAAGTTCAACCGCTGTTTGACCGGAAGAAATAATGTGCTCAGGTTTGCAGTTCAAACCAAAGCCAGCAAGTTGCTCAACGATGGTCTCCGGTTTTCTCGAAGAGTTATTTGTGACGTAACCAACATTTATTTCACGGGCTGAAATTTCATTTATTGAGTCAACAGCTTTATCGATCGCAACTGTGCCTTCGTAAACTACGCCATCAAGATCTGCAAGAAGTAAATCGTATTGGTTCCAGATTTTATTAGCGACCACGACCAGGTCCTCGGCTTCTACCCTTAGGTGGACCGCCAAATCCTTTTCCGCCTCCACGTGGACCGCCGCCACCAGATGGTGGTCCACTATTTCTTGGACCTGCATTAAATGGTGGACGCTTAGGTCGGTCTGTTGGGTTATCTGATTCAACTCTTCTTGGTCGATCAGACTTAAATGAAGAATCCCGAGGCGTCCTGGTACCGTATTCATGCTGGGATTTTGAGAGACGGTCCAGTTTTGATGACGCCTCGGGAATCTGAATCTCCTCAATTACTGAGAAGACCTCGTTCTCGGGGTTTTTGTTCCCGAGGAAGTGTTGCTCTGCTCGATCTGCAAGATCGAACCATTTCTTAGCTTCACTTTCTCTGTTCCCAATTATAAGGGTATCTGCGTAAGCGCGGAAGAGATTTGTGGAAAACTCAAAAACTTTTGTTGGATCTAATTCTGGGATTTCCAACTCGGCTAGGGCCAAATCGGTCTGGCCTAGGTCAAGCCTGGCACCTGACATAACAATGGCAAGGTTCACTCGAACTGAGGCAGGCAGTGACTTACGGTCAACTGAACGCCCTAAATCCAAGGCTTTCTGAGGTCTGCCAAGACCACGTTCTGAATCAACCATGATAGGAAGCTGGTCATTAGAGCCAGATAGTCGTCTATAAGTAGTCAATTCTCTAATGGCTAGGCCATAGTCCCCCACCTGATATGCAGTTACACCTAGGGTTTCACGAACAATAGCGATTCGACCAGCTCTTCTAGCAGCAGCAAGTGCATGCTGGTGAGCTAGTTCTGGGTCCTGATCGTGCAAGATACTGACCATCGCAAGATGTCTTGCTGTCATTTCAGCATTTTCAGCTGTAAGAGTCTTTAGTTGAACACGAATACCTAGTTCAAGGTCCTGATCTGTTATCTCGTCAGGAATCATAGGAGATTTGACCGCATCTTCACGACGTGGCGATGCGACGCGAGTCTGCCACTCAGGGCGTGACTCACGTGATCCACTTCGAAGCTCTGCTCCTGGTGGCTTACGTCTGTCATCGCCGCCAGCGCTTCTGCGGTCTTTCGGTTCTGGTTTATCGTTCATCATGTCTCCTAAAACAATTAAAACATGTCTGTTAAACAAAAAATGGCCACCTTGAATCCAAGATGGCCATTTTTCTAAATTAAGTCCGGCGGTGTCCTACTCTCCCACAAGGTCCCCCTTGCAGTACCATCGGCGCAGAGAGTCTTAGCTTCCGGGTTCGGAATGTAACCGGGCGTTTCCCTCTCGCTATGGCCGCCGAAACACTATTGAGTTATGTGAATC
>JBILRF010000012.1:0-35050 GCA_044372795.1 Rhodoluna sp. | reverse complement strand
CACGTGATGGTCGCGTTATTGAAGAGATCGGTCGTTACGTACCAACTAACCACCCATCAATCATTGAAGTTAACTCAGAGCGAGCACTTTACTGGCTAGGTGTTGGCGCACAGCCAACCGAGCAGGTCATGGCTCTTCTAAAGCTAACCGGTGACTACCAGAAGTCGAAGGGTGACGCATCTGCAAAGAACACCGTCCTACCTCAGGTGGCTAAGGCAGTTTTCGAAGCTGACACAAAGAAGAAGCCAGTTCTAAAGCCTCGTGAAGAGATCGTTGTTAAGAAGCAGGCTGACAAGGTTGCAGAAGACGTAGTTGATGCAGTTGTTGATGCAGCAGTTGCTGAAGGCAACCTAGAAGATGTTGTAGAAGCTGCGGCTGAAGTAGTTGCTGAAGAAGCAGTTGCTGAAGAAGCAGTTGCTGAGGTTGTAGAAGAGGCAGCAGCAGAAGCTGCTGCAGCTGAAGAAGTTTCAGAGGGTGCACCTGCTGAAGCTGAAGAAACCAAAGAGGCTTAATAAGTGTTATCCGCTGCGCTCGAACATTTAGTCAAAGGTATTGTTGACCATCCTGAGGATGTCACCGTCACTGAACGCTCAACTAATCGTGGAGATTTGTTAGAGATTCACGTTCACCCTGACGACCTTGGACGAGTGATCGGGCGCAACGGACGCACCGCCAAAGCCCTGCGCACCATCATTAACGCTCTTGCCGATGGCAAGAAGGTGCGCGTAGACGTAGTAGATAACAATTTCTAAGCAGACCACCCTTCGGGTCGGTCGGTTATTAAAGGCCCACGGCCTAAAAGGTGCTATCAAGCTAGAGCTATACACCGACACTCCTAATGAACGTTTTGTTCCAGGAGCACAGTTCAAATTACAAGTTCCTGAAAGCTCTGAATGGTTTGGTAAATCCATAACCGTCAAAGAGATGAAGATGTATAACTCTCATCCGGTTCTATTCCTTGAAGGAATCGAGACTAGGGAACAAGCTGAAACTCTAATCAAAGCGATCTTGCTTGTTGATCAAAATCTTGAAGAACTTCCAGTTGAACCAGATGCTTGGTATGACCAGCAGCTAGTTGGGCTAAGTGTTATTCGTGATGGTGTTGAGGTTGGCTCAGTTGTTCGAGTTGAACACTTCCCAGCTCAAGACATGCTTATTGTTCTAACTAAAGATGAGCGTGAAGTTATGGTTCCTTTTGTGAAGGCCATTGTTCCTTCGGTTGATATCAAAGCTAAGACACTTACCGTTACACCGCCTAATGGCCTATTCGAAGAGATTGAATCTGAGTAATGAAGATTCAAGCGGTAACTATATTCCCTGAGTTTTTCCAAGCTCTGGATATCTCTCTTCTAGGCAAAGCCCAAGAGAACAAGGTCATTGAGTTTCAGGCTGTGAATCTTCGTGATTACACCCATGACAAACACAAGACCGTTGATGACAGCCCATATGGTGGTGGGGCTGGAATGCTCATGAAGCCAGAGCCTTGGGGTGAAGCGTTAGATGAGCTACTAAACCCAGATGGATCAACTGTGTTGATTGTGCCTTCTCCTGCAGGAGAGCTATTCAAGCAGGCAACTGCTCAAGAGCTTTCTACCAAGGAGCACATCGTCTTTGCCTGTGGTCGTTATGAAGGTATTGATCAAAGAGTTTTTGACTGGGCTGCAACTAAGGCTGAGGTAAGACTTGTAAGTCTTGGAGATTATGTCCTAAACGGTGGGGAAGTAGCAGCCATGGCCATGATTGAGGCTATTGCCAGACTGATTCCTGGGGTAATTGGTAATGCTGAGAGCCTTGCTGAAGAGTCACATTCTGATGGGCTATTGGAGTATCCAAGCTATACAAAGCCTGCCTCTTGGCGAGGTTTAGATGTGCCTGAGGTGCTACGTGGTGGGAACCATGCTGAGATAGCCAAATGGCGAAAAGAGCAGGCTCTGGAGCGAACCAAGGCGGTAAGGCCTGACCTTTTAGGGGAGTAGGCGTTGCTTAGGTCTTGTTTTTGTGGCAAGATGTACAGGTTGCCTAAATAAAGCTCTGCCGCAGGGGAGATTAGGGAGCAAGCACTAAATAAAGAAACTAACAAATACCCGTTATTGACCTGCAGGCAAGAACAGAAGGCAGAAAAATGCAAATTCTAGATTCAGTAGATCTACCAAACCTTAGAGACAACGTCCCAGCATTCCGCGTAGGAGACAACGTAAAGGTTCACGTAAACATCATCGAAGGTAACCGTAGCCGTGTGCAGGTTTTCCAGGGTGTTGTAATCCGTCGATCAGGTGCTGGTGTCCGCGAGACATTCACCGTACGTAAGGTAACTTTCCAGGTTGGTGTTGAAAGAACTTTCCCAATTCACTCCCCAGTGCTAGACAAGATTGAACTTGTCTCTCGTGGTGCTGTTCGCCGTGCGAAGCTTTACTACCTACGTGACCTGCGTGGTAAGAAGGCGAAGATCCGCGAGAAGCGCGACAACACTACTTCTGCTAACTAGTTCTTAGATAGTTCACAGGCAAGGGGAATAACCTTCCATCATGGCTAAAAAAGAAAAGCAAGAAAAGCCAATCAAAGGGCCTTTCAAGGCGCAGCGTGAAAAGCTTAGAAAACTAAAATCTAAGAACATCTTTCTTGCGTTCTTGATTGACACCGTTGTAATCATCGCTTCGGCTCTTGTCATTTCTTTTGTTATCAAGTCATTTTTGATTAGGTCCTTCTATATCCCATCTGGTTCGATGTTTGACACTTTGCAAATCAACGATCGAATTATCGTGAACCAGTTGGTGCCTAACCTTGTTCCACTTGAACGTGGCGATGTTGTGGTCTTTAGAGATCCAGGTGGTTGGCTAGGCAGCTTGCCAGAGAATAAACCATCACATCCACTAGCTCAGGTTGGTGAATTCTTATCGTCAGTTATTGGATTGAGTGCACCTGATAACAACCAACACTTAGTGAAGCGAGTCATTGGTAAAGGTGGCGATCGTGTTGTCTGCTGCGACCTTGATAACCGAATCACCATCAATGGCAAAGCAATCATCGAACCTTACTTAGCCAAAGGCTCCAACCCATCAAATACTGAATTCGATGTTGTAATTCCTAAAGACTCTTTCTGGGTCATGGGAGATAACAGAGGTAACAGCGAAGACTCTAGATATCACGCTGATGCTCCAGGTCGCGGTTTTGTTTCCAAGAGTTTTGTGGTCGGTCGTGCTTTTGTAATTTCTTGGCCGTTCTCAAACTTCACCTGGCTAGATAACTATCCAAATGTCTTCAAAGACGTCCCAACTCCCAAGCCTTAGTTTCGAGAACTCGTTTTTTGAAACGGGAACTCGATTCATAATCGGCATAGATGAAGTTGGCAGAGGGTCAATTGCAGGACCTGTTGCTGTTGGCGTTGCTCTTTTAGATAACCAACGCAATCTTCAAGCCTGGCCTCAAAAACTCAAAGACAGCAAACTAATCTCTGAAAAAGTACGTGAAGAGATTTACCCAGAGGTTGCTAGCTGGGTAAGTGGTTGGGCTGTTGGTATGGCTACCGTTGAAGAGATTGAAACCAAAGGCATAGTTGAAGCTCTACGCCTTGCTGGTTTCAGAGCACTAGAACAACTTGTTAGAGATCCAGCCCTTAGAGAAGCCATCGCTAAAGATGGCGTCATGATGATCCTCGACGGTTCACATAACTGGCTAGGCAATAAATCTCTAGGCATGCCGGTAACTGTAAAGACCAAAGCTGACCGTGACTGTGTATCGGTTGCCTGTGCTTCAGTTTTGGCTAAGGTCACTAGGGACAAGTTGATGCTTGAGATCCACGAACAGCACCCTAGTTTTGGGCTGGCTTCAAATAAGGGCTATGCCTCAGAAAGCCACATTGCTGCGTTAAGGGAACACGGCCCATCCCCAGTTCATCGCCTAAGTTGGCTAACCAAGATTCTTGCGAGATAGACTTTTAGCTAAATGGACGAGAACGATTTTGACGATTATGACCGCGAGGCAGAGTTAGCTCTGTTCCGCGAGTACAGAACTGTTGCAGACACTTTTAGATATGTCATTGAAACAGAGCGAAGACTCTACCTCGCTAATGAGGTTGACTTCAAGAGAATCGATACTGCAACAGACTTTTACTTTGAACTAGTCATGAGCGATGTTTGGGTGTGGGACATCTATCGCACAGATCGCTTTGTAAAGACAGTTAGAGTTCTAACCTTCAAAGACGTAAACATTGAAGAACTAACTGGTAAAGCATTCGACATTCCTAAAGAATTAACAGTCGGCGAATAACACTAGTTCTCCACAGCTTCACCTATATCCATAGCAACAGTTAGTTTTTACTTCACACTCTAGATGTGAACCAATCAACCCTTGAAGCAGCAGCCACCTGGAGTTTGCTCTGCGAGCCAGGTGATTCTATGGCAGGAATGCTTAGAAGAACCATCGGTTTAGAAGAATCATTATTCGAGATTAGAAGAGCTAAATCAGCACAAGATCTTCTTCCACTTTTACCTCAGGATCCATTTAGAGCACCTCAATTCATCTCAACTCTTGAGGACTCTCTCGAGTGCTGGAAGAGACGTCTTGCTACAACCAACGTGAACAAAGCTCTTGAAACACTTAGCTCACTTGGCGGCTTCTTGATCACTCCGCAAAGTGAAGATTGGCCTAAAGGTTTAGTTGATTTAGGGGATGCCGCTCCTGCTGTTATCTGGGCAATGGGACAGAGAAGAGTGTTTAGCAATCAAAGAACTGTTTCTGTAGTGGGTGCGAGGATTGCTAGTTCTTATGGCCTTGAAGTAACTAAAGACATTGTCAACTCGATTATTCAAAATGACTTCGTCGTTGTATCTGGAGGAGCACTGGGTATAGACGCTTGTGCTCACAGAACTGCACTTGAAGTGGGAGGTCAAACCATTGCGATTATGGCTGGTGGTTTAGACAGGCTCTATCCACCTAGAAATCTAGATCTACTTGAAGAAATAAAGGCATCAGGTTTAGTTATCTCAGAGATGGCACCGGGTATCTCACCAGCACGCTGGAGATTCTTACAACGAAACAGATTGATTGCAGCTAATGGAAATGCAACTTTGGTAGTTGAAGCAGGCTTCAGGTCAGGCTCAATTAATACCGCAGGCCACGCCAATGAACTTGATAGGCCAGTGGGAGCAGTTCCAGGTCAAATCAACTCAACTCGATCGGCAGGATGTCATCGACTTATCAAAGAACGTAGAGCAGAACTAATCTGCACGCCTTCAGACCTGTTTGAACTACTTGGACTTAGAACTCAAGAGGTTGCTTCTAACTTTGGACTTACCGATAACCAGATTCGTGTTCTAGACAGTTTTGGCTACTTTGAGCAAAACGCTGAACGAGTCTCTGGAATATCAGGAATGACTCTAAATGATGCCAATAATGCACTGGTTGCTCTTGAGAAATTCGGGCTTGTGCTTCGAACCTCCAGCGGCTGGGTTAAATCATCAAATACGCTTTGAGGTATGCACAGTGAAATAGCCACACAAGCACAAAGGTTTGCAGATAACCTATCTGCTGCTCGTGGCTACTCTGCGAACACTGTGAAGAGCTATCTGAGCGATGTTTTGGATCTCTCTGTTTATCTTGATGGTAAAGGCGTCACCACTGTTGGTGAAATCAATCTTGAAATCTTGAGAGATTGGCTTTGGGAAGTTAGCCAGCGTAATTCGGCTAAGAGCACTCTTGCCAGAAAGAGCGCGGCAATAAGATCATTCACTGCTTGGTTAGCTGCTGAGAATCTAGTGGTTGCAGATCCAGGACAAAGACTCAAATCTCCTAAAGCAGATAGACATCTACCAAAGGTAGTTTCTAAAGATTCCCTCGAAGATGTCTTTGGTCACCTAAAGACGCTGGCTAGCACTAACGATCCTGCGGCTGTTCGTGATCTATTAGTTTTTGAATTGCTATACGCTACAGGTGCTCGTGTGAGTGAACTCTGTGGCTTGGATTTAGTTTCAGTGGACTTAGGCAGAAATGTTTTACGAGTAGTTGGTAAAGGTTCCAAAGAACGTGTAGTCCCATTTGGGCTTCCAGCTAGGGATGCATTAGATAAATGGATGGATGTTAGAGCTGCATTGAATCCAGCACCTGGTGAGCAAGCACTGCTACTCAACACTCGTGGCAAAAGACTTGGAGTGAGATCCGTCTATCAATTAGTGGCGGGACTTCTAGTTAACACTTCAACAGGCGTTGCAGGTCCCCATACTTTGAGACACACTGCAGCTACTCATTTACTGGATGGTGGAGCAGACCTTAGAGCCGTGCAAGAACTTCTGGGTCACGCGAGTTTGGGTACCACTCAGATTTATACCCACGTGTCAGTTGATCGTCTTCGTGCTGGATATAAGAACGCTCACCCACGCGCATAGAAGACAAGCTTGGATGGGCTTAGTCCACCGATAAGAGCAAGCGGTGAAAAGTACCCAGCATCTGAACGAGTGCCAAAGTGAAGACATGTTTGTTCACAGTGCCATAGGTACTCAAGATCTGGTTCGCAAACTATTCCTATTGTTTCTCCCATGAGTACTTGGGTTCCTTCAACTAGATCTGAGCAGACTGGTTCAAGAGATGCGGTGAAACTATTGCCAAAGCGGATAGACACCACATTTCGATAGCCAACCTTGCCTGAGAAGCTAATCTGACCTGAGGCAGGGGATAGCACTTGGCCACCAATCTGAGCTGGAAGATCTATGCCTCGATGGCCTTCCCCATACTCAGTCATGGGGGCTATGTAATGATTCAGGGTGTCTTGGGGCTCCATCATGGCTAAGGGCATGGCAAGCGTGGGTTCTTGGCTCATGGCTTGGGTAGGCGATAGACCCATCGGGAGCCAGAGAGTGAGCAGAATTAGGGGTTTAATTGGGTTCATAGCCTCAAGTCTCTTGGGTCAAGGTTTTGGACTTAGCCGCTTGGCATTCAGGGGTGGAAAACCCCTAGATAGCCCTGTTATGCTTATAACTAGCGGTCAGCCGTATAAATCCAAGAAATAAACCCCTTGAATTTCTATGTGCGGATCGACTTCGCGTGTCGAATAACATACCGGTTTGTCAGTCCCAAAGCTTCACGGGTAAATCGGATGCGGCACCAGGTGTGTCAAGCAACCGCTTTTCACAATTAACTGATCGACGCACTATTGCGTCAAAAGGAGATACTGCAATGGCAGTAGTAACAGTACGCCAGCTGCTAGACAGCGGCGTTCACTTTGGTCACCAGACCAGACGCTGGAACCCTAAGATGAAGAGATTTATCTTAACTGACCGTTCTGGCATTTACATCATTGACTTAGCGAAGTCACTGACACACATCGACAAGGCATATGAATTCACCAAGGACTTAGTTGCCTCTGGTGGTTCAATCATGTTCGTTGGAACTAAGAAGCAGGCTCAGGAAGCTATTGCTACAGAAGCACAACGTGTAAACATGCCTTACATCAACGAGCGTTGGTTGGGTGGTCTATTGACCAACTTCCAGACTGTCTCAAAGCGTCTTGCTCGTCTAAAGGAACTTGAAGTCATGGACTTCAACGACAAGAAGTCAAGCGGATACACAAAGAAAGAACTTTTGATTCTTAGCCGTGAAAAGGTAAAGCTAGAAAAGACTCTTGGTGGTGTTCGCACACTAACTAAGGTTCCTTCAGCTATCTGGGTTGTTGACACAATCAAGGAGCACCTAGCAATTACTGAAGCGAAGAAGCTTGGCATTCCAGTTATTGGAATCCTAGACACCAATTGTGATCCAGATGATGTAACAATCGGTATTCCAGGTAACGACGATGCTATTCGTTCAGTTCACCTACTTACCCGTGTTATTGCTGATGCAGTTGCTGAAGGTCTAAAGGAACGTCACTCAAAGCCAGAGACTGCACAGCCTCTAGCTGACTGGGAGCAAGCACTTCTAGACAACGCAGCTCAGAAAGCTGCTTACCTAGCTAAAGAAGAAGCAGCTGCAGTTGAAACTCCAGCAGAGGCTGAAGCAGTTGTTGAAACCACCGAGACAAAGGAAGCTGAATAATCATGGCTAACTACACAGCAGCAGATGTAAAGACTCTGCGCGATCGCTCAGGCGCTGGAATGATGGACTGCAAGGGTGCTCTAGATGAGGCTGATGGCAACATCGATAAGGCGATGGAAGTTCTTCGCCTTAAAGGTCTAAAGGGTGTTACCAAGCGTGAAGGAAGAACAACAAGCAACGGTATCGTGCTTGCTCGTGTTGCTTCAGGCAAAGGTTACCTAATCGAACTAGCTTGTGAGACTGACTTCGTTGCTAAGGCAGACAAGTTCGTAGCTCTTGGTGAAACAATTGCTGACGCTATTGCAGCAGCTGGTGCAGAGACTGTTGATGCAGCTCTAGCAGCTCCTCTTGCTGGTAGAACCGTTGGCGATTCAATCACTGACGAAGCAGCAATCATGGGCGAGAAGGTTGAACTTCGTCGTCTAGCAGTTGTTGCTGATGACAACATCGATGCTTACCTTCACCGCACATCAAAGGACCTACCTCCACAGGTTGGTGTTCTAGTTGCGTACAAGGGTGCAGATGCTGACACAGCTCACGATGTTGCAGTTCACATCGCAGCATTTAGCCCAACCTACCTAACCTCAGCTGATGTTCCTCAGGACATCGTTGACACCGAGCGTCGTATCGCAGGAGAGACAGCTCGTAACGAAGGTAAGCCAGAGGCTGCCCTAGAGAAGATCGTTGAAGGACGCGTAAAGGGTTTCTTCAAGGAAAACTGTCTATTGGAGCAGGACTTTGCTAAGGACAACAAACTAAGCGTTTCAAAGGTGCTAGAGCAGAGCGGTCTAACCGTATCTTCTTTCGTACGCTTCCGCGTAGGTGCATAGCAAGAATTAGCTACACAACAGAAGGCCCGGTCTTTAGATCGGGCCTTTTGCTATACTGCAAATGCCGCCATTAGGGCACAGTCAAATAGGGGGTTCAAGATGAAAAAGATAATTATTTCTACATTGGTAGTGCTTTTAGTTGGAATTGCATTAGTTTCGCAGCTGCTTTTGATGAAGGAGCTCAAATCATTAAGCGACGCCGTCGACAATCAACTTGCTAAGTCAGGGGCGGAAACCGAACTTGAAGATCTCACTTCCTTTTCGGGCCTATCTTGGAAACTTCAAGGCGTTGTCTGCCCCTATAGCACCGTAAAGTTCAACATGTCACCTGTTTTTGGAATCAGAGGAGACCAGGAACGGACAGTAAGTGAAACGAAAAACGCGCTGTCGTACAAGAGCAATAATGGAGACACTACCTATGTCTCAATTGACGGCAACATGCTTGATTTTTGTGGCTAACTTCAGGATCTAGTTCGAAGAAGTTCGGGTTTATCATCTTGATTCCCAGCCACGGCCTACCACGCGGGGTATAAAAGACCCTTTGCCTATTTGCGGGCCTAAACTAGAGACGAACAGGTCTTTGAGAGGGATAAAAATGCCAGGAACTCCACGTCGCGTTTTGTTGAAACTATCCGGTGAAGCCTTCGGTGCAGGCAACCTGGGTGTTAACCCAGATGTTGTTGCAGCTATCGCTAAAGAAATTGCAGATGCTGCCAAGAAGGTAGAAATAGCCATTGTTGTTGGTGGCGGTAACTTCTTTAGAGGAGCAGAACTATCTCAGCGAGGCATGGATCGTGCCCGCGCTGACTACATGGGTATGTTGGGTACCGTTATGAACGCGTTAGCTCTTCAAGACTTCCTAGAGCAAGCAGGCTGTGACACTAGAGTTCAGTCGGCTATCTCCATGGCACAGGTTACTGAGCCTTACATCCCTCTTCGCGCAATTAGACATATGGAAAAAGGTCGCGTAGTTATCTTCGGCGCAGGTGCAGGTCTTCCATACTTCTCAACTGACACAGTGGCAGCTCAAAGAGCACTTGAGATTCACGCATCTGAAGTTCTTGTTGCTAAAAACGGTGTTGACGGTGTTTACTCAGCAGATCCAAAGAAGGATCCTAAGGCTAAGAAGATTGATGAACTTACCTACCAGGAAGCTCTAATCAAGAAGCTAAAGGTTGTTGACTCAACAGCTTTCAGCCTCTGCATGGATAACAACATGCCAATGGTTGTTTTTGGTATGCAGCCTGAAGGTAACATCACCAAAGCCCTGTTAGGTAAAAACATCGGTACACGCGTAAGAGCGTAGTCTTTTAGATTCAGATATAAGGAGAAACATGATCAGCGAAATACTGGCAACAGCAACAGAGAAGATGGGCAAAGCTGTCGAGTCTGCTAAAGAAGACTTTGCAACTATTAGAACTGGCAGAGCAAACCCTGCACTATTCCAGAAGCTCATGGTTGATTACTATGGCACGCCAACTCCTCTTTCAGCTCTAGGTTCAATTGCTAACCCAGAAGCTAGAACGATTGTTGTTACTCCTTATGACAAGGGTGCTCTTGCTGCAATTGAAAAAGCAATTAGAGACATGCCTAACCTAGGTGCTAACCCAACAAGCGATGGCACTCTAGTTCGTGTCACTCTTCCAGATCTAACCGAAGAGCGTCGTAAAGAGTATGTAAAGGTTGTTAAGACCAAGGCTGAAGATCACAGAGTTGCTGTTAGAAACATTAGACGCAAAGCCAAAGATGATCTTGATGCTCTAAAGAAAGATGGTCTTGCTGGCGATGACGATTTGTCTCGTGCAGAAAAAGAACTTGAAGCGCTAACAAAGACTTACGTTGATAACATCGACGAGGCTCTAAAGCGTAAAGAAGCAGAACTTCTCGAGGTTTAGTTTTGAGTAACGTTGAAGCCAAAGGGGGAAGAAGCCTTTCTCAGGCTGTCATCTATGGGCTTCTACTTTCATTCCTGTTTCTAGCTTCTGTACTTGTAGTTAAGGAACTCTTTATTGCTCTAATTGCAGTTGCTGTGGCAGTTGGTGCGTGGGAATTGGCTACCGCTCTAAGACAGAAGAACTGGCATGTTCCAAGAGTCCCGGTAACCGTAGGTTCTCTGATTGTTATGCCACTTACTTATTACGGTGGTGAAGTAGCGCAGTGGCTAGGTGTGCTAGCTATCGTTGGAGCTTTGGTTGCTTGGCGAAGCATTGAGTTACTGATTAAGCGTGGAACCCTCAAGCGCAGTTTCTCTGAAGCATTTAGAGACTTCTCTGCTTCTGCATTTGTTGTAATTTACCTTCCGCTAACTATGAGCTTTGCTGCCCTGTTGTTTAGAGAGCCAGCTCATAACGGTTTTGTTGAGGGTAAGTACTGGATTATTACCTTTGTTACCACAGTCATCCTGATTGATAGCAGTGCTTACCTGTTTGGAAGAAAGTTAGGTAAGCACCCAATGCTTCCTAAGGTAAGCCCTAAAAAGAGTTGGGAAGGCTTTGCCATCTCTGCTCTATTTGGTTTAGCTAGCGCTATCCTGCAGACCGTATGGTTATTGCAGCTACCTTGGTGGTTCGGCATCGTTATCGCTGCTGTAATCCTTATGTCTGCTGTACTTGGTGACTTCGCTGAGTCTCTTATCAAGAGAGATCTTGGAGTAAAAGACATGTCATCTCTTATCCCAGGGCACGGTGGAATGATGGATCGACTTGACTCGATGCTTCCAGCGGCTTTGAGCTCATATTTGCTCATGGCAATAAGTGTCAGATTCTTCTAGAACTCTTTGAGAGAATAGATACGTGAGTTACCAATTTAATCGTGCCGGCAAAAGAAAACTGGGTTATAACATAGCCCAAGTTGATGAGTTCCTAAAGCTTGCTCGAGAGCAGTATGCCAATAGCTCCAAATCGCTTATGTCAGCTCTAGATGTTAGAACCACAAGGTTTGAGCTAGAAAGAAATGGCTACTCCATTTCTGTTGTAGACGCCGCTTTAGAGAAGCTAGAGGATGTCTTTGCTGCCAACGAGTTTGGCCAAGAGCTAGCCAAGATTGGCTACTTCGAGTTCACTGAAGATCTTGCTCATGTCAAAAAACTGGTTATTGAACGCTGTAACCGAAAGAACAAAAGAAAGTTCAAAAGACGAATTTGGCCTAATCGGGGGTATAGCACCAAACAGGTTGATAAGTTTTGTTCTCAACTGGGGAATAGTCTTGAAAATAAGGCAAAATTGACAGTGAAAGAACTTCGTATTGCAACATTCAAGTCAAAAAGAGGCGGCTATGCAGAATATCAAGTTGACGCGTTTCTTGAAAAAGTCGTCGAAGCACTCCAGCGCGAGCAGGCTCTCCAGAAAGTTAGCCGCTAGTACTCTAGCCCTTGCTCTAGTTTCAGGTCTTGGAGCCGCCAACTCTGAACCTGTTATCGCAACTGCATCAACTGGCACAAAAGCCACCACCCTGTTAGCAAAGATAGCCACTAAGGGCCGAGCTCCTAAGACTGGCTATGACAGAGATCTATTCAGCGATGGTTGGGGGGATATCGGTGAGTGTGATGCTAGAAACTACATCCTTCGAAGAGACCTCAAATCAATTACCTGGCGATCTTCACCTCGATGTACTGTTGCCACCGGTATCTTGAATGACCCATACACCGCCACAAAGATTTATTTTGTTAGAGGTGTAGGAACTTCAAGTGAAGTTCAGATTGATCACGTCGTTGCTGTCAGTGATGCTTGGCAAAAAGGCGCTCAATCACTTTCATTCTCAAAACGCTATGCCTTCTATAACGATCCTTTGAACCTGTTAGCCGTTCAAGGACGTGCCAACATGCAAAAAAGCGATAGTGATGCCGCTAGTTGGCTACCACCTAACCGTAAGTATTGGTGCCCATACGTTGCAAGACAAATTGCTGTTAAGCACAAATACAAGCTCTGGGTTACTAAAGCAGAACGTGATGCTATGACACGTGTCTTGAAAACATGCCCTAATCAAAGGGTTCCAAGGGGATAACACCAAGCCTCTAGGCTCAAATCAGCCCTTGCGGTAAACTTGAGTTTTGATACAAAGGCGGTGAATAAATGGGTAGATACGAGCTGGTTAGACCAACTCTTCGTCAACGCATTATTCAGCGTATCTTCGGTAAGAAAATCGGCTCCAACCTTGAAAACTTACAGTTCGGTAAGAAAATCAAGCGAGCTTTCGCTTCCCTAGTTGCCGCATCATTTGCCGCAAGCTATGTGATGGTCACAGTGATCGACCCTTATGGTGGCGCACTGAACTCTGCCTACGCCTATAACTCATACTCAAACCTGGGTGAAGATGATCAGATTTATGGTTTCTCATCTCAGCAGAAGATTAGTTTCAAAAGAGGTGGTTGGACTATCGTCACAGGCGATGAAGCAGCAGCTATCTATGTGGCTAATGCCGAAGATCCAGAGATTGGTTCTATCAAAGAATTCGCATACAAGCTTGTTACCGACAACAACTGGGGCAGAGATCAATACTCTTGCCTAGTGGCTCTATGGGAAAGAGAATCTAACTGGCGTTGGAATGCTGTGAACAAGAGTTCTGGTGCTTATGGAATTCCTCAGTCACTACCAGGACGCAAGATGGCCGAAATGGGTGCTGACTGGGTCACTAACCCAGAGACTCAGGTTCGCTGGGGAGTGAATTACATCAAGAACCGTTACGGTGCACCTTGTGGAGCGATGGCTCATTCAAACAAATTCAACTGGTACTAAAAGTGGGTAGAAACAATAAACCCAAAGGGTTCAAACGTGATGATGACGATGATGAGCCGATGGATGTCATTCGCCTTAGGGAAGGCATAAAGAAATCAGTTATCAAAAACGGTATCGAGTTCTATGTTCAAACAACCTCAGGCAATAATGCTGAGGAATCCAAGAAGTGGATCTGTCCTTTTTGTTCTCTAACCTTTGGTGTTGGCATCTCACATGTTGTGGCTTGGGAGAGTGCCTATGGACCTGAGAAGAGAAGACACTTCCATAACGCCTGCTGGACTAAGTTTCAAGGCAGATTGTTTTGAGCCAGATAGAAATACGTTCCTCAGTGGAACTACCTTCAAAGAGAATTCCGGTGAGACTGCAAACAGCTGATGGACTAACCCTGATAGCAGAGTTAGCGCTTCCTGAGTCAAAGGAACCGGTTGCAACACTAATCATGTTGCACCCGCTGCCAACAGCTGGTGGCTTTATGGACTCGCACCTCTATCGAAAAGCAGCCAATAGATTACCTGCTCTAGCAGATCTAGCAATACTAAGGTTCAACACTCGTGGCACTACATCTCCTCATGGCACAAGTGAAGGTTCCTTTGATGGCGGTACTGCTGAGAGATACGATGTGGAAGCAGCCGTTGCCTATGCCATAGAGCAGGGCTTACCTAACATTTGGCTAGTGGGTTGGTCTTTTGGAACTGAATTGGCTCTGAAGTATGGTCCTGACCTAAATGTTCAAGGAGCAATACTGTTATCTCCACCTCTGCACAGAACAAGCGTCGAAGAGCTTGAGCGCTGGAACCTAGTTGATAAGAAACTAGTTGCACTGATTCCTGAACTAGATGACTATCTCAAGCCCGATGAGGCGGCGGTTAGATTCCTAGTGATCGAAGCCATAGAACTTATCAATGTTGATGCCGCTAAACACTTATGGGTTGGCGAGAGTGCAACAAAGCGTGTGTTAGATGAAATAGTTCGAGTGACAAATAAGGCTTGCTATCCGCTGCCAGATTTTTATACGCCTTAGCGTTTATCTTGTCTTGGAACCCAGACTTCACGAAGAATAAGTAGCACTGTTGCAGCTGTTGGAATGGCAAGAAGTGATCCAAGAATTCCAGCTAATGCACCACCGGCTAGAGCCGATACGACGATTACAGCAGTTGGCACATCGACAGCCTTCTTTAATACCCTTGGTGCTACCAGGTAAGCCTCAATTTGAATGTATGCAAGCAAAACAATGGCAACACCTATTGTTGTCTCTATCGACATGGTTGCTGCTGTAACCAATATCACAATCGAAGCACCGGTAATCGAACCAATGATTGGGATTAGAACAAGAAGGAAGTTTATGAATGCTAAGACAACCGCAAATTCAACACCTGCAAACAGTAGAACTGTAAACAGGATTGAAGTGTTAATGGATGAAACAACAACTTGACCCATTACGTATCGACCAACTGAACCGATTACCTGGTCAACAATTCCTTCTAGCTTCTTACGCTGGGTCTTGGCAACCAGCGAGATCCCAACACGCTTGATGCTTGGAAGAGCGCTCATGAAGTAGATAGTCAAGATGGTTACGGTTAGAAAACCAAAGACACCATTCAGCAGGGTGATACCGACCTGAACAACGCCACCTAGAAGGTTTGGCCAGTTATCGCTATCGACTAGGAATTCACCAGCAGTATTTAGTGCAGTTGCGATGCTTCCACCTAGTTGAGCGTCAATGCTTTCAACTAGAGGCAGCTTCAGAAATTCGGTGATTAGTTGAGGAAGGTTGGTAATAAATGTGCTCGCCTGAGAGATTAGCGGAGGCAATATTGCAAAGAAAACGGCTGTAAGTAGACCAAAGATACCTACACCCACGATGCCGATGGCAAGGCCACGCTTTTTTACCCTCTTCTGGAGCAACTGAACTAAAGGCTCAAGACCTAGGGTGATGAACAGGGCGGTGATTATTGAAGTAATAATCCCAGCAAGAGAAATAACTGCAGTGCCTAGGGCAATAGCTGTTAGAACACCTAGCCCACCTAGAAAACCAATTTGATATGCATGGGTGATTCTTCTGTTATTTGTCTCTGGCATCCCCGCTCCTTTTGCCTATTTGATTTCTTTGCCGACTTGGTCAATAACCTGCTTCAGGTTGTTGAGATAAACCATAATGCTTTCGCGTTCATGGCTTAGCTTACGTTCAGCACTTTCCATCACGTGAAGTCTTTGAGTGACCTTAACCTGGTTAGCTGCAAGAATTGCACGAGCTTCACCCTCGGCAGCAGCAATGATTTCTTCTGCTTTGTTTCTGGCCTCTTCAGTTGTTGCCTTGTTGATGGACCTTGCTGCTGCTTCTAGAGTTTCAGCTTCAAGCCTTGCTGCTGCAAGCTTGGTAAGCGATGTTGAAAGTTGAGCGTTGGCATCATCGAGGTATTTCTGTGTTTGAGCAACTGCTTCCTGATATTTCTTCTGGTAGCTAGCCTCTGCTTCTGCTCTTCTAGCAGTAAGTTCAAGATCTAAATCAATTCTTGCCTGTTCACTTAGTAGAGCAGCTTTTAGAGTCTCATCTAAAGGTTGAGTGAGTTGTCTTTCAACAATCAATCTTCGTTCAGCAAGTTCTCGTGCTGAAGTGGATTCTCTTACTTCTATTTCTCGCTTAGAACTTGCTCTCATGCGAGCAACCTCAGTTGAGATAGCACCTCTGATGCTACTTGCCTCACGGGTTGCCTCTTCAATAATTCGCTGCGCTTCCGCATTCGCTTTGGCTAAAGTCTCGTCATAGTCAGATCTTGCTGAGTTGATGATACGTTCAGATCTTCGTTGAGCCTCAGCTACCAATTCGTCGTAGTATTCCTGACCATCTGCCTTTTGCTGTTCAACTTCAGACGCAACTGTGGCTAATACTGCTTCACGTTCAGATTCAGCATCAGCAACCAACTTCAGAGCTAACTCTTCAGCGTTACTCAGGATCTGGGCTGCCTTGGCTCCAACACCTGCATAGCTAGGGCTTTCAGCCTCAGCGGCTTCGCTTTCTAGGACAATCAGGCGATTCTGGGCTTCTCTTAGCTCTGCGGCCAATTGGGAATTCAAATTGGTCAGATTGATGATTTCTCGGCGGAAATCCTTGATAGTGTCATCGACCTGGCCACGGTCATAACCGCGCATTACCAGCGGGAAGTCGGTCTCATCGGCTGCCAAGGGTGCTCTCCAGAGGGCTTAGGTAGAATAGACGGGGTCGTCAATAAGCCCAAGTTTAGCCTGAAAGGAGCATTATGCGTTTTGTTATTGCCACAGTGCTTCTTGTAGCCTCAGCTCTGAGCGTTTTACTGGGATTTGCCATTAGAGAGCCATTTGCCCAAGAATCAGGCAAGAGAGTGGAATTTGAGGTCACCCAGGCCTATTCCTACGTTGTAATCCCAAACAAAACCTTGAAAGCCTTTGATGGCGAAGTCTCGGTTGAGGCGTCTGGTGACAAAGAAATCTTTTATGCCGATGCCAGAGAACAGGACATCCAGGACTGGCTAGGCACCTCCAACTATGTTCGCCTGAACCTAAAGCCAAAGACCTTTGACCCGGACATCACAACCATTACCTCCGGTGGTTTAGATGCCGATCCAGCTGGTAGCGACATGTGGCGTAGCCAGCTGACAGTCAAGAACCAGCTTCTAAATGTAGTCAGTATGTACGATGACACCGCTGTACTTCTAGCCAGCAACGGATTTAGTCGTGCACCCGACAAGATTGCGATCATCTGGGATGCCAAACCTCTAGTGAACTGGCCTCAGGTTCTAATCATCGGTGGCTTCGTCCTATTGTTGGCTGCCCTAATCATGAACTACATCGCCTTCCGTCACATTCGTAAACTTCGCGGTCCTAGAAGAAGAATTCCTAAATCACCTACTGGACCAAGATATCGTCGCAAGATTCAAAAAGATGTTCCAGTTAGAGGTAGAAGAGCAGTTGGAAAATCTAACCGAAGAAGGTTTATGGCTGCCCCTGCTGCCGTAATTTCACTATCTCTTCTAGCCGGCTGTTCCACACCTGCTGCAACTGAAGAAGAGAAACCTAAGTTTGAGTCAGTAAATGTTGTGGTCACCGAATCACAACTTCAAAGAATCATCAGCGATGTTGCAACAACTGTTAAAGATGCAGATCAGGCTCGCGATGAAAGAACTCTCATTAAAAGAGTTGCCGGCACTGCCTTGCAGGTAAGAAAAGTTCAATACTTCTTGCAATCTAAGAGCAGAAAGATTCCTAAACTGCCACCGATTATTGCCAACCCAATAACTGTGGCATTGCCTATGGAGTTACCTGATCCAGGTCTTGGCTGGCAGCCAAGAACTCTAATGGTGGTTACCAAAGCAGAATCAAACACCAGTGCTCCACAGATGATGGTCTTACTTCAGCAGAGCCCTAGGGAGAATTACAAACTCTGGTATCTGATTGATTTATTGCCAGCTGCTAAGTTCCCTAATGTTGCCGCTCAAGCAACGGGAGCGCTTGCGGTTGCTAAAGACACCGAGTATCTTGTTACTCCGCTAAAGAGCATTCCATTCAAGTATGGTGACACCATCAACAAGGGTGCTTTGAGTAAGTACTCAACAGAGTTCGATTTAGCCTCAGATGAGTTCTATGCAGCTCTATCTGAATCACAAATTCAGCAGAAAGCAGATGTTGAAAAAGTAAGTGCAACAATCAAGTTCCAACATTCACTTGGCAACCCAAACATCCTTGGTCTTCTAACAGTTGAATCAGGTGGTTTGGTTGCACTAACCATGAACGACACTTCAACGATTAGACCAAAGATTCGTGGTGCAGCAGTTTCAGTAACCCAGTTGGATCAGAAGACTCTTCTAAATGCTCCTGGCAGCGCTACAGGCCTTCGAATTGTCTATAGCAACATGCTCTTGTTCTATGTTCCGGTAGCAGGTTCACAAGAGAAGATACGTCTTGTTGGAGCTTCCCAAGGTCTAGTTGATGTTAGGTCGATAAATTGAGCGACATGAATCAAGCCATGAGAGGTGGAGTTGATCTTTCGGCTCTAGCTAACAAAGTGGTCAAAGAAAAGCTAGCCTCAACTACTGGCGCTCAGATTGACCAAGGCAGAAGAGTTAGGGTTCCAGCTCTGGTTGTTGAACTAAACGAAGCAAACCTAAAGCCAATCATTGAAATATCTTCAGTTGTCGCAGTTGTAGTGAGCTTCTATAGTGCCGATAACCAAGAGAGCCTTACTCTAAATGGCAAGTTAGAAAAACTTGTGCATGAAGCAGAAGGTAAGTGGCTACTTACCAAAGTTGACATTAGTTCAAACCCCAAACTTGCTGAAGCTTTTGGTGTAAACCTTCCAGCCACGATTGCTGTGATTCTTGATGGTGAACCTAAGCCTTTATTCCAGGGCGATCAACTCGAAGCCTCACTTGCTGATTTCTTAGCCAAACTAGTTGAGCTTGCTTCAGCGCAAGGCTTGAATGGAACTCTTGAAGTTGATGGTCAGTCAGAGCAGGTTGCAGAGCCACAGTTATCAGCATCAGAACAGGCTGCTTTAGATGCGATGGATAACGGTGATTTTGCAGCAGCTGTGAAGATTTACGAGGAAGAACTCAAGCAAAGCCCAAACAATGAGGAACTTATAGGTCGTTTGGCTCAGGTCAAGTTAGTTGAAAGAACCTTCAGTGCTGATCTTGAAAAGGAACTCTCTGTTGAGCCAAGCAATGTTGCCGAGGCGATGCGTAAGGCAGATTTCCACCTAGCCGTTGGTCAGTCTGAAGAAGCCTTTGAACTATTACTTACTTGGTTTGATAAGGCTGATTCTGCCGAGAGAAGTGCCCTGTCATCTTTGTTCTTAGAACTATTCAACGTAGTTGGTAAATCTCATCCAGCTGTTGTTGAAGCACGTAAGTTACTAGCGATGAAGATGTTCTAACATGCCTGTATATCTTGACTATGCGGCTACAGCTCCACTTCGCAAAGAAGTTTTTGACTGCTATGTCGAACATCTACAAACCCTAGGTAACCCTTCTTCAGTTCACAGTTCAGGTCAGCTAGTTCGTAGAGCCTTAGAAGAAGCTAGAGAGTCTCTAGCTAAATCAGTTGACTGCAATAGAAGTGAAGTTATCTTTACTGCCGGTGGGACTGAGAGCGACAACCTAGCCATCAAGGGTCTTTACTGGCAGAGAGTTTCTGAGGATGAGAATCGCAAAGTAATCATCTCTGCAGCTACCGAGCACCACGCATCCCTAGATCCGATGGAGTGGTTAGAGAAACATGATGGTGCTGAAATTCTTTGGCTGCCAGTTGATTATCAGGGGATAGTTGATCTTGCCTTTCTTGAAGAGTACTTGAAAGAAAACCACTTAAAAGTAGCGTTAGTGAATCTGATGTGGGGAAACAATGAGACCGGGGTCATCACAGATATCGAAGCTGTAGTCAACCTTGCCAAGCCTTACGGGATTCCAGTTCACTCTGATGCCATTGCTAGCTTTGGGCACATTCCAATAAGTTTCGCCAAGTCGGGTTTGAGTGCGATGAGCATCTCTGCTCATAAAATCGGTGGGCCAGTTGGTGCAGGTGCTCTAATTGTTTCTAGGGCAACAAAGTTAGTTTCCATTATTCATGGCGGCGGTCAAGAACGTGGCATGAGATCTGGAACTATGAATGCGCCGGTTGCCAAAGCTTTTGCCTTAGCTGCTGAGTTAGCAGTAGCGGAACTAGATTCTGAAGCCAAAAGACTTCAGGCCCTAAGAGACAGATTGGTTGAAGGAGTAAAGGCTCTTTCTCCTCTAGCTAATCACACCGCTGATCTTGCACCTCGTATGCCTCACAATGCTCACTTCACATTCGAAGGTTGTTCGGGAGATTCACTGCTGTTCTTATTAGATCAGTACGGTGTATGTGTATCTGTTGGTTCAGCCTGTCAGGCCGGAGTCAATGGACCATCTCATGTGTTAGTTGCTATGGGTAGAACAGATAGAGAAGCTAACGGTTGTATTCGTATGACTTTAGGTAAAGAAAGCACTGATGCAGATGTTGATGCTTTCCTTGCTGCTTTGCCTAAGGCACTAGATGGCGCTATTCGTGCTGGCATGACTGCGTAGGGGAGAATAAGAGCATGAAGGTTTTAGCGGCTATGAGTGGTGGCGTTGATAGCGCTGTTGCTGCTGCTAGGGCTGTTGAGGCAGGACACGAAGTAGTCGGTGTTCACTTGGCTCTATCTCGTATGCCTGGCACCCTAAGAACTGGTTCGAGAGGCTGCTGCACCATTGAAGACAGCATGGACGCTCAAAGAGCAGCTAACGTGATTGGCATTCCCTACTATGTGTGGGATTTCAGTGAGAGATTCAAACTAGAAGTTGTTGATGATTTCATCAGCGAATATGAGTCAGGTCGAACACCTAACCCTTGCATGAGATGTAATGAGCGCATTAAGTTTGCAGCTCTTTTAGAAAAAGGTTTAGCTCTAGGTTTTGATGCTGTTTGCACAGGGCACTATGCAAGTATCTTGACCGATGATGAAGGAAACCTTGAACTACACAGATCTATGGCGCTGGCTAAAGATCAGAGCTATGTGCTTGGTGTGCTAACTGCAGAGCAATTACAGCACTCAATGTTCCCTCTAGGTCACACAGCTAGCAAAGACCTGATTAGAAAAGAAGCAGCAGAGCGTGGTCTATCGGTAGCTGCCAAGCCTGATTCATATGACATCTGTTTCATTCCAGAAGGTGACACTCAGGACTGGTTAGCTGATCGTCTTGGTAACACCACCGGTGAGATTGTTGATATGCAGGGCAATGTTTTGGGTGAACACAAGGGTGCTCACGGATTTACCGTTGGTCAACGTAAAGGCCTTCAACTAGGAAGACCAGCAGTTGATGGTAAGCCAAGATATGTTTTGGCTGTTGATGTGAAAAGCAACAAGGTTGTTGTTGGGCCTCAAGAAGCATTAGCTGTAGTTGAACTTGTTGGTAACAAGTTCACTTGGTGCGGTAAGCCTTATGAGAATCCAGAAGTATTCTTCCCAGCCCATGTTCAAGTTAGAGCACATGGTGACCAGATTGCCTGTCAGGTTGCCATTGTTGATAACGCCATGGTGATTAGATGCGATGAACCTATTTATGGTGTTGCTCCTGGTCAAACAGCAGTTATTTACCTAGGCACTAGAGTTCTTGCTCAGACCACTATCGATCACACAGTATCTGCAGTTGACTCTTTTTCAACAGCCTCGGCGAGTATCGGCTTATCTGTCGAGGGCGCTGTTTAGGCTTATCAGGTGCCCGAGAAACCAGCTGAACGCATCGCCTTTCTAGTCGATGAAATCAATAAGCATCGTCGCTCCTACTATCAGGAAAACACAGTACTTATAAGCGACGCTGATTATGACGCTTTGATGGCAGAACTTGAGTTACTCGAATCTAAGCACCCAGAACTAATTACAGGTGATTCGCCAACCCAAAGCGTAGGCGGTTCAGCTAACGAGGCTTTCTCACCGGTTGAACATTTGGAGCGTATGTGGTCTCTGGATAACGCATTCAACGAAGAAGAGCTCAGAGCCTGGGCTAAAAGAGTTGGTGAAGAGAGATTCCTTTGTGAGCTAAAGATTGATGGTTTAGCGATCAATCTCCGCTATGAAAAAGGTGAACTTGTCTCGGCTGCAACAAGAGGAGACGGTGTTGTCGGTGAAGATGTCACCAACAATGTCAAAACCATCAAGCAGATTCCGCACAAACTAAAGGGTTCAAATATCCCTGATGTTGTTGAAATCCGAGGCGAGATATTCTTTGGTATCAAAGACTTTGCCAACCTAAATGCTGGTCTTGTTGCTGAAGGTAAGGCACCTTTTGCTAACCCGCGTAACTCAGCCAGCGGCTCGCTTAGACAAAAGGATTCAAGCGTCACAGCCAGTAGACCACTTCAGATGCTGGTGCACGGTGTCGGAGCCTGGCCTAATGCTCCATTTAAGAACCAGAGTGATCTATACGAGCTTCTAAAGAGCTGGGGTCTGCCGACATCCTCAAGGTATGAGGTTGTTGATTCAGTCGAGGGTGTAATCAAATACATCGCTCAGTTCCAGGCTAAGCGTCACGATCTAGAGCATGAGATTGATGGCGTTGTTGTGAAAGTTGATTCGCTTTCTTCTCAGAAAGAGCTTGGCTTCACAGCTAGAGCGCCAAGGTGGGCTGTTGCCTATAAGTACCCTCCAGAGCAGGTGAACACCAAGCTCCTAGACATTCGAGTCTCTGTTGGTCGCACAGGTCGTGCAACACCATACGCAGTTGTTGAACCAATCAAGGTCGCTGGTTCAACAGTTGAGTTTGCAACCTTACACAACCAAGATGTTGTAAAAGCCAAGGGAATTCTTATCGGAGACACTGTGGTTCTTCGCAAAGCCGGAGATGTGATTCCTGAGATTCTCGGGCCTGTTGTGGAGCTAAGAACTGGTCAAGAGCGTGAGTTTGTCATGCCAACCAAGTGTCCTGACTGTAATGCCAAGTTAGCTCCTTCGACCGAAGGTGATGTTGATCTTCGTTGTCAGAACTCTGAGCACTGTCCAGCTCAGCTGCGTGAAAGAGTGGCATACATTGGCTCTAGGGGAGTGTTAGATATTGAAGCGCTCGGATATGTTGCAGCGGTAGCTCTGACACAACCGCTAGAACCTAAAGTTGCTCCTTTGCAATCGGAAGCCAACTTGTTCAACCTAACCATGGATCAACTACTCCCAATCAGAACTTATGTTTTAGATCCAGATACAGGGCTACCGAAACTAGACGAAGATGGAAAACCTAAAGTTGTTCAGTTCTTTAGTAAGACAGTAAAAGGTGAGACTGTTCCCTCAGAGGTAGCAATCAAGTTGCTAAAGAACCTGGAAGACGCAAAGACCAAACCGCTATGGCGAATCATCGTAGGTCTTTCAATTAGACACGTAGGTCCAGTAGCTGCAAGATCTCTGGCAACTCACTTCGGTTCCCTAGATAACATCTTCAAAGCAACTGAGCAGGAGCTTTCTGAAGTTGACGGAGTTGGAACTATTTTGGCTCAGTCACTTTTGGAATGGATCAAAGTTGATTGGCACAAAAACTTGGTTGAGTCTTGGCGTAAATCAGGAGTCTTGTTAGAAATCCCTGGACACCCAGGGCCAGGTGCCAATGTGGTCTCTGACGGAGTATTCACCGGTATGAGCATTGTGGTAACTGGAACACTGCAGAATTACACCCGCGAAAAGATTGAAGAGCTGATTATTTCTAATGGAGGAAAGGCAGCATCTTCTGTTTCTAAGAACACGGCATTTGTTGTGGCTGGAGCTAATGCGGGATCGAAGCTTGCCAAGGCTGAAAGCCTAGGAGTGCCAGTTATCTCTGAAGAAGATTTTGCTTCTAAGCTGAATTAATTACTTAGCTTCGTCAATCTCTGATTCGTCAACAGCAACCATAGATTCGGTTGACATTAGCTTGCTCATTGACTCTAGGAAGTCTGCAACTTCTTCACGCTCTTCTGAAAGTCTGTTCAGACGCTCACGGCTGTCCTTGATAGCGTTTTCAGCGTATCCCTGAGCCTTGCGAGAAAGAATCTCGGCACGACGACGGGACTGGTTGATCAAATCTGTTGAACGCTTCTGTGAGTCAGCAAGAATCTCATCACGAGTTGAACGCGCTTCTCTTGAAACACGCTCAGCTTCGGACAGGATCTCAGATGCTCTTGCAGATGATTCAGCAAGGGCACGGTTAGCTTCTTCAGTGATTGCCTGTGCTTGAGCAACAGCAGTCTGGTAAATACGAAGTGCTTCCTGCTCAGCCTCATCACGCTTGGCCTTTAGTTCTGCTTCTAGGTCAACTCTTGCCTGAGCAGTTCTCTGGCTAAGTTCAGTTGCTAGTGCACGAGCTTCTTCAGTCTCACGGTGAACCTGTGAGCGAAGTTCAGCAGCGTATCTTTCACCATCAGTTTTGATAGCTGATGCTTCACGCTGTGCTGTTTGAATTCTTTCCTGCGCTTCAGAAACGCTTGCTGTTGCAGT
Source organism: Rhodoluna sp. (assembly GCA_044372795.1). Lineage (GTDB taxonomy): Bacteria > Actinomycetota > Actinomycetes > Actinomycetales > Microbacteriaceae > Rhodoluna. The sequence continues at coordinate 10,475 of JBILRF010000012.1, read as the reverse complement.
GTTTAGCATTTCACCGTGACGACGATCTGCTTCTAGGCGAGCTTCTTCCATACGGATTTCAGCTTCTTGTACAACACGATCTGACTTGTCCTTAGCTGCACGCTTAAGAGCATCTGCTTCACCCTTAGCTTCTTCACGAATACGAAGAGCATCCTGACCTGCATCAGCAATCATCTTCTTGGCTTGTTCTTCAGCAAGACGTAGAGTCTGCTCGAACTGAGCACCTAGAGCTGCATAACCATTAGGCCCACCAGTTTTTAGCTGAACCTTTAGGTTGTCAACTTCTGCTTTGAGAATAGACATCTCTGAGGCTGCTTTTTCGTTGTATGTGGCCTGGTGCTCAATCTCTAGGCGCATCTCTTCCATGGCCTTATCGACCTGGTCGCGGTCATACCCGCGCATAACAACATCAAACTCCGCACGGTCATAGCCGCGCATAACGTTATCGAAGTTCTCTTCTTCAGCCATTTTGTATTCTCCTGAAACTTACAAAGTGCCAGACCCCTTGTGAGTGCCTAGCAACTATGTAAGTTTAGCCCAGTAAGCGGGATAGGGTAAGCCCCGATATACTTATTACACCTGCCTATAACAACAGTTTGAGGAACCCCAATGTCAGATGTGACCCCTGATTTAGTGCGTCATCTAGCCAATTTGGCCAGAATCGAGCTTGATGAGGCCGAAGTAGTTCGCTTTACTGAACAACTCGGCGTCATTTTGGACTCTGTAGCCAAGATTTCTTCGGCTATTGATGAAAATACCCCTTCAACAAGCCATCCAATTCCATTGGCAAATGTCTTTAGGGAAGACGTCATTGAGCCTTCTCTAACCCAAGAACAAGCCCTTTCTGGTGCCCCAGATCAGGGCCAGGGCCGTTTCCGAGTAGCAGCTATCTTGGATGAGGAGTAGGTCAAAGATGTCAGAACTAATCAGAAAAAACGCCTCAGAGCTAGTTGAACTACTTGCCTCGAAAGAAGTAAGCGCAGTTGAGGTAACCCAGGCTCACATCGATCAGATCAGCAAGGTCGGCGACGCCGTTCACTCTTTCCTTCACCTAACTCCTGAAAACGCTCTTGCTGTTGCTAAAGAAGTTGACCGCAAAAGAGCTGCGGGAGAAAGTCTTCCACTTCTGGCTGGTGTGCCAATTGCTGTTAAGGACAACCTTGCAACAACAGATGCACCAACAACTGCTGGTTCAAAGATCCTTGAAGGCTGGATTGCTCCTTACGATGCAACCGTTGTTACCAAGCTTCGTCAAGAGATGATGCCAATTCTTGGTAAGACCAACCTCGATGAATTTGCTATGGGATCTTCAACTGAGTTCTCAGCGTATGGACCAAGCAAGAACCCTTGGGATCTAACTAGAATCCCTGGTGGATCTGGTGGTGGATCATCTTCTGTTGTTTCTTCTTTTCAATCTCCATTAGCTATTGGTTCTGATACCGGTGGTTCAATTAGATTCCCTGGCGCTGTAACAGGAACTGTTGGGATCAAGCCAACCTATGGTGCTGTATCTAGATATGGTCTGATTGCTCTTGCATCTTCACTTGATCAGATTGGTCCTGTTGCAAGAAATGTTTTGGACTCAGCACTATTGCATGATGTGATCGGTGGCTATGACCCTAGAGATAGCACTTCACTAAAAGACTCTCTTGGTTCAATGGTTGAAGCCGCTAAGAACGGATCACTAAAGGGTAAGAAAGTTGGTGTGATCAAGCAGCTTTCTGGCGCTGGTTTCCAACAGGGAGTGCAGAACAGATTTGCTGAAGCGTTGAAGCTAATCACTGATGCAGGTGCTGAGATTGTTGAAGTTGATTGCCCTTCATTCGAATATGCAATTGATGCTTACTACCTAATCCTTCCTGCTGAAGCATCAAGTAACCTAGCTAAGTTTGACTCTGTTCGTTTTGGTATGAGAGTTACTCCAGAAGGTAACCCAACCATTGAACGAGTAATGGCAGCTACCCGTGAAGCAGGCTTCGGGCCAGAAGTAAAGAGAAGAATCATTCTTGGAACCTACGCTTTATCTGCTGGTTCATTCGATAAGTTCTACGGGGCTGCTCTAAAGGTAAGAACACTTATCCAAAGAGACTTTGATGCAGCTTTTGCTAAGGCAGATGTTCTAGTTTCACCAACTGCGCCAACCACGGCATTCAAGTTTGGTGAGAAGGTGGCTGATCCTTTGGCTATGTATCTAAACGACATTGCAACTATTCCAGCCAACCTTGCTGGTATTCCGGGTATCTCTGTTCCTATTGGTCTAGCTGATGAAGACAACCTTCCGGTTGGAATTCAATTCCTAGCTCCAGCTCACAAAGATGCTGCGTTGTATGAAGTTGGTGCAGCACTAGAAGGAATCCTTGAAGGTATCTGGGGTAAGCGCATGATGGACTTCGCACCTAAGTTGGAGGGTAACTAATGGCTAAAGCTAACTTGATGGATTACGACAAAGCTCTAGAGCTTTATGAAGTAGTTATTGGTCTTGAAGTTCACGTTGAACTAAACACCAACACCAAGATGTTCTGTGGTTGTAAGAACGACTTTGGTGATGAGCCAAACACAAACGTGTGCCCAATCTGTATTGGTTTACCTGGTTCGCTTCCAGTTGTTAACCGCAGAGCAGTTGAGTCTTCGATCTCAATTGGACTTGCTCTAGGTTGCCAGATCACCCCAAGCGGAGGTTTTTCTAGAAAGAACTACTTCTACCCAGATCTAGCTAAGAACTACCAAACCTCACAGTACAAAGACCCAATCGCATTCGATGGTCAGCTAGAGGTAGAAGTTCCTAGCGGTAACAAGTTCACTGTTCAGATTGAACGAGCACACATGGAAGAAGACGCTGGAAAGCTAACCCACATCGGTGGTGCAACAGGTCGTATTCAAGGTGCTGAGTATTCACTCGTTGATTACAACCGTGCAGGTGTTCCACTAGTTGAAATTGTCACTAGACCAGTATTTGGTGCAGGAGCAGAAGCTCCTGAACTAGCAGCTGCTTATGTTCGCTCCATCAGAGAGATTGTTAGAGCCCTTGGTGTTAGCGATGCTCGCATGGAAAGAGGAAACGTTCGCTGTGATGCCAACGTATCAATCAGACCTCATGGTCAAGAAAAACTTGGCACTAGAACAGAGACTAAGAACGTTAACTCACTGAGATCTATTGAACGTGCAGTTAGATACGAAATCCAAAGACAAGCAGCCATCCTGTCTGCTGGTGGAACTATTACCCAGGAAACTAGACACTGGCACGAAGACAAGGGTTCAACAAGTGCAGGAAGACCTAAGTCTGATGCAGATGACTACCGTTACTTCCCAGAGCCAGACCTAGTTCCAGTTGAGCCATCAACTGAACTGATCGAAAAGCTCAGAGCAGCACTTCCTGAGAACCCAGCAGATCGTCGTAGACGTCTTGCAGGGGAGTGGAACTTCGCTGAGATGGAATTCAGAGATGTTGTTAACGCAGGACTACTTGATTTCATTGAGGAAGCAGTTGCAGCAGGAGCAAAGCCTCAGGCTGCTCGTAAGTGGTATACCGGTGAGATTGCTCGTATTGCTAACTCTGAAGACAAAGATGTTTCTGAAATCAACATCACACCTACTCAGGTAGCAGAACTTGCAACACTAGTTGAATCAGGCAAGATCAATGACCGTATTGCTCGTGAAGTTCTTTCAGCAGTATTAGCAGGCGAAGGATCACCAGCAGAGATTGTTTCTTCAAGAAACCTTGAAGTTGTCTCTGACGATGGAGCACTAATTGCAGCTATTGATGAAGCACTAGCTAAGCAACCTGATGTTCTTGAAAAGATCCGTGAAGGAAAACTTCAAGCAGCAGGAGCAGTCATTGGTGCTGTGATGCAAGCCATGAAGGGCCAAGCCGATGCAGCTCGAGTTAGAGAACTAGTTCTCGAAAGAGCCAATCAGTAATTCTTGAAAGAAAAAACCCGAGGATATTAGCCTCGGGTTTTTTCTTTACTTGGGGTGAGTAACGGGACTTGAACCCGCGACATCCTGGACCACAACCAGGCGCTCTACCAGCTGAGCTATACCCACCATGTGTTTTTCGGATTACTCCGAAATCAACTTCTAAAGTTTATCAGTCTTGAGAGCATCCGCTAGTGCCTGAGCTTCTTCTATTGAAGGCCCTGGGCTCTCAACAAAGACTGTGCTGCGGTAATACTTGAGTTCCTCAATAGATTCAAGGATATCCGCTAGGGCTCTATGTCCACCGTCCTTTTTAGGAGCTTGGAAATAAGCCCTTGGATACCAGCGCTTAGACAGTTCCTTGATGGTTGAAACATCGATGTTTCTGTAGTGCAGGTGATCATCTAGGGCAGGCATGTATCTAGAGATAAATGCTCTATCGGTTCCAATAGTGTTACCAGCTAAAGGAGCAGTCTTAGCGTTCGGGATGTATTTCTTGATGTATTCAAGAACCTGAGCTTCAGCATCCGCTAGATCAATTCCAGAATCAAATTCATTGATCAAACCTGAGTCGGTATGCATCTTTCGAACATAGTCGCCCATGGCCTCGACGGTTCCTTCACGAGGTTTGATTACTAGATCGATGCCTTCATCTAATACGTTTAGGTCAAAGTCGGTAATGACTGCTGCAATCTCGACTAAACACTCTGTTTCAGGGTTTAGCCCTGTCATCTCGCAGTCAATCCAGACTAGGTACTCAGGTATGTTCATTGTTCCTTCAAACTAGATAGAGCCCCCGACATCGAGGGCTCTGCCTAGTTTACCTTTAGGGCTAAGCGGTCTTAGCTTTGGTTGTACGCTTTGGGGCTGCCTTAGCTACAGGCTTCTTAGCAGCTGCCTTCTTGGCCGCCTTCTTGTTAGCCTTACGCTCTTTACGTCCTTCGACCAATCTGTATAGAACTGGCACGATGACCAGGGTCAGAATGGTTGATGAGAATAGACCACCGATAACCACGATTCCTAGTGGCTGTGAAATGAATCCACCAGAACCGGTGAAGCCAAGTGCTAGTGGGCTTAGAGCACCAATTGTTGCTATAGCAGTCATCAAGATCGGGCGAAGTCTCTGACGAGCACCGTTAATGATTGCTTCCTCAAATGGCATACCTTGTAGACGGTATTGGTTGATCAAGTCAATTAGAACAATGGCGTTAGTAACCACGATTCCAACTAGAAGCAACATACCAATCAGCGCTGGAAGACCAAGAGCTGTGTTGGTAGCAAGTAGAGCAACAAATGCACCGGTAGCAGCGAATGGAATAGACACGAGAAGAACTAATGGCTGAGCCAAGCTTCTGAAGGTTGCAACCATGATTAGGTACACAATCGCAATAGCTGCAAGAAGAGCTAGAAGCAACTGACCGAATGATTCTGCTTGGTCCGCTGAAACACCACCGATTGGAAGAAGTGTTGTTCCTGCCGGCATCTTGTCTTGAAGCTCCGCAACCTTTTCTGATACCTGCATAGTGATTGGACCTAAGCTTGCATCCTTGTTAGGGGTAAGAGAAACAGTTGCTGCTCTATCGCCATCTTGAGTTGTGATTCTGGTTGGCACTGAAACTAGTTCAACTTTGGCAACTGAACTCAATCTAACTTGACCAAATGGGCTAAGCGGAATGTTCTTTACTTCCTCGATAGTCTCTGGAACATTCTCAGATTTGATGTAGATGTCTGTCTCTTTGTTATCAATGTTGATTGAGCCAATGCTCTGAGGGCTCATAGCGTTGGCAACAAGGTTTGATACAGCTATTTCACTTAGGCCCAGACGAGTAGCAGCAACTCTGTCAACAGTTACCTTTAGAGTTCTTTGCTTCTCGCTCAGAGTTGTCACAACATCAGGGGAGACGTTGTCAATCTTTCCTTCAAGTGCATCTTGAACTAGCTTGATGCCTTCACGAAGCTGCTCATCAGTTTTTGCAGTGACAGTAACATCTACTGTTCCACTTGAACCAAATGACTGACCGGTTTGGAAGCTTACTTTTCCAAGTGATGGATCAGCATCGAAAAGCTTCTGCATCTTGGCTTGGAAAGCATCGCCGTTCACAGTTTCCTTTGTTGAAACCTGGATCTGGATACCACCGGCTGACTGACCAAAGGCAACACGGCTATCAGCTGTTCCACCAATAGTTGTTGTTACAGCAACGGTGTCACCACTGTCTAGAAGAAGTTTCTCAACTCCCTCTGCAGCTTCTGCTTTATCCTGCAAAGAAGCACCAGGTGGCACTGACTGGTTGATGCTGAATGTGGTTGAACCTGAGCTACCAATAAAGTTTGTCTTGATAAATGGAACTAGACCAAAGGTAAAGACAAGTACTAAGGCAGAAGCTACGAGAGTGATTACTGGTCGCTTCTGAGTAGCTGTAAGCACGGGGATGTAGCCACGCTGCAGCCAAGACTTTCTTTCGTGCTCTTCTTCCTCTGCTCTTGCTTTAGCGGCAAACTTCTTTGCCTGAGCCTCGGTAATGTCACCGTCAACAACTGGAGTCTTTAGGAACCAGTAAGCGATCACAGGGACGATGGTTAGAGAAACAAATAGTGATGCCACCAGCGCTAAAGCGAAAGTGAGAGCGAATGGTCTAAACAGCTGACCAACTAGACCATCTACTACTGCAATAGGAAGGAACACTGCAACTGTTGTCAAAGTTGCAGCTGTAATTGCTCCTGAAACTTCCTTGACTGAGTTGAGGATGGCTTCAATCTTCTTCTCACCGTAAGCCAAGTGCCTATTGATGTTTTCAATAACAACAATTGAGTCGTCAACAACACGACCAATTGCAATTGTTAGAGCGCTAAGAGTAAACAGGTTCAGGGAGTAACCAAAACCAGCAAGACCGATAAAGGCAACCAGCAATGATGTTGGGATAGAGATTGCTGTTACCAAAGTTGAACGCCATGATCTTAGGAAGACCAAGATGATAAGAATTGCGAAGGTAAGACCTAGTAGACCTTCTTTAACAAGGTCAGCAATTGACTTCTCAACAAATGGTGCTTGGTTGAATGTCTCTTTGATTGTGACATCGCCACCAAGCTTTGTTGCAAGCTCTTCCTCTAGAGGCTTGATGCCGTTAGAAATTGAAACGGTGTTACCTTCTTGAGTCTTGGTAATTGAGATAGCAAGAGATGGCTTGCCATCAACTCTAGAGATAGATGCAATTGGAGCAAGTTCATAGCTCACAGAAGCGATATCGCCAATTGTCAAAACTCTGCCAAGACCTGGCATAGCAGATGGAATTGCGGAGGTAAGAGGAAGTTTCTTTAGGGTTGCAACTGATTCAACCGGTGTGCCAACCTGAACAGTGATTTGGCCTTCGTTATCTTGAAGAGTTCCGGCAGGCAAAACAAAACCGTTTGTTCTTAGAGCATTAGTAATGCTTTGAGCAGTGATGCCATTAGCTGCCATTACCTGAGCGTTTAGTTTCATGTTTACGCGGTATTCACGAATACCACCGATCTGGACATCTTTTACTCCGGGAACCTTCTTAAAAAGTGTTGGAGCGATATCGGGCAGTAACTTGGCAATCTCAGTGTTATCACCTGTGTTTGATGCAACTGATAGCACCATGACTGGAATAGTTCCAAGACCACCGCTGATAACTCTTGCGTTAGCACCGGTAGGCAGGTTTGCCTTGACTGAATCAAGGGCAGCGTTTAGTGAGTCAGTTACCTTTGCTGCAGTAATACCGAAGTCAAAAGTAACTCGAACTGTTGATAGGGAACTTTGGCTAGTAGAGGATGTTGTTGTCACACCATCGAGAGATTCAACTGAAGATTCAATTAATCTACTGACCTGGGTGTCCATAACTTCAGGAGATGCACCAGGGTATGTGGTGACAATAGCTGCCTGAGGGAACTCAAGAGAAGGGAATAGCTCCTGCTTTAGTGAGCCCACTGATATAAAACCGAACACGGCAAGGATGGAAGTTAGCAGTGCTACCACTGAGCGGTTGGCAAGGCTGATCTTTGACAAGCTGAACATAAATCTCCAATAGTTGAATTTGTTTACCTAGGTAAATAATACTAAATGCTTTCCCCAGAGTTCTAGGCTAACAAATAGCCAGGGCAGGCATTACCTGATGCTGAAAGCAGCCTGTAAGCCCTTAGGACTTGCCTAGTGCCTTGAGTAACCTTGCCGTTGAGTTCATAGCCCCGCCAATAACTGCAGGGATTCCTCCGCCTGGGTGAACTGAAGCACCAACCCTGAATAGCCAAGGCTTTAGAAGGGAAGAGTAGCCAGGTTTATGAAAAGGACCACCCTGCCAGATAGGGCGGGTTGCTCCATAAAGAGATCCACCTTGAGCCCCAAACTCAGAAAAATACATCGGATCAAGGATTTGATGCTCCTCAATAAGTTCACTCAAGTTCTGCTTGAGGCCAATGATCGAACTGATTCGAGCAAGCTCGCGTTGAACAAACTCGCTCTTGATATCAAATCTTTCACCATTAGCAGGCGCTGTTAGCAAGATAGCTGCCGTTGCCTTTGAGTTTGGATAGATGTGATTCGGTTTGTAATAGTTCAAAAACGCCATGGTCTCTTCTGGAACTTGAGTTTTATCAAGATCTGCGTGTAGTTCTTTAGGAATACTCGGCATTATCACTGAGTGTGTAACAGTACCTTCAGGTAATGGTTCCTTTAGAACAGCAAATAGAGCAACACCTGAACATGAGACTCGCTTTGGCTTAGTAACTTTCTTGCCTAGAAGTGCATCAATAACCTGAGCATCAGCTGCACCTATTACATAGTCACAAGAAATCTTTTCAGATCCAAGATAAACAGCACCTTTAGTTATCTTTGTAACTTCAACGCCGGTTCTAATTACTGCACCAGCTTCAAGAGCAAGTTTTTCTAAAGCGCGAACAATTTCGTACACGCCACCTTCTGGCACAAAGATTCCATCTTTAGCCATCACCGCAGGCATAGTTGCATAAAGTGCCAGAGTTCGCTCAGGGGAGATACCTGCATTCAAAGTATGAATAGCAATAACTTCTTTCAAGCCTTCAGGCATCCAATCAAGATGCTTCAGATAAGAACTAGTTGAAAGGTGAGTTCCATAGTTTTTAGAAATGGCTGCTACGGCAGGTAATGTCTTGGCATCGAAAGGATCAGCTGTCAGTAGCTTCACTATTTCTGGACCTAAGTGCCCATGCTCATTCTCAAATCGTTGCCAAGCCTCACGCCAAGGATGCCCTGGCTCAACTGGAAGATTTACAACCTCTTTACCAAAGAAGTATTTGCCAACTTCAGGAAGTTTCTGCAAGTTGAGATCAGCTATTGAAGCTGAGGTACTTGAATTACCCAGTTTGTTGTATCTAGAAAATAGTTCCTCTAAAACACCAGGAAAGGTAACAAGAGAGGGGCCGGTGTCAATACGTTGCCCTGCAACCTGAATTCTTCGTGATTTGCCACCGACCCAAGAGTTCTTTTCTAAAACCGTAACTTTGTGCCCAGCTTTTGCGAGTAAAGCAGCAGCGGTTAAGCCCCCAAGACCAGCTCCAACTATGACTATCGTCTTCAACTACAAAAGCTCCAGAACCAAAGACATAACTAGTTGGAAACCAGCAACGCTCCCGACTACATACGGAAAAGCAACTGAATACTTATAGATCCTCTTGGCGTTGGTAGAAGAATCATCTTTGACCATTAGCCAAATCAACCAGAAAGCATATGCCCCGTTGGCAATTGCTAAAGGAATGTTTACAAAAGCAAACATGACTGTGGACACTAGCCACCAGAAGCCAACCCAAACCAAAGACTTCTTGACTCCAAGATAAACAGCAGTTGTTTTGATTCCAACAAACTCGTCTTCTTCGATATCTTGAATGGCATCGTAAGTGTGTTTAGCCAAACTCCAAGCCATAAGAGCAAAGACCGCCAGCCAAACAGGTTCTTCACCTAGTGCTAAAGGAACGATTGCTAAAGGGAATGCATAGTCCGCATTACTTATTGAATCCAAGAACGGACGACCCTTGAATCTTGCTGGAGGAGCTGAATAGAAAAGGAAGGTCAGGCTGTAAGCCCAGATCCATAGGTTTGCTTCCAAAGAGTAGTTCAAAGCAAAGAAGACTAGGAAAGGGGAGTTCAGTAGAACTACTCCCCATGAAATCCAAGGAACTTCTTTAGGGTCAATCTTTGCTCCACCGTAGCCACCCTTTCGGATGTTGATGTTGTCGGTTTCTTGATCAAAGATGTCGTTGATGCCGTAGATAAGAAGGTTAAAAGGTAAAGTAACCCAGAGTAGTAGCCAGATGGCATCCCAGCTCCATAGACTTCCAGTCAACCAAAGCCCCATCATGGTCGTACCAATGGTGTTTACCCACAGCACGGGCCTTGAAATGGTTAGAAGTCTTTTCAGCACACCTAACTCTAACTCTCAGGAGGGGCTAAACTAGAGGAGCCTAATTATCTAAGGCAAAGCCTTCGTAGCTCAGTGGATAGAGCAAGAGCCTTCTAATCTCTTGGTCGCAGGTTCGATTCCTGCCGAGGGCGCTCAAACTCAGATTTAAGA
>JBILRF010000028.1:0-10149 GCA_044372795.1 Rhodoluna sp. | reverse complement strand
TTGTTGGTGCACACAGAAAGAGCACAATCGCTCCTAAGGATTGGGTATTCAACGCTGAGTTCTATTTGATCTTGAACCTTGCTACCGGAGGTAACTTCGATGGTGGTGCACTTGATGAAACCATCGAGAGAAGATCAATCATGATCGACTGGATTCAATACAGGACTCTTAACGGAGTCGGTAAGTTAACCAGAAAGCGCTAACGAAGCTCTAAGTCATCGAGGGTGACGGCTGTGAAATATTTATAGCCTGCATCCTCGATTACTTTTTGTGCTCCCGTGTCTCTATCAACAACTGTTGCAACAGCAACAATGATTGCTCCTGCTTCTTCTAATGCTTTAGCTGCTGTTAGAGGAGATCCACCTGTTGTTGATGTATCTTCAACAACTACAACTCTCTTACCCTTAACATCAGGTCCTTCAACCTGTCTGCCCATACCGTGAGCTTTAGCCTGCTTACGAACTACAAAAGCATCGATGGCTCTGCCTCGATTAGCTGCTTGGTGCATAACTGCAGTTGCAACAGGATCAGCACCCATAGTCAATCCCCCGATAGCAACAAAGTCAGTAACGCTGTTGGAATCCAACATATCAAGAATTACCTGACCAATAAGAGGTGCTGCTTCATGGTGAAGAGTTGCCCTACGAAGATCAACATAGTAATCAGCTTCGATACCACTAGATAAAGTGACTCTGCCGTGAACAACAGCTAGTTCTTTGATTAGTTCAATAAGGCGGTGCTTGGCAGCAGAAGTATCGGTCATGTCTTAAGTTTAAGTAATGCGCATAGCAACTCATAACGTGAACTCAATTAGAACCCGTGTCGGGCGTGTAATCGACTGGATGCAAAGAGCAGATATCGATGTTCTCGCTATGCAGGAGATTAAGTGCAAACCAGAGCAGTTCCCTATGCAGGCCTTTACTGACGCTGGATATCATGTAGTTCTTCATGGGCTCAACCAATGGAACGGTGTTGCCTTTGCTAGCAAAATGCCTGCTGAAGATGTTGAAATAGGTTTCCCTGGCATGCCAGGTTTTGGTCCTGAAACAGCTCAAGAAGCAAGAGCTATTGGAGCAACATTCAACGATGTGAGACTTTGGTCTCTATATGTTCCTAACGGTAGAACTCTTGATGATCCCCACTACACATACAAACTTGAATGGTTAGACAGATTAGCTTCAGTAACAGCAGAGTGGTTAGAACATGAACCAGATCAAGCACTTGCTCTAATGGGAGATTTCAATATCGCTCCACTAGATAAAGATGTTTGGGACATGGATGCATTCATTGGTTCAACACATGTATCTGAAGCAGAGCGAGATGCCTTCAATGCTTTTGAACAAATAGGTTTGCAAGATGTTGTGAGACCACTGATTCCAGATGGTTACACCTACTGGGACTACCAACAACTTAGATTCCCTAAAGATGAAGGAATGAGAATCGACTTCATATTAGGTAACGACGCATTCGCTGAAAGAGTTCAATCAGCAGAGATTGTTAGAGACGAACGAAAGGGCGAAGGCCCTTCCGATCACGTCCCTGTTGTTGTCGATATCAACTAAAGGTAATTACTGAACTATAGGAATCTGCGTTACAGCAGCTGCGTTCTCTAACGAACCTAGGTTAGTCATGTTCTTGAAACCAAGCGCAGTCATCTGCTGGATAGCGGCGTCTGCTCTACGACCAGTTCTGCAGTAAATGATGTAGTTACCTTCACGATCTAGCTCTGAGATAGACCCAACAAAGTCACCGACTTCAACTGGAATAAGCAGAGCACCTTCCAGGTGGCCAGCGTTATATTCTTCAGGGCTTCTAACATCGATGACGCTAGTAACGGTTTCCATGTCAACAGCCTCAGTTGTTGAACAAGCGGTAGTTGCAAACAGCATTGAAACCATCAGTGCCATTCCCGAAAAAATCTTTACGGTTCTATTCATTTCTCTTCCTTTCGTATACCCCCTAGGGTATACTATCAAACGAAGGAGTTGCAAATGCAAATAGACCCACAAGAACTTAAACAGGCTAGAGACCGCCTAAACCGCGTATCTGGACAGATTCAAGGAATCGTCAAGATGATCGATGAGGGCCGAGATTGTGCTGAGCTACTGAACCAGTTAGCTGCTGCTAACACTGCCCTGCAAAGAGCTGGATTCATTGTTATCTCAACAGCTATGGAGAAGTGCTCAACAGAGCCTTCAGGGAGTGAAAACAAGAAAGCTCTTGAAAAGGCGTTCTTGGCGTTGGCGTAATGAAGATTGTAATTATTGGTGGCGTTGCTACCGGAATGTCTGCAGCGACAAGAGCTCGTCGTTTAGATGAGCATGCCGAAATCACTGTCTATGAGAAAAGTGGCAACGTAAGTTATGCCAACTGTGGTCTTCCTTATTACCTGAGCGGAATCATCGATAGCCGCGCTGCTCTTCTACTACAGACGCCTACCTCACTTAAGGAACGTTTCAATATCGATGTTCGAGTTAACAGCGAAGTTTTGAACATCAACCTTGAAAACAAAACGGTGCTTGTTAGAAACACTGAAACGGGTGTTGAGCTCTCAGACAACTATGACAAGTTGATTGTCGCGACGGGTGCAAAACCTAGAGCACTTGATGTTCCTGGTGGAGAGCGAGCTATACCCCCTCGCAACATTGAAGATGTAGACAGAATCAAAGCGAGCATGGATGAGTTAGCGGAGAGAACTGCAGTAATCATCGGATCTGGATTTATTGGTATTGAAGTTGCTGACAACCTACATGAAGCAAATTACAGGATTCACCTTGTCAACAGCAGTCACCAGGTTATGGGCACTTTTGATCCAGAAATTGCTGAGCCTCTACAAAAAGCTATCGACAAAGCTGGCATTGAACTTCACCTAGGTAAGACAGTCAAAGAAGTTACAACAGATTCAGTTGTTCTTTCTGATGGATCAGTTCTTCCAGCAGCTCTTGTAATCAATGCTGCTGGCATTTCCCCAGAAACAACGCTTGCCAAAGATGCAGGTTTAGTCATTGGTGAAACTGGTGGAATCTGGGTTGATGAGAATCAGAGAACCAGTAATGCTGATGTTTATGCTGGTGGTGATGCTGCACAGAAGCTCAGTTTCCTAAGCGATGACTACGGACTAATTCCTCTAGCTAACTTAGCTAACCGTCATGGCCGTGCAATTGCAGATGCAATCTATGGCCTTCCAGTTAGTTCAGCTAAATCACTTGGCACAAGCATCATTGGTGCACTTGGATTAACTCTTGCTATGACTGGTCTTAGTGAAAAGAGCGCCAAAGCTCAAGGAGTTGAATACAAGGTCATTCATCTTCACCCAAACGATCATGCTGGTTACTATCCAGGTGCATCGCAACTATCAATGAAAGTTCTCTTTGATCCAACAACAGGATTGATACTTGGTGCTCAAGCAGTAGGTGAAGCAGGTGTTGATAAGAGAATCGATGTCATTGCTACTGCAATAAAAGGAAAGCTAACTGTCAACGACCTAATGGAACTTGAGCTTACATATGCACCGCAGTTCGGTTCAGCCAAAGATGCGATCAATCAAGCAGGATACGTCGGCAACAACGTATTCACTGGAAAAACAAAAACCATTCAGTGGAACGAAGTTGAAAACTTCATTGCTGATGGATACATCTTGCTAGATGTGAGAACTCCAACTGAGCATGCAGCTGGACACATTCCAAACTCAATCAACATTGAAGTGAATGTTCTTAGAGATTACATCGAAGAGCTCCAAGGCAAAAAAGTTGTCGCATACTGCCAAGTTGGTCAGCGTGGACACACCGCAAGTTCTCTCTTGCAGGGATATGGAATTGAAACTGTCAACCTCGACGGTGGATATAAAACTTGGCGAGTAGCAACAGATGCCAAGAACAGAAAAGAAGGATAAGTAAATGTGTCAAAAAGTAACCTGTCGTAAATGTCAGAAAGCAACATACAGTGGCTGTGGACAACACGTTAATGAAGTGTTGAGAGGTATCCCTCAGTCACAGCGCTGTCAGGGTCACCAAAACGATCCGAAGGAACCTGGTTTCTTCGCAAGATTATTCGGTAAAAAGTAAGGAAAGAATTATGTGTAGTCCTGCATTATGTGAAACATGTAACAAAGTAACTTGGGCTGGCTGCGGTGAACACATCGAACAAGCTCTAGAAGGTGTTCCGGAAGAGCAACTGTGTAAGTGTGGGAACTAAAGAGCCAAAAACGCCTTGCGTTCCTTCTCTGAATACTTCTCAATTGCGTAGCGAAGCATAGTTCTTGGCATCTTGGCTTTGTGCTTTAAGAGGAATTCGGTAAGAAGATCTTTGTCTCGTTTTCCTACTTCTCTAAGCATCCAGCCTGCTGCCTTATGAATAAGGTGATGTTCATCAGTTAGGGCTTCTTTGGCCATAGCTAGGGTTGGGCCGAACTTTCCTATGCGGATGAGCGGGAAGGTAAGCAGTATGGATGCTCTTCTTTCCCATAAGTTATCTGATGTTGCTAGTGCTCTCAGAAATGGTGCACCGTAGCCTAGGTGTCTTGAGAGTATCTCTCCCATGTATGGAGCACTAGCATCAATGAGATCCCAGTTGTTGACTTTGTTTGTCTTGACTAGCATCAGCCAAAACTCAAACAGTTCAATACGTTCCGCGTTGTCTTTAGCTTTTGAATACTTGTGATTCAAGATCACTAGAGCAGTTAGTCGTTCCTCGTGATACTTAGAGTTAGCCAGTGTTGCTAGCTCTTCTTGAGGTAGGTATTGGTGTTTCTTAGCAATCGCCCTGGTATCTGGAACTGTAACTCCAAGAAATACATCTCCAGCACCATATGAGTCTTCACCAAAGACTTTGGTCTTAGCAGAGCCTATGGCCCACTCTTTTGTTGCTACAGCTCTTAGATCTTTTCTGAGCTGTTGTAACTGGCTCAATTAGCTAAGGTCACCAATAACAACTAGTGAGTCTCCTGCAACAGGAACAAACTCGCTGGTCTTTGACGGGTTAAGAACAACACCGGTTGAACCTTCAGCACCTTGTCCTGAAGCCAAGCGATATCCAATAGCTGATTCACCGTGGTTACGAGCAACAGCAACTAGTTCAGCAAATGAGATTGACTTACCTAGCTTGGCGTACTCACTGATGTCTCTAACATTTAGAGTTGCACCTTCAGCATCGAAGAGGTCTTCGAATACTGGAGCAAGAGCTGGGTTCTCGCTGATCTGAGCAATAAGTAACGCAGCTAGAGAGTCGCTAACAACTAGATCATCAACTGCAGCTACTCGAGCTAGTTCAGACTTTCTTGAGTCAAGAATTTCAGCCACTAGACGGGTTGGCTCAACGCCGTTACCTTCAGCTGCAAACATCTGGTTCATCTGCAACATAGTCAACATGGTCTGAGCATCTGCTTCGCTCTGGCTAATTGCATTGCGGTAACCAAGCACGATGACTTCGTTGAACTTCTTGCCCTTAGCCTGAGCGATCAGTTCATCGATGTCTCCTGATACACCTGCGTAGGTAACCTTAACGGTTCCAAACTTTAGGTTCTTTAGTTCTTCTTCTGCAACGTATCTTGACTGAGCAACGATGTGGACAGTTGAGCCCTTAGGTAGGAAGCCAGCTAGTTCATTTAGAACTGTGCGACCCATTGCAGACCAACCGATAATTAGTAGGTGCTCTGCAGGATCCTTCTTCTTAGCAACTGCAGTTACCTTCTTCTTTGAGATGTCTTCGCGAACACCTGTGTAGATGACCTTGTCGTCATCTTCAGCAATGGCAATAACCTTCATGCCTTCTTTAATCTTGGTATTCTGTGGAGGGTTTACCTTTGCAGTTCCATCGGCACTCAACAAACCAATAACTGAAGCATCGTTGAAAGCTAGAAGAGCATCTGCATAAGTCTTACCGATAAGTGCAGGCACTTCGTTAAAGTAAATCTCATCGCCATCGAAATCTAGAAGATCAAGAACAACAGCTGCTAGTCCAGGACGTCTTGAAGCTTGTGCAGTAACACGAGCGATGATTTCTTGAGAACGAACTGTAATTACTTGGCCTCCGGTTGCAACTGACAGTGCCTCACCGGTGTGTGCATCATCAATCTCAGTAATGATTTTGATTTCAGTGTTTGGGTTAACAGCTTTAATTGCAAGAACAGCGCTAACAACATTTGCATCGCCGGCATCATCGCTATCTAGAACGATGATTGATTTAGCATTTGCAATGTTGGTTCTCTTTAGGTCTTCAGGGTTAGTAACATCACCAGTTCTAGTTACAACCTTTAGTTT
Organism: Rhodoluna sp.; assembly: GCA_044372795.1. Lineage (GTDB taxonomy): Bacteria > Actinomycetota > Actinomycetes > Actinomycetales > Microbacteriaceae > Rhodoluna. The sequence continues at coordinate 3,892 of JBILRF010000028.1, read as the reverse complement.
CCCTAGATCATTTGCTCTGGCATCAATCTCGCCTTCCATGAAGTCACGGGTGTGAGAAGAGAAGATAACCACGTTTGATTTCTTGATGTTTTCGTTAGCTATAGAAAGCTCTTTCAAGATTGGGTAAATACGGTTTGACCAACCCAAGATAAGTGTGTGGTTGTTAACAATGATTGGGCTCTTACCCTTGCGAAGTTTTTCAAATGTTCTTTGAATCGCACCAACGATAAAACCTGTTACAGCTCCACCGAGAGCAACTGTACAAACCCAGGTTAGGAAGCTAAGAATACGTTCTGCCCAAGTGGCTTCAAGTCCTCTACCAAACAAGGTAGCGAATGAACCCCAGAAGGTCTCAAAGTTAAAGACAACCTCAACATCAGGACGAGTTATGAAAGGAAGAGCAAACAGAAGAGCTCTAATGAATACCAGCAGAATGCTGAAGATGATCATTAGGACAAGCATCCATGTTACGAACATGCCGCTTCTGGCTATGGAGTTATCAAAGCTGTACTTTAGCTTTGCTCCTAGTCCTGGCTTAGAAACGGTTGGTTTGACTGGTTCGCCCTGTGAGCCTTGGCCGTAGGAACGTTCTTCTGTTTTGTTGGTCATAGTTGTTCATTTTACCGAATCAACCAAAAGATAAAGAGATAAAAGTTCGGGTGTACGAACTAATAGTTCCTTCTCCAAAGCACCACAGAGGTTGATTTCTTAGGCCTTCTGCCAGAAGGCAGGCTAACGGTTCCTGAGTCGCCAACAGCAAAGACTCTTGCCCCTGGCTGTTTAGCCGAGAGCTCTTCAACCAGCTTTTCAAGCTCAATAACCCGCTGTTTCATATCCACTACGTAGTTCTCAAGATCCAAGATTCTCTTGATAGCAACAAGTGACACACCCTCACTTGAGAGCTTGGCAACTTCAGCTAACTGACTTACGTTTCGAAGCGTATATCTTCTTGATTGGCCGATAGTTCTGCTTGGTCTAACTAGACCCATGCGGTCATACTGCCTAAGAGTCTGAGGATGCATTCTGGCTAACTCAGCTGCTGCTGCAATAGTCAGGATAGGAGCATCAGGATCAATGTTGTTCATTAGAGAAGTCCTGCCTTGTTAAGCAAATCCGCTCTCGGGTCTTCTTTAGGAAGTAATTCATCAAACTCTGCAAGAGCTTTAGCTGCCTTATCTGAAATATGTGAAGGAACTAGAACTTCAACGCTAGCTAATAGATCACCAACACCTTTAGTAGTGGTTACACCTTTACCTTTAACGCGAAGCACTCTGCCATTAGGTGTGTTAGGTGCAACTTTAAGTTTCACTGGATCACCACCAAGAGTTGGAACAGAAATAGTTGCTCCTAGAACTGCTTCAGCAAAAGTAACAGGAACAGTTACTCGAAGATTATTTCCATTACGACTAAAAACCGGATGAGGTTTAACTGAGATAGTAATAATCAAATCTCCGTTAGGTCCACCATTAGGTGATGCTGCACCTTTGCCACGAAGCTTAATCTTTTGACCATCTAAAACACCTGCCGGAATCTTTGCATTGATTGGGTCCATGCCTGTGTAATTCAACTTGATAGTTGTTCCATTAACTGCATCAATAAATGGAAGTTCAGTTGTTGCAGTTAGATCTTGACCAGGCATCGGTCCACCGAAACCACCAAAGCCTCGACCACCGCCAAAAAGATTTGCAAATACATCTTCAAAGCCTGCGTTTGATTGTCCACCACCAGGGGCAGTGAATCTTGCTCCACCGCCCATAGCTCTGAACTGGTCGTATTCTTTACGCTGATCCTTGTCAGACAAAACAGAATAGGCTTCAGATATTTCTTTGAACTTAGCTTCTGCTTTAGCATCCCCTGGATTTGAATCAGGGTGATATTTTCTAGCGAGCTTTCTATAAACTTTCTTGAGATCTGCTTCAGGAACATCTTTAGCGACGCCAAGAACTTTATAGAAGTCCTTCTCTAACCAATCTTGACTTGCCATAAGTTATCTACTTCGATTCAGGAATAAAAACTGCAACCATAGCTGGACGAATAAGACGATCACCTAGTTTGTATCCAGGAGAGATCACATCTGCAATAACATTCTCTGTTACATCAGCTGATGGAGTTTGAACTAAAGCATTGTGTAATTCAGGATCAAACTTCTCACCCTTTGCACCAAACACTTCAAGACCGAACTTGTCGCCACCATTACGCAGTTTGTTTAGCACTGCAGCAAATGGTGAGCCTTCAAGATCGCCATGAGCTTCGGCTAGAGATAGGTCATCAAATGCAGGCAGGAAAGCTCTAATTACTTCAGCAATAGCAGCGTTGCGAGCAACATCTCTGTCTCTTTCAACACGAGTCTTGAAGTTTACAAACTCTGCTTGAAGTCTCTGCAAATCAGCTAGAAGCTCTGCTTCCTTACTTATAGGGCCTGTCTCTTCAACAAGATCTTGTAATTCAGCATCGATTGGATCGAGAGGTGTGTTGTCGTCGGTAGAGTCGGGACCTTCCGGTCCCGACTCAAACTTGTCCGACATTACTTCTTCTCTTCTTCTTCGACTACTTCAGCATCGACCACATCTTCAGTTGAAGGTGCTTCCTGCTCTGCTTCTTGAGAAGCAGGAGCGTAGATAGCTTCGCCCAACTTAGTTTGTGATTCGTTTAGCTTCTCAAGACCTGCCTTCACAGCATCGAAGTCTTCGCCTGCAAGAGCAGTCTTTAGAGCATCAACATCTGCTTGCACATCTGTCTTTACTTCTTCAGATAGCTTCTGGTCATTGTCCTTGATCAACTTCTCGATCTGGTAAACCATTTGCTCTGCCTGGTTACGAGTGTCAGCTTCTTCGCGACGCTTCTTATCTTCAGCAGCGTGCTCTTCTGCATCTTTAACCATGCGCTCGATATCTTCCTTAGACAATGAAGAACCACCGGTAATAGTCATTGACTGTTCCTTGTTAGTTCCCTTGTCCTTAGCGGATACGTGAACGATACCGTTAGCGTCGATGTCGAATGTGACTTCAATCTGAGGTAATCCACGAGGTGCCGGAGCAATACCGGTTAGCTCAAAGTTTCCAAGTGACTTGTTGTCTCTAGTGAAATCTCTTTCACCTTGGTAAACCTGGATGCTAACAGCAGGTTGGTTGTCATCAGCAGTTGTGAAAACTTCTGATCTCTTTGTTGGGATCGCAGTGTTACGTTCAATCAACTTAGTCATGATTCCACCCTTAGTTTCAATACCAAGAGATAGTGGAGTCACGTCAATCAATAGAACGTCTTTACGCTCACCCTTTAGAACACCTGCTTGCAATGATGCACCAACTGCAACAACCTCATCAGGGTTCACACCCTTGTTAGCTTCTCTACCGCCGGTAAGAGTCTTAACAAGTTCTGCAACCTGAGGCATACGTGTTGATCCACCAACAAGAATTACGTGAGCAATGTCAGCAACCTTCACGCCTGCTTCTTTGATTACGTCGTTGAATGGTTTACGAGTGCGCTCTAGCAAATCGTTTGTCATTTGCTCGAACTGTGCACGAGTAATTGTCTCGTCCAAGTTAGCTGGACCATTCTCGGTTAGAGAAAGGTAAGGTAGCTGAACGTTAGTTGACATTGACTGAGAAAGTTCTTTCTTAGCCTGCTCTGCCGCTTCCTTTAGACGCTGAAGAGCAATCTTGTCTTTAGCAACATCAACACCGGTTGTTTCCTTGAACTTCTTTACCAAGTGATCAACAACTCTTTGGTCCCAGTCATCTCCACCTAGGCGGTTATCACCTGAGGTTGCTTTTACCTGGATAGTTGAGAAGCCATCATCTTTACCGACTTCAAGAAGTGAAACATCGAATGTTCCACCACCTAGGTCGAATACCAAGATAAGTTCGTCTTCTTTACCTTTATCAAGACCGTA
>JBILRF010000035.1:0-2879 GCA_044372795.1 Rhodoluna sp. | reverse complement strand
AGACCCTTACCGTTACCTGGCTTCTCATACTTCTCCTGCAATGCACCAAACAAGATCATGCTTGCGTTCACAGCAAAGACTGCAATTAGACCTGCGAAGTCAGTGAAACCGTTTAGCAGCATGATTGAAGTGATCATGATTGATGAAGAAAGTGAGTACTCAGTCCAACGGAAGTAGTTGTGAGTGTTTGCTAGACCAGCAAAGTAACGCTTCTTGAACCATGGAGAAATGATCAGGAAGTGGAAGATAGCTGATAGTAATAGGAAGGCAATGATTGCTCCACCTAGGTTGATTGTGAACAGCTCAACTGTCACAGGTGCTGGGAAAGCAACTAGTTCACCATTTTCATTAGGGAACATGTCACCAGGCTTGAATCCCGGAGGGCCATCCATCCAAGTTGCTGTTACAGGGAAGTAACCCTGAACTTCTACCTGCACCAAAATTGCAGTTAGGGAGATTGCGGAGAACAAGTGCAATAGACCTGCAACTAGGTTGTATCTAGTTAGGCCCTTCTCACTTATCTTTCCTGCTGCTTTGGCAGCTTTCTTTTCGGCTTTAGCCATTTGTTTCACCTTTCATAGTGGTTACCCCAAGTTTAAGGTGAACTAGAAAGATAACTCGGTAACCGAGAGTGCTCTAGCCTTCCTACCTGGCAGTGAATAGGACATGAAATTAGTGTTTTGTTCGTCAATCACCCTTGCTGCATCAATGATGTAGCCATCCCACTCAAAACCTGTAGTGGTATGAGCATCAGCCAGCAGAGTTAAGTCATAACCCTTTTCAAGGGCAGCATGTGCTGTGTGTCTAACACAGTTATTAGTCTCTGCTCCACATACATATAGATGTGAAGCACCTAAACCACTTAGAACATCTTCAAGGTTTGTTTCCTCGAATGAAGATCTAAATGTCTTTCTAACTGAAGCCTCACCCGGAAGTGGTTCAAGTTCAGGAACTATTTGCCAGTCAGGGCTTTCTAGGACTAACTCTTCATCTGAATGTTGAATCCAAATAATTGGCACTGAAGCAGCTCTGGCTTTATCAATGGCAAGGCGCGTGTTTGCAATCTTAGAATCACGCTCATACGCATCAGCCATCACCCCAACCTGAACGTCGATGACCAAAAGAGCAGAGGAAGATCTATCTGTGAAATTAGACATACCTAGATAGTAGTGGGCTAGCGAATGAAGTGACGCAAAAGTTACTTCTCAATTACTGTAGGTACCAATGTGAAGCTATCGATTAGGATTTGGTCTCTAACTTTTGTATAGAGGCTTCCTGCATCTTCGTTCACAGGGATAACCATTGGATACATAGCACCATCGGTTCCTTGAACAAGCAGTCGGATACCTTCTGCGTCTGAACTTGATGCAAGTTCACTTTTGAGGTTGGCGGCCTTTCCGTCATTGAAAAAATCACCAAGCGATTCATAGTTTTCATTGTTTGGCGAATAAATGGCATCGGTTACCACATAGACAGATAAGTTGCCGTTCTGGCCATCTGCCCTGTCTTGCCAGGTTTTATCAATATATTCAGATGCGCCGCTCGGGGTGTAACCCACAGCTGCAAACCCTAAATCACTTAGTGGCACGCTGTTGCTTGAGAGTAATTCCTCTTCTGTGAATTTTTTATCACCCATAGCTAAAGACATTTTTGGCATGTCTCTGAGTGAAGATCCTTCGGGAGAAGTGTAAAGCGAAGTTTCGTTCATCTGGCTGAACGGGCCTGTGAAGACAAATACTCCGGCCAGAACAGCTGCTCCACCGGCAAGGTTAAACATAAGAGCAGGAGTCAAGAACTTTCTTGGGCCAAACTTTGGCTTACTCAACATGGCAGATTGAATGATGCGCTCATCAAGCTTTGGAGCTTTGGTCTTACGAGCGGCCTTGCTCAACTGAGCTAAAACCTCATCATCTTCAAACTTGTTCTTCATACCCTGTTAATGTCCTTCATCTTAGATTTCTGACAGTTGCTGCTTGAGATTGTTGGCCAATCGCTCTCTTGCTCTTTTTAGTCGTTGACTGGTGTTGTTCTCTGTTGTCCCTAGAACAACAGCAATCTCTTTGATGCTCAGTTGCTCAAAGACCAGAAGAGATAGAACTTGCCTATCCTTTGCTGAAAGCTCATCAAAGGCTTGGGCCACTGATGAACCATCTAAAGCCACATCTTCAGCAGAAGGGGCTGATCTATCGTGATCCAGCAAAGGAACCGTGATAGCTCTGCGAGAGAGCTTCTTTCTGTAGTTAGAGACCACAAATCCGGCTATCTTGTATAGCCAAGCAAGTTCAAACCCTTCTGGGCAGCTTTCTCTCTTGCGCCACGCTATTTCAAAGATTTCGCTAGCCAAGTCTTCAACCTGGCTAACCTCTACTCGTCTAGTCAGGTACTTAGAGATATCTTGAAGGTGAGATCTAAAGGTGGCCACAAACTGCACTTGATCCACGCTTATTCACCTTTCTATGTCCTTTACTCCCCTAAACAAGGAAATAGAGCTCACACATTGCTTATGTCCCAGACTAGGACAATCTGACATTTCACTTAGCTTAAATAGTAAAAGCCCATAGCAAGGCTACGGGCTAATACGTTAGTGGAGATGGGGGGAATCGAACCCCCGTCCATGACATCGAAACGAACTCTTCTACGGGTGTAGCTTCACTAATGATTTTCTCGGCTACGGTTTTTGCATGAAGCGACTAAACCGACTAGCCCAGCCTGAGTAAAAGTCCCGCGAAGCCCTAAGGCGTAACTTCGCAGCTAGATTTCTAAATGACGCTAGGACCCAACACGAAATCTAATGTTGGACTAACGGACTTCGGGCTAGCGCTATTAAGCAGCTAGGGCGAAGTCAGTGCTTTTAGATTTAGCACCTATATTTTGCAACG
>JBILRF010000011.1:0-39252 GCA_044372795.1 Rhodoluna sp. | reverse complement strand
TCACAACTGTTGTGGACTTAGGTGACTCTGAGAACTGTAGGAATGAAGACACTGGTGTAAGAACCAATGGTGTCTGAGCAATCTTGTTGATTGTTACAGACAACTTTCCTGTTGCTGCGTTGAACAACCCATCTGCTCCAGCTGCCTTAGTTGCAGTTAGATCACAACGACCTGCCTGAAGGGCAGTAATCAACTTGGTTGTGTCGTTGTAACTACAAACAGCAGTTGAACCAGTATCAACCGAGATAGTCATCGCACCATTTCCTGAACCACCTGTAACAGTAAGTGCTGAGGTTGCTCGAGGAGATACCGCGAATGTGAACGGTGATGGGTTAGCACTCATCACAATAGGAGCTTGAGTTCCCTTAGTGATGGTTACTGTGATCTGTGAAGAGGTCACCTGGTTGTAACCAGCAGAAGATGCTTTCACCGCACTTAGTAGACAGTTTCCAACTCCTAGTGTTCTAACGGTTAGAACACCACCTGGAACTGTTGCATCGCTACAAATTGCAGCGGATGCAGGGTTGATGCTTAGGCTTGTTGCGCCATCGCCGTTACCACCGGTAACTGCAACAGTGAATGTGTTTGCAGGTGCATCAAAGAACGGTAGAGATGTTCTTGAAGGTGTGGCGGTAATTGCAGCCTGAGCAATCTTGGTGATCGGGAAGCTGGACACAACAGTGTTTGAGTTCTCCCATGCAGTACCACCTGACTTGTAAACGCTGATGGTACAAGTACCAGAACCTAGAGCAAACACCTGGATGTGAGATGGAACACCAGGACGCATACCTGCTCTGTTACATACACCAGCTGATGCAGGGTCAATGGTGAATACAAGTTCGCCAGCACCAGTTCCACCAGACCAAACAAACGCGTTCACAAGTGAAGAATCCGCTGGTGTTTGAGGAATGAAAGCAACTGTTGGCCAGTACGGTGTTACAGCAAGAGCTGCTTGAGTTCCTCTTGTAACTGTCACCTTTACAGTTGCTGTTGCAATGTTGTAGTTTGCATCAGCAGCCTTGGTCGCAACGAGGTTACAGTCACCTGGGCCGATACCAGTAACTGTTGTTCCTGAAAGTGAACAAACAGCCAAGCTGTCTGCAGCGATCGAGTAAGTTACCGCACCTGTTCCTGAACCACCAGCAACTGAGAGAGTGGTTGTGTCAAGAGCAGAAGTGGTTGCTCTCAGAGCCTGCTTAGCTGCTGTCAGGGTGAAAGTAGCTTGATCAATCTTGGTGAAGTTAATCACAACTGTTCGTTGAGCTGATTCAGCAAAGTTAGTGTCAGTAAGTTTTCTAACGATGATGGTACAGGTACCAGCATTTATGTTGGTCACAACACCGGTGGTTAGGTTTACAGAACAAACGGTTGAGCTAGTTGGGTCAACTGTGTAGTTGAAGACACCAGTTCCTGATCCACCTGCACCTGTGATGGTTGCAGTTGCTCTTGGAGAAGCAACGAAAGGCATGCTTTCTGAACCTGCAGTAATAGATGCAGTGATTTCAGCCTGAGTTGCCTTACCAATTGTGAAGCTAGCGGTTGCGTTGGTTGCAACGTTAAAGTTAGCGTCACCTAGTTTGGTGTACTGAAGAGTACAGGTGCCATCATCTACTGCTGTAACCACAAGTGATGGGTTAGCACTAGCAGTAAAGGTCGGTGTAGGTAGCGTGCTATCTCCACCACCAGTGATGGTACAAACAGCAGGAGTAGTACTCACAATTCTTGTGAAGTTACCGGTACCTGTGTATGCAAGTCCTAGAGTCAGCGGAGAGGTCGCAGCTGGTGAACCAGTTGCAGCCAACTTGAAGTCAGCAGCCGGGGTCAGAGTAATGGCGGTCTGGTTGATCTTCTGAATAGTGAGGTTCAAGACAACAGAGTTAGATGCCTGAACGTTGTCATCACCATCACGAGACACGGTGATTCGACAGGTTCCAACGTTAGGAGAGGTCACGTTACCAGTTGCCTGATCAACCACACAGTTGCTTGTGCTGTTGGCTGGGTCAACTACGAATCTGGTTGTACCAGTTCCCTGTTGACCAGTAACGTTGATGGTCGCTGTTGCATCAGGTGAAACTTTGAATGCAGGTGAAGTTCCTGTTGAAGAAGTTGCACCAATAGTTTGCACCATCTTGGTAATTGTGATGGCAGCAAATGTTCTAGCTTCATTGAAGTTAACATCGGCTGCTTTAACTACGGTTACCAAACAAAGTCCAACAAGGTCAGCATTGATTAGAACTCTTGTTGCCTGAACTGTTGCAATAGAACAGTTTTCTTCAGTCATTGGATCGATGAAGAAGCTGTTTTCGCCAGTTGAGTTAGCTCCACCAGAAATGGTGAACCAGCTCTGGTTCTTGTTTACAGCAGGTGTGTAGACAAGAGTAGCTGGTGCTGGGGTCAGAGTAATTGCAGGTGGGTCAATCTTGGTGAAGACCACAGTAACCTTGTCGGTTGCAACGTTGTAGTTGGTGTCAGCAGCTCTAGTTACATTCACCACACATGTGCCGGCAGTGGTACTTGTGATTAGACCATTGCTTGCGTTGACGGAACAGACTGTAGAGGTTGAAGGATCAACTGCGTAGGTGACTGCTCCTGTTCCTGCTCCACCAGTAGTTGTGATTTGGTTGGTCGCTCTAGGAGAGAATACGAAAGGTTCGGATTCATCGGCAGGAACAGCTACTAACTCAGCCTGGTTCAACTTGTTGAATGTAATTGTTGTTGAAGTGGTCTGAACTAGGTAGTTTGTGTCAGCTGCCTTGGTTATGTTGACAACACAAGAACCAGCGGTCCTGTTTGTCACTAGACCAGAGGCGTTTACTGAACAGACAGAAGTGCTTCCACCTGCTACAGCGTAGGTAACAGCACCGGTACCTGAACCACCGGTAACAGTTATCTGAGTCTTGGCTGCAGTTGAAGCATCAGTCAGAGTTGTTGCAACAAAGTCGATACTTGAATTCTCAGGAGTTGCAACAAGTGGAGCCTGGTTAGCAGCAGAGAAGCTGAACTGGGTGTTAGCAGTTGCTGAGTTGAAGTTGGTGTCACCTAACTTGGTTACAGTCACAAAACATGAACCAGTTCCAGTTCCAGTTGCAGGAGTGTAAACGTAAGCTACAGACCCAGCACCTTGAACCACACAGCCTGATGTTCCGGTTGATGTGTAAGTGAAAGCACCAGTACCGCCACCACCGGTAACGGTCATCACAATCAGGATGTTCGGGTTAGCGGCATAAGTTGTTCCACCATTCCATGGAATGACAGTTCCCGAAGGTGTTGCCATGTTGATGGTCAATGCTGGCTGGTTGATTGAGTTGATTGTCCAGGTTGCAGGCGCAGAGGTTACCGAGAAGTAATTAATGTCTCCCGCTTTAGTTGCGGTCACAATACATGCACCAGCACTTCTAGCAGTTAGAACTGTGCCATTGAGAGAACAGATAGCTGCAGTTGAAGGATCCAAGGTGTATGTAACGGCACCGGTTCCATTACCACCAGTGGTGCTTAGGTTGAAAGTAACAGGGGTGCTCGCATTCCAGTTAGGGGAAGAGTTGATTGTGACATTCAGTGCAGACTGGTTTGTTTTATTAACTACTACCTCTATTTGCGTGGTCTGAGGTAGGAAGAATCCATCGCCAGCTTTAGTTGCGCTGACTCGACAGGTTCCAGCAGTAATTGCATACAAAAGCATGGAGTTACCGCTGAGGCCATTGTTAGAACAGACGCTTGAAGTTTCAATTACCCAGCTGAATCCACCGGTACCATTTCCACCCGCTCCAGTAACCCAGGTTTGGCGGTTGAAGAATTGGATAGGTGACTCGCCTGGAGTAGCGGTAATTGGAGCAGTCTGAGGAGCTTTGTTCACTGGAATAGTGATTGAAGTTCTAGACGCTGCAAAGCCACCATCAGCAGCTTTGGTTCCGTTGATAACACAATTACCCGCTGCAAGCACAGTCATGGTTGCTGTGTTGGCCGAGGTTCTTGCAACAGAACAGATGGTTGTTGATGAAGGGTCAACAGCGAAGCTGTATGCACCGTTGCCGTCACCACCTGTTGCAGTGATGATTGCAGTTACAGTTGTGTTCTGCACGATGGTTACAGCGTTCTTGTCTGAAGATAGAGCAAAAGCTGAAGGAGCTCTTGCTGCAACGCTCATGTGGATCACGTCAACTGCACTGCCAACAGAGTTAGTTGCCTTGATACCAAAAACATATAAACCTCTAGTAGTTGGGTTTCCACTGAGAGTTGCAGTTGCAGGATCAAAACTAAGACCAGGCGGAAGCCCACGAGTTTCGTAGCTATAAGCACAGTTAGGTGCAGTTCCACAGGCAACTATGGAGGCAACATCGCTAACAACTTCATATGTTGCTGCTGGGAATGCTGCTGTTGTGAAGACGAAGTCAGAGATAGCAGTGCCCACACGGAAAGGGTTGCTAACTCTGTTCACGGCCTGAAGAGTTGAGTCGTCGCTAGTAAAGACAGGCGCTCGACCAACTGTGATGGTTAGTTCTTCTGTCTCATCGCTACCAGCTTCGTTAGTTACTCGTACCTTGAATTTGAAGATACCTGTGGTAGAGGAAGTACCTGAAATCGCACCGGTCGTTGGGTCCAAAGTTATGCCAGCAGGTAGCGCGCCTTCGGAGATACTAAAAGTCTTGCGCAGTCCGCTCGCTTGGAATGTGTAACCTGCGTAAACAGAACCTAGTGTTGTGCCGGCAGAGTTTCCAGAAAGAGTTTCTGCTGTGAATACAGGTACTCCGGTGATCTGCAGTGAGGCAGTAGAAGCCCAGGTAAGAGTGCTGTTTGAGTCAGTTGCATCTTCTGCAAATCGTACATATTTACCAGCATCTTCAGGCTTGATTGTGTAATTCCCAGTAACTGTAGGAGAGATGTCTGTCCAAGTGCTGCCATCAGTTGAGATCTGCCAGCGAGGGTTAGAGACGGTTACGGTTCCCGCTGAAGCAACATAGGTTCCTGTTGCAGGAACAAGGACTTGCCCAACAATTGCAGTTGCGTTGTCAGTGAAAGATGGTCTTGTTGTGGCTGCAGGTCCATTAGGCCAAGAAATGGTTATTGAACCAGCACCAGCGTTTACGTTCGAAGTTACTGTTGAGTTAGATTGCGCCGGCACTAAGTTTCTACCAGTCACACCACCTTGACCACCTGGGTTCCAACCATCAGCGGAAGCAGCTCCACCAGATCCACCAGTAGCTCCACCGCCACCACCGCCACCACCAGAGCCATCGCCACCCCAGTCTTGACCCGGCGCACCAGTTGTACCTCCATTTTGCGCACCGGTGTCTGCTTTTCCAGCTGTACCGTTGGCATTTATGTTTGCGCCACCACCACCGGCTCCACCACCGGCTACTGCGATAACTCCAGTTTTATCTCCTGTGGAGATTACAGTTGCGGATCCACCTCCACCACCTGCACCTGATGAACCTGAACAGCCAGGAAATCCTCCGCGACCACCGTTGTATGCAGTCCAAGGGTTGGTTCCAGCCGCTCCAGCTCCAGTACAAGAACCACCACCACCTACACCACCAGCATTTCCAATGTATAGATATAGAGGATTGGTGCTTGTAGTTACGTAATCAAAAGCGATACGGTTACCTCCAGCGCCTGCTCCACCGCCACCACCCGCGTCTCCACCACCCCTAGAGCCACCTGCACCGTTTACTGTGATGCGCAGCATCACTCCAGCGGCAGGAGGTGTAAAGTTCTGAACTGACGCTGACGCATTGAAGGTCTGAGTACAGTTTGCTCCAACACAGTTAGCGTTAGCTTCTGCTTCTATTGTGGGAATGAAGGTCAGTAGACCAACTGCCATAAGGAATGCGGAGAATGCAGAGACGATACGAGAGTTCTTCATTGAAAGGATCTTTCCCATTAGTTTGCTAGCGTTTAGTGGACACAATTGATTGAATTTTATAAATCCAGCCTGAATGGGTACACGAATAATTCGTATATACGAATTAATCTTCAATGCCCATTTAAGTCCAAGCAAGAAATATTCAGAAAGGCGAATATTTGAGTAAGCCATTCGTTATTGCTCATCGTGGAGCTAGTGGCTATCGCCCTGAAAACACTCTTGCTGCATTCAAACTAGGGATAGAACAAGGTGCTGACGGAATTGAATTTGACGTTGTGAACACTAAGGATTCGAAGTTAGTCATTCGCCACGAGAACAACCTGAGTCAGACAACGAACATCGCAGAATTGAGCCACTACAAAGAACTCAAAAGAGAAGGAACTGTTGAAGGACAGTTTCACCTGGACTGGTATTCAGAGGATCTTGATATAGATGACATCAAATCTCTTCGTGCAATAGAAAGACTTCCTGATCTTCGACCTGGAAGTGCAAAGTTTGATAATGAATTTGAAATTCCAACATTAGGTGAAGTTCTAGAAGCAGAATTTCTCAAAAACAAAAAAGTTGTTATTGAAATAAAAACGGGTAGTCATCTAACTGTCCTACATCAGAACATCGGCAGGTTGGTAGCCGATGAGATTCTTTCTTCACCTGCAAAGATAAACAACCTAGAGCTTTACGTAGAGTCCTTTCATCATGATTTATTGCATGATGCGAAAAATGAGTTTGAACTAAATGGGATAAGTGCAAAATTTTTCCTCGCAATTGATTCAACAAAAATAGTTGATGTTGATTTAGTGAAGTTAGCTGAAGAGTTTGATGGGCTTTCTATTGCAACCCACATGCTTCTCTCCTCTGATACTTGGGTAGAGAGTTGTCATGCGCTAGGTCTTGAGGTGTGGGTCTACACAGCGAGAGCGGAAAAGGCTACGACCACTATTGAGGCGTACTATGAGGAACTCATTCAAACGGGAGTTGATGGCATATTTGCTGACCAGCCGGATCTTTTGCGGCGTGTGTTGGACGAGCGTGGCTAATCTGTCAGACATTCAACCTAAAATGGCTGAGACATGAATTGGATTGAACCAGGTAACTCATCGAAGCTTCTTGAAGGGCTAAACCCTCAGCAAGCAGAAGCCGTCCTATATAGAGGTCCGGCTTTGCTTATCGTTGCTGGCGCTGGTTCAGGTAAAACTAAGGTGCTAACCCACCGCATTGCTCACCTAATGGAGCAACGAGAAGCCTGGCCTTCCCAAATCCTGGCTATTACCTTTACTAATAAGGCAGCTAATGAGATGCGGGAGAGAATCAAGCATCTGGTGGGAGACCCTGAGGGCATGTGGATTAGGACCTTCCACTCCGCTTGTTTGCAGATACTTAGAAGAGAAGCAGAGCGTTTGGGGCATAACTCCAACTTCACCGTCTATGACACCGGGGACTCAAGGGCCCTAATCAAAAGGCTTATCAAAGCTGGTGGTCATGACATAGATAGCCTCAAGGCACAGGTTGTTGCAGCAGTAATCAGCAAGGCTAAGAACGAATTACAAACTGCCGAGGATTTTGCTGCAAACATCGACACCAAGAACCCTAAGTCCCAAGCCATTGCAGAGATCTTCCTTGCCTATGAAGCAGAGAAGAAGCGTAACAATGCTTTTGATTTTGATGATCTAATCGGTGAGACAGTTTTCTTACTTAGAGCTTTTCCTGAAGTTGCATCCAATTACCAAAGAAAATTCAGACATGTCTTGGTTGATGAGTATCAGGATACGAATCACGCTCAGTATTCACTGATTCGTGAACTAACCAAACCTATTGATCCAATGTTCAACCAGCCTGATCAAAAAACTGGAGAGCTGGTAGGTCCAGCCTCACTAACTGTTGTTGGTGACAGCGATCAATCAATTTATGCATTCCGTGGTGCTGATATTAGAAACATCTCAGAGTTCAGCAAAGACTTTAGTGGTGCGCACACCATCCTTCTTGAGCAGAACTATCGTTCAACACAAAACATTCTTTCTGCAGCAAACGCAGTTATTTCTAAAAACTTTGATCGACCAGATAAGAATCTTTGGACTGATGCAGGAGCTGGAGAAAAGATCATTCAGTTCACCGGTGTTGATGAAAGACATGAAGCTGGCTTTATCGTTGATCAGATTCAAGAGCACCACGGTGATGGCGTTGCCTATTCACAAATGGCAATTCTTTATAGAACTAACGCACTAACTCCAAGCATTGAAGCCGAGCTCAAATCCCAGAGAGTTCCTTATGCAGTTATTGGTGGTTTGAAGTTCTATGAGCGTAAAGAGATCAAAGATGCTCTTGCTTATCTAACCGCTGTTTCTAATGGTCGTAACGATGAGGCTGTTCGCAGAGTTATCAATGAGCCAGGTAGAGGTATTGGCGACAAGACTGAACTCAAGATTGCTGAGCTTTCTAGAAGAAACGGGATTAGTTTCCGTGAAGCGCTGAGTTACACAAACGAACTAGGTCTAGGGCCTAAGTTGACTGAAGCAATAACTAAGTTCGGTAACCTTCTGGACTCACTTGAGCAGATGTCACACACCACAAAGATCAGCGATGTTTTGATTGAAGCTTTAGTCCGATCTGGGTATAGATACGCCCTTGAAATGAGCAGAGATCCTCAGGATGAGGCAAGGGTTGAAAACCTTGATGCTTTAGTAGGTCAGGTAGTCGAGTATCAACTTCGTAATCCAGAAGCTACTTTGGCTGATTATCTTGCGGAGATTACTTTGGCTGCGGCAGCTGATGAAATTGACGATGGCTCAGGCCAGGTCTCTCTCATGACTTTGCACACAGCTAAGGGCTTGGAGTATCCAATTGTCTTTATTGCAGGTTTAGAGCAGGGCACTTTGCCACACATGAGATCTTTCGAGGAGATAGGTGGCCTAGCTGAAGAGCGCAGGTTGTTCTATGTGGGAATTACTAGAGCGATGAAGTTGCTTTATCTAACCATTGCCATGCAGAGAACACTCTTTGGTCAGTTGAACTCAACTATGCCTTCTAACTTCCTGCTGGATATTCCTACTGAGCTTGTTGATCAAAGAGGTGCTGAAAGAGACACTCCTCGCTATCAGCCGAGAGCTGTTACAGGAACTGGCTATGACAGACCGGTAAGAGAGAAGAAGGTCTGGAACAACGAGATCACATCAGTTAGAAATAACGAGGGATTGGTGTTGTCTGTCGGAGACAGGGTCAAGCACGATGTCTTTGGCCCAGGCACCGTAATCGAGACAACTGGCGAGGGTGCGAGACAGACAGCCGAAATTAGGTTCGAAAAGGTTGGCACCAAGCGCCTCATGGTGCGTGTGGCACCAATTGAGAGGCTCTAAACTATACGTTGGTGCACGTTCTGAGTGCCCTTTTTGTGAATGGAATCATAAGTGGATTTATTTGAATATCAGGCCCGAGACATGTTCGAGGCATACGGAGTCCCAGTTCTCAAGGGACTAATCGCAGATACCCCAGAGCAAGCAGCAGATGCAGCAGCCAAGATTGGCGGCACAGTTGTTGTCAAGGCTCAGGTTAAAGCTGGTGGCCGAGGCAAAGCCGGTGGTGTGAAGGTAGTTCACAGCCCTGAAGAAGCTAAGGCTGCTGCTGAGGCTATCTTGAAGCTAACCATCAAGGATCTTCCGGTTAACCGAGTGATGATTGCTGAAGGTGCTGCTATTGATAAGGAGTATTACTTCTCTGTCTTGCTAGATAGAAGTAACAGAACCTTCCTATCTCTTTGCAGTGTCGAAGGTGGAATGGAAATTGAGCAGCTAGCTGAAGAGCGTCCTGATGCTCTAGCCAAGATTGCTATTGATGCAATCCAGGGAATTGATTTGGCTAAGGCACTTGAGATTGCTAAGGCTGGTGGTTTCAGCGATGAGATTGCTGCCAAGGTTGCTCCGGTGTTTGTAAAACTTTATGAAGTCTTTGTTAAAGAAGATGCAACCCTAGTTGAAGTGAACCCACTGATTCTTTCCAAGTCAGGCGAGATTATTGCTCTTGATGGCAAGGTTTCACTAGATGACAATGCTGAGTTCCGTCACCTGCGTGAAGCCATGGAACGCGATGAGTTAGATCCACTAGAAGCTAAAGCTAAAGAATCTGATTTGAACTACGTGAAGCTTGATGGTGAAGTTGGAATCATCGGTAACGGTGCAGGTCTTGTTATGTCAACACTTGATGTTGTTGCTTACGCAGGTGAAAAGCACGGTGGTGTGAAGCCAGCTAACTTCCTAGATATCGGTGGTGGAGCTTCAGCTGAAGTCATGGCTGCAGGTCTTGACGTTATTCTTGGTGACCCACAGGTCAAGAGCGTTTTCGTTAACGTCTTCGGTGGAATCACTGCTTGTGATGCTGTTGCTAACGGAATTGTTGGAGCGCTTGCAACTCTTGGTTCCTCAGCTACTAAGCCTCTGGTTGTTCGCCTTGATGGTAACAACGTAAATGAAGGACGCAAGATTCTGGCTGATGCAAATCACCCACTAGTAACCGTTGTTGACACTATGGATGAAGCTGCTGATAAAGCTGCTGAACTCGCCAACCGCTAAAGAGAGATTTATAAATGTCTATTTTTCTAGATAAGAACAGCAAGATCATTGTTCAGGGCATGACTGGCTCTGAAGGTATGAAGCACACTCAGAGAATGCTGAAGGGCGGATCTAACATCGTTGGTGGTGTGAACCCTCGTAAGGCGGGTGAAACTGTTGAAGTTAACGGTGTTTCACTTCCAGTATTTGGAACTGTTGCAGATGCAATGGCCGCTACCGGTGCAAACGTTTCTGTAATCTTTGTTCCACCTGCTTTTGCTAAGTCAGCTGTGATGGAAGCTATCGATGCAAGCATCGAACTAGCTGTTGTGATTACTGAAGGTATTCCAGTTCATGACTCAGCAAGCTTCTGGGCATACAGTGTTTCAAAGGGTAACAAGACTAGAATCATTGGTCCTAACTGCCCTGGCATTATCAGCCCAGGAAAATCTAACGCTGGTATCACACCTTCTGATATCTCAGGTCCTGGTCCTATCGGACTGGTTTCTAAGTCAGGAACACTGACTTACCAGATGATGTTTGAGCTTCGTGACATTGGTATTTCAACTGCTATCGGTATAGGTGGAGACCCAGTTATTGGAACCACACACATCGATGCTCTTGCAGCCTTTGAAGCAGATCCAGAAACTAAGGCAATTGTTCTAATCGGTGAAATTGGTGGTGACAGCGAAGAGAAGGCTGCTGCATACATCAAGGACAACGTGACTAAGCCTGTTGTTGCTTACGTTGCTGGTTTCACAGCTCCAGAGGGTAAGACCATGGGTCACGCTGGTGCGATTGTTTCAGGTTCTGCTGGAACTGCTCAGGCTAAAAAGGAAGCTTTTGAACTAGTCGGTGTGAAGGTCGGTAAGACTCCTAGTGAGACTGCAGCCCTAATGCGCGGTGTTATCGCTAGCCTTTAGTTCATGCGTATAAGGGCATTTGCTAGAGGAGCACTGGGATCAGCTTTTGTTGTTGCCCTTGGTTTTCTAACCGTCTTTGCCCTGAACTTAACTGTTTGGTTAGTTGAACAAACAGTTGGTTCAACCTTCCAGTCTGTTTTGCAAGACAGTTCGCGCACCTGGCTTTCAGCTCATGGCGTGCCTTTGCTAATTGCTGAAGGCAAGATTGCTGGAATCAAAGTTCCTGCCTATGTTGTTGATTTTCTTCCGCTAGGTTTTTCAATTTTTATTGGCTGGCTAATCTTCCGTGCTGGTAAAAAACTAAGTGGTGAGAAGTATCTCGGTTTTGCTTGGCTAGGTGCAATCACTTTGTATTTGGCAGTAGCAGTAATTCTCACTAGCTCAGCAGTTACCAAGTCAATCTATGTAGTTCAGTGGCAGGGAGTATTTATTCCAACTGCACTGTTTGCAGCTCTTGTGATTATTGGATCTGTGGCTGGTGCACCAATGCTCTTTGAAGATTCAGAGCCAAGTGTTATGAGAGATCGCATCAGAGAGTTCTTTATTGACCTAGTGGATAAATTACCTTGGGCAATAAAGCCATTGATTGGTCCAGCACTTCGCGCAGGAACAGGTGTTGTGGCTGCGATGAGTTTGGTAAGTGCAGTGCTTATCTCTGTGATGCTTGCTTTGAACTGGATTGAAATCATCAAGTTATATCAATCCCTGCAATTGACATTCTTAGGAACACTAACTGTTAGTGCTGGTCAGTTGGCCCTAATGCCAAACGTGCTTGCGTTTGGTAACTCATGGTTATTGGGCACAGGTTTCTCAGTGGGTCAAGGGTCTATTGTTAGTCCTTTGGCTACTGAGCTAGGTCCACTACCTGCTATTCCTATGTTGGCTGCTCTTCCTGTTTCAGGATCTAGCCTTGGGGTTTTGTTCATCCTTGTTCCTCTACTTGCTGCATTCTTTGCAACTCTTCTGGTGAAGTCATACACAGCAGAACTCAGATTTGCTTACGCATCTGCTACCTCAGCTGCTATCTCGCTAGGTTTGGCCATTGGTTTTGTGGCAGCGGTTCAGATGTGGTTATTGACTGAATTGGCAAGTGGTTCGATTGGGCCAGGACGAATGAGCCTTGTTGGAGTGAACCCTTGGCTAGTGGCAGGGGTTACTTTCCTTGAGGTCAGTATTGCCTCTATCTTGGCTGCCTTCTTTAGTGCGAGACCTGATGCAGCTGATACCGAACTGATTAGAAGAAACGCAAAGGTAAAATAGTCAAATGATATCTGTTGTCGTTCTAATCTCAGGCAGCGGATCAAACCTCCTCTCATTGCTGAAGAAAAGTGAAAATCCGCTTTATCCAGCCAAGATAGTTGCCGTTGGATCTGACCTAGATGCTCCGGGTCTTGAGCATGCTGAATTGTATGAAGTCGACACTTTCATTGTTAGGCCTGAATTGTTTTCATCTAAAGAGCAGTGGGCCAAGACACTTCTAGCTAATGTTCAACACCACCAGCCAGATCTAGTAGTACTGGCAGGATTCATGAAGATTCTTCCAGCGAATTTTGTATCAGCTCTAAAGGGCAAGTTGATAAACATTCACCCATCGTTACTTCCAGATTTCAAAGGCGCCCATGCGGTTAGAGACGCTCTGGCAGCAGGAGCCACTAAGACAGGTGTGACTATTCACTATGTTGATGAAGGTGTAGACACGGGTGAAGTGATTGTTCAAGCTGAAGTAGCTATTGAGCCAGGGGACACCGAGCAGATCCTGCACGAACGTATCAAGAAAATTGAGCATGAACTACTTGGCTCAACTATTGAGCAACTTGCTTATAAACAAAAACCAGTTCTAAGAGTTGAGAGTTAGGGTCACCCATGGCAGGACAGAATGAATACACTCCAGCGGATTATCGTCACCGCGATCGTGTTGCTATAAAGCGTGCCCTGATCTCTGTCAGTGATAAGACAGGTCTGATTGAACTAGCAACTGCTCTTTCTAATGCAGGGGTCAGCATTGTTTCAACCGGTTCAACTGCTTCATCAATTAGAGCTGCTGGCATTGAAGTTACTGAAGTTGTTGAGGTAACAGGTTTTGCTGAAGCGCTAGATGGCAGGGTTAAGACCCTGCACCCAAAGATTCACGGTGGACTGCTTGCTGATTTGCGCTTAGTAAATCACGAGCAGCAGCTAAGAGATTTAGAGATTGAACCGTTTGAGTTAGTGGTTGTGAACCTTTATCCATTTGTTTCAACTGTTGCCTCAGGAGCTAAAGGCGATGCAGTTGTTGAGCAGATTGATATCGGCGGACCTGCAATGGTTAGAGCAGCGGCTAAGAATTATGCAAACGTTGCAATAGTTGTTGATCCAAGCAAATACTCTGAGATTGTTTCAGCACTTGATGCTGGTGGCACAGTCCTTGCTCAAAGAAAAGAATTAGCTGCTCTGGCATTTACTCACACCTCCCGATATGACACAGCCGTTGCCAGCTGGTTTGCGGATGAAGTCGAAGAAGCAGCGATGCCTTCAAAGACAAACGAAACCGTTTTGAAAAACCCTGGTTTCCCACAGGTAATTGATGTTGAAGCTGATCTACTAAATGTCTTGAGATATGGTGAGAACTCACATCAGGCAGCTGCTATTTATCGGAACACTAGCCCTATGGCTGTCTCAGGTATTGCGCAGGCTAAGTTACTCAATGGCAAAGAGATGTCTTTTAATAACTATGTTGATGCTGATGCTGCTGTTAGAACTGCCTATGACTTTGTTGAGCCTGCGGTAGCAATCATTAAGCACGCTAATCCTTGCGGTATTGCTATTGCCCCTGAGGGAGCTGATGATCCAATAGCAGCTGCACACTCGGCTGCATTCCTATGTGATTCGGTTAGTGCCTTTGGTGGAGTTGTTGCTGCTAACAGAACAGTGACCATGGGAATGGCTATGAACCTGATGGATATCTTTACTGAGGTTCTAATTGCTCCTTCTTATGAGCTTGAAGCACTGAGGTTACTTATTGAACGTAAAAAGAATCTAAGGATTCTTGAGTTACCGAAGAATTACAGCAGAGAATCAAGTGAACTCAAGCAAATCTCTGGAGGGTTCCTAGTTCAAGAAGTTGATACGTTTATGAATTTCTCAACCACTAACTGGAAGTTAGTTTCTGGTGGCAAACCTGATGAGAGGACTATGTCTGATTTGGTCTTTGCTTGGCGAGCTATTCGCTCGGTGAAATCAAATGCGATTCTTTTAGCTAAAGAAGGTTCTTCGATTGGTATTGGTATGGGGCAGGTCAACAGAGTTGACTCATGCAAGTTAGCGGTTAGCCGAGGAGATCTTCGTGTTCAAGGATCGGTTGCCGCTAGCGATGCGTTCTTCCCATTTGCTGATGGTCTAGAGGTTCTAATTAATGCTGGAGTAAAAGCAGTTGTTCAACCAGGTGGATCAGTTAAGGATGAGGAAGTTATTGCTGCAGCCAAGGAAGCAAAGCTCACCATGTTCTTTACCGGTGAGCGTCACTTCTATCACTAGAGGTTAGAAATATCTGCTTGCTTAGCTCTAACAGCTTCAGCTGCAACCTTTAGTGCTTCTAGTTCTTCTGCATCAAGTGGAGTCTCAACGATTTGCTTGATTCCACCTTTACCAAGTTTTGCTTCAACGCCTAGGTAAACACCAGAGATACCAAACTCACCATCAACCCATGCACAAACAGGGAAAACCATTCCACTGTCTTCGTGCACTGCTTTAGCCATACGAGCAACAGCTGCGCTAGGTGCATAGTAAGCAGAACCGGTCTTTAGCAAAGCAACAATCTCTGCTCCACCGTTACGGGTCTTATCTACTAGGTCAGCAACTTTTTCTGCTCCAAGAACTTCAACGATTGACTTTCCATTGACTGTTGAAACAGATGGAACTGGAACCATGGTCTCACCGTGTGAACCAAGAGTTAAGGTCTTTACGTCTTTGATTTCTGCTCCGGTTGCTTCAGCCACAAAGTTAGTGAAACGTGCTGTGTCTAGAATTCCAGCCTGACCGATAACTCTTTCCTTAGGGAAACCAGATGCTTTTTGAGCAAGAGCAGTCATTTCATCAAGTGGGTTTGAAACTACAAGAATTACTGCATTTGGAGCATACTTAGCGATGTTCTTAGCAACTCCGCCAACAATGCCTGCGTTGACCTCTAGAAGATCCATGCGGCTCATGCCTGGCTTACGAGGAAGACCTGCTGTGATGATCACAATGTCACTGTCAGCAATGGCTTCATAACCTGAGCCATCTGGCTGGGTGGTAGCTCCAACAACCTTGGTCTCAAAGCCTTCAATTGAGCGAGACTGGTTGATGTCTAGGGCGATACCTTCAGGCTTACCCTCAAGGATGTCGGTTAGGACAACGGTGTCGAAGATGTCATATTCAGCGAGACGCTGGGCTGTTGTTGTTCCGTAGAAACCTGAACCAATTACTGAGACTTTACCGTTGCGGGCCATGTTGTATTTGCTCCTTGTGGGACGAATAGGGGTGCTGAAAAGGTATATTTCAATGTATAGCCTACAACTTTAGATAGACTGAAAGGCTTTGGTAAGGTATCTACTTACCCTTTGGTGAAAGCCCAACTCACAGATTTAGGTAATTTTTTGGAAACGAAGAAATTAGGTACGGTTCGGACATTGCTCCGAATCTTCCCATATGCGAAGAAGGCGTTGCCTCGTATTGTTCTAGGGACAATTGCGGCTATCGCTGGGCATATGTTTGCCCTGGCTATCCCTGGCTATCTGAGAAGCCTGTTTGACACTCTGGAAAACAACACCACATTTGAGACCCTGCTGTTTGCAGTATTTGCCGTTCTAGGAATGGGTCTATTAGAAGCCGTGATGGTTCTACTTCGTAGATGGCTGGTTCTAACTCCAGGTACACATGTTGAAGCTGGGCTAAGAAGAACACTTTATGCAAAGCTGCAGGACCTAGAAGTTGCTTTCCATGACAAGTGGCCTAGCGGGCAGTTGCTCTCACGTGCATCAAGCGATCTGAGCATGATTAGACGTTGGCTCTCTTTTGGACTTGTGCTATTGGTAGCTAACCTGTTCACCATCGTTTTTGGTTTGACTGTGCTGTTCTCCTATAGCTGGATGTTGGCAACTGTCTTCTTCGTTATCATGTCACCACTTTGGATTCTAGGTTTCAAATTTGAGAAGGAATACCACGTCACTGCTCGTCTGAGCCAAGACCAAAAAGGAGATCTTGCCACATCGGTTGAGGAGAGCGTTCACGGTATTCGTGTTATCAAATCATTTGGTCGTGGATCATTTATGACTGAGAAGTTTGCTAGAGATGCTCTGAAACTTAGAGGGACTGAGCTAAACAAAGCCAAGATGATTGCAAACCTTTGGTTCTATTTCTCAACAATTCCTTCTCTTGCAACTGCTATTTATTTACCTCTCGGTGTCTGGCAAATTGTTGAAGGCAATATGACTATTGGAGTCTTGCTTTCATTTATTCTGACAACCCGAATCCTGCACTGGCCTATTGACTCACTAGGTTTCCTTTTGTCCATGACCATTGACGCAAGATCTGCAGTTGAGCGTTTCTTTGAAGTTATTGATACCAAGGTTGATATCTCAGATCCAGAGAAGCCTAAGACAATAGCTGAACCTAAGGGTCGCTTGGTGTTTGAGAATGTTCACTTTAGATATGCGGATGCCCCTAAAGAGCAGAAGGATCTTATTGATGGCGTTGATCTAATAATTGAGCCAGGTGAATCTGTAGCTCTTATTGGAATTACTGGTTCTGGTAAAACATCGCTAACAGCTCTTGCAACTAGGTTGTATGAAGTAACCGGTGGTTCGGTGAAGCTTGATGGCATAGATATTAGAGATCTATCCCGTGAAGAACTTAGAGCGCATATCGCTATGGCTTTTGAGGATTCAACACTGTTTAGTGACACCATCCGCAATAACGTCTTACTTGGTAGACCGGAAAGCACTGAAGAAGAATTGGCCCAGGCACTCGAGATTGCTCAAGCAGGATTTGTTTATGACTTACCAGATGGTTTAGATACCAAGATTGGTGAAGAGGGTCTATCGCTATCAGGTGGTCAAAGACAACGTATTGCTTTGGCTAGAGCAGTAGCGGCGCAGCCTGCAGTTCTTGTCCTGGATGACCCGCTATCAGCACTTGATGTGGACACCGAAGCGATGGTTGAGGATGCACTTAGAACAGTGTTGAAGGCAACCACAGCTTTGATTGTTGCTCACCGGCCATCAACTGTTCAGCTAGCGGACAAGGTTGCACTATTGCAAGATGGCAAGATAACTGCCTTTGGTAAACACAGCGATCTAATTGCCTCAAACGATCACTACAGATATGTAATCAGCAGCCTTGATGCTGCCGGAAAGATGATTGAGGTGAAGAACTAATGAGCATGCAGGGTGTAAAGAACGAAGAAAAGATTGAGCTAAGCAAAGAAGAGCAGGCTCGAGTTCGCGAGCGTAGCCTCAAACTCCTTGGGGAAATCATCAAGCCCGTTAAGAACAGGTTGTTTATAAGCCTTGCTCTGGTTATTACTAGCCAGGCACTTAGAGTTGCCGGTCCTTGGCTTATTGCTCAGACAATCGATCAGGGTCTGCCAGCAGCTCAAGAGGGAGACTTCACAGTTCTGTTCTGGACTGTTGGTGGTTACGCAACAACAGCGGTGTTAGCCGGATTCACAATCGCCTTTTTTTTGAGATTTTCAGCAAGAGTTAGCCAAGACATCATGTTCGGGCTGCGTAAGAGATTGTTCCGTCACACTCAGAAGCTATCTGTTGAGTTCCACGAGACGTACACCTCAGGACGCGTTATTGCTCGACAAACCAGCGACCTAGATTCCATCGAGGAACTTCTAGATTCAGGTGGTTCTGAAATGATCTCAGGCGTCCTGTTCATGCTCTTTACTGCGATTGCATTGGTAACCCTAGATGCCACTTCATTCTTGATTATGTTGGTGAGCTTTATTCCATTGTTCTTCCTAACCAGGTGGTTCCAGAAGAACACTCGCATTAGTTACCGTAAAACTCGTGTTGCTTCAGCGAAGTTGATTGTTCACTTTGTTGAGTCAATGACTGGTATCCGTGCAGTGAAGGCTTTCCGTAAGGAAAAGAGAAACGAAGATACTTACAAGGATCTAGTTGAGGATTACCGTTCTGTGAACGCCAAGGTTATTCAACTCTTCGGTATTTACGATCCGGGTCTAATCATGATTGGTAACATCACGGTTGCCTTCGTATTGCTATGGGGTGGCTTGAGAGTCATGGACGGCGATCTTGGTATCGGTGTTCTTATTTCTTGTATTTTGTATGCCAGAAGCTTCTATGAGCCTATGGAAAACCTGGCCATGTTCTATAACTCATACCAGTCTGCTAACTCAGCTTTGGAGAAGATTTCTGGTGTTCTGGAAGAAGAGCCTTCTGTTCCAGAGGCCGAGAACCCAACTCCACTTGCAGAGCGTAAGGGACACATCAACTTCAACACGGTTCAGTTTGCTTATTCAAACGGCAAGGTTGTGCTTCCAAAATTCAGTATGGATATTCCAGCAGGTCAAACTATTGCTCTAGTTGGAACAACCGGTGCGGGTAAGTCAACTCTTGCTAAGTTGATTGGTCGTTTCTATGACCCTAGTTCTGGAACTGTTGAACTTGATGGTGTTGATTTGCGTCAGCTAACCGATGATGATCTGCGTAAGGCTGTTGTCATGGTTACTCAAGAGGCTTATCTGTTTAGCGGAACAGTTGCTGAGAACATTTCACTTGGTAAGCCTGAGGCTACTCAAGAAGAAATTGAAAATTCAGCTAAGGCAGTTGGTGCCCATGAGTTCATCTTGAGTCTTCCTGATGGCTATGACACAGATGTGAATAAGCGTGGTGGTCGTGTTTCTGCAGGGCAGCGTCAGCTGATCTCATTTGCGAGAGCATTTATCGCAGACCCGACTGTTCTGATTCTGGATGAGGCAACCAGCTCTCTTGATATCCCAAGCGAGCGTATGGTTCAGAAGGGTCTGCAAACCCTACTGGCAGGCCGTACAGCCATCATCATTGCTCACAGGCTCTCAACTGTCTCAATTGCAGACAGGGTGGTAGTTATGGAGCATGGTCAGATTATTGAAGATGACACCCCAGCAGTCTTGATTGCTGGAACTGGCAAGTTTGCCAAGATGCACAAAGCTTGGCGCGATTCGCTCGTTTAGGCTTATAGGGAACCAAAAACAATAAAGGAAAGCACACGCATGGAAAAAATTATGGTAGTTGGCAAGGTAGTTGATCTTGACGGCGACGAAATGACTCGTATCATTTGGCAGAACATCAAAGACTCTTTGATCATGCCTTTTCTAGATTTAGATCTTGATTACTATGACCTTTCAATTGAGAACCGTGATGCTACCGATGACCAGGTAACCATTGATGCAGCTAATGCCATCAAGAAGCACGGTGTTGGTGTTAAGTGCGCAACCATTACTCCTGATGAAGCTCGTGTAACTGAGTTTGGTTTGAAGAAGATGTGGAAATCACCTAACGGAACAATTAGAAACATCCTTGATGGTGTTGTGTTCCGTGAGCCAATCATTATCTCTAACGTGCCAAGACTGGTTCCTGGTTGGACTAAGCCAATCATCATTGGTCGTCACGCTCACGGAGATCAGTACAAGGCAACTGACTTTAAGGTTCCTGGAGCTGGAACTGTAACCATGACCTGGACTCCAGCAGATGGCACTGAGCCTAAGACCATGACCGTTGCTGAATACCCTGAGCACGGTGGTGTAGCAATGGGTATGTATAACTACATGGACTCAATCAAGGACTTTGCTAGAGCATCTTTCAACTACGGACTAGCTCGTAACTACCCGGTTTATCTATCAACCAAGAACACCATCTTGAAGGCTTACGATGGTGCTTTCAAGGATGCTTTCCAAGAGATCTTTGATGCTGAATACAAAGCAAAGTTCGAAGCGGCTGGTTTGACCTATGAGCACCGTCTAATCGATGACATGGTTGCTGCTGCATTGAAGTGGGAAGGTGGCTACGTCTGGGCTTGTAAGAACTATGACGGTGACGTCCAGAGCGACACAGTAGCTCAAGGCTTTGGTTCTCTAGGTCTGATGACTTCAGTTCTAACCACCCCTGATGGCAAGACTGCTTTGGCTGAGGCTGCTCACGGAACTGTTACTAGACACTACCGTGACCACCAGGCTGGTAAGAAGACAAGCACAAACCCAATTGCTTCTATCTACGCATGGACCAGAGCTCTAATGCACAGAGCAGAACTAGATGGCACTCCAGAGGTAGCAAAATTTGCTGAGACTTTGGAAGATGTTGTTATCAAGACTGTTGAGTCAGGTCACATGACTAAGGATCTTGCTCTACTAGTTGGTAAGGAACAGGCTTACCAAACAACAGAAGAGTTCATGGCTTCATTGGCAACTAACCTAAAGACTAGATTGGCCTAAGTGTTGATAAGTCAAAGATCTCTTTGACTGTGTAAAACTCCAGCAGGATTTCTGTTGGAGTTTTACTTTTATCTGCATGAAAACAAAAAACAAATCACGCCTACCCAAAGTTATAACTTTGGCAGGCGCTTTCTCTCTAGTCCTTGGAGCAGTTGTGGTTCCATCCGTTCAAGCGGTAGCAACTAATCCAACACCAGTTTGCAATACAACTGGCACTAGCTGCACAGTCAGCTTTTCTTACTCAGGTGATTACTACATCTGGACCCCACCAGCAGATGTTAGAAGCATGACGATCTCGATAGCTGGTGCTCAGGGTGGAAGATCTGGTGGTCGAGGGTCAAGAACCACAGCTACTTTCAGATCAATTCCAACAACGCCTCTATACATTTATGTTGGTGGCCAGGGTTCATCAGGTAATGGTGCTGCTGGTGGTTATAACGGTGGTGGAGCTGCTGGTTCTGGCCACAACGATGAAGGCTCAGGTGGAGGAGCAACAGATATTAGAACTAGCCTTCTGCTTGCTGATCGCATCGCTGTTGCCGGTGGTGGTGGTGGAACCGGAGGTTGGGTTGGTGGTGCTGGAGGTTCAGCTGCATCCACTACAGCAAACGCTGGTGGTAATGGTCAAGGACTAGGTGGCGGTCCTGGCACACCAACTGCAGGTGGTGCAGGAGGAACATCCAATGGAACCCTGACAACCCCTGGCGCAGCAGGTGCTCTAGGAGTCGGTGGTGCTGGAGGAAGTGCCAATAACCCATCAAACTTTGTCGCAGGTGGTGGCGGCGGCGGTGGCGGCTTCTACGGTGGTGGCGGTGGAGGAGCTGACACAGAAGCTAACGGAGTCGACGGTGGTGGTGGCGGTGGAGGATCTAGCTTCACCAACGCAACTAGATTCCAGTCAGTTGTCTACACAGCGGCCTGGCAGCCAGCCAATGGGGCAGCAAGCATTACCTACAACCTGGGTCCAACGGTGACATCATTCACAGCACCAGCATCGCCAAGCAGATTAGCAACGCCTGTATTCAATATCAGTTTCGGTCAGAGCGTTACAGGTCTTACAGCAGATGACTTTGTTATCTCAGGAACTGCAACCGGTTGTTACATCTCAACACTTACTGGAAGTGGAGCTAACTATGCTGCAACTGTTTCTGGTTGTACTGATGGAACTATTTCCCTAACCCTTAAAGTCGATGCTGTATTTGGTAACGCTATTGGTCCGGTAAGAACTGTTTCTACAACACCAATTGTTTTGGACAGAACCGTTCCTGAAATCGCAACTCTAACCAAACAGCCAAGTGCTAACAGCTTGATCATTTATAGAGCAGTGTTCACTGAGACTGTTACAGGCTTAGTTGCAGATAGCACTGACTGGTTAGTTAAGGGAACTGGTTGTGTGATTCAGTCCATGACAGGAACTGGAACTGATTACACCATCACAATTGCCAACTGTTTAGATGGCAACCTAGCTGGTCTAGTTCTAAACCCACTTGCAGTTATTGATACTGCAGGAAATATCGGACCTAGCCTTCCTAATCAAACGGAAGTTACCAGGATTGATACAACTGCACCTGTTCTAAGGGTCACCGATGTGACTGCTCCTGGAGTTGGTGGTTTGCCGATCTGGGTCTTTGATAGTGAAGAGCCAACAACGGGTATGGCAGCTAACAAGTTCACCTTCTCAGGTACAGCTACCAACTGTGTAATGAACTACTCGGTTCTAAGAGCAGGCCTAGGTTGGCAGATAGCACTTACGGGTTGTGGCATAGGTTCAACTCAAGTTACCCTTGCTGCAAATTCTGTTACTGATACCTCTGGTAACACAGGCCCTACAGCTGCACTTGCTTCAAACCAGATCAACATCACCCCTGATGAGATTGTGAATCAGAATCTGAACGCTTCAGGTCAACCAACTGGAGCAAATGTGAAGAATCCGACCGAGGTGGATCGAGGGATGTTTGTTGAACCTAAGCAATTCGAGCCTGTTGCTGTTCCTGAGGTCAAGGAAGTGGAAAAGGAGTTAGTTGAAGAAATCAAGCCAGCAAAAAAAGAGCTTCAAGAAGAGGCTTCCAAGAAACTGGTATTCAGTGAAGAACAGACTCAACCGATGTTCATGGTGATTGGATTAGTTGGATTCGCTATTACACTTAGTGCATTTGCTGCTGGCTCTTCTATGCGAATGAGAAGAAAGCGCTAAAGGAAGTTGAGGACCCTCGTCTTAGTGGAAGATGATGGTGCGCTCGTTATCGAGAAGAACTCGATGTTCAGCAAACCATCTAACTGCTTGGGCGAGGGTCTTTGACTCTACATCCTGACCCATGGCAACTAGATCTTGTTTAGATTTGCCGTGGTCTACGCGAATAACATTCTGTTCGATAATTGGACCTTCATCCAGATCAGCAGTTACAAAATGAGCTGTTGCTCCAATTAGTTTCACACCACGGTTATGTGCTTGGGCATAAGGGTTAGCACCCTTGAAGCCAGGTAGGAATGAGTGGTGAATGTTTATGATCTTTCCTTCAAATTCTCGACAGAATTCAGCACTTAGAATCTGCATAAATCTTGCCAGCACAATCACTTCAATCTCATTTTTGATGATGTATTCGCGAAGCATTTGTTCAAATGCAGCTTTAGTTGAAGCATCAGTGATTGAGTGAGTTTCAAATGGAATCCCATAAAAGCCAGCTAGATCTGAAAGGTCGGAGTGGTTACCAAATACTGCAGGAACCTCAATTGGAATTTGACCTGATCTTTGGTTGAACAGAAGGTCATTGAGGCAGTGAGCACTCTTACTAACTAGAACTACAGCTTTGATTTTGCGACCCACGGCATCCAGATGCCAGGTGGCACTGTATTTGGCAGCAACTTCAGATATTGCCTCTGAGAACTCTTGTTTTGAGGCTGAAACCTCAACCTGCAGGCGCATGAAGAACTTGCCGCTCTCGGTGCTGGTGAACTGTTGGCTTTCGGTGATATTGCCCTGAGCTTTGACTATGGCGCCTGAGATGGAATGGACGATACCTGGCTGATCAGTGCAGACAAAGGTTAGGACCCAGTGATTGGTTGGCGTAGTCATAGGCTCAAGTTTAGGCTTCTCTAGCTGTCTAAGCCTCGCTGAGCGTCCTTTTGGCGGTTCTTGTAGCTAACTGCTCGCCATATAACGACTCCGGTTAGGATGACTCCAGCGAAAATCATGCTGATTCCAATGATGGTTCCGATAGGCACTTGAAAATCCCTTGTTTATGTTCGTTTACCGTCTGTTAAGACTAGTCAATATGCGTAATACCGATTAGTTATTTAGCCACCGTGTCTAGAGGTGGCGGGAATCAGCCTTGTTTAGGCCCTGTATTAGAATGACCATATCGCAACTGGCGTTAAAGATGGATTTCCATCAGGGAGCGAAGGCATTTTGGTCGTACGCCTGGGCCAAAGCAGCAAAGCCGTTTATCAAGGAGTTCCCAATGTCACAATTGCCACAAGAATTTAATTCACCACTTTCAGCTACCGATCCTGAGATTGCCGCTGTCTTACAAGCAGAACTTGATCGCCAACGTAACTTCCTAGAGATGATTGCTAGCGAAAACTTTGTTTCAAGAGCAGTTCTTGAAACCCAAGGTTCTGTGCTGACCAACAAATATGCCGAAGGCTACCCAGGCAAGCGTTACTACGGTGGCTGTGAAGCAGTTGACGTAGCAGAGAATCTCGCTCGCGATAGAGCGAAAGAACTTTTTGGTGCTGAGCATGCCAACGTTCAACCACACTCAGGAGCCACTGCTAACGCAGCTGTTCTTCAGGCCTTCTGTCAGCCAGGAGACAGAATCCTAGGTCTGGAGCTAGCTCACGGAGGACACCTAACCCACGGCATGAAGTTGAACTTCTCCGGTAAGACTTATGAGGCTCATGCATATGAGCTAAACCCAGAAACCTTCTTGATGGATATGGACATAATTCGTAAGCGTGCTCACGAGGTAATGCCTAAGGTTCTTATCGCTGGATGGTCAGCGTATTCTCGTCACATTGACTTTGCTGAGTTCAGAAAAATTGCCGATGAAGTTGGTGCGATTCTCTGGGTAGACATGGCACACATCGCAGGTCTAGTTGCAGCCGGTGTTCACCCAAGCCCAGTTCCGTACGCGGATGTTATTTCAACCACAGTGCACAAGACTCTTGCTGGTCCTCGGTCAGGTCTGATTCTTTGTAAAGCGGAGTATGCCAAGAAGATTGACTCTGCTGTATTCCCAGGTCAACAGGGTGGACCGCTTATGCACGTCATCGCAGGTAAAGCTGTTGCTTTCAAAGCTGCCATGGGTCCAGAGTTTAAGGACCGTCAGGAAAGAACTATCAGGGGAGCACAGCTTATTGCTGAGCGACTAATGCAGCCTGATGTTAGAGCTAACGGTGTTGATGTTCTTACCGGTGGAACTGATGTTCACCTAGTTTTAGTTGATCTTAGAAACTCACCAATAGATGGCAAGACCTGTGAAGATTTACTTCACGATGTTGGCATCACTGTGAACAGAAACTCTGTTCCTAATGATCCAAGACCAGCTCTTGTTACCTCAGGTGTTCGTATTGGAACTCCAGCACTTGCAACCCGTGGTTTTGGGGATGCAGAGTTTGCAGAGGTGGCAGATATCATCGCTCACGTTGTGATGCCTAATCCAGATATTGATGCACTGGCAGATCGAGTCCGTGCTCTAACTCAGAAGTTCCCGCTTTATAACGGCCTAGAGAACTGGTAAATCATTGACTGCCGTAATTCTTGATGGCAAGGCTGTTGCTAAGACAATCAAAGCTGAGCTGACTGAGCAAGTTATTGAACTAAAGCAAATAGGAATAACCCCTGGTCTTGGTACATTGCTTGTAGGAGATGACCCTGGCTCACACAGCTACGTAGCTGGTAAACACAGGGATTGTGCTGAAGTTGGAGTGCACTCAGTACGTATTGACCTACCTGCTAACGCTAAAGAGGCAGACCTAAGGGCAGCCATAAGAGACCTTAATGAGGCTAGAGATGTAACAGGTTATATCTTGCAGCTTCCGCTTCCTTTTGGCTTTGACACCAATGAGTTGCTGGAACTAATTGATCCAGATAAAGATGCCGACGGTTTGCACCCAATCAATCTAGGCCGATTAGTGCTCGCAGGAACAGGTGAGATAACTTCACCTCTTCCTTGCACCCCTGCAGGAATTGTTGAACTACTTCATCGCTATGACATTAAGCTTCGTGGAGCGAAAGTTGCGGTCATTGGGCGAGGTGTAACTGTGGGCAGACCGCTGGGGTTACTGCTCAATAAAAAAGGTGTTGATGCAACAGTCACTTCTTTACACTCTGGTTCAGAGAATATTCAAGAGTCAATAAGACAAGCAGATATTGTTGTTGCGGCTTTAGGAGTTGCCCACTTTGTGAAACCTGACTGGATTAAACCAGGTGCTGTTGTCTTAGATGTAGGAATCACACGTGTTGATAAAGACGGAGAAACAACGCTGGTTGGAGATGTTGATCCTTTAGTTTCAGAGGTAGCAGGATTTATCTCACCTAACCCTGGTGGGGTAGGGCCAATGACCAGAGCGATGTTAGTTAGCAATGTAGTAAAGGCTGCCAACCACTAAGCGATTGACAGCCTTTAGCTAATCTTTAGTTCGAGTACTAGTTTGCTGCTACGTAGTCTTGAAGCAACTGACTGAAGCAAGATATGTTCGCTTCAATTTCAGGAAGACGTTCGTCTAGATACGCAAGAGAGATGTCTTGGTAAATATCTGCTAGTTCGAAATCATCGTTGTAGAGCTTGATCTTCTCTGCGTTCTCTTCACACCAACCAGATAGTTCTGGCTGAACCAGAGTGATGGTGTAAGTTTCTGTTGACTTACCATCTGAACCCTTTACAGTGATGGTCAATGTGTTATCCCCAGGAACGAACCCTGAGGTTCCCTCGATGCTAACTTCTGCATCTGGATCTTCTGGAAGTGCTTCAACTCTAAGTTCAACTGTTCCAGTTGGAAGTTCGTAGGTGTCTCCTGCAACAACGTCTGTGAAAGTGGTTCCATCGCCGACTCTAATTGAGGTTAGCTTTGTAGATGTGTTTGCACTTACGTTGGTGAAAACAATAAAAATTGCCAAAACACCGGCCACAGCCATAATGCTAGGGAAAACAAATTTCTTCACTTTAGTTCCGTTCTGAGGTTCTGTTTACTTAGGAAAACCGTCTAAGTAATAGTTTCTCACGAAAATCTAGGGTCTGGGTGTTTTTGAGGGGGTTGGAGCAGGTCTAAGCCACCAATTTGGCTGTGGAACAGGGGTTGGCTTGATGGTGGGCCTAGGAAAAGGAGTATTTGTAGCCGTTGGCTGTGGTCTAGGAGTCTTTGTTGGTCTAGGGGTTACCTGCTCCTCAGGCTTATAAAAGACGGTCACAGTGGGAGCCGGTTTAGGGTTTGGCAAGCTGACATTGGTCACCATGTAGAAGGTGGCGGTGCATTCAAAGGTCTTATCGCTGCTGGAATTACCTAGGTTTCTAGCCCTAAATGAGGCACTGCTTCGGCTAGCTGAATACATGTCCTGGGCTGATCCACAACCACTGTCATTAGCCGAATAGCCTGTGCTCAGGTAGGTCAGGGAAACCTTTTTGTACTCAATAGGGCTATTGGCACTTGCTGCAGTGCCAAGGGAGATACCTGCGGATGCGACCATGGCGATAATGCCAGAGACGAACATAGGTAAAGCGAGTCTTTCAGTTGTGCTGCGAGTTGCCATTATGTCTCCAATTGGGATTAGGTGTTATTGCAACACTAGCCCCAAGCTAGGACATTGGCTAGGAGAGCATCTGGGTAGCGGCTAGTTCCTTATAAAGAGGGGTGCTCTTCAGTAGCTGCTTATGGGTTCCAGAGCCAATAACCTTGCCACCATCAATAACAATGATTTGATCGCTATCAACAACGGTTGAAAGCCTGTGAGCAATCACAATCATGGTTCTGTTCTTGGCAACTGCATCGATGGCCTCGCGCATGCGCTGCTCATTTAGGCCATCAAGGCTTGAGGTTGATTCATCAAGCAAAAGAATCGGTGGAGCACTAAGTAGTGTTCTAGCAATAGCCAGTCGCTGACGCTCACCACCTGAAAGCATGATGCCTTGTTCACCAACTTCGGCATCTAAACCACGCTTATCTCTTTTGAGAACTGTAGTGAGGTTTACTTCGTTAAGGACTCGCTTTAGATCTTTCTCAGTTGCATTTGGAGATCCAATCAAAAGATTCTCTCTGATGCTTCCAGCTAGCACTGGTGCATCCTGTTCAACATAACCAATCTGTGCACGAAGATCTGATCTCAGCATTGAATGAACTGATTGACCATCGAGGAGAATTTCTCCACCGGTTGGTTCATAGAATCTTTCCATCAAGCTGAAGATAGTTGACTTACCTGCTCCTGAAGGACCTACGATTGCAACTCGTGAACCTCGTTCAATCTTGAAGGAGACGCCTTTGAGAACTTCCTTAGGTTCACTCATGATTGGTTCAGCATCTTTAATTGGTTTGCCATTCACATCAAGAGCTACCTCTGGTCTTGCTGGGTAGTTGAACTTAATCTTTCTGAACTCAATTGCTGTTGAGTTGATTGCCTTGCGCTTGGTTACCTGAGCTCTCTCAGCATCGGTGTCTTCCAAAGGAACATCAAGTATTTCTTGGATACGGGCAAGAGCACCAAGGGCAGATTGGACTGAGGCGTAGGCTGAAAAGAATTGTCCTACCGGTCTGATCATTAGGAACATTAGAAGAATGAAGGTAACTAGAGAAGCAACCTGGGTTTCACCGGTAGCAACTCGGTAACCACCAACACCTAGAACAACAATAAATGCGCCGTTGGCAGCAAGTCCACCGATAGGGGTTACCCAAGCGTTGATCTTGGCAATCTTCACACCTTGCTCATATGCTTCTTGAGCGTCTTTTCTAATCTGGTCAGATTCTCTGCCTTCAGCTCTTGCAGCCCTAATGGTTCTAACTGCAGATAGGGCACGTTCGACAGAGGCAGACATGTTACCCACACGCTCTTGAGCCTTGGTGGTTGCTGCCTTGATTTTTCTAGAGGTTACTCCGATAGCTGCAACAGCAACTGAGATCATCAGAAGAGTAAGTACTAGAAGCAACCAGTCGATAAATGCCATAGCGATAACAGCACCGACAAATATAAGTGCCCCACCAGCCCCATCAACTAGACCTTGAGTCAGAGCTGCTCTTAGCAAAGTAGTGTCCGAGCCAACTCGAGAGACTAGGTCTCCAGTTCTTCTAAGGTCATACTCCTGAATTGGCAGTCTAAGCAATCTTGTGGAAAGACTTGATCTGGCAGAGAGCACAACTCCTTCACCGGCTTTAGCTAGTACTAGATACATGGCTCCGCTTAGCACAGCGCTCATGAGGGTAATGATTAGTAGAGCAATGGCTAGAGGAAGAACATCACTACCTTCTTGAACTGTTGAGATGATGTTTCCAACAACTAGAGGCTGGGCTAGGTTTACACCGGCTCCGATGATGCTAAAAAAGACAGCAACGCTTAGAAGACCTTTCTGCTCCTTCATATAAGGAAGTAGCTGGCTGAACTTGGCTTTAGGGCCAGTGTCTTTTACTCCTGGTCCTGAAGTTCGTCTTCCGGTCATGCTCATTGATTCACTCTTTCGTTTTCACTAGGGAAGGATCTCCCAGTATTTCTTCGTTAATTAAGAATCTTATTTCTTGTAAAGATAGTGCTTCTGTATAAGCGGTGTTTCTATAGAACTTACTAAAGTCCACTTTCTTGAGCGCAGCTAAGACTCTGTCATCGTGGAGCTTTAGAAACATTACAGTGCTGTTGGGTATTTTCTCAAACTCGGTTCGAACTAGGCCGCAGCTGTAGCCAAAGACAGTTAGGGCAACATCTGCTTCTTTAGGGCTCACCTTTGAGATTAGACCCATATCTTGGACTTTGATCAGTTCACGTTGTTTATCTTGTCGCTGCCAAACCTGAAAGCAGGTTCTTAGGTTTGATTTCTGCCAAACCATTTCCCCCGTCTCATCAACATAGTCAATGCTTAGGTCTTGATCATGGATGAGATGAAAATCCCTATCCAAACGGTTGATCACAGACCATTTGCGCCAGCTTCTAGGAACTATGAAGGCAATGTAGTCACTGTGTTTTGCTGCCTTATTGAAAAAGGGAATGCTTAGGGAGTTGTTTCTGCCAAAAGGGGGATTAGAGATAGTAATCGCACCTGTCACAGCACTTAGGTCTGCTTCCAAGAAATCACCTAGGGCTATGTCAGCTGATTTAGGCTCGATATCGAAGCTGATGACCTTCTTTGCCCCTAAATCTTTGGCTGCCTTTACAAATGCACCGGTGCCACCGGCAGGTTCGATGACTAGTTTGCCTTCAAGGCCACCGACCAGAACAGCCAATTGTTTAGTTAGTTTGATGGCTAGTTCTTCAGGGGTATAGAACTGTTCCTTGCCAGTCACCCTGCGGTTACCAGGGCGAACCTTGTCGCTTGGGGCAGGGGTCATGCTCCTAAGGATATCACTCACAGTGAATACACTTAGAAGGTTCTAGATTTATGACGAGGAAGACACGAATTTTGGCTAAAACAAGCAAATCTCAAGAGGCAATGATCGTTGCTAAGGGGCTTACAAAGGTTTATGGGGACTTCAAAGCTGTTGATGGCATTGATTTCACAGTTACTAGGGGAGAATCCTTCGGATTACTAGGACCTAACGGTGCTGGTAAGTCCACGACCATGAAGATGATTGCTGCTACTAGCCAGCGAAGTGGTGGCGAGCTGCTGATCTTGGGCAAAGACCCTAATGACCAGGGTCCTGAAATACGAGCTCACCTTGGTGTGGTTCCACAGCAAGACAACCTAGACCGTGAACTAAAGGTTTGGGAAAACCTAATGATTTATGGACGCTACTTCGGCCTTAGCCGCAAGTGGTTGAAAGTGAAGATCGAAGAACTTCTAGATTTTGCTCAGCTAGCCGACAAGAGAAATAGCAAGACTGAAGAACTTTCCGGTGGAATGAAGCGAAGACTTACTATCGCTAGAGGTTTGGTTAATGAACCAGAGATCCTGATGCTTGATGAACCAACTACTGGTTTGGACCCACAGGCAAGACACATCCTTTGGGACAGATTGTTTAGATTAAAGGAACAGGGCGTGACCCTGGTTATCACTACCCACTATATGGATGAAGCAGAACAGCTTTGTGATCGCCTAATGGTTATGGATAAAGGCAAGATTATGGCAGAAGGTTCTCCTGCTGAACTAATCAAGAAGTATTCATCTAAAGAAGTTCTTGAAGTTAGATTTGGTAGCGATAACAATGCTCAGGTTGCTAAAGAGCTTGAAGGAATTGGTGAAAGACTAGAAATTCTTCCAGACCGTATTCTTGTTTACGCAGAAAACGGTGAGAAGTGCCTGGAGCAGATCATCAAGAAAGGTTTGCACCCAGTCACATCTCTAGTTAGAAGATCATCTTTGGAAGATGTCTTCCTTCGCCTTACAGGTAGGACACTGGTCGACTAATGGCGATGGATATTGAATCTAAAGTCGCGATGACTTGGACTGGAGCAGCCACTCTAGTTGATCCAAAGGTAAGCATGAAGCGCGGAGCGCTTTATATTGCTGAGAACCGTTTGATGAATATGGCTAAATGGTGGAAATCCATCATTGCTTTTGGTTTGGGAAACCCAACACTTTATTTACTATCTATTGGTATCGGTGTTGGATCTTTAGTTGATTCATCTTTAGGACCTAACGCTATTGATGGGGTTAGTTACCTGACCTTCCTAGCTCCAGCACTACTTGCTACCGCTGGTATTCAAGGTGCGATGGATGAAGTTACCTGGCCAACCCTTCAAGGATTTAACTGGGATAAGACTTTCTACTCAATGAATGCAACGGCTATTACTGGCAAGCAGATAGTCAATGGAATCTTGCTTGCAGCTATGGCAAGGGCAGTTCTGCAGGTGGCCTTATATGGTCTTTGCCTGCTGGCCTTTGGGGCAGTTACCTGGGCAAATCTTCCAATTCTTATATTGGTTTCGAGCACAGCAGGTCTTGGCTTTGCTGCCATCATGCTGGGTTTTTCGGGGACCATTAAAGAAGATGATGGCGTATTTGCTTTAGTTGGACGCTTTATCGTCACACCGATGTTTATGTTCTCTGGAACTTTCTACCCAATTACTTCAATGCCTATCTACTTACAGTGGATTGGTTGGATATCTCCTCAGTGGCATGCAACCAACCTCGGTCGAGCAATGTCTTATGGAATGCCTATTGAGCTTTGGCTAGCGCTTGTGCACTGGGGAGTGATGCTAGGCATGACTCTGGGCGGAATGATCTGGGCTCACCGAGTATTTGAAAAGAGGTTAGCCTCATGAGTTCGATGAATATGAAAGCTGACAGCGCTATCGCCATTGCTGAAAGCAGAAAAGGCAGACTTGGCGCTGGAGTCTATTCAGGGCGAGCAAGAGTAGTTCTTGAACGTGGTTACTACGCCCTAAAGTCTTCGACCTGGATGGTTGTGGCCTCTGGGTTTGTTGAGCCACTGATTTATCTTGTTGCTTTTGGTTATGGCATTGGCCAGTTCATTGACGGTACAACCGATGGTAATGGAAACCCTATTTCTTACGCTCAGTTCATAGCTCCTGCTCTTTTGGCAACCAGTGCTATGAACGGTGCTATCTACGACTCAACCTGGAACGTATTCTTCAAGATGCATTTCGGCAGAATCTATAACGGCATGCTATCTACTTCTATGGGAACCCTAGATGTTGCCTTGGGTGAGATCAGTTGGGCCTTGCTTCGAGGATTTGCATATGCGGTTGGTTTTATGGCTATTGTTACACCTCTTGGTTTAGTACCTTCATGGTGGGGACTTCTAGCAATACCGGCATCGGTACTTGTTGCTTTTGGTTTTGCAGCGGTAGGTATGGGAATTACAAGTTATCTGAAGCATCGTCAGCAAATGCAATACATTCAGCTGGTTATGTTGCCGATGTTCTTATTCTCAGGAACCTTCTTCCCACTGGATATCTATCCAGAGCCAATTCAATGGTTCATTCAAGCTCTTCCGCTTTGGCAAGCAATTGAATTGATCAGAGGGCTAACTCTTGGAATCATGAACATGGCCATGTTGGGTCACGTTCTGTATTTCGTAGTAATGATTATCGGCGGGCTGTATTTCACAACCCGCCGACTAACATCACTGTTTTTGCGCTAAGACTTAGGCTGCTCCAACAAATACAGCTAGCACAATGTTGAATGTTGTTAGCAAGAAGATTGCAGGCACTGCCCACTTAGGGGTGAGTTCTTTCTTACGGTAGGTGTAAGCCACAAAGAAGATCACAGTTAGGACAATGCTCTTTAGAGCAATCACAATTGCATTGAGTTCTTCAGGTTTAGTAACTCCAGCCATCACTAAACCGGTGAGTAGCATCAGGTAAGTACCGTGAAATACTCCAGCGTTTACTTTCATGCCAGTCTTCATATCTTTCATTGAAGTGAAGAAACCAGCAAGCAAAGCTGCAATTCCTAGAAAGTGTAGAACTAGAAAGATGTTGACAATTAGTTCTCTCGTTGAATCGTCCATGATTCTCCTTAGGTTGGAAGTAACTCCACTCTATCTAAGGCGAGCCATCATCACTGCAGCTTCAACTGCTTCAGCACCTTTGTCTTCTTTGCTGTTCGGTAAACCGGCTCTATCTAGAGCCTGCTGAGCATTGTCAACAGTTAGTAAACCAAAACCAATCGGAACACCATACTCAAGCTGAACCTGAGTAAGACCCTGGGTAGCTGCATCGCAGACGTAATCAAAGTGTGGAGTATCACCTTGAATGACAACACCTAAAGCGATGATCACATCAGCTTGATCTTCAGCAGCCCACTTTGCAGCAAGAGGTAATTCAAAGGCCCCTGGCACTCGAACGATTGTGTAAACATCGTTACCTGCATTCTTCAGAGAGCGTTCTGCTCCAGCAAGAAGGGCATCGGTTATCTCTGTGTGCCAGCTGGTCACCAGAATGGTGACCGCTAGATCACTTGCATCGATTTCTAGTTTTGGTGCGTGGCCTGCCATTACTTGTCCATTTCTGCGATGATTTCCGGAAGACGGTGACCCATCTTTGATCTCTTTGCTTCTAGGTAACCTAGGTTCTGAATAGCTTCACCAACAATCACAGGAACATAAGAGTTCACTGGGATGCCATCATCGGTTAGGAAGTTAGCCTTAGCTGGGTTGTTAGTCATTAGGCGAACGCTCTTCACACCTAGTTCACGAAGGATAGAAGATGCAGCTCCATACTCTCTAGCTTCGCTAGGTAAACCTAGAGCGAGGTTAGCCTCAACTGTGTCTAGACCCTGTTCCTGAAGGGCATAAGCCTTGAGCTTGTTTAGAAGTCCAATTCCTCGGCCTTCTTGACCTCTTAGGTAAATAACAATTCCACCCTTAGGGTCAGCCTCAATCATGTCCAATGCATACTGCAGCTGAGGTCCACACTCACACTTCAATGAACCAAAGGCTTCACCGGTAATACATTCTGAGTGCATACGAACTAGAACATCATCACCGGTTGGGTTGCCCTTAATGATTGCTACGTGATCGGCACCAGTTTTGATGTCGTAGTAACCACGAACACGGAAGTCACCGTGAATGGTTGGGATATTAGCCTCAGCTTCAAATCTGATTCTGTTGTTATCACGGTGGACATGGTTGATGTTGTGTTCCTTGAGGTGCTCAACCAGTTGAGCAATAGTTACTACAGGTAGATCCTCCTTCGCACCGAATTCCATTAGTTCAGGTAGGCGCATCATTGAACCGTTAGCTGTGACCATCTCACCAATAACACCAACTGGGATTAGACCAGCAAGTTTTAGAAGATCAACGGTTGCTTCAGTGTGGCCTGGTCTACCGTGCACACCATGCTGGTGAGCGCGTAGTGGAATGATGTGTCCCGGTCTAATAAATGATTCAGGTCCTGAACCATCGCTAGCTAGGGTTCTTGCAGTCAGCGCTCTATCGCTAGCTGAAACACCAGTTGACTCACGAGCAGCAGCATCCACTGTAATGGTGTAGCTAGTGCCATGCGGGTCTTGGTTATCGGTAGTCATAAGTGGAAGTTCAAGCTCATTAGCTTTGCCATCTTCCATTGGTGCACATAGGAAACCTGTGGTGTGCTTAACCATCCAGGCCATCCACTCGGTGGTTGCGAACTGAGCTGCGATGATCGCATCGCCTTCGTTCTCTCTGTTTTCATCATCCGCTACTAGAACCGGCTTACCGTTTCGTAAAGCATCCAATGCTTGCTCGATTGTTGATAGTGCCATTAGTTGTTTCTCATCTCTAGTAGTCGTTCTATGTGCTTTGCCATTACATCAACTTCAACGTTGATCTTGTCACCAGGCTTTTTATAGCCCAAGGTGGTAAGTTTTAGGGTTTCTGGAATCAAACTCAATCCAACAAAGTCTTCACCCATTTCATTAACTGTTAGTGAAATACCGTCAAGGGTTATTGAACCCTTTAGGACCACATACTTCATAAGTTCCTTAGGAACAGAGATACGAACCCAGTCCCAGTTCTCACTTGGTTCTCTAGATAGGAACTCACCAACACCATCAACATGTCCCTGAACATGGTGACCTCCAAAGCGGGTCTGCATGGTCATCGCACGCTCTAGGTTGATTGGATCGCCAACCTTCACGTCAGCCAAGCTAGTAAGCCTTAGAGTCTCATGCATGACATCAGCTGAGAAGGTGCCATTTTCAATCTCAACAGCAGTCAAACAGGTTCCACTGCAAGCAATAGAGTCACCACGCTTGATATCACTTGTGACAAGTGGACCTTTCACAGTCAACCTGATTGCATCAGGTTGCTGCTCAATAGCTACAACTTCACCTAGTTCTTCAATGATTCCAGTAAACATTAGTTACCTTCCTTAGGAATTGCTCGCATAAACACATCTGCACCGAGTTGCTTCACTTCAACAAACTCAAGTAACAGAGCATCCTGCATAGTTGAAATACCAATATCTGTAACAGCCACGTTGGTTCCACCAACAAGTAGCGGTGCTTGATAAATCAAGATCTCATCAAAAAGACCCTGCTTGATAAATTCGCTGGCTAGCTCTGCTCCACCTTCAACTAGAACATGACGCATACCTCTATCCCAGAGCTTAGAAAGCACCTGGTTGATATTGTGGGTCTTAATCTGAACTGTTGGGGCGTCTTCGTTGAAGACGCGCAAATCTTGATCTAGATCACTAACACCAACAACTACTCGAAGTGGCTGGTGTTCGTACCTTGATCCATCAGGCTTTCTAGCGGTTAGATCAGGGTTATCGTATTTGACTGTTCCTGTGCCAACAAGGATTGCATCAAGTTCAGATCTTCTTAGATGAACATCTTCTCGAGATTCTGAACCTGAAATCCATTTACTGGTCTTGTCAGTTGCAGCTGTTCTACCATCAAGAGTCTGAGCCCACTTCAAAGTCACATATGGGCGCTGCTTGTTCATTGCAGTTAGCCAAACCACAGATTGTTTGTCTGCTTCTTTTTCAAGAACACCTTGGATAACTTCAACTCCAGCATCACGAAGAGTTTGTGCTCCATTAGCCGATTCATTTCCTGGGTCGTTGCTTGCATAAACAACTCGTGAGATACCGGCTGCAATTAGTGCTTGAGCACAAGGACCAGTTCTACCAGTGTGATTGCAAGGTTCAAGGGTAACAACAGCTGTCGATCCTTCTGGAACACCGTTAGGTAGTTTGCTAAGGGCATCAACTTCAGCATGAGGAGTTCCTGCACCTTTATGCCAACCTTCAGCGATGATTTTCAAATCTTTATCAAGGATGATTGCCCCCACTTGAGGGTTAGCACCATAGGCAGGTCCGAGTAGGGCTAGCTCAAGAGCCCGATGCATCATCGGTTCAAACTGCCTAGATTCGGTCATCCCGAGCCTTTCATATAGAAGACTTCGGGGCAGGGTCGGCAAGCGACCAAAGGTCAGGCCAAAATAGGCCAAACCTTCTGTTCTTCTACCATCCGGACTTTAACCGTCGGTTCTGGAGTTTCACCAGATCAACCGCCAAACCAAATACCTGGATATTCGTTGCCATTGAAGGCAGCTTGTCGGGTCGCGGACTGTAACCGCCGGTTCAGATTTACACTGACCCCGAAGAACTGTTATTACCTGTAAATCATGGCAGATATAGGCCCTAAATGCGACCAAATCAGCCAGAGGCGAAAGAACTAGCCCTTAACTGAGCCTGCTAGCAGGCCTCTAACGAAGTAGCGTTGCAGGGCAAAGAAGACAATCAGAGGCACAATCATGGACACGAAGGCACCTGCTGTTAGGAGTTCCCAACCGCTACCTCTAGAACCAACCATCTCAGCGATACGAACAGTCATAGGAGCTACCTGCTTCACACCACCACCGAAGGTTAGACCAACAAGTAGATCGTTCCAAACCCAGAGGAACTGGAAGATGGAGAATGATGCGATAGCTGGAACTGATAGTGGAAGCACAATCTTGCTGAACAGGGTGAACCAGTTAGCTCCATCTACTCGTCCTGCCTCAATAAGCTCTCTAGGAATCTGAGAGAGGAAATTGTGTAGCAAGAATATAGCTAGTGGCAATCCAAAGATTGTGTGGGCAATCCAGATTGGAATAAAGGTTCCAGTGATACCAAGATCAGGAATGATGACTGTATCGCCAATCACTAGTCCCTTAGCGAATAGCTGAAGTAGTGGAATCAGGGTCAGCTGAAGAGGAACAACCTGGAGACCAAAGATGATGAAGAAGATGGTGTCTTTACCTCTGAAGTTAAACCAAGCCAAAGCATAGGCTGCAAATAAAGCCAGAGTGATAGGGAAAACAACCGCTGGAATAGTTAGGGCGAAGCTGTTGAAGAAGAACTGGAACAGCGGTGGGTTAGTAGTTGATCCCTGGAAGAGTACCTGAGCATAGTTATCCAAAGTGAAACTTGGGTTAGTAAAGAATGTCCACCAACCTGATTGGTTGATGTCCTGTTCTGGTCGGATAGAGGAAACCAACAGACCAAAGGTAGGGATAGTCCAAAGAACAGCGATGATAACTGCAATTGCTGAAGCTACTGGGGATGCGAATATGTCTTTAGCTTTTTTGTTCATAGCCATTAGCGTTCAGTCCTCTCACGTCTAAGCTGTCTGATGTTGTAAGCGATGATCGGAAGAACACAAAGAAGAAGGATTACCGCGAGTGCGCTTCCCTGACCATAGTTCATCTGTCTAAAGCTCTGTGAATACATTTCGTTAGCAATAACGTTCGTCTCGAAGTTACCACCAG
This sequence comes from Rhodoluna sp., assembly GCA_044372795.1. GTDB lineage: Bacteria > Actinomycetota > Actinomycetes > Actinomycetales > Microbacteriaceae > Rhodoluna. The sequence continues at coordinate 1,143 of JBILRF010000011.1, read as the reverse complement.
TCATGGTTCTAACGATGTCGAAGACCTTTAGGGTTCCAATAGCGGTTGTGGTTAGCACAACAACGATTGTTGATCTAATCATTGGGATGGTTACTCGAAGGAAACGCTTCCAGTTACCTGCTCCATCGAGCATTGCTGCTTCTACTACTTCATCAGGAACGTTCTTCATGGCCGCTGAAATAACAACCATGCAGAAACCGGTCTGAATCCAAATCATTACAAGGATTAGAAGCAAAGTGTTGAGAGGTGCTTCAAGCAACCAGTTCGGGGGAGTGAACCCTAGGGCTTTAGATACAGCGCTGAATAGACCAATGTCTGGCTTATCTAGGTTTGGCTGGAAGTTATAAACAAACTTCCAAATAACACCGGCACCTACGAATGAGATTGCCATCGGTAAAAAGATTAGAGATTTCACAATGCCAGGACGCTTCATGCGATCGGTCATGTATGCAATAGCTAAACCTAGTCCTGTTGAAAGAACTGGCACTAGCAATACCCAGATAGCTGTGTTTCTAAGAACAACAAGAATCTCTGGGATGGTGAAAGACCAGACGTAGTTATCAAATCCAACGAACTCTGTGCTGTCTGCGTTCATGAAAGACATGGTCAGAGTTCTAATTGTTGGATAAACAAGTCCAATAAGAAGTAAGAGAACTGCAGGAGCTAGGAAGACCGCGTACTTCAACCACTCCTGAACTTTTACATTGACTCTAGAGGCCAATAAGAAAACTAAGTAAACAATTGCAGCGAAGGCTGCTAGTGAAACGATGAGCAGAATCAGGTTTGGGAAAATCACATCCCAGGGGGTCCTGCGTGCTGCTATGAACGCGGTGGTAATCATTTATTTCCTGACTTTGTTGAAATGGGGTGTGGCATCCACTTTCGCTTCCGCCACACCCCACTACAAGGGTAGTTCTAGCCTAATTTAGTTCTTAGGCCATGACTTCTCGATTGCATCAAGAACAGCCTTGTCAGACTTGTTCTCTGCAACCCATGCGGTCATTTCCTTCCAGAAGGTACCTGCACCAACAGCAGCTGGCATAACGTCAGAGCCGTCGAAGCGGAAGGTTGTTGCGTTCTTTAGGATCTGAACAGCAACCTTGTTCACTGGGTCAGCAACGTTTGCTTCCTCTAGACCCTTGT
>JBILRF010000027.1:0-12458 GCA_044372795.1 Rhodoluna sp. | reverse complement strand
GCACGCCGCCAGCGTTCATCCTGAGCCAGGATCAAACTCTCCGTAAAAGTTTTTTAGGACCAAAGCAAGCTTTGGCCCAAGTTTTACGAAACCCCCGGAAAATGGGGGCATCAATTTGATCTGACTAAATCAGATTGTCTGACAATCTGTCTAATCCAATTACTACTGAACATTCAAAAAGGCAAGCCTTCTTGAAGCCAGGTTCTTGGCATCGACATTGTGCACGCTGTTGAGTTCTCAAGGATCGGATGCATCTGCGGATTCCGGTTAGGGGCCCACGCAGAGCAACTTCACTAACTTACCACTTTTTGAGCGTAAGTCAAATAGACATACGCAATTAATCTAGAAATTTCTAGAAGCTATTAGTGGAAGTTCAATCCCCTCAAAAGTCGCCAATTTACTGGGTTCTTTATGAGATGATTGGTTGCACTTGAGCCGAGATCCATAAAATAGATTTCTCAAACTGTGGGCAACAGATAAAACATTACGCCTGAACAACAATCAAGTCAAATCGAGACCCAATATTTTTGGCTATTTTTGAATAAATACTCCGGCAAGGGTCTTTTTGCCTCTTCTGAGAACAGCGAAATCACCCATGATGGCCTGGTCCAAAACTGCCTTTTCATCGTCAACTCGGGAGTTATTGAGGTAAACCCCTCCCTCGGCAATAGCCCTGCGACCAGCACTAACGCTTGCAACCAGCCCAGTTTCAACCAAAAGCTCTGCTATTCCGTCCCCTAAAGATGCGGAAGCATTAGGCAATGCCTCAAGGGCAGACTTTAAAGTCTCTCTATCTAACTGATCCAGTTCTCCCTGCCCAAACAGTGCTTGGGAAGCGGCAATAACCGCATCTGTGGCCTCTTCTGAATGAACTAGCGAGGTAACCTCGTATGCCAGACGCTTCTGGGCAGCTCTCAGGTGAGGCTCAGATGCAACCTGTTCAGCAAGTTCATCAATCTCAGTCTTAGACAGAAAAGTAAAGACCTTTAGAAGGTTTACGGTGTTTGAATCCTCGACGTTTAGCCAGAACTGGTAGAAAGCGTAAGGAGAAGTCAGCTCAGTGTCCAACCAGATTGCATTTCCTTCAGATTTTCCAAACTTATTGCCTTCTGAGTCTGTAATCAGCGGAGTTGCCAAGATGTGAGCGCTCTTACCTTCAACCTTGTGAATCAGATCGGTACCGCTAGTAAGGTTTCCCCACTGATCGCTTCCGCCAATTTGCAAAACACAGTTGTTTCTTCGGTAAAGCTCTAGGAAATCCATACCCTGAAGGATTTGGTAGGAAAACTCGGTGAAAGAAATACCTGCATCAGAGTTCAATCGTGCAGATACAGCATCTTTGCTAAGCATCTTCCCCACTCTGAAATGCTTGCCAATGTCTCTCAAGAAATCAATTGAACTAAGCGGAGCAGTCCAGTCCAAGTTGTTTACTAACTTGGCTTGATTTGATCCTTCAAAAGATAAGAAACGCTGAGCTTGGCCACCCAGTCTTTGAACCCAGTCCGCAACTGTTTCTTTGGTATTCAAAACACGCTCAGCAGTTGGCTTTGGGTCACCAATAAGGCCAGTTGCTCCACCTATCAGCACTAGAGGATGATGACCTGCAAGCTGCAGTCTTCTCATAACCAAAAGTTGAACAAGGTTACCTAGGTGCAAACTGGCAGCAGTTGGATCAAAACCACAGTAGAAAGTTAGTGGAGCATTCTTGAGTGCACTTTGAAGCTCTGCTTCGTCTGTTGAAATTGAAACAAGCCCACGCCACTTCAGCTCTTCCAAGATATCTGGAAAAGAAGAGTCATTGCTCTGCTCTTGAAGTGCTTTGCTTGTAGCCATTAGAAAACCTATCTTTGCTCGCTAGGCACAAGTTTACGCAATGCACTGATCTGATCTAGGACTCTAGGTACGGCAGTTCCTCCAGCACCAGTTCTAGATCGGATGGATCCAGCAACGCTTAGAACTTCCCTAACCTCAGGAGTTAGGTGTTTGCTGATGTTTGCTAAATCAATATCTGATACTTCATCGAGTTCGAGTTGGTTGTTTTCAGCAAAGGCAACAAGCTTCCCTGTGATTTCATGAGCATCTCTAAACGGCACTCTCTGCTTGACTAGCCATTCCGCAACATCAGTTGCAAGCGAGTAACCTGCCGAAGAAAGTTCTTCCATTCTTGAGGTGTTGAACTCCATAGTTGCAACCATGCCTGTAAAGGCAGGAAGGATCAGCAATAGGCTGTCTGCGATATCGAATACCGGCTCTTTATCTTCTTGAAGATCTCTGTTGTAAGAAAGAGGCAAAGCCTTAAGAGTTGAAAGTAGACCGGTTAGATCTCCGATGATTCGACCAGCTTTTCCTCTGGTGAGTTCAGCAACATCAGGGTTCTTTTTCTGCGGCATGATTGACGAACCAGTTGAGAATGCATCAGCAAGTTTCACGTAATTGAACTCAGCACTGGCCCAGATGATTATCTCCTCAGCAAACCTGGAAAGGTTGATCGACATCATCGTTCCAATAAATGCAAACTCAGCAACAACATCTCGAGATGAAGTTGCATCCATTGAGTTAGCCATAGGAGCAGTAAGTCCTAGAGCCTGAGAAACAATGTTTGGATCTAGTTCCAGAGATGTACCGGCAAGTGCACCCGCGCCATAAGGAGAGAATGACGCTCTCTCACGCCACTGAGCCAAACGCTCTAAATCTCTAACTAGAGGCCAAGCATGGGCAAGCAAGTGATGTGAAATCAGGACAGGTTGTGCATGTTGAAAGTGAGTGCGACCTGGCATTGGCTCACTCAAGTGCTCCTGTGCCAAGGTGGTCAGAACTTCAATCAACTGAAGAACTTCTTTGCGAATCAAAGTCGCTTGGTCCAGCAAATAGATTCGGATGAGAGTTGCAATCTGATCATTTCTAGATCTTCCAGCACGAACTTTTCCGCCTAGCTCAGGACCGACCATTTCAATAAGTCCACGCTCTAGTGCGCTGTGCACATCTTCATCTGTTGGCTTAGCAACAAACATGCCTGAACTGACTCTTTTGTCTAGTTCCACTAAAGACTTATCCAACTTCACAAGCTCTGCCTCAGCTAAATAGCCTGCAGCTCTAAGTGCTAGAAGGTGTGCACGTGTTCCTCTTATGTCATAGGAAGCTAGTCGCCAATCAAAATGAACGGATCTACTCAGAGCAGCCACAGCGTCGTTAGTGCTTCCCGAAAACCTACCGCCCCAAAGCGATGATGATTCATTCATGACTACTTCTTATCTCTATTTGAATCTCTTCTAGCTGCAATCTTGCTCGGTAATGCCCAAAGCTCGATGAAGCCCTTAGCCAATGACTGGTCGAATGTGTCCCCAGTGTCATAGGTAGCAAGGCTGAAGTCATACAAAGACTCTTCTGAACGACGGCCAGTAACTACTGCGCGACCACCCTGCATCTTGAGACGAATATCTCCTGTTACGTGCTCCTGGGTGTGATCAATGAAAACATCTAGCGAGTTCTTCAAGCCTGAGAACCAGAGACCCTCATAGACAAGGTCTGCCCAACGAGCCTCAACGCCTCGCTTGAATCTATTCACATCACGCTCGAGCGTTAGGTTCTCTAATTCCTCGTGAGCTGCAATCAATGCAATACCTGCCGGAGACTCATAGATTTCACGGCTCTTGATACCAACGAGTCTGTCTTCAACGATGTCGATTCGACCAACACCGTGAGCACCGGCAAGATCATTCATCTTCTGGATCAACTCGATAGCTGGGTAACGAACGCCATCAATGGCAACTGGAATACCTGACTCAAAACGAATGGTTACCTCAGTTGCTTCTCTAAACACATCTGGGTCTTGAGTGTATGAGTACAAATCTTCAATTGGGCCATTCCAAGGATCTTCTAGGAAACCAGTTTCAACCGCTCTTCCCCATACATTCTGGTCGACTGAGTATGGAGACTTCTTGTTTTGAGCAATAGGCAGGTTGTTCTTCTCTGCAAACTCAATTGCCTTATCTCTAGTTAGAGCAAGGTCACGAATTGGAGCAATCGAGGTTAGTTCTGGAGCGATGGCAGCAACAGCAGCTTCGAAACGAACCTGGTCATTACCTTTACCTGTGCAACCATGAGCCACGCTATCTGCACCAAGCTTTCTAGCAACGCTTGCCAGGTGCTTACCTATCAAAGGTCTTGATAGTGCTGAGACCAATGGGTATCTCTTCTGGTACAAAGCATTAGCTTTCAAGGCTGGCATTAGGTAGTCATCGGCAAACTCAGCCTTAGCGTCAATGACTATGGCTTCAACTGCTCCACAGTCCAGAGCACGCTGACGAATGACATCCATGTCCTCGCCACCCTGGCCAACATCGATAGCAAGAGCAACTACTTCTTTGCCTGTTGCCTCTTTCAACCAACCGATACCAACAGAGGTATCTAGGCCACCTGAATAGGCAAGCACTACGCGTTCTGACATTGCTGCTCCTTAAATACTCTCGACTAATAACTTCATCGGGATTACCTTGATTTTACTTTGCTCGCTCATCCAACCAAACCATCAAAGCCTTCTGTGCATGAAGCCTGTTCTCTGCCTCATCCCAAATAACAGCCTGATTGCCATCTAAAACATCGGCGCTTATTTCATAGCCTCGATAGGCAGGTAAGCAGTGCAAAACGATGGCATCTGATTTGGCAAGGCTCAATAAAGAAGAATCAATGCTGAATCCTGAGAAGTCAGCTAAGCGCTGTGCTTTCTCACTTTCCTGCCCCATGGAAACCCAAGTGTCGGTAGCAAGAGCATCTGCCCCAACAACAGCTTCCGCTGGAGAATGACTTACTGAGACTGATCCACCTGTGGTGGAAGCAATTTCAGTTGCCGTAGCAACTACCTCTTTTGACGGAGCATACTTCTCAGGTGTCACAACAGTGACGTGCATTCCAGCCATCGCACAAGCCAAAAGGTAGGAGCTTGCCATGTTGTTTCCATCACCTATGTAAACAAGTTTTAGACCCGCAAGCTGACCCTTGTGTTCTTGAACTGTGAGAAGGTCAGCAAGTAGCTGGCAAGGATGAAACTCATCACTCAGAGCGTTAATCACTGGCACTCTAGAAAATGCTGCCATCTCCTCAAGTCCTGCTTGGGCATATGTTCGCCAGACAATCTGTGCGACCTGACGTTCAAGAACTCGAGCAGTGTCAGCAACAGATTCTTTCGCTCCCATTTGACTACCCTGAGTGTCAATAATCAGTGGCACACCACCAAGATCTGAAATACCGACAGCGAAAGAAACTCTGGTTCTAGTTGAAGTCTTATCGAAAATCACTGCAACAGTTTTTGGGCCAGCAAACACCTTCTTTGAGTAGGGGTTGCTCTTTAGCTCAGCAGCTAGTTTCAAAATCTCTGCCTGCTCAAGAGGTGAGATGTCATCGTCTCTCAAAAAGTGTCTAGTCATGATCTAATCTTTCTCCTTGTTATGGCAAAACCAGTGTGCCGATACCAGATGGTGTAAAAACTTCAAGCAATACGCTGTGTGGAATTCTGCCATCAATGATGTGAGCCTTAGAAACTCCCCCTTGAACTGCATTCAAACAAGCCTGCATCTTAGGAATCATTCCTGATTCAAGTTCCGGAAGCATTTCTTCTAATTCGCTTGCTGCAAGCTCACTTACCAATGAGTCACGGTTAGGCCAATCGCTATAAAGCCCTGGCACATCAGTGAGCACAACCAACTTCTCAGCATTCAATTCAATTGCAAGGGAAGCTGCCGCTAAATCTGCATTGACGTTTACTAACTGACCTGAGGCATCAGGTGCAACTGTTGAAACAACAGGGATCAAGCCTGAATCAAGAGAACGGTTGATAACAGCAGCATCAACTGAAATAACTTCCCCTACTAAACCAAGATCTGCACGAGTTACTTCTGCTTGGAACAAGCCTTCTGTTTCACCATTGAATACTGCTGCTTTGGCACCAGCTGTTTCAATCATGCTGGCCAGTGGAGTACTGATGTCATTTAGTAAAACATCTCGAATCACCGAAATTGCTTCTGCTGAGGTGACACGTAAGCCATCAACAAACTCAGTTTTCAATCCCAGCTCAGATAGCCGAGAGGTGATTTGTGGCCCACCACCGTGAACAACAACAGCCTTGATGCCAACTAGGTTCAGGTAAGCGACGTCTTCTGCAAAAGCCTGCTGCAATTGCTCGTCAACCATGGCATTACCACCGAATTTCACAACAATTACTTTGCCTTGAAACTTTCTAATCCAAGGTGCAGACTCAATCAACGTCTGAGCCTTGATCCTGGCAAGGTCTAAGTTGGTGGAATCTGATTTGATCACTTTGAGTGCCCTTCAGTGATCCCAGTTCCCTCAGCTAGGCCAAGGGCTATGTTCATGCTTTGAAGTGCTGCACCTGCTGTTCCCTTGACCAAGTTATCTATTGCACTTATAACAGTCACTCTTCGAGAGACCTCATCTAAAGCAATACCTATTTGAACCTTGTTGTTTAATTCAACATCAGCAGTATTTGGGAACTGACCTTGTGGAAGTAACTCAATGAACTGTTCCTGACCATATGCATTCTCGAAAGAAGATCTGATCTGTTCAAGGTTCACACCCTCAACTACCTTTGCTGTGTTGACAGCAAGTATTCCCCTAAACATCGGAACTAGTACCGGTGTAAAGGTCAGTGAAACCTTAGACGCTGAGACCCTATTTAGATTCTGCTCAACTTCAGGAATGTGACGGTGAATTCCACCAACCTGATATGCATAAGCCGAAGCTAATGCTTCTCCTTGGTTAACTTCTGCGTTGCGACCAGCACCAGATGTGCCAACAGACAGAGTTGCAACTAAATCATTAGGATCAATCAACTTATCGCTCAGTAGTGGAGCATAAGCAAGAGTGATTGCTGTGGCATTACAGCCAGGCACTGCAATCCTTGTCTGTCCAACCAGTTGTTCACGCTGCTTTGAGTCGGAACTTCTTAGCAGTTCAGGCATTCCGTAGGCCCAGGTTCCAGCATGTGGAGTTTTGTAAAACTTTTCAAAGTCTTGCGCTGATTCAAGCCTGAAATCCGCTCCACAATCTAGAACTAGAGCATCTCCCGCTAACCAAGCGGCAACCTCAGCTGATTTGGTGTGAGGAAGGGCGAGAAAAACAACATCGTGACCGGAAAGGTTTTCCTTGTTGTTTTCAACAAAATTTAAACCTGCATATTTTGTCAGCTCTGGGTTGAGTGAACCGAGAGTTTCTCCAACACTGCTGTTTCCAGTAACAGTAACAAGCTCTACATCAGGGTGATGTTCTAGAACTCGCGCTAACTCTCCCCCGACGTATCCGCTGGCACCAGCGATGGCAACCTTTAGTTTCATGGGAGACCCCTACGCTCTGATTGTTGCGCCAAATTTGGCATTAGCCGCTGAGACAGCATTGTCTCTGGCAAGGGATGCCTCAACCTGAGTCAAGGTCCGATCGTTAGCTCTGAATCTAAGTGCGAAGGTAAGAGATTTCTTTCCCTCTTCTAGATTGCTACCACGATAGTCATCTACTAAAACAATTTCTTCTAACAACTCTCCAGCGGCCTCAGCTAGAACACTGAGTACCTGACCCGCAGGAACATCTTGGTCAATTACCAAAGAGAGATCTTGAGTTGCAGCAGGGTAAGTGTCAACTGCTCCTGCTTGAATAAGTTCTGGTGCACTTGCAAAAAGCACTTCAAGATTCAGTTCAAGAACTCCAACTTGACGAGGTAAATCATTTTGTAAAGCAAGTTCCGGATGTAATTCACCAGCGAAACCTACTGACAAGCCAGTACCTACAACCTTTAGTTCTGCAGTTCTTCCTGGGTGAAAACCTAGAGGAGATGCTTGAACTATTTCTAATTGCAAACCAACTGCGTGTGCTGCGATTCTCGCTGCTTGAATAGCATCTGCATATCCTGAACGGATTGACTTGCGGCCAACCTGTTCTTCAATTCTGTTACCAATGAATAAAGCGCCAAGTGACAGTGGTTGCTCTGGAACGCTAGCGTGTAAAAGGTCTAGATCTTTTTCACTGGGCAGAACTGTTCCATTTGGCAAAGTTACCGCTGCATTGGATTTAGCAGGTTTGAAAACCAACCCAACTTCATAAATGGCAAGGTTGGTAAGCGTTCTTGAAACATTTCGCTTAGCTGCGTCAATTAGCCCAGGTAACATGCTCAGACGCATTTGGTTCACGTCTTCTTGCATAGCGTTAGCCAGTGTTACTCGAGTAACAGACTGATCAAAGAAGTATGAGTTCTGCTCAGGCTTTAGGAATGGGTAGGTCAGAACTTCAACGTGGCCAGTTGCAGCAAGTTGGTTAGTAACAGCTCTGCGCATCTTCTGACGCTTGGTTAGTCCTCGACCTGGAGGTGCTACCGGAAGTCTTGAAGGTATGCGGTCGTAACCGGTGATGCGAGCAACTTCTTCAACAAGGTCTGTTTTGTGTGTGATATCCGGACGCCAGCTTGGCACGATAACTTCAAACCCTGAATCAACACTTGCAACAACACAACCAATTTCACTAAGTGTGTTGACGATCTCGTCCTTGGTGTATTGAACACCGGTTAGTTCAGTTGCAAAGTTCTCTGGCAAGAACACAGTGACTTGAGCAACTGAGTTATCGACAAAACTACCTAACGAATCAGCTTTCGCTCCTGCTAGTTCTTCAAGTAAATTGATTGCTCTGGCTGCTGCATACTCGGCAACCTTTGGATCAACCCCACGTTCAAAACGCTTTGATGCTTCGCTTGGAAGTTTGTGTCTACGAGCAGATCGAGCAATAGATACACCATCAAAATTCGCAGCCTCAATAAGAACTGATGTGGTGCTTGAACTAACTTCAGTGCTAGCCCCTCCCATAACACCAGCTAAACCAATTGCACCTGAAGTATCAGCAATAACTAAATCTTCTTCGTGCAGAGATCTTTCCTGAGCATCAAGAGTGGCCAGGGTCTCGTTCTTGTTTGCTCTTCTAACGGTTATTGATCCTGAAAGCCTCTCGGCATCGTATGCATGAAGTGGTTGGCCCATTTCAAGCATTACGTAGTTGGTGATGTCAACAACAATTGAGATTGAGCGCATGCCAGCAAGCTTTAGTCTTGAAACCATCCATGCTGGTGTTGGAGCTGAAGCATTTACATTACTTGCACTTCTAATAACAAACTTGGTTGAACCAACTCTGCCTCTAATTGGCGCATCATCTTTGATCTCAACTGTGAAGCCTTCGCCTTTGACAGGCTTTACTAAATCAATAGGGTCACTGAACTTAGCTCCGGTTGCGTGAGCATATTCTCTGGCGATACCTCTCATTGAGAAGCAGTAGCCTCGATCAGGAGTTACGTTTACTTCAGCTGCTTCATCGCTAAGACCTAAAAGTTCTAGAGCATCTGTTCCAACAGCAGGGTCAAGACCTAAAGTAACTAAACGCAGAATTCCCTCATGGTCATCACTTAGGCCTAGTTCCTTAGCTGATGCGATCATTCCATCGCTAACATGCCCGTAGGTACTTCTTGCTGCAATCTTGAAATCTCCTGGAAGCACTGCCCCTGGCAAAGTCACAACCACTTTGTCATTTACTTCAAAGTTTCTAGCCCCACAAACAACGCCGCGAACATCTTCGCCACCATCAGCGGCTTTTTGACCCGCAGGTGCAACTCTGACCTGACACCAGCGAATAGTTTTACCATTCGACTGTTCTTCTTCAACAAACTCAAGAACTTGTCCAACAACGATTGGACCAGTTAGCCCATAGCCGTGTGAACCTTCTTCTTCTAAACCAACTTTGACAAGTTCTGACATAACAGTTTCAGCAGTTGCAGTTTTAGGTAACTCAACATATTCAGCTAGCCAGGAAAGAGGAACTCTCATTAGAGCACCACCCCGAACTGCTTAGAGAAGCGAACATCAGCTTCAACCATGTCGTGCATGTCTTTCACATCGTTACGGAACATAAGAGTTCTTTCAATGCCCATACCAAAAGCAAAACCTGAATAAACTTCAGGATCAATTCCTGCAGCCGTTAAAACGTTTGGGTTAACCATTCCGCAGCCACCCCACTCAACCCAACGCGCACCACCTTTAGCGCCTGGATGCCAAACATCTAGTTCAGCTGAAGGTTCTGTGAAAGGAAAGAATGATGGACGAAGTCGAATCTTGGCATCAGGACCAAACATGATGCGAGCAAAATGTTCTAACGTGCCCTTAAGGTCAGCCATTGTTAGACCTTTATCAACTGCTAGACCTTCAACCTGATGAAATACCGGTGTGTGGGTAGCATCAAGTTCATCTGTTCTGAAGACTCGGCCAGGACACAAAACATAAACCGGCAGATCACGTTCCAAAAGTGAACGAACCTGAACTGGTGAAGTATGTGTTCTAAGAACTAGGTGAGCCTCAACTGGCTCAACAAAGAATGTGTCCTGCATCGCTCTTGCTGGATGATCTGCATCAAAGTTCAGGGCATCGAAGTTGAACCATTCGCTTTCAACCTCAGGCCCTTCGGCGATCTCCCAACCCATGCCGATGAATACATCGGAAATCTCATCTTGCAATAGTGATAGCGGGTGTCTAGCACCTAGAACCTGAGTCATCGGCGAAGCGGTAACATCAACACTTTCAGCCAGTAGCTTGGCGTTAGCCTCAGCTTCGTAGAACACTTTTTCTGCAGCAGAAAAGGCTTCATTTAGTTCTGATCTGGCTGCAGTGATTAGCTTTCCTGCGTCGGCTTTTTTATCTCCTGGGAGCTGGCCCATAAGTGAACTGAGTTTTGTGATCCCTGAGCTCTCGCCAACAGCAGAGGCTCTAATGGCCTTTAGTGAAGCCAGGTCAGTTGCACCTTGAATTAGCTTCAAGGCATCAGAAACAACAGCATCTACTGCTGCTTTATTGATTTCCGTGTTCTCTGACATTAGACCTAAGTATATCCACTGAGTTATTTATAAGGGCTTAGCTGGTTGCTGAATTCTGGGCGAAAGCAGATGAGTAAAGGCATACGCTGGCTGCTGTTGCTAGGTTCAAAGACTCAGCAGCACCATAAATTGGAACTGCAACTACCCTGTCGGCAAGAGCAAGAATCTCTGGCTCAAAGCCCCAAGCCTCGTTGCCGAACATCCAAGCGGTTGGAGAGTTCAAAGATCCATCTGTTGCTAATGCAGGCAAGGAGTCACCTGTGGCATCTGCCGCAAGAACTTGGATCCCTGCAGACTTTAGTGCGGCAACGGCTTCATTGATTTCAACATCAACAACAAATGGCAGATGGAACATTGAACCAGTAGTTGATCGAACAACCTTGGTGTTATAAATATCCACGCTTCCAGAAGTAAAGATAACCGCATCAGCTCCAGCAGCGTCGGCTGCTCTGAGCACAGTTCCAGCATTACCTGGATCTCTGATCTGAGATAGCAAAGCAACAAGCTTTGGCTTAGTTGCAATCACATCCTCGAGCGAGACATCGAACTGGTGGCAGACAGCAACAACACCCTGAGGTGTATTGGTGTCGCTAAGCGCTGCTAGAACTGCTTCGCTAACAACCTGAACATCAATACGAGCAGCTTTAGCCTTTGCAAACAAATCATCATGACGTGCCAAAGCCTCCTCGGTAGCAAAAGCTTCGAGAACTAGTTTTGGTCTTTCGAGTGCCTCGCGAAAACCTTGCGGTCCTTCAAGCAGAAAGAGCCCGGTCTCACGACGGGCTTCTTTCTTTACTAGCTTGGCAACCCCACGAACCTTGGCGGCTTTGGGATCAATCAGCACTTGGGTTATTTAACCTTCGGAGCTGATGTGTCTGCAGGAAGTGCTGCCTTAGCAGTTGCAACCAAAGATGCAAATGCCTTTGGCTCGTTCACTGCTAGATCTGCCAGGATACGACGGTCAACGCCAACACCTGCCAGGTTTAGACCCTGGATAAGACGGTTGTAGGTTAGACCATTTGCACGTGATGCAGCGTTAATGCGCTGAATCCATAGGCGACGGAAGTTACCCTTCTTGTCGCGACGGTCGTTATATGCATAGACCAGGGAGTGCAGAACCTGCTGCTTAGCCATACGGTACAGACGTGAACGCTGACCGCGGTAACCCTTAGCACGCTCAAGTGCTGTACGACGCTTCTTCATCGCATTGACTGCGTTTTTAACTCTTGCCATTAGTTTCTCCTAAATAAATTCTGAACGTGCTTGGACTAGTGACCGAGCTGCTTCTTGATGGTCTTGAAATCAGCTGCGCTAACAACCTGATCCTGGTTTAGACGACGTGTGCGTCTTGATGACTTGTGCTCAAGGTTGTGACGCATGTTGATCTGTTGCTTCATCAACTTGCCGCTACCTGTGAAACGGAAGCGCTTCTTCGCTCCAGAGTGGGTCTTCTGCTTTGGCATAACTTCTCTCCTGTTTTTCTAGTCTGCGGTTTCAGCCGCAGAATCCTTAGTTTCGGTCTCAGTGGTTGCAGGGACATCGGCTTTCGCCT
>JBILRF010000034.1:0-3491 GCA_044372795.1 Rhodoluna sp. | reverse complement strand
TCTTTAGGATATCCCAGTAAAAAGAGAGTCTTTAAGGCTCGCTGAGGATTTCACAGAAAACGTACAGAACAAGGTTTGGAAAGATTTAGTTGACTCTCACAGTGCACTCAAGGCTGATAGCAGCCCATGAGCTAGGCCTAAACGAGGACTACTCCTTCGCAGACCTCCTAGGAACCAATAGTTCAGCGTTCATCTATGAAAAGCAGGGCCTTATCGGCTGGGGTGAAGCCCTAAGACTAGAGGCAACAGGTCCTAACCGTATCCTCGAACTAGATGCCAAGTGGCGAGAAGTAGCTTCTCAAGCAGAGATTACCGACGAGGTCAATCTCTCAGGTTCTGGGCTCATCTCCTTTGGGTCGATTGCCTTCTCTGACCACAGCAAGACCACAAGTGTTCTTGTAATCCCTCAGGTAACAGTGGGTAAGCGTGATGGAGCCCTATGGCTAACAACCGTCAACATCAGTGAAGCCGATGCTCTCAAGCTCATCAACTTAGAGAGCGTCTTTACTTCTGCCCACTTTGAACCAGGACAGATTAGTTCTGAACAATACAAACTAAATGTTGATAAGGCTCTTGAGGCTATCTCTTCTAAGAACATCGAGAAGGTGGTTCTTGCTAGAGATCTCAAAGCTCAGGTATCTAAAGACTTCAACATCAATCCAGCTCTACGAAAACTTGAAAAGAAGTTCGACACTTGCTTTATTTACTCTGTTGCTGGACTATTCGGGGCAAGCCCTGAACTGTTGGTGAAGGTTTACCACTCAGAATTTAGTGCTCGCGTATTAGCTGGAACAGCAGGTCGAGGAACAGACCCTGGTGTTGATCAAGCCATTGGTTCAGCTCTCAATGAATCACCTAAGAACAGAGCAGAGCACAAATATGCAATTGATTCACTTGTTACGTCTCTAAAGGTATTCAGCGAAGAGATAACTGTTGATCAAGAACCGTTCAGTATTGCTCTGCCTAACCTTTGGCATCTAGCCAGTGATGTGAAGGCAACCTTGAACTCTGATTCAACATCTCTTCAAGTTGTTAGCGCTCTACATCCTTCAGCAGCTGTTGCTGGAACTCCTAGAGATAAAGCTCTGGAAGTTATTGAACAAATAGAGAATGTTGATCGTGGAAGATATGCAGGACCGGTTGGCTGGCTAGGTGCCGATGGTGATGGCGTTTGGGCTATTGCTCTTAGAGGAGCTCAGTTAGACAACGGAACACTAACGGCGTTTGCTGGATGTGGAATTGTTGCTGGATCAGATCCTCAGGCAGAACTTGATGAAGCAGTTCTAAAGTTCAAACCTATTGTTGATGCGCTTAGCTAATCCAACACAACTTCAATAACAACCCTGCCAGTAATAGATAGTGCTGACTCAAACTCTTCTACGGTCTTTGGATTCACATACTGCCAACCGTAGGCATCAGCTAGTTTGCCCATGTCAACATTCTGTGGTGTTTGGAAGATCCTTTTGAACATGTTTGCTTCAACACTTTGAGCAACCTCTAGATTGCTGAAGATTTTTCCACCGTTATCGTTGGCAACAATAATCTGCAGATTCAGATCCCCATCATTAGGGTCAATGGCTAGAGAGCCAACATCATGCAGGAAGGTTAGATCACCCATCAGCGCTCTTACCTGCTTATCTGGTTCTTGAATAGCAATACCTGTAGCAGTTGCGATGGTTCCATCGATACCTGATAGCCCACGATTAGCACAAGCTCTAACTTCTAGCCTTGGAGCACAAAAGTCTGCTTCTCTGATTAGCTGAGAGGCCCCTAAAACCAAGATGGTGTCATCTGCAGGTGATCTCTCCCAGGTCTTAGCGATGATTGCATGTCTATCGAGTGTTGAACTAGTTCCAATGTGATCTGGTTCACTTGTCCAAGCCTTCAACCACTCTGAACTAGAAGTTCCTTCAATCAGTTGAGTAACCTTGGTTACCTCGTTACCTATAGAGAATGAACCCATTTGCCCTTCACGGACAAAGACTTTGACGTCGGTTCTTTTTAGTAACGCAATTATTGGCCTACTGAGAGTTGGCTTGCCATAAACAATGACCTGCTCTACTTGTTCTAGTAACTCAAAGTTGTTAGCAAGAAGAGTTCGATAGCCGATCACAGATGAGGCTAGGTGTCTAACTCCAGATGTTGGCTCTGCAAAGACAGGAAGGCTAAGGCTCTCTATTTCAGCAAGATGTGTCCCTGCATTAGCTCCAGCCACAATAACTGTTGGCTTAGTTAGGTCTAGCTTGAAAGTGCTGTCATCTGTTGCTTTTTCTGCCAAGATCTTTTCATCAGCAGCCCAAATCTTTTCCAGTATGTCTACTGCATTAGGAGTTACTGAAGATAGTGGTTCGATGAACTGTAAGTTCAGTTGAACAGGTTGTGCTATTTTGCCCCAAGCAAGTAACACTGCTTTCTCAACTAGTTCTTTAGCAAGTGCAGGAAGATTTGGAATGTCTTCTGCTGTTGGGGCTGGAACATCAATACATTCAATGACTGCATCAGCAAAGATGCCTACCTGATTTGTAGTTTGGTTAGCACCTTTATCTCTAAGTTCCGCTGGCCTATCCGCTGTTAGCAAGATAAGTCCTAGTCCTGAGTGATGTGCTTCAAGGACAGCGGGATGAAGATTAGCGACAGCGGTTCCTGAAGTAGTGATGATGACCTGAGGTCCACCATAGACAGCTGCACCTAAAGCACTAAACCCTAAAGATCTCTCATCGATTCGAACATGAAGATTAGCTTTGCCTGCTTCAGTTAGTTGTGCTGCTGCAATAGCTAATGCTTGAGATCTTGCTCCTGGTGCTAACCAGAAGTCTCTTCCCCAGGCAGCTAGTTCAGCGATTATGTGTGCTGAAAAAATCTGGGCGGGAGATTCCGTCATACTAATTGTTGTTATCTCTTCTGAAGCGATTACCTAAATCTCTAAGGAAATCAGCATCATCATCAGGTGCAACTGGTCTTGAACGTTTAGCTCCTTGACCGGAGTCGCCATCAATCGGTCTGCCAATAGTTATGTATAGAAGTCCACCGATGACTGGGATGAATAGACAAAGTAAGACCCAGACAACCTTAGGCAAAACTCGTACCTGGTTTTTGTTAGCGCTGGCCGCATAGACGGTAGTGAAAATCTGGAAGATTGCCACCGCGACGATGAGTGCTAGTTGGATTCTTGTCATGGATCAATTCTAACCGAGCAGCAAACATAGACTTAAGCCATGAGAAATGTTTGGGTAAAGTACACAGTTATTCGACTTGGCGTTTTCATTGGCCTGTGCGTCCTATTTGGCGTTCTAGGCATGCCCTGGCTTGCAACAGTGCTGTTTGCCGCCACTCTCTCATTCGCCTATTCCCTGCTTTTCCTTAGTGGGCTCCGAGACCAAATCAGCAAGCAGATCTTTGAAAAACGCAATAGTGCTCTGGGTTCAGGAGATGCAGAGAGCGATCTAGAGAACGAAATCGTAGATCTAGAAGCTCAGAGTAAAAAGCCCGTA
>JBILRF010000036.1:0-3551 GCA_044372795.1 Rhodoluna sp. | reverse complement strand
TACGCTGAAACCTTCAAGCTTTGGCAGGAATCTGGCATCGGCGTGCCGCCCGTATTCATTGTGGTGTGCAACAATACCGCGACATCAGAACTGGTCTATAAATACATCTCTGGCTTCGAACGTCAGAATAGCGATGGCAGTGCTACGCTGGAAAATGGCCGACTGGAATTGTTCCGCAATTTCGACGAATACGGCAACCGCCTGGCAAGGCCAAACAGCATCCTGATTGACAGCGCCCAACTTGAATCTGGCGAAGCCCTGGATAAGGGCTTTCGCGACATGGCCGCCGATGAAATTGAACGCTTCCGCCTTGAAATGGTGGAACGCAGTGGCGATGCGCGCGCCGGTGAGACGATTGATGACGCCACATTGCTGCGCGAAGTGATGAACACTGTCGGCAAGAAGGGCCGATTGGGTGAGCAAATCCGCTGCGTCGTTTCGGTATCCATGCTGACCGAAGGGTGGGACGCCAATACGGTCACGCATATCCTGGGCGTACGCGCCTTTGGCACGCAGCTACTTTGCGAACAGGTGGTGGGCCGTGGCCTGCGGCGGCAAAGCTATGAATTGAACGCTGAGGGCCTGTTCGACGTTGAATATGCCGATATCCTCGGCATTCCTTTTGATTTCACTGCGAAACCCGTTGTTGTCAAACCAACGAAACCGGCGGAGACGTTGCGTATCCATGCCGTGAAGCCGGAACGCGATGCGCTGGAAATCACTTTCCCTCGTGTTGAAGGCTATCGTGTGGAGCTTGAGGAAGAACGGCTGGAGGCGAATTTCGGCCCCCAGCATCGCCTGGAACTGACCCCCGATATGGTGGGCGCCACCGTCACCGAAAATCGCGGCATCATTGGCGAAGGCGTGGACCTGACCCTGAAGCATTTGGAAGATGTGCGCGATTCCACGGTGCTGTTCCACCTGGCCCGCCACCTAATTTACCAGACCTATCGCGACGCCGGTGAGGAACCCAAGCTGCATCTATTTGGCCAGATGAAGCGCATCGCCCGGCAATGGCTTGATGGCGGCTATCTGGTTTGCAAGGGCGAAACCAAGCCAGCACTGCTTTTGTATCGGCAACTGGCCGATATGGCGGCGGGGCGCATCAAGGCGGCGATTACCGAAACCCTGGCAGGCATCCGCCCGGTGAAGGCCATGCTGGATGTCTATAACCCCGCGGGTTCGACCACTTTTGTGAACTTTAATACCTCCAAACCCGTGTGGCAGACCGCTGCGGATAAATGCCACCTGAATTACGTGGTGACGGATAGCGATTGGGAAGCCGAATTCTGCCGTGTGGCAGAAAAGCACCCGCGCGTGCTGGCTTATGTGAAGAACCAGGGGCTGGGGCTGGAAGTGCCCTACCTGCTGGCGGGCGAACCGCGCCGCTACCGGCCCGATTTCATCCTGCGCATCAATGATGGGCAGGCGCAGCCTTTGAACCTGATTGTCGAAATCAAGGGCTATCGCGGCGAAGACGCCATCGAAAAGGCCAATACCATGCACAGCTATTGGGTGCCGGGGGTGAATAACCTTGGCAGCTTCGGCCGCTGGGCCTTTGTGGAATTCACCGAGGTTTTTCAAATTCAGGTGGAATTCAATAAGTTGATCCAAAGCCTTTTGGCCGAATCCGACCAGGCCGCGTGATGGCCTGTTTCCCTGACATCACAGGAGAATGACTTGGACCGCCAGATCATCCTGCAATTGACCGAAACCTTTGAAGGCCACGCCCAGCAGACCGATTCCGGCGTGGAATACTGGCTGGCGCGCGATCTTCAGGTGCTGCTGGGCTATGCCAAATGGGAGAATTTCCAAAACGTCCTGACCAGGGCCAAAACCGCCTGTGAGGTCTCTGGCCACGACCCTGCCAACCATTTTCCTGAGGTCAGGAAAATGGTCGAACTCGGCTCCGGCAGCCGCCGAGAGATCGAAGACCTCATGCTCACCCGCTTCGCCTGTTATCTGGTTGCCCAGAATGGCGATCCGGCAAAACCCCAAATTGCCTTCGCCCAATCCTACTTCGCCATTCAGACCCGCCGCGCCGAACTGATTGAGCAGCGCATTCTGGAAGCCGAGCGCGTGGCCGCGCGGCGCAAACTGACCGAGACGGAAAAGGACCTATCAAGCCTGATCTATGAACAAACCGGCGGCAATCAGGACTTCGCCCTTATCCGCAGCAAGGGTGATAACGCGCTATTCGGGCGTTCCACCCAGGCCATGAAGGCGCAATGGAAAGTGCCAGAGACACGCCCCCTGGCCGATTTTGCGCCCACCATCATCCTGAAGGCCAAGGACTTCGCCACCGAAATCACCATCTTCAACGCCCGATCTAAAGGCATGAAGCAGCAAACCGCCATTGCGGGCGAACATGTCACCAACAACAAGGCCGTGCGCGATACCCTGCTTGGCCGCGGCATCCGGCCCGAAGCCCTGCCGCCCGCCGAAGACATCAAGAAAGTGGAGCGCCGCCTGGTTTCGGATGAGCGCAAAACACGCCAAAAACCCAAGCGATTGGACGATTGACGCATGGCCAAGAAGCCGATTGAGGTTACGTCCCTCAAGCATGATGATGCGACGCGGAAGAATATTCCGACGGCGGAATTTGAATCCATCATGCGGGCGGAAGACAAATCGCCCATTCAGCTTGCCTATGAACGGCGCAATCGGGATTTGGACCCGCAATTGGTTTGGCGCGGGAAGGATGAACAGGATTGGTCGGACCTGATTGTTCAGGCGCCGCCGCTCTATATTCAGGAGAAAGTGCATCCTCAGGTTTTGATTGAGGATTTGAAGCGCCAAAGCTCGGCCAGGGCGCGGCAGGCGGCGGATGCGGTGCCGGACCTATTCGCGGATTTCAACGGGCTGAGCAGCAGCGCGGCGGCGACGGAATTTTATCAGCACGACCAGCATTGGTCCAACCGGATGATTTCCGGCGATAGCCTTTCCGTGATGGCGAGCCTGGCAGAACGTGAAGGTCTGCGCGGGCAGGTGCAATGCATCTATTTCGACCCGCCCTATGGCATCAAGTTCAATTCCAATTTTCAGTGGAGCACGACCAGCCGCGACGTGAAGGATGGCGACAAGGGCCATGTGACGCGAGAGCCGGAGCAGGTGCGCGCCTTTCGCGATACCTGGCGCGATGGCATCCATTCCTACCTGACCTATTTGCGGGATCGGCTGACGGTGGCGCGTGACCTGCTGCATGAGAGCGGTAGTATCTTCGTGCAGATTGGCGATGAGAATGTGCATCGCGTGCGGGCGTTGATGGATGAGGTTTTTGGCGAGGAGAATTTTGTCTCACAAATCTCTACTCAAACATCGGGCGGATCGACCGGCGAGTTTCTTGGCAACGTCGTAGATACTGTTTTGTGGTTCGCACGCGATCATGAAAGGCTTAAATATCGAGCATTGCATATCATAAAACAGATCGGTGGTGAAGGCGCAGACAAGTATAATAGGGTTCGTCTTCCAGATTTGAGCATACGGCCTATAACGAGTTTTGAAAAACAAGGTGATGCGGCAATACCATCAGGTGCTCGAGTCTATCGGCA
>JBILRF010000010.1:0-44501 GCA_044372795.1 Rhodoluna sp. | reverse complement strand
ATGGGATAAGGTTAAGTTCGTTCTATGGGCCTATAGCTCAGGTGGTTAGAGCGCTTCACTGATAATGAAGAGGTCGGAGGTTCAAGTCCTCCTAGGCCCACCAGGAAGTACTCTCTCACCAGAGTGGACTTCCGAACGGGGACTTAGCTCAGTTGGTAGAGCACCTGCTTTGCAAGCAGGGGGTCAGGGGTTCGACCCCCCTAGTCTCCACAAAAAATCTCCCTCTAGAAATAGGGGGAGATTTTTACATTTAGGGGCAAGAAATTTACAGTTCGATATCTAACTGCTTTGCAATTTTCTTGCATCGGTTTTGGATGGACTTGGCTCCAGTTTTGTTGGCGGCTCTGATTCTAGGGATAAAGTCCTGGAGCAACACCTCATCTGTTTCAGCAAAGTCCGCTGCAGCTTGAAAACCGTAGTAGCCAACTATCTTGCTCTTGTCAGTTTCAGCCCAATCCATCACCACTTCATAAGCTCTTCTCTTTTGAGCTTTAGTTAGATCTAGATGAACTAGAAGCTGGGGGATGTGCCAGCGAACTTCCTGTTGAGTGTAGCTATCAAGGTTCTTTAGCAAGTCCTTTGTAAACGGCTTCACTGAGTCAGGGTTCTGCTCGGCAACGCGCATAGCAATATAGCTTGACCTCATAGCAACTACAGGGTCCAGATCAAGGAAAAGGTCATAAACCTCCGATAACCCTGAAGGGTTTTTTAGCAAGGCCTGAATTACTGTGTCTGCATTACCGATGGAGGTTCTTGTACCACCCGATAGCTTGTCTTTGAGAGATGCCATAAAACAATGCTGACAAATTTAGGGAATCCTTGCAAGCGACTTTGACAAGCATTCTTTGTATAGGTCTAGACTCAAACTATGCAAGATCTCGCCTACTTCGTAATGGGTCTACTGGCCTTCATGCTACTTATTGCAATCTCAACAGTTGTCTTGGCTATTCTTACGAGGCTGAAGAAAGTGCCTAAGGTCATCGGCTATGTTGCCATTGGGGTACAGGCAGTTTTGACTGTCTTTGCTTTTCAAATTACTACGGGGATGGGAATTGTTTCCACTGCGGTATTAGGTATCTGCGCTCTTCTTGTTTTCTTGGACACAGGTTCGAAGAAGTAAAAATCTAAATGTGTGTATTGCCTGAATAAACATTCTCGTTTGGGAATCGGGTAGTAGCCTAGAAACATCTAAAGAACGGGGATTCAATGAAGCTTTCAACATCACTAAAACTTATTGCTGTGCCAGCACTTTTTCTTGCTCTTTCAGGATGTGCATCGGCTGATCCAGAGCCAACAGCTACTCCAACTTCAACTCCTACAATTACTCAGTCACAAGAACAGATTGAAGCTGAGTTTTACAAGATAGCTGCAGACTCTTGCACTAAGGGTCAAAACGAGGGACTCGTTGAAAGATTTATCAATAATGTTCCATCAAGAATTATTGCTCTTGCAAAAGAAGACGCTTACCTTGATTACAGCGCTATCTACATTGATAACACTGGCAAGGCTCAAGTTCTTTATGAATTAGAAACCACCGCCTGTGATCCTGGCTACCTGGTTTCAATGATGGAGGAAGCTAATCAAGGCAACACCGGTGACTACGAGCACTATGTGAAAAAGAATGCCGATGGCACTTTCGTTTGGACGAAGAGCACATACTTTGAAGAAGGACCAAGACTTGCAGACACTATCTTTGAAGTTAAAGATGGACTACTAGTTAAGGCAACTCCTGAAGACGTTAAGAACACGAGAGCTTTAGAGTATGGTCCAGTCTCGGATGTTGACATGCAAGCACTTAAAGATGCTGTTGATATTGAGCTGGAAAGAATCAGCGAATAGTCAAAGCTAAAGCTTTTCAGAAATTGGTTTTAGGTTTCTAAACCTTCGAGCAATAACTAGTGCTGCTGTAACTAGAACGAGTCCACACAACACAATCGTCGATCTGATTCCAATAGCTGCAGCTACGAACCCAATCAACGGTGATCCAATAGGTGTTCCACCCATGAAGATCATTAGGTAGATTCCTATTACTCTTCCACGCAAAGCATTGCTGGTGTTGCTTTGGACGTAAGTGTTAGCTGAGATCAGGGTTAGCAGAGCAGTGGCCCCCATGATAGGCAGCATGATTGCAAACATTAGTGGGCTTGGAAGATATGCCGAAAGCATTAGTAACACACCGAAGACGAAAGCTCCGCGAAGAATGTTTCTAGTTGTTCTATGTTTCTCCATACGCGCAGCAATTAACGCTCCTGATAAAGAACCGATAGCCAGGATGCTTCCTAGCGCACCAAACTGATCTGGCCCCATGTTGAATTCTTTTGTCGCCATCAGAGCGATAAAGATTTGGAAGTTTAAGCCAAAAGTTGTTGTGAAGAACACAGTCAACATCACAAGCATTAGGTCTGGCCTTGACCTAACGTAAGTGAATGCCTCCGCCAACTTATTATCTTTGGCAGGTCTAGTTGTTATGTGCAGATCTTTATCTCTAATTACCAAGAGTGTTGCAACCATGAACACATACGTAACTGTGTTGATTAGAAACGATGGACCTGTTCCGTAGAGGAAGATCAAGTAACCACTTAGAGCAGGTCCAACAAGTCGACCTACGTTGAAGTTAGCTGAATTTAAGCTAACCGCGTTAGCTAGATCGTCCTTGCCCACTAGCTCACTGGTGAAGCTAAATCGAATAGGAGAGTCAATAGCTGTGAAGACACCAAGAGCTAGCGCTAAGACAAACACATGCCATAACTGAACCATGCCAGCTACAACTAGTAATCCCAAAACCACGGAGGTGAGAGCTGCTCCTGAGTTTGTGAGAATCAAAAGCTTTCTCTTGCTAAACCTGTCAGCAAGTAGTCCACCATAGAGACTTAGGAGCATCGCTGGCAGGAACTGTATTGCAGTAACTAAGCCAAGCATTGCTGCCGAGTTATCAGTTAATTCAAGTACTAGCCAGTCTTGGGCAACTCTCTGAGCCCAAGTGCCAATGTTAGACATGGCGTTAGCTGGGTAGAGTATGCGAAAGTTCCGATGTTTGAATGATCTCAACGTAGAACTTTTAGGCACCAGACAAATCTACTTCCCATCTAGTCCTGTATCTTGTCTTTATGAAGATTAGACAAATATCATTGGCATGCAAAGACATTGACAGAGCCAAGACCTTTTATAGCGACCTTCTGAAAATGGAACCTATTGCCGTTTTCCCAACACCAGGCATGTTGTTTTATGACTTAGCTGGAACTCGACTATTACTCGAACTAGGTGGAGCAGCTTCAAGAATCTATCTTCAAGTTGAAGATGTCGTTGCTGAAGTTGAGAAGCTAAGAACTCGGGGAGTGACTGTCGCCATTGAGCCTCACGTTGTTTTCCCAGATCCACAAGGAATATTCGACGCTCCTGGAAACGAATGGCTTGCATTCATAGAAGACTCTGAAGGCAACATGATTGGTTTGATGAGTAGAGAAGTGCTTTAGACAACACGAACTCGCAGGATGTCTCGACAAAGAGTAACGGGCTCAGCTAAATCTAGCTAAGCCCGTTATCAATTTGGAAGTTGTTACTTGGCTTCTTTGCGCTTGTTCATAACGATTACTAGAGCCCATAGAACACCGGCTAGAACACCAAAGATGGCAACTGAATTTGAAACAGTTGGATCTGCAGGTGTTGCTAGTGACTTAGCTTCACCACTCTGTAGCATCAAGGTGTCGTCAATTGGAGTGTCATCGACATAGCCGACACCCTCATCTTCTTCTGCTGTTGTTCCGAAAGGAACCATGTCTGGGCAAACTTCTGACTCAACACCCTGGTCGTCTGTGATAACAGAGCAAGTCCCAGGTGTTTCTTCACTAGTTGCAGGCATCGGAGCAATAGCTCCTCTAGCACAGACGTTGGTGCCATCTTCAGTTGTCCAACAAGAGTCAATTGGTTTGATGTCGTCTACGCTGAAAGGTACAGCCTCAACTTCGCAAGTAACGGTTCCGTCTTCGAGCTCAATTGCCTTGTATCCCTCTTTGCATTCTGGTGCGAACTCTGGCTTACTGGTTTCAATACAGTCATACCCAGTTTCTTCTGAGTATTCATGCAAGCAGCCGATAATCATTAGATCATCTTTTTCACGCTCATCAGCCATACCTACGGACACTGGCGCTGCAATTAGACCTGCAGCAAACAGAGCGGCAATCGCCATCTTAGAAATCTTCATTTTTATCTCCTAAAAGTTTCTTTGTATCTAGTTAATGTCCTTGTTTCTGGGTATCTGACATTTCTGCCTAATCTTTGGACAACTAAATCTCTATACATTTCTAGCCTAGGGGATTCAAGATAACAATGGGCTTGCGTTAAACTGTGAATCAATCCATTTATCCCCAAGAGAGAAACCATGCCAGAAAACAGATTACTGTGGTCCGAAGAGTTCAATTCAGGGGCTGGATCAGCTCCAAACCCAGAAATATGGGGCAGAGATCTAGGTGATGGCACATCTCACGGCATACCTGGCTGGGGTAATAATGAGCTTCAGGTCTACACAGACCAGAACGCCTTTGTGAACTCAGAAGGGCACCTTGAGCTTGAGGCAAACAAAGTCACAGACAATTCAGCTGGTGAGGCTTATTACGGTCCTGTTCAGTGGACTAGTGCTCGTTTGGTCACCAAGAACAAACTGCATGTTCAGTATGGCCGCATAGCAATTAGAGCTATGGTTCCAGCCGGGGTGGGGCTATGGCCTGCATTTTGGATGTTGGGAGACTCTATGGACAGCCAAGGCTGGCCACTAGCAGGTGAGATAGACATTATGGAGTGGGTTGGCAAAGCCCCACTTGAGGCACTTGGCACCCTGCATGGCCCTGGCTATTTCGGGGATAACGGCTGTGGCGGCAAGCTGGTATTCGATGAAAGCCTTGCTGGTCAATGGCACGAGTTTTCTATCACTTGGAAACCCGGTGAAATTTCATGGTTTGTAGACGACAAAATGTACTTCAGTGCTACACCTGATAGCGTCGCACCAAATGAATGGGTCTATGAGCACCCCTTTTACCTACTGTTAAACATGGCTGTGGGAGGAAACCTCGGTGGACCTTTGGATCCAAACTTGCCTGAAACGAACACACTTCTGGTCGATTACATCCGCATCTACGAATTTGATGGACATGGCCAAGTATTTAATATTTAGTCTGCAAATCTGCGGAGAGTTTCAACATGTTCCCGATTATGAGTATAAAGTGTTTATTGGATGCAAGTGCATGGGGCTTCAAGGAGCAGGTAACTAACACTAAATGGTACAAAAGCAGACAGCAGAAAACATTGAATCCGCTTGGAAATGGTTCGTGTCGAAGTATGAGGCAAGAGGATACAAGTCACTCAACCAGTTCGCTATAGCTACAGGAATGCAGAAATCCAGCCTAAGCAGATATTTTCACTTAGAACGGGAGATCCCGTCAGGAACAGTCGGGAGACTGTGTCAGGAACTAAAGGTTTCCCCAGAAGAACTACTTAAGGCTGTTGGAGCCTTGGGTTGGCCAGCAAAACCTAAGCGCAACCGCGGATAAGCAGGTTTCTGCCTACAGGTAGCACGGTACGGCAATAGTCCGGGTCGGACCAGAGTCTAATCACGTGCTCGAAAAGCTCCGGTTTCAGGTGCTTTTGACAATTTTCACTGAATTCATCTACCCGCTGCCCCATCTGAATGGTGATGCGGGGTCTATCCAGGTCTATTTCAGGCTTAGATTTAGGCTCTTTGTGAGCCACTAACTCAATCTGGATATCATCCCAAGCTTTAATCGGGAGTGTTTTACCCTCTGTGTCTAGATCTGAGGCGTCTGGCCAAGCTTGGGTGAGGTGGTTTAGTAGATCTGGGTGAAGGATATCCTCAAAATGTTGTTTGAAATCAGCTGAATCTAGGCCTGCCGGAACGGTGATTCTCAAGCTCTTAGAATCGGGCCAATTCACTCGAAGTCGGGCTTCTTGAGGCAATTCGAATGAAGTAACAGTCTCACCGCGTGCCAACAAAATCTCAGTGTTCAAATGCCGCCCCGTAACTTAGAGGTGTCAATATCCCCGATTGGAAACATCTTAAATATTCTATGGTCTACCACCGACATTGATGGCCATATTCACGTTCTCGCAAGCAATTAGACTCGTGCGACAATAGAGACATGACTACAACTACCCATATCGCAACCCTAAACACCAACCACGGAGCCATTAAGGTCAACCTTTTCGGCCTAGACGCACCTGTCACAGTAGCCAACTTCGTTGGCCTATCTGATGGCAGCAAAGAGTGGACCCACCCTCGTACCGGAGCTAAGAACACCAATACCCCCTTGTACAACGGCGTTATCTTCCACCGCATTATCCCTGGCTTCATGATCCAAGGTGGTGACCCAACCGGAACAGGAATGGGTGGCCCAGGCTACAACTTCAATGATGAGATCAGCGAGCAGAACTTCAACGAGCCTTACAAGCTAGCTATGGCTAACGCGGGACCAGGCACCAATGGTTCACAGTTCTTTATCACCGTTGCTCCGACAACTTGGCTTTATGGCAAGCACACCGTTTTCGGTGAGGTAGCCGATGAAGATTCAAGAGCTGTTGTCGAAAAGATTGCGGCAGTTGAAACAGGTGCTCAGGACAAGCCAAAGAACGATGTCGTAATCGAATCTATTTCTATCGAGACAGTTTAGGTCTAGTGACCGATTTAACAACTACCTGTTACAGACACCCCGATCGAGAGACCGGGGTGTCTTGTCAGCGTTGTGACAGATACATTTGTGTTGATTGTTCAACACCAGGAGCAGTAGGGTTCCTCTGCCCAGAAGATTCAAAAGATCGAGTGAAGATTCATAAGGCCACTTTTCAAAAGAATATCTTTAGTGCAGCGCCAGTAACCTTCACACTTATCGGCATCAATGTTTTTGTATATATTTGCCAATTCTTATTTCCTGGTCTTATTTATTCGCTTTACTACGCCAATGTGGGCAGCAATACAGAGTGGGGAAGTTGGCAAAGAGTTTTCACATCAGGCTTCGCACACTCGGAAAACCAGATAACCCACATCCTGTTCAACATGTATTCACTGTTTGTGCTTGGCACACTTTTGGAACCACTGATCGGTAAGTGGAGATTTATCACCCTTTACTTCTTCTCCATGTTTGGTGGAGGTTTGGGCTACTTACTTCTTTCCACCTCGGTTGGCTATGTTGTCGGAGCAAGCGGGGCAGTATTTGGTTTAATGGGTGCTTACTTAATTTTCTTAGTGAAGATGAAACTAAATGCCGGTCAGATGTATGTCATCATCGGAATCAACTTGATTGTTGGTTTCTTCCCAGGCATAGCTTGGGAAGCTCACGTAGGCGGATTAATTGTTGGAGCAGCTGTTGGCTATCTATTAATTTCAACCCGAGATAGCGCAAAGAAGAATCTTCAATTACTCGGTTTAGTCGGAATAGGAATAGCCTTGGTGGCTATTTGGATTATAGGTAACGCACCTATAAATGTTTTAAATAACTAATTACTTCCAGCGGGTTAGTAAACCGAAACCAACCATCATCAGACCAAAGCCTACGATGATGTTTCCTGCACCCAGGTTGATAGGTGTTCCTGAACCTAGTGGGTATAGCGTCTGGCTGATGTAGTAAACCATAATCCAGATCAGACCAACAATTAGAAAAGTTAGTGTCACAGGTAGGAACCAAGCAGGGTTACCCTCAGTGGTTTTCTTTACCTTAACGGAATCAGGGGTCTCAGGCTTGGCTGGACGCTTACGAAGCTTAGGTGTTTTCTTTTCGTTTTCAGACATTACCCAATTCTAATACGAGCAAGGCCGAAGCAAGTTAGTCTTGAATCCTTATGGTCAAGATACTGGTTTTAGATAACTACGACTCCTTTGTCTATACCCTCAACGGCTATCTCCAGCAGTTGGGGGCTCAAACCGAGGTGCTGCGTAATGATGTAGTCACTGAGGCTCAACTGCCTGAATTATTGGCTAAATATGATGCCGTTCTGATATCCCCGGGACCTGGCACACCAGGCGATGCTGGTATGAGCGTTCCAACAGTGAAGCTGGCTCTCAAATCAGGCCAACCAATCTTCGGTGTTTGTTTAGGGCACCAGGCTATAGCAGAAGCTATGGGAGCGACCGTGACTAGCGCTGAGGAACTCATGCACGGTAAGACCAGTCAGGTTTTTCATGACAACAGCCTTGTTTATAAAGATGTCCCCGAACCTTTCACCGCAACTAGATATCACTCACTAGCTGTTGTTGCTAACACTGTTCCAGAAGATCTGGTGGTGACAAGCAAAACTGCCGGGGGAGTGATCATGGGATTGCAACATAAGACACTTCCAATCTATGGAGTGCAGTTCCACCCTGAATCAGTTCTAACTCAAGGCGGCTATCAGATGCTCGGTAACTGGTTAGAGTCAATTGGATTAAAGGGTGCAGCAGCTAAGGCTAAAACACTTAGTCCGCTAGTAAATCTTTAGTTAACTAAACACTCAAGCGTCAGCACAATTGTTTGTTTCTGAGGCTGGATTCCAGCTGGAATAGATTGAGCAATAACAGCTGTGCCTGCGGTGCCTGTACAAGTTGGATCGACTTGAGTTTCAACAATGTAACCAACCGCCGGTGACGTTAGTTGTGATCTAGCATCGCTAATTTCTAGATTCACGATGTTAGGCACCAGAACACTTCCAGTTGAAAGAACTAGGTTCACAACTGTGCCAGCGGTAATCTGCTGGTTCGCTGCTGGTTCACTTGAGATAACCAGGTTCTTTGCAATAGTTGGTGAATCACTCTGAGTAATAGTTCCTAGAACTAACTTGGCATTCGTGATTGCGAGTATGGCATCTTGTTCAGTGAGCCCTGCAAGATCTGGCATTAGCGATAACTCTTGACCAGTTGACACAAGAACACTGATTGTTGTTTTCTCGCCGACTTCTTGCCCAGCAGGAGGATCTGTTGAGATAACGACACCTGCAGGCACAGTACTACTTACCTGCAATTGCTTAGCTACCAATAGGTCTTGACCGGTCAAGGTTGAGAAAGCTTCTTCGTAGGTCTTGCCAACCACATTGGATACAACGATCTTGTTGCCAACATTTCCACCGAAGGAAATCAGCGAAGCGCCACCAGCAACTAGCCAAATAACTAGACCGACAATAAATACAGTAAGACCACTTCCCACACCCCAGATCAAGCCACCAGAAGGTTTTTCTTCCTTAGGCTTAGTCAAAACTTGAGTCTGTTCAGCTTCTTGAGCTTCATCGGTTTCAAAACCTAAAAGAGAGAAACCATTCTCAAGAACCTGGGTTGGTTCTGCATCGGCAGTTACTTCAACCTTTGTGACTGGGTTGGTGGCTTCTTCATTAGAAGAAGCAAGCAGTTCAGCAAACGGATCACTTGCAGGAATAGGTTCAACAGGTGTTTCAACTATTGGCTGCATCTCAGCTGTTGGTGGCTGAGCGTTGTCTTCAAAGAATGAAACTGATTGACCACCAACTGCTGCTGTTAGAGCTGCTCTAAATTCACTGGCGTTCTGGAATCTTGCATTCTTATCTTTAGCTAGAGCTTTCATCACAACCGAATCGATTGCTTGGGAGATTGCCGGATTAATACTTGATGGTGCAGGAGCATTTTCACTTACATGTTGGTACGCAACTGAGACAGCGGTCTCTCCAGTGAAAGGAGGTTTGCCAGTTAGCATCTCATAAAGCAGGACACCGGTTGAATAAAGATCTGTTCTTGAATCAACTGTTTCACCCTTGGCTTGTTCAGGGGAGAAGTATTGAGCTGTTCCAACAATTCCATTGGTGTGGGCAAGGGTTGCTGAAGAATCACTGACTGCTCTGGCGATACCAAAGTCCATCACCTTGACTGCATTTGATTGAGTAATCATTACGTTTGCAGGTTTAATGTCTCGGTGGATTACTCCGGCAGCATGTGAGAACTCTAGAGCTGTAAGAATGCCTGTTGCGTAAAAGATTGCTTCCTGTTGGGTAAGTCTTCTCTGTCGCAGGATGTCTCGAAGAACATCTCCTGTGACAAGCTCCATGATGATGTATGGCAGGTGACGCTCAGTGCCATATTCATCCAAGGTAACTTCATCCCCTGCGTCATAAACTCTAACGATTGTTGGATGAGCCATACGGGCTGAAGCCTGGGCTTCTTGGCGGAAGCGGATTTCAAAACTTGAGTCAGCAGCTAGATCTGCTTTGAGGAGCTTGATTGCTACAGTTCTACCCAAACGAGTATCAACACCTGAGTGAACCTCAGCCATGCCACCACGACCAATAAGCTCCCCGAGCTCATATCGGCCTGCGATGATTCGCTTATTCTCGCTCACTCACCGCTCCTATCTGTCTTTGGCAACGTTTCAAGTTTATCTTTGCTTTTAGTTCTGGAAACTTAGACTTCCCTGCTAGTTGCCTAACGTGTTTGGATCAACTTCTTGTTGGTAGTAATACACAGAGATGCTGCTACCAACCTCTAATGTCCCCAATGGGGAAATATCGTAAACCTGAGAAATACGAGGGTCATCTGCAGGAACAGTGGTTCCAGCAATAGGCTCAACAATCAAACCAAGATCACTGAGTCTAGGAACCACAAGGGACACATCTAAGTCCTGGTAATCACTTAGTAACACAACAACAGTGTCAACAGTTTCAGTTGGCGTAGGTGTTGGTGTAGGAGTAGGAGTCTCCGTTTGTGTTGGGGTGGGTGTTGGTGTTGGGTCAATAGGTGTTCTAGGTGAGACAAGACCCACCCATACGATCACTGTGATGGTGCTTAGCAATATAAGAATTAGAGCCACCCAAGGCCAAATAGCTGGAACAGTTGCGGTTGGTTTGGTATCAGTGTTTATAACTGTTGTGTCATCACTAACTGGTTCAACTCCTGTTGGGATAACTGTGTTGATTGCAACATGGGCAGGAGTGTCAGCAAGTAGTGCTTCAGCTCTTGCGGCTAGTTCAAGAGCGGAACGAGGTCTTTGATCTGGTTTTTTTGCAAGGCAGTCCATGACCAATCGCACAAGCTTTGGATCTATTCCTTCTGGTAAGGCAGGTGGCACATCGTTGATCTGTGCCATAGCGATAGCCATTTGAGTATCGCCCTTGAATGGTCTTCGACCAGCAAGAGCTTCGTAGGCAACAATTCCTAATGAGTAGATATCTCCTGCTGCAGTTGCGGCTTTACCGGTAGCTTGCTCAGGTGCTAGGTACTGCACTGTGCCCATAACCTGACCGGTCTGAGTTAGAGACACTTGATTAGCAACCCTAGCGATACCAAAGTCAGTTATCTTAACTTGACCATCAGGAGTGATCAAAAGGTTCCCTGGCTTCACATCTCTGTGCACTAAACCTTCACGGTGTGCAGCGTCAAGAGCAAGAGCAGTTTGAGCGATGATGGAAATTACTTGTTTAGCAGGAAGAGTTTTTTCTCTTTCAAGAATTGAAGAAAGTGCTTCACCTGGAACTAGTTCCATTACTAGGAATGCACTACCTTCATCTTCACCGTAGTCATAAACGTTCGCAATACCGTCATGGTTGATCATCGCTGCATGCTTAGCTTCAGTTCTAAAGCGGTCAACGAAATCTGGATCACCCATGTATTGCTGTTTCAAAATCTTGATGGCAACTAAACGCAGAATAGTTTCATCCTGTGCTTGCCAAACTTCACCCATACCACCGGTAGCAATCTTCTTGATTAGTCGGTATCTATTCCCGTAAAGTTTTCCTTCTTCTGGTTTCATTTGTTTAACACCGCCTCCATTACCTTCTTGGCAATAGGTGCAGCAAGAGTGTTACCTCTACCTGACTGACCCTTGCCGCCACCATCTTCAACAACTACGGCAACTGCAACCTGAGGGTTATCAGCTGGAGCAAAACCGCTGAACCAAAGAGTGTATGGATCATTAACTCCATTTTCAGCTGTGCCAGTCTTACCAGCGACCTTCACTCCAGGAATCCTTGCGTTAGAACTGACTCCTGAAGAAACAGCTGCAATCATCATTGTCTTCAGACGTTCAGCAGAGCTTGTTGTGATTGAACGAGGAAGTTCAGCTGGTTTGCCTTCTTCCAAAAGAGTTAGGTTCGAAGTAAATATCTGATCAACAAGGTAAGGCTTCATGCCTACCCCTGAGTTGGCAATAGCTGCAGAAACTAAAGCCATCTGCAAAGGTGTTACTCGAACATCGAACTGACCAAAAGCCGTAAGAGCAGTCTGTGCTTCGTCTAAGTTGTCAGGGTATGTACTGGCAGTTGATTTCAGAGGAATAGAGAATGCTTCACCAAAACCAAATGCTCTAGCTTGTCTTGCTATTGCATCTTGGCCAAGGTCAATACCTAACTGAGCGAAAGGAATATTGCAGGAAAGCTTCAGCGCAGTTGCAATAGATACAGTGGTGGCTCCACCACATCTACCTTCACCAGAGTTAGTAATAGCTGTTGTGGTGCCAGGCAGAATAAAGCTCTTTGGGTTAGGTAGTTTGCTTTGCGGTGTGTAGTCACCTGATTCAAATGCAGCTGCAGCAACAATTAGCTTGAATACCGACCCAGGTGCATATAGATCTCCACCAATAGCTCTATTGATTAGCGGAGCATTTTTGTTGGTGAGTAGTTTCTTATAGTTAGCTGCAGCATCTGCGGTGTTGTGTGTTGATAAAAGATTGGCATCATAACCAGACTTAGAAACAAGAGCCAAGATTCGACCAGTAGCTGGTTCGATAGCAACAACTGCACCTTTCATATCTCCTAAGGCATTCCATGCTGCTAGTTGAACATCTTCATCAATAGTTAGTTCAACTGAAGCTCCTGATACAGGGTTACCTGAAAGTAGAGCGTTTAGTTGTTCAAAGAATGCGGCAGAGTTATCTCCCCTGAGTGAACTATCTAGGATGTTCTCTAAACCAGTTCTTCCTTGGAAGAGGGAGTAATAACCAGTTATAGCACTGTATTGATCACCGGTGTATTTGCGAAGGTAACGGTAAGCATCAGAGGTTTTTACTGATTCTGCTATTGGTTTGTTGTTAACCAGGATTGCTCCACGCTGAGTTTTGTAACCGTCATACACCGCTCTTTGGTTACGTGAATCATTCATCAAAGAATCAGCGTTAACCACCTGCATGGCACTAGCTGCAACAAACAAGGACAGGAACATCAACAGAATAAAGTTGGCGACACGTTTGATCTCGGGGGTCATTCGCCCACCGTCCCAGGCTTAGGCAAAGTGTCTGAAAGTCGCAGCAACAAAGCGATGATGATCCAGTTAGCAACCAGGGATGAACCACCGGCAGCAAGAAGAGGAGTAGTAAGACCGGTTAGTGGAACCACTCTGAGCACTCCACCAATAACAATGAAACACTGCAGGGCAATAACAAAACCTAAACCAACTGCAAGTAATTTACTGAAATCATCAGCATGAGTGTTAGCAATTCTTAGTGCTCTAGCAACAAGGATCATGTATAGCGAAAGCACTGCAAACAATCCAGCTAAACCTAGTTCTTCACCAATGGCAGAAATAATAAAGTCACTCTCTGCAAGAGGAACTATTGAAGGAAGTCCGCCGCCTAAACCTGTTCCAAATATTCCACCCTGAGCCAAACCAAACATCGACTGAACCAATTGGTATGAACCACCGATAGCGTCATAGTTACTCTCACTCAATGGGTCAAGCCAAGCATTAACTCGCCCACCAACGTAAGACATTAACCTTGATGCAATCAATGCACCAGCTACGAACATAACCAGGCCAACTAGAACGTAGAAGACTCTTCCTGTTGCAACATAAAGCAAAACCAAGAACAGACCGAAATACAAAAGCGATGTTCCAAGATCTCTTTGCAAAACAAGAACACCTAGGCTCGCAAGCCAAATGAAAACTATTGGTCCAAGTTCTCTGGCTGGGGGAATACGTATGCCAAGAACTTTACGACCAACAACAGCGAGTGCTTCTCTTCTTGATGTTAGGTAGCCAGCGAAGAAGATGATCAAAGCAATCTTTGCTAACTCACCAGGCTGGAAACTGATTGGACCTAAACGCACAGAAAGAAAAGCTCCACTGGTTGAAACACCGATGCCAGGAATAAGCGGCATCACCAGAAGCAAGACACCTAAAGCCATCGCGGAGTAAATGTATTTTCTAAATGACAGGTGAGATTTCACTAACCACAAGACAGCTGCTGCTAGAAGCATCGCAATTACAGTCCAGATAACCTGTCGCTCACCGATTGTTCTATCAGCATCAGTAAGTGACTTAGCAAGATCTAATCGGTAAATCATCACAATGCCAAGAGAGTTAAGTAAGAAACCTATTGGCAACAGGATTGGATCAGCATCACTTGCTCTAAATCTCAAGACAAGGTGAAAGGCAAGCCCTGCAACAACAGGTAGGGACCAGATGAACCAACCATCAGGTCTAAGAATCTGAATAGTTGCTAATTGAACTTGAGCAATTTCAAATGCGAAAAGCCCAAAAGCAAACAGGAGCATAAGTAGCTCGATGTTGCGCTTTTTAGGCATCACCTTAAAAAGAAAACCCGCTTTAGCCATCTTTAGAGCTTTCAAGAATTTGCTCTAACTTGATCTCAGCATCAGCAAGGCTATCTGCAGAGATGCTCTTCAGAATTAGCTCCTGCTGGAACTCAGGTAAATCAGTAACTCTAATTTCTGACTCTTTGTATAACTTAGAGAAACCAATGCCACCAAAGCTTTCTTTTATTCCTTGATAGATAGCAACGTTGCCGTTTTCAACTCCTAGGTAGTAGCGAGTTTGAATGTATGAGTAAACACCAAAGAGTGTTCCACCGGAGATTAGTGCTAGAACCAGGAAGAAAGCGATACCTCTTAGCCGCCATGAACGAACTTTGCCATCGAACTCACCGATAGCTTTCTCAAGAGCAGGATCTTTTACTGAGTAGAAAGTTTCTTTCCTACCGATGTCTCTAAATGCTTCGACCCAAGCTTTAGGACTGAACATTTCAAGAATTCTGCCAGCACTGTTTTGTTTGATAACCACTTCATTGGCAGCAGAACCCAACCAAGTAATAGGTTGCTGGAAATCGCCAACCTCTGCTTCATCGCGAATCTCTAGAAGCAATACCGTGACATTGTCAGGTGCCCCATACTCTTTGGCTTCATCAATAAGTAACTCGATAGCTTCATCTAGGTTAGCTACCCGCATGTTTTCTTCAATTAGTGCTGTTGGCACAACTCCACACAAACCATCTGAACATAAAAGCAATCTGTCGCCAGGTCTTACTTCTAACTGATGAATATCAAACTCAGGTTCTTCTGAGGTGTCACCCAGCACACGAAGAATCACATTTCTTCTTGGGTGAACTAAAGCTTCGTCTTCGGTAAGTCTTCCTGAATCAACTAGTTGTTGCACCCAGGTGTGATCTTTAGTGATCTGCTGCATCTGTGAATCACGCATTAGGTAAACCCTGGAGTCCCCGATATGAGCGATGTTTGCAATATCTCCAGTGAAGATAACCGCGTCCATGGTGGTTCCCATGCCAGCTAGATAGCCGAATTTATCTACTGTGTCTGAAAGAGTCTGGTTAGCTTCACGCATGGCATCAAGCAAAGAGGCCATAGCCTGATCGCTATCTTCATAGACGTCATCAATTTTTGCCACGTGCTGGGTGGCAAGGGCAGAAGCAATATCTCCACCTGCGTGACCACCCATCCCATCAGCTACAACATAGAGGTTTACACCTGCATAACCACTGTCTTGGTTGCTGGTGCGAACTTTTCCCTTGTCGCTCTGTGATGAACTAACAACTCTGATGGCCATCACTAGCCTCTTAGCTCAAAGATTGTTTTGCCGATTCTTATCTGCATCTCTTGCTTGATTAGTACAGGTGCACCGATACGAGCACCATCAACATATGTTCCGTTGGTGGAATTCAAATCCTGCAATAACCAGCCCTCATCGTTTCGCTGCAGTCTTGCATGTTGTGATGATGCATAATCATCTTCAATAACGAATTCATTATTTGGTGCTCGACCTATTCGTATTTCTTTTCTATCCAATACCATTTCTAATCCCTGCAAGGGCCCATCTATAACAACCAGTGTTGCTGGGGTTTCACTGATGGCAGAGACGATAGTTGCTGATCCTGGCGCAGGGGAGAAGTTACCAACATTGGTAAGTCCTGTAGTTGGTGAAGAAACTGAAGTTGGCAGATTCTTCTCCACTACTTTGGATAAAACTCTTTCACTAAAAAGATCAGCTCTAATAATCGAAATGATGCTCAACACAAATAACCAGAGCACAATAAGAAATCCTGCTCTAACAATAAACAAAGCTAATTCACTCAATTACTCACCGCCCTGGTTCTTAGCCACCACGCGAAAAACAAATTCAGTTCGACCAGCGTTGATAACAGTGTCGGCTGCTATTGCTTGGAGTTTCACTTCTCTACCGGCAACAGTGGTTCCATTAGTTGAACCTAAGTCCTCAACACTTGCATTAGAGCCATCCCAGTTGATCGCAAAGTGAGTTCTTGATAGACCTGCGTCATTAACCTGGATATCCGCAACTGCATCTCTACCAACGGTGGTCTTCTCTTTAGCCAATAGATATCTCTTACCAGCAATATCAAGCGCTGGAACCCAAGAGACATTGGCAACCTGAGCTGCTTTGCTTCCACTAGCAGCAACTTGGATTTGTCCAATGGCCAGAGTTGACGAAGACGAAAGAGAAATATTCAAAGTATCTGTGAGCTGGTAGCGCTGCTTCTTGACGTGGGTATTAACTTGCTTGGTTATCTCTTCAACCAGATTGTCACCAAGAGAGTTGAGTCTTAGTAGATCAGGTTGGGAAAGGGAGACTCTGAACTCATTAGGAGCGAGGATGCGGTCTTTGCCTATGACAGCAGCACTAACATCCATCTTGGCCTTGATAGCTGCACTTATCTCTACTGGCTGCAATTGTGATTTAAATGCTTTAGAGAAAGCACCATTAACAAATCTTTCAAGGCGACGTTCAAAGTTCTCTACAAATCCCAAAACTTTTCCTTACTCGCTGTATGACAAGTTTAAGGCGACCTCGAGCATTAGTTGACTAAGCCAACCAAAAGGTTAGCCAACCTGAGATCTGCGTTTACCTCTAGTGTGTGTAGGGCTACAGCCAAGGTTCTCAGGAACATCAGCACAGCTATCACAGAGCAGAATCAAATCACGACAACCTAAAGAGGTGCAGTTTCTGAACTTGCTTGTTGGTGTTTCACATTTCTCACATTTACCAATAGTTTTTGCATCTGGTGTGAAATCAATGTTTAGTCGATCATCGAAGACGTACAGGGAACCTTCCCACAGAGACTTATCTCCCTGGCTTTCACCGTAGCGAACGATTCCACCGTCAATCTGATAGACCTCTTTGAAGCCGTTATCAATCATGATTGCACTGAGAATCTCACAGCGGACTCCACCAGTGCAGTAAGTAACTACCGGTCTGTCCTTTATATCGTCATACTTACCACTCTGAATTTCAGCCACAAAGTCATGGGTGGTCTGAACATCAGGGATAACAGCATTCTTGAATCGACCAATAGCTGCTTCAAAAGCGTTTCTGCCATCAAAAAAGACGACTTCATCGCCTCTTTCGGCCACTAGCTTGTCTACAGCAGCTGGCTTTAGGTGCTTGCCGCCATTTACTATGCCTTTTTCAGTCACTGTGATGGCATCTGGGGCATCAAAGGCCACTAGCTCATTACGAACTCGTACTCTTAGGCGAGGGAAGTCGTTACCTGTACCCATTGACCATTTAAAGTCGATTTTTCTGAAACCTGTGTACTGTTTGGTGGTTTTTACATACTTCTTTAGGGCTGACATGTCCCCACCCAAGGTTCCATTGATTCCATGCTTGGAAATCAGGATTCTTCCCTTTAGTCCTAGGCTTTCACAGAGGTTCTGCTGCCATAGCTTTACGGCCTCCGGGTCAGAGATCGGAGTGAAGCCGTAGTAAAGGATGATTTTTTGTAATTCCACTCTCCTAAGTTTAGGGATATAGGGTGTCACTCAACAGCCCTAGAATTACAGACATGACTGATATTCAAGGAATCAATAAAAAGGGCTTTGACCACAGTGTCCGCCCACAAGACGACCTTTTCCGCCACACCAACGGTGATTGGCTAAAAAATGAGGAAATCCCAGCCGATCAAGCGGTACACGGCTCCTTCTATAAGCTACGTGATGACTCAGAGGATGCTGTTAAGGCAATCCTTGAGGAAGCTCAAGCCAACTCAAAGCCAGGCGTTAGCCAGCAGATTGGTGACATGTATGCATCTTTCCTTGATGAGGCCAGAGCTAATGAACTAGGTGCTGCACCTATAGCTGCTGACCTCGCTCGCATCCAAGCTGTTGACTTTGCTGGAATTACTCACCTACTGGGTGAACTAGAGCGCGGTGTTGTTGGTGGAATCTTTGGAATGTATGTCAACAACGATCCAGGTAACCCAGAGCGTTACCTTGTGAACATGTATCAGGGCGGTCTAGGTCTACCTGATGAGTCTTACTACCACGATGAAAAATACGCTGCATATAGAGATGCATATGTTCCATACATCTCAACCATGTTGCAGCACGCAGGTTGGTCAGCAGAGCAAGCAGAAAAAGATGCTCACACCATCATGAACTTTGAAACAGAACTTTCTAAGTTGCACTGGAATGTTGTTGAAACTCGTGATGCTGAAAAGACATACAACCTAATTACTTTTGAGCACCTAAAGAAGATGACTCCGACTTTTGATTGGGATGCTTACCTAAAGGGAATGCAGTTAGATTCAAAGATTCTTTTTGAAAGCGTTGTAATGACTCCTTCGTTCTTTGAGGGAATCCACTCTGTATACAACGAAGAGAACCTAGCTGCACTAAAGCTTTGGTTGCAGTGGCAAGTTATTAACTCAACCGCTCCTTACCTAAGCGATGCATTTGTAAACTCTCGGTTTGATTTCTATGGCAAGACTCTAACCGGTCAGCCTGAGATGCGTGCACGATGGAAGCGCGGAGTTCAGATTGTTGAAGGCGCACTAGGTGAAGCTGTTGGTGAGATCTATGTAGCCAAGCACTTCCCTCCACAGGCCAAAGAGCGTATGGATGAACTTGTTCATTGGTTGATTGAGGCTTACCGTGAGAGCATCACCAACCTAACTTGGATGACTGAAGAGACTAAGAAGAAGGCTTTGATTAAGCTCTCTAAGTTCAACCCAAAGATTGGTTACCCAAGCAAGTGGAAAGATTACTCAGCACTAGTAATCGATCGCAATGATCTGGTCGGCAACGTAAACCGTGCCGCCGCATGGCAGCTAGCTAAAGAGGCAGCGAAGATTGGTGCTCCACTAGATCGTGAAGAGTGGCACATGACTCCTCAGACAGTTAACGCTTATTACAACCCTGGTTTCAACGAGATTGTTTTCCCTGCTGCAATTCTGCAGGCACCATTCTTTAGCTTGGATGCAGATGACGCAGTTAACTTCGGTGGAATCGGTGGCGTTATCGGTCACGAGATTGGTCACGGATTCGATGACCAGGGTTCAAAGTATGACGGAGACGGTGCACTTGTATCTTGGTGGACCGATGAAGACCGTGCTGCTTTTGAAGAACTAACTAAGAAACTGATTGACCAGTATGACGTACTCACACCTGAAGGCTTGAGTGAAGAATACAAAGTTAATGGTGCTCTAACTATTGGTGAGAACATCGGTGACCTTGGTGGAATCACAATTGCTTACAAGGCATACCTAATGAGCTTGAAGGGCGAAGAGCCTCCAGTAATCGATGGACTAACTGGTGCACAGAGATTCTTCATGTCATGGGGATTGATCTGGAGAGGTAAGTCAAGAGAAGCGATCGCTATTCAGAGACTAGCTACCGACCCACACTCACCAAGCGAGTTCCGTTGTAACCAGGTTGCAAGAAACTTCGATTCTTTCTATGAGGCATTTGATGTCACCGAGAAAGATGAAATGTGGCTTGAACCAGCTCAACGTGTTTCAATCTGGTAAGAATCTTTACTAAGTGAGACTTTGGTTCCGCCTTGTATGGGCGCATTTAAGTTGGCGTTTTCGTAGCAAGTTAGTTCCAGGCGACGTTAGCACTAGAACATTCAGAGTGTGGCCGACAGATATCGATATCTTTCTCCACATGAACAATGGAATCTATCTAACTCTTTTAGATCTAGCTCGCTATGACCTAATGAAAAGAGCTGGCACTTGGCAAAAACTAAAAGGTCACAAAGTTCATCCTGTTGTTGTTCAAGAAACCATCACATTTAGAAAGTCACTCACGCCTTGGCTCAAGTTCAACATTGAAACCAAGATCCTTGGCTGGGATGAGCAAGCATTCTTTGTTGGCCAGCGCTTTGTGGTCAAGGGTGAAATCTACGCTGAAGCTGTTGTGAAGCTTAGGTTCCTCAAAGACCCTAAGGGCACACCATCACCAGCTGAAATCAATGAGCTTGCCGGTGGTTGGAACGCTTCAGTGCCAGTGCTACCTGAATGGATCAATGCTTGGAACAAGGCCGCTACCCTGCCAAAAGGCAAGGAACCAGCTCAGTCGGAATGGCTAACCCCTAACAACTAGCCACCCTAACCGGGTTACTCTGCCATGATTAAATAGAACGAAAAACCAAGACTCAAGAAAGTCATGGCTGTCTGAAAGCGGAGTATCTCAATGTTGAGAAGTGAACGTGAAGAGGTGGCCCAAAAGGCTATTTCACTCGTTAGCCAATGGCTTCAAGAGTCCAAGCGTAAAGGTTCAAGATCTCCAGCTGAAAAGCGCTTAGCCAAGACCCTTAAAGACCCTAAGGGTTTGGACTGGACACTAAAGTTTGTTGACCGGGTTATTCGACCAAGCGATAGAAAAGTTTCCGCTCATGAACTAACCAAGCTCTCTAAAAATCTCCCGAAGAGCCTTGGAGCAATTGACAGACTGGCCATTCGTGTCGGAGGGATATTTGCTAAACCTTTCTCTTTTGTTGTAATTCCTGTTGCTAAGGCAGTGCTTAGAAAACTTGTAGGACACTTGGTCGCAGATGCAAGACCCAAGAAACTTGCCAAGCACATTTCTAAAGCAAGATCGGGTGGAGTGAAACTTAACCTAAATCTTTTGGGTGAAGCTGTTTTGGGTGAAGAAGAAGCGAATCACAGATTCAATGAAACATTTAATCTTCTGAAAAGACCTGACGTTGATTATGTGTCAATCAAACTTTCGGCAGTGGCAAGCCAATTGTCTATGTGGGGCTTTGAAGCAACGGTTTCAAGAATGGTGGATAAGCTCACACCTATTTATGAGTATGCTGCGAGAAGTAAAACACAAAAGTTTATAAACCTGGATATGGAAGAGTACAGAGATCTAGGACTAACAATTCTTGTCTTCAAAAAACTTCTTTCAAAACCAGAGCTCAAAAACCTTGAAGCAGGAATTGTTCTGCAGGCATATCTGCCTGATTCATATGAAGCTCTAAAAGAGTTAACTGAGTTTGCTCAGCTGCGCACCATGGAAGGCGGCGCAGGAATCAAAGTTCGAATTGTTAAGGGTGCAAACCTTGCGATGGAACTAGTTGATGCCGAGTGGCATGGTTGGAATCTTGCAACCTATGGAACCAAAGCTGATAGCGATGCGAATTACAAAAGACTAATCGAATACTCAATTCACCCTGAACGCATCAAGAGTCTAAGAATTGGTATTGCTGGGCATAACTTATTTGATTTGGCTTATGGACACATCTTGGCTGAAAGCATCGGTGTATCTGACCGAGTTGAATTTGAAATGCTTCAGGGCATGGCTCAACACTTGAGCTCTCAAGTAAAAAAGAGCGTTGGATCACTGTTGCTTTACACACCGGTTGTTAGACCTAGTGAATTCCAGGTGGCAGTTGCTTATCTAACTAGAAGACTTGAAGAAAATGGTTCACCAGAGAACTTCATGTCTGGAGTATTTGACATCACTAAAAATGTTGAAGTATTCGAACGTGAGAAGAACAGGTTTGAGCTTTCACTTTCAAGAATCGATGAACTCAACTCTGGACCAAATAGAAAACAAAACAGACTTGGTGAATCTTTCACACCAAGCATCGTTTTTGAAAATGCTCCTGATACGGACACTGCTCTGAAGAACAACAGAGATTGGATCAGACAGGTTCTAGCTGGTGCACAATCCATTGAGGGAAACCTAAAAACTCATGCTGCATATGTAACTGACGCCAATCTAGAAACCTATGAAGTTGAAGAGATGGTTACACAAGCCAAGCAAGCGGCCGCTGGCTGGGGTTCAGATAGACAGGCTAGAAAAGAATTACTCATTCGCTGCGGCATCGAATTATCAAAGACACGAGGCGCACTTCTTCAGCTAATGATTGCTGAAGGTGGCAAAACCATCGGGGAAGCAGACGCTGAACTCAGCGAAGCAATTGACTTCGCTAATTTCTATGCTCACTCAATTGATGAAATCACAAAAACCGAAACAAAAGATGGAGTGGAGTTCATTCCTCACCAACTTGTGGTTGTGACACCACCTTGGAATTTCCCAGTAGCAATCGCTGCAGGTGGAGTGCTGGCCGCTCTTGCCGCTGGTTCTTCAGTGATCATCAAACCAGCACCTCAGGTAGTTAACTGTGTATTGGCAATAGTTGATGTTTTATGGCGAGCAGGTATCCCTAAGGAAGTTCTGAGAGTTGCTCTAGTTCCAGATAATGAACTTGGCTTGCAACTAGTTGGACATAGCAAAGTAGATGCAGTTATTTTGACTGGAGCTTTTGAGACTGCCCAATTGTTCAAGAGCTACAGACCTAGAATGCAGCTAGCCGCAGAGACAAGCGGTAAGAATGCCATAATAATCTCACCTTTTGCAGACCTAGACCAGGCAGCAGCTGATCTGTCTAAGAGCGCTTTTGGGCATGCTGGTCAGAAGTGTTCGGCAGCTAGCCTAGGCATCTTGGTTGGATCTGTTTATGAGAATAAGCAGTTCCGGAAGCAACTAATTGATGCAGTGTCTTCAATGAA
Source organism: Rhodoluna sp. (assembly GCA_044372795.1). Classification (GTDB taxonomy): domain Bacteria; phylum Actinomycetota; class Actinomycetes; order Actinomycetales; family Microbacteriaceae; genus Rhodoluna. The sequence continues at coordinate 21,504 of JBILRF010000010.1, read as the reverse complement.
GGTTGGCTACGGTTCTCAAAGCGATGCAAGCGTTGGACCTCTTATTGAATCCCCAAGCCCAAAACTAGAAAAAGCGCTGACCACCTTAGAGACTGGCGAGAGCTGGCTACTAGAACCTAAGCAACTAGATGACTCTGGAAGGTTATGGCGACCAGGGGTAAAGATCGGTGTGAAGAAGGGAAGCTTCTTCCATCTAACCGAATGCTTTGGTCCTGTACTTGGACTGATGAAAGCAAACTCTTTAGAGCAGGCCCTTGAATTACAAAACGGAACTGAATTTGGCCTTACCGCAGGAATTCATTCACTGAACGTGGATGAAATTAGTTTGTGGCTCAACAAGATAGAAGCGGGAAACCTTTATGTGAATAGAGGTATCACTGGAGCGATTGTAGAAAGACAACCATTTGGTGGCTTCAAGAGATCAAGTGTTGGTTGGGGGCTCAAAGCTGGAGGAAGAAATTACCTTCTGCAGTTTGGTCGCTTTGTTGAGAAGCAAGAGCAGGTCTTAAGTACTTCAACTGAATTACAAGAAAAAGTTTCTAACTACCTCAACCAAGTTGCAACGCTTCTTGATTCACCTAAAGAAATGCAATGGCTCGAGTCGTGTGCAGCTAGTGACTCTTATTGGCATAAAGATCTTTATGCAAGAGATGCTTATGGGTTATCTCTTGCTAAGGGGAATATGGTCAATGAAGCTAACTTCCATCGCTACCTATCTTTGCCGAATGTGATTGTTCGAGTTAGTCGCACAGCTTCTAAGGCTCAGGTGGCAAGGGTTGTGATGGCCGCAAAGCTCACCGGCACACCAATACAGCTATCTTTTGCAAAGTCATTTGTTACTTCAAGAAACTTAACCAGAAAGCAAATGGATGTTCTAGGCGGTGGATTCAAGTATTCAGTGAGTGAAGAGGAAGCTTTCAAGCCTCAGGTCCTACCTGGTACCAAACTAATTCTGGTTGGTCCAAGGGAAGCAAGCATAAGCGAATTACAAGAAAACCCAGATCTGTTTGTCTTTGGTAACGAAATTACAAGATCGGGCCGAATCACATTACTGATGCTCATGAGGGAGCAGGCAATTTCAGTAACTCAACATCGTTTCGGTGCTATCCAATCTGAGCTCGTAAGCATTTTATAGGGAGTAGGGTATAGCCATGACTGAGCTACCAATTACTAGAGTGTTCACCGACTCTTTCGGTGTTGAAATTACTTATTACGTATGGCCAATTGAGAAACCTAAAGCCATCGTTCAGATTTCCCATGGTCTAGGCGAGCACGCTAGAAGATATGACCACGTTGCCAAAGAACTCAACAAAGCTGGTTATACCGTTTATGCAGATGATCACCGAGGTCACGGTGTCACTGGTGAAAAGCAAATTGCTATTGGCCAAACAAAGATCATGGGTAACTTAGGCCCGGGTGGAATTAAAGCAGCATTCGAACAGGTTCATGAGTTCAGCAATGTTATTAGAAAAGAGAACCCAGGCCAGAAACTAGTTCTAGTTGGGCACTCATACGGTTCATTCATTGCTCAGAAACTAATCAACCAGTATTCAAATGAATATGATGCAGTTGTTCTTTCCGGATCTTCTCTTCTAGTCCCTGGTGTTCTAGGTTCAGGATCATTCAACAAGAAGTGGGACAAGGAACCTGGCGCTACTGGTTACGAATGGTTGAGTAGAGACAGACAGGTAGGTCTTGACTTCGTTGCTGATAAACACACCTTCTTTGCAGCAGCAGCAAAAGTATTTGGAGTTCCAAATGCAATTCAATTGTTTTTCACACCAAGCAAAAACATTAAGAAGGATTTACCTCTTCTAATCCAAGCAGGTAGTGATGACCCTATTGGTGGTGAGCGTGGCAACCAGATGCTTGCTAATACTTATAGAAATAAGTCAGATCTAGAAAATGTCACTGCAATTATTTATCACGATGCTCGTCACGAAATCTATAACGAGCTAAACAAGGATGAGGCCATCTCTGACCTGATTGGCTTTATCAAGCAGAACGTTGCTTAGTTCAACTCTCTAGATAATAGGTGCGCAGTTTCAGGGTGCCTCTTCATGTAAGTGACTACATAAGGGCATACTGGCCATACTTTACCTAGGTTGTTGGCATCGATGTCAGCAAATGCTTCACGCATCAAGATAGCTGCATAGTTCTTGCCCTGGTGGGCAGGATCAACCTCAGTGTGAGTGAACTGAAGCTCCCCATTCACATCGAGATAGTCAGCGTGACCTATCTTCTCTTCCCCAAGCCATAACTCATAACGAGATAATTGCTGATTGTGCAAAACATGTGGGTCCATGATGTTAATCTCTTTCTGTGCAGAACAATTCTAAATACCGAGTTATCCAAGGGGATAACCTAACTGTTCTGAAGTCTATTCCTGATGAGAGCGTTCAACTGATTTATGTTGACCCTCCTTTTAACACTGGCAGAGTGCAGTCCAGGGGGAGTTCTAAAACTACAAGAACTGAAACAGGTAACCGCATTGGCTTCAAGGGCCAAAGGTATGAAATCGTCAAAGAAACCATTCTCAGTTATGACGACGAGTTCAAGGATTACTGGGGTTTCTTAGAACCAAGACTTGAGCAAGCCTGGCGTCTACTCAATGAAACCGGAACCCTATATCTTCACCTTGATTACAGAGAAGCTCACTACGCAAAAGTGTTGTTAGATGCACTATTTGGCAGAGAGTGCTTCTTGAATGAGATCATCTGGGCATACGACTATGGAGGCAAAGCTAAATCAAGATGGCCGGCTAAGCACGACACCATCTTGGTTTATGTGAAGAACCCAGATAAGTATTACTTCAGTAGTGAAAGCGTTGATCGAGAACCCTACATGGCACCAGGTCTTGTTACTCCTGAGAAAGTTGCCAAGGGTAAGTTACCAACTGATGTGTGGTGGCACACCATCGTTTCACCAACCGGTAAAGAGAAAACAGGCTATCCAACGCAAAAGCCATTAGGAATTCTTCGACGCGTTATTCAAGCCAGCAGTAGAGAGGGAGATCTAGTTCTTGATTTCTTTGCAGGATCTGGAACTACAGGTGCAGCAGCTGCTGAACTAGGTAGAAACTTTATCCTGATAGATCAGAATCCTGAATCCATCGCTGTAATCAAAGAAAGATTTAAGGCCTTACCAGTTTCTTTTGAGTCTCTTCCCGACTAAAGATAAACACAATCGCAATTGTCAGTAACGTAAGGATGCTTGCTACCGCAAGAGCCATTCCATAGTTTTGACCACCAGGTCGTGAGATTAGTTGATACATCAGAACTGGAACTGTTGCTTGATCTCCGAAGGTAAGAAGATTAGCAACACCGAATTCTCCAATTGAAATCAATGCACTAAACGCAAGTGCTGTTTTCATAACAGGCTTGATAAGAGCCAGATCTATGTGCCAAAAAAGTTGTGAAGTCCTAGCACCATCAGTCATAGCTTGTTCTCTGGAGGACACTTCGATAGCCAGAAGGCTTGGATAGATAATTCTTACCACCAAAGGAATTGCAAATATAGATTGAACTAGAGGAACAAGTATCCAGCTGCTTCTAAGCCAAGCAAAATCTCCTGTGAGTGTTACTAAGTAACCAACTGCAATTACTACAGAAGAAACACCTATTGGCAAAAGAAATGCTGCATCTAAGGTGATGCCTAGGAAATCTGTCTTGCCACGCCGCTTAGCTCTTGCACGTTCAGCCAGTAGGAAAGCTACAAGTGTGCCAATCAGCATAGACACAATAGATGCAACAACCAAGTTTCTTAGTGAGTTCAAAGCTGCATCAAGGAAAGTTATGTTGAGTAGATCTCTTGCTCCTCGAGAATCCAACAACAGGAAGTTCTCAAATGTGAAACCGCCTGAGCTTGAAACAAAAGCTCTGCTTAGAACAAGAAATAGGGGTAGAAGAATTAGTAATGAAACGGTGATGAACGTAAATAGTGATGTCGATAAATCACGCTTATCAATTGGTTTTGATTTGTGATTATTTGGTGTGAAGGAGAGGGGATTAGTACCACCCCACCTACTTACAGTGAAAGCAAACACACAGAAGATTATCTGAAGTATGGCAAGCAGAGATGCGTGAGCTAGATCTAGTCTTTCAAGAACCGAGATAGAGATTGCTGTCTCAAGTGTGTTAACCTGACCACCACCAAGGCTTAGAACAATTCCATATGCGCTAGCGCAGTAAAGCACGATGATCGCACTGGTGGCTCTGATCGAACTCTTGAGTTGAGGCAGAGACACCTTTATGGCCGTTCTGAATCGTCCTGCTCCTGAAACCTCGGCCTCTTCTTCTGTTGCAATGTCAAGGGTTTGCCATTGCGAACCGACGTTTCTTACAACTACCGCATAGTTAGCCAATACGTTCGCAAAGATGATTGCTACAACAGGATCAACCCCACCAATCAGAGAACCAGCTTCGGTAACCGCTATGGCTACAACGAGGGAGGGCAGCATGAATGGAACAGTGATTAGCGATCTAATAAATGCAGACCCTCTAAATGATTTCCTATAGAGAATGTATGCTCCAGGAATTCCTAGCATTAGGGCTATCAAGGTTGAGATAACTGCTTGCCAAATGGTAAACCAAAGCACAGGCCAAACACTGACTTGGTTTGGAACTGCTCCAATGATGCCTGGGCCAAGAGCTAAGTTGAAGACGCTAGCTAAAGGCCAGTAAAACAGGAGCACCATGAATAAAACAGGTGCCCCCCATAGGAGAAATCTCCTAAGAGGCAACGTCGAAGACCTTGTTATATGCAGCTAACCAAGTTGAACGGTTCTTATCGATATCCAAATCTCCACCAATAGTTGAAATAGCAGCTGGTGCTCTTAGAGCCCAAGACTCTGGAAGTGTAACGATTTTATCTATCGGATAAACATACATAGCCCCTGGTAAAGCTTCTTGGAAAGACTTACCAAGCATGAACTCGACTAGCACTTTAGCTGCCTGAGGGTTCTTTGCATTTCTAAGCACACCTGTGTATTCGGTTTGTCTGAAGCAGTCTTTTCTCAGAGCCTGAGTCTTACCGTTACCCTGTTCATCAACTTCATCTGCTGGTGAAGAAGAATATGAAAGAACAATAGGGTAATCACCTTCGCCAGCTGAACCAGAGAAGTCAGTGTAGTAAGCCTGCTCCCAACCAGCTGCAATCTTCACATCATTTGCTTTGAAAGCAGTCCACCAGGCAGTTGTCTCTGCTTCATTAGGGAATGCAGCAAATGTTGATACCAAGAAACCTAAACCTGTTGATGAAGTGTTTGGGTTTTGAATAACTGTTAGACCCTTGTACTCAGGCTTAGTGAGATCTTTCCAGTGATCTGGAATTACAAGATTATTTGCTTCAAAGTAATTGCGATCAACATTGAAACAGATATCCGCAAAATCAATAGGAACAAGTTCACTGTCAGTTGCTAACACATCATTAGCGTTGATCACAGTTGCGAAAGTGTTGTCTATTCCATAGACAACATCACCGATTGGTTCATCTTTGGTTAGCAATAGCTTGCCTGTCATCTCACCAACATCACCAGAACGGATGATAGAAAGTTCAATTCCTGTTGTTTCTTTGAGTTCTGCAATGAGTTCATCACTCATAGCAAATGAGTCGTGGGCAACAAGAGTTACCTTGCCACCTGCTTCAGTGTTAGTGCAGGCTGTAAGTAGCAGGGCAAGAGTGATTGATAGGGATACAAATATGCGTTTCATTTTTCCTTCCTACGCTGGCATTACCCAGATCAGGTTTGACGGTATTTGGCAGTAGCCTCATCTCAGTCCGATGCTTCGGACTCCCGTGTATTAAAAGAATAAACCCTTGGCACCAGTTTCAGGAACCAAGGGTTTACTAATAGTTCTTTACTGCATACCTGCTGCAGCTTGCTCAGCCTTTTCTTGAACACCAGACTTGGTGCGAAGGGCTAGTTCCTTGATAAACAAGGACACTATGAAGGCAGCCACGACAACAACAGTTGCACTTACGAATACACCTGCAGTCGACTCAGCAAAGGCTTGCTTGATTGGGTTAGCTAACTCAGGGCTTGCTGTGATTAGGAATGATGAGTCTGCCTGAACTAAGGCACCTAGATCTTGACCAGATGAGAACGCTTCATTGCCTGGTTCATCAAGAATTCCTGGGTTAGCAGCGATTGCTGCGCCAATCTTGTTAGCCATCTCAGTTCCCTTATCAGCCAAGCTGTTGAACAGGATAGATAGGAATATTGCAACACCTAAAGTTCCACCCATTTGTCTAAAGAATGTTGAAGACGAAGTTGCAACACCGATGTCTTTAGCTTCAACAGCATTTTGTGAAGCAATAGTGAGCGTCTGCATTACTTGACCCAGACCTAGACCCATTAGCACCATTCCAAGTGAGATCTGCCAGATTGCCCAGTCAAAGACAAGTGTTGATAGATATAGGAAAGAGATTGACATGAGTGCTGTTCCTAGCACCATGAATATTTTGTATTTACCTGTCCTACTTGTTATCTGGCCACTGACGATAGAGGAAGTCATCAGACCCATCACCATAGGAATCATTAGGTAACCAGCTTCGGTTGGACTTGCACCGTAAACAATTTGAAGAACCAGTGGAAGACAAATCATTCCACCAAACATTCCCATACCTACAATTACTCCGAGCAATGTTGTTAATGTGAAAGTTCTTGATTTAAAGATGTGTAGCGGAAGTAGAGCATCTTCACCCATCCTTCTCTGAATGATGATGAAAGATGTAATTCCAACAACACCAAGTGTGTAAGCAATAAAAGCATTTGGTGAGGTCCAACCCCATTCTCTACCTTGCTCAGCAACAATTAGAAGTGGAACAACACCAACGATGATGGTGAGAACACCCCACCAGTCAATGCGTTTGCTCTTAGCTTCAATGTGTGGAACGTGTAGGAAAGAAAGAACCAGAACCAAAGCTATTGCTCCAATAGGAAGATTCATCAGGAAGATCCAGCGCCAACCAGTAATCCCTAGGAAGCTATCCACTCCTGCTAGTAGTCCACCAATTAGTGGACCAAGGACGCTCGAAGTTCCAAAGACGGCAAGGAACATACCTTGGTATCTTGCTCTATCTCTAGGTGGAACGATGTCGGCGATGATTGTCAAAGCCAGAGCGAATAATCCGCCGGCACCAATACCTTGGATGGCTCGGTATGCAGCGAGTTCATACATTGTGTTTGCAAAGCCACAAATAACTGAACCGATTATAAAAATTGTGATGGCAGCAATGAAGAGCCTTCTTCTACCGAAGATGTCTCCAAGCTTTCCATATATAGGTGTAGCGATAGTAGAAGTGATTAGGTAAGCGGTTGTAACCCAGGCTTGAGCAGATAGACCACTTAGATCATCTGCAATGGTTCGCATTGCTGTGCCAACAACACTCTGATCCAAAGCAGACAGGAACATGCCTGCCATTAGCCCAAACAAGACAAACATAATCTGTCTGTGGGTCATTACACCAGTTACAGCTGATTCAGCTGCCGCTGCTTTACGGTCTGCACGCGCCAATGCGTTCTCTTTTCTTGTAATTCGAAAGTTAGACTTTGGAGATGGAAAGACAAATCAAAAAGAGATTGCTCAATGCTTTTGCTTTGGGCTGCCTTGCTGTGATTTTACTTCCCGCGGTAAATAACCCTACACCCGCTAAGGCTGTGAACCCCACAACGTATTCAATCGATGACGCTAACTCACTCTGGGTAGTAGTCAACAAACAAAGACCATTAAAGCCATTGAAGTATGTTCCTAAAGACCTTGTTACACCTAGGTTCAGTGCTTCTCTAAACGCCAACCCATACGGCAGGCAGGCTAGAGCTGATGCAGCCAAGGCAATAGTTGATCTTGCTGTAGCTATGAATGCTGAAGGTGCCGGAAAACTTGTAATTCAAAGCGCATACCGCCCATTCTCCGAACAAAAGAGCATTTATACCAGACAGGTAAAAAGGTATGGCAAGAAGGTGGGCGAAGCGTTAGCTGCTAGACCTGGCTATTCGGAACATCAAACTGGACTAGCCATTGATGTATCGGCTAGGGGGCAGGGTTGCCAAATCAGAGTTTGTTTTGGCCAAACCAAGGCGGGCTACTGGCTCAAAGCTAATGCCTATAAGTATGGCTTTATTACAAGGTACCCAAAGTACGCGACTTTCTATACCGGCTACCAATACGAACCCTGGCACCTTAGGTTCATAGGAGTTGATCTAGCCACCCAATTACATGAGGCCAAGGTCATCACATTGGAGAAGTTCTTCTTGCTTCCAGCAGCCCCTAACTACTAACAAAGCATTAACCTTTATCTATGGCTAAATCAGTAAGCAGCAAGAAACCAACCTATGCCTTTCTAGGGCCAGTTGGTACCTTTACTGAGCTTGCCCTGGCGCAAGTGAAAATGGCCAAAGGAGCTAAACACCTTCCAGTCAACACAGTGACCGAAGCAATAGATGCAGTTGTCAAAGGACTAGCTCATCGAGCAATAGTTCCGGTTGAAAACTCTATTGAAGGTGGCGTTTCAGCAACTCTTGATGCCTTGGCCAATACAACAGATATACGTATCTATGGTGAGTATCTTGTGCCAGTAACTTTCAACTTGGTAGCAAAGCCGGGCACAAAGCTTGCAAACGTTAGAGTAATCAGCACTCACCCAACCGCTTATGCTCAATGTCGTGGTTGGTTACAGGAGAACATTCCTTCACATTCACATCTACCCTCAACTTCAACTGCAGCAGCTGCATTAGATCTTCTAAACGAAGAACCAATTGCAGAAGCAGCTATTGCAGCTAAGAGCATCACCGATCACTACAAGCTCACTGTGTTGGCTAGAAACATTGGTGATAACAAGAATGCTCAAACTAGATTCATTGAAATTGGTTTGAATGCTAAACCAACAGCGCGTTCAGGTAAAGACAAGACATCAGTAATTGTTGAACTTCCTGAAGATAGACCCGGTGCTCTTCTAGAAATGCTTGAACAGTTCGCAGCCAGAGGAGTAAACCTAAGCAGAATTGAATCTCGACCTATCGGTGATCAGCTAGGTAGATATAGGTTCAACATCGATGCTCAAGGTCATATTGACGATGATGCTATGGCTGAAGCCCTGATGGGATTACACAGATTTAGCCCAAAGGTAACCTTCCTAGGTTCATACCCAAGGGCAGACAAAAAGAACAGCAAGCATGAGGGGAATAACTCTAATAAGGAGTTCTCTTCAGCAAGTACGTGGCTAAACAAGCTTCGAACAGGACGCTAAAGGTAACCTTTAATAATGATTGATGCCAACCTGCTCAGAGAAAACCCTGATGCTATCAAAGCCTCTCAGCGAGCTAGAGGTGCTAGCGAAGAGCTTGTCGACCAAGCAACCGCTGCTGATGAGAACTGGCGTAAAGCGCAAGCTGAGTTCGAAAACCTTAGAGCAGAACAAAACGCTAAAGCAAAACTAGTTGCAGGTGCATCTCCTGAAGAACGAACCAAACTAATTGCTGAAGGGCAAGAACTTGCTGCTGGAGTAAAGGCGGCTGAGCAAAAAGCAGCAACGTTCCAAGAGGAACTAAACAAGATTGTTCTAAAGATCGAGAACGTTGTTATCGAAGGTGTTCCTCAAGGCGGCGAAGACAACTTTGTTGTAATTCGTGAAGAGGGAACTAAGCCGAAGTTTGATTTCACACCTAGAGATCACGTTGAACTTGGTGAACTACTAGATGTCATTGACATTGAACGCGGAGTAAAGATCTCAGGTTCAAGGTTCTATTTCCTTAAGGGTTGGGGTGCTCGCCTAGAACTAGCGCTAATGAACCTTGCTCTAGATCAAGCTGCTAACGCTAACTTCACTGCACTAATCACACCAACTCTTGTGAAGCCTGAAGTTATGGCTGGTACTGGATTCCTAGGTGAACACTCTGATGAGATTTACTATCTTCCTGCAGATGATCTATATCTAACTGGAACAAGTGAAGTTGCTCTTGCTGGATATCACAGCAATGAAATCATTGATCTAAGCGATGGACCTAAGAGATATGCAGGTTGGTCAACTTGTTATCGTCGTGAAGCAGGTAGCCATGGCAAAGACACCAAAGGCATTCTTCGTGTTCACCAGTTCAACAAGTTGGAGATGTTCTCATACATAGATCCTGAACATGCCGATCAAGAGCATGCGAAACTTTTGGCCTGGCAGGAAGAAATGCTCAAGAAGTGTGAACTTCCATACCGTGTTATTGACACTGCTGCTGGTGATTTAGGTTCAAGCGCAGCGCGTAAGTTCGATGCTGAAGCATGGGTACCATCACAAGAGACTTATAGAGAACTAACCTCAACTTCTAACTGCACTACCTATCAAGCCAGAAGACTAAACGTTAGATACCGCAAGGAAGATGGCAAGACAGCAGTTGCCGCAACTCTAAACGGAACACTGGCAACTACTCGTTGGCTTGTTGCCATTCTGGAAAACCACCAGCAGGCAGATGGCTCAGTTCGTATCCCTGTAGCCCTGAGACCTTATCTTGGCGGAGCAGAAGTTATCAACCCAGTGAAAAAGAGCTAAGCGTTGACTTTAGAACCTTGGCTAATCGCGATTGACATCGATGGCACTATTGCTCACGATGATGGATTTATTGCTCCTGAGGTTATTCGTGAAATAGTTCGAGTCCGTGAACTAGGGCACCATGTTGTGGTGGCAACTGGTAGAGCAGCAGCTAACGCATTTCCTGTAGTGCAAGATGTTGGAATTGAACAAGGTCACGTTGTTTGCTCTAACGGAGCTGTCACTATTGAACTAAATCCAGAGGATGAAAAAGGATATTCAGTTAGAGAAGTTATTGGATTTGATCCAGCACCTGTGCTAACTCAACTGATTGAAAAACTACCTGATGCTCACTTTGCAGTCGAAGATGTTGATGGAACTTATAGATTCCATAAACCATTCCCTTCTTATGCTCTAGGAGCAGAGAATATTGAAACACCATTAGATCAACTGATGCATGGTGAAGTTTCTCGTGTAGTTGTGTTATCTCCTGAACAGAACGTAAATGACTTTCTAGCGATAGTTGAATCAGTTGGATTGCACTCAGTTTCATATGCGATCGGTTACACAGCTTGGTTAGATATCTCCCCTCAAGGAGTAAGTAAGGCAAGTGCTCTTGAACAACGAAGAAAAGCACTAGATATTCCAAGAAATAGAGTCATCACTATTGGTGATGGTCGTAATGACATATCCATGTTTGAGTGGGCAAATGAAGGTGGCGGGCTCTCATTTGCCATGGGCCAGGGCCCGGATGAAGTGAAATTAGCCGCAACTGTGGTCACCGCTAGCGTAGAAGAACACGGGGTTGCCAAGGTTTTATCTGGCCTTGAGGGCATTATTTACACCCAAAACTAGTTCACAGCCTAAAAGCAGGTTGAAAGCGTATTTTTATAACCACTGAGTCTTAGTTAGACTATTCAACGGAGGTCTGTCCGAGCGGCCGAAGGAGCTAGTCTTGAAAACTAGTGAACTGAAAGGTTCCGTGGGTTCGAATCCCACGGCCTCCGCCAGTTTTGTCTAAGTAAGACTCAAGCCAACTCATAAAAGGGGTTACCGAATTGTCTGAGAAGTCTAAGAAGCAACTAAAGCTAGATCGTGCAGTTGCACGTCACGGCAATATTCACGCAGCTGGAAGATCAAGAGCAATTCTAGGAATTCTTGGTAAAGCTCTAGTTGTTGTGATTGTTTCAACTCTGACAGTTGCAACCGTTTCAGCAATTCAAATAACTCAGGAACTAAGTCGAGGTCAAATCGATGTTCCAGGCCTAGATGGTGGCGACAGAGTTATCCCACCTCTTACTGGTCCACTAAACATTCTTCTTGTTGGTAGCGATACTAGATCAGGTGCAGGGAACTCAGCCTTTGGTAACACAGGTGGAAACCTAGCTGACGTAATTATTCTTTTGCACGTTTCAGAAGATCGACAGAATGCCGTTGCTCTTTCATTCCCTAGAGACACAATGGTGCCTTGGCCAGCATGTCCAAGTACTTCAGGTGGACCGGGCTATCTTCCGCAGAGTCTAGGTCAGATAAATGCAACTATTGCTAATGGTGGACCTGGTTGTACATTGCTGACAGTTGAATTGCTAACCGGTCTTAACATTCCTTATCTTGCGATGGTTGACTTCAACGGAGTTATCGAATTATCCAATGCTGTTGGTGGAGTTGAAGTTTGTGTTGCACAAGACATTGAGGATGAATACACAAACACATACCTCAAGAAAGGTATGCACACACTTCAGGGTGTTCAAGCACTTCAGTTCCTAAGAACAAGACACGGTGTTGGCGATGGGTCTGACCTAGGCCGTATCAGCAACCAACAGGTTTACCTAACTTCTCTAGTTAGAAAACTAAAGAGCAGGGATATCCTTAGTAACCCTGTTGCTCTATACAGCTTGGCTCAAGCTGCTGCCAAGAACATGACTTTGAGTAAGACTCTTGCAGAGCCAACAACTCTTATGGGTGTTGCAAATGCTTTGAAAGATATTCCAATGAAGAAGATTACCTTCTTACAGCTACCTTCTGTCTATGGTTTGCCAGCACCACTTCAGGGAAGAGTGAAGCCTGATTACGAGAAGGCTCAGGTCATCTTTGACATGATGAAAAACGATGAGCCAATCATCTTGTCTGAAGTTAACAACCCAGGTGTTGGATCTGAACTAGCTCCAACTCGAAAACCAACACCTAAGCCAACTTCAACCACAACTCCTACTAAGAAGCCAACCCCAACTCCGACCCCAACGATAACTCCGTTGCCAGATTGGGCTCAGGGCACTAACGCTCAGACAACTACCTGCTCGAAATAACAATTTAGGTCTCTAATCTGGTTAGGCTTAAACCATGCCAGATTACATCTCGGCGCTAGATTTATTCACTATCGGAATCGGACCTTCCAGTTCGCATACGGTGGGACCTATGAGAGCAGCGTTGCTCTTTGCTGAAGCAGTTAATGCTGAAGGTAAGCTTTCGCTGACCAATAGAGTTAGCGTCAAACTATTCGGATCGCTCGGTGCTACTGGGCCAGGCCACGGAACAACTAACGCAATCGTCGCAGGCCTTAGTGGTCAAACGCCAGAAACCTGTAACCCTGATTCTGTTCTAACAGCTTGGAATAATGCGATTAGTTCCTCAACACTAAATATTTTGAATCACAAGATTACTTTTGAGGAAGATCACTTCAGTTTTCAGCCACTGATTAGATTGCCAAAGCATTCCAATGGAATGAAGTTTCAAGCATTCAACAATCAAGACGAACTTCTTCTTGAGCAGACCTATTACTCTGTTGGCGGTGGTTTTGTTGAAGCAGAACATGAATTACAAAAACAAGATCGACAGGAAGTACCTCACCCTTTTATAAGCGCTGAAGAACTATTAGAAATATGCTCCAGAGAAAAGCTGAGCATCGCTCAGGTAGCTTTTGCTAATGAGGTTGCTATTCACGGTGAACTCGAAATAGAGATGCGCCTCAATGCAATATGGACAGCAATGAAGTTCTGCATAGAAGAGGGCCTAAAGACCAAAGGCGTGCTGCCTGGCTACCTCGCAGTTGATAGAAGAGCAGCAGATATGGCTGAGCAACTAAGCAAGGTTGAGGATCCTGATTCTGTTGCTAACGAATGGCTTCAGGCTTATGCAATTGCGGTGAATGAACAGAATGCTTCTGGTCGAAGAGTAGTCACGGCTCCAACCAATGGAGCAGCTGGAATAATTCCAGCTGTTGGTTATTGGGCAATGAAGTTCAAGGGCGTTGACTCTAAGGTAATTGCTAGAGATTACCTGCTTACTGCAGCAGCAATTGGTTCACTATATAAGCGCAATGCTTCTATCTCTGGAGCTGAAGCAGGATGCCAAGGTGAAGTTGGATCAGCCTGTTCCATGGCAGCAGCTGGTCTAGCGCAAGTATTAGGTGGCACAGTGCCACAGATTGAGAATGCGGCAGAGATTGCTATGGAGCATAACCTAGGGCTTACCTGTGACCCAGTGGGTGGATTTGTGCAAATGCCTTGTATTGAGAGAAACGCTATTGCTTCAGGCACTGCTGTCTCTGCGGTAAGGCTTTCTCTTCTAGGTGATGGTAGTCACAAGATTTCTTTGGATACAGTTATTGAAACCATGCGTCAAACTGGAATCGACATGTCCAGTAAGTACAAAGAGACTTCCCTTGGAGGATTAGCTGTGAATGTTGTGGAGTGCTAGTTATGACAACCGTTGTGATATGGGTATCTGATCTTGATAGGTCAGTTAATTTTTATTCAGCCCTGTTTGAAGATAACGCTCCATACCGTTTAGCTGAGTTCGCAAGCGTTTCAGGATTAGGAAACGAAGTTCTTATTCACTTACTACCTGAGCAATACAGATCAGAACCAACCCTTGGTGAAGATAATCCAATCAAACCAGTCTTTGATGTTCACAGCATTGATAAAGCAAGGCTTGCTGCTGGAAGAACCGGTGGCCGAATCAAAAGTGAAGTTAGCGAACATAACAACTGGACTTATGCCGATGGCAATGACCCTGATGGAAACATAATCCAGGTTCGAGAAAGTTACTAGCTAAAGATCTTTAGCAGTAAGCCAATTGGCTTACTCTTCTCAGCCCGATGACGGAACTTACCCTTAGGGTTCACACGGTAGTGGTTTCTTCGACCCACTTTTTCAATAACCACATAGCCAGCTGATTGAAGATCAGCCAGTATCAGCTGCGTGCTTCTTTCTGTAATTCCGATTTCGTCAGCTATTTCCTTGACCAATGAGTCCGGGTATCTATTCAGGTGCACTAATACATGGCCATGGTTAGACAGGAATGTCCACTCTCTGGAATTTGATGGGTTAGACATAGGACTAAGAATACACCTGTTGTTCAATTACCTGTAATCTATTTCAGGTATTGTTGGTGTTGGTTGAAAGAAGGATGAATCTATGGAAATCGACTGGTCAGTAGCTCAAGCCAACCTAACTTCAGTAGTAGCGCTCTGCTTCCTTTTAGGTTTCCTAGCAGCTCGTCTCAAGAGCGATATTCGAATCCCAGAACCGGTTTATCAATTCATCTCTGTGTATCTTCTATTAGGTATCGGTATTAAAGGTGGTAACTCACTTAAGGGAGTTACTCTAGAAAGTTTTCTTCCAGCAGCTTCGGTAACCCTAGCTCTTGGTGTGATCATTCCAGTTGTTGCCTTTTACGTTCTAGCAAAAGTTAAAGCACTAAGTGTTGACGACCGAGGAGCATTTGCCGCTCACTATGGATCAACATCACTTGTTACCTTCACAGCTGCACTTTTGTACTTAGAGAACAACGGAATCCAGGTTGAAGGATTCGCAACTGCACTTCTAACACTTCTTGAGATACCAGGACTCATCGTTGGTGTTTATCTAGGATCTAGAACAATTGGCAACAAGGTGAACTGGCGTGAGACCGCAATTGAAGTCCTGTTTGGAAAAACTGTTTTACTTCTAACCGGTGGTTTGGTTCTAGGTTTTGTCACAAGTGAGTCTGGCTACAAGAGCGTTGTCCCATTCTTCGTTGATACTCAGAGTGGATTGCTCGCCTTGTTCCTTCTAAACCTTGGTTATATCGCAGGGTCTAACTGGGATGAAATCAAGAAAGTTGGTGTGCCGGTGTTTGCCTTTGCGATCAGCTTCCCAATCTTTGCTGGAACGCTAGGTGCACTGCTTGGAACACTCTGTGGACTATCTGTTGGTGGAAGCACCATACTTGCGGTGCTTGCTGGAAGTGCTTCATATATTGCAGCTCCAGCAACAGTTCAGATTGCTCTGCCTAAAGCTAATAGTGCTTTGCCGCTAACAGCGAGCATTGGAGTTACATTCCCGTTCAACCTGTTACTTGGTATCCCGATTTACATCGCGCTATCAACCCTGTTTGCAACTTGGTTCTAAGAACTAACGAACTAGTAAAGCTCTCGAATCGATAGTGACGGTTTCAAAACCTGTCTTAGTTGCACGTACCCTGAGAACTATTTCTTTTCGTCTATCAGAAGCTGTGAGACGGTAAGTCTTACCAGTTGCTCTTGGAATGTTTGCTCCATCTCGTAGCCATTGGAAACTAAGTTTCACACCGCTATCCCAAGTTCCAGCTTTAGCCGAAAGGGTTTGATTCACTCTGGCACTTCCCGTTATTGAAGGATCAGGTGTTTTAGTGAGTTCACCAATGGCCACTCGAACACCAGAAGATGTAGTCGAGTTATTCTCATAACCAACTCGTGTGAAGGTGACTCTAACTGAAACGGTTGTCTTGAAGTCTGTTGAAGTAAGAGTGTATTTGGCAGCTGTAGCGCTTGCTATTGCTTTACCGTTTCTAAGCCATTGGTAAGTAGCACTTGTCATTGATGGAGCTTCAGTCGTTGCAACAAGTTGCTTACCAGTCACAGCACTTCCAGAAACACTAACTTGAGGCTTTGTAAGTAAGCCACCTTGAATAACTTTAGATGGACTTGAAGTTACTGCAACTGGATAGCCTGGTTGCGTAACAGTTGTTAGAAGGCTTATTGATTTCGTGTGATCTTCAGGAAGTGGTGTGTAGGTGGAGCTAGTTGCTCCAGATATTGAACGACCATCGATGAACCAGCGATAGGTAACAGTAGCGCCGTCAACAGCCAAAGGTCCTCCAACTAAAGGAACACCAACTCTTGCTTCGCCTGTAAGGGATGCTCCAGGGAGCTGAGGATTGATGATTAACACACCCATTGAGGTACTGGTACCGGCAGTAAAAGATGCTTTGGTCGTGCGAACGCGAACAGAGATTATTGAATTGGCATCAGCAGTACTTGTCGTATAGGTCCTGCCTGTGGCATTTGCTATGGGTTGTGAATTTCTGAGCCATTGGTAACTAAGGGCAGCTGTGTAATCCCAGGTAGTAGCTTCTGCAGTTAGAGTTCCACCAATGTTGCTTGGTCCATTCATGCTTAGAGCAGGAGCCTCTGGAGCTCTGGTTTTTAGGAATGCAGTCAGAGCAGCTGTTCTTTGCGGGAAGAACTGGTCTAACCAGTTCTGCCAGAAGATAGCACTGTTCACATCAGAGTTAGATCTTGTCTCTTGGCTTATGTAGGTGGTGTTGATTACTGAAGCAACCTTGTTCTTGAAACTAGGTATGCCAAGGGTGGCTACCTTATCTTTAACTGCTACTTGAGCTTGAACTAGAAGAGATTGGCAAGGTGTATAGGCAACGCACTTGCGAAGCATCACGCTTCGTTCTTGATTGCCAAAGTTTCTAAAGGCAGGCCCTCTACCTAGCCAGTCAAGCTGAGCATCTTCTTGCATGGGGAATGTTCCGTCTTGCCCCCAAGGAATGATTCTTAGTTTTCCTGTGTCATCGAAGACGATGTAATAGTTGTTCTGAACAACGTCTGTATAACCATCCCAGTTGGATGTGTATATATCTGTGGCCATGAGGTTGATTACCTGGGTCATGTTGGCAATCTTGTTTACCTCGGTCCACCAAGCCTGACCGTTCAGAGCAGAAACAGCAATGGCCGCATTCAGAGTCGTTCTATTGCTATCGCCATAGTTAGTGTCAAAACAATTGCTTTGAGAGTAAGTGAGGTCTGCTAGATAACAATCCGAACTATATACATGGACAGGGTTAAGCCAACGCTTAAGCATCTGAGCATCAATAGATTCAACATTCATATACAAACCGAAATCAGCGTTGTTTAGGGTCACCCAAGAGTAAGTGGTTCTAGGAGCAACTAAACCCATAGCTCTATAGATACGGTATGCAGTGTCTTCTCTAATAAATGAGGGATCTTGAACCATGCTGTTTAGAGTCATTCGGGTTAATCCCATGAACTTCTGTCCTGGTACAAACGTGTCGAACTTTAGCTTTAGGGGAGCCTTACCAAAAAGATTTGTTCTTGTTGCCTGACCTTTTAGTCGAACACCGATTCTGTTCAGCGTTGTCACAACACCATCGGCTGTAGTGATAGTGACATTGGCTTCTTGATACACCTTTGTATATGGATCACCGTTCAAGGCATTCACAGATGCTTGGGGCAAAGTCAGATTGATGTTGGAGACAACAACTGGGTTATAGAAAGCTGCAGCTCGGTCTGTACCTTCGTTATATATTGTTGTGCTGATACCTGATACCGGTGGGGCAGCTATTGCTGCTTGAGCTGTGCCGAACCCTAAGATGACCGCAAGAACCGCTGAAAGCGCAGGCAGCACGTAACGCTTTCTCATAACTCATCCTTTGAAATGCCGGGTTGAGTTCAAGTCTATTTAGACTTGGTGAGCTTTGCTACCGAGCCCCTCTTGATAAGGCTTGCTGGTAGCACTATCTCTTTAGCCTTGGTGTTACCTTCTATAGCTTCAACTAGTTCAGTCACTGCAATATGACCCAAATCTTCAACTGGTCGCGCAATAACAGTTATTCCTGGCATCATCGCAGCAGCCCAGGGGCTATCGTCAAAGCTAACAACAGACAGATCTTTTCCTATTGATAGTCCACGCTCTCCGGCAATCTTTAGTACCGCAAGCAACATATCGTTGTTGGATGTGAAGATCACAGTCGGGGGCTTAGGGGAGTCGAGTAACTTTTCAACTGCAGACTCTGCAATCTTCTGTTTTTCTTCGCTGTATACCCAAATGCCAGCTGCCTTCGAACTCTTGACTCCTTGAGCGAAGCCATCAACGCGTTCTTGAACAGAGGAAATAGGTATCTCAGGTTGTGCAAAACTAAAGCCAGTGATGCCAGGAACGGCCACTAGAAAACCAAACTTATTATGACCATTTTCTGCTGCGTATAAGACCGCTTCTGTAGCAGCTACCTCATCACCTGTAGTAACAGTTGTGTAGCGACGAACATCCAGTTTGCGGTCAATGATTACCACTGGTTTGTCATTCAACTTCTTTGCAGTGAGATGTGAATGCTTTGAAGTTGATGCAGGGACAAGAATGATTCCATCAACTTGGTGCTGAAGCATGGTCTCAATAGCAACTCTCTCGACGGAAACATCTTCATCACTGTGTTGGATTAGAACCCTAAAGCCAAGTTCCTGAGCCCTGTCAATAATGGATTTGGTAGCACGATCAAAGAATGCATTAGTGAAATCGGAAATAATGACAAGACCAATGGTCTTAGTTTTACCAGCACGCATGGCAACCGCAAGAGCATTAGGGCGATAGCCAATACTTTCAGCAACAGCTCTTACGTGTTCGACTGTTTCTTTGCTTATCCGACCGTAACCCGCCAGAGCTCTAGAGACCGTAGCCCTGGAGACCCCTGCCGCCTCTGCGACGTCGCTTATAGTCGCACTCTTGTTTATGGTCATTATTTCACTTTATCCAATTCAAGGCCCTGTGTTAGCCAAGAGATATCAGAGGAGATATCAAACAATGCGACTAACAATGGAAAAAGCCCCCAGCTTTCTGGGGGCTTTTATTCTGGCGGAGACGAGAGGATTTGAACCTCCGAAGGGCTTTTAAGACCCTTACCTCATTAGCAGTGAGGCGCACTCGACCGGGCTATGCGACGTCTCCAGAACTTGATTAGTTTATCCCAAAACCGGAGACCTTTATATAGCCATTGAACCTATGCAGTTATTGGGCTAAACTAACTAGGTTGCCCATGGCACCCAAGCGTTTGTAGCTCAACGGATAGAGCATCTGACTACGGATCAGAAGGTTGGGGGTTCGAGTCCCTCCAAGCGCACATAACCCAGTTCCTTCTCACGAGGGCTGGGTTTTCTTGTACCCTAAACTCTTTTTATGCCTAGTAAAGATGAGTTGGTAGCCCATTTCTCAAGCCGGTTAGCTTTTGAAACGGATGCCTCTGATGTAAATGCCGACATGGACGCCTCCAAGGAGTTTGTGTTAGTTGATGTTAGAGGAGGAAGTTCTTGGGACCAAGGCAGAGCCAAAGGTGCAATACATATGCCTCACTCAGAGATAGCTGAGCGAGCTCTGAAAGAGATACCCCTGGATACACCTGTCGTCGTTTACTGTTGGGGTCCTGGGTGTAATGGTGCTCACAAAGGGGCTCTCAACTTTGCATTACTTGGCTATCAAGTCAAAGAGATGATTGGTGGTTTTGAGTATTGGGCGCGAGAAGGATATCCAGTAGTCAATAATGATGGAGCGGTTATTCGGGAGAAGGATCCACTAACAGCTCCAGTAAATTCGACTAGCTGCGATTGCGGTTAATACTGAATTAGCGATTGCAACCCAGTTCCTTCTAGAGGACTGGGTTTTTTAGTAGGCTGGCTGAACCCTTAGGTACATAGGAGCGTTCATTGAGCGAACAGCATTGGAAAGAGTTCCTTCAAGCAGATGGGCTTGAGGACTGGGTTGTCTTACATGGTGGACCATCCGCTGTGTTTGTTACAGATAGCCTTGCTGACGCTGCTGAGCTTGCTAGAGCAGTTTCTCAATTGCCTGGTCTTGAAGGAAGCCATGCTCAGTTGACCATCGTTTCAAAACGTCTAACTGTTCGGCTTACTCGTGAGGTTTGGAATATAGAGGCTGAGCACATCAACCTTGCTAGAGAAATATCTAAGGTTGCTAGATCGCTTGGAGCTGTTGCCGACCCCAATCAAGTTCAAGAAGTGCAGTTTGCTATTGCTGCTAAACCAGATGCCATTGACCTAGGGTTCTGGAAAGCAGTCCTTGGTTATGACCCAATGCTTGAAGACAATGCAATTGATCCCCTAGGAGTTAGTTCAACTATATGGATGCAGGACATAGAAGAAGGTAAAACTCTTCGTCATGCCATGCATATAGATGTATCACTCTGCAAAGAAAGTGCTCAAGCTAGAGTCGATGCTGCGGTAAAGGCTGGAGGAGTTGTCGTTGATGATTCCCATGCACCTTCTTGGTGGATACTTGCAGATCGCTCAGGAAATAAGGTTTGTGTTGTTGCTTGGCCAGACGGAGCCAAATCTGATTCGACAGAGAACTAAATCACTTCAAGAAAGACGCAGGCACGTAACCACACCAGTTCTCTTTGTTTGGCCCCCTTGGATGGCCCTTCATGGGATTTAGCCAAATCAGTGCCTTGGCATGACCATTCTCATCAGCATCTTGTGGGCGTAATGACTGTCCTTGCTCGTCAGTAAATGTGATGTTTGGCGAATAGTTTGAGATAGATTGAAAGAAAATCAGCCCTACGCTTAACTTTCAAAGAGAGCCATGAAATGAAGAAGTCACTGTCACTAGTCACAAGTTTTGCTCTACTAGGAGCTCTACTCACCCCAGCCGTTCAAGCGAATGCGGCAACTGTCTACTACCTTTGCTTGGACACAAAGAGACTGACAATTACGGCCTCAAAGTCAAAATGTAAAAAACCAAGAGTTGAAATTACTGGAGCGAGAGGTGCGACAGGAGTCAGGGGTGCTCAAGGATTACAAGGCCTTCAGGGACCACAGGGCCTTCAAGGATTAAGAGGTGATCGTGGTGAAACTGGTGCAGCTGGTTCTAATGGGTCTAATGGTGTTGATGGTGCTCAGGGTCCTCAAGGTGTTCAGGGTGAGGTAGGTCCGCA
>JBILRF010000033.1:0-3675 GCA_044372795.1 Rhodoluna sp. | reverse complement strand
ATGCCTTGGGCTAGGGGAGGGCTAGCTCTAGTTGACACTTGGCTTGCCAGATGGGTTTACTTCATAGATGTTGCAGGCCTGACCTGGCTGATTGTTTTTGTTACGGCGCTTCTAGTGATTCGTTTTCTTAGTCCACAACCTCAGGGATTGGGATTTAGAAAGCGCTTTGTAGGGTTTATGCCAACCGGAATTGCCACTGCGATGTTCTTAGTCATACCGGCTCTAGTTGTTCTGGATGCTTCAGGTACTGCAGGAACTCTGAAGGTTGCAGCTATTCAAGGTAACGCGAATGCTGGTTTGTTTGCAGCTAACCCACCTGGTTCGATTCTTGATAAGCACCTAAAGGTTTCCAAAGATGTAGTTGCCTCAGGGAAGGCTGAAGACCTAGACCTGATGGTTTGGCCTGAGAATGCATCGGATCTTGACCCAAACACGATGATGGAAGCAGGAGTCAAGATAAGCGAGTTTGTCACAGAGGACTTGAAAGCTCCTTTGCTTTTCGGGACTAAAACATTCCGTGGCAGTGACTTCTATAACGAAGTTGACCTTTGGTTACCAGAAACGGGACTTGCTGATTACTATCACAAGAAAAGACCAGTGCCTTTTGGTGAATATGTTCCTGACCGTCCTTTCTACATGGCGTTAGCTCCAGACCTGATTGGACTTATCGGTTGGGATATGAGCTCTGGAACTAGAGATGGCATTTTTGAGCTTCCAAATGGCAGCAAAGTTGGCTCCCTGATTTGTTTTGAAGTTGCTTTTGACTACCTAGGCCACGACCTAGTTAAACAAGGTGCAGAAGCAATAATGATTCAAACAAACAGTTCTGACTTCGGAAGAAGCGAGCAAGGTGTTCAGCAAGCAGCAATTTCTAGAATGCGTGCGATAGAGACAGGTCGAACTGTAGTTGCTATCTCAACTGTTGGAGTATCCGGAATTTACGCGGCAGATGGTTCTGTGATGACAGAACTTGAATCCTTCAAACCTGGCTCAATGGTTGAAGAGATTGCTCTGCGTAAAGAGATAACACCTGCGGTTCTGTTTGGTGGTTACGTTGAGCCAATTGCATTTGGAATCGGACTTGTTCTCTTTCCAATAGCTGTACTTGGGTTAATCATTAGAAGGTTTAAGGCGAAGCGTTCTTGAAGGTTCTAGTAATAATGCCGACCTTCAACGAGGCGGGAAACATCCATCACGCTGTTGAGGAACTATTCCTACATAATGAGAATGTTGACCTTCTGATTGTTGATGACGATAGTCCTGACGGAACTGGCAACCTGGCTGACCAGATAGCTCTCTCAAACAACGGAGTCAAGGTCATGCATCGCAAAGAGAAGCAAGGTTTAGGTGCTGCATACATCGCTGGATTCAACTATGCCTTTGAATTCGGCTACGACTATGTTGTTGAGATGGATGCTGACGGAAGCCATCGAGCTGAAGATCTTCCGAAGTTACTTGCTGCCTGTGAAGCGAATGATTTAGTTATTGGATCTAGGTACGTCAAGGGCGGTCAAACACAGAACTGGCCTCTGCACAGACAGTGGCTATCACGTGGTGGAAACCTTTATGCCAAACTCATGCTTGGAACAAGATTGAACGACATGACAGCGGGTTTCAGAGTATTTAGCGTTCCATTCCTCAAACGTATGGATCTTGCAACCATCAATGCAAGAGGTTACTCGTTCCAGATTGAAATGGCCTATCGAACAATTCAGTTAGGCGGCAGAACTGCAGAAGTCCCAATCGTCTTTGTTGAGCGCGAAATCGGCGAATCAAAGATGAGCGGAGATATCGTTTCTGAAGCTTTATTGCTTATGACCAAATTTGGTCTGAAAAGATTCTTTAGACGTAACTAGTTGTTTGTTGAGTCAGCCTGACCTCTAGAACGACGAGCCTTAAGTTCCACTAAACGCTCCTCAAGAATTTCTTCCAACTCATCACGAGTTCTTCTTTCCAAAAGCATTTCGTAATGGGTTCTTGGGATCTTTGGAAGTTCAGTCTCGAAGGCTTGCTTGCCATCGTTATCTAACAGAGCTGCTTCAAGTGAACAGAACTTACAGTTCCAGGCAGCTGGAACTTCTGCTTCTTCAGCAAAAATGATTTCGGAGATGTGCTCTTTAGCGCAACGGTACTGGTGAGTGTTTCTAGGGGATAGGTTCACTCCAGCGGCAGTTTCGAAGCTCTCTGAACCTAGTCGCATACCACGCATTGATTGCTGAGCCATTGTGTTCTTCCTTATCTCTGTTTGTTGCAAGTGTTGTTACATAGAAGATAAGCGAATGACTATACGAATACTTCCCGAATTCAGGCTTTTCTCAGTGTATGAACTGCTAACTCTGACACATCAGAGACTATCCCAGTTGCACCTCGCGCAGTGAGTTCCAACATTTCCTGTGGATTGTTGATTGTCCAGTAGTGGACATGTGTGTTGGTTCTTCTGACTTTAGAGATAAACGATCTCGAATCCAACTTGATTCCATACATTTGTCTAGGAATCTGTATAGCCCCGATGTTCTGAAGTGTCTTCTCAATAAGTTGCTGGGGGAGCTTGAAGGTATGTATCAACCAAAGCTGGATTACCTTCTTAGCGCTAGCTGATGTTGCAACTGGCTTGGATAGCAATGCAAGTGCTGCTGATCTTCTCTTTTCACTGAAACTCGACACAAGAACACGATGGTGTGATTTTGTGAGCTCGATTGCTTCTGCAGTTGTTACAACTGATTCCTGATCTTTGATGTCTAAGTTGAATCTGGCCAGGGGGAGTGCCTCTAAAGCTTGAACAAGGGTTGGCACTTTTCCACCCCCGATTAACTGAATTTTCTCAATCTCGGTAAACGTTGATTCTGATATCTTCTTGTTTATCCCTGCAACACGCCTAAGGTCTTCATCGTGAAAAAGAATCGCAACGTTGTCTTTGGTGGTTCTAACGTCTGTCTCAATACTGAACACCCCGGCTTCAATAGCAGCCTTGAAAGTTTCTAGAGTGTTCTCGGTGTGAGTAGTTCCACCTCTGTGAGCTAAAACAACTGGAGTTGGTTCATTGAAGTATTCGTGCTCTTGCAATCTGACTCCTGAAATGGTCTAAGACTAGGCTTACGTTGTGAAAAACTCTTGGGCGAACCTCGGAATCAAACCTATTGGCAGATTGCTTCTAGGTCTGTATCTCGTGGGTCTGGGTTTAGCGATGATGATTCACACTGGTCTTGGTGTGCCACCCTGGGATGTCTTATCGCAGGGTGTTCAGGTTCAAACTGGCTGGTCTTTTGGGTTTAGTGCGATAGTAATCAGCGCGATTGTGCTGTTGCTATGGATCCCGATCAAGCAGCAACCTGGCATTGGAACTGTAATAAATGCCATCATGATCGGTCCATTTGCTGACCTGAATGAGCCTTTGATGCCAGAACTTGACGGATGGCTTGCCAACCTGTTGTGGATGGTGCTGGGGCTGTTGGCTGTGGCACTTGGAGCAGGACTCTACATTTCAGCTAACCTCGGCGCTGGCCCTAGAGATGGCCTCATGGTTGGCCTGACAAGAGTTTCTGGTTGGCCTTTCTGGATCATCAGAACCATAGGGGAGTCACTGGTGCTTCTCACTGGGTGGCTACTGGGCGGAACTGTGGGGATAGGTACTGCCCTGTTTGCTGTTGCAATCGGCTATCTGATGCAAATCTCCAT
>JBILRF010000009.1:0-45765 GCA_044372795.1 Rhodoluna sp. | reverse complement strand
GGGATTCGAACCCCCGAAGGCTGAGCCGGCTGATTTACAGTCAGATCCCTTTGGCCGCTTGGGTAACTAGCCAGTGCTCCCGGCCGCCTGTAATCAGCCGGACGGGTGCCTCTAAAGAATACCTGAAACCAAGCCCTCTCCGCTAATCGCCTTTATGCAACGAATAGGTTCCAATCTGGCTTTATTACCTGTAATGCTGTGTAAGGCTAGATAGATTACAGAGAGATTTGCATACATTTACAGTAAAAGGTTTGAGTGATGGCTGGCATAGTTGATGTTGCTCGTGAGGCTGGAGTCTCCACAGCGACTGTTTCAAGAGCCCTAAGTGGCAAGGATTATGTCTCTATTGAGACTAAGGAACTGGTTCAGTCAGTAGCTGATCGTTTGGGCTATGTCCCTTCAGCTTCGGCATACACCCTGGTAACCGGTAGAACTAAGAACATTGGTGTTGTAGTTCCTTATGTTGACCGCTGGTTCTTTGCAACAGTCCTCGAAGCAATTGACCGAGAACTAGTGGCTGCTGGTTATGACGTTACTTTGTATAACCTCTCCTCCGGTGATGACCACCGTAAGTCAATCTTCACTAAGTCCCTGCCTCGTAAGCGAGTGGATGCGGTTATCTGTGTGTCGGTCAAGATGAGTGAAGAAGAGATTGCTGCTCTAACCAAGGTGAACAAGCCTCTTGTTTCTCTAGGTGGTTCAGTTGAAGGTGCTAAGACCATCAAGATTAATGACCAGGCAGCAGGATCTCTGGCTACCAACCATTTGATTTCTATGGGGCACACCAAGATAGCCATGATTGGTCAGAGTGAAGCGACCGATAACTTCTACAAAGTCTTTGACGTTAGAAAAGTTGGTTATGAGGAAGCTCTAAAAGCTGCCGGCATTGAACCGAGGCCTGGTTGGTATCGAGCAGTTCCTCGCTATGCAATTAGCGAAGGATATGCAGCAGCTAAGAATCTTCTAGGTGATCCACACAATGCCCCAACAGCTATCTTTGCTTCTTCTGATGAGTTAGCTGTAGGAGTGTTACTAGCTGCTAAGGATCTAGGCCTAAACGTTCCAGCTGATTTGTCTATCGTTGGAGTGGACAATCACGAACTAGCTGAGTTCTTTGGCATTACAACCATCAACCAGAACGTTGTTGGCCAGGGTGAACTAATGGCTAAGACGATGCTGGAACTATTGGATAACCCAGACCAAAAAGTTCCTGACCTTACTGAATGGCCTATTGAACTCATCGTTAGATCTAGCACCGCTAGAGCCGCTTCTGACGGCTTAGTTCGTTAGAATCACTGTTATGGCAGATTCATCATTCGACATAGTCAGCAAAGTTGACAAGCAAGAAGCGTCTAACGCTCTAACCCAGGCTCAGAAAGAGATTGAGCAGCGCTACGACTTCAAAGGTGTTGGCGCATCTATTGAATGGTCAGGCGACAAGATCCTAATGAAAGCCAACAGCGAAGAGCGAGTTAAGGCTGTTCTAGATGTATTCCAAAGCAAGCTAGTTAAGCGTGGCATTTCGCTCAAGAGCCTAGATGATGGCAAGCCTTTTGCTTCAGGTAAGGAATACCGCATTGAAGCAACACTCAAGGATGGAATTGAGCAGCCTGAGGCTAAAAAGATTGCAGCAATCATCCGTGAGCAGGGCCCTAAGTCAGTCAAGGCAAACATTCAAGGTGATGAGCTAAGAGTAGTCAGCAAGAGCCGTGATGATCTTCAAGAAGTCATGGAGCTATTGCGTTCAAGCGATTTAGATATTGACGTTCAGTTCACGAACTATCGGTAGAACCTATTCAGGAATATAGTCTCGGTTAAGAGCTATCCTCTTAAATCGATTAGCAACAATACCGCTAATCATTCCTGCAATAGCAAAAGTTACTATCGGGAAAATCATTGCAAGTGGCAATGACGATGCATCAATTAGAGAACCCATCGCCATCTTTGCGAAGATAACCACAATTGTGTTGAACAAAAGCAATCTACTTAGAGCCTGGGCAGTTGATAGCCCTTCAACGTTTCCTGCCATGCTGAAAAAGCCTGGCACCATCGAAGAAATTCCTAGGCCTGCGATAGCAAAGAAGAAGCACAATAAGAACAACGCTAGGTTCTGATTCACATCAGCAAGTGTTGCTGAAAGGTAAATTGCTAGAGCCAAAGCAATCGAACCGAAGATTCCACCAACTTGAGAAAGTCTTGCAACGTTGTATTTCTCAGTCAGTCGAGTGATAGAGAATCGACCAACAATCATGGCGATAACAAAGATTGTGTAAGGCCAAGCAGCTCTTGAAGGATCTAGGTTTAGAACTTCCTTGCCATAAACACTTGACCAGTCCATAAGCACAAGCTCTGGCCACATACCCATAAATCCACCAACAGCTAATAGCCAAAGGAAAGGTGGAGTCTTTAGCCAAGAGATTCTCTCGGTTGGGACATCCCTATCAACAGCATCGCTTTCAGCAGGCTGAACCATATGTCTTGCTGCCCAGACAAATAGCACAAGACAGAGCATCGACATCAAGAACATCTGAAGCTCAAGCGGGGTAAAGGCTGCGATGATGCTTGAAACTCCAGCTGAAGCTGCTGCACCAATACTCCATGAGCCGTGGAAGCTTCCAAGAAGAACTTTGTTCACTCTCTTCTGGAACATCACTGCCTGTGAGTTTAGAGCAATGTTGAAAACGCTAATTGCAAAAGAAAGCATGAAGTTTAGAACCAGGAATAACCACCAATGATTTGGATAAGGAAGAGCCAGAAGGATAGCGACCATTCCAAAGCTGGAGTATTTGATGATTGGGGTTGTTCCATAACGAACGACCAGCCTTGAAGTGAAAAGCAATGGGATCAAAGACCCTGCTCCACCAAAACCGATGATTGCTCCCCATAGTTCTTTAGAGACCTGGAGGTTATCGATGAACTCTGGGATGCGAGGCATCCAGGAAAGAGTTGCAAACCCTTGGGTAAAGAAGATAACCATTAGGGCTAGCTGGGCAGTTTTTGCCCTCTCATCGGTGATGCCGTTTTTCTTAGCCACTTAGTCTTTCTTAAATGCTGCGTCAAGGAAGTCTTCGCGGTCAACTAGTTTCACTCGCTCACGATCTTGAGCTGCTCCAAGAGCTTTCTCTGTTGCATCGATCTTTAGCCACTGCGGCCAACCTAGGAACTGAACACCCTTTGAGTTCAGAAGTGAAACAATGTCGTCTTCATCTGCATTAGATGGAGTCCACCAAGTTTCTCTATCTGCAATCACGCAAGCGATAGTTTCCATAGCGTCGCTCTTGGTATGACCAATGAGACCAATAGGTCCACGCTTAATCCAACCAGTTGCATAGATACCTGGAATGTGATTACCGCTGTCATCAAGAACACGACCTGCATCATTGGTGATAACACCATGCTTGTGATCAAAAGGAATTGAATCTAGTTCTGAACCAAAGTAACCAATAGCTCTATAAACAGCCTGAACAGGGAACTCCCTGATCTCACCTGTCCCAGTTACTCCACCATTACCATCAAGTTCAGTTCTCTCAACCTTGATAGCAACTACTTTTCCATCTTCACCGACTATTTCTTTAGGTGAACTAAAGAAATGAAGGTGAAGCCTCTTTGTAGCCCCAGTGGTTTCTTTGCCTCTGTGGCTTTCAAGAGTGTTCACCATAACTCGGGTTTGGTTGTTGGTATCAATAGCTTCTTGCGAACCTGCATCGTATTTGAAGTCTTCGTCATAAACGATGGTGTCAACACCTTCAATGTCACATGCTTCACGAAGTTCTAGTGGAGTGAATTTAACTTGAGCAGGTCCTCTTCTTCCAAAGACGTGAACATCGGTTACAGGAGATGCAAGTAGTCCTTGGTAAACATTGTCTGGAATATCAGTTGATAGAAGATCCTTGGGTTGCTTAGCCAAGATACGAGCAACATCAAGAGCTACGTTTCCATTTCCTAGAACTGCAACTTCTTTAGCGTGTAGTGGCCAGGTTCTAGGGAAATCAGGATGAGCGTCATACCAGTTAACAAAATCAGCTGCACCGTAACTGCCATCAAGTTCAACACCAGGAATGTTAAGAGATGCATCTTTGATAGCTCCGGTTGAAAAGATAACTGCGTTGTAATGGTTCTTTAGTTCATCAAGAGTGATGTCAGTGCCGTACTTGACGTTACCGAAGAAGCGGATGTCTCCTCTATCGAGAACTTCATAGAGAGCCCTAATGATTCCTTTGATTCTTGGGTGATCAGGAGCAACTCCATAGCGAACTAGTCCATAAGGCGCTGGAAGTAAATCAAATAGGTCGATGCTTACATCAAAGTCTCTTTCAGCTTTGATGATTAGGTCTGCAGCATAAATACCGGCAGGACCAGCCCCCACAATTGCCAAACGCATCTTGCTCAATTAATTCAAATCCTTTTTACTGTTCGCGGTCAACGACTGCTTCAGCGAAAACTCGCAAAGCATCTTTGACAGGTGAATCTGGCAGTGGGGCTAGAGCTTCAACAGCTTCTGCTGACCATTTCCTAGCCAACTGATATGCCTCTTCTAAAGCTGGGTGCTCACGAAGTTTGCTTACCGCCAATGCCAACTGGTCATCATCTTCAAGACCAGCATCAATTATCTCAATTAGTTCGGCTGCTTTAGGGTCAGTGGCCGCATGGGCTCTAAGTAGCAGGGTTGGCATGGTTGGAACCCCTGCTCGAAGGTCTGTGCCAGGGGTTTTACCTGAGGCATCAGAGACAATGTCAATCACATCATCAATCAGTTGGAAGGCAACGCCCACCTTTTCACCATAGATTCTCATTGGTTCACGGTACTCATCTGGGCCATCACCATAGACAACACCTAGTTCAGCGCTAGCTGCAATTAGTGATCCAGTCTTATCTGCAAGAACTTGAATGTAGTGATCGATTGGATCTTCATTGTTTTGAGGACCAAGAGTTTCATGTAGTTGACCAAGACAGAGTCTTTCGAAAGTATCTGCTTGAAGAGAAAGTGCTTTGCCACCAAGACGGCTAACAATCTGTGATGCTCTTGCAAAAAGTAAATCACCGGTGAGGATAGCTACGCTGTTTCCCCAAACCTCGTGAGCTGTTGGAACACCTCTTCGCATTGGTGCTCGGTCCATGACATCATCGTGATACAAAGTTGCTAGGTGAGTAAGTTCAACAACAACTGCAGCTTTAGTTACTTCTGGTTTAGAGTCATCACCTAGTGCTGCACCTAGAAGAACTAGGACAGGACGTAATCTCTTGCCACCTGCTTCAAGTAAATGTCTTGAAGTTACATTAGCTACTGGGTCAGTATGGGTAACTGCTTCTAGTAGCTGAATCTCCACCTGCTCAAGACCTGACTGAATCTTTTTCAGTAGGGCTTTATCTACTACCTTGCGTAGTTGTGGTGGTAGAACTATTTTGCTCATTTAGTCGCTTTCTTAGCGCTGTGTATTGCGACGATTCCAAGACTTGAATTCTTGTATTTTGCTTGCGTGAAACCAGCTTCAACTAGCCACTGAACCAAAACTTCTTGCTTAGGCCAAGCTGCAATTGATTCTGAGAGATAGTCGTAGGCACCTTTGTTCTTAGCAAGCAATTTACTTAGTGACGGAAGAATGTTAGCTAAGTACCAGCGATACAGAGCACCAATAACAGGTGTTCTCACATGGGAGAACTCACAGATAACTACAACCCCACCAGGCTTTAGCACTCTCAACATTTCACTTAGAGCCTTCTTAGGATCAACAACGTTTCTTAGACCAAATGAAATGGTCACAGCATCCATCGACGAATCAGCGAAAGGTAACTTAGTGGCATCCGCATAAACAAACTCAAGTTCAGGGTGACGCTTACGACCAACTGCCAACATGCCTTCACTAAAGTCACTTGCAATTACCTTTACCCCAGGCTTTGCAAAGACAACTGAAGAAGAACCTGTACCAGCTGCTAGATCCAAAACTGTTTGGCCGCTTAGAGGGTTTACAGCTTTCAAAACTTTTCTACGCCAAATACGGTCTTGACCAAAAGAAAGGAGGTCATTTGTGCGGTCATAACTCTCAGCAACCGAATCAAACATGGCTGCGACTTCTGCCGGCTTTTTGGCCATATCTGCTTTATTCACTAGCCAAGTCTAATCTTTGGCAGGAATAGTATCTACTGCTTACTGGCTGAAAGATACTGGGCTTTACGCTTTCTACTTCTAACAGTGTTCAAACTGGTGATTCCAAACAGAGTCAGTGCTGCAAGGGCCAATCCAGCTCCAAAAACACGAGCACCATCCATGAACTCATCGGTTGGTGTTGCTGTCGTTAGTTTTACCGAATCAATCGGAATTGGGGAATGTCTGTATGGATCTAGAGTCTTCTTCTCATCACCGTTTACCAAGCCAAGTCTTTCAAGGCTTGTCTCTGAGTCAGGTTTAGCCCCTGGCTCTGCAACGCCTTCCTCCGGCACGGTAGGTAACACATAGATGTTTGGGTCAGTTGATTGACCCACGTTGATTACAACTGGTGGAATCAGAACACCTGAATAGTTCTCGTAAATCTCTTCAATCTCTGAGTGCATATCTTGGATGTCTTTTTCATCGTGACCACCATAAACATCAACTTGGTCAATGTCGATGTTCGGGTCCACCTGTGTGGCATGAGCTGCCATAGGAAGGAAAACAAGGGTAAGAAGGACGCTAGCGATAAGGGTATTTACAACTTTTCGCACCGCGAGCTCCTCCCTCTGTTTTAGACTTCAAGTGACCTGTATTTAGGATATCCCAGCAAAAAGTCATTGTTTTAGGCTCGCTGAGGATTTCACAGAGAACATACAGAACGAGATTTGGGAAGAACTAGTTGACGCTGAAGGTGCATTCAAGGCTTATTACAGCCAAAGAATTAGGGCTAGACGAAGGTTCAGCCTTTGCAGAACTCCTAGGTTCCAATAGTTCAGCCTTCCTATCAGACAAACAGGGCCTAATTGGCTGGGGTGAAGCACTAAGGCTAGAAGCAAAAGGCCCTAATCGAATTCTGGATTTAGATACCCAATGGCGAGATTTTGTGTCCAATGCAGAGGTAACCAATGAGGTCAACCTTTCAGGATCAGGGCTTATCTGCTTTGGCTCAATAGCCTTCTCAGATAAAAGCCTGAGCACCAGCATTCTTGTAATTCCAAACGTTATTATCGGAAAGCACGAAGACACACTGTGGCTAACCACAGTCAACATTGATGAGGCTAAGGCTCTTGAACTCATTAGTTTTGACAGCACCTTTACTTCAGCCACTTTTGAACCAGGACAGATAACCCCAGACCAATACATCCTGAATGTTGAAAGAGCTGTTGAAGAGATTGCTGCCAAGAACATTGAGAAAGTTGTTTTAGCTAGAGATCTAAAAGCATCGGTATCTGAATCATTCAACATCAACCCAGTGCTTAGAAAACTTGAGAAGAAGTTTGACTCTTGTTACATCTACAGCGTTGACGGCTTATTTGGAGCAAGCCCTGAACTTCTAGTGAAGGTGGAAAGACAACAATTCAGTGCTCGAGTGTTAGCTGGAACAGCTGGTCGAGGAACAGACCCTGGTGTTGATCAAGCAATTGGTGCTGCGCTATTTGATTCACCTAAGAACAGATCAGAACATAAGTTTGCAATTGATTCTTTAGTTTCATCACTTGAACAATTCACAGACCAAATAGAAGTTGACGACAAGCCTTTCAGTATTGCTCTGCCAAATCTCTGGCATCTAGCCAGTGATGTTAGAGCTTTATTGAACTCAGACGCTAGTTCTTTACAGGTAGTGAATGCTTTGCATCCAAGTGCTGCTGTTGCAGGAACTCCAAGAGATAAAGCTCTTGAAGTGATTGAGGCTATCGAGAATTTAGACCGTGGTAGGTATGCAGGACCTGTTGGTTGGCTAGGTGCCGATGGTGATGGAGTTTGGGCAATAGCCCTTCGAGGTGCTCAGCTAGAGAACAATGTTCTAACTGCTTTTGCTGGCTGTGGAATTGTTGCTGAGTCAGATGCTCAAGCAGAGCTTGCTGAAGCAGTTCTAAAGTTCAAACCTATTGTTGATGCACTTAGCTAATCTAACTTCACTTCAATAATTACTCGGCCCTTTATTTCAAGAGCTAGTTGAAACTCTTCCACTGTAATTGGGTTCACAAACTGCCAACCGTAAGCTGAAGCTAAATCACTGATGTTTACACTCTGCGGAGTTTGAAAGATTCTTCTAAAGGTTGAAGGCTCAACACTTTGTGCCACCTCAAGGTAGCTAAAGATCTTTCCACCATTGTCATTAGCAACAATCAGTTGAATATCTAATGCTCCACCATGTTCATCAATAGAAAGTGAACCAACATCGTGTAAGAAGGTTAGATCACCCATAAGAGCTCTAACCTGTCTTTCAGGTTCCTGAATAGCAATACCGGTTGCAGTTGCAATGGTTCCATCAATGCCTGAAAGACCTCGGTTAGCCCAGGCTCTAACCTCAGTCCTAGGAGCACAGAAGTCTGCTTCTCGAATCAACTGAGAAGCACCAAGAACAATAGTTGTGCTCTCAGCTGGTGAGAAGCCCCAGACCTTCTGAATGATTGTGTGTCTATCCAGTTCTGTACTTGAAGAAACATGTTCTGGTTCAGCTAACCAAGATTCAAGCCAAGCAGATTCTGCAGTGCCTTCAATAATGTTCTCAACTTTAGTTAGATCATTACCGATAGAGAATGAACCCATCTGGCCTTCACGAACATAGACCTTCACATCAGCTCTTTTTAGTAAGGCAATGATTGGCCTGCTTAGAGTTGGCTTGCCATAAACAATTACTTGTTCAATCTTTGAAACTAACTCTGAGTTACTAGCTAGAAGTGTTCGATAACCAATAACCGATTGAGGTAAGTGTCTAACTCCTGAAGTTGGTTCAGCAAATACTGGTAAACCTAGATTCTCTATTTCACTTAGGTGAACCCCTGCATTAGCACCAGCAACAACAACGGTTGGTTTAGTTAGATCTAATTCAATTGAAGACACAACCTCTTGCGCATCTACTATGTGGTTATCTTCACCATCAAGAATTGCTTCTAGTATCTCTGCTGCATTCGGGGTAACCGCAGACAAAGGCTCTATGAACTGAAGGTTTAGTTGAACTGGTTGTGCTCTTTTGCCCCAAGCCAAAAGAACAGCCTTCTCAACTAGTTCTTTAGCAAGCTGAGGTAACTCAGTTAGGTTTTCAATAGTAGGAGCTTTGACATCGATGCATTCAATAACTGCATCAGCAAATATGCCAACCTGGTTAGTTGTTTGGTTAGCACCTTTATCTCTAAGTTCTTCTGGTCTATCTGCTGTGAGCAAGATAAGTCCTAGGCCCGAGTGATGAGCTTCAAGAACTGCTGGATGTAGATTAGCAACTGCAGTTCCTGAGGTTGTGATGATTACCTGAGGGCCTCCATAAACTGAAGCACCAAGAGCACTAAAGCCTAAGGATCTCTCATCGATACGAACATGAAGATTGGCTTGACCTGCATCAGCAACCTGAGCTGCTGCAATTGCTAGAGCTTGCGATCTTGCCCCAGGTGCTAACCAGAAGTCTCTACCCCAGGCAGCTAGTTCTGCGATTATGTGTGCTGAAAAGATTTGTGCAGGTGAGACTAACTGGTTATCTGATTCAGGCATGCTAATTATTGTTATCGTTCTTGAAACGATTACCTAAATCTCTTAGGAAGTCAGCATCATCGTCAGGGGCTACTGGTCTTGAGCGCTTTGCTCCTTGACCTGAGTCACCATCAATTGGTCTACCAATAGTTATGTATAGAAGCCCACCAATAATTGGAATGAACAGACATAACAGAACCCAGACGATCTTAGGCAAGACTCTCACCTGGTTACGGTTAGCACTGGCTGCGTAAACGGTAGTGAATATCTGGAAGATAACCACCGCAACAATAAGGGCTAATTGGATTCGGTTCATGGGTCAATTCTAACCGAGCGGGAAACATAGACTAAAGCCATGAGAAATGTTTGGGTGAAATACACAGTTCTACGCCTTGGCGTATTCAGCGGACTATGCATCCTATTGATAGTTCTAGGCATGCCTTGGCTCTTCGCAGTGGTGATATCAGGCATGCTGTCATTCGCCTATTCACTGTTTTTCCTAACTGGGCTAAGAGACCAGATCAGTAAGCAGATCTATGAAAAGCGCTATAACAGCCTTGGTTCAGGAGACCCTGAGAGCGATCTTGAAAACGATATCGTTGACTCAAAAGCCAAGGGTGAACATACCCCAACACAAACCAACAGCAAAGAATAAGGCTGTAAAGCTAGTTAGCTGAAGAGCCAGAATCTGGTCCTTAGGAGTCTTAGCGCTAACAGCAATGATGTTGATAACCAATACTGGCAACAGAAATAGGTTCACAATAAATGCTGCTGGAGCAACCAACCATATTGGTGCAACCATTGAAAACGGAACCCAGGTCAAAACAATAAACAAAACAAGGGAAGCCTTCTTACCAATTCTGGTTGAAAGCGTCTTCTTACCACTTAGACGATCAGTATCAATATCTCTGATGTTGTTGATTAGCAACACAGCAGTTGCAAAGCAACCTGCAGCGATACCACCAGCAACACTTAGAAGATTGACCTCTAGAGTCTGAATGTAATCAGTTCCAATGGTTGCTACCAAGCCAAAGAATATAAAGACAATTAGTTCACCAAGGCCTGCATAACCGTAAGGCTTTTTGCCTCCGGTATAAAACCAAGCAGCCAGAATACAAACGAGACCAACAGCTATAAACCACCACTGTGAAGTAAGAACAGTTATAAAAAGTCCTGCTACCCCTGCCAAAGCAAAAGAAGCAAAGGCAGCATTACGAACCTTCTTAGGTTCAACAAAGCCACCACCGGTTAGACGAGCTGGACCAACTCTAAACTCATCTGTGCCACGAATACCATCACTGTAATCGTTCGAGTAATTCACACCTATTTGCAGTAACAAAGCAACTGCTAAAGCTAGTAGCACTAACCCCAAGTCAAACTTGCCAGCAAGCTGTGCTGTTCCAGCACCAATCAGAACAGGAGCAACTGCAAGAGGAAGTGTCCTAACCCTTGCACCTTTGATCCATAACCTCACTGAACTCATTAGATTCCCTCACTAAATAGTTGTCTTAGGCTAACTAGATCTGTTTTGCCGCTAGAAAGTCTTGGCAACCTATCAACCCGAATAACCCTAATTGGTTTAGCGGCAATACCCAGTTGTTCAAACACTGCTTTAGCCATGTAATCAGCAACCTCAGGTGAACCAACATAGGCAATACCAACACGTTCACCCCACTCAGTTGAACTAACTGCGGTCGCTCCAACTTCAACTACCCCTGGAACACCAGCAGCAACAGCCTCAACCTGATCAAGACTCATCTTCAAACCACCAGAGATTAGAACTCTGTCGCTGCGACCTAGAATTCTCAATCTCCCCTGGCTATCAAATTCACCAATGTCTTGAGTAACTAAGAACCCATCTTCATTAGCAACATCGTTAGCCAACATCTCTCCCCTAATAGCAACTCTGCCATCTTCAGTTAGCTGCAATTCAACCCCACTTAGAGCTTCCCCGTTATAGACACAACCACCACTTGTTTCAGCCATGCCATAGCTTTCAACAACATTGATATTGTTCTCTCTAAAGAATGAAAGCACCTCAGGAGATGCTGCTTGACCACCAACCAGAATTGCTGTGAAGCGCTGAAGTATCTTCACCATAAAAGCATCCTGAGATGCAAGCTGTTGCAATCTAATCAACTGAGTTGGAACAACAGACGTGAACTTAGCGTCAGAAGTAAGCAGAGTTGAAGATAGTGAAAATGCTTCAGGTGTAAAGGGAACTGAAGTGTTCATCTGTATTGGAACTTCATCACTAAGGATAGATCTAACTAAAACCTGTATTCCTGCAATGTAGTTAATAGGAAGAGTCAGAAGCCACTGACCTTGTGTGCCAAAGTATTCTTCAGTTGCTTTAGCGCTGGCAATCAATGCCTCAGCACTAATACTGATTCTTTTCGGAGTTCCAGTTGAACCACTACTCTCAACAATTAGTGCAGTGCCACTATCAACAAACTCAGGGATACCAACAACAGGAAGCTTTTCACCATTTATTTCTCTTGGAGAAATAAACACCGCACACTTGCCCTCAAGTGCATCAGTTAGAGCAAGTAATGCGCCATGAACATCATTAGCTGGAATTACTCTTACTGGTATTTGACTCATGTATTTAGAAGTGCCAAGGAAATGGCGACCAATCCGGTGCTCTTTTTTCTAAGAAGCTGTCCTTACCTTCAATAGCTTCATCAGTTCCATAGGCCATACGAGTAGCTTCACCAGCAAATAGCTGCTGACCAACTAGACCATCATCAATCATGTTCATTCCATATTTCAACAAACGAATTGACTGTGGGGACTTACCTAGAATCTCTTTAGCCCACTGAACGCCTTTGACTTCTAGTTCAGCGTGAGGAACAACTAGGTTCACAACACCCATCTGATAGGCACGCTGTGCTGAATACTCTTGACCTAAGAAGAAGATCTCTCTTGCAAACTTCTGACCCACCTGACGAGCAAGATATGCAGAACCATATCCTGCATCAAAAGAACCAACATCAGCATCTGTCTGCTTGAATCTTGCATGCTCACTAGAAGCAATAGAAAGATCAGCTACAACGTTCAAAGAATGTCCACCTCCAGCAGCCCAACCAGGAACTAGAGCAATAACCACCTTTGGCATAAACCTAATAAGTCTTTGAACTTCAAGAATGTGTAGACGACCTGAGCTGTTATCCCCATACTCATAACCAGCACGACCACGAACCTTCTGGTCTCCACCAGATGAGAATGCCCAACCACCATCTTTAGGTGAAGGACCATTGCCAGTTAGTAAAACAACACCAACATCAGTAAGGCCTTGAGCATGAGTTAGAGCTCTTGCTAGCTCATCGACTGTCTGAGGTCTAAATGCATTTCTAACCTCAGGTCGGTTGAAAGCAACACGAACAACCCCCAGAGAGACATGCTTGTGATAGGTAATGTCAGTCAGATCCTCAAAACCAGCTACCTCAGACCAGATGCTTGGCTCAAAGAGTTCAGATACGTGTTTAGACATACTCCTAGACTAACAATGTGGAGATAACCAACGAAATGCGCCAGCAGATACTTGAGACAGCAAGAGTCCTAAGTATCCCCATGCGTATCAAGTTCAGAGGCATAACCACCAGAGAAGTTCTCCTATTTGAAGGCCCTAAAGGCTGGGCTGAATGGTCTCCATTCACCGAATACGAAGATGAAGAAGCCAGCATCTGGCTCAAAGCAGCCATAGAGTTTGCCTTCGGCGACACCCCTGAACCAACAGTCAAGACCATCAAGGTAAATGCCACCCTGGCAGCAGTCAAAGACGTGAGAGCAGCTCTAGAACCATTCGGCAACTTCGAAGTAGTAAAGATCAAAGTTGCCGAAAAAGGACAGACTCTTCAAGATGATCTTGACCGCATCCATGAGGTCAGAAAGTACTACCCAGACGCTCGAATAAGGCTCGACGCTAACGGTGGCTACGACATCGAAACAGCTCTAACCGTAGCCAAGGCTATGTATGAAGAAGGTGTTCCCCTTGAATACCTGGAGCAACCAGTAAAGACCATTGCCGAACTTGCAGAACTAAGACTCAAACTCAAGCTATTCAACATCAAAGTAGCCGCAGATGAATCGGTAAGAAAAGTAAGCGATCCACTAGCAGTTGCTCAAGCCAATGCAGCTGATCTCCTAGTGCTAAAAGCAGCACCACTGGGTGGAATAAACAACGCTCTAAGAATTGCTAATGAAGCAGGACTACCAGTTGTTGTATCAAGTGCTTTAGAAACATCAGTAGGAATCAGTATGGGTGTTTACCTTGCTGCAGTACTAGACAGTGATTTTGCAAGTGGACTAGCAACAGCAGCACTACTAACCGAAGACGTAACAGACACTCCCCTAATC
This sequence comes from Rhodoluna sp., assembly GCA_044372795.1. Taxonomy (GTDB): domain Bacteria; phylum Actinomycetota; class Actinomycetes; order Actinomycetales; family Microbacteriaceae; genus Rhodoluna. The sequence continues at coordinate 31,790 of JBILRF010000009.1, read as the reverse complement.
CCTATCAACGGTGAAATACCCGTAACAAGAATCACCCCAGACAAAAACGCTCTAACCAAACTCCAGGCACCAGCAGATAGAACTACATGGTGGATGGAAAGGTTAGATCGCTGCCTAAATCTTAGTTAGGGTTTTGATTTGGAAAGTTTTGCTTTGGCACTCTGCGTATTTGCCTAAATTTCTAGTCACAAATACAGGCCAGTTGTCCAAAGGGGACATGGTTTTATTCATTATCTAACTTTCAGCCGTGAAAGAAAACTAAAACTTCTAGTTTCTGCCCCCGCGGCCTGTAGCTCGAATTGCAAGCAATAATCCTGCTAAAGCGCCAAAACCCAGTAACGCCCATCCAGCATCAACCATTGAACTGGCACTGCAACTACCCTCAGGCAAGAATGCGCACTTTATTGTCTCTCGAGTTCCTAAAACGAGCAAAGAAAATCCAACTGATGATGAAATAATGAACAAGACTAAAGCCCAAGCGAGCTTTGCCACAGAATCCTGGACGATGCGTATTTTCCACTCTAGATCTGAGGTGCTCGATCCAGTAGCGATGACCTTACTTGCAAATGATTTTGGATCGGCAATTAGTAAATTTGCGTCTTCGTGGCTTAATCCGCATTGCGGGCATGAAATCTCTTTGTGTTTAGAGTACTTTCTGTAACAGGCGGGACACCTAACATTCTCAGTCATGGCAAAAGTCTAATCCCCGTACGGAAACTAATTCAGTATTTCTACAGACCTGAGTAAACGTGTAATCCCTTGAAGAAGAGGTTCACGATGGTGAAGTTGAAGATGATGGCTATGAAGCCGATCAGGCTTAGCCATGCAGCTCTTGTTCCATCCCAACCCTTAGTTGTGGTTGCGTGCAGGTAAGCAGCATAGATAGTCCAGATGATGAAGGTCCAGACTTCCTTGGTGTCCCAGCCCCAGAATCTGTGCCAGGCCTTATCAGCCCAGATAGCTCCAGCAATCAGGGTGAATGACCAGAGGATAAAACCAATGATGTTGAACTGGTAGTAAGTGCGCTCAAGCTTTTCTGATTTAGGGAAAACCTTTAGGAACTTAGTGAAGGCAACCCCTGCTTTGGACTTCGAAGCCTTAATTCTCTTACTGTCTTTCAGGATGTGAATTAGCGAGAGAGTTGCTCCAATAGTAAAGAAAGCTGTTGCAAGAATTGCCACGCTTACGTGGATCACTAGCCAGTAGTCCTGAAGAGCTGGAAGAAGTGATTCGACTTGAACATAGAACAATGTGTTAGCAGAACCAATAACTAGAACAACGAAACCTGCTAGGAATGAAGAAATGAATCTTAGATCCTTGAATATCAGGGAGATCATGAACATGGCTGAGACAACGAATGCTCCTGAGACAGAGAACTCATACATGTTTGCCCATGGCACACGGTTAGCAGCGATTCCTCTGGTTACAACACCAACACCGACAGTTAGAACACCTATACCCATTAGAACCAAACCAATGGTGTCTAAACGATTAGCAAACTTATCCTTCTTACCCTTGCCACCGGCTCTCTTAGTTAGCGCCCAGGTTAGAACAATGAATGAGAATGCAAAGAAAGTTAGCGCTACTAAAACAATGATTCTTGAGATGGTAGCGAGCTCTGGGTTTAGTGCAATTTCCGGGGTCATTTACTCTTCTTCTTTAGTGATTTGGCAACATCTTTTACTAGCTTGTCTAGTGCCTTATCTTTTGATTTAGTTAGTGCTCCAACTTCAGCACCGGTCTTAGAAATCTTCACCCATACTCTTCTTCGAGGAATGATGAGCATTAAGACTAAACCAAACAGAGTTGTGAGAGCGAAAATCAGCACCCATATATCTAGTGGGTTATGGGTGATGTCTATGGAGGCAAATCTCTTCAGGCCTTTGAACTCAACTGTTCCTAACCCTTCAGGTAGTTCAACGGTTTCACCGTATTTCAGCTGCAAAGCTTTAGTGCCGCTCTTACCTCCAGCAACCTGCTTCATGCCATGTGTATCAAGCTTGTAGGCATTTACTGCCATACCGCTATCAAGACCTAGGTCACCAACATAAACATTCATGGTCATGATTGGATCCCAAGGGTATGGGTGGTTAGAAGTTAGCGCTCCGGTAGAAAGCTTGGCAACTGTTGGATAGAAGAAGGCAAGCATTCCAAACTGCTTAGGGTTGGCATCTGGCACTTTGATTGCACCTAGAGAAGTCAGGTTGGAATCTTGCGGTAAGAACACCACTGGTCCGCTGAAGGAAACAACTCCGTCTTTATCTCTAACCACAATTTCAGGTGCAAAGCCGTTACCTGTGATGTATACCTGTGATCCACCAACAGCTAGAGGTTCATTGACTCTAATCTGGGATTTAGTTTCCTGGCTGGTTGGGCTTTCTTTGGTAGAGACCTTGGCTATGAAGTCCATTGGTCTGCCGTAGTTAGCTGGGTTCTTGTAGTCGTAGGTGGTGCTGAAGGAATCAAGTCTTAGGCTAAACGGCTCAATACTGTTCTTATCAAAAAGCAAACCTGGCGCGAAGTAATCAAAGGCTGCTTCGTTGTTTACGAAGGTATCTCCTTCAACAATGACTCTTTGGCCAACATAAGATAGACCTCCGTTAAAGCCAACCGAAATCAGAACACCGATTAGGGAAAGGTGGAAGAACAGGTTCCCTGCTTCACGAAGGTAACCCTTTTCAGCTCTTAGCTCTGTCTTAGTTGCAACAACCTTGAACTTTCTTTCCTTTAGAAGCGCAGCTGCATTCTGGATGTTTGCCTCAGTTAGCTCAAGCTTCTTATAAGAAGGAAGTCTTGAAAGGTTTGTTGGTGCGGCTGGAGGATCTGATCTAAGTGCTTTGTAGTGAACTCCTACTCGAGGAATCACACATCCAATAAGGGAAATGAACAACAGGATGTAGATAGCCGAGAACCAAGTTGATGAGTAGACATCAAACAGTTGGAAGTTATCTAGCCAAATGGCAACGTCAGGGTTGTTCTTGAAATAAAGAACCACACCATTAGGGTCAGCACTTCGCTGCGGGAATACAGATCCTGGCACAGAGGCAATAGCAAGAAGCAGCAATAGGAACAAAGCAATGCGCATGCTGGTTAGCTGACGCCATAGCCACCTAGCCCAAGACTTTAGTGATAGGTCTGGCGCTTCAATTGGTTCAGCATATTCTTTGCGAACTACGTATTTAGATTGCCGGGATGAAGACACCGCTCACCTCCGAGATGTAATCGATAACTAATTGCCATAACCCTGTAATAAGTAACACACCCAAAACAATCAACAGAACACCACCGGTGATATTGATTGCTTTCAGGTTCTTCTTGATAAAGCCAATTGACTTAGCTGCCCAACTAAATCCTGCAGCTGCAAGAACAAATGGGAGACCTAGACCTATTGAGTAAACAGCAGCAAGGAATGCTCCTCGACCAACTGACCCAGTATCAAAAGCAAGGTTTAGAACAGCAGCAAGAGTTGGTCCAATGCAAGGTGTCCAACCCAAACCAAAAACAATTCCTAGAATAGGTGCTCCAATAAGGCCTGCTCTTGGCTTGATGTTTAGCTTTGCTGTTCGCTGAGCAAAATCAAAACCGCCAAGAAGAATGATTCCTAGAACCAAAACCAAAACACCTGAACCTCTTTGCAGCCAGTTCTTAACTTCTCCAGAGAAGATTGAACCTAATCCTCCAAAGCCTGCGCCTAAAGCAACAAAGACAATACTGAATCCTGCAACAAATAATAGTGAACCAGTAATCATTCTTGATTTGGTGTTCGCTGATCCAGAAACAATTCCTAGGTATGCAGGAAGTAATGGAAGAACACATGGGCTAAAGAATGAAACCAAACCAGCAAGCAAAGCAATGGGTGCAGCTACCCATAATGGCCCAAAGGTTATTGCTTCAAAATTCAATCTTGTTGACCCTCTGCGATTACAGACTTGATGAGTGCTCTAAGTGTGCTCTTGTCAGCAAGACCTAAAACACGAGCTGCAGGTCTGCCTTCTCTATCAATAACCAAAGTAGTTGGCACAGCAGATGGAGTAACAATGCCGGTGAAAGCTAGAACAACATCACCTGACTCAGCATCCATAATGCTTGGGAAATCCATATTGAAAGATCTCTTGAAGGCGTTAGCTGTTTCAGCGCGGTCTCTAACGTTAACCCCAATGAATTGAACTTGACCTTCAAACTCTTTAGAAAGAGCGACTAGGTCAGGAGCCTCAAGCCTGCAAGGAACACATGATGCGTACCAGAAGTTCATGACAGTGATAACACCAGGTAAGTTAACTGAACCTAAAGGTGAACCATCGTTAGCCAATCCGCTCCAAGTAACAGGAGCAGCTCTGTTCTCTGGTTTGATTTCTGTAACTGTGCCATCGCCTGATTGGTAGACGGTGTTCATGCTTGGAGTTTCTGAGCAGGCAGATAAAGAAAGGGCAAGGGTAGCCCCTAGAAGAACTGCGACTGCTTTTCTCAAACCGCACCTTTATCTATTGAAGCCAGATTAGAAGCTGGATCTAGATAGCCAACCTCAACTAGCTTGCCGTCATGTATTTCAAAAGTTGTGATGCTAGAAAGTGCACATCTTCTCTTTCTAGGGTCATGCATTAGCTTCTTGCCATTGGCACTTAGGTGCATAACCCAGATAGGAAGTTGGTGTGTAACTAGCACAACATCACCTTCTAATACTGACTCAGACGCCTGAACGATTGCTGAATGCATACGAGCAATGATCTCTTTGAATGATTCACCCCAAGCAGGTTTAGCTGGGTTTCTAAAGTGCCACCACCAGTGGGGCTTAGTGGCAATAGCTTTGGCGCTTAGCTTGCGCCCTTCAAACACGTTGTGTGGCTCAATGAGCTTTTCATCGATCTTTGCATCCAGGCCAAATATTGCCTCAATTGGCTTTGCAGACTCTTGGGCTCTAACCAGAGGAGAGCAGTAAATGGCCTTCACATTTGGAGCCATTAGCTTGAGTTGCTCTGCTGTATCTTTGGCCATAGCGTGGCCAGTATCTGAAAGATGGAAGTTAGGAAGCCTGCCGTATAGAACGCCACCTGGGTTATACACCTCGCCATGGCGAACAAGATGGATGCGTTTAGCGGGCATGGTATCAAGTCTATCGCCCACTAAACTTGGGGTTTAGGCATCAAGATAAAGGGATAAAAACATGCGCGAACGCATTCTGGTCAAGGATTTAGCACAAAAAGAAGATGGCCCAGTAGTCATCGGTGGCTGGGTTGAGACCCTGAGAGACCAAAAGAGAATCCAGTTCATCGTCCTTAGAGATGAGACCGGATCTGTTCAGGTTACCTACCCAAGACGTGAAGAAGTCGATGCCCTAGCTGACACAGTTTCAACCCTTACCTCAGGAAGCTTCGTCTGGGTAACCGGACGTCTAGTTCACGATGAAAGAGTGAAACTAGGCGGCATTGAGATTCAGTTGGATGGCCTAGAGGTTGTTACCCTAGCTGACCCTGAAACCCCTATTGCTGAAGATTCAGGTATCGATAAGCGTTTGGACTGGAGATTCATTGATCTTCGCAGAGCAGAGATGAACCTAGCCTTTAGGGTCCAGACCACTATTGAGCATGCCTGGAGAACATACTGGGTGAACAACGGGTTTATCGAGATTCACTCTCCTAAGCTAATGAGCTCTCCTTCAGAATCACATGCAGAGCTATTCAAGATGGAATACTTCGAGACTGTTGCCTACCTAGCGCAATCCCCTCAGTTCTATAAGCAGATGGCGATGATGGCTGGTTTCGGTCGTATCTTTGAAATTGGCCCTGTGTTTAGAGCAGACCCATCTTTCACTTCTCGTCACGCAACCGAGTTCACCTCTGTTGACATGGAAGTTTCATACATTGAATCTCACGAAGACATCATGAAGATTCAAGAAGACCTAATGGTTGCTGCTATCACTGCAGTGAAGGAACAGCATGGCGATGAGATCAAGCGTCTATTCGATGTTGATGTTGTGATCCCAACAACACCATTCCCAAGAATTCCTCTTGCTGAAGCAATCGATATCGTTGCTAAGCGCGGTCACGAGATTACTCGTGGCGGAGATATGGACCCTGAAGGTGAAAGACAGATTGCGGCTCACGTTGCAGAAACTTTCAACCACGAGTTTGTCTTCCTAACCGACTACCCATCAACAGTTCGCCCGTTCTATCACATGCGTCATGCTGACAACCAGAACCTAACTAACAGCTATGACCTAATCTGGCGTGGAACTGAGATCACTACCGGTGCTCAACGTGAACACAGATTAGAAGTTCTAATTGAACAGGCTAAGTCAAAGGGCCTAGACCCAGCAGGTCTTCAGTCATACATGGACTTCTTCAAGTACGGTGCTCCATCACACGGTGGATTCGGGATGGGTCTTCTAAGAGTTGTAATGCTTTTGCTTCACGAAACAAACATTCGTGAAGTTGGTTACCTATTCCGTGGACCTAACCGCCTGGAGCCGTAATTAATGTTTGAACGTTTTTCTCAAATCCAAGGTGTTAATGCCTCGTATACAGAAGGTCAACAAGCACAGTACAAAGCTCAGCATGATGCAATAGCTGAAGCCGTCGCAGAGCAGAAGCGCAAAGGTGCACTCTTTAGTGACGTTGATGTTCAGAAACTAATTGCTGACCACTATGCATTCGTAAAGCAGTTCTGGACCCCAAACAAGCAGGCTTATAAATCTCTTGCTCTGACATATGTACTAGACCCGGCATTCGAAGAAGCTTATGAGTCCTTCGAGCCGGGCCTAGCAAAATACATCAAGAGCGCGATAGAGATCTGGGCTGACCAGAATCTTGATTAACTGTCTCTTAGTTTCTTGGCTTCGCTTCTTGAAACAAACGGTTCGCCCTTCATTCCATAAGACCAGTACTTCTGGAGAGAGACCCAACCTGATACAAAAAATGCAATTACTAGAAACTGCCCGCCACTGAGGCTGAAGTTGTAAATTGCATCAGGCATCGACGTGATTGAGAAATCCTTTGAACCAAAGAAATAGTCTTTGTATCCATAAAGGAATGCTCCAACCAGTGCTACACCTAGAACACCCACAAAGGATTCGTGTGCACGCCGTAGAGCATTATCTCTACGCCTCATGTGGTATTCGTCAAGAAATTTGACAGGCTTTTCTTCATGAAAAGACATGAATCGGAGACGCGGCCAAGAGAGATCTGATTTCTTATCTTCGAAATTGAAAACGAATCTGACTGAAATAGCATGCAGGAGCAAGACTAGGCAGATGAACCCCAGGTACCAAAGTGATAACTCAGGGTTCATGAATGCGTAGTAACCGTATCCAAATAACACTGCGATAGATAGCAGTGTAATGACCACCCTTGCATAAGTGTTTCTTAGACCTGCGAAGAACTCATCGTTTCGTACCCAGCTTATGATTTTGGCTTCTATCTTGTCCCCTAGATCTTTAGAAGGCCATTGCTTCTCTGCTTGGCTAGTGAGTTTCTCTATCTGAGCTTCCAGATCACGAATCTGTTGCTCAAGTGATTTCTTATCTTTTGCTGCCATTAGTTCTCCTCCAAACTAAATATTTGTTCGACTTTTTTGTTTAGTGCTTTTGCTATTCGTAAGGCGAGCACAAGGCTCGGGCTGTATTCATTTCTCTCGATGTAGCCGATGGTTTGGTAGTGGACATCCACGGCATCAGCCAGCTGTTGCCTGGTGATGCTTGCTTTAGTCCTTATCGCTTCGAGCCGGTTGTATACAAGCTCTTCATCTGCCTTTGGTTTACGACCCATGGGTTACTTCAGGCTCTCTAGATGGGCTATGCGCTGCTTTGCAGTCGGGTGGCTGTAATACATGAACACAAATAGCGGGTGTGGAGCTGGGTTACTCAGATTGTCTGAACTAAGGCGAGACAGTGCGTTCTTGATTTGATTTGGTTCTCCGATCCTTGCCGAGAACTCATCAGCTGAGTGTTCATTTCTTCTTGAGAAGAAATTAGTAACTGTGTCTAGAACCAAGCTCAAAGGTGAAAACAATGCTGAGAAGCCAATTAGGCCAAGAATGATGTTTGACTCTGCGCCGCCTAAGGCTAGTGAAATCTCTGGGGATGAAGTTGCCCAACCAAATAGAGCGAAGATAAGGAACAGTTGGATTGTGTTCATAACTAGGAATGCTCGAACATGTCCCAGGCGATCATGACCAATCTCGTGACCTAATACGGCTACTACTTCATCAGTGGTGTGCTTTTCAATTAGAGAATCAAACAGCACAATAGTTTTTGTTTTACCTAGTCCACTGAAGAAAGCGTTGGTCTTTGAAGAACGCTTCGAGCTATTCATCACAAAGATTCTGCCGACTTTGTAATTCTGTGCCTTGCACATCTCTAGGATCTTCTCCCGAAGTTCGCCTTCAGGCAATTGCTGAAGCTTGTTGAACAGAGGAAGAATCACAGAAGTCCCGAATGCTGCACTAAATAGCTGAACAATCATTACTGCGATGAAGGCTATCCACCAGATTTGATTAGGAATCTGTTGGTAAATCCAAAGAAGCAACAGAACTAGCGGTCCGAGAATTACTGCACCGACAACCAGGCCTTTGATTCGATCGGTGACAAAAGTTCCCACTTTAGTTCTGTTGAAACCAAATTTCGCCTCAATCACAAACGTCTTGTAAACAGAGAAAGGAATTCCAATGACAAACATAGCCAGACCAAGTCCAACAATGAATGCAAAGTTTTGCCAAAGTCCGCCCTCGATAGATTCAGACAAGCTTGTTTGAATGGAACCAAATGTTCCGTTGGCAACCAGAGCAAAGAAAAGAATCGCTTGAATCAGAATCCTCAGGGACTGGAATCTACGATTCGCCGTGTTATAGGAAACGGCTTTCCTAACCTCATCAGTAGACCCCTTGTTCAGCGAGTCTGTAGCTGATCTAATATCTAGTTCGTTTACTACCACTTTGAATACTGCTACTGATGCGATAAGCACGAGTATGAGCAGTTGAATTGTAGAAGCTGACATTTACATACCTACTTTCTGTGCGCCTATCCTAGGCTTACAGATGTAGTATAATTACTATGTAGTAATAATGCAACAATCTAGTCTGGCGTTTTGCTCCAGTCAACAATTTTTAGACCTGGCACTCGCTTAAAGTCCTTTACGTTTTGAGTGACTAGTATCGCACCTTCAGTAAGTGCATGGCCCGCAATCAGGGAATCATATACCCCGATTTGAGTACCTTTTCTAGACAGCTCTAATTCAAGCAGGCCAGCGGTCTCCGCTGCTTCTGCACCAAATGGAACAACCGTGAGCATTGAAAGTATTTGTCTCAATGACTTAGTTGATCGTGGTCCAAGCTTTTGGCTAGAAGTTCCGGCCCAGAGTTCTTGAGCAACAATAGCGGAGACGGCCATGTCTTCTAGTTTCGTCAACTCAAACTTCAGTAACGTATCTTGCCTAAACCGAATGATTTCAATCACCGTGCTGGTATCTAAGTGATATTTCACTCTGAGTCCTTGATGAGTTGCTCAATTGCAGGGTGCAGGCCCGGTTTTCTATAGCGCTTCACGTACTTCAGTTCACTTAGTTCAGCTTTTTCTTCTTCAGACATGTTTCTCAATTCTTCGATAAAAGCCATTTTGGCCTCCTCCCCAGATATCTGCTTGATTACGACAGCGTCTAGCTTTTCGTCATACGTGATACGCACGCGATCGGAGTCGAATCTAAAATCTGCGGGGATGCGCACTGCCTGGCTTCCACCGTTCATAAACACTTTCGATATCACAGAGGGCGCTTTGCTGCTTCGCTCTGGAGTTCTTTCTTCTAGTTTTTGAATCACTTTCTTCGTCATCTTTCCTCCCAAAATTTCTGTATAGACATATCGTATAGATATCCACATACAAGTCAAGAATTGTTAGCGAACGAATTCGTCTAAAGCTCCACGCAATCTCTCTGGATCAATGCGCCAGTAATTATGGACTTTGCCATTGATTAGTAGTACTGGCACTTCTTCTGAGTATTTGTTCCAGAGTTCTTCATCAACCAAGATGTCATGCTCAACTAGGTTGACCTGGATGTGTCTGGCTACCCCTGTGTACTCTGCTCTAAATGCTCCAACCACAGCGTTGACTGTAACTCTGGCCTCATCACAGAGGTGACAGCCTGATTTTCCTATGAGAGTAAGGTCGATGGTTGTGCTCATGCCTCAAGATTATTCCAGTTATCTGCCTAGACTAGACATGTGACCAAACCCCCTAAGAAGAAGCCAGCAGCCTTCTTCGACGTCGACAACACGCTAGTACGTGGCTCGACCAGCTATCAGTTTGGCAAAGAGGCTTACCGTCGCAGATTCTTCCCTCGCAAAGACTTCATAGCCTTCGCTTGGCACCAAATCGTATTCCTCACCAAAGGTGAAACAGAGCATATGCTCTCAGCTATCAAAGATCGTGCTCTTGGATTAGTTGTAGGCAGAGAATACAGCCAGATGATTGCACTGGTTTCAGATGTTTACCAATCAAACATCAAAGAGAAGGTTTGGCCTGAAACAGCAAGGCTTGCTCAGCAGCATATTGCAGCAGGTAGAGAAGTATGGCTGATCACTGCAGCTCCTCAAGAAATGGGTGAAGAGATTGCTAGACAGCTAGGTCTAACTGGAGCGCTAGGCACTCGGCTAGAACACATCGATGGAATCCTGACTGGCAATCTTGTTGGTAAGCCTTTACACGGTAAACAAAAACCTAAAGCAATTAGAAAGCTTGCTAAAGAAAGAGGCTTTAGCCTCAAGAAGTCTTTCGCCTACAGCGACAGCCACAACGATCTTCCTATGCTTACCCTGGTTGGTCACCCAGTAGCAGTGAACCCAGACAAGTTACTAAAGATTTATGCCAAATCAGCTGGCTGGAAGATTTATGACTTCAAGCGCAAAGAGCTAAGACTGCAGAAGAAAACTGCTAAAAAAGAAATCAAGATCGGCAAACGCGGTTAAAGAAAAACCTGCCGACTAACCGGCAGGCATCTCTTTGCTCTGAGAGCTAAATCACGAAGTGTTTACTTCTTATTACGACGTTGGTGACGAGTCTTACGAAGCAACTTACGGTGCTTCTTCTTCGACATACGCTTACGACGCTTCTTGACAACTGATCCCACAAAGACCTCTTTATTTAGATAAACCCCTGTGATTCAGGGGTTCTTTCGACTTCTAGTATTCTAACCCACCTATGGCTCATCCCTAAAACCCCTATTTCCAGTCAGCTTAGGTAAACTCAGGGGATATGACGCAAGAACAGCCATACACACTAATCAGCAAGAGGCAAGGCTTCGAGATTAGGTACTATCCAAGCTATGTGCTGATCCAGGTTGAAACCAAGGGCGAATTCTCAAGAGCTGCCAACATGGCCTTTAGCCCTTTGGTGAATTACATTTCTGGCCGAAATCAAACCGGCGAAAAGTTCGCTATGACCGCCCCAGTAATTCATGCCCCAGATACAGCGGCAACTACTCACATAGTGAGTTTTGTCTTGCCTAAGGATGTCTCTATCAAAGACATCCCCCTACCTAAAGATGCCAAGGTCTCAACAGTCCAGGTTGATGCTCATTATGCGGCAGCTATTAAATTCAGAGGACTAGCAAGTTTCGAGCACTTCAATTCTTTCGGTGAAAAACTACTCTCAGCAGTCAAGGCTGAAGGATTGGCGATCGATGGCACCCCTTACTACGCACGGTTTGATCCACCCTGGAAACCAGGCATACTTCGCAGGAATGAAGCGATTGTTGCCCTAAAGAATTTCACTGTAAACAGTTAATCCACTATTTACCTCAACTTGCCCAAGGGCTAAAGCTTCTAGCAAACGTTCATCTATTCTTGAGGCATGAAGAAATCAAGTGTTCTATTCGTATGTGTCCACAACGCTGGCAGATCTCAAATGGCTGCAGGGTTCCTAAGAGAGCTAGCAGGAGATCGAGTTGAAGTTCTATCTGCTGGAACACAACCAAAGAATGAAATCAATCCAATGGCGATTCAAGCCATGGCTGAACTAGGAATAGACATTGCTGAGCAGCAACCTAAAGTTCTAACCGAAGAAGCTGTAAAGGCAAGTGACTATGTGATCACCATGGGTTGTGGCGATGAATGCCCTTGGTTCCCAGGCAAGATTTATCTTGATTGGGTTTTAGATGATCCAGCTGGTCTGGGAGTTGAAGCAGTTAGACCAATCAGAGACAAAATTCAAGAACTTGTAACAGCACTAGTTGCTGAGATAGACGCTAAGCCTTAGGTTTCTTTGGCGCTGCCTTTTTAGCCACGGTTGTCTTCTTCACAGGAGCTTTCTTAGCAGGAGCTTTCTTTGCTGAAGCCTTAGTGGCTACCTTCTTTGCAGCAACCTTAACCTTCACACTAGCTTCGCCAACCTTGTCAGTTGCTTCGCGCTTGGCATCTGAAAGTTTTCTTCCTATTTCTCTGCCTAAAACTTCTGGATCAACATCAAGGTTTACTTTGGCTCCAACTCGCTTTTCTAACCAGCCTGCTGCTGAAGAAAGGAGGTTGCCGATGTTTTCACCTAGAAGATCTGCTTGTCCTGAAACAAATGCAGAGCCAAACTTCCCAAACCACTTAGCTGCTTCACCCAGACCGGTCTTGTTTAGGGTGTAAGTGCTAGTTGAACCTTTAGTAGTAACAGACAGTAGTTCCGCTTGGACTAGAACCTTTAGGTGCTTCTCCAGAACAGGAGCGGTTAGCTTGGTTGCCTTAGCAATAGCTGAAGTTGTTTTTGCTTCGGCGGCAACAAGTTCCAGAATGGTTCGACGATTCTGATCTGCTAGGGCTGTGAACACATCGGTCATTATTTTTGCTCCTGGGCTATTTCCTTAGCGCGAGCTAACGCTGCGCTTGTTGCTTTAAAGAATAAGTCATTGAGGTTGCCCTCTTGTAACACGGCTATTGCCTTCATGGTTGTTCCATTAGGGGAGGTGACCTGTCTTCTTAGTTCAGCAGGATCTCCTTGGCTTTGCACTAGAAGTTCACTTGCACCTAAGAATGTTTGAGATACCAACAGGTATGCCTCTTCAGAACTAAAGCCATGGCTAACTGCAGTCTTTATGAATTCTTCAATGAAGTAAAAGACGTATGCAGGTCCTGAGCCAGAAATAGTTGACAACGCATCAATCTGTGATTCTGGAATAACCATGGTTTTTCCAACTGCTTCAAACAGAGTTACAGATAGCTCTAGTTGTTGTTGAGTAACTCGTGAACCTTTAGAGATTCCGGTAAGACCTTCTTGAATAAGTGCAGGAGTATTAGGCATCGCTCTAATCACTGATACTGAATCAGGCAAATGGTTTTCCATAGTCTGAATTTCAATGCCAGCTGCAACAGAGACAACCAGAGCTTCTTTAGAGATTACTGATCTAACTTCTTCTAAGACTTCAACCACATAAGCAGGCTTGACCGCAACTAAAACTATGTCAGCACCTTCAACAGCCAGTGAGTTTGCATTGGGTTGATACTCGGTAGCAAAAGCAGTCACACCAAACTTGTCGGCAAGTTCTTTAGCACTATCGACTGATTTAGTAGTCACACGAATGTTCTCTGGCTTAGTGCCGCTTCGGATCATGCCGGCAAGAATAGCGGTTCCCATAGAACCACAGCCCAGGAATGCAACAGTCGTTTGTGTCATGAGACTAGTTCAACACAAATTGTGTCTTGTTGGTACTCAGAATTCCATTAACTTCAGCTTCCAAGACATAGCTTGCTCCATCAGCAGCTACAACCGGAAGTCCATCCTTCTCAGCACAACCAGAACTATCGGATCTAACTCGATCCCATGGTCCAGCAGGAGATGAAAGAGTCTCATTAGGTTTTAGCAACATCGGTTCTGATGAGAATCTTGGTGAGTTACAGTCTTTGGAATCCCAGATGTTATCTGTGCCACTGGTTACTTTATAGAAAGTAACATCGCTACCTAAATTGAATTTGCATTCAACTGTTCCAGTGTTAGTAACTGAGAACCAGAAGTAAGGCTTGTCACCAGGGTTGAATGCAAGCTGCTCTTGAGCATCAACAGTTCCAACATATGCCTTTATTTCAATCTGTTGTGATTGACAGGTTTCACCTGCAACAACTGTTGGTGGCTTATCTCCGTTGAACAAAGATCCGACCCAACCGAAGAAAGCCATCACTGTTGCGATGATTCCCCATATAAGGGCAATCACAACCGCTAGGAAAACTAGACGACGAATTAGGAGTTCACGAGGTGAAGGGTATCTGGAAAACATAGTTCAAGTTTGCCAGCGAGTTTGCTATAGGAGGCGAAGCATGCGGGTGTTGCCTAGTGTGTTTTGCTTCACTCTGGCTAGATCTAGGAACTCGGCAATGCCGTCATCGGCTGACTGAACCATCTGCTGGTAGGTGGCCTCATCAACTGGCACATCGCTGATGATGTCGAACCCACAGCGCACAAAGAAGTCCACTTCAAAGGTTAGACAGAACACTCTTCTGATGCCAAGGTCATAGGCTCGCTCAACTAGAGCTTCAACGATGGCTTTACCAAGACCCATACCTCGAGCACTCTGGTCAACTACCAGGGATCTGACCTCAGCCAAGTCCCCCCACATTACGTGCAGAGCACCAGCTGCCAGGATTCGACCATCTTTTGACTCAGCAACAACAAACTCCTGGACGCGCTCATAAAGAGCAACCAGTTGGTGCTGAAGTAAGACGTTGCTATCTACTAGTGGAGCACGCATAGCCTGAATGGCAGCAATGTCACTGGTTCTAGCTGGTCTAAGCAGATATTCTTTATCGGGCATTGCTAAATGCTAGCAATTTCTCTCACGTTTGAGGTGAAAATGAACTCGCCACCAACTAGATCGGCAACAACATCGCTGGCATTCTTGATGACACCCTGCAGGATGCTCTCAGAGATCTGGTCTTCGATTTCACGCTGAACTGCACGACGTAGTGGTCTAGCACCTAGCGCTGGGTCGTAACCTAGCTCAATCAAACGCTCCTTAGCCGCTTCGGTAAGAGTAAGAGTGATATCTCTCTCTTCAAGTCGGACATTGAGCTTCTTGATGAACAGAGTAACAATCTCCATCAATTCAGACTTAGATAGCTGAGGGAAGACGATGACATCATCAACACGGTTCAAGAACTCTGGCTTGAAGTGCTTCTTAAGCTCATCGTTAACCTTTCCAGCCATGCGCTCGAAGTCATTCTTCTGATCACCTTCAAGGTTGAAGCCAAGAGCACCCTTAGAAATGTCCTTGCTTCCCAAGTTGGTGGTCATGATGATGATTGTGTTCTTGAAGTCAACAACACGGCCCTGACCATCGGTTAGACGACCCTCTTCAAGAATCTGCAACAGTGAGTTGAAGATATCTGGGTGAGCCTTCTCGATCTCGTCGAATAGCACAACGCTGAATGGCTTACGACGAACACGCTCAGTTAGCTGACCACCCTCATCGAATCCGACATATCCTGGAGGAGCTCCGAATAGACGTGAGACGGTGTGCTTTTCTGCATACTCGCTCATATCAAGTGAGATCAGTGCACCTTCATCATCGAATAGGAATTCAGCCAAAGCCTTAGCAAGTTCTGTCTTACCAACACCGGTAGGACCAGCAAAGATGAATGAACCTGAAGGACGGTTAGGGTCTTTCAAGCCAGCACGCTGACGACGAATAGCCTTAGAGATCGAATCAACAGCAGCCTTCTGGCCGATAACTCTCTTGTGAAGTTCTGCCTCCATGAATACCAACTTCGCAGATTCTTCTTCTGACAACTTGAATACTGGAATACCGGTAGCAGCAGCTAGAACTTCTGCGATTAGGCCCTCATCAACAACTCCGTGAGCTGCAACGTTTCCTGTACGGAACTGCTTGGTTAGCTTGGCGCGCTCAGAGATTAGTTTCTTCTCTGCATCACGTAGCTTGGCAGCACCTTCAAAGTCTTGAGAATCAATTGCCTTCTCTTTATCAACCCGAACACCAGCAATCTTCTCTTCAAGATCACGTAACTCTGGTGGTGAAGAAAGAATTGAAAGACGTAGTCTTGCACCAGCTTCATCGATAAGGTCAATCGCCTTGTCGGGTAGGTAACGGTCTGATACGTAACGATCAGCAAGCTTTGCAGCAGCAACAATCGCGCCATCAGTAATTGAAACCTTGTGGTGTGCTTCGTAACGATCGCGAAGACCCTTCAAGATGTTGATGGTCTGCGGAATGCTTGGCTCGTTAACCTGGATTGATTGGAATCTACGCTCAAGAGCAGCATCTTTTTCAAAGTACTTTCTAAACTCATCCAGAGTTGTTGCACCGATTGTTTGTAGTTCACCACGAGCAAGCATTGGCTTCAAGATGGAAGCAGCGTCAACTGCACCTTCAGCTGCACCTGCTCCAACAAGTGTGTGAATCTCATCGATGAAAGTGATGATGTCTCCACGACCCTTGATTTCCTTGATGACCTTCTTTAGGCGCTCTTCAAAATCACCGCGGTAACGAGAACCTGCGATAAGTGAACCTAGGTCTAGTGTGTAAAGCTGCTTACCCTTAAGAGTTTCTGGAACGTTACCAGCAACAATTGCTTGAGCAAGACCTTCAACAACAGCAGTCTTACCAACACCTGGTTCACCGATAAGAATTGGGTTGTTCTTAGTTCTTCTTGAAAGAATCTGCATGACTCTTTCAATTTCTTTTTCACGACCGATAACAGGATCTAGCTTTCCTTCAGCAGCAGCCTGAGTTAGGTTCTTACCGAACTGGTCTAGAACCTGAGAACCCTTTTGAGGAATAGCTTCGCCACCAACGGTTGCAGACTCTTTACTGTCAAAACCTTGAAGCATCTGCTGAACCTGAGCACGAACCTTGTTAGTGTCTGCACCTAGCTTGGTTAGAACTTGAGCTGCAACACCTTCACCTTCTTTGATAAGACCTAGTAGAAGGTGCTCAGTACCAATGTATGAGTGACCTAGTTGTAGTGCTTCACGAAGAGATAGCTCAAGAACCTTCTTGGCTCTTGGAGTAAAAGGAATGTGTCCTGTAGGAGGCTGCTGGCCCTGACCAATGATTTCTTTGACCTGGTCGCGAACTGCTTCTTGAGAAATACCAAGCGCTTCTAGCGCCTTAGCGGCTACGCCTTCACCCTCGTGGATCAGACCGAGCAGGATGTGCTCAGTACCGATGTAGTTGTGGTTTAGTGACTTAGCTTCTTCTTGAGCTAAAACAACTACCCTGCGGGCCTTGTCGGTGAACTTCTCGAACATTGATTTCTCCTTTGACACATTTAGTGCTTACAAAGAAGATAACCCTGAAAAGACCCAATTTATAGGGCTGTTCGCCAATGGGGGAACGCTATTTAGAAGGCTGGCCCCATGGCTAGGTAACCTGCAAAAGCAACTAGGAATCCTGCGGCTATGGAAATCAGGTGCTGGTTGCGGGTTAGGGCAAAAGGCTTGGTTGCCTTGATGGCGTTGTAGTTGGCAACCATGGTCTTCTTGGCCTCTAGATCGTTTGCATACTGAGCAAGTGCAGCCTGGTAGCCAGGAATCTTTGCCACACTGAGGGCAATGATCACGGCGTTGCTGGCTAGGTAACCTGCAAAAGCAACTACTGGGAGGAAGAACGTTGCTTGAAAGGAGATGCTCATAAACATCACGACCATCAGTGCACCACCGTAGATGGCCATGTTCTTCACAAAAGTAGTGTTCATGTAAACCACGTAGTGCTCGGCTTTATTCTGTTCCATTTGATCCCCCTTTGGGCTTGTTATTCTTTGGTCTGCTTAGCTGCTAGTTTTGCGCGCTCTTCAGCTTCAATTTGTGCTCTAACTTTACGCTCTTTGGCGTCAGCTCCGATGATTGACTTGAAGAGAAGATAAACAACAAACATCATGCCAATAGGTGGCAAGGTTGCGATTACTGCATCTATGAATACCTGCATGATTACTTCACCAGAGGGAACATGATTGTTTCACGGATACCAAGACCTGTAAGGCTCATCAACAATCTGTCGATGCCCATACCCATTCCACCTGTTGGTGGCATTCCAAACTCAAGAGCCTTCAAGAAGTCTTCATCTAGTTTCATGGCTTCTGGATCTCCGGCTGCAGATAACTTAACCTGAGCTACAAATCTTTCACGCTGAATAACAGGGTCTACTAACTCTGAGTAACCGGTAGCTTGCTCATAGCCTCTGATGTATAGATCCCACTTCTCAACTACTCCTGGCTTTGATCTGTGGTTACGAACTAGAGGTGAAGTGTCAACAGGGAAATCCATTACGAAGGTTGGCTTCTGCAAGTCACCTTTTACAAAGTGCTCCCAAAGCTCTTCAACGTACTTACCGTGTAACGGGTGTTCAATCTCAAGACCTTCTTTATCGGCGAGCTTCTTCAACACATTGATGTCTGTCTCTGGAGTAATTTCCATACCAGCTGCTTCTGAAAGAGATTCAAACATTGAGATGCGAGCCCAGTCGCCGGATAGATCATTAACTTCACCATCTTCAAGTTGAACCTGCAGAGTGCCAAAGACATCCATTGCTGCATTCTGAATCAACTTCTGGGTTAGGTCTGCAATGGTGTTGTAATCACCATATGCTGCATAGGCTTCAAGCATTGCAAACTCTGGTGAATGGGTGCGGTCAGCGCCTTCGTTTCTAAAGTTTCTGTTGATCTCATAAACACGATCAATGCCACCAACTACTGCTCTCTTCAGAAACAGTTCAGGTGCAATACGCAGGAACAGTTCTGTGTCAAAAGCATTTGAGTGAGTCTTGAAAGGCCTAGCTGATGCTCCACCGTGAATGGTTTGCAACATCGGAGTTTCAACTTCAATGAAATCATCTTTAGTAAAGGTGTTACGAAGAGACTGCATAACCTTGCTTCTAATCTGAACAACTTCACGAGCACGGTCACGAACAATCAAATCAACAAAGCGATGACGAACTCTGTATTCTTCACCAAGTTCATTGTGAAGGTTAGGTAGTGGACGAATGGTCTTAGCTGCCATTGCCCAACTATCAACAAGAATAGAAAGTTCTCCGCGCTTAGAAGTAATTACTTCACCCTCAACAAATAGGTGATCGCCTAGGTCAACAAGTTCTTTGTATTCTTCAAGACGAGCTTCGCCCACCTTATCCAAAGAAAGCATTACCTGAACACGGGAACCAGTTCCTGCCTGCAATGTTGCAAAGCAAAGCTTTCCTGTGTTTCTTTGAAACATGACTCGACCAGCAATAGCAACCTTGTCCCCTGTTGCAACATCTATCTCTAGATTTGGATATTTGTTTCTAACCTGGTCGATGGTGTGAGTAATAGGTAAACCAACAGGGTAGGCGTCTTGACCTTCAGAAATGATTCGCTCACGCTTAGCTAGACGAATAGCAATCTGCTCAGGTAAATCCTGTTCGTCTTCGTTATTGGCTAATTGCTCGTCGGTCATGCCGGCTCCTGAATATAGAAAGTTATGTTGTCAATAAGTCGAACACCATCCACCACAACTGCAACAAGTAATAAGGCATCGCCTGAGAACTCATCTGTTATTGGCGCAAAGTTACTCTTATCAACTAGCGCTAGATAATCAAGTTTAGCCAGCGGTGGCCTATCTAAGGCACTCTTAGCCTTGGTTAGAGAAACCGTAGGTTCAACACCTTCAGTTATCTCTTCCTGAACCTCAATCAAGGTGGCAAAAATAGTTGGGGCATAATCTCTAGCCTCAGCCGATAGGAACCTATTCCTACTGGATTTAGCTAGGTAATCTTCTTCCCTCACAGTCCTAGCCTCAATGATCTCAATGGAGTCGTTGAATTCCCTATGAACCATGCGCTTTATTAGGTATAGCTGCTGAGCATCCTTGGCCCCAAACACAGCCACCTGAGGCTTTATCACCTCAAAGAACCAGGAAACCACATGAAGCATGCCTTCAAAGTGCCCTGGTCTTGCTGCCCCTTCAAACACAGACCCTAGAGCCCCTGCTCTAGGTTTCAATGGAGCAGCTATGCCTTCTGCATAAACCACTTGCACCGAAGGAACAAATAGCAACGCCGGTGGATTCGATAGCTCTAGAAGAGCAGCTCTATCGCTATCTAAAGTTCTTGGATACCTATCAAAGTCTTCGCCCTTACCAAATTGGGTTGGGTTCACAAAGATACTCATAACAACAAAAGCGTCAGGAACCTGATTAGCCTCGTCAACTAAAGAAAGATGCCCTTCGTGTAAAGCTCCCATAGTTGGCACGAAAACAACTTTTTTGCCTAGTGCTCGAGCTTCATCAAGATCTTTTTGTAATTCAGCAACAGTTTCAACTAACTTCACTCTTGATCGCCTTCTAACAAATCTGCCGGATCAATCTCAACAACAGCACTTCGCAAAGACTCCTCTAAAGCAGATCTCATGATGCCAGACAGTAAGTTACGTGATTTATCTATGTTGGCATCTTCAAGCAATGTGATTGCTTGCCCAACAATCAAAGAAGTAAATGAAGATGCAACGGAGATAGCCTCTGCATACTTAGCTCTAGCTTCTGAAGGAACATGAACAGGTTCTCCACCAAGTTCAATAGCTAAAGTCTGAACAACAGGCAAGACTGTCTTAGGTGAATCAACAGCGATGTAACTATCCATCAGTCGTGCTCTATCAACTGAACTAATTCCAGTGAATCTAATTGCTGGATGAATAGCCATTGGAACAACACCTAATGACAATGCCTCATCAAAAATTTCATAACCATAATCAGGTGAAGTGTGAACAAGTAGTTGACCACGACTTAGTGATTCTGTTTTCACTAGTCCTGAAACCAAAGAAGAAATCTCTTCACCAGGAATAGCAAAGATAACTAAATCAACATTCTGAACTGCATCAATTACTGGAGAGATGGATATGCCAGGCATAACAGTTGTAACCTGTTCTGCTCTGGCTGGATCTGTTGTTGCTATCGCCATTAAGGAGTGACCTGCATCTGAGATTGCTTTGGCCATGGCTAGGCCTACTGGTCCTGCTCCAATAACTGCAACGTTTAGACGACTAGACATCTTTGGTCTTATCGCTAGGTAATTTGCAGATCTGTTCAACTACGAAGGCAACTACCAATAGGAATACTGATGCGATGATGGCTGTGATATTTGAAGTCATTGATTCTTGAACAACAACAGGA
The DNA here is from genome assembly GCA_044372795.1 of Rhodoluna sp. Lineage (GTDB taxonomy): Bacteria > Actinomycetota > Actinomycetes > Actinomycetales > Microbacteriaceae > Rhodoluna. Next base: position 10,681 of record JBILRF010000009.1, on the reverse strand, counting down.
GCTGTTAGTTGTTTGATAACCACACCACCGTGCCAACCAATAAACATTCCTGAAGTAATGGCTGCTGCTTTTGCAAGCGTAAGAACTCGAACTGCATAGAAAGGATTTACTGGAAGTAATTTAGGTTTATTATCTGAAACCTTGACTAGGTTTCTCTTGTATTTCCAAATAGGGACAGCCATCACAAAAAGAATGATTCCAATAAGAGCTGTCGATAGTGAAAGCGCGATTGCACTAATTGGAATCTCAAGTCCATTGTTCACAGCCCATTGGCTATAACCAAATCCGACTAATGCAGAAGCAACTACCCAGAGGGTAATCACAAGGGGGCTTATTGGTTTCAATGTAGTTTCACCTGATCGACAAATACTTCTGCTAACTTCTCTATTCTGCCAACTCCGGGCAGAGTTGCATCTTGATTCATTAGGTACCAAGGGACAATTACAAAAGATCTGTTCTTAGTTTCAGGGTGAGGGATAACTAGTTCAGGAGATCTGTAGTTGGTATTGCCATAGGTAATGATGTCTATATCGATATTTCTATCACCCCAACGCTCTTTACGTTTGCGGCCAAGCTCTGCTTCAATACCCTGCATAGCCTTTAGTAACTGCTCTGGCTTCAGGGTTGTTTCTATTTCTGCCACACAGTTTAGAAACTTAGGTTTAGAAGAATCAACACCTGAAAGAGTAAGGGCTTTGGATTCAACGATTGCTGAGATGTCGGTTAGGTAGACATTCTCTGTGGTTGCTATTAGAGAAAGTGCCTTAATCAACCAGTTACGACGATTACCCAGGTTGCTTCCTAAAGCTAGAACACAAGTGGTCATTAGCTTGATTTCTTAGCTTTCACCGTGATGCTGACATCCTCAAACTCATAAGGAATAGGAGCCCCTGGCTTATGAACAGTTATCTTGGCTTTGAGGACCTTGCCCCCGCCAAAGTTCAATGCATAATCCAATAAGCGCTGAGCAAGGGTTTCTAATAGATCAACCGGGTCATTCTTAGTTAGTTCAACTAGGCCCTTAGCCAAATCACCATAGTGAGCGGTGTGGTTCAGATCATCTGAGAAAGCAGCCTTATCGCCATCAATCCAAATAGTTGCATCTATATAGAAGTCTTGACCGTTCTGTCGCTCAAAGTCGAATACTCCATGATGAGCAAAGACTCTAAGTCCGGTGATGGCTATCTTGTGACGCATAGGTCAATTCTGCCCTAGGAAGAGCTCTTGTCCGCTTCACCCTCGTGTAAGGCAGCAACAATGCTGATGGCATCAGTTGTTGCCAGCACATTATGAACCCGAACACCCCAGAGCTTTCTCTGCATTAACAAGGCAGTTAGCACAGCTGTAGCAACATCTCTTCTTTCGTGAGAGACCGAGTTAGGTTCTTCGCCATCTAAAGCCCCAGCGATAAACCTCTTACGAGAAGCCCCAACCAAGATAGGAAGCCCTAGCTTCTCTAGTTCATCAAGTCTTGCAACTAGCTGCCAGTTCTGTTTCATGTCCTTAGCAAAACCAAGGCCTGGATCAACAACAATCTTTGATCTCTCAACCCCAGCTTCAACTGCTAAATCAACTCTTGCCTTTAGTTCATTAGCAACTTCAACTGCAACATTCTGATATGAGTTCATGGTGTCCATCACATCAGCATGCCCACGCCAGTGAGAAATGATAAGTGTTGCTTTAGTTTCTGCAGCAACTTTGAACATGTTCTCATCAGCAAGCCCGCCAGAAACATCGTTGATGATTGTTGCCCCTAGCAGAACAGCAGCAAGAGCTGTTTCTGAGTTCATGGTGTCAATAGAGATAGCGCAACCCAGATCTGCATCAACAATCTTTGCGATAACAGGTAAAACTCTTTCCTGTTCTTCTTCAGCAGAAATACGACTAGCACCTGGTCTTGTTGATTCCCCGCCAACATCAATGATGTCTGCTCCACTTATTTGCAATAACTTTGCATGATCCAGGGCAGCTTGTAATTCAAGAAACTTATTGCCATCACTAAAGCTATCCGGTGTGGTGTTAAGAACACCCATAACAAGTGGTCTTACTTTAGGAGCAGTTGGGTTGTATTTCATTTTGCGATTAGAGCCATTACTTCAGTTCTTGAAGCAGCTTCACTATAAACACCTCTTGAAGCCATTGTTACTGTGTTAGCTTCAGGCTGTCTTGCTCCACGAGATGCCACACAGTGATGCCTCGCCTCAATCACAACAACAACTCCCCTGGTTCCCAAGCCTTGCTCCAAAGCATCAGCTATTTGAGCAGTTAGGTTTTCTTGAAGTTGCGGTCTTGCTGAAAGTATTTCGACCAACTTAGGTAATCTACCCAAACCAATTACTCGATCATTAGGTAGATAGGCAATGTGAGCAACACCTGTGAAAGGTAAAAGGTGATGCTCACAAATACTGACAAGTTCTATATCTTTGAGAATCACAACATCATTTTGCTCAGCAGGAAAAGTATCGCGAAGCGCTTCTAAAGGATCTTGACCAACACCTGCAAAGAAACCACTGTATGCATCAGCAAACTTCTGTGGAGTTGCCTTTAGTTCTTCACGATTAGGGTCTTCACCGATAGCAGATAAAAGCTCAACAACAGCTTTCTTAATGCGCTCGGAGTCAACCATTACTTAAGCCTTTTTAGCTCTAGCAGTTTTCTTAGGAGCAGCCTTCTTAGGAGCAGCTGCCTGCTTGGCAGCCTCATTCTTTGAAGCTGTTGAACCCTTGCTAGGAATAGCGATAGGGCCCTGCTTAGGCTTTGGTCTTGACTTCTTTGATAACCACTGTGGACGCTTAGGAAGCTTCTTCACACTCTTGAAGATAACTGCGATCTCTTCAGCGTTTAGAGTTTCTCTCTCCATAAGCTCTTTAGCCATGGCATCTAAGACCTTGCGGTTTAGATTGATAGCTCTATAAGCCTCATCGTGAGCTGCATCAAGGATTGCTCTAATCTCAGCATCAATGTTTTGAGCTGTGATGTCGCTGTATTCCTTAGTTGAAGCCATGTCTCTACCAATGAATACTTCACCAGCAGTGCCATAGGCAACTGAACCAACCAAGCTAGACATTCCATATTGCATAACCATTGCCTTAGCAATAGAAGTTGCCTTCTCGAAGTCATTAGATGCACCGGTTGTTGGATCACCGAAAACAACTTCTTCAGCAACACGGCCACCCATTGCATAGGCAATCTGATCCAACAGCTGGTTACGAGTTACTGAGTAACGATCTTCGAGTGGCAAGACCATAGTGTAACCAAGTGCTCTACCTCTAGGCAAGATTGTTACCTTAGAAACAGGGTCGCTGTGGTTCATCGAAGCTGCAACTAGTGCGTGACCTGCTTCGTGATAAGCGGTGTTCAATCTTTCTGTGTCTTGCATCAAACGAGTCTTCTTTGCAGGACCTCCGATAACTCGATCGATAGATTCATCCAAAGTAGAGTTTGTGATCTGCTTCTCACCCAAACGTGCTGTTAGCAAAGCAGCTTCGTTTAGAACGTTTGCAAGATCTGCACCAGTGAAACCAGGTGTTCTTCTAGCAACAGTGGCTAGATCAACATCTGTTGCAACTGGCTTACCTTTAGCGTGAACTTTCAGAATCTGTTCACGACCAATTAGGTCAGGAGCTGAAACTCCAACCTGTCTGTCAAAACGACCTGGACGCAATAGTGCTGGATCCAAAACATCAGGACGGTTAGTAGCTGCAATCAAAATAACGTTGGTCTTTGAATCAAAACCATCCATCTCAACTAGCAACTGGTTAAGTGTCTGCTCACGCTCATCGTTACCGCCACCAACACCTGCTCCACGCTGACGACCAACAGCATCAATTTCGTCTACGAAGATAATCGCAGGAGATGCTGCCTTTGCTTGTTCGAATAGATCACGAACACGAGAGGCTCCGACACCAACAAACATTTCAACAAAGTCTGAACCTGAGATTGTGAAGAATGGAACACCCGCTTCACCTGCAACAGCTTTAGCAAGAAGTGTCTTACCTGTTCCTGGAGGGCCGTATAGCAAAACACCTCTAGGAATCTTTGCTCCAACTGCTTGGAACTTAGCTGCATCTTTTAGGAAGTCTTTAACTTCAAGTAGTTCTTCGATAGCTTCATCAACACCAGCAACATCAGCGAAGGTCACCTTAGGCATGTCCTTGTTGTATAGCTTGGCTCTTGACTTACCGAACTGCATTACCTTGCTGTTACCGCCTTGGGCTCCAGCCATTAGGAACCAGAACAAACCAAAGATAAGTAGGAAAGGCAAAATTGTGAACAGTAGTTGCAGGTACCAAGGAGTGCTAGTTACCTGATCGTTGAAGCCTTCTGTAATGGATGCTTCAGAAATAGTGGTTGCAACCTGTGTGCCACGAGGTGTGACATAGAAGAACTGGATCTTGTCGCCATACTTCACATCAGCTGAATTAAGGACAACATCAACACGTTGTTCATTTTCAATAACTAGAACAGACTTCGCTGATCCGCTTTCAATGAACTCAAGGCCCACAGATGTATCTACCTTGGTGAACCCAGTTGTGTTAACTGAGTTGAAACCAATGGTTAGAACAGCCAAGGCTACAAAGATCCAGAAAAATGGACCTCTAAAAAGTTTGCGTGATTTCATATAAGAGGCTAAGCCCCTACCTTCCTAATACAACAAGACCAAGTACTAGGCTACAAGCCAAACGGGACAGATTTACCCCTGTATTTGGCTTGTTCGCAGAGAGATTAACAGTTTTTTAGCTGTAAACAGCAGGGGCAAGCACCCCTACATCCTTGAGGGTTCGGTAGTGCTCTGCATAATCAAGCCCATAACCGACAACAAACTCATTAGGGATGTCAAAGCCCACCCAGGCAACTTCAACATCAACCTTGGCTGCATCTGGCTTACGAAGTAGCGCAACAACCTCAACTGAAGCTGCTCCGCGAGCAGTTAGGTTGCTAATCAACCAAGACAGAGTCAAGCCTGAGTCAATAATGTCTTCAACAATCAGAACGTTCTTGCCCAGAACATCAACATCAAGATCTTTCAAGATACGAACAACACCTGAAGACTGTGTTCCTGAACCATAAGAAGAAACTGCCATCCAGTCCATGGTTACCGGTAACTGAATTGCTCTAGATAGATCAGCCATGAACATGACTGCACCTTTCAGAACTCCAACAAGCAGTAGGTCTTTGCCTTCATACTTGTTTTCAATTTCCCTGGCTAACTCTTCGATACGGTTAGCGATCTGTTCTTCGGTAACTAAGACCTTAGTGATGTCCTTTTGGACCTTATCGAGGTTCACCTAGCATGCTCCTGGCTTCATAGTTTTAGTGCTATTGAGAATAATCTCTTTGCCCTTTCGCTCTACTCTAACGGAGGGAAGGGTCAAAGGTTTTTGACCATGCCAATTTGTAACCAACTCCATGACCGAGTCAATTTGAACCTTGGCTGGTTCTGCTCCCATAAGGGAAAGAGATTTGTGAATCACCCTACTAGAGAGGGCTTTAGGCAGCTTCTCTAAACCTTCAGTATCAATAACCACAGAGTTATTTGTAGTCTTAGTAACTTCACTAAAGGCCTTTTCTGCCTGAACTTCTAGATAAGCAATGTCATCCTGCAAGATCTCCGCTGTTCTAGCTAAGGCTTGAGTAATGCCAGGGCCTAGTTCTCCTTCAAGAACAGGCAAGACATTTAGTCTTGCCTTCACTCTTGTGAACTTGGTATCTAGGTTCTGTGGATCGGACCAATACTCAAGAGACAGATCTTCACAATATGAAACTGTTTCTTTTCTTGTAATTCCAAGTAAAGGGCGAAGGTATTTACCATCAGGAGAAAGTGTTGGCATGCCAGCAATAGATTTAGCACCAGATCCTCTGGCTAAACCAAGTAATACTGTTTCTGCTTGATCATCTTGAGTATGTCCAAGCATTGTGAGAACTGCATTATGTTTTTCTGCAAACTCCGTAAGTGCTTCATAACGAGCATTTCTAGCAGCAGCTTCCATCCCTAAGGAGCTCTGTTGGATATGGACTTCCATAATCTCCACAACACTGAATCCCATCTCCATAAGGATTCCTTTAGTTCTTAGAGCTACCTCCATAGAACCTTCTTGAAGATTGTGATTGACGATGCAGGCAATCACATTGATCTCTGCTCGATTACCTTCGAACAATGCAGCACTGGCTAATGCAAGAGAGTCTGCTCCTCCGGAGCAGGCTACAGATACAGTGCTTCCTTTAGTTAGATTGAGCAGGTCCCAGCTATCCCGAATGGCACGGCGAACATCGGCCATGACTGGGGTTAGCCTAGGTCGCTCGGACATTGTCGCCTTTCGGTATTCTTTTACTATCAAAGCCTATTTAGGAGAACCATGTCTATTGACGCCATCATCGAGATTCCTCGTGGAAGCCGTAACAAATATGAGGTTGACCACGAGTCAGGCCGTGTCCGTCTGGACCGCGTACTCTTCACACCTTTTGTCTACCCAGTTGACTACGGGTATTTCGACAACACACTAGGTGGCGATGGCGACCCATTAGATGCAATGGTTCTTCTTGAATTCCCACTATTCCCAGGTGTTGTAGTTGAAGTTAGACCAGTTGGTGTATTGCCTATGGAAGACGATGGCGGCATTGACGAGAAGATTATCTGCGTGCCAGTCAAGGACAAGCGTTGGGCTCACATTCAGGACATCAACGATGTTCCTCAGCAGACCAAAGATGAGATCGAGCACTTCTTCACTCACTACAAAGATCTAGAGCCAGGCAAATGGGTCAAGGTTGGTAAGTGGGCTGGCAAGGATGAAGCTCAGCGTCTAATCGACGAGGCTCTTGAAAGATTCAAGGCTGAGGGCGGGCACCAATAGAAGTAACTGCTTTTGCAGCAGTCTCTATTGCATTTGCAATCGCACTATGTAGCTCTTCACCTTTAGCCAGGTTGGCAATAAGAGAACCAGCAAAAGCGTCTCCTGCTCCAGTTGGATCAACAGCTTGGACCTCTACGGCATCAAAACTATTGGTTTTTATTCCTTCTATATAAAGGTCAACTCCATTAGAGCCTTTAGTAACAATAGTTATGTGTGAACCTTCGGTTGTTAGAAGTTCAAACTCCTCTTCATTAGGCAGAAGAATATCGACACCAGAAATTGCAGCCCTAAACTCTTCAACACCAAAGTCTTTGATGTAACCGGTTGAACCTGGATCAATTGCTAAAAGCGCTCCAGCATCTTGGACTCTGAAGATGAAGCTCTTTATCTCTGCCTCTGATCTACCAAACAGGGTGTAACCAGATAGAAACACATACGAGAAATCACTTAGGTATTCGATGGTTAGTGATTCTAATGAGAGTTCTTTATTTGCTCCCCTATCGGTGAGCATGCTTCTTGAAGCACCTTCAACTAACACAACAAGAGATCCAGTTGGCAAGGAACTAGTTTGTAATTCGGTGTGAACACCGAAGCTTTCAAACTCTTTAGAAACTCTTTGTTCATCACTAGATCCAACACAACCGATGAAGGTAACATCAGCTCCTTCATGAGCTGCCCAGCTAGCCATGTTGCTAGCTGATCCACCTAATGTTTGTCTGATGCTTGCATTGGTATCGGTATTGGCTCTTATTGGTCCTGTTGGAACAACAATGATGTCATCGATAACATCGCCAATAACTAGGACTCTGTTCACTAGTTCACTTTCGACCAAGATGTTGCAATCTGTCCAGCTAGCTTCACGTTGTTACGAGCAAGGTCAAGATTCACTGCAAGGCTTCTGCCCTTTGACTCTTCAACGATGAAACCTAGGAGGAACGGTGTTACTGCTTTACCGTGCACACCGGCAGCATCTGCTGCCTTGAAAGCAATCTGAAGAACTCGATCGTGTTCTTCTGGATCCCACTGCAGTTCTAACGGAATCGGATTAGCAATAACAATTCCTTGGTTGTGTCCTAGTTCATCTTGCGATTTCATTGCCTGAGCAATCTGATCTGTTGTGTCCAGTGACCAGTCAATCTGTAAACCAGATCTGTTTAACCAGAAGGCAGGGAACTCTTTAGTTTGCCAACCAATTACAGGTACTGAAAGTGACTCGAGTCTTTCTAGGGTTGCTGAAATATCTAGAACTGATTTCACACCAGCGCAAACAACAGTGATTGGAGTAACTGAAAGAGTTGATAGATCTGCTGATTCATCAAAAGTTGTGTTAGCTCCTCTGTGAACTCCACCCAAACCACCGGTAGCAAATACTCGAATACCAGCTAAAGAAGCTAAGTGAGCGGTAGCGGCAACTGTTGTTGCTCCACTTTCTTTACGTGCAGCAAGAATAGGAATATCTCTAACGCTTGCCTTAGCTAAATCTTCATTAGCAATACGTTCAACACCTCTTGAATCCAAACCAATCTGTGGAACTCCATCCAAGATCGCGATTGTTGCTGGGGTAACACCTTGCTGTCTAAGAATCTCTTCGAACTCAATAGCTGCTGCTAGGTTCTGTGGTCTTGGTAACCCATGCGAAATGATTGTTGATTCAAGAGCCACTACCGGCTTGCCAGCATCTAGGGCGTCGGCTACTTCTTTGGAGAGTTGGAAAGGTTTCATGCTTCAAGGTTAACCCACCCAATCGCAGGAGTAGTCCAAGGGTTTGAGGCTAGATTCCGCTTCCGCCGCCGCCACCACTGCCACCGCCGGCTGAGCCACCGCCACCAGATCCTCCTGATGAATCAACGCTCAGAGACTGGGCAAGTATTCGATCTAAGCTCGAGAAGCTCTCGGCAAATACCGGTGCTCCAACAAACCATACCGGTGCTGAATCTTTCTCGTAAAGATTGTTTAGAACAGCATTCCATTGCTTGTGAAGACCAAGAAGTATTGCCCAAGGTAAAACTTCTTCATAGAGCTTCACTACGTTTCTTCCTGCCACTTCAGAAGGTTTTAGCGAAGCGCCTTTAGGTGACTGAAGGAAATCTAAACGATCCTTCTCAGCAAGTTCGATATACATTCTCATGCCTTCGAGATGTGCGTCTACTTCTGAACCTTTAGCAGTCAACACCCGCTTGGACAAGATGGCCCAGTATGAAATTACATAAGGCAGTCCAAAGAAGAAAGGTACAGCGGTTAGGAAGGAGTAAGCAACGCTCTCTGAATCAATTTGAACAGCAAATGCAAACAATGAAACAAGAGCGACAAGAGCTCCAATGAACACAAGTGCCGGTATTCCCAGTGCCCTCTTTTTGAAATAGCCTCCAGCGTTAACCTGACGAGTTATCTTCGACTTAAGAGAAAGAAGTCTCTTTGCTAAGGCAGCTTGATCAGCTGCATCCATTTCTCCTGAAAGATTTACTTCCTCCCCTGGTTTAGAAAGCCCAAGCGCGATAAGCAAGTCAATGTGATTTTTGTTTGTTGCTTGGGTAGAAGTTCTGCGAAGAATGAAGTTACCTTCTTTGGACTCAGTGACTTGTTCAATCTCGATCAGTTTCTTGATTGCTAATTCAATAACACTTGCCTGATTCAAGTGTGTGGCTTTTCTAGCTACATATGCTGAGACAGCCAAATCAGGTGACTTAGGTGGCTGATACTGAGGAATGATGATTGATTCTTTGCCAAGGTTTCTCAGTTGGGTAGCTCGGTAGAAGATTGCCCAAATCAGAATTGCGATAAGTGCAAACAGGCTAAGGAGAAACCATGGCCAGTTCGGATGATTCACGGATTGCGGACCAGCTACGTTGGCTACATCGCGATTGAAGCCAATCGCAACAGTTTGAGTTTCTCCAGCAGTGAGATCTGTTGAGTTAAACACAAATGTGTTTGGAGTAGGTTGGGTTATCTTGCAAGAGCCAAGAGAACCAAATTGCCCTTCGTAGCAACGAGTCGAATTAGGGATGATGTTCTGTGTCAAAAGTGGATCAAGAATTACGGTTGCTGATACTCGACCAAAGCTTTGAAGCCAACCGGTGCCGTTGATATCCCAGTAGAACTCGTTAACTCCTTGCCCACTATCAAAATCATTTATTACCCAAGACTGCTTGTATTTGATTACGTAAGTCTGTTTACCGAAGACATAAGAATCATCACTTGACTTGATTGCCAGGTTTAAGAAGCCTTCTTCTTCAGACTGCTCATACTCACGCGCTTTACCTGACTCATCCGTAACGGATAGGACCTCGATGAGCCCTGGAAATAATTCATAGCTTCTTAGGGGGATGCTTCTTTTTATTCCTCGGTTCTGTTCGACCATCGGAAATAAAGCCACTAACTTTTCAGTGACAATCATCTCAGGGCGGTTATCCGCTTCTTCACTAACTGAAATCTCATAGGTAGCATCAAAGCTCTCAAAGGAGAAGTCATTGACATCTGCAGCACTTGGGCTTGCTGAGGCCAAACTAAATGCAAGAAAAATTCCGATGATGAAACTAATGAATTTTTTCATCATCTTGGCATCTTACAAGCAGGAGTTCCACCAGGTAACTTCTGACGATACTTAGCAACTAGTGAATATCCTGGTTTGGCAAGCCAGACAAAAGGTGGAATCAGAAGCAGATTGCCAATAGCTCTCAGCAGTATGTTGTTTTGAATCTTGAAGAGATTTGCAAAGGCTTCATGGCCTGCGTAGTTCTTACCATCCACGACTAGATAAACCTTTGCCTTTACCTGTTCAAGAGTTAGGCCATAGGTAGTTGGATCTATGAACTGATAGGGCTCTGCATCAA
>JBILRF010000008.1:0-49170 GCA_044372795.1 Rhodoluna sp. | reverse complement strand
ATGGCGTGGATGTAGTCATCGACGTCACCAACAAAACTACGCTGAGCGCCAAAGCTGCGCGAAAATTCTTTTCAACCGTCACAAACAACATCCTGAGCGCAGAGGCGCAGACCGGGGTGAAACATCACGTAGCTTTATCGATCGTCGGTATCGATGAGATTGACGATGGCTACTACGCGGGGAAACTGGAACAAGAGCGAACCATCCAAAGAGGTGCAGTCCCATACACCATTGCTAGATCCTCCCAATTTCATGAGTTTGTTACCCAGCAACTGCACGGTATACCTGGACCGATTGCGCTTCTTCCGAAATGCCTCATGCGACCAGTCGCCGCAAGGGAAGTAGGGGAACATCTAGTGGATATTGCAGAAGGAAGACCACTTGAGCGCGCAACGGATTTGGTTGGTCCAAGAAATGAAGTTTTAGCTGATCTGGCTCGAAGGCAGATCGCTTTCGACGGCTTGAAGAAATTGGTTCTCGAGTTTCCGCTTCCGGGGATTTTTGGAAGAGGAATGGCTTCAGGCGATTTGCGTGGCAAGGGCGAAACTCTAGTGGGAAAAACCTGTTTTGATGATTGGCTAGAAAGTCATGACCAGCAAAATCTCCCACAATAACTTCTTACCCGCATAAATCCAGAGGTTTTGGTTTGAGAAATTGTTTTCTACGCCATTGGTAAGGCAATTGACGCTAATGAGTGTTTTGGCTAAGTTGTCAGTATGAGTGCAATCGAAGTCATGGGTCTATCAAAGAGGTACAAAGACTTTCAGGCTGTCGACGACGTAAGTTTTAGTGTCTCAAGGGGCGAGACCTTCGTTCTTCTCGGTCCAAACGGGGCTGGAAAGACAACAACGATAGAGATACTAGAGGGCTTTCGAACCAGAACATCTGGAGAAGTAAAAGTTCTCGGTCAGGATCCACAAGGAGCCAGCCGTGCGTTCCGGGCTCGAATTGGAATAGTTCAACAATCCGCTGGCGACCTTGGTCGACTTTCTGTCCGAGACATAATCACTCACTTTGCCAGCCTTTATCCAAACCCCAGAAAAGTCGAAGAAGTTATCGAGGCAGTTGGGCTGCACGGTAAGGCTTCAGATCCTGTAAAGAAGCTCTCTGGCGGTCAGCAGCACAGAGTAGATGTTGCGCTGGGCTTGATCGGAAATCCTGAGGTTTTGTTTTTAGACGAACCAACAACTGGCTTTGACCCAGAAGTTAGGAGAGCTTTTTGGGAGGTTATTCGTGGGCTGCAGCAGGAGGGAATGACAATCATGCTGACCACTCATTACCTAGACGAAGCCGAGGAGCTTGGACACAGGGGCGGAGTTATTGTCGATGGAAAGCTTGTTGCCCTTGGAAAAATTGCTGAGATCGGTGGTCGGGAGAGTCGCAAACCTGAGGTCTCTTGGGTGGAGGCTGGGGTGCAACGCATCGAGCGCACCGATTACCCAGCTTTGTTTATTGGTGAGCTCTCAAAAAGAATTGGCAAGGAACCAGAGAACCTTCAGGTCAAGGTACCGAATCTTGAGCAGGTTTACCTTCAGCTAATTGCTGAGCATCGAAACGGAGTGAAGATTGAAGACTGAGCTACCTTCCATTCTTGGCGTTGGCATAAGGAGAATTGGTTACGAGCTGAAGAGCTACATCAGAACACCTGACGCTGTCTTTTTCAACTTTTTCTTCCCTCTGATGATGCTCGTTATTTTTACTGCTGCATTTTCTAACCTTGAAATTGATGTACCCGGAGCCGGAAGGGTTCTAACTTCTGCAGACGTGTACCTGCCAGCAATGTTGGCTATGGGAGTTTTGGTGTCGGGAGCTCAGAACTTGGGTATTGACATGGCTATCGAAAAGCACGATGGAACTTTGCGGAGACTCTCTGGCTCGCCAATTTCGCCTGTTTCTTACTTCATCGGAAAATTCGGTCAAGTTTTTGTGTCGGCAACCCTGCAGGCGGTAGCGATTGTGCTCACGGCACGCTTTGTATTTGGAGCTCACCTTCCTGAGACCATGGAGCTTTGGCTTACCTTTGCCTGGGTGTTCTACTTGGGTCTCTTGGCATCGAGTATTTTGGGAATCGCAATTAGCGCTCTTCCAAGGAGTGCCAAGAGTGCCAATGCCGTGATATTGCCTCCAATTCTTATTCTTCAATTCATTTCAGGGATTTATCTGTCGTTTACAACTCTTCCTGAATGGCTACAAAACTTTGCGAGTGTGTTTCCTTTGAAATGGATTGGGCAGGGATTCAGAGCGGTGTTCTACCCCGACCAATTCAAGTCCGTTGAGCTTGGTGGAGAGTGGTTTCTGGATCAAGTGGCGATTGCAATTTCTATCTGGGTTGCCCTCGGAGTCGTCTTCACCTTGCTCACGTTTAGATGGGTAAAAAAGTCCTAATTAGCTCGCAAGCGGAATACTCCGAATACAATCGCGCGACATTGCACACAACATTGCACACTAAGCAAAAACTCCCTCAATAAACGCCCCTACTGAGGCTCTAAATCAAGGGAGTTGCTGGCGGAGAATGGGGGATTCGAACCCCCGAGGGCTTGCACCCAACACGCTTTCCAAGCGTGCGCCATAGGCCACTAGGCGAATTCTCCTGGGATGTAACCTCTTTAGTTTAGTTTGCTGGAGCAGAGCCTGAAACCATCCTGATTTGGTGCTAATTGAGAACGGCTATGTCGTAAGCCAAGAGTAGGGTGATATCAAACTAAAGGAGTGAACATGTTTGGGTTATCTAAGAGGCAGGCCAACTGGCTAATAGTCTTTCTGGCGTTCTTCATCGCAGCTTTATGGACTTGGCTAGAGGGTAGAGCTCGAGGGGATAACTCGGCATACATGCTGATGGTATTCACCTTTGCTTTCCTAGCGTCCTATGTGACCTTCCTCATCCTTAGATCTAGAGATAAAAACAAAGAGGCTTTAGATTCCCTTCGTAAACAAGAAGCTGTTCTTGCTCGTATGGCTCAAGGCGCTTTTGAAGAAGATGACTACGTCTTTGCTACTAGGAAAGACGAAGTTGTTGTAGCCCGTGTTGGACAAACCATGCTTAGAGAGTTTAGAAGTAGTGGGTCTACAAACTCAGGTGGCTTTGGTGGAGTAAGCCTTCCGGTGTTTGGCAATGTTAGAGCTAACGTTGGTGGTTACTCAGGTAAGAGCAGAAGAAATCCTGAAGAATCAACTCCTATAGATGTTGGAGTTTCCACCTACACAAACCAGAGAATCGTCTTCGCTGGAGATAACGTGGTTCGAGAGTTTGACTTAGATAAGTTAGTAAATCTTGAAGCAGGGGATAACGGCATCACTTTGACTATCGCTGTTTCCAACCGAGACAAGGCATCCGTTTTAGCTTCAGTTAACTTCGATGATCTAACCCCAGGTATAGCTGCGAGCATCGCAGTTGCTTACCGAGAAGGGGGACAGGCTCTAGCTCTTGAAAAGATTGAGGAAACCCGCAAACAGATTGCTGATGCCATTGCTTTGGAGCAGGCCAAGAAGGCAAGGAAATAGGGGCCTTTTTCAAGGTTTAGAATAGGACTGGACTCCCCGTGCGGCGTCACCTCGGCTAACTCCCCCAGGATCGAAAGATAGCAAGGGTAACTGGGCTCTGATGGGTGTGCGGGGAGTCTCCAAAAAGACTCCCGTTTTCGAGCGAGCTTCCCGGAGTTAGCTTTGACCTCAAATCGAACTGAACCTCCTAGAGCGAAATTGGATTGCTAAATGGACAAAAACAAGAGTCAACATTAGTGTCGATTCAAAATTTAGCCAAGCCAATACCACTTGGTTCGATCTTAAGTCGTACGGGTTCTCCGTCTGCATTTCTATAGGTGGAGCGGATATCACCATGTAAAGAACTCTTAATCCAATGGCACATCCAAAGGCAATGTACGTCTTTTTTCGAAGTTTCTTTAGCACTTCTACATCGCCTTTCGGTGAAAGGTTCCGCAATGTGGCAATACAAAGATACGCCCCAAAAAGAAATATCGCTGGTTCAACTAACGAAGGTTGGAAAAGCCAAGCCAATGGAGCCAACCCGGGAATCTGCAGTGTAAAGAGTATTCCAGCTATCATGTCTGGCTTCTGTTGAAGGTAATCCACAGAACTTGCATCCCATGGTCTAACCAAGACCAGCAGCCCAACTCCACAGACGATTAGATAACTGAGAGCGAAAGCCGGGACAAACAGAAATTTGTTTTTCATTAGAAGGCAGCCCGCTGTTTAATATCAATGTCACAAAGAGAGCTGATTTTTGGAATTAGGCAACCGAAATTGTCCCCGCCTTCCCTAAGAATCTGCCTCCAAGTAGGATCCACGTTATCTCTCGCGTAAACCTCATGGTGCGGTACTGGAAGGTAGTTCCCGTCCATTGTGTAAACCCCATCTCTACGGACGTAGAAGTTCAAACCAAACCTAATTCCGTCTGCTTCCTCACAATATGGATTAACGACTCTTTGATTGATTCTGTAGCTGACGTATGTCGGCGACACAACCGATGTTGTTAGCTGCATGTTTCCTGAAGATGCCGTTTCAGTTGCTATTGGCAAAAGGAACGGAGGAAGGCCGGCTAAAGCGGTTGTTGGGCCAACTGAAACTTCTTGCTTCACGGAAGGGCTATCGCCCCACGTGATGATCGTGTCAAAGCGAGTCTTGTACGAATCAGAATCCGCATCCCAACTTCGGTTGTCCCCTTTGAAGTAGGTCGCGAGGGGAATATTGATGTAATTCCCTGAACAAAAAGGCGCAGCTAAAACATATGGCGCGCGAATAAAGGTCTGGTAGCGAATTCGAGTGCGAGTTGCATTTGAAGACTGAGCTAAGGCACTATTTGCGAGACCGATGTTTCTTACGGGGAAAGTTCTACTTGAGATGTGACGCATAGGATCTGCTTCATCGTCACTGTGGGCCGAGTCGCTTGACAAAACTACTTCGACTTCCGGTTGTTGATGCATGTCATACTCGTAGATGCCGCTTTGGTCGGGAGTCAATTCACGACCATCGACCAAGATGCTATCGATTGCGAGAGGGTCGTGATCCTCAACCTCAAAGGTGAGCTTCGAATTGGTTTGTACCAACCTGAAGGTCGCTTGATCTAACGTGTAACTGCTATTTGATGTGTTGTTATTTGGAAGTGGAGCGGATAGCTGTGAAATCATAAGCGCAGCAACTGTTGCGATACCAAAAGTGTGTATTTTCATCTAAATCCCCATCAGAGAGCCCAGCGCCCCCGCTTGGTAACACTGTAGCAAATAACGCACGGGCGAACAAGGCCCGCACCACTTGCGGCAAAAAAGGTCTTAAACTCTAAGAGTGTCCACAGCTCTTTATCGTCGTTATCGCCCAGAGTCATTCTCAGAACTCATTGGGCAGACTCAAGTTACCGTGCCTTTGATGGCTGCTCTTCGTAGCGATCGAGTGAACCATGCCTATTTGTTCAGTGGACCTAGAGGCTGCGGTAAGACTACCTCTGCCAGAATCCTTGCTCGTTGTTTGAACTGTGCTGAAGGCCCTACCGATACTCCTTGCGGTAAGTGTGCATCTTGTATTGAGTTATCAAGAGATGGTTCAGGTTCTCTGGATGTAATTGAGATCGATGCTGCCAGCCATAACAAAGTTGAAGACGCTAGAGAGCTTAGAGAGCGTATTGCTTTCGCGCCAACCAGAGACAGATTCAAGATCTTTATTCTTGATGAGGCTCACATGGTTACTAAAGATGGATTCAATGCACTATTGAAGGTAGTGGAAGAACCACCTGCCCATGTGAAGTTCATATTTGCAACAACCGAACCTGAAAAAGTTATTTCAACTATTCGCTCAAGAACTCACCACTACCCATTCCGTTTAGTCCCACCAGCTCAGATGATTGAGTACTTAGCTGAAATGATTGCATCCGAGAAGGCAAGCGTTGATGACGGAGTCTTATCTCTTGTTGTTAGATCAGGTGGTGGTTCGGTTAGAGATTCACTTTCTCTTCTAGATCAACTACTTGCAGGTTCAGAAAAGAACCACGTTACCTATGAGCGTGCAGTTGGCCTACTTGGATACACAGACTCTGCACTGCTAGATACCTTCATTGATGCTTTCGGTAAGGGAGATGCTGCAGAAGTATTTGCAAGCGTTGACCAGGTTATTCAGAGTGGTCAAGACCCATCACGTTTTGTTGAAGATCTACTAGAGCGAATCAGAGATCTAATTGTTGTTGGCTCTGTTGGTGAAAAAGCAAAGACAGTTCTTAGAGATATTCCTTCTGACCAACTTGAACGCATGAGATTGCAGGTTGAAAGATTTGGTAAAGCAGAGCTAACCTACGCAGCTGAAGTTATTGCTGAAGGTCTCACTCGAATGAACGGAGCTACCAGCCCTAAGTTACAGCTAGAACTTATGGTTGCCAAAGTGTTGGTCCCTGCTCAGGATTCAACTGAGACCGGATCACTTGCTCGTATAGATCGACTAGAGCGCCGTATGGGTCTTGGCGGTAATGCTCCTGTTCAAGCACCAGTTGCTGCTGCACCGGTATCAACTCAGACTGCTGCTGTAGCAGCTGTGCCACCGGTATCAGTTCCGCCAGTTACGATTCCTACTGTTACTTCTCAAGTTCCTGTTGCAAGTGATGTAGTTGCACCTGCTGTTGACTGGCAGATGATGAAGAGTTCTTGGGAAGAGATCAAGAGCACTTTGGCTAACATTTCTAGAAATGCTTGGCAGAACGTTCATGCTCAAACTCCAGTTGCCTTTGATGGTCAGGTCCTAGATATTCTGTTTGCTAATGAGCACGACAAGACTGTCTTCCGTGACGGTGGAGTTAACAGCCCTAGCGAATTACTTCGTAGAGCAATCTTTGAAGTATTAGGTGTGAGAGTTCAATACCGTGCTGCTGTTTCAACAGCAGGGGAGCCTATTGTTCAGGTTTCAACTCCTAAGGCAGCACCAACTGAGCCAATTGCTAAGGTAGCTGAACCTGTTGCTGCTCCAGTTGAAGATAAGAGTAAAGAAGTGAACGAAAACAGAAACAAACTTATTGATGAAGATTCAATAGTTGGCGATGCTGTTGTTCGTAACATATTGGGTGCTGAACCTATTGAAGGAAACTAATTAGATGTATGAAGGTGTAGTTCAAGATCTAATTGATGCGCTATCTCGCCTGCCAGGTGTTGGGCCTAAGTCAGCTCAGCGAATTGCTTTCTATTTGATTCAAACTGATGATGACCAGGCTCAAGAGTTAGCCAAGATTCTTCTAGAGGCTAAAGAGCGAGTTCGTTTTTGTGCTACTTGTTTCAATGTTGCAGAACATGAGTTCTGCAATGTTTGTAGAGACCCAAGAAGAACTAAAGAAGCTATCTGTGTTGTCGAAGAATCTAAGGATGTTCAAGCAATTGAAAGAACTAGAGAGTTCCGTGGTTTCTATCACGTACTAGGTGGAGCAATTAGCCCTATTGAAGGTATTGGTCCAGATAACCTTCGTATCCGTGAACTTATGTCTAGATTGAATGACCCTGAAATCAAAGAGGTCATCATTGCTACCGATCCAAACCTTGAAGGTGAAGCTACCGCTACCTACCTAACTAGGCTGCTAGTTCCACTAGGTATTACTGTTAGCCGCTTGGCTTCAGGGCTCCCAGTTGGTGGAGACCTTGAATATGCTGATGAAGTAACCCTGGGTAGAGCCTTTGAGGGTCGTCGAGTAGTTAGTTAGCAGTAGTTTTAGTCCCTTTTGGTGGGCTAAACTTGGGTAAGTTCAGCGTTGAATTCCCCCTTTTCCTAATCTGGAGATCTCAATTGGCGCTAATTGTGCAAAAGTACGGCGGCTCGTCTGTAGGCGATGCTGACAAGATCAAGCATGTCGCTGCCCGTATCATTGAGACCCAAAGAGCTGGCAACCAGGTTTGTGTTGTTGTTTCAGCCATGGGAGACACAACCGATGAACTTCTGGATTTAGCCAACCAAGTATCTGCTAACCCTAACGGTAGAGAACTAGACATGCTTCTAACCTCTGGTGAGCGTATCTCCATGGCACTACTGTCTATGGCTATCAATGACTTAGGTGCTCCATCACTTTCTTTCACCGGTTCTCAAGCTGGAATCATCACCGATGAGGTTCACGGTAACGCTCGTATTGCTGAAGTAACACCTGACCGTGTTGCTGAAGCATTGAATTCTGGAAACATTGCAATTGTTGCTGGCTTCCAAGGTTTCAATAGAGACTCAAGAGATATCACTACTTTGGGTAGGGGTGGCTCTGATACCACTGCTGTTGCTTTAGCTGCTGCACTAAAAGCAGATGTTTGTGAAATCTATAGCGATGTTGATGGAATCTACACTGCAGATCCTCGAGTTATTTCAACAGCCAAGAAACTAGATGTTATTGACATTGAGTCAATGCTTGAACTAGCAGCAGCAGGAGCAAAGATTTTGCACATTAGAGCAGTTGAGTTTGCTCGTAGACATAATGTGGACCTAAGGGTTCGTTCAACTTTTAGTAATGATCCAGGCACCAAAGTTATCTCTAATGAAGATGGAGTAGAGCAAATGGAAGAGTCAATAGTTTCAGGTGTTGCAGCCGATAAGTCACAGGCGAAGATTACCGTTATCGGTATTCCTGATGTGCCTGGTAAAGCAGCAGCAGTGTTCACAACCGTTGCTGAAGCTGGAGCGAACATCGACATGATTGTTCAGAACACTCCTACCGGTTCTGACGTTACCGACAGAATTAGCGACATCAGCTTCACTTTGCCTAAGGGTGAACTAAAGAAGGTGCTAGATGCTTTGGCTCAGAACAAGAATGTTTTGGGATATAGAGAACTAGAAAGTGATGAAGAGATTGGCAAGCTGAGCATCGTTGGTGCTGGCATGAGAACTCACACAGGTGTGTCAGCAATCATGTTTAGAGCATTAGCTGAAGCCTCTATCAACGTTGAGATGATCTCAACTTCAGAGATTCGCATCTCAGTAATTACAAGTCTTGAGCAAATCGATGATGCAGCTCGTGCAGTTCACAAAGCTTTCGACCTTGATGGCGATAGCCCTGTAACTGTTTACGCTGGCACCGGAAGGTAAGTAAATGTCTAAACCAAACCTTGCTCTAGTTGGTGCAACCGGTGCTGTTGGCACAGTAATGATTGACATCATCAACAACAGAGAAAACATCTGGGGTGAGATTCGCCTTATCGCTTCAGCTAGATCAGCTGGTAAGAAGATTACTGTTCATGGTGAAGAACTGACTGTTGTTGCTTTATCTGAAGAAGCTTTTGATGGTATAGATATTGCAATGTTTGATGTTCCTGATGAGGTATCTGAAGTATGGGCTCCGATAGCAGCAGCACGTGGCGCAGTTGCCGTTGATAACTCAGGTGCATTCCGTATGGACCCTGAAGTTCCACTAGTTGTTCCTGAAGTAAATCCTGAGCAAGCAAGAAATAGACCTAAGGGAATTATTTCTAACCCAAACTGCACAACTCTTACGATGATGGCAGCCCTTGGTGCTCTGCACAGAAACTGGACTCTAACTGAACTTGTTGTTTCTAGCTACCAGGCTGTTTCAGGTGCAGGGACAGCCGGCATTGAAAGACTACGCAATGAGATCAGTGCTGTTGCAGGTAGTGATGCTGGTTTGCAAAGTGGCGACGTTGAAGCTCTTTTGGGCAAGGCAGGCTTAAAGGTCTCCGATTCACCATTCCCTGCTCCGGTTGCTCTAAACGTTGTTCCTTTTGCAGGTTCTCTAAAAGCTGGAGGTTACTCAAGCGAGGAGATGAAGGTTAGAGATGAGAGTCGCAAGATTCTAGGGATTCCTGGCTTGAAGGTTGCTGCAACCTGTGTTCGTGTTCCTGTGCTTGTGAGCCACTCACTAACTGTGCACGCAACATTTGCGAACCCACTAACTGTTGCTGAAGTTCACAAGGCTCTAGAGGAAGAACCAACTATCAAGTTGGTTGATGATCCGGCTAATGGTCTATGGCCAACCCCAAACATGGTGGCAGGCCAAGACCCAACCTATGTTGGAAGAGTTAGACAGGCACTAGATTTCCCTAACACGATTGAAATGTTCGTTGTTGGTGACAACCTGCGTAAGGGTGCTGCCTTGAACACCTACGAAATAGCAGAGCTGGTTGCTAGCGAATTCTAAATTGCTCGGCTAACCTGAATACATGCGCAAGTTCGGGGTTTTAGTTTTAGCGGCAATTACCGCATTGGTTCTTTCTTCATGTGCAAGCGAACCTACTGAACCTGAAACCAAGATTCCTGAGAAGCCAGCCGTTGAAGCACCAATCGTAAATGCCGCGGATTACAGCGATGGCTATGGTGGTTACATCTTCCGAGTTGGTGGTGGAACTGTCTGGTGCACCATTAGCGAATCGCCAGGCTTTGTTCTTTGTGAACACCGCGATGTTGATGTTACTTACGAGATTCCTGAAGCTCCATCATCTTGTGAAGGCGCATGGGGATACCAGGCAAGGCTTTGGGGTTTCCAGCCTTCTGAAGGATTAGTTGCTGACTGGTTCTGCTCAAGTGGTTTGTTCTCTGATCCTGAGAATGCCTATGACTTACCTTCAGGAAGCAAGATTGTTGTTGGAGACATAAGTTGTTTCGCTGCTGAAACAGTTGCTCGCTGCGATAACACTCAAGGACAGTATCTAGCCCTTGGTGCTGATGTCTTTGGCTTTGGTAACTAACTCTTAGCCTTTAGAGTTACTACTCTTACTTCTGGTCTACAGGCTAAACGCACTGGTGCATAAATTGAATGGCCTAAGCCAGCACAAACATTAAGCCATAGCTTCTTATTCTTTAGAGGTACTTGGTGTAAACCTCTTGCATACTTTGTTGGTAAATCACAGTTAGTCACTAACGCTCTACCTAAGAATGGCCAACAGACTTGACCGCCGTGAGTGTGTCCTGCAAAAACTATATCAGCTTCACCTAGTTCCTCTAGAACTCGAAGGTATGGGGCATGAGTAACACCAATAATCAAATCAGCCTTAGTTAGTTTTTGTAATTCTGTTTTTGCTTTCGCTGCATCATCTCTAAGTTCATGAGGGTCGTCAGTTCCAAAGAAAGAGATGTTGGTTCCCTTTACCGTCATCTGCGTTGCTGTGTTGTTGATTTCATGCCAGCCAAAGTTACTAAATCCAGCATTTAGCAAGTCGGTATCAAGTCTTAGATTTTCATCTTCTTCACGATGACGTTCAGATGGGTGCAAAAGGTATTGCAGAGGGTTTCTCTTAGCTGGGGCATAGAGATCATTAGAACCGTTAACAAACACACCTGGAGTTCCAGTTAGCGGATTCAGAGCATCAAGAACTGGCTCGATTCCTCTGGCATGGCCTAGGTTGTCTCCAGTGTTAATTACTAGATCTGGGTTTACCGTGTCGTTTAGTTTTCTTAGCCAGCGCTGTTTGTATTTCTGCCAAGGGGCCATGTGTATATCGCTGATGTGTAAAACAACTATGTCTTGGCTTCCACTAGGAAGAATCTTTAGTTCGCTTTTCTTAATGGCAAACCAAAAGCGTTCAATGCAGGTAGCCCAAATGATTACAGCAAGGACAGCAAGAGCTAAATAGAGCATCCTAGAAACTAGGGGCCTTGGCTTATAAGTAGCAGGATCGCAGATGAAGAAGGAACAGACTTGCCTGCTGCTGGCATAGTGCCAACCACCTTGCCTTCAGGGATTGCAGGGTCATTCACGAAGAATTGTCCCTGCGATGGCTGCGGAATGCTAACTGTTGGGAAACCTGCTGAGTTTAGGGTTGCTGTTGCTTCAGCTGTAGTCATACCTCTAACATCTGGGATGCGGGTGAGGCCTCCCTTAGAGATATAGATCCTAATCATGGTGCCACGAGGAACAACTTCGCCAGGCTTAGGTTTGATGTATGCAACTGTTCCAGCTGGCTTAGTTGAACCGACCGCGTTGATCATGATCTTGGCGTTTAGATCTGCTGCCTCAATGTTCTGAGCAGCCACATCTGGCACCTGACCTGACACAGGAGGAATCTGAATCATTGTTGCATCTATCATGCTCTGTGGTGGAGCATCAAACTTGACCCCTGGGTATCTCTTGTTAGCACTTTTCATGATGGTTCGCCAGATTTCGTGACGTACAAGTCCACCAGCTTTACCGTTCAAGGTAACTTTTCGAATCGAAGTATCACCTGATACGTTTCCAACCCAGACAGCAGTTCCAACAGCAGATGAGAAACCAGTCATCCAGGTGTGAACACCAGAGTCGGTGGTTCCTGTCTTACCAGCTAGTGGAGTTCCATCGCCGGTTGAAGATGCACCACCGGTTCCACCATTCATAACAGCCTGCATAGCTCTTGTCATACCAGCTGCAACTTCTGGAGTTACTGCTTGAGAACAAATAGATTTAGGCACTTGAAGTTCAGCTGAAGTTTCTCTGTCAATCACTTTGTCGATAGCAATAGGGGAGCAGTAAATACCCTTGTTTGCAACAGCAGCAACTGCTGCCGCCATCGATAGTGGTGAGATCTCGTTAATACCCAAAATAGATGCAGGATAAGAAACTAGTTCGGTGCCATCTGCTCTCTTGATACCGAATCTAAGTGCGGTGTCTCTAATGTCACAGAGGTCTAGTTGGCTGGCCATCGAAGCATAAGCGGTGTTAACTGATTTCGAGGTTGCTTCCAGAGCACTCATGTCCTCGGCCGATTCAGAGTCGTTACCTGGTGCCCAAGTTCCAACTAGAGACCCACAACGTGAGCTGAACTCAGCGGCATCCCATTCCTTGACTCGGCCATCAACATGGTCGTTTAGTTTGAATCCCTTAGATAGCCATTCGGCAAGGGTAAAGATTTTGTATGTCGAACCGCTCTGGAAACCTGATGAACCACCGTAGGCCTTATCAGCTGAGTAGTTAACTGAGGTGTGACCTTCAAGACCGGAATCAGTCTGGTCGAATATTCGGTTCTGGGTGAGAGCTAAGATTCTTCCAGTTCCAGCCTGAACTGAAACGCTAGAGGCACCCACCTTTGAAGGATCTGTTGGAGGAACCCAAGTCTTTGTAGCCTTATCAGCTACTCGTTGAAGCTTTAGGTCGATGGTGGTGTAGATATCTAGTCCACCCTTACGCAAGAGAATCTCACGGTCCTCTTGGGTTGGACCAAACTCTGGGCTGTTGCGAATACTCCAAACAACGTAGTCACAGAAGAAAGCTGTGGTCTGATCGTTTTCACAACCAACTGGAATCTTCTGGATGTTTAGTTCAATCGGTGTTGCTTTATAAGCGTCTGCTTCTGATTGAGTGATGTCACCTTCGTTAGCCATGTTCTGGATAACCATGTTTCGGCGACTCAGAGCACGTTCTTTGTTCTCTTCAACGTCTGGGCGATATAGCTCTGCACCTTTGAGCATGGCTGTGAGCATTGCAGCCTGAGGAACGTTTAGGTCTTTAGCTTTGATTCCGAAGTAATACTCAGAAGCAGCCTCAACACCGTTGATGTTTGTTCCGAAGAAGGAGAGGTTTAGGTAACCGGCAAGAATGTCTTGTTTGCTGTAACTCTGCTCGAGAGCCAGAGCCAATCGGACTTCTTGGAATTTTCTCTGCAAAGCGTATCTGCTACTGGTCTGTAGGTCGATAGCTTCTTGGTCACCGCTTAGAACGGCTGCTTCAAGAAGGTTGTTCTTCACATACTGCATGGTGATAGTTGATCCACCAGCTCTTGAAACACCGGCTACGTTATTCACAACTGCTCTAGTGAAGGAAACCCAGTCAACTCCAGCATGGTCATAGAATCTAGGGTCCTCTGTGTCGATGGCTGCCCTGATCATGTTTGGGGAGATTTCGTCAAAGTCGATCGAGATACGGTTCTCAGCAAAGAACCTAGCTACCTGAACAGGCTTGCCATCTTGCATGGCGTAGATGTTTGAGGCATCGGCTGCGTTAACCGGCTTAATGAAATCTGGCAGGCTCTGGAAGATTGAGACGGTAGCACTGGCTCCAAGACCACCTAGCCATACAACTGGTAGCAACAAAGCCATGCTCAGAATGCCAGCTAGAGTGCTAAGACCAAAAAGCCCCAGCCAACCTGCCTGTTTCTTAGATTTCTTTCCCTTGTCAGCCATAGACTCTAGGTTACCTTCTATCTTTGAGAGGAACTATAAAAATGGTCATCTGGGAGTACACCGTAACCCCCCTTCCACCGCATAATCCTAAGCAAATACTGGACCACTGGGGTGCCCAGGGTTGGGAGCTCGTTCAGGTAGTTACCAGCCCCGAGGGTGGATATGTCGCATATTTGAAGAAAGCTAAGGCCTAAAAATGACTGGAAAGATCGAAGCCAGACTCATTGAACTGGGTCATCCACTACCTGAGGTAGTGCCACCGGTAGCGGCATATATCCCAGCAGTTGCTACTGGCAACCTAGTTATGACCGCAGGTCAATTACCTATGGTCAATGGCAAATTAGCTGAAATAGGCAAAGTGCCATCACAGGTTTCACCTGAAAGAGCTAAAGAACTTGCTCAGATTGCTGCCTTGAATTGCCTGGCTGCTGTGAAGTATGCAATTGGTGATCTAGATCGAATCACAAGAATTGTGAAAGTAAACGGCTTTATTGCAAGTGACCCTGAGTTCACCGGTCACCCTGCAGTAAACAACGGTGCATCAGAATTTTTAGGTCAAGTGTTTGGCGATATTGGTATTCATGCCAGATCAACTATTGGTGTTGCAGTTCTGCCTCTTGATGCACCAGTTGAAGTTGAACTGATAGTTGAGTTCAACTAGTCGTTAGCACCATCATGTAACTTGTCGTTGATGGCAGTCATCACAGATGAATCAGCAAGAGTTGTGGTGTCACCAACTGGTCTTCCTTCAGCAACATCTTTGAGTAGTCTTCGCATAATCTTGCCTGATCTTGTTTTAGGTAATTCAGAGACCACCATGATCTGACGAGGCTTAGCGATAGCACCAATCTTTTCACCAACCCAGTTTCTAAGAACCTTACCTATTTCTTCTTCGTTAGGTGCATCACCTAACTCGTCCTGTCGAAGAATCACGAAGGCAACAACTGCCTGCTCTGTGATCTCATCTTTAGCTCCAACAACGGCTGCTTCTGCTACCCAGTGATGTTCAACTAGAGCCGATTCAATTTCAGCGGTTGAGAGCCTGTGACCTGAAACCTTGATCACATCATCAATGCGACCCAGTAACCAGATGTCACCATCCTCATCAAATCTTGCTCCATCACCGGCAAAGTATTTACCAGGGAATCTCGACCAATAGGTTTCAACAAACCTTTCTGGATCGCCCCAAACACCTCTTAGCATGCTTGGCCAAGGCTCATCGATGGTTAGGTAACCAGCTTCGCTGCCATCATGCGTTTGTTTCACAGGTGCGCCGTTTTCATCCACGATGCCAACGGTGATGCCAGGTAGTGGTCTTTGAGCCGAGCCTGACTTTGTCTTAAAGGCATGAGGGATAGGAGAGATCATGATGGAGCCTGTTTCTGTCTGCCACCAGGTATCAACAATCTCACATCTAGCACCACCAACAACATCGTGATACCAATGCCATGCTTCTGGGTTGATTGGTTCACCAACGGAACCGAGAACCCTAAGAGAAGTTAAGTCATGTCCATCAACAACAGATCTACCAATCTTCATAAATGTTCTAATGGCAGTGGGTGCAGTATAGAAAATACTTACTTTGTATTTCTCGATGATTTCCCACCATCGTTCAAAGTTAGGGGAGTCAGGAGTTCCTTCATAGATAACTTGGGTAACACCATTAGCTAAAGGTCCATAGACCACATAGCTGTGACCTGTGATCCAACCAACATCTGCTGTGCACCAGTAAACATCTGTTTCAGCTTTTAGATCAAACACCACTCGGTGAGAATAAGATGCACCAGTTAGGTAACCGCCGGTTGTGTGAAGAATACCTTTAGGTTTACCGGTGGTCCCTGAAGTGTAGAGAATGAACAGTGGATGCTCTGCTTCAAACCCTTGCGCAACATGTTCAGCATCTGCTTTGCCTAAAGCATCGTGCCACCAAATATCTTTATCAGACATTGTTACTTCTGATTTAGTTCTTTGAACAACAAGAACATGTTCAATTGAAGGACAGCTGTTATCTTGAAGAGCTTGATCCACTGCTTCTTTGAGAGGATGTGCTTTACCTTTTCTGAATCCGCCATCAGCAGTGATAACAAGCTTGGCTTGCGCATCATTGATTCTGCTTCTTAAAGACTCAGAACTAAAGCCACCAAACACCACACTGTGCACTGCTCCTATGCGGGCAACAGCAAGTATTGCGATTACGGTTTCTGGAATCATCGGCATGTAGATAGCAACTCGGTCGCCGGATTTAACCCCAAGATCTGCCAGTGCGTTAGCAGTCCTCTTGGTTTCAGCAAGTAGTTCGCTGTATGTGTAACTCTTAGTGTCGCCTGGCTCACCTTCAAAAAGGATGGCAGTCTTCCCGCCAAGCCCAGCCAGGACATGTCTGTCTAAGCAGTTGTAGCTGGCGTTAATCTCCCCGTCCTCAAACCATTTGGCAAAAGGGGGATTGGTCCAGTCGAGGGTCTTGGTGAAGGGTTTTTGCCAATCTAGGTGACGGGCCTGATCTGCCCAGAAGGCCAATCTCTGTGCATCTTGAACCCTGAAGTGGCCCTGTGTCTCATCGCCCATAGGGTGAAGTTTATAGCCCGACAAAGATGGTGCCTAAGGCTTGGGCTAAACCGTTATGTAGCCCTGAGAAGTCCCTGACCGAAGAGAATATCCATCTTGCGATTTTTGAAGGCTTCTTGTTATGCTAATCCAGTCAGCTTCGGCTGACCTGCGATACACCGATTCCCCCAATCATGTATCGCCGGCCCCGGTCACTCCCCCCAGAGACCGGGGCCCCTTAATTTAAGCCCCGTCTCCACAGGCCTTTGCTGGGGCCGTTATCCCCAAAACTACCGTTCTTCAAAAAGCATGGATTGAAGTTCTTCATGCTTAGAGCCATGTCGGAAATAAATCTTCTTCAGAAATATCTAACTGATGCAAGTGTTACGGATGTTCTCTTTGATGGGTATAACTCTGCCCTGATAGAAAGATCAGGAAATCTAGAAAATGCAGAATGTATATTCTCAAGTGAAGAAGAACTAATTTCTTGGGTCAAAAATGTTTTTAGTAAAAACAATTCCAGAATAGACATCGCTAAACCGATTTCCGAAGTCAGCATTGATTCTGAGTTTGGCCCTCTACGTATTCATGCAGTTCTAGCAGGTGAGTGCTCTAAGTCAACTAGAGTTTCAATTCGAAGACACAACACCACTGCCATGTCACTTCAAGATTTACTTGAAATCCAAACAATCAACGCAGAGCAGCTCGCCTTCCTTCATCAAATCATTCTCGAGAGAGAAAACTTTGTAATCATCGGTGGCACTGGATCAGGTAAAACTACGCTACTTAGAGCAATGCTCAACGAAGTTTCGCTTGAACGAACAATTACAATTGAAGATTCTCCAGAGCTAAACCTTTTCGGGAACAGTGTTCAACTCACCACCAGACCAGGTAATCATGAGGGAGTAGGGGAGATAACTCTTAATCGATTACTTCGCGAGGCACTGCGAATGAGGCCTGACCGATTAGTTATCGGCGAATCAAGAGGAGAGGAGTTACTGCTACTTCTTCAAGCTATGAACACAGGACACAGTGGCTCAGGATTTACTTTGCATGCTAACTCTGTCGATGATGCCATTCCAAGGATGCTAGCCATCCTTGCTGGCGTTGGGTTAGCGCCTGAACTAGCACGAACGCTAATCGCTAGTTCAGTAAGGTGGGTCATCGAAGTCAGAAAATCTAATGGACTAAGGCAACTCAGTAGCATCCGAAGATTGCAAGCGGCCAATGTCTGAAGCGCTTACCCTTACAAAAGTTGCTGGCCTTCTTAGATCAGGGCTAAGCCTCGACCAAGCTCTAGAACACTTAGACGGAACCCCTCAGCACTCGAAGGGCCTTGCCTACCTCATTGGAATTGCTAAACACTCAGGCTCCCCTCTGGCAGATGATATAGATTTTGTTGCTGAGCTGATTAGTGCGAGAGAGAAATCAATCAACAGGATTCAGATTGCTCATGCAAGCCCAAAGTCAACTGCAAGGCTAATGCTTTGGCTACCCATGATTACTTTGGGGATGGCCGAACTTCTCGGCTGGGGAGTATTTGCAAGTATCAATGAGAAACCAATTGTTTTACTGAGCTTGGGGTTAGGTCTGTCTTTGCTCTTGGTGTCAAAACTGATCACCGGCCGACTGTTGAACAAAGCTGCTCCTAAAGAAAGTTACGAAGGTTTCTACCTGGTTGCAGTTGCTCTTCTTTTCTCAGCCGGAGCAGGACTAGCAAATGCCCAAGCGCATGCTCTAGCGAATTACACAAAAGTCTTTGGTCAAGAACCATCGAAGGCAGAACTTCTTGAAATGCAGCAGGTTACAGATTTGGTCCAGCAAACCGGAGCGAAGGCTTCGTTGCTACTTCGAAAGCAAGCCCTCGCCATGCAAGCAAGGGTGGATTTAGCAAGAGAGATAAAGATTGAAAAGTTGGGGATTAAGTTGATGTTGCCACTAGGACTTGGAGTACTTCCCGCCTATGTGCTGTTAGCAATTGTGCCCCTGATGGTAACCACGCTGGGATCAAAATGAAGGAGAAAGTAAATGCTAGAAAAGATGTGGCTGGACGAGACAGGTGCCAGCACAGCCGAATACGCAATAATCACCCTGGCTGCAGTTGGCTTCGCAGGATTGTTGCTCACGATATTGCGAAGTCCAGAAGTGAGAGCGATGCTCATGGATCTAATCAAATCTGCATTGAGTGTTTCGGGAACAACATAGGGGAGAAAGGTTCAGTCACAGCCGAATTCGCAATCGTTTTACCTGGGGTGCTTCTTATCCTCTTCTTCTCACTATCGGTTTTGGCACTTCAGGCCAGTCGAATTGGTTTAGTCGAACTAGCAGCCCAAGGATCGAGAGCTCTGGCACGAGGGGAGAGCGAAGAACTCGTAAGTCAACTGCTGCGGGAGTCCCAATTAGGTGAAAAGGCCTCTTTCAGAGTCAGCTATCAAGAACTGTCGATCTGTGTTGAGGTAGTTCAAACTGCTGAAATAGGGGGTTTGGGTGAAGTATTCCCCATTGAACTCAGTGAGATTCAATGCTCTAGAAAAGGGGGATTATGAGGGTTATGAGTGATTCTGGTGCTGGGTCAATCTTGGGTTTAGGGATTATTTCAATGGTTTTGGGAATAATGACCCTTGGACTTGGCTTTACATCCCAGAGCCTTGTAATTGCTAGGCTTCAGGCCCAAACAGACAATGCAGCACTTGCTGCCGAAGACGTTTTGAGGGGATTATCCGTGGGTTTTCCCTGCGAAACGGCTGAGCAGATTGTGCAAGGATTTGGCGGGACCTTAGAACAATGCCATAAAGTCAATTTAGACATCTATATAAGTGTGCGTTCGGAAGTTATGGGTATAGTACATAGAGTTCATGCTCAGGCCAGCCCGAGCTAGGCACTACAAGGTAGGAGAATCGTGAGTTCAGGTTCAAAGCTTGTCATCGTTGAGTCACCAGCGAAGGCTAAAACAATCGCCAAGTACCTTGGCGATGAGTTTCGCGTACTTGCCTCAGTTGGGCACATTCGCGATCTGATTGACCTCAAAGACCTCCCACCTGAGCTCAAGAAGAAGAGCACTATCGGTAAGTTCTCCATCGATGTTGAGGACGATTTCAAGCCTTATTACGCAATCTCACCAGGCAAGAACAAAACCGTTACCGAGCTCAAAGCGGCTCTAAAAGATGCCGATGAACTTTACCTCGCAACTGATGAGGACCGCGAGGGTGAGGCAATTGCTTGGCACCTACTGGATGTCCTAAAGCCTAAGGTCCCAGTTCACCGCATGGTTTTCCATGAAATCACCAAGGAAGCCATCCAGGCTGCTGTTGCTAACACCAGAGCGATTGATGACGATCTAGTTGAAGCACAGGAAACAAGAAGAGTTGTTGACCGTTTATACGGTTACGAGATTTCTCCGGTGCTATGGAGAAAGATTGCTAGAGGCCTAAGCGCAGGACGAGTTCAGTCTCCTGCAGTGCGCCTTGTAGTTGAGCGTGAGCGTGAGCGCATGGCTTTCGTCTCTGGTGCCTACTTTGACATCAAGGCTTTGTTCGACACAGAGAAAAATGGCGAGCCAACTTTTGAATCAAAGCTTCACACCTATAACGGACAGAGAATTGCTACCGGTGAATCTTTCAACGATAAAGGTGAACTAGTTGCCAAGGTGCTGCTTCTTGACGAGGAGAAAGCAACCTCATTAGCTGAAGCAATCAAATCTCCAAATGTTCCAGTTGAAGTTATCTCAGTTGAAGCCAAGCCTTCAACTAGAAGACCAGCTGCACCTTTCACAACTTCAACACTTCAGCAGGAAGCATCTCGTAAGTTGAGGCTTTCAGCTAAGCAGACTATGGATGTTGCACAATCTCTTTACCAAGAGGGTTATATCACATACATGAGAACAGATTCACCAACTCTTTCTGCTCAGGCAATTACTGCAGCTAGATCACAGGCAAAAGAAATGTTTGGGGAAGACTTCGTGGCTCTTGCTCCTCGCGTTTATCAAGGCAAGAACAAGAACGCCCAGGAAGCTCACGAAGCTATTCGTCCAGCTGGTGAAGTATTCAAGAAGCCAAGCGAGTTGACTGGAGAGCTTTCAGGCAGAGCGTTTGAACTTTACGATCTGATTTGGAAGAGAACAATTGCTAGCCAAATGCAGGACGCAAAGGTTTCAACAACAACCGCCAAGATTGCTGTCTTCCCGCTACCTAACGGGGATAGAGCAGAATTCACAGCTAGCGGAACAGTTGTAACCTTCAGAGGTTTCATGGCTGCCTATGAGGAAAGCCAGGATGAGCCTCGCAATGAAGACGAAGCTACTGAGAAGGAAAGCAAGCTTCCTAACTTAGAAGTTGGCCAGAAGCTAAAGGTTCTAGAAGTAAACGCTAAGAACCACCAGACCTCACCACCTCCTAGATACACCGAAGCTAGCTTGGTGAAAGCGCTAGAAGAAGAAGGCATCGGTAGACCTTCAACATATGCGGCGATTATCAGCAACATCTTGAACAAGGGTTATGTTGTCAAACGCGGGCAAGCTCTAGTTCCTGAATGGATTGCTTTCACAGTAATCAGATTCCTAGAACAGAATGTCTCTCGTTTGGTTGACTATGCATTCACCGCTCGCATGGAAGAAGACCTGGATGAGATTGCAAATGGAAACATCGAAAGAAGTGTTTGGCTAAAGCAGTTCTACTTCGGTGCAGGAGATAACCCAGGTCTTCACAGTGTTGTCGAAAACATCGGTGACATTGATCCGAAGGCTTTGAACTCACTAGATCTTGGTGATGGCATCACACTTAGAACTGGTAAGTATGGTCCTTACCTAGAGATCTACATTGAGCCAAATGCTGAAGGTGCTGACGAGAATGGTCGCAGAATCATCAACATCCCTGAAGGACTAGCTCCTGATGAACTTACTCTTGCTAAGGCTCACGAACTAATTGAAGCTCCTATTCTTGAAGATCGAATCCTTGGCCAAGATCCAGCAACAGGTCACAACATTCTTTTCAAAGACGGAAGATACGGACCGTATGTTTTGATTGATGACCCAGAGGCAGCAAAGCCGAAGACTGCGTCTCTATTCAAGAGCATGTCAGCTGAGTCAATGGATCTTGAGACAGCGCTTAGATTGCTTTCTATGCCTAGAGTGATTGGACAGGACCCAGAAACCGAGATAGACATCACAGCTCAGAACGGTAAGTTCGGGCCATACCTTCTAAAGGGTAAAGAGTCTCGAAGCCTGCAGGCAGAAGAGCAGATCTTTGATTTGGATCTAGCCGGTGCTCTTGAGATCTTTGCTCAGCCTAAGTACGGAGGCCGCAGAACTGCTGCTACTCCGCTAAAGGAGTTTGGTGAAGACCCAGCGGCGAAGACAAACGTTGTTGCTAAATCAGGTCAGTTCGGGCTTTATGTAACAGACGGTGTCTTGAACGCAACCGTTCCAAAGGATGAGCCACTGGATGAACTAACCCCTGAAAGAGCCTTTGAACTTCTAGCTATTCGTAGAGAGAAGCTAGGACTTGAGCCAGGTCAGGCGGCTCCTAAGGTTTCCAAGGCAGGACGTAAGAGCGTAGCTCCAGCTAGAACTGTCAAAAAGGGTGGCACAAGAAAGAAAGCTGACTAATGTCAGGTTTGTTTATTTCGTTTGAGGGTATCGATGGTGTTGGTAAGTCAACCCAGGCAGATCTTCTTGAAGAGTGGCTTATTTCTCAGAGCAAGGATGTCATTCGAACTCTTGAACCAGGTGGCACAGATGTTGGTGTTGAGATTAGAAAAATCCTTTTGCACCACAAAGGTGATTTAGCTCCAAGAGCAGAAGCAGCGTTATTTGCAGCAGATAGAGCACACCATGTTGCAAGCAAGATTCGCCCTGCACTTGAATCCGGAAAGATTGTCATTACCGACAGATATTTTGACTCTTCCGTTGCCTATCAAGGTGCAGGTAGAGATTTATCCAGAACCGAAGTTCGCGATCTTTCCTTATGGGCGGTTGGCGGACTACTACCTGACCTAACCGTGCTTTTGGATTTACCTGCTGAGCAAGCAATTGCAAGAAGAAGCACTTCAGGAACTGAACCTGATCGTCTAGAAAAAGAGAAGGCCGACTTCTTTGAAACTGTCCGTTCGGCTTATCTGGATTTGGCAAAGGCTGAGCCGCAGAGATTCCTTGTTGTTGATGCTTCAGTTTCTGTTGAGCAGATGCAAGAAGTTATTCGTGAACGAGTAGCTGGACTTATCTAAGCAAATGCTCACCGCGCCTAAAGTATTCCGAGATGTTGTTTCCCAGCCTGAGGCTGTTGGCCAACTCTTGACTGCTATGGGGCAAGAAGGTAAAGACGTTCATCACGCATGGCTTTTCACCGGCCCACCTGGATCAGGCCGATCTCAACTGGCACTGGCTTTTGCTGCCGCTCTAATGTGTTCCGAAGGTGGCTGTGGAACTTGTAATTCTTGCCAGATGATCCAAACTAGAAACCACCCTGATGTTCAGGTCCTGAATACTGAACGCGTTCTAATCAGCATTGACGAAGTCTCTGAGTTCATTGATAAATCAATCCAGATGCCTGCTATTGGCAAATACAGAATCATGGTGATTGAAGATGCTGACCGCATGGCAGAAAGAACCAGCAACCTGCTATTGAAGTCTTTGGAAGAACCACCTAAGGGAACCATCTGGATGATCTGCGCTCCAAGCGAAGCAGACTTACTTCCAACCATTAGATCTAGAGTCCGTCGAGTTCAGCTTAAGGTGCCAACCGTTGATGCAGTTGCTCAGCTTTTAGTCGAAAAGTATGGAATTGGTTTTGAGTTAGCTCAGCAGAGCGCTGCTCAGGCTCAGAGTCATGTTGGCATGGCTAGAAGACTTGCAACTAATGCCGGAGCTAGAGAAAGAAGAAGCCAAGCCCTTCAAGCCGTGCTATCAATTACCGATATTCCTTCAGCGATGTTTGCAGCAGAAACTTTGGCAAAGCTTGCAGAAAGCGATGGAGCGCAGCTCACAGCTGAACAAGACGAAGCAGAAAGAAAAGAACTACTTACCTCTATGGGAGTTAGTGAAGAAAGCAAACTAGCTCCTAGTGCAAGGGCACAACTTCGAAGACTAGAAGAGTCACAGAAAAGAAGAGCTACAAGATCTAAACGCGATGGCTTAGACAGAATTCTGATTGATCTCATGGGTCTTTATCGAGACGTACTAAACATTCAACTTGGAGCTAAAGAGCCACTAATCAATGTTGATCTAGTTCCACAAATTACAAAACTTGCTAATGAAAGTACTCAAGCACAATCTATTCATAACATTGAAGAAATTGAGAAGGTCAGATATCGAATGGATAGAAACGTTAGAGAAACTTATCTTTTGAGTTCACTTGCAGTAACGCTTAGAAGAAAGGCTTCAAGATGAGCCGTTTGAATACAACCGTCCTCGCTCTATCTCTTACTGCTGGCTTGATAGCCGCCGGTTCATTTATATACCCTGCCGTATTCGACCAAGCTAGCCAGAGCGAGAAAGAACCTGATTTCACTAGCACCCCGGCAAATCTTGAAGAGTTCTATTCTCAGAAACCTCTTTGGAGTGACTGTGAAGGTAACAACAGCGATGCCAGATGTGGATACGTTCAAGTTCCTTTGAACTGGAATAAACCTGAAGAAGGTGCCATCAAGATTGCTGTTGCTATCAATCCAACTGCCAATCCAGAAACTGCCCCTTATCTTCTTATGAACCCCGGTGGCCCTGGTTCTAGCGGAAGAGAATGGGTTATTGAATACATAGACTCTCTAGGCACTCAAGAACTTAGATCTGAATACAACGTGGTCGGCTTTGACCCTCGGGGAGTAGGTAAGAGCACAGCAGTTAAGTGTTTCGATGACGAAGGGTTATACAAGTTCTACTACGAACAGTCCCCCTATGAGTACGGCACTGATGAAGACCTTGAGTATTCAAAATCAGCTATCGCTGGCTTTGGAGCGTCATGCCAAGAGAACACAGGCAAACTACTCGGCCACATCGATACTTCATCTGCCGCGAGGGACATGGACATCATCAGGGCAGTCCTTGGTAGCGAGAAGCTAAACTACCTAGGTTTCTCTTATGGAACTTTGCTTGGCGCTACCTATGCAAGTTTCTTCCCTGAGAATGTTGGCAGGTTTGTTCTAGATGGAGCAATTGATCCAACTTCAACTCCTTCAGAGGATTCTCTCAACCAGTTGATTGGTTTTGAATCAGCTATGCGCTCTTACTTGAGTGACTGTATAGATAACTCTTCAGATTGCCCATTCAAAGGTTTAACTGTTGACCAAGCAATGGATAAAGTCGGCAAGGACTTCTTGGCTGTCCTAGAGAAAAAGCCTGTAAGAACTTCTGAGCGTAATCGTAAGCTAACGCTGAACTCAGGATTCACCGGAATGATTGCAGCTCTTTATTCAAAGACTTCATGGGACTACCTAACTCAAGCCTTCAACGAGTTCTTCGATGAGACTGATCGTGATGGCAGAGTCTTCCTAATTCTTGCTGACTCATACTTCTCTTATGACGGAGCAAGTAAACGATTTGGAACTAACTCGAACGAAGCCTTCAAAGCAATTTCTTGTATTGATGACAGAGAATCAGACAAACCAGAAGACATGGCCAAACAAAATAAACTGGTTCAAGAAACCAGCAAAGTGTTTGGACGTTACTGGCTCTATGGCGGTCTAGGTTGTAATGAATGGCCTGTTGATGTAGTCAAGGGTCCTACCGACTACTCGGCAAAGGGTGCACCAACAATGATGGTTATAGGAACCACTAATGATCCAGCCACTCCTTACTCTCAGGCAAAGAAACTAGCTAACGAGGTTTTGGAGAAGGGCTACCTTCTGACTTACGATGGAGAAGGACATACAGCTTATGGTTCAACCAACAGTTGTATTGCTGACACAGTCGATGATTTCCTAATCAATGGCAAACTCCCTATAAAAGAAAAGACCTGCTAGGCCGAATGCCAAACAATAGATTTCAAGAAGCGTACTCCAAGAAATTCCGAGCTTTACTTTCTAACGAACCAAGCGGAACCCCACCTTGGCTTGATGTGATTGCCAAAGGTGAAACCGGAGGATTATTTGTACCTACTGACGGACCTTGGATTGTCCATAGAGATTTTGGAACTCTAGTTGGTGGAATCAGAGCATTACTAATGCAGGCTCTTCACCCTGGCACTTTAGCTGGAGTTGCTCAACACTCCAGATATGAACAAGATGCTCTAGGTCGACTTGCTGGAACCATTCGCTGGCTAACAGTTACAACCTTTGGTTCTCACGAGGCTGTTGCAGGTGAGGCAAGCCGAGTAAATCGTCTGCACGATCGAGTCAAAGGCGAATACACAAAAACTTCAGGTGAAACACTTTCCTATAGAGCCAAAGACCAGGACCTTCTACTCTGGGTCCACATCGCTTTCACTGATTCATTCCTAACCTGCCACCTTGATTATGCCTGGCGGCCAATCCCGGGTGGAGCAGACGGTTACGTTGATCAGTGGTCAAAGTCTGTTGAGCCGCTAGGGCTTTCAAGAGTTCCACACACTAGAACTGAACTTGATTCAGAAATCAGAGGGTTCTATGACCGTAATGAACTTCGCGTCGATGAGACCACCCAAAAGGTAATCAAATTCATTAGAAATCCAGGGCTACCTGTTCTAGTTAGACCAATCTATAAACTTCTTTTTGCTGCTGCCGTTGTGTCTCTAAAGCCTGAGCACAGAGAAATGCTGGGTCTCAAGACCTTGCCTAAGTGGCTAGTTGTGCCTGTGACCAGATTCAGCTTGAGAGCCCTGCAAACCCTGATTGGCCCAGATTCACCTATTGAAGACGGTGCTCTTGCGAGATTGCGTCGCCTGAAGATCATCAAGTAGTCCCCCAAAGTGGGGACTATCTTCCTATTGGCGTAAGGCCAAATTGTTGGGAGAATCGAACACAACAAGAGGCTAGGACAAGCGATGAATTCAGACATTCAGAACCAACCAGCAAGTGAGCAGCCAGCACCGGTCAAGCCGCGAGCGAGCGTAGGCATAATTATTCTCCGAGTAATTGGCTACGCACTCTTGAGCACTCTATTGTTACCAATCTGGATGTTTGTAAACATAATCAGTTTCAACAGTGTTGAAAGCCAACCAATTCCCGAGCCAAATCCGTCTGTACTCAAACTGACTCCACTGGCAAACGAATACAAAGCTCAGGTATTGGAAAATGTTTCGCTTGTTCCAAGCTTTAATGAGCCAATGCCAGCCGTGTTTAACCGAGGGCTACCTTGTCCAGGAGAAGATGAGTCGCCAGACTCTTGCCTAATGTTCACTACTGACAAGTTGCAAGAAAGACAAGACGCAACGATTTGTAGTGAGACCTTGGCTTTTGCTAAGAAACTCGGATTCACTCATGATTCAATTCCAGGTGATGTCCAAATGCAGGAAATCTCAAACAAGTCACAGTCGCGTTGTGAAAACCTGATGACCTCTTATCCAAGGAGCGTTGGTTGGGGTTGGATTTCACCGGCATACTATTTGCAGGGAACTGCCACTAATGGTGCACCTATTGCCATTCAGCTATATGGCACTCAATTATCACCAATTGACTACTCTCAAGCATTGCCAAAGCTGAACACTGATACGAGCAAATTGGCCAAAGAAAAGTACGAATACAATATCATTACTTCTACCAACTATGACTTCCCAGATCCTATAGATCAAATACCGAACTATTCAGATAGCGAGATTCAGTTAGCTGCGTTGTTAGATACTTTCGCTTACTACAGAAGATCGAATCCAGAGTTACCAGTTTTCAATGCGGACTTTGCCAGAAACATGATTGCTGAGTACAAATCAAAGTTCAGATTCGACGGCGAGGTAGAAGCGTTTTTGGATTCTGAAGGCGATGTGCACATGGTTCACTTCGTTCATTCAGGCAGGTTGGAAGCTTGCGTTTCCGTTGGAGCCAATGAGAAAGAATTTGTTAAGGAATTCCCAGATGAAATCGAATTAGGAATGGCTGAATCAGGGCTACCGGGTGGCACTTTCGAGCTTGCAGGCCTTGGCACAAACGTTGCTTCGCTAACGGCAAGGCCAACTTTTGGCAATTACATGTTGGGCACTTGTAAGTAACTAGGAGCTCTTAGCTCAGAGAGTTAGCAATTACGAGTTTCGCTCTGTGTAATCGAGTGACAAGTTCTGCTTGTCTGATGCCCAGATCTTGGGACACATCGCTCATGGTTCTTTTCTCAATCAAAAGCCCTTGAGCAACCCCTCGGATAGCAGCGGGTAGTTTATCCACTGCTTCTTGAAGTTGAACTGGAGTTAGGTGACTGAGGTCAGGCTCACCTTCTTCAAATGTGACATCTAGATCAAATTCGTTTGACATTCTTCTCTCCTAAATGAACTTCGCTCGGTAACTTTGTACAACACTTCTCATGCCTATTCCGCACACACCAACTAAATCTTCACCACGGTGATATTCAAACACGCATTCACCACTGACTTCACCTGCAACCAGAGTCACTCGATCTGCTAGAGCTAGTGAACCAAAGGCTAGAAGATGAACATCGTATTGGTCACTCCAGAAGGACGGCACTGGTTTGAACTGTTCGTTCACTAGGTTCACGAACTTTTCACCGTCAGCTAATTGGGCTGCTATTACTGATGCAGCTCGTTTAGCGGTTTCAGTTGGAATGTTCCAATGTTCAACTCGTCTTGGGACATCATCGAAGATTGGGTTAGCGAACCTGGCAACATCACCAATCGCATAAACATTTGGGATTACATTCCCTGAATTGCTCAAGGCCCTCATAGCGCTATCAACAAGCACACCATCAGTTATGTCGATGTTTGTCATCTCAAGCCATTCGGTGTTTTGGTGTGAACCCACTGCCTCGACAAGAACATCACAGGAGATAGTTGAGCCATCATCAATCTGAACTTCTTGAATTCTGCTTTCGCCAACTAGTCCAACTACTGATCTATTCAAAAGGAAACGAACACCTTCGGCTTCATGCCTTAGCTGCATCTGTCTGGCTAATTCTGTGCCTAAAGGTCTAAGCATTGGGTGAGAGGCATTGTGAACAACAGTGACATCACAGCCAAGCTTCGAGGCAGTAGCTGCCACCTCACAGCCAATGAAACCACCACCGACGATGACAACATCTTTACCAGGCTTGAGTTCTTCTCTTAGGGCTATGGCATCATCAAGGGTTCTAAGGGCAAACCTTCCCGATAGATCCCCGTTAGCTAGGCTCAATCTCTTAGGCCTCAGACCGGTAGCAATAACCAAGGCAGAGTATGGGTGAATAATGTCTGAGCTATCCGTCACAGTGCTGTGTTCAGTATCCACTGACACAGCTCTTGTTCCTAGAACCCAGTTCACATCAGCTGTTGCTGCTCTTTCTTCAAAGGCAACTGCTTCGTGGTTTACACCATCAGCTAGGACGTCTTTGGATAGGGGAGGTCGGTTATAAGGCTTATGGGTTTCTTCACCGATAACGGTGATAGGTCCTAGATAACCAAAGCGTCGTAGTGATTCAGCTGTGCGCAATCCACCCATGGATGCGCCAACTATTACTACGGGGTGGTTCATAACTTATTCGACGATACGGATAGCTTGCATAGGACAGACATCAATTGCTGCCTCAATGTTTGCTCGTTCTGAATCATCAGCTTCTGCTGTGTATTCAAGCTTGTCGTCAGAGTTTAGACGGAAGATATCTGGTGCTTCAAATACACACTGTCCATAGTGCTGGCACTTAGACATATCAACTTCGACTTTGATCATTTCTTATTCCTTTTCTTCAACTGTTGAAGGGTATAGATCTTTAGATGGGGTTCTAATTCCTCTGAACTCCCAGTCGCCGCCAAGGGCTGTTGAAACTACTTCTTCTGAAGATGTTGGTTGCGCACCAACGTCAGTACGAATACTGATTGGGCCTTCAACGATGTGGTTGGTTAGCTTTCCTAGGCCTTCAACTTCAACTTCAACAACATCGCCTGGTTCAACTGGTCTTGAGTTTGCAGGTGTACCAGAGAACAACATGTCGCCTGGCACCAAAGTGATGGTTCTAGCAATGTCGGCAACTAGGTAGTGCATATCCCACTCCATGTTGTCGGTGTTATCTTCTTGCTTCACAACACCATTTACGTAGGTTCTAATGAACTTGTTTCTAAAGTCCCAGTCAGTAACAAGCCCTGGCCCTACAGGAGCCAAGGTGTCTGAACCTTTGACTCTAAGCATTGATCCAGCATCGGTGTCTCTGAAGTCATGAAGACCAAAGTCATTACCGATGGTGTAACCAGCGATGTATTCACCAGCTTCTTCAGGGGAAATGTTTCTACAGGTCTTACCGATAACAATTACGATTTCACCCTCATAGTTCAACCACTTCAATCCAGCAGGTCTAACAACAGCACCATTGTGTGAGTTTAGAGCGGTGATTGGCTTGTGGAAGTAGGTAGGTGCAGGTGGCAGCTTGGTCATGAACTCTTGAGTTCTTGAGTCATAGTTCAAGTGCACTGCAATGATTTTGGTTGGCTCAACAGGTGGCAGGTGAACTGCATCCTTGATAGTAACTACTCGACCATCTCCTGCAACTAGATCCTCACCTTTGCGTTCAACTAAGGTTGGGTATCCATCAATCAGGATTCTTCTATATTCAGTCACGAGAAAGTACCAAGTCCTTAGGCTTAGGGAAGCCGCCTTCTGGCTTCGGGAAGTAAACGTGAACCTGACCGGTTCCGATTGAGTTTTCATACTCTGAATACATAACACCCTTAGCAGTGTTTAGTTCTTCACCGGTAGCACCAGCCATTGCTAGCCAGTGGTAGAAGTTAGCTTCAGGCTTGACCTTTGAGAA
The DNA here is from genome assembly GCA_044372795.1 of Rhodoluna sp. GTDB lineage: Bacteria > Actinomycetota > Actinomycetes > Actinomycetales > Microbacteriaceae > Rhodoluna. Next base: position 18,728 of record JBILRF010000008.1, on the reverse strand, counting down.
CTCAGGCATGGTTTCTAGAATCTTGCCGTGCTCACCGTTTCGCATCCACTCGAGTCTTTCGTAGTCCATCTCACGAGCTAGATCCGAATAGATGTGCTTAGGGTCTGATGCCTCATGCTTACGAAGGTCACGTAGCTTGTAGAAAGTGTGAGAGAGAGCACCAGAAGCTAGCAATAATACTTTTCTATCACTGTCTCTAATTGCTTCACCTAGTGCGCGACCTGCACGAAGGAAGTCTTCGTGAGTTCCTGTCTGACAAACAGACATAGAAATCCACTTCTTGTCATCTAGCCCTCTACCTAGGTAGTGCCAGAGGTTTACTGTTGCGTAGAAGATAGGTAGGTGTGGGTCTGCAATAGGAGTTACCCAGGTGCCGTTCTTCTCTGCATAGTTAGCAACAGAATTAGCAAGTTCTGGGTCACCTTTCATCGCATAAGGAATCTGAGACATACCTCTAGGCAGCTCCTCGGAGGTGAATAGACCTGATCGCTCAGCAGCTGATGTAATCACAAACTCAACTGTGGTTGCCCAGTGGCTATCAAGAACAACAACGGTGTCATAGTCCAAAGTCTCAAAAACATCTTTACGTAGTTTCTTGAGTCCTGGCACTAGAGATAGTTCTTTACCTTCATTGAGGTCATATCTAACTGCCTCAGGCAACATGATTGTTGGTACGTGAGCGAGTAATGCTGCTCCTACTACTTCTCCCATGATCTATTCCTTCCATCCATTCGGTGATACCACTGTGTTTTTTATATCTGCATAGAAATCAAATGACCAGTTACCGCCCTCACGGCCGATACCTGACTTCTTTGAGCCACCAAAAGGTGCTCTTAGGTCTCTAACAAAGAAGCAGTTGACCCAGATAGTTCCAGCAACTAGTTCTTTAGCAACCTTGTCAGCTCTTGCTCTATTACCTGAAACAAGGATTGCAGCAAGACCAAACTCAGTTGAGTTAGCCATCTCAATGGCTTCCTCATCTGTCTTGAAAGTCTGTAAACAAAGAACAGGTCCGAATACCTCTGAGGTAACAATCTCTGAGGTTGGGTCTGGGTTCATAACTAGTGTTGGTCTGAAGTAAAGCCCACCAAGGTCACTGTTAGGTTCGCCACCCATGACGATGTTGGCACCTGAGTCTTTAGCTCTATCAACAAAGCCCTTCACTCTTTCGAAGTGAACTTGGTGAATCTGAGGACCAATCTGAGTCGCCTCATCTCTAGGGTCACCTTGAATAATCTGAAGGGCTTTTTCTTTGAATTTCAAAGCAAACTCTTCAGCGATGTTTTCGTGAACCAGAATTCTGGTTCCTGACAAACAAACCTGACCAGCATTGTCATACTGCTCAACTGCTAGCTCTACTGCTAAATCAACATCAGCATCTTCTAGAACAACACAAGGTGATTTACCACCAAGCTCAAGACTTACTGGAGTTAGGTTATCCGCAGCTGCTCGAGCAATTACCTTTGCTGTTGGCACAGATCCGGTAAATGAAATACGTGAGATACCAGGGTGAGCAACTAGTGCTGCTCCTGCTTCTTTACCAAAGCCTTGAACAACATTGAAAACACCATCAGGTATTCCAGCTTGCTTAGTAAGGTCAGCAAAGAATGATGCACTCAAAGGTGTCCACTCAGCAGGCTTCAGAATTACTGTGTCACCAGAAGCAAGAGCAGGACCTATCTTCCAGGTGGCAAGCATCAGTGGAGCATTCCAAGGAGTAATAAGTGCAGCAACACCTGCTGGATCCCAAGAGATGTTGTTTGAGTGTCCACGAGTTTCAAACTCTGGGTGATGTAAATCATTGATTGCCCACTCAGCAAAGAATCTGATGTTCATGGCAACTCTTGGCATGACTCCACGTCTGTGTGATCTCAACAGTGAGCCGTTATCCATAGTCTCTAGCTGCGCAAGAGTTTCAATATTCTCTTCAACCAGTGAAGCTAACTTAAGAAGTATTTCGCCTCGACCTTTAGGTCCTAGAGCTGCCCAAGCTGGAAATGCTTTTCTAGCAGCAGCAACAGCCAAATCAACTTCAACTGATGTGCCTCTAGAAATCTCGCCTAGGAACGAACCATCAACTGGGGAAGTGTTAGTAAAGGTCTCAGCAGAGGAGACTCTCTGCCCACCGATGTAATGGCGGGTGTCTATTTTGGTGCCAACAACTTCAATGGTGTTCACGGGTCTGTTCCTTTATTTGAGCCTATTCATTAGGATACTAACGATTAAGATTAGGGCATACTTAAGGGGTATAAACCCTAGGTTTCATAACGATTCATACAAGGAGCAAGGCCATGGCTACCCGTCCAAAGATTGCAATTGTAGGCAGGTTCACAGAGCAAGCAAGCGCCATTAGAAGCCTTGGCGTTGTCTCTTCTAGAAGACTCCTTGAAGCAGTCTGGGCAGCTGGCGGAGAACCAATTACCTTCCTGCCAGTTGAGAACCCTAACTGGGCAGAAAGACTTGGAGGCTACCAGGGTGTTCTAATCCCAGGTGGGGGCGACATAAACCCTAAGTGGTATGGCGAAGAGCCTCAAACAGAAGAACTCTATGGAGTGGATGATCTGCAAGACGAGAATGACTTCTCAATAGCAAGATATGCCTTTGACAATGGATTACCTGTTTTGGCTATCTGCCGAGGCTTCCAGCTAGTAAATGTTCTTATGGGTGGATCTCTAGTTCAACACATGGACAAAGATCACAGACACTACATCCACCAAGTAACTATCGACAAAGATGCCGAAGGCCTAGGTCTATCAAACCCAGTTCTTGAAAGCTCATGCTTCCACCACCAAGCCATTAAAGAACTGGGTAAGGGATTAGAAGTATTAGCAAGAGCTGACGAAGGACACGTCGAAGCCTTCAAGATTGAAGCTAAAGCTTGGTCCTATGGAGTGCAGTGGCACCCAGAAGATAACTACAAATCAATTCAGCAACAGATGGAGCTGTTCACCAAGTTTGTTTCAGAAGCGGCTAAGAATTAGTTTCTGCAAACTTGGTTATGGCTCTGAGCTGATCGGCTAGTTGGCCTTGCTTAGATTGGGCAACAACGTTGGCTACCGCAGTTTCTTGTTTGTTGAAGGCGGGGAATAGGGTGTCCATTAGTTTTCTGCCCTTATTGGTCAGCTGAACGATAACCAATCTTCCATCGTCTTTGCTCTTGGTTCTTGTGATTAGTGAGCGCTTTTCTAGAGTTGATAGCACTCCAGTAAGGGTTGCTTTAGAGAAACCGCCTTCAATGGCAATCTGTCTAGTTTCAATAGGTTCCCAGATCCAGGTAACCCACAGCACCACAAAAGCTGTCCAAGATAGATCTGCCTTGGCTAGCACTGTTCTTTCTAGGTGGTTTCTAACTGAGTTGGCTGCTCTGAAGAGGTTGGAGGTAACGGCCATGGCTTCGAAGTTGATGTTCTTGTGAACAAGCTTCTCGTTGACTTGGCGTTCTGTCTCGGCAAGGGTATGGGGTCCGGCCATGAGATACCTCCTAAATAGGTTCTTCTATTCTCCCCCAATCGTTAGGTTCTAAATAACTTTTAGGGTACAAAGGCGTTTCTTGTGGTTTGGGGTTGTAATCTAAAAATGATTCGTATCCTAACAATCGGAGTGACCATGACACAGTTGTCAGAGCTAACCCTTGCAGATCTAGACCTATTTGAAGGTGGTGCCCCTTGGCACGTCTTCGACAAGCTACGTGCTGAAGCCCCTATTCACTGGGATGAAGAGGAAAAGCCGAACAGTGGCTTCTGGTCAGTCACCCGTTACCAGGACATCGTCAAGGTTCTAAGAGACCCAGATACTTTCACCTCAACTCACTTCACTAACCTGGAAGAAGTTGATGCTGAGCAGGAAGAGGCTAGAAGATCTCTGCTAGAAACAGACGGTTCTCGTCACCGTGCACTTAGAAGATTGCTACAAGGGGAGTTCACCCCTCAAGCTGTTTCAGGATATGAAACATTCCTTAGAGGGCTAACTGCAACAACTCTTGATAATGCTTTTGCTAAAGGAAGCTTTGACTTCGTTGATGAAGTTGCTGCTGATTTCCCTATTCGTGTTCTAGCTCGAATGCTAGATGTTCCAGATCATGACACTGACAAGTTGATTGAGTGGGGTAACCGCATGATCGGTAACACTGACCCTGAGCACGCAGATATTCTGCTTGAAGATCCTGAAAGTGAAAAGTATCGTCTTGTTCCATTTAGATCACCTGCTGCTCTAGAAGTATTTGAGTATGGTCAGAACCTTGCCAATGAGCGCAGAGGTAAAGACGGTAAAGACCTAGTTTCAACTTTGATCAACCAGGTGCCATCAGATGGTATTCCGCTATCAGAGCGTGACTTCAACACTTACTTCCTGCTTCTAGTTGTTGCTGGTAACGAGACCACTCGTCACACCATCTCACACACCATGAACTACCTAGTTGAGAACCCTGAGCAGATGGCAATGCTGCAGGAAGACCCAACACTAATTCCTTGGGCAGTTGAAGAGTTCATTAGATTAGCTTCTCCGGTTTATCACTTCAGAAGAACAGCAACCAAGGATGTTGAGTTCCAAGGAACTCTAATCAAGCAAGGGCAGAAGATTGTTCCTTGGTTCGCTTCTGGTAACAGAGACTCAGCTATCTTCAATGACCCTTACAAGATGGATGTGAAGAGAAACCCTAATGAGCACATGGCCTTTGGTCGAGGAGGCCCTCACATGTGTTTGGGTAACTCACTAGCTCGCCTAGAAGTGCGTATTATGTTTGAAGATCTGTTATCTCGCGTTGACAAGGTTGAAAGACTTGGCGACATCGATTACTTACGTTCAAACTTCGTCAATGGAATCAAGAGATTCCCAGTGAAGGTAACTCTTAGATAAGTTTTGCTACATCCCTTAGATACGCATCAACTAAATCAAAGGTTCTTTGTTTTGATGCCTCATCTTCAGCAATAGTTTGAGCAAGCATAATTTCAGGGTCTTGACCGTCTTCGCTAACTTTCTTGGCACCGCCCCAATCAAGCCAACCTTTGAGAGCTGCTGCATTTAGTTCAGGGTGAAACTGAACGGCTAAAGATCTGTCATAGATGAATGCTTGTGAGGCAACTGGGTTACGAGCTATCTCGGTTGCACCAGGAGGTACTTGCCAGCGGTCATAGTGAAACTGGAACCAAGGTCCTTGGCTGACTAAGTCTTTTCTATCTGACCAGATGTTAGACCAGCCAATCTCACCTTTAGGGCCAGGTGCTACTGACCCACCTAAGGCTCTGGCCATTAGTTGACCACCAAAGCAAATTCCTAGAACAGGTTTGTGAGCTTCTAAGGCACTTTTGATCCATGTAAGTTCTGGTTGTAACCAGTTTCCAATACAGGCATCATCCCAAGCGCCCCATGGAGATCCAAGGGGGATTAGTAGGTCAAAGCCATGAAAGTCGGGGAAGTCAAAGGAAACGTTAGGGTTCTGGAAAGAGCTTTCAGGAACTACAAGAACTTCAGTCATTTCAAAGCCATGGCGGGCTAAGGCCTCACCAACCCAGCCGGTCGGGCTGACGTGGTCATGTTGAATAAAGAGCGCTTTCATAAGGTCCTTCATAACTTTTCGGTTTCCATGGCTATTTCTAACGCTACTAGCAAGTAGCATTCAAATATCGTTTGAACCCTAATGAAATGTAACAAAGGAGTTGCAATGAGCACCAACCTCACCGCTCTGAGAGAGAAACTGCAAGAGCAGGGCATTGATGTCCTAAGAGTTATTTACTCTGACGTGTTAGGCATAACTCGTTCTAAGGACTTGCTTGTTAGCCAGTTGGAGAAAGCAGCTAGCCATGGCCCCGCCTTTTGCCAAGGAGTTTGGGTAACAACCACGCAGGGTGGAGTGCTGGATGCTGAAAACATTGCAGGCGATGGACTCCAAGACCTAGTTACTCAGTTAGACCCAGACACCATTCATGAGATGCCTTGGGAACCGGGAGTTGCATACGCTATTGGCGATGCACTGAATCCAGATTTGTCTCCAAACATGTTTTCTCCAAGAACAGTTCTGAGAAAAGTTATTGCTGAATACGAAAAGTTAGGTTTAGTTCCAGTTGTTGGACCGGAGCTTGAGTTCTATATCGCTGATCGTGTTGAGGGTGGGGGGTTCAAGAGATCACTTGAGAGAACAGGTCGTGTCTATACCAGCGGTGCATTGGTCGACCCTAAGGGAACTTTCCTGCACCTACTTAGAATGCTTGACCAAATGAACATCGGAGTATTTGCAGGTAACCACGAGTTTTCACCTGGTCAGTATGAAATCAACCTTTGGCACTCAGAAGCCATGGATGCAGCTGACAGAACTTTCTTGTTCAAGACTTCAATCAAAGACATTGTTCACCGTGAAGGTCAGCATGCAACTTTCCTAGGTAAGCCTTGGAGTGATGAGGGAGGATCTGGTTTCCACCTACACTTCTCAGTTACTGATAAGCAGGGTAAGAACCTGATGCACGAAGGGGATGAGCTTAGCGAAGTTGCTAAGCAGATGATCGCAGGTCTTTGTGAGAATGCTCATGCGCTAACTGCTTTCACTAACCCAACTGTAAACGCCTTCAAGAGACTAGGCCCTGACACCCTTGCTCCTTACCGAGCGAACTGGGGTTATGACAACAGAAGCACCATGGTTCGCATTCCACCTGAGCGCGGATCTGGAACTCGTCTAGAGGTTCGTGTTGGTGACGGTGCTGCTAACCCATACCTAGTTGTCGCTGGTATCTTGGCTGCTGCCCTCGATGGAATTGTTAGAAAGCTAGATGTTCCAGATGCTGCTGAGGGTATGGCTTATGACAATGAAGCTGCACCAACTCTTCCTGCAACCTTTACTGAAGCACTAGATGCTCTTGAGGCTAACGAGCGCATGCGTGAGCACATGTCAACTGGTCTGATTGCAATCTTCTTGGTTATGAAGCGCGATGAGATCGAAAGATATGAAGCGGCTGTGCCAGACCCATCAACTAGAGATGTGACTGACTGGGAGATTCAGGAATACTTCGAGGATTACTAAATCGAAGGATTTGAGTTATCTGCTAGCAGAGTTCCACCGTTGAAGGTAACTCCTACTTCGCGGTAGTAACCACCAAGTATTTCTTTCACAGGAAGTATGGAAGCTAGTTCATCCCACTGTGAATCTGAAAGAGTAAGTTCAGCATCTCCTACCCAAGGGGTACCTAGATCTGCATCAACTCCACCCATGGTGATTAGCTGATCCATTGAGTTACCAAGCCCTGGAGTAATTGAAGGCATCCAACGTGAGTGAATCATTGGGTGACCGTTGACAAAACCATTTGAATCAGCAGGTTTTCTCAGTGTTACAACTGCTGAAGCAAGTCTGTGATCGTAGGCAGCAAGTGATGCACCTAGCTTGGCTCCTGCTTCAAGTTTTGGAGTTGCCTTACCGTGGTTGAAGATTCTTGTTACTGCAACATTGCCAAGCTTCTTTGGGTAACCCTGGAACCAGCCACGAGCAATAGCGAAGTCTTTAGTGACCCAGATTGCTACACAACGGGAATATGTCTTGCCTTGGTACTTGCATCTAACAACAACGAATGCCTCTAGGTATTGAGAGCGGACAGGGTCTAGTAGTTCTTCACCACCAGTTGAACAGGATTGCCAGTCAGCCCAGATAAGAGCTACTGCGCCTGGGTGTTCATCGGCTAGTTCTAGTTCTGGCGGAAGTATTGCTCTGACGTTAGCTTCATCAGTTAGGTACTCAACAGTCAGTAGTGTCCCTGAGTAAAACCAAGGCATGTTAGGAATGATTGCTGATTTGCCAGTAGGGGTCTTTGGGGCCATAAATCCATGTAATTCGCTCATACTGTCTAGATTAGCGAACCATTCGGGTCCGAATGACCTTTTATAACGATGCAGATAACGATTAAACAACCATCAGGTAACGGAACCGAGAAAATGCCTTTTTCCTGTGAAATTTGCACCAATGTATAAGCAGGTCGTTCATACCCGAACGATTTCCAATTTCAACTAGGAGTAAGTAATGTCAATGGACAAACAAGATAATTCCCTTAAGAAAAACCGACTGGGAATCCTGGGGATCGTATTTTTCGTGGTGGCAGCTTCTGCACCACTAGTAGGTATGACCGGTGCGGTGCCGGTAGCAATTCTTGCCGGTAACGGAGCAGCAGCTCCTGGTGCATATTTGCTTGTTGGTTTAGTTCTAATTTTGTTCAGCGTTGGTTTCACAGCCATGTCGAGCAAGGTAACTAACGCAGGTGCATTCTTTGCATACGTAGGTAGAGGTCTCGGTAGAAATGCTGGAACTGGTTCTGCGTTTGTTTCGATTGTTGCTTACGTAACTATCCAGCTCGCAATCTACGGATTCTTTGGTGGCATCATGGCTGGCCAAGGAGCAGTCCTTCTAGGTATAGATATGCCTTGGTATGTCTGGTCTGGAATTGCATGGGTGCTTGTGACAGCGCTGTCACTACTAAGCATCGATGTTGGTGCAAAGGTTCTTGGAACACTAATGTTGCTTGAAGTTATTTCACTTCTAATTGCTGGTATTGCAATTCTGATCAACAACGCAGGTTCAATGAACTTCGCTGCTTCATTCTCACCAGAGAACATCTTCATCGGTGGTTTTGCTGGTGGTGCTGGTATCGCACTTGCATTCGCACTTGCTTCATTCATTGGTTTCGAAGCAACAGCTATCTATGGTGAAGAATCTAAAGACCCTAAGCGCACAGTTCCTCGCGCAACATACTGGGCTGTTGGTTTGATCACAACTGTCTTCGCAATCGTTTCATTTGCAATGGTTACAGGTCTTGGTTCAGCAACTGTTGTCGACCGAGTTGCTGAAATCTCTGAAGGTGGAGCAAACCCAGCTGCTGTGCTGTTCTTCCTAGTAAACGAGAACGTAGGTCCATGGCTAGTAACAGTTATGGAATGGTTAGTTGTTTCTTCACTATTTGCAGGTCTGCTTGCATTCCAGAACGCTAACGCTCGTTATGTGTTTGCTCTAGGTCGTGCAGGTGTATTGCCTGCATCTCTAGGAAAGACAAACGCGTCAGGTGCTCCTACCGGTGGTGTGATCGTAACTTCAGTTCTTGCTGCAGCTGTGATTCTGCTATTCGTGATTCAGGGACTAGATCCAGTTCTTAACCTGTTCTTCTGGATGAGCGCTGTTACTGCTATTGCAATCATGGTTGTTGAGATCTTGGTAAGCATCGCGGTAATCCGTTACTTCATGCAGAACCCAGGAACCCACTGGTTCAAGGCAATGGTTGCTCCTGCTCTTTCAGCACTAGCACTCGGTGGCGGTCTATACCTATTGATGTCTCGCTTCAACCTACTCTCAGGTCTTGCTCCATCACCTGAAGAATCAGGTAACGCTTGGTCAATGACCACCCTTGGCTGGATTCTGGTTCTACTTCCGTTTATCGCTCTTGTAGTTGGTTTCATCTGGGGACTAATCAACAAGAAGGACAGCGGCAAGATGAGTGCAGATATTCTGTCCTAATCAATAGCTATTAAACACAAGGGCTCAGACAATGTCTGGGCCCTTGTGCTTTTTGGTTAGGAAACTAACGATTTCGTGGCACACTTAAACCATGTCAGCAATGAGGCTAGAACATGACCTGCTCGGTGATTACGAGGTACCTTCAAGTGCATATTGGGGGGTGCATTCAGCAAGAGCAGCGGAGAACTTCCCAATCTCGGGAGTTCCTATCGGTCACTACCGATCACTTATCAGAGCATTAGCCCTAGTCAAAGAGGCAGCAGCCAAAGCTAACTTAGAAGTTGGCGAACTCGATGAAAAAGTAGCCAGCGCGATAATCGCAGCTTGCCATGAGGTCGAAGCCGGCAAGTTCGACAAAGAATTCATCGTCGATGCAATCCAAGGTGGTGCTGGAACTAGTACCAACATGAACGCTAATGAAGTAATTGCTAACCGAGCACTTGAACTAGCCGGTTTTGAAAAAGGTGACTACGACAAGATTCATCCGCTAAATGATGTGAACATGTCTCAATCAACCAACGATGTTTACCCAACAGCTTTGAAGGTGGCTTTGATTCTTGAAATCAGAGAACTAATCAAAGCCCTTGAATACCTAAGATCCAAATACAACGACAAAGCAATTGAATTCAAAGACCTAATCAAGATGGGTCGAACTCAATTGCAGGATGCAGTTCCAATGACTCTAGGTCAAGAGTTTGCAACCTTTGCAAGAATGACCCAAGAAGATGAGCAGCGTCTAGTTGAACTTATTCCGCACTTGAGTGAAATCAACCTTGGTGGAACAGCAATCGGAACTCAGCTGAATGCTCCTAAAGGATATGCCGAAGCTGCTTGTAAATACTTAAGTGAACTAGCTGGCTGGCAATTCGTCGTTGCTGAAGACATGGTTGAAGCAACTCAAGACGTTGGTGTCTTTGTTCTTGTTTCAGGAGTTCTAAAGAGAGTTGCTGTGAAACTTTCCAAGACAGCCAATGATCTTCGTCTATTGTCTTCAGGGCCAAGAGCTGGATTTGGTGAAATCAATTTGCCAGCACGTCAAGCAGGATCCTCAATCATGCCTGGCAAGGTTAATCCTGTAATCCCAGAGGTTGTGAACCAGATTGCTTTCACAGTCATTGGTAATGACATGACAGTGACTATGGCTTGTGAAGCAGGTCAGTTACAGCTAAATGCCTTCGAGCCAATCATCACTCGTTCATTGATGATGAACATCATCTATCTTCGTCAAGGTTGTTACACCCTTGCTGACAGATGTATCGAAGGAATCACAGCCAATGCAGATCGCCTAAGAGCAGATGTTGAAAGATCAATTGGAACTGTTACGGCGCTTTCACCAATGCTTGGCTATGAGAATGCAACACTGGTTGCTCAAACAGCACTTGCTGAAGACTCAACCGTTAAGGAGGTTGTTCTAAGACTTGGTCTAATGACCGAAGCAGAGTTCGATGAAATTCTTGGAGATGTCGACAAGCTAGTTAGGCCTAACGCCTAAAGCTATTTCTTGGGTTTGCGTCTATTGACTAGGTAAGCACCAAGAGCTCCACCAATAATAATGAATGCACCACCCCAGATAATTCCCTGGACAAACCCAGTAAAAGGGTTTTTGTCACTACTTAGAGGTTCTTGATCTTCAAGCTTTAGCTCAACCCCGTTATCATCAAAGCATTGATTGCCAATTGAATCAGTTTGATAGTTCGTGTTGTTCTCTACTTCAATTAGGTAATCCCCAGATGCGATGTGACCATCTGATGAAGCTGAACGCCAAAGCACCTTGTAAGTGCCTGGGTCTTGAATGTTGACTGTTGTGAACATGCTTGTGCCATCTATACGCGCACAAGCAGCCCCAAGCTGTTCTCCTGTAACAGCATTGGCAATTGCAATTAGGTTGCCTTTGCCAAACTCGGTTGGAATAGGTTCTGCATCATATTCAAGGCGAATTTCAATGCTTCCAGCCTCAACTACAGAGTCCCCGCTAGGGGTCTGATCCAATAGTTCATTGTGAGCAAAAGCTGGAGAACCAAAGAAAAGGGTGAAAGGGAGGGTTAGAAGAAGGGCAGAACCTGTTAACTTACGCATGAGATAAGTCTATTTGCTTGTTAAGGTCTAAAATTGAGGGGAATAGAGCCGTTCGGAGTGTAAATGCCATCACCTAACTCACCACTTAGATACCTAAGGCAAATAGCCATCGGGTCAGCTACTGGTTTGCTGTTATTGGTACTTATCATCGGTGGATTTACTTTGGCTGCACCTTCAACTAGTGGCCCAACTAACACCCCAACCAACACTCCAACTGACACCCCGACAGTGACTCCAACTACTGAAGGCAGAGACTGCTCAATTGCTGAGCTTGCCCTCGATGAACGACTAGCCAATTTGCACGCTCAGGTGATCAACCCTGCAACAAACGAGGTGCTGTTTGATATCCAAGGAGATGTCCCAGCACAGACTGCATCAGTTATGAAACTTCTAACTGCAACAGCAGCTCTTCAAGTTCTAGGACCTAACTTCCGAGTTCAAACTAAGGTCTATGCGGATCTAGATAACCCTGGCCACATTGTGATTGTTGGAGCAGGTGACCCAACTCTTTCAAGAACCAGAGCTGGAGTTCAGTCCGTTTATAAAGATGCACCAAAACTAAGTGATCTAGCAGTTCAGATTAACGCTTGGGCTAGATCTACACCTATTACTAACATCACTCTGGACAGCACATACTTTGCTCCTGAAGGCTGGGACCCAGGTAACCCAGAATCCGAGAGAACTATCGGCTATCAATCACTAGTAACCGCATTGCAGGTTGACGGTGACAGAGCTAACCCAACTGCTCTAACTTCTCCAAGAAGCGCTGACCCGGTTAATGCGGTTGGTGTTGCTTTGAAGAAAGCTATTGGCCCATTGGCTGGGTCAGCAACTCTTACCAAAGCTAAAGCTGGCACCAACTTACTTGAGATTGCATCTGTTCGATCACAGCCAATCAGTCGTTGGGTTGAGCACATGCTTAAAGTTAGCGACAACACAGAATCAGAATTCTTGGCTCGACTTGTTTCAAAGCAACTAGGTTACGACGGTTCAAGAGATTCACTGGATGTTGCTTTGAAGGCTGCTCTAACTAGAGCAGGACTATCAACTCTTGACCTTGTTCTTTTAGATGGCTCAGGTTCAAATGAAGCTAACAGGGTTCCTGCAACATTTATTAACGCACTACTAAAGAAGGTCTTGAACGAAGACGGTGACCTTGGAGTAATTAAGCGAGCACTTCCTATTGCAGCTGAAACAGGATCTCTTGCCAACAGATTCAAAGGTGACAACTTAGATGCAGCCGGCAAGATCTTTGCTAAAACAGGTTGGACTAAGAACGAATACTCACTTGCCGGACTGATCAAAGCCAAGGATGGCACTGACCTGGTCTTTAGCATTGCAGCCATCGGTGAAGTTAATGCAACAGCTAAAGATGCCATCGATAACCTTGCCACTGGTATTTATAGATGTGGCAATAAGCTTTCTGCCGAAACAACCCCTAAAACCCCCTAAAGAAGAAGGTAGCAATGTCGCTCACCGAGAGTGAACTACTAGCCAAAGTTCCAACCAAGCTATACATAGCCGGCCAATGGGTCGATGGCCATGGTGCCCAAGAGATTCTTGTTGAAGACCCTTCAACAGGCAAAACGTTGGCAACAATTGCTAACGCTAATGAAGTTGATGGACTAGCAGCTCTTTCTGCTGCAGCTAATGTTCAAGAGTCTTGGGCTAAGACACCTCCTCGTGAGAGAGCAGAAATTCTCCGCAGAACTTTTGAACTAGTTAAAGCAAGAAGCGAAGAATTCGCAATGCTCATAAGCCTTGAGATGGGTAAACCTATTGCTGAAGCTAGGGGAGAAGTTACCTACGGTAATGAGTTCTTACGTTGGTTCTCAGAAGAAGCAGTAAGAATCTCAGGAAGATACGGATCTTCTCCTGAAGGAACTGGTCGCATGCTTGTAACTCAGAGACCAGTGGGTCCTGCATTTGCTATTACACCTTGGAACTTCCCACTTGCTATGGCAACTAGAAAGATTGGACCAGCAATTGCTGCTGGTTGCACCATGGTTGTAAAACCTGCAGAGCTAACTCCACTAACAACACTGCTACTAACAAAAACCTTGGAAGAGGCAGGATTACCTGCTGGAGTAGTGAACATCATTACTACTAGCACCTCTGCTCAAACCAGTGCTCCGATTATTGCTGATCCAAGATTGAGAAAGATTACCTTCACCGGCTCTACTCAAGTTGGTGTGCGACTTCTTGAGCAATCAGCCAAGCAGGTTTTGAGAACTTCAATGGAATTAGGTGGCAATGCCCCATTCCTAGTATTTGAAGATGCCGATATCGATGCAGCTGTTGAAGGTGCGATGCTAGCTAAGCTTCGTAACATCGGTCAGGCCTGCACCGCTGCAAACAGATTTATTGTTCATGAGTCACTGGCAGATGAGTTTGCTAGCAAGATGGCAGCCAAGATGGAAGCCATGCCTTTGGGCAGGGGAGTAAACCCTGATACCAAGATCGGTCCTGTTATCAATGAGAAGGCAAGAGCGAACCTCCAACGCTTAGTTGAAACAACAGTTGCTGAAGGTGGAAAAGTTCTTTCAGGTGGTAACGCTCAATCAGGTGAAGGCTACTTCTTTGAACCAACAGTTCTAGTTGATGTGAAGCCTGGTTCAACTATTTTGAACGAAGAGATCTTTGGCCCAGTTGCTCCAATCGTCAGATTCAAGGACGAAGATGAAGCAATCAGGCTAGCTAACGACACTGAGTATGGCCTTGTTTCATATGCCTATACCCAAGACATGAAGCGAGGTATTCGTCTAATCGAAAGATTAGACACTGGAATGACCGGCTTGAACACGGGTCTTGTGAGTAATGCTGCTGCTCCATTCGGCGGAGTGAAACAATCGGGCTTGGGTCGCGAAGGTGGACTGGAAGGAATTCAGGAATACTTGGAGACCAAGTATGTAATGATTCCTGACCCAAGTATTTAGTAAGTACCCAATCGAAACCTGGTAGCACCACAACTAAAAGGACTGGCAATGCGAAAAATCGGATTGATTGAAAAACCAGCTCTATTGGCAGCAACGCTCGGGCCGATAGTACTGTTCATCGGCTACACCATCGCTGGAATGATGTGGCCAGGTTATGACGGCATCAAGAAAACGGTTAGCGATCTAGCTGCTGATGACTCTCCGGTTCAACTGTTTATTTCAGTTGTATTCATTTTTGGGGCTGTCTGCGACTTCATCATTGCCCGTTATGCCAAGGCATTTGCTATGCCGGGTCGAATAGTCATTCTTCTGATCGGTATCTCAACTATCGGATTGACAGTCTTTACTACCCCTGACCAAGACAGTTATTCCGTAATGCATCGAATATTTGCCATTTCTAGCTTCTTTTTATTGTGTATCTGGCCACTTTTTGCCATGAGGCGGGGAAGTGATGTTCCACCGCTACTTAGGCCAGGGGCAGCCATTGCGGGAGCCCTAATAATAGGTGTGATCTGTATTTGGTTCCTTAGCCTCTGGCAGGACCCAAACTCCACTATTACCGGTCTTGGCGAGCGTATCGGGGTTGGGGCTCAGGGCCTTTACCCAATAATCGTTATTTGGCACAGCTACCTATGGCAGAAGAAGAACTCGAAGGCTGCCGAGCTATAGCCGTCAGTCACTCAAGACCTGTAAACACGGGAACTTGAAAGCTCAGGATGAATCCTGCTTCAGGGGCAGAATCAACACACTATCCGTCTCTTTCTCACTTGAATATGATTTGATAACAAATCTGTAAAGACTCATTGAAAGCGGTTTCTCGGAAGCGGTTTCAGAGATAGATTCTAGGCAAGCCATACTCTGGCTAAGGAATGCGTTTAAGGTCTTGTCCGGTCCTCAAACGTATCAATTACTGAAAGGTTCACATGTACGCGAACAAATCTGCACTTCTAAAGGGCCTAAACCGAGTTGCACTCTTCTTGGTTACCGGAGCATTGCTTGTTACTGGGGTTACACCAGCTCAAGCGAATGTCACCACGCCTTTGTTCATGAACTTCGAAGAAGCTGATTTACTGAAGACGGTGTCAAGCAACCCAAACACTGGTCCTTATGGTGGAGCTACGACAGAGATCAAAGCCTCAACGAACCTGAGCGGTAATTCGCTGCACTTTACAAAGTCCACTGGCAGCACGGTGTGGGCGGGAGTGAACCTTCTACTAGGAAACTCAACTCCGTTCCGTTACACCGACGCTAGCAAGCCGATTATTACTCTTGACTACTGGTCAAACGACACCGCACCTTCTCCAGTAATGATGAAGGTTGAAGGTGCAGGTGCTGCACTCAAGACTGTTACAGCACAACCCGGACTAAACAAACTAAGTTTCGACATGTCAACTGGAACCGGTTGGAACCCAGATGCTGCTTACAAAATTATTGCTTTCTTCCCGAACTTCGGTGCCGATGACCGTACATACACCGGCCCTGGTCCAGTAGCAAACACAGGACAGATCTACGAGATTGACAACGTATCAATTAACGGTGGAACTCCTACTGACCTTTACGTTCCAGCAGCAGCAGGTCGCGATGTTCCAGCAACTCTAGTTACTTTTGAAGCCAACGATGCTCTTGGTGCCAAGGTTGTTGGAGATTCAACAGCTGCAAAACCTGAAGGTTCATTCGCAGGTTCTGTAACAACAATTGAAGATGCTCCTGCTGGCGGTAACGGTGGCAAGGCACTAAAGATTGTAAAAGCTGGAGAGGTTTACTCTGGTGCAACAATCTTGAACATCACAGGTAACACCAGAATCACAAATGGTACTCATAAGACCGTTACCTTCAACTACTTCTCTGCTAAAGCAAATTCTCCACTACGTGTTGAGTTGGTTCCATACCCACGTGCACTTGGCAAGACAGTAACTGTTCCTCAGGGTTGGTCAAGAGTCGTTGTTGACTTCACTGATGTAGCTGGTTGGTCTGCGACAGAAGATTATCTATCTCTGGCAATCTTCCCTGACTTCAACGTAGCTCCAGGAGCTGAAGCTTTGTCTTACTTCGTGGACGACATTGCAATCAACGGTGCAGTTACTCCTGCAATCCGAAGCACACCTCAGGTTCTTGTTAACTTCGAGAGCAACGACACTTCAGGGCACTCATTGACTGACTTTGGTGGAAACAACTCAAGCGTTGTAACTGATGCTCCAACTGGTGGATCTGTTGGATCAACTAAGGCTATGAGAATTGCATTCGCAGGTGGCGAGCCTTGGGCTGGAACAACATTCCTATCTAGAGCTGCTGGACAATCTTTGATCTCAGCAAACAACTTTGTTGTGAAAGCAAACATCTACTCACCAGTTGCTGGTAAGAGACTGAACCTGAAGCTAGAAAACGTTGCTGCTCCTGCTCAAGCCATTGAAAAGGAAGGTGACAGCACATCTGTTGTTGGTTGGAAGACTTATACCTTCGACTTCTCAATTGGTGGAAGCCTTGCTATTGATTACAACAGAGCGACAATCTTTGTTGACTTCCAGGGTAGCCCTAAGAGCACCGAGCCTTTCTTCGTTGATGACATTGCGTTCAATGGTGCTAAGGGTGCAGATCTTGGTGGCGGTGTTGTTGAGCCTCCAGTTCCTCCGTTTACTGGTAACGCTAATGTTCGTCTAGTTGGAATGGATGACACTAACTCATTCAACCGTCCTGCTGATGCAGCGTTCTTCTCTGTTGCTAACCCTTGGTACCGCGTTGGAATCAATGTTCGTACTAAGCAGGTTCCTGTTGGATCTACTCAGAGCTTGACTTACCTTGTTACTAACGCTGCAGACAACACTCCGTTGGCTGGTCAGACTGTTACTTTGACAATGGGTAAAGAGTATTCAGGTTCAACTGCGAAGGTTAACGTAGGTAACGTTGCTGCTGTTGGAACTCAGAACAAAACTGTTACTGGTGTTACTGACGCTCAAGGTCGTGTGACTTTCAGCATGGTTAACACTGACGTAGCTGCTGATGCAGCTAACTTCCCGGCTAACCTTGGTGCTGACTTCACAGGTAAGAAGTTGTTCTCTCAGGTGACTGCTTGGGTGACAAGCCAAACTCAGGACAGCATTGACCTAGTTGACTTCATCTTCTTCCGTCCTGAAAGCTACGTGCCTTCAAGAGAAGCTACTAGCACTCTTCTTACTTTCGAAGCTGGTGACACTAGAGGCGCAAGCGTTGTTGGTGCAGCTGAAGGCACAAAGATTGAGGGTGCTTTCGAAGGTGCTGTAACAACTATTGAAGATGCTCCTGCTGGCGGTAACGGTGGCAAGGCATTGAAGATTGTAAAGAGTGGTCAGCCTTGGGCTGGTGCAAACATCTTGAACTTTGCTTCTGGTGTTCGTATCACTAACGCGGCTAACAAGACTGTTACTTTCAACTACTTCTCACCTAAGGCTGACTCTCCTCTGAGAATTGAGCTTGGCCCAGGTGCGGTTGGTAAGACAGTGTCTGCTCCTAAGGGTTGGTCAAGAGTCGTTGTTGACTTCTCAGATGTTGCCACCTGGTCAGCGACAACCGAGTACAACTTAGTAGCTATCTTCCCTGACTTCCTGGTTAATCCTGCAGCGACTCCTTTGGAGTTCTATGTAGACAACTTGGGAGTCAACGGTGCAAACACTCCTACTATTCGCACAGCTCCTCAGGTTCTTGTGAACTTCGAGAGCAACGACACTTCAGGTTTCACTTTGACTGACTTTGGTGGAAACAACTCAAGCGTTGTAACTGATGCTCCAACTGGTGGATCAGTTGATTCAACAAAGGCCTTGAAGATTGTTACCGCTGGTGAAGCGTGGGCTGGAACTACATTCTTGACTAAGGGTGCAGGTGTTTCTTTGGTATCAGCAAACAACTTTGTTGTGAAGGCGAACATCTACTCTCCAGTTGCTGGTAAGAGACTTGTGATGAAGATCGAAGACTCCAAAGCGGCACCTCAGAACGTTGAGAAGGACGCTGACAGCACATCTGTTGTTGGTTGGAAGACTTATACCTTCGACTTCACTGTTGGTGCAAACCTAGCTATTGACTACGACCGTGCATCTATCTTCGTAGACTTCGGTGCTGGTAAGGGTGCTGCTCCTTGGTACGTTGATGACATTGCGTTCAAT
Source organism: Rhodoluna sp. (assembly GCA_044372795.1). GTDB lineage: Bacteria > Actinomycetota > Actinomycetes > Actinomycetales > Microbacteriaceae > Rhodoluna. Next base: position 105 of record JBILRF010000008.1, on the reverse strand, counting down.
GGTGCTAAGGGTGCAGATCTTGGTGGCGGTGTTGTTGAGCCTCCAGTTCCTCCGTTTACTGGTAACGCTAATGTTCGTCTAGTTGGAATGGATGACACTAACTCA
>JBILRF010000007.1:0-51093 GCA_044372795.1 Rhodoluna sp. | reverse complement strand
CGGTACTTAGGTAGTACGCGATCTCTTGCTACAAATAGGAATAGCGAGGTGAAAACCATGCTCGCGATACCTAGTGAAAGCACGTTGTAGACTGCGCTAAATTCATAGCCAGTCAATGAGTATGAAAGTACTCCGACGTTCTCCATTTATGTTGCCTTTCGATAAGTTAATCAAGCGCATGATTGAGCTCGACTTTTGTTGCTTTTACAAGGCTACCTACCTAAATCGGGAAGAAATACGCTGAGAGTGTCGTGTTTACACATTTGTTATACAGGTAAAACACAGGCTATTTCAGCCCAAAAACCCCTAGTTTCTAGGCAACCAGGATGCTTTCGTAACCTCTTAAGACGAAAGTCGTTCTTCTTTTTGGGGTTTCAACCATGGCTAGATTTGGAAAACGTTCAAACAATAGCGGTAGAGATTCAGACATCTCAATTCTGGATAGAGGAGCTCCCAAACAGAAGTGAATGCCAGCTCCAAAACCTATGTGAGGGTTTTGTTCCCTAGTGAGGTCTAGTTCATCAGCCCGATCAAACACTGTTTCATCCCGGTTCGCAGAGCCCAGCAGAGAAGCAATTTTCTGACCTGTCTTGACCATGACTCCACCGATTTCGGTGTCTGCGGTTGCGGTTCTCTCAAACAGGTGAAGTGGGGCATCGAATCTGAGGAACTCTTCGATGGCGGTATCTGCAATGGCTCTAGGGTCCTTGCGCAGCAACTCAAGCTGGTCTTCTCTTTCAAAGGTGGCAACCATGCCATTACCAAACCCATTAACGCTGGCCTCATGACCTGCGTTTAGTAAAAGCACACAGGTGGCAATTAGTTCTTGAGCGTTTAGCTTCTCACCTGCCTCTTCAACCACAGCCAATTCGCTAATCAGATCTGTGCCAGGGGCAACCTTGCGCATGTTCATAAGCCCTCGGACGTATTCAGCAAATTCATGGGCAGCCTGCTTGGCATCCTCTTGAGCCTCAAGAGATGGGTTGACCTCATACATCTTTACTATCGACTGGGACCAAGGTCTGAGTAAATGCTCATCCTCATCTGGGAAACCCAGTAAAGCAGCAATTACCTTAACCGGAAGTGGTTCTGCATAATCAGCAATCAGGTCAAAGTTGCCGTTTGAGGACAACTTGTTCTCTGCCTCATCAAGTAAAAGATTTGCGATTCGCTTTACCTCAGGTCTTAGAGCTTCAATCCTTGACCGGGAGAATGCCTTTCCCACTAGAGAACGCAGGCGAGTGTGCTTAGGAGGCTCTGAATCCAAGAGGCTATCAGAGTGAAGCCAGTTGAATTCACTCCACTGGCTTTCAGGCTCCTTAGGCGTAAAGATCCTGCCGAGGGTTTTTGTTCTAAGCACAGCATTGGCATCTGAATGCCTGGCAGCTAGAAACATCCCCACTTCTTCGTGCCAAACCGGCTTACCGAAGGCTCTAAGTTCTTTGAGGGCTGGGTATGGGTTCTCGACAAACTTAGGATCTGAAAAGTTGATCATGGTTCAAGGCTAGGCCAGTTAGAAAGAACTACTTACCGATTTTGGCGATAGCTTTCTGGGCAGGGAGCAATCCGATAGCCAAAACTATAAAGAATGCGGCAATAGTTAAAATCCACTGAATCATGGTCTCGTAACCATACTGAGGGTCAATGAACCAGTAAGGCCACCATCCGGTGATGAACCCTCTAGGGATTGAGAATGCCAACCAGGCAAGTGGATAGACCAACACCCAGAAAGATGAAGTCAACTTCAGTGGGACAGCTGTCCTAGCAACTAGCCACTCTAGGAAAACCAAGATAGGAAGGTAGGTGTGCAGAATCAGGTTAGGTATCACAGGCCAGTCGTAACCTATGTCTCTTTCATCGATAGCTGCATCGGTTAGCAGTGCGTTATAGATAACGCCAACAATGACCATAGAGGCAGCCATGGTTAGACGGAATAGGGTCAGAAACTTAGTTTCTGGCTGGTTACGCAAAACTCTGAGCCCGGAGATAGTCAAGGCAATACCGGTCAAAAGACAAGAAGTAATAGTGAAGAATGTGAAGTATTCGGTAGGGCGGAAAAGGTTGTGAGCAACGCGGTCACTGATCTGCCAGAAGATGCTGCCAAATAGAGCAGCGGCCATTAGGAGGCGAACAAAGCCCAGGCCCATAGAAGTTTTTAGCATTTCAAAAGCCTAATCACCTCGCTCAGTTGTTAGGGGCCTTGAAATGCACATGATGCGAAAGTGTTATAGATAGTTAGACTTAGGGGCATGCTCAAGGTTTTACTTACAGGTTTCGAGCCATTCAACAATGCTCGACTAAACCCTAGCGAGCAACTAGTAATTCGAATAAAGTCCGATTCTGTTCCAGGTGCCCAAATCATCACAGCTGTATTGCCAGTTGTATATGGTGAAGCAGCCAGCCACCTTATTGCTCTAGTTCAAGAACACAATCCTGATGTAGTGATCAGCTTTGGCCAGGCTGAGGGCCGAATAGCCATAACTCCAGAACGCTTCGCCGTGAACCTAAACGATGCCAACCTTGCCGATAACAAAGGCCACATCCGAATAGATCAGGCCATTCACCAAGGAACACCAACAGCATATGAGAGTACCCTTCCGGTAAAAGAACTAGTTGCTGCTATCAAAGCCGAAGGCATTCCAGCAACCCTGTCTCTAACAGCAGGGGCCTTTGTCTGCAATCACATCTTCTATGAACTACAGAATGCATCGAAAGATACTCAGATCCAATCGGGTTTTGTTCATGTTCCACTGATGACAGAGCAACAAGAAGACTTTCCAGGATTATTCACTATGGATATCGAAACTATGGTTCTAGCGGCAAAAACTATGGTGGCAACGCTAGTTGCTAGAGCTTAGGTTTTCTACCAACTAAAGCCCAGGTTATGGATGCAGCATCAATCAGTTCTTGAACTAGAGCAGCCTGAGAAGGATTCAGATATCCAAAGGCTGCAGATAACATCGCCACAATTGCAAGTGACATTCCTATAGTGCTTGCTTGCAAAGCTCTAGTTCTAGCAATCTGAGAAATATCTATTGCATTAGCAATCCTGCGTATAGAGTCTTCAACAATCACAACGGAAGCAGCTTGGCTAGCAGCGGTTGTTCCTTTAGCTCCCATAGCGATACCAACATCGGCAGCAGCTAAAGCAGGCGCATCATTGATTCCATCACCAACAACTAGGACAGTTCCTTTGGCGGCTTCCTTTTCTCTTTTGAGTATTTCCAGTTTCTGAGTTGGAGTGCATTCAGCAAAGAATTCGGTGACACCAAGTTGATTAGCAATATTCTCAACGGTTGCTTTTCTATCACCAGAGACCATCAGAACTCTTTTAACTCCAAGAGCCTTGAGGTGCTTAACTGTTTCTAGTGATTCTTTGCGAAGTGGATCATCTAAACCTAAATAGCCAACTACTTTGCCATCAACTTCTATTTCAACGAGCAGTGCATTAGAAAGCTTTGCCCATGGCTGCATCGGAACAGTTGGTTGACCAACTTTGACTTTGTATCCAGCAACAACGCCACTTAGCCCATGGCCATGTATTTCTTTTACATCTGTTGCCATGCTCAAAGTCAAGCCACGTTGTTTTGCCTCAGCAACTGTTGCTCTTGCCACAATGTTTGCACTTGTCTGCTCAAGAGATGCTGTGAGGGTTAGCACTAGATCTGGGTCGCTACCTTCAGCAAATACTAGGTCGGTGATGCGAGGACCACCTTCAGTTAGTGTTCCTGTTTTATCGAGTAACACCACTTCAACTTGAGCCAGCTGTTCAATGGCTGAACCTTCCTTGATGATTACTCCGACTTGAGCAGCCCTTGAGATCCCTGATACGAGTGCTACTGGAACAGCAAGAATAAGTGGGCAGGGGGTTGCAGCCACTAACACCGCCACTGCTTGTTTCACATCTTGAGTAATCACATAAGTACCAATGGCAATTACTAGTGCAAGAGGCACAAATCTTGCTGCCCAAACATTTGCTAGTCGAACACCTTTAGAAGCTTGCTCTTTAGCGCTAGCTACAAGCTTGATGAGGTTTGCATAGGTACTGGTCTGTGCCGTTTCAGTTGCAATAATCACAACAGCACTGCCGCTGTTCACAACACCTGAGTTAACTGAAGTATTCGCTTCTCGCCAGACAGGAAGTGATTCACCAGTAAGTGCAGATTCATCGAATAGCCCTGGTTCTTCTAAAAGACCATCGATTGGAACTACTTCACCTGATCTAACTAGCACCTTTGTTTGTATTTGAACATCATTTATAGGTATGTCCGTAACTTCACCTGAAACTGAAACAGCATGAGCAAATAGCGGAGCTCGCTTCATGAGTTCATCAAGATGTTTGCTCGCTTTACCTTGAGCCCAAAGCTCAAGTGCTCTGCCGGTTGCTAGCATTAGGGAAATCAAACTGGCTGCAAACCATTCATCGGTTAGTGCTGTTGCAACGATTGCAATTACAGCTAAAACATCACTCCCTAATGCTTTCTCTTTGATTGCAGATATGAGCCAACGAACGCTGAGGATAAGACCTAATGCTGCACCAACAGCCCAAGCATATTTAGCCAACTGCTCTGAACTAAAGTTCAGAATTAGTCCAGCTACCGAACTGGCAAGAGCCAGGATCAGGAAACTGTAACGAGTTAGCAAATCAACCATGTTTAGATTGTCGCACCCTATCTGACATAGACTCGAGTCATGACAACTATTGGGGAACAACCAACAATTACTTTTCTAGGTGCTGCAGGCACTGTAACCGGATCTAGGTTCTTACTTAGTTGCGGGGAAACCAACGTAATGGTTGACTGCGGTCTATTTCAGGGACTCAAAGAGCTAAGACTAAAAAACTGGGCTCCACTAGCAATTGATGCAGCAAACATAGATGCAGTGTTGCTTACCCATGCACATTTAGATCACTGTGGTTATATCCCGAAGCTTGTCGAGCAAGGATATAAAGGAAAGATTCACTCAACCAAGTTCACAGCCAAATTAGCTGCTGTGATCCTTCGAGACTCTGCTCGTATTCAAACTGAAGACGCTAAGTATGCAGCTAAGAAGGGCTTCAGTAAGCACAACCCACCTAAGCCTCTGTATGACGAAGATGATGCCGAGAAGGCAATCCAAAGTTTTCAAGAAGAAGAGTTCAATCAAAGAATTCAGGTTGCAACAGAAACCTTCGTTACCTTCCACCCATCGGGTCACATCCTTGGAGCAGCAACTCTAGAAGTTGAGTTCTTTGGCAAGAAACTCATGTTCTCAGGAGATCTAGGAAGAGATGGCCATCCACTTCTAGTAAACCCAGAAAAGATAGTGGCAGGAAGATTTGATGCACTTATCACCGAGTCAACATATGGTGATCGCGAACACGTAGCTTCCTCAACAGATTTTGAAACAGCCATCAATGAAACCATCGCTGGTGGTGGTTCAGTTCTAATTCCAGCTTTTGCCGTTGATAGAACCGAAATCATTTTGGTCAAGATCAGAGAACTTATGGAAGCAGGAACCATCCCTAAGGTTCCAGTTTTTGCTGATTCACCGATGGCCCTCAAGGCACTGAACTATTACAGACAAGCCATCAACGAAGGCTCTAATGAGATTCGTGAAGACATAAGAAAAGAATGGGCGGGACGCGATCCTTTTGATCCAGGTTCTTTAGTTGAACTTGAAACCGTTGAACAGTCAAAGACAGTCAACGACCCAAGTGCTCCATGCATCATTATTTCGGCATCAGGTATGGGAACCGGTGGACGTGTGGTTCATCACCTAAGACAGATGCTGCCTAACTCTAAGCACACAGTGCTATTTGTTGGCTACCAAGCACTTGGCACTAGAGGTCGATCACTAGTTGATGGTGCAGAGCAAGTAAAGATGCACGGTGAACTAGTTCCTGTTAGAGCAAGAGTGGAACAGATAGCTGAGTTCTCTGTGCATGCTGATGCAACTGAACTTATTAATTGGCTTAGCTCAACCTCAGCTGAACCTGGACAAGTATTTGTTGTTCACGGTGAAGCAGGAGCAGCCGAAGCTTTCAGCGATTCGATTGAATCAAAGCTCGGTTGGAAATCAATGGCACCTAAAGACGGCCAGCAGGTTAACCTCTAAGCCTTTGGCTTTCTTAATAAACCAATTAGGTATGCCAAGCTAAAACCAAAACCAACTGCTGCATAGGCGTAGTCAAACCAGGTAAGTGTTTCTACTGGAATCAAAAGTGTCAGCACTCCAAGACCAAAAGCAGATACCGCCATTACTCTTGCTGAAAATAGCACGGTTGAATCTTTTCCTTTTAGAGAAACTGAATACATATTTCCTGCAAGGGCCACCAAGGTAAGCCCAATCATTCTCATTGCCCAGTCCAACTCAGCGGTTGAACTTATCCCCAGTAGTTCATTGAACAGGCTAGGAGCGATTAGAAGCAGTAGAGCACTTAGTCCAAAGACGGTTGCTCCAGTAAAGAGAACTCTGCGAAGGTATTTGAATTTATCCATGCTTTTCATAATGTCAGATAACCTCTAGAAACAACGGGCATGGCCATGAATAAAAAACTTGCCTTGCTGCATGCATTAAATCAGCAGTAGACGCTAGCATTTAGCAATGGCAGAACCAGTCAAGGGACCGAAAAGCTACTTTCCATCTATTGAAGCTAAGTATGGGAAACCTATTTCCTTTTGGATGAAAGAACTTATGAAGGTCAAAGATCTGAAACACCTAGAACAGGTTAACTTTCTTAAGGAAACTCACGCCATGGGTCACGGCCACGCTAATGCGATAGTGGCTGTTTTTAGAACTGAAGACCTCTAGTTTTTGTATTCGTTTTTACGAATAGAGCCATCTAGCCAGATTAGAATTAGAACATGACGTTGAAAGTTTCAGTAATCGGCCTTGGCTATCTTGGCGCAACTCATTGTGTGGCCATGTCAAAGCTGGGGCACACCGTTATAGGTATTGAACCTAACCAAGCAAAAATCGACAGTTTGAAAACAGGCAAAGCTGGTTTCTTCGAACCAGGTCTAGATGAAGAGCTTGCTAACCAGATCGCTTCAGGACGTCTAACTTTCCAAAGCTCACACGATGAAGGTTCAAAAGATGTTGATGTCCATTTCATTTGTGTTGGTACTCCGCAAAAAGAAGGTTCACTAGCAGCTGATACCTCATATCTGCACGCAGCCATTAGAGACTTAGCTCCTTACCTTTCTCAAGATGCCGTTGTCGTTGGTAAATCAACTGTTCCAGTTGGAACAGCAGCACTACTGACAGTTGAACTGACTAACCTTGCTGGCTTTGCACCTAATCTTGCGTGGAACCCTGAGTTCCTAAGAGAAGGAACAGCGTTAGAAGATTCGCTTAGCCCAGATCGTCTTGTTGTTGGTGTTACCAACGAGCATTCTGAAAAGATGCTTCGTGAAGTATTTGCTCCGATGATTTCATCCGGCATTCCTTTCATTGTTACTGATCTTGCAACCGCTGAATTAGTAAAGGCTGCAGCTAATGCTTTCCTAGCAACCAAGATTTCTTTCATCAACGCTATGGCTGAGATTGCAGAAGTTTCAGGTGCGGATGCAACTCAACTAGCAACAGCGATTGGTTATGACGAACGTATTGGTAACAAGTTCCTACGTAACGGTGTTGGTTTTGGTGGCGGCTGTTTACCTAAGGACATCAGAGCCCTTATGGCACGAGCTGAAGAACTAGGCGTTGGCCAATCTGTTGCCTACCTAAAAGAGATCGACAAGATCAACATCAGAAGACGTGATCGAGTCATAGACATGCTTACTCAAGAACTAGGCGACCTAAAAGGTAAGAAAGTTTTGGTTCTTGGTGCAGCATTCAAACCAGATAGCGATGACGTTAGAGATTCTCCAGCTCTAGAGATTGCTTTGTTGATTAACAAAGCAGGAGCACAAGCAATCGTGCACGACCCTATTGCATTAGAAGGTGTGAATAAGAAGCACCCTGAACTTACTACTGAGCAAGATTTAGACAAGGCCTTTGCAGGTGTTGATGCTGTTGTTCTAGCAACAGAATGGCAAGAGTACAGAACTTTCGATCCATCAACTATTCAAGCGATAGCCAACAAGCTTGTTATTGACGGTAGGAATGTAATAGATATAGCAAAGTGGCAGCAAGCCGGTTTTAAGGTCTTAGCATTAGGTAAGACTATAAAAAACTAAGGAAGACCCATGACCACAGTCATGCATTTCATCAACGGCCAACAAGTTGCCGACTCATCACCTAGAACCGGCAATGTTTTTAACCCAGCACTTGGCGAAGTGATTCGTCAGGTAGCACTAGCTGAAACAGTAGATGCTAAGAAGGCAATCCAGGCAGCTCAAGATGCTTTTGCAGCTTGGCGTGATACTTCTCTGACAAAGCGCCAGCAGATCATGTTCAACTTCCGTGAAATCCTCAACTCTTCTAAAGAAGAGTTGGCAGCCATTGTTACCGAAGAACATGGCAAGACTCTGCCGGATGCATTGGGCGAAGTTACCAGAGGTTTAGAAGTAGTTGAGTATGCGACTTCTATGGCTAATCACCTAAAGGGTTCTTATAGCGAATCAGTATCAACTTCCATTGATGTTTACTCACTGAAGCAGCCTTTGGGTGTTGTTGGAATCATCAGCCCATTTAATTTTCCTGCAATGGTGCCGATGTGGTTTTTCCCTATCGCTCTAGCAGCCGGTAACACAGTTGTTCTAAAGCCTTCCGAAAAGAATCCATCGGCAGCAATCTGGATGGCTGAGAAGCTCAAGCAAGCGGGATTACCAGATGGTGTCTTCAATGTTCTACAGGGCGACAAGGTAGCAGTTGATGAACTACTAACCAATAGTGATGTTCAATCAATCAGCTTTGTTGGCTCAACCCCTATTGCTAAATATGTCTATGAAACAGGAACTGCTCACGGTAAGAGAGTTCAGGCCCTAGGTGGAGCTAAGAACCACATGCTAGTTCTTCCTGATGCTGATCTTGATTTGGTAGCTGACTCAGCTATCAATGCAGGTTTTGGCTCAGCAGGTGAGCGCTGCATGGCTATCTCCGTTGTTATTGCCGTTGAACCTATTGCGGATGAACTTATTGAAAAGATCAAAGCTCGCATGAGCAAACTAACTGTTGGTGATGGAACACGTAACTGTGACATGGGCCCATTAGTTACTAAAGAACACCGGGACAAAGTTGCTTCATACATCGATATCGCTATTGCCGATAAAGCAGAGGTAGTTATTGATGGTCGAGGCATAAAAGTTGATGGTGATGCCAAAGGCTTCTGGCTAGGGCCTACTTTGATTGACAAGGTGCCAACCTCATCGAAAGTTTATAAAGATGAAATCTTTGGCCCAGTGCTGTCGGTAGTTAGAGTTGCAAGTTACCAGGAGGGCCTGGAGCTAATCAACAATGGAGCATATGGAAATGGCACAGCCATCTTCACTAACGATGGTGGAGCAGCTAGAAGATTCCAGAATGAAGTTGAAGTTGGCATGATTGGCATCAACGTTCCTATTCCTGTTCCAGTTGCCTATTACTCTTTCGGAGGTTTCAAGAGTTCCCTGTTTGGAGACACTAAGGCTCACGGTATGCAGGGAGTTCACTTCTTCACTCGTGAAAAGACTGTTACCAGCAGATGGCTTGATCCAAGCCACGGCGGTATCAACCTAGGCTTCCCACAGAACTAAAGCCTTCGGGAATAAATCCACCTCTCATCCTGTTATCTACTGTGACTAGGAGAAATAAATATGTGGATTTTCACTAAACATGGTTTCATCAGTGCAGTAAGAAAGAACGCTCACCCGGATGTTCTAACCATCAGGGCTAGAGACAAGCAGTCGCTTGAAGAACTAATCGCGTTCACTGGCGTAGAACTAGCTAAATCACCTGACGGGGATTACCCGTATCGAGTATTTGTAAAGCCTGAACTGTTTGCGCAGTGGGTTTCATCTCAAGCACTAGCTGTTGATTACAACAACTTCAAGAGTGAAGTAGCTAAACAACGTGGACACGAGTTTGCAGGACCACTTCACAACGTATGGTCAGCCATGCTTGAGGTTGAAGACGAAGACGCTAGAGACGGCGAAGCTACTTACGTAGATCCAAACGCTTAGTTAGTTGGGGCAGACCCGTAACCACTAACGCTGTAATAGCGAACGTAATCAATGTCGAAGAATGCCTTGGTGTAACCACCTCGGATAGGACCACTGTAGGTTCCGCCCAGAGCTAGGTTCAAGATCAAATACATCTTCGGGGTTACCCCTGTAGCACTTGGACCGAAAGGCCAGTGAGTTAGACCGGTCTCAGACTTCTTCAACACGAATGTAGTTTTGCCGTTGAAAGTGAAAGTAACTTCGTTAGGCAACCAAAGCATTCCGTAGGTGTGGAATTCTTCATGAAGGTTCTTAGTGTGGTTGTGTCCACCGCTCTTGTACTCGTGGAAACCTAAAGAGTTCTGATAGTGAGCAGCTGAAGTTGATCTACTTGGCTTGGTTCCGGTGTACTCCATAATGTCTAGCTCACCAGAGCGAGGCCATGGAACAGTTGCGATATTGCTTCCCAGTGTCCAGAACGCAGGCCAAGTTCCTTCGCCAACAGGCATCTTCATGCGTGCTTCGAAATACCCATAGCTGAAGTGCTTCTTACCCTGAGTTGTGAACTTACCGCTGGTCCAGTTTTTTGTTCTTCCATTTTCGTTCCAAGTACAGTTAGGCTCCGCAGCTTTGGTTGAAGCAGTGATGGTCATGATTCCCTCACCGTTTTGCTTGATAGCACAAGCTGCATAGGCCTGATCTTCTTGGTTACCCCAACCACAGCCTGGTGGAAGTCCACAACCATCGCCAGTTTCAATTACCCAGTTATCAGTTGATGGTCCTGCACCAGCTTCACCATCAAATTCTTCCGACCAAAGCAAAGTCTTTTCAATCGATCCAATTGGAACTGTCACAGAAACAGTTCTGGTTTCATCCGGTGCCGCAGCGTACTGGCTATCACCTGGGCTACTTGCAACCACTGTGCAAGAACCTGCTGCTATCGCCTTTAGGTTGTTACCTTCGACAATTTCACAAACTGTAGGTGTGGTGGTTGAGAAAACAACCTCACCACCTGCAGGTAGAGCGAACAATTGCTGGTTTGCTTCACCGATCATCATGTCATCAGGCTGTCCAAAGAAAATTGAGTTAGACATCAGAACAACCTTTGTCTTAACTCTTACTGTTACAGCAGCTGATGCTCTAGTTCCCTTTAATCCGAAAACACTAAATGCATAAGAAGAGTTAGATCTCAATCCGGTGAAGCGATGAGTTTTAGCTGTTGCAGAAAGCGATTTGGTTATCTTCTGTGATCCAAGAGTTGCTACCACTCTGATGCCGGTTACTTTTCCCTTAGGGAAAGCAGCCCAAGTTACGGTGGCGGTTGTCCCAGTAGTTACTGCGGCAACCTTAGTTGGCTTAGTAACTGGAGTTAGCGCACTGGCATCAATACCTAACAACCCAACAGTTAGAGATGCGAGTAAAAGGGCAGCAGATGCTTTTTTGGCTGAGTTAACGGTGCGAAACATAAGTCCTTCTTAGAAGCTGAGCGTTTCGCACAAAACGCAGGTTTATAGAAGTCTAACTGTAGGCGGGGAGTATTTAAGTTGAGAAATCAAAGCAGGGGCCGGTTGATTTCAGCCATTTAACAGGTTTGGCTAGCGCTTGAAGACAAACAGTAGCCAGGTCTTAAAGCTCAACTCTTTGCCTATCTTGCGAAGACCGAAGGCCGCCCTTGCAATGTAAGGGAAAGTCCTATTTCCCTTAAAGGCTCGGTCAAAGATTAGGGCTCTAGCCTTGCGATCTTTGTCTGTCCCCCAGCCACTGCCTGAGCTTTGAGTTGGATGGGTGGCTAAAACCAATGGAACGAATTCACACCTCACCCCAGCTGAAATCAAGTCACAGATAAAGATGTATTCATCACCAAGGTAGGTAACCGGTGCACCAGCACCAAAGTCTTCATCGAAGAGAATTCCCTGAGCCTTGACCTGCTCTAAATCAACAATCATCTCGTAGGTAGCAGCCTTAGCGCTGTTTAGTTTATTGAGCACTTCAACTTTGGCAGGATAGCTTTTCCTAAGTTTCCCACTTTGATCTACGGCTTGACCTAAAAGCAGTCCAATGCCTGTTTTCTGCATGTGAGCTATCGCTTGAACTAAACCAGATTCGTTGAAAGTGATATCGTCATCGGCAAAGATGACGTATCTACCTTTGGCGTTGTTCAAAACTTGATTACGGATTTTAGTAACACCCGTACCTGGATACGAAAGCAAAGCGACTTTTTCACCCTTTGGTGCTTGGCTTAGCTGGTCCTCAGTTGGAAGTTGGTCCGTTCCACTTTGCACAGTAATCAAAACATCCCAGTCAGGGTGATTGCTTAGATCAGGTAATTGAATGTTAGACAAACGGTTAGCAAGGGTGCTGTATCCGAAAGTGAGAGAAGCCATTGGGGGCTTAGCCCAACTCGTCTTCATCATCGGTCTTAACAGGCTTACCTTTGTTACCGTTCTCACTCAAAGTCTTGGCTCTAGCAAAGCGCATTAGGGATCCACTAGTTTGACCTAGGTTGTTATTCTGCATGCGGAAACCAAGAAATAGCATCACGGCATCGGCAGGGCCAAGAGCACCTTGCAAGCTAAAGATTAGAAGTGCGCTGAGTGAAATCACAAAAGCAGCATTGGCAACAAGGGTTCCCATTTCAGCTGACTTGATACGGGCAGCAACTTTAGCAAAAGCAGTAACAGGCTCTTTGTTTCGTTGAGCCAAAGCAAAAGCTTCTTGGGTAGCTGTCTGCTTAATAAACATGTACTTGATGATCATCATGGTGGCAAGAACTAGCAATACGTTTACTAAACCTGACTGCCAGTTCACGATTATGAAGAATGTTCCAAGCACAAGTATTTGAGTGAAGGTGTGCAGAAGGTTGTTGGTTTCAAATGTTAGAGCCCAGTCCCATGACTCACTCATCTTGCTACGAGTACCAGGTCTTGATGATAAGGCTTCGTTGAAAACTTTAACTCGGTAAGTTTTCTGCCAGTAGGTGGCCAGGTGCGAAACACCAAACAAGCTAAGGAACAACACGAAGTTCACAACCAGAGTTTCAAACGGCAAGTCTTTGCCATCCAAAATCAAATTGCTAAAGATACGAATAACAAAAAGTTGAGAGAGTGGAACTATTGTTGCGATAGCAGCTAGACCAATTGCTTGTTTGCGGTGCTTCCCCTTTGGAAATAGTGCAAGGAAAGTCTTTAGAACTATGCGCACTAAATAGAACATGGATTTCCTTCTCTTGAGGCAAGCACTCTAAAGATAACTCAGGCCTTTGAGTATTGCTGATTCAACTTCATCTAATTTTTCATTTGAGATCTTGTGATCTGTTGTTATGTTCTCAAAATCGACTTTTCCAAAGTCAAGGCTCACAGCTATTGGGCTTATGGATGCAAGTCCAACGCCTTGGGCATAGTCTCCGTACTTGATTCCATTGCCATGTACGGAGTCTTCAAAACCTTCAAAGGTAACTAGTGCGCAAGGAATTCCATATGACTGACAGGTAATAAAGATGTGCATAGCTGAAGTGACAACACGGTCATAGGTGTTCAGAGTTTCAACTAACACCTTGATGTCATCTGGATGTGACATGAAGATGTCTAATTCATCCATGTTGCTATCTAGAGTTAGTGGAATTGGCTTGTGAGTGAAGTGACGAACTAGAGCAACTCGACCATTAGTCTTTGTTCTTTCAACTGGGAATATTCTTGAGATCAAAACACCTGGATCACCAAAGCTATCAACTGTTGGTCCACCAGATTCTTTAACCACACGTGCAGTAACAGGACCTCTAACAGAAACATACTTAGCGCTCTTAGCCAGAGTTAGTTCATCGGTTGAAATGCCGGTACCAACAACAACAGAGTTTGGCTTGATGAATCTTCCGATAGAACCAAGACCAATCATGTGGTCTTTGATTGCAAGACGAACAGGAGATTGGAAGATTACTTTCTTGTCTGTGTAGTGGCTAACAATCAAAGGGGAGAGCCAGTCACCGAAGTTACCTGGGAATGGTTTAGCCCACCAAGCCAGATTGATGGCTGATGTTGAAGGCTTGCTCGCGTAATACAAGAAACTCTTTGAAGCAGAAACAGAGTTCATTTCAGCTTGGGTTAGCAGATACTTTTCTTCGAAAAGATTCTTCATCGTGTTGAATTTTTCAACCTGACCTGCTTGAGCGGCAAGCTGAAGGTCATCAGAGATCTTTTTGCGTTTTTGGAATTCAGGGTTAGAGCTAACTGCAGTTAGTTTGCCAGTAATGCCTAAGGTATCGGCTAGAAGGCGTATGCGGTTAGAAGTCTTAGGTGGAAGCTTGCGCTCTAGTTTCTTTGCTAGGTTCAATGCCTTCTTGCGAAGTCCTGAGTTGTTAGCTTTGTGCTGTTCAACCTTGCCCTTGAAGTCTTCGACGTTACCGCTAGCACCGAACTTGAAGAAAGCATTTCTTGATGCATCGCTTGTGGTTCCCATTCCAACAACAGCATTAGAAGGAATGATTTGGAAAGTCATGTTGTCGCAGTTAGCTTTCCAGGCTTCTTCCATGAAGTAATCATCGGTTGCTTTGATTGTTGAAACTTTTTCAAGATCCGCAGCTTCTTGAATCATCTTCCGAGCAAGAGGAGTGGTGTTAACACCCCAGAATGAAGGCTCCCAGAATCTAGAACGTCTTTCATAACCAATGGTTAGTGGGGAAGAGTAACCTCTTTGGAAACCAACGATATCTGCTGAAGTGCTGAAAATGTAATCAGGTAGTTCCAAGATCATGCAGTCAACATCCATCCAGAAAACTTTCTTATCAGGATTAGCTGCACAAACTTCAGCTAGGAAAGGAACTTTCTTACGGCAGATATCTGCCCAGTCCTCTCCTTCTTTCTTTTCAATTTCACGAAGCACATATTCAACCCCGAGCTCTTCAAGGTTTTTAGCAAGGCGTTCACCATGTGCTCGGTAGTAATCATCTGCTGTATAAAAAGAGCAGACAACGACATTTAGATTTGAAGCCATTAATATTCCTTGCTTGATTTAAATTTCTTTGTTGAATTCTTTTAGCCAGGTGCGAAGATCTCCACCGATGTCTTCACGGTCAACTCCAAGACGAAGTGTTGCCTTGATAAAGTCCAACTTGTCGCCAGTGTCATATCTTCTTCCCTTGAAGACAACACCTAGAACACCACCTGCACGCTCAGGGTTTTGTGCAGCAGTCATAAGGGCATCAGTCAATTGAATTTCTCCACCACGACCAGGCTGTGTTTCTTCCAAGATGTCAAAGATTTCGTGACGTAGAACATATCTTCCAATGACTGCAAGATTTGATGGAGCTTCGTCGTTCTTAGGTTTTTCAACTAAACCTGTGATTCGAACCACACCGTCTTCAACTTGACCTTCAGTTACTGCACAACCATATAGATGTATTTGATCTGGGCTAACTTCCATTAGGGCAACAACGTTCTCACCGGTTGCTTCGTGAACTTCTAACATCTTGGTTAGTAAGACATCTCTTGAATCCATTACGTCATCACCTAGAAGCAATGCGAATGAGTGATCAGCAATGTGTGCCTTACCTCTAAGCACCGCATGCCCTAGTCCTCTAGGGTCACCCTGTCTTACGTAGTGAATGTTGGCTAGTTCTGATGAAGCCATAACTTTAGCCAGACGATCCTTATCGCCCTTAGCTTCTAGGTTCATCTCAAGTTCAGCAACGCGGTCGAAGTGATTCTCCAAAGCATTCTTGTTACGACCTGTGATCATCAAGATATCTTGAAGACCTGCCTCAACTGCCTCTTCAACCACATATTGAATAACAGGCTTATCGATTAGCGGCAACATCTCTTTAGGCATCGCTTTGGTTGCAGGAAGGAAACGTGTGCCCAATCCCGCTACCGGAATAACAGCTTTAGTTACTTTGTATTTAGACATGGGGGAGACAGTTCCTATCGGTTCATCACAAGTCTAGTTTCAACGCCTAAAGAACATACCCGCAATGAAACCAGAACCCCAACTAAAGTGCATTGTTGGCAAAGCCACCAGAAGAGCCAATTTGGCCTTTAAACCTAGAGATAAAGAGGAGATGCTAATCAAGAGCACTCCGGTTAGGTATGCAATAAGAGGAATAAGTCCTAAAGTGCCCAAAACTCCCGTAATTGTCCCTACTAATCCCGCAATAGTGACCAAAACCAGTGCCGGAGGAGCAAAATACCTAAGATTTGCTCTATTAATATGTGCTTTGGTTAGTTGAGCTCGCCAAGCCCCAGTATCAAAGAATTGTCTAGCGAGTTTCTTCAGTGAGCTCCTCGGATAATAGGTAACTTCAAGGCGAGGATCGAACCAGACCATTTCGCCCGATTCCCTTATTCTTAGGTTCAGCTCCCAGTCCTGGCCTCGGATCATCTTTTCGTCGAATCCCCCTAGTTTTTCAAGGATTTCCTTGCGAAAAACGCCCAAATACACCGAATCACTAGGTCCAGCTTCCCCGCCAACGTGATATGCCCCGCCCCCTAGTCCAAATCTGCTTCCATAGGCCCAGGCAACTGCCTGCTGAAAAGGGGTTTCACCCACTGCTTTCATTACCCCACCCACGTTGGCTGCCCTAGTTTCATTGAGGATTTGCAGAGCAAGGCTTGTATATTCAGGGTCTAGCTGGCTATGAGCATCAACTCTGACTATTACCTGGTTCTTGGCTGATTTAATTGCAAGGTTCAGGCCAGCTGGGGTCTTACCTGTTGGATTTTCAACAATAGTGACCGGATATTCAAGTTTTAGGGCCTCAGCGACCTGTTTTGTGTTGTCAGTGGAGGGACCAATGGCCAAAATGACCTCAATTTGACCTTTTTCGATGCCTTTTTGTTCAAAAATGCTTGAAACTGCTGTGCGCAGGTGAGTCTCTTCGTTGAGCACTGGCATCACGAAGGAAATTGAGGTTAGTTGGTTGATTGAACTCACAGGTAAACCCTACCCAATTAGATCTGATCTGTTCGGAACCAAAATCTAGCTCAAAAAAGCCGATTTTCAGCGAGATTCGCTCTGTCGAGCCAAAATCTCTAAATGGTTACGTTTTTAGACCAATCTGGCTAATTTTTGGCTTTTGCCTAGTAGATGGCTTGACATCAGTGGCATACTATAAATCTAGTTTTATCCTGTTTTAGGACTCCTGAGAGGGGAGAGCCTTGAGCTTATCAATTAACCGCGTACGTGGCTTCGTAGCAGTACTTGCTGCGACCGTACTATTCATCCTTCCAATCCAGGCAACTGCAGCTAATGCAAACACTGGTACAGATACTTCGCTGTCTGTATTTACTGTCAATGGAGTGGCGGTGGTGGATAAGCAAACCGTTCCTATTGCAGCTGGAATTTTTGAAGTAGCAGTAGTTGCTACTCCTACTGATCCGAATGCAACTCGAGTAATCGATGGAAACGTTGGATTGACCCCAGGCGACAACCCTCTCACTGTCGTGGTCACTGCAGCAGATGGAACTACAAAGCAAACTTATGAAGTAAACGTTGATGTTGCGAATAGTCCAAACGATACTGGCGCAACAATCACGATTGATGGAACCGAATGGGTTAGTGGGAACGTAGAAGTTCCTGCATTAACTACATCTGTCGTAGTTGGAGTTGTTACAAGTGATGCTGCTGCAACATCCGAAGTTACTGGTGCAGACGATCTTAAGCCTGGCCGTAACGAAGTTGTTGTTGAAGTAACAGCAGTCGATGGCACTATTGGCACTTACACAATTTTTGTTGACGTAGCAATCAACTCAGACGCATCGCTTTCTACTTTCACTGTTAACGGTGTTGACGTAATCGACGGTGAAGTCATTGATCTTGCAACTGGAACTGAAGAAGTTGATGTTGATGTTGTAACAACTGACGCTGACGCTGACTTTGTTGTCACAGGTGGCACCGACCTAATAGCTGGTGAAAACGAACTTAAGGTAACTGTTACAGCTGCCGATGGCACAACTGTCGAAGAAGTTGTTGTGACCCTAAACGTCCTAATCAGTAACGACACAAGCCTTGCTGTTTTTGAAGTTAACGGCGAGCCAGTTGAAGACCAGTCAGAAGTTGAACTTGCTGCTCTTACTGATGAAGTAGAAGTAGTTGTTGAAACTACAGACGTCGAAGCTACCTACGAGATTTCTGGTGACACAAACCTAGAGCCAGGCCTAAACACCCTTACAGTTACTGTTACTGCTCAGGATGGCACCACTCTGGATTACAACGTAACCCTGAACGTTCTATTGAACAGCGACACCAGCCTTGTTTCTATTTTGGTAAACGGTGAAGACAGAGCTGTTGGTGAAGTTGTTGAACTTGACCCTTACACAGAGTCAGTAGATGTTGATGTTCTGACCTCTGACCCTTCAGCTTCAGTTGACGTTGTAGGTGACACAGATCTATCACCAGGAGAGAACCAACTTCTTATCACTGTTACAGCCGCCGATGGTGAAACAGTCGAAGAGTACGAAATCATTCTTAACGTTCTATACAACAACGACACTTCATTGTCTACATTTAAAGTTAACGGCATTGATGTTGAAGACGGATCAACTGTTGAACTAAACGCATTCACTTCAAGCGTTGACGTTACTGCATTGCCAACAGATGCAGACGCAACCGTTGTTATCGATGGTGACACTGAACTTGTTGCTGGTGAGAACACACTTGTAGTTACTGTCACAGCTGCTGATGACAGCACACTTGAGTACATCATCAATTTGAATGTTGCATTCAACACTGATGCAAGCGTTAAGGGCATCACAATTAACGACGTTGCAGTCACAAGTGGCGATGTCATCAAGTTGGAATACCTAACTGAGACAGTGGATGTTGCAGTCGAGACAACAGATGCAGATGCAACTGTTTCAATCTCAGGTAACGAAGGTCTAGTTTCTGGTGAGAACGAATTGGTTGTAACTGTTACCGCAGCTGATGAGACAACAAGCATCGACTACACCTTTACTCTTCTAGTTGCTCTGAGCGACCAAACTACTTTGAGTGTTTTCCAGGTCAATGGAGTTGACGTTGAAGAAGGCGCAGTAATTGAGCTTGAGGCGGGCACAACTGCAGTTGAAGTTATTGCTGAGGCAACTGATCCAGATGCGACAGTAGTAATCAACGGAAACGAAGACCTAGTAACAGGTAACAACGAATTGACAGTTACCGTTATGGGTGCTGACGAGGAGTCCTTCTACGAGTACGTAGTTACTTTGGTTGTAGCTCCTGGCGCAAACACAGAGCTTGCTGTCTTGACAGTAAATGGAACTGAAGTTGCCTATGGTGATGAAGTTGAGCTTGAGACAGGCACAACCGAGGTTGAAGTCGAAGTTGAGACCCAAGACCCAGAAGCAACCTTCACAGTTGAAGGTGACTCAGGTCTAGTTTCAGGAGATAACTACCTAGTGGTTACAGTTCTTGCTGCTGATGGCGAGACCTCTGCTGAGTACGTTGTTATCTTGAAGGTCCTATACGGTACCGACACATCTCTAGCTTCTCTAATTATTGATGGCAACGAGTACTCAGCTGGAGATGTTGTTGAACTTCCTGAGGACACAACCGAGGTTGATGTTCTAGTTGAGACAACCGACCCAGACGCTACTTACACAATCTTTGGTGATGAGGAACTTGCTGTAGGCGAGAACGAACTAACCATTGCAGTTATCGCGGCTGATGGTGAGACATTCGAGGACATCTTGCTAACCCTGTTTGTCCCAACCAGCACAAACACCGAACTTTCTGTCTTCAAGATCAACGGCATTGACGTTGCCGACGGAGACACCTTCGAGACTGAGGCTAGAGCAACTTCTGTTGAGCTATTGATTGAGACAGTCAAGATTGACGCAACATTTGAAGTTCTTGGTGGCACCGATCTAGTTGTTGGTGAGAACGAACTAACCGTTACTGTTACAGCGCCTGATGGTGAAACTACAGCTGAATACAAGGTGCTTATCCTTGTTCCTTCAAGCGATAGTTCTGTAACCGGAATCTTCATCAACGGCGTGCTTTCAGCTCCTGGTGACATCATCACCGTAGAGAAAGACACAACCGAAGTTGATGTAACCGTAGAAGCTACTAACGAGTTTGCAACTTCTGTTGTTACAGGAGCGGACGCACTTGTTGAAGGCGACAACACAATCACCGTGACTGTTTCTGCTCAGGATGGCACTTCAACTAACTACGTATTCACTGTTCGTGTTGGTGGAGCATCAGCTGACACTACGCTTGACACTCTTACCTTGAACGGTGCGGATGTTGTTGACGGTCAGACTGTTCAGCTTCCTTCAAGAACTACTTCTGTAAACGTTGTAGCTCTAACTCGTGACCCTGCCGCGATAGCTAGAGTCACAGGCCGTACCGGTCTTGTAGTTGGAAGCAACGATGTAGTCGTAACAGTTACCGCTGCTGACCTAAAGACAGTAAGAGTTGTAACCATCAAGGCAATTGTTGCTCCATTGAGCACAAACACTGATCTATCAACCTTCACAGTCAACGGCCTAACAGCTGAAGACAAGGGAACACTGGCTCTTCCTCCGCTAACCCGCGTGGTTACAGTGGTAGCAACTCCAGCAGATGCTGAATCTGTAGTTGATGTTGCAGGTAGAACCGGTCTAGTTGATGGTACAAACACCTTGACAGTTACTGTAAAGGCAGCCAGCGGTTTGGTAAGGACTTACACAGTTACCTTGAACGTAAGAGTTCTTTCAACTGACGTAACTCTTTCTGCACTCACAATCAACGGAACTGCTCCAGTTGACAACGTTGTAACAGTTGCTCCTGGAACTACCACTGCAACAGTTGTTGCGACCCCTAACTCAGCTACTTCATCAGTAGTGGTATCTGGTGCAACCGGTCTTCGTACAGGAGATAACACACTTACTGTTCTAGTTACTGCTGAAAGCGGTGCGACTAGAACCTACCGTGTGACAGTTAAGGTTCCTGCAAACGACAACACAACCCTAAGAACTCTTCAGGTAAATGGTGTTGAGACAGCTCCAGGTTCAACAGTGAACCTTCCTCGTGGAACCACTGGTGTTGCAGTTAGAGTTGCGACCACAGATGCTCTTGCTCAGTTCACTGTTTCTGGTGCGACTGGTCTTGTTGCTGGTTCAAACACTTTGACTGTTGTTGCGACTGCGGCTAACGGAACTTCAAAGGCTACTTACACAGTTACTTTGTTTGTTGCGCTTCCTTCTGCTGATACTGGTTTGAAGAGCATCAAGGTTAATGGCACAACTGTTGAGGATCAGGGAACTATTACTGTTCCTGCTCTAACAACTTCTGTTGTTGTTGATGCTCTAACTACTGATGCTGAAGCTTCTGTTGCGGTTACTGGTAGAACTGGTCTTGTTGGTGGAAACAACACTGTAAATGTTGTTGTTACTGCTGCGAATGGAACTTCTACTAAGACTTATTCAGTTACTGTTCGTGTTCTTGTTCTTTCAAGCGATACGAGCCTGAAGAGCTTCACTGTTAACACCCAGGCTTATGTTGAGGGTCTAAACGTGAGTGTTCCTTTCGGTACTCGTTCAGTTGATGTTCTTGCTGAGACCACTGATGCTGGAGCTAAGTTCACTGTTATTGGTAATGGTGCTCTTAAAACTGGTGCTAACAATGTAACGCTTAGAGTTACTGCAGCTAATGGTGCAACTCGTGACTACGTAGTAGTTGTGAATGTTCTAAGGTCTGCAAACACTGCTCTTAGTGCTCTGTTTGTAAACGGTCAGGATGCTTCTGGTGGTGGAACAATTACTCTTCCTCCAAGAACTACTCTTGCTTCTGTAAAGGCCGCGACAGTAGATCCTGAAGCTACAGTTTCTGTTTCAGGAACCTCATTGTCAACCGGTTCAAACACTGTTGCTGTTCTAGTAACAGCTGCTAACGGAACCACAAGAACTGTGAATGTGACAGTTGTTGTTACAGCTCTATCTTCAGACTCAACTCTGAAGAGCTTGAGTGTAAACAACGCTCCTTACACAACTCGTGTTGAGCTACCAATTGGTACCAAGACAGTTCCTGTAGTTGCTGTTCCGAATGATTCAGGCGCAAGCGCTGAGATCACCGGTAACACCAACCTTGCTGCTGGCCTAAACACCATCACAGTCAAGGTAACTGCTGCTAACGGAACCTTCACCAACACAAGCGTTGAAGTATTCGTTCTATCAAGAAGCACAAACACTGCGATTTCAACTGCGGCTGGAACCTGGACACTAAACGGTGTTGACGTTGCAACCGAAGGAACAATCGTTGACCTACCTGCAGGTAGAACACTTGTTAGCGCAAGTGCGAGACCTCAAGATGGCAAGGCAACTATTGCGATCACAGGTACAACTGGTTTGGTAGCTGGTCTAAACACAGTAACCTTCACAGTTACTGCTGAAGACGGAACCACCAAGGCTGATTACACCAGAAGTGTACGTGTAGCTGCGCTTTCAAGCAACGCTAACCTCACATCACTAACTGTTGCTGATTCAGAAGTTGTTTCTGGTGCAACAGTAAACGTGCCTTTCGGAACTACAAGAGTTTCAGTAATCCCTGTAGTTGCATCTCCTGAAGCGAAGTTCACAATTGCTGGAAACACAGGTTTGACAACTGGATCTAACTCAGTAGTTGTAACTGTTACTGCTCCTAGCGGTGCACAGGTTGTAAGCACAGTAACCGTCGTGGTTGCTTCGCCTGCAGCTAACACTGGTCTAGGCACATTTACAGTGAACGACCAGGCTGTTACTAATGGTGGAACTGTGAATGTTGCCGCTGGCACAACAAGAGTAAGAGTTTCTGCGATTGCAGACGATGCCAAGGCATCTGTTGTAGTTGACGGAAAGTCTGGTCTTGGTGCTGGAGCTAACACCTTGACAGTTACAGTGACTGCTCTAAGCGGAGATTCAACAACTTACACAGTGACAGTAAACGTAGGGAACTAACAAAGAAAATGAAGAAGATAGCCATGACTAAAAACTCATACAACGCACTAGCTCGCAGAGTGACCACATTAGTGGCCGCAACGCTGCTAGTACTTCTACCTGCTACCGGGTTTGGCAGCTTCGCAACTGTGGCTAACGCTTCAGAGGCAAGCAACGTCACCTCGCTATCAACCTTCACCATCGATGGCCAGAGTGTCACCGATGGAGCTTCCATTAGCGTTGCCTACGGAACCGAATCAGTTGAAGTTGTTGCAACTCCAACCGATGCTGGTGCAGTCGTTGACATCACTGGTGATTCAGAGCTTTCTACTGGAGAAAACACTGTCACAGCTACAGTCACAGCAGAGGACGATGTAACCACTCAGGCTTACACAGTCACTGTTAATGTTCTTGAGAATGACGATGTAACTCTTGGTGTGTTTGCAATTAACGGAAACGATGTCGAATCTGGTGCAACAGTTGATCTTCCATTCGGAACAACAGAAGTTGACTATGTTGCTGAGGCAGCAGATGTTGAAGCTGCTGTTGTAGTCGATGTAGTTGATGAGCTAGTTCCTGGAAACAACACTTTGACAGTTACTGTTACCGCTGCTAACGGCACAACAACTGCAACTTACACAGTTACTTTGAATGTTCTTGACAACGATGACGCAACTCTTGGAGTCCTTGCCATTGAAGGGAATGATGTTGAACCAGGTGCAACTGTAAACCTTCCTTACGGAACTGAAGAAGTTGACTATGTTGCTGAGGCTACTGACCCTGAGGCTGCTGTTGTAGTCGATGTAGCAGATGTTCTTGTTGAAGGTTCAAACACTTTGACAGTTACTGTTACTGCTGCTAACGGAACTACAACTGCAACTTACACAGTTACTTTGAATGTTCTTGAGAACGATGACGTCACACTTGGCGTCTTCGCGATTGAGGGTAATGATGTTGAATCAGGCGCAACTGTAAACCTTCCTTATGGAACTGAAGATGTTGACTATGTAGTTGAAGCTACTGACCCTGAAGCTGGCGTTGTGGTTTCTGTTGTTGATCCACTAGTTACAGGTTCAAACACTTTCACTGTTACTGTTACTGCAGCTAACGGAACTACAACTGCTACTTACACAGTTACTTTGAATGTTCTAGCTAATGACGACTCAACTCTTGGTGTCTTCTCTGTAAACGGCAATGATGTTGTCCACAACGGATCAGTAAACCTTGATAACGGTGTAACTTCAGTAACTGTTGTTGCTGAGCCAAGCGACCCTGCTGCTACAGCTGTAGTAACTGGTGCAACCGGTTTGAACACTGGAACAAACACTTTGACTGTTGTTGTTACTGCTGCAAACGGTACTTCCCAGACCACATACACCGTTTCACTTGTGGTTGCAGAGCTTGACGGCCAGTTCTCAAACGACACATCTTTGAGCACATTCAAGATCGATAACAAGAATGTCGTTGATGGCGGTTCATTGAACGTTGGACTTGGACGTTCATCTGTAACTGTTGAAGTAGTTCCAACCAACGCTTATGCAACTGCAGTAGCTGCTGGAAACACAAACCTACAGCTAGGTTCAAACGAAGTTACTGTGACAGTTACTGCTGACAATGGAACCGTCAAGGTTTATAAGGTCAACGTAATTGTTGCTGCACCTTCAAGCGTGAACACAGTTTCAACAGTTGCAGTTAACGGAGTTGACTTCACTGCTGGCTTCAACGCTGAAAGCACATTGGATCTTCCATTCGGTACTACTCAGGTAACCGTCTCTGTTGTTCCAACAAGCAACCTTTCTACTGTTGTTATTACAAACAACACAGGCCTAACTGCTGGTCTAAGGACTGTAAACATTGCAGTAACTGCTGAAGATGGGTCTGTTGCTAACTACTCAGTCAAGCTGAACATTGCTGCGGCTAACACAAACACAGCGCTATCTACCTTGACTGTGAACGGAACCTCACTTCTAACAGCTACTAGCCTGGAACTTCCTTTTGGAACAACAGCGGTATCAGTTGAGGCTGCAGCAGAAGCTGCTACTTCATCGTTGACCATCACTGGTAACGGCAGCCTTGTCACTGGTGCAAACACCTTGAAGGTAACTGTTGTTGCTGAGTCAGGTGCGACTCAGGAATTCGAAAGAACTCTTACAGTCCTTGCTGCATCAAGCAACAAGACAATTTCTGGAATTACAGTGAACGGCACAACCGTTGAAGGTTCTGCAATCACTCTTGGTAAGGGTGTTGCATCGGCATCGGTTCTAGCAACTCTTGCTAGCCCGTTTGCTACTTATGCAGTAACTGGTGCTTCTTCTCTGAACCCTGGTGCTAACACTGTGACTATTACTGTTACTGCTCAGGATGGCTCTACTGAGGCTACTAACATCACTGTGACTGTGACTCAGGCTTCAACTGTGAACACTCTAAGTTCGATCACTGTTGATACTGTGACTGTTACTGCTGGTTCTACTGTGAACAAGGCTTTTGGAACTACTTCTGTTGCTGTTGTTGCGACTCCTACTTCTAACCTTGCTACTGCGGTTGTTTCTGGTGACACTGGTCTTACTTCTGGTTTGAACACTGTGACTATTACTGTTACTGCTGAAAGTGGTGCGATTGCTACTTATGAGGTAACTGTTGATGTTGCTAAGTCTTCTGATAAGACTCTTGCTTCGATCACAGCTAACGGTGAGGCTGTTACTGCTGGTGGAACTGTAAATCTTTCTGTTGGTGCTACTAGCGTGACTGTTGTTGCTTTGGCTACTAGCCCGGATGCAACTGTTGCTGTTACAGGTAACACTGGTCTTGTTGCTGGAAATAACACAGTTACAGTTACTGTTACTGCTGCGGACTCTTCAACACAGGCATACACATTCACAGCTAACGTTGCCAGCCTGTCAAAAGATACTTCATTGTCTTCATTTACTATCAATGGCCAGGATGCTCTTACCAACTCAACAATTACCGTTGGTAACGAAATCACTCAGGCTTTCGTAGTTGCACAGACAACTAGTTCTGCTGCTACCTTCTTGGTTCTAACAGCGACAGTTCTTCCTCAGCCTGGAACATACAACATGCAGTTCCGAGTTACAGCAGAGGACACTAACTTCACTCAGCTATACGAAGTGACTGTTATCCGTGCGGAAGGTCTTTCTGACAACGCCAACCTTGGCACCCTGACTGTAAATGGATCTGCGACAACTGCAGGTTCAACCGTTAACGTTGCTTCCGGTGCAACTGAGGTAACTGTTGTCGCAACAGCTGAAGACGCTGGTGCAACTGTGAGCGTAACTGGAACAACTGGTCTAAAGACTGGAAACAACACCGTTACAGTATTCGTAACTGCAGCAAACTCAAGAGTTGCCTCTTACACATTCACAGTTGTTGTTCCTGCATCTAACAACACCAACCTGACAGGTGTTACTGTCAACGGTGTTTCTGTTCCTCTAAACAACCTAACCTTCAATGTTCCAGCGGTAACAACTTCAGTTGTTGTAGCTGCGACAACTGAGTACGTTGATGCAACATTTGCTGTTACTGGCGAAGACGCACTTGTAACTGGTGACAACGATGTAGTAATTACTGTTACTGCCGCAGACGGAACCACAACTCGTGAATACACGCTAAATGTTATTAGAGCAGCCGTTTCATCTAACACAGCTCTTGGAACTGTAACCCTAAACGGTGCAACAGTTCAGGCTGGTGCAAACGTCTCAGTTCCTTTCGGAACCACTGAAGTGTTCGTAACTGCTACAGGTGCTGACACAGAAGCAACAGTTGAGATCACAGGAGCAACTGAGCTTGAGACTGGTGCAAACGAAATCTCAATCGAGGTAACTGCTCCTTCAGGTGCTACTGCTACCTACACCGTCACTGTTACAGTGCTAGCGCTTTCAGCCGACACTTCTCTAAGCACCTTTACCGTTGATGGTGAGACAGTTGCAGATGGCGCTGTTCTGAACCTAGATGGAACTAAGAACTTCGTTTCTGTTGTAGCACTTGCTACAAGTGCAGCAGCAACAGTAAACATCACAGGTTCAGCAGACATCCCAGTAGGCCAGAGCCAGGTAGTTGTAACAGTTACCGCTGAAAACGGTACTACTGCTACATACACACTGACCGTGAACCTAAGAGACAGAACCGTTACAACCCTTTCAACATTCACAGTAGACGGGGCTAATGTTGTCGATGGTCAAACTGTAAACTTCCCTTCAGGCACCACTGACGTAGAGATTGTGGCTGTTGCAACAGATTCCGAAGCAAACGTCGAAATCGAGGGTGGAGCAGGGCTTGAGCCTGGTCCAAACGCTGTGACTGTAACTGTTACAGCTGTTGACGAGGTAACAGTCAAGACCTACACCTTAACCATTGATGTAGCTTTCAGTTCTGACACTTCACTTTCTGAATTCACCGCCAATGGGCAGGTAGTTGTAAATGGTTCATCTATTGAAGTTGCTGCAAACACAACCGAAATTGAAATCGTTGCCGTGCCAACTGATGAAAATTCAACTGTTGACATCACTGGTGCTGACACCTTAGTTGCTGGCCAGAACACCGTTACAGTTCTGGTCACAGCACCTAACGGAGCTACTTTGACTTACACACTGACTGTTCGAGTGCTAATTTCAGCAGACAACAGCTACAGTGAAATCCTCGTAGGAGGAGAGTCAGTTGACAATGGTGATGTTGTTCTAACAACCGATCTAGAAGTAACTGAGGTTGATGTTGAAGTAACCACTAACGATGAGAATGCATCTGTTGTAGTTACCGGTAACACAGAGCTAGTTGTTGGTGACAACGTAATCACTATCGTTATTACAGCAGCTAACCTCCAGACCCGTGAAATCAAGGTGACTTACCGTATCGGTGGTCTACCAGGTAACACCAGACTTGAGTCTCTGAATGTTGCTGGAACTAACCTCGACCTAGAGGCTCCTAGCTTGAGCGTGAATGTACCTGCTGGAACAAAGACCGCTCCGGTAATTGCGTTCACACAAGACGACAGCTCAAAGATCAAGGTTGAAGGAAACAGAAACCTTGTTGCTGGTGCCAACACAGTAACCATTACTGTTACAGCAGCTGATGGTGTTACTTCTCGTGCCTACACAGTAACTGTGAATGTTGCAGCTCTTTCAAGCAACAGCAGCATTACTTCTCTGAAGGTCAATGGAGTAAGCGTGGCCGATGGCGCTACCTTCCAGCTACCAGCTGGTTCTGGTTTCGCTGACTGTGTTGCCGTTCCTGAAGATTCTGCATCAACAGTTACCTACACAGGCAACAAGAACCTAGTTACTGGAAGCAACCCAGTAGTTGTCAAGGTAACTGCTGCCGATGGAACTTTCACCAACTACACAATGACTTTGACAGTGCCTGCACTGTCAGGAGACAAGAGCCTGAGCGCCTTCACTATCCAGGGCTTCAATGTTCTAGGTAAGTCAAGAATCACAGTTCTTCCAGGAACTACCAAGTTGAAGGTTTCAGCGATCGCTACTGCACCAGGATCATCTGTGACAATCACTGGTCGTGACATTCAGCCAGGAGTAAACGATGTAGTAGTAACAGTTACTGCAGCTGATGGCACTAGCCAAACTTACACAGTAAGGGTGAAGGCGTAATGAGAAGCACAGAGATAAACAAGGAAACGAAAACTATGACAGTCAAGAAGATGCTTACAGCGTTGATTGCTACGCTACTGCTTGTTGTTCCGATTCAGGGATTGAATGTCTCTGCTGCTAACGCAAACGGAGTGACAACCACGCTAGCTACATTCACCATCAACGGCAGTGATGTTGAGGATGGCGATGTACTCGTTGTTGGAGCTGGCACCACAAGCGTGACTGTTGTTGCTACCCCTACAGATAACGCAGCTAGCGCAGTTGTCTCAGGAGCTACCGGACTTGTTTCTGGAGATAACGAAATTTCTGTACTAGTTACCTCTTCAAACAATCTTGTTACTCAGACTTACAAGGTGAATGTTTTCGTATCTTCTGAAAGCAACGTGTTCTCAAACGATGCAACTCTTTCAGCACTAAGAGTTAATGGAACTTTGATCACTGCGGGTCAAACCGTTGAGGTTGCACCGCTAACTAGTTCCGTGACCGTTGTAGCTACAACTTCAAATGTGAACGCTACTTCAGTTGTTACTGGCTCATTGAACCTAGTTACAGGACTAAACGATGTTTCAGTTACAGTTACTGCTGAAGACGGAACCACCACTCGCGTTTACGCGTTCAAGGTAAGAGTTCTAGCACTTCCTTCAGATGTTGCTCTTGCAACCTTTACTGTGAATGGTCAAGCTGTTAGAAATGCTGGAAGAGTATTCCTAGAGCCAGGAACAACTGCTGTGTCTGTTGTTGCAGTTGCAAGCGACCCTTCTTCATCGGTAGTTATCACTGGTAGAACAGGACTAACTTCAGGTTCGAACACTCTAAGAGTTGTAGTTACATCTCAGGCTGGAACTACTGGTACCTACGAAGTAACCCTGAACGTTCAGGCTCCTTCAAACAACAGTTCACTTGTCGTCTTCAAAGTTTCAGGAGCACGTGTGGCCGATGGCACTACAGTATTCGTACCTTCTGGAACCACAGCAGTTGCAGTAACCGCTATCCCAAGTGATTCAGCTGCTTCTGTAGTTGTTACAGGTGGAACAAACCTAGTAAGAGGCGACAACACACTAAGTGTTGTTGTTACTGCTGAAGATGGTTCTACTACAACTTCAACCGTTACTTTGAATGTTCTAGCTAACGATGACACCAGCCTTGCTCTGTTCCAGTATGACGGCAGCGATGTTGCTAACGGTGACGAGTTTGAGTTGGACAGCGATGTTACTTCTGTTGACATCACCGCAGAGCCAACCACCAACCTATCAACCGTTGAGATCATCGGAGCAGATGCTCTTGTTCCAGGTAGAAACGTAGTAAAGATTCAAGTTACTGCTCAGGATAGCTCTGTAGCTACTTACAGATTGATCTTCAATGTGGCTGCAGCAGTGGACACAACTGTCGAAACTTTCCTTGTAAATGGAGTTGACGCTACGGCTAATGAAACTATCGAACTTCCTAACGGCACAACAAGAGTAAACGTGAAGGTCGTTACAAGCGATCCGACTGCTTCATTCATTGTTACTGGCGATGGTCGTGTGACACCTCTAGAAGAGGGTGACAACGAACTAGTCCTAACTGTCACTGCCTCTAGTGGAGACTCAGAGTCTTACACAATCAACCTTGTAGTTCTGCCAATCAGCGAGAACAACGCAATTTCAGAAGAAAACGGCCTTCTAGTCAATGATGAAGTTGTGGATCTTTCACTTCTTGACAATGAAACTGGCTTCGTGAACCTTCCTGTTACAGCCACAACAGTGAAGCTACAGGTTAAGGCTGCAAGTGCTACAGCAGATGTTGTTGCTAACGGCAAGACTCTGCTTCCTAGCGTTGGTAGATTCTATGGAGTTGAGAAGGGTGTTAACGAAATTAGCATCCAGGTAATTCCAGAAGCTGGAATTGAGTTTGCAAAGACTTACAAGCTCCAGGTCTACGTTGGTGGTGCTGATGCGACACTAAAGACCGTAAGAGTAAACACCACAACACTAACTGTTGGCGTGGATGGAACTGCAGCTCTTCAGACACCTCTTGCTAACGGCACAACAACTGCGACTTTGTTCGTTGAACCAACCATGGCTGAGAAGATCGGCCTTGGAAATGGAACAAAGCTTGAGTTTGATGGTGGGGAGGCAACAGTTACTAAGGCAACTGCTGCTAACACTTGGAACGTAACTGGTCTTGTGACTGGCGAGAACACTATTTCTGTAACTGTTACTCCTGGTGACGAAGCTGCAGAAGCAGGTAGCTACACCATCGTGATCCCAGTTGCGCTTTCACCAGACAAGAGACTAAAGACCTTCCTGGTAGCTGGTAAAGCAGTTGCAGTAGGTTCTGTAGTGGCTCTTGCTAGAGGAGCAACATCAGTTGAAATCGATGGTGTTCCAGAGAGCCTAGTAGCCACATACGAAGTTTCTGGGGGCGACTCACTAATCATCGGTCGTAACACCCTTACAGTTACAGTTACTGCAGAAGACGAGACCACTCAGTCATATACAGTAACCGCAATCGTTCCTAGAACCATTACAACAATCGTCATCCCATTCCCTAAGGTTGGTGTTCTTACAGTTGACAAGAAAACTAACGTCAAGGGTAACGCAGCGATTCTTGCAGGACTAAAGAAGGTTAAGGGAACTGTTGGTATTGTAACCATTACCAACAACTACTTGATCGCTAAGGACAAGACCACAGCTGGTCCTGCTCGTGCATCTAACACTCAGAAGCTATTGGTTGCCTTGAAGACTAACGGATTCAAGACTGCAAGCTACCAGCTAATTCCTGGTGTGAAGTCACAAAAGGGAACCACAGTAAACATCCTTTCCTACTAAGCACTAACAAAAGAAGCCCCTGGATAACCCAGGGGCTTCTTTGTTTAAGAAGGATTACTTTAGATACTTTGCAGTTATCTGTAATGAGTTCACAGAACCAGAGGAAACAACTCTTTGAGTTACCTTCTGAGGTTTGATTCCTCTGGATTCAAGAGTCTTAAGTAAGTGTCTAACTCTGTTTGCCATTAGGGCTTTTGCCTTGGTGGTTGAAGTGGTCTTAGCTTTAGCCATTCTGATGTCAAGAACTAGGTTCTGTATTCCGACTAGGTCGGTGCCTAAAAGGCCGATGCTTGTAATGCCTGCAAATGTTGGAACTGATGTGTTGCTGTGGAAGGATGCCGTTCTATTTAGGCTCACATTCTCATACACGTAGAGATTGATGGTGTTCTTATTCACATGCTGACCGTTAGTTGAAGTCACTGTCGCAAAGGCTTTGTTGAGCCCTGGCTTCAAGGTTCCTACCGGCTGGATAGCCACTCGAGCAGAGGATTGAGTCGCGGTCACAGAAAGGGTAACTGTCTTCGTGCCTGCTGGCAGCATGACTGTTTGCCCTGGGCTATAGAAAGTGTCGTTCACTCTGACACTTGCCAAGGTGGTGTCATATGCTCTGACCATTGAAGCTAGGACCGATTGCTGGTCGCGAAGCCTCCAGATCAGGTTGTTCTGGTAAGCCTTAGCGCTATTCCAGCCATAGCCAAAAGGATCACTTTCGATAGCTGGTCTAATTGCTGTGGCCATGGTTGTGACCATCGTTGTCAGATCTAGTTCCCTGGCTACTCTGGCCACTTTGGCTAATGACTGTCGGTAGATTTCATAGCAAGGAGCATACTCCCAGCACTTGTTGGGCATGATTCCTCTGGATTCGGTGTAACCCAGAGCCCCACCCCAGGTCTGGTCAACACCCCAAGGCAGAAGCATTACTTTGCCTTGTTCGTCAAAGTTCACAAAGTAGTTGTTTAGGTTACGGACATAGCCATCCCAGTGTCCTGAGTAAATCTCAGAAGCCCAACTCACAGTTAGTAACTCCACGTCCATCTTTGCGGAAACAGCATCAAACCAGGACTTGCCGCTGAGCTCATTGATTGCCATGAAGTTAGTTAGATCGGAAATGTCATTCTCATCGCCAGATTCCACGGCAAACATTGATTCGCTACCGCGCCATAGATCAGGGAACCAAGGCACTGCACCTTTGAATAGGTGAGAACTGGAATGCCCCCAACGCTTGAGCATTTGCTTGTTCAGAGTTTCAACATTTAGGTGTAGCCCATAGTTGATACCGTTTAGGGATACGTTGGCATAACCTGTTCGAGGTGAGGGGATGCCTAGATTTCTATAAAGTCGGTAGCTTACGGACTCGCGAAGATAGCTTCTGTCTTGGACCATGTTATTTAGGGTGATTCTGCTAATCCCAAACAAAGTCTGCCCTTGGACAAATTCGTCCATCTTGATCTTGAAGGCAGCTTTGCCATCAATATCTCGCCAAGACCCCCATGCCCCCTTCAGGTGAACTCCAACGGTATATGGACCGTAGACCTTGCCATCCATGGTGAAACTCATTCGAGTCTCACGCCAGTCGCCTTCATTGTCCCAAGACACATTAGGGTAGCGCAGTGAATCAAAGTCCTCAGGCGACATCTGCATAGAGAAGTTATTGACCTTTAGAGGGTTATACATCGCTGCTGCTGCATCAGTGCCCTCGACGTAGGACACCGAAGCGGTGGATGCTGCCGGAGTCAGAAAACTCCCAGTCAAAGACGCGACAATCAGAGCCAGGAGCAGGCTTGATTTCGGTTTAGCAAACATAGTTTTAAGCCTACCCACTAGTTGTTATAGTCTGGAGTTTGTATGAAAAAGCATCAGGAATTATTCAGAAGAAAAGTGGTGAAAACCACTGGGTTCATCATCGCTACCCTTTTTGCCTTTTCAACAGCTGTTCCAGCCTCAGCTGCTCAAGCCGGATGCATAGATACCCCAGCTCTAGATCAAGCACACAAAGTCACAGAGAAAAACCTTGGCTTTGGAACGAAGGCCTTGGCTTGGCAGTGGGAACCAGGCCGCGATGCCAATAACGCCTCCTTGTCCTCTCTAGGAGCCAAGGTTTCGGTTGTTACAGGAAACTTGAGGAATATCACCTTTGGTGTTCAGCACAAAGGAATCCCCAGCGCTCAAAATCTAAGAATCCTGGCTGACTCTTACCCAAATACCCTAGCTAGCCTTAACGGCGATTACTTTGACAGCTCTGGGCCGTGGAATGCCATGGTGCAGGGAGGTCAAGTCCTTTATTCACCTCCTGGCCAATCCGGATTGATCGGTTTGGCCCGCCACAAGGTTGTTGACAGCAAAGGCTACAGAAGCACAGGAACGTTGACCCTTGGCACAAGAAAATTCAACATCACCGGAGTGAACCAGCTAGAACCAGGAGCTACTTCCCTTGTTGTCTATAGGTCAAATTTTGTTAGACCACTAACTCCTAAAGGCCAAGTTTCCTTTGTTATCAAATCTGGAATGATTTCAAAGATCTACCCATCAGGTGCAGCTATCACCTCAAAGAATGGAACTGTTGTTCAGGTGCGAGGCTACCTTGCCCCAATTATTGCCAAAATGAAAGCCAAGACTAAAGTACGTATCAGCCTTCCACCAGTTCCACAGTTTGAAGACAGAATGTCAGCGGACACAGTAAGCGCCGTTGGAAGCCTTTCGTCTAAGAGCAACACACTAACTTTTGACTCTGTGAACTTCACAAACCTAAGCACCACAGGTTCAACCTTGTTCGATTCAAACTACATCGGAACGACCAAAGCTGGCAGAACGACAATAAGAATTTCACCTGATGCTCTTGGCAACCAGATTGTTAGAAGTGTCCGCTCAGGATCTTCAACCAGAGTTGATCCAGGTGGCTATGTAATTCAAGCTAAGAGTAGTTCTGCATCTGCTGTCGCTGCAAGGTTCAGAGTTGGCGATGTTGTTACCTTGTCGAGGTCTTTTCAAGCTGAAGGTAAATCTGCTTTCATAACAGCTGCTGGCCGTGGCCCAAGACTTGTTCAAGGAAGTAAATTGGTGTGGGTTTGTGCTCTGCATAACAAGGACCATCGACCAAGATCAGCGATTGGCTGGAACCAAGATGGTCAGGTGTGGTTGATTACTTCAAGTCGAGGCTACGACGCATTTGATTTTGGTTATCGCCAAGGTGGCTCCACCTCATCTCAAATGGGTGAGTGGTTACTATCGCTTGGTGCAACTGATGCTGTGCTACTAGATGGTGGTGGTTCAACAACTATGCAGATCAATCAACCAGATGTTGGAGCTCAAAGATTTGATTTGCCTGATTCAGCTTGGTGGCGAGAGTTAGCGAACTCCTTCAGCATTGAAAGAAAGAACTAGTCTTTCTTTCCTCGCGCCATAACTTTGCCTGAAAGCTTGATTGCAAATCTTCTAGTGAAGAATCTACTTGAGATAGCACTGAGCTTATTTAGCGCTCCATCAACAACTGCAGCCGGTGACTTCTCTTTATCTAGAGCAGCGAAAGTTGTATCGATCACATTTTCTGAAGTGCGGATAAATCTACCCAAAGCAGGTGTTGTTCCATTTGAATCAAAGAACTCAGTTGCTGTTGGACCAGGGCAAACAGCCAGAACCTTCACGCCAGTCTCACGTGTTTCACCCCAGAGAGCCTCAGTGAAGGATAAGACAAAGGCTTTGGTGGCCCCATAAACGGCCATGTATGGCAGCGATTGGAAGGCAGCCGTCGAAGCTATGTTGATTACAATTCCATCTTTTCTTTCCACCATGCCAGGCAGGAATGCGTGGGTTAGTTCAACCAAGGTGTGCACATTGACGTTTAGCTCATCAACTATGAACTTGTTAGGCTCGTCAACAAAGTTAATGGTCTGACCAAACCCAGCGTTGTTTACAAGAATGTCAATCTGAGTGCCACGGCCTTTAAGAATCTTGGCAAGAGTTGAACCTGCATCTCGTGCACTCAAGTCCATAGGCAAAACGCTGGCAGCATATATTCCATGCTCAGCGGTAATCCTGTCAGCTAGTTCTCTAAGGCGATCGGCTCGTCTTGCAACTAGGACTACTTTGACACCTAGGCTAGCTAGCTTTAGGGCATAGGCCTCACCGAGTCCAGAGCTTGCTCCAGTTACTAGGGCTGTTTTACCTGCTAAATCTTTCATCAATACTATTCTGCCATTTACTAGGGGTTGTTTTGGGCTAACTTGGGGCTAGGCTTAAACAAGAATTCATCTAGGAGTTTTTACGTGATACATCGCATTAGGCACTTCAGAGCAGGCCTCCTTCTAGCCCTAAGTTCCATGCTAGTTTTCTGGCCAATCAGCTACTGGTTCCCGCTACCTGAGTATTTGGCTGTGCTAGCCAGTGAAGAGTATGCAAGCTACCAGCTAGCCCTAAGAAGCATCGTCATCATCTATCTGATTTTCTTTGTCTTGAACTTAGTTACTGCAGGACTAGCGGCTACCAAACTAAGTGGAAACATAAAGTTCTGGTTGGCATTAGTTCCAGCCGCAGTCCTGCTTTTAGCACCCGTAGCATTGGTTATTCCAACCGCTCTGCGTTTTCCTGATCAGAACTTTTTTGTAATCTTCGAGGCGATGTATCGCCTATTGAGATTTACTTCGCCTGTGCTTTTAGCTCTTGCACTGCTGAGCACAGTATTGGCTGTTGCTCTAAACGTGAGGGCGGCCATCATGTTTAAAACTGCAAATAATCTGGATTCAGTTTCTCCAATTCTGAAAAAGAGATATTTCATCTATGGTGGAGTGGCGTTCCTGGTATTAGCAATTATTGTTCCCCTTGGCGCATACAACGCTTCGCTACGTTCATTAGATAGAGCTGCCTGTAACAGGTACGCCAATCTTGAGATTCCAGAAATAGATGAAGACGTCCAAGTGTTTCTTTCTGAGATCAGAGTCATTGGAGAGTCCGCAGGGTCTAGGGGAATTCAAAAAACTTTTATCAACTTCTCGGATCTTTCAAGGCAGTATTTTGCCCTAATTAACTCCGAACCAGCTGGCTCTGCAATTCTTGCTGAAGCAGAAAAAGTCACTGCATCGGCTAGAGACCAAGTCGTTCAAACTTGTTCAGAATATGCCGTTAGGTAGCAAAATACACATGCGTTAATGCGAATAGTTTTAAGCAATGTGCCTAGTTCAATAAATAAGATTGAACAAATGAATCGTTCCTAAGGTTGGTTAGCAATGGGCAAAGCTTTTAGCAAACTCACTAATTCAGTAGTGTCGCTATCGCTAGCTATTGGTTTTAGCCTTGCAGCAAGCCCTCTTGCGATGGCAGCAGATGAGTGTGTGGCAGGTTTCACACTTGTTGATGGTACTTGCCAAATTTCTTACACACACTCCCAGGGAGTTAAATCTCTAACTGTTCCTCAAGGGCTGGGCAGAATTGAAATTGAAGTCTTTGGGGCAGCAGGTGGTGCTGGTGGTTTAGATGGTGGCCAGTGTGCAAGATCTTTTGGAGGTGATGTTGGCTACCTACTCCTTCAATACTCAGATCTTTCGAATAAGAGGCTAACTTTCTATCCAGGTGAAAAAGGAAAAGATGGTGTCAGCAACGCCAGAGCAACTGGCGGAGGACTTGGTGGTAGCTCTCTTCTAGGTGATCAATACAACGGTGGTCGTGGCGGTAACGCTGGACCTATTGGAACATCAGGTGGCGGTGGTGGTGGTGGCGCTGCAACAGTAATAGATGTCGAAAAAGAAAGATTTATTGCATCAGGTGGTGGTGCAGGTGGTGGTTGCGCTAACTCAGTTAACGGCTCTACCTATGGATCAACTAACCAAAGTTACACAGAAACTTCAAATGGTGGTCAAGGAACTTCAACAACTGGAAACCCATACTCTGATGGTGGTGGTGGCGGTGGTGGAGGTGCTGGTATTCTCGGCGGCACCGGCGGTCTTTTATACAAAGCTGTAGGAAATGAATCAGCAGGTTTTGGTGGTAACGCTGGTACCAGCAGTCCAGTTGGTACAAGAGTCGCTGTTAGCACTTACCTAGAATCAAATACTGATGGACGAGTAATCGTTAAATACTTCCCAATCCTTGGAGCA
Organism: Rhodoluna sp.; assembly: GCA_044372795.1. Lineage (GTDB taxonomy): Bacteria > Actinomycetota > Actinomycetes > Actinomycetales > Microbacteriaceae > Rhodoluna. The sequence continues at coordinate 13,640 of JBILRF010000007.1, read as the reverse complement.
AAATCCGTAGAAGTTGTTTCAAACAACAGCGCCAACAACTCAGTTGAATTCAAGGTAACTCTAAAATCCAATCGCGAATTCTCAGCGAAAGACGTAATCCTTAGCGGCTCAGCTGCCAGCTGGCAGCCCCTAAAGACAACTCTTACTTCACCAAGACCTGCCAAAGCACCTTTTGTCTACCTCTTTAAGGTTTCACCTAGCGATCCAAAAGCCAAACTAACCGGAATTCTCACCGCAACAGTATTTGATGTCAGCTCCTCACCTGTCCTAATTGTTGGTTTCCCTGAAGCCAAGATCACTCTAAGTAGTGCAACACTGACCCAACCAACGAAGGTATTTGATGTTGAGTTCACTGAGAATGTTCAGGGCCTAACCAAAGAGGACTTCGTTATCCCTGCTGGCACTGCTAGAGGCTGTGCTGTTGGCACTGTTACTGGGGAAGCAAACCTGTACAGGGTATCGCTTGTATCCTGCACAGCAGGCTCAATTGGCTTGTCCTTGAAAGCTAACTCGGTTACCAATAGCAATGCGAGATTTGGACCATCTGTTCAAGTGAACTCAGCTATCGTTGCGAATTCAACTAGCTCAGATCAGGAACCACCGGTTCCAACAATTGTGATTCAACCAGACAGCTTGAAATCAGATAAGCACGTATTTGATGTCCGCTTCGACGAAGATGTCACAGGACTAACCCCAGAATCATTTACTCCAGCACTTGGCACGTCAAAGCTTTGCACTGTTGGCTATGTCATCGGTAGCCTTCGATACTTCCAGGTTGCTTTAGATAACTGCACCGATGGAACTTTTGGTCTAACTCTTAATGCTGAAACTGCAACAGACACAGCAGGCAATAAAGGCCCTATCGCTGCTTTCACTTCAGAACTTTCTGAACAGTCAACTAAAGCCACCACTACAACTATTACCCCAGGAAAATTACCTGATCAACTTGAACCAAGACAGGTAACCAGAATATTTTCTGAGTTGGATGCGGCAACTCAAGAGTCCATCTTGGAATCTGGCATCTATGCCGCAATACCTGGAGCGCCAACTGTTACTGTGTTGACTGATCTTTCCAATGCAAACCTGAATGAGCAGATTAGCCTCAGCTCAACTGAGGAGATTGAAGTTGGTTCAGCGGTTCGACTTAGCCTAAATGTCAGCGATGAAATAGCTGCCAGCTCAGATGTTATTGCGTTTATGCAAACAGGAGACCTTTGGCAGTCATTAGGAAGAACAGCATTTGTTGGTAACGCCGCAAGCTCTGCTGAATTCACCATTGCCAAACTTGGTGAATACAAAATCCGATTAGTTATTATCGGCAAGGACGTTGCCACCAACATGTCTATGCCTAAGACTGCAGGCTTCGGTAAAGGTCTCAGCTCCTTTAGTAGAGCCATTACTTCTGAAGAAACTCTGTTGAGCCCACAGGTGGTAGATCTGACCCTTGCAGGCATTGCCGGGCCTAATGGCTTGCCACAGGTTGTTGACCCTAATCAGGCTGTGCCAGGGGCTCAGACAGACGAGAATGCCCCTAGCCAGCCCTTTGACCCACTAGGTTCCCCTGAGGCTATTGCCGCAACAGCAGAGGCTGTTGGCACTGCTGTTGTTGTGGCAGGTGCTGTAGCCGGTGCCGTGGCAGGTGCGGTAGCTAGTGCTGGAGCAGGTGCTGCATCTAGCTCAGCAGGTTCATCGGCTAGAGCAGCGGCAGCCCCAGCAGCCTCTAGTTCAGCATCAAGCTCGTCCTCTTCATCAAGCACAAGCTCACAGAACACCGACTCAAGTGAAGGTGAAATCTCAACCCTAGATTCAGAGGTTGAAGCTTTCACCACGGCCAAGGTTAGTTGGGGAGATCAAATCCCTATCTTCAAACTCAAGGCACTTACCTTCTTGGATGTGTTCACCCATGATCTGACTCTTCGCTTAGCTAAGTTCTCACCAGTGATCTCTAAGGTCGTCAACGACGGAGCATATCTACGAGCGATCTTTGGTTCAATGTGGCTAGCACTTCCTATTACAGGTGTCATGCTGGCTGCCGTTGCACTTATGCAACCATCGGTTGAACTAAAGCCACCTAGCTGGGAACTGTTCTTAGCTATTGCAGTTCTTGGTATGTTTGATGCTTTCTCAGGCATGATTTCAACAATGATTTATGCCATCGGTATGTTCATTATGTTTGGCATCCAAGATCTCTCTGATGTCAGATTAATGATGGGTGTTCTATTACTTGGCTTTGGTCCAGTGCTAATTGGTGTTGCCTTCAGAGCTATTCGAAAACAGTTTGAAACTAATTTTGCATATCTATGGGATCGACTAGTTGACCTTGCGGTATTAACCTTCTTTATCAGTTGGGCAGTTTCTTCAATGGTTGCTACCCTTCCAGCTCTTGGTGGTAGAACTCTGGTTGTTGCTAACTATGCAACTGAGTTCTCGATTGCTCTTGCAATTGCGATTGCAATTCGCATCTTGCTTGAAGAGTTAGCAGCCAGAGGATTCTCTAAGCGCTTAGATACGATCAACCCAACTGAAGTGCCTGGCACATCTCAGATTCAGAAATACATTTCAACAACCATGAGATTGTTTATCTTTGTCTTTGTTACAGCTGCATTTATGGGTAACGTATGGCAGGTATGGGTTGGTAGCTTCATCTTTATATTGCCTAACATCCTGAGCTGGTTCCAAGATAAATTCCCTAACTTCCCAGTGCTTTGGAGAGTGTTACCTCAGGGTGTGCCAGGGCTTGCTCTAACTCTGATTGTTTCTAGCTTTAGCGCAGGAATAATCTCAGGCTGGCTTGAGGGCAACCCGGAGTATCCTCAGTACCTATTCATGTTGCTACCAATACCGGTATTCCTACTTGGACTACTCGGAATGTTTGGTCGTGAAGGTAAGGAAGATGAAGAGCGACCAATCATGAACCCTAAGCTTCGCTGGGTATACCGTATCGGTGGTTTTGGAATGTTGGTTTGGACTATGCAGCTAGCTGGTGTTATTTAATTTTGTATTTCTTTACCAAGGCAGCAACTTCCTTTTGCCTAGTGGTAATGAACTTAAGAGCACTTGCCTGTTCCAAAGCAATGATTTCCATCTGATCTGAATTGTTTCTAGCAGCCAGTGTTGGTCTAATCACATTGGTAACAGATTTCATTAAAGTTGAAAGCTTCATCTTGGTAGCCATAGCTGAAACAGCTTTTAGCTGAGATAGGTAAGCATCGCGGCATGGCACATAAGCGATGCATTTGGTATACATCATGCCTCTAACAGTTTCTTTAGGAAGCCATGGGTGAGTGGATGTTCTTGAAAGCATTGGTGTCATGAAGGTGTCACCAAAATCTTTAGTTGTGGCTCTGTTTTCGCCAAATGTCTGGTCAACACCCCAAGGAATAAAAGTGAACTTGCCTCGAGTGCTACTTCTAATGAAATAATTGTTCACATTTGGTCCTGTGTAACCATCCCAGTGACCTAAGAAAGTTTCAACAGCCATGAACTTCAATAGAGCAGTTCTATCAGTAACACCATCCAGTGCTTTGTACCAGTTAGCTGGGTCTTTGTAATTAGCAACAGAAATCAACTTGGTTAGATCATTCTTGTTTGCAGTTACTTTCCAACCATGGTCAGCAGGGAAAGCGCCAGAGATGTTATCGCCATCATCGTTACCTGGCTTAAAGTCCTCGAGGGCAACACCTTCATAAATGTGTTGGGTTATGTCTTTAAATCTTTTCGCAGCAAAGTTTTCATCAGGCTGTTCAACATTCATGTAAAGACCACGGTCTGCGCCATTTACATAGACTCTGGCCCAACCAGTTTTTGAAGCAGGAACACCCATGGCGTTGAACAGAGCATATGCTCCATACTCATGAATCTTGCTGCCATCTTGAGTCAGAGCGTTCAGAGTAAGTCTTCTAAGACCCAGGTATCCGGTACCGGACGGCCCTGAAGGGAACTTGATCTTAAAGCTAGGGGTTCTCATCAAAGTTGAGAATGAAGTGGATCCTTTAAGGCGAACATCCATCTCAAGGCTTCCACTGCTACGACCATCGACAGACATGGTTATGGTGCCAGGGACATAGGTCTTAGCGGTCCTAGAGCTACTCAGAGCGTCCACCGTTGCCTGAGGGAGGTCTAGATCAACCCTAAGGATCTTGAGGGGGTTATAGAAGTCTGTTGCCTTCAAGTTGCTTGCAGCTTGTGCTGGGCTCACTAGCAGGACAGAGCCTAAAACTAGGGCTGTGGTGCCCGCTATGGCTCTTCTAAGGCGCTTGTTCATAAGCATGTAGGCTAGTCTATCTTTGTGACCCCTATCGATTACCCATTACTTCTAGCCACTCTCAGCATTAACCTAGTTTTGCTGTACATCATCTCCTATGTGCTCTTTTATAGACGACACAAGCGCAGAGACGTCTTTGTGGCCATATGCCTCATCAACATCACCCTTTTCGTCCTAGGCGGGGCCCTAGGAACGTTCACCATCTCTATCGGTGTGGGTTTTGCCCTGTTTAGCGTTATCTCCATCTTTAGGCTCAGATCAACCACATTGGGTTGGACAGAGATTGTTTACCTTCTAGTAGCCCTAGCTATGGGCCTAACCCTAGGTCTTCCTGCCTACGATCTACCTGTTCAGACCCTGTATGCAACTCTTCTAGCCGTAGCTGTGTATGTAGTTGATCACCCTAAGGTTCTGCCACAAAGAGTGAACCAGAAATTTAGCCTTTCAACCGACTACGTGGAGATTGAACCTGCTGCTTTGAAGCAGAAAGTTGAAGAGCAACTAGGTCACTCAGTTATTCGAGTTCAAGTTAGAGCAGTGACAACTGCACCTGTTGGGATGAAGCTAGAAATCGAGTCCTAATGTCTAAAGCTGCCCCTAAAGCAAAATTTGACTACGAACCACATCCACACATCTCTGCTCGTAAGAAGCACAGAGAACCTAATGCTGAAACTGTCTTAACTCAAGCAGGACCTAAAACCTTTAACCAAAAACTAGGGCTTGGAATCACCAAACGAGTTGGCACGATGTGGGCAGCCTACATTTTCTTTGCTCTCACTCTGGTTAGCCTTCCAGCAGTAATCATGACCGGTGACCCAGTTTTGATTGTGGCTTGGATTGCGCAAACCTTCTTACAGCTAGTTCTTTTGCCAATCATTATTGTCGGGCAGAACATTCAAGCAGCAGCTGCTGAAAGAAGAGCAGTACTAACCTACGAAGATGCAGCAGCTGTTTTAGATGAAGCCGTAAAGATTCAAAAACATTTAGATCACCAGGATGAATCTTTGGCTCACCTAATCCAACGCCTAGACCAACTTGAAGAGAAGATTTCTAAAAGGTAACCATGCGTCTAGTTATTGCTGACTGTTCAGTTGACTACGCTGGCAGGCTTACAGCCCACCTACCTAAAGCCAGAAGACTACTAATGCTTAAAGGTGATGGCAGCATCCTCATTCACAGTGAAACAGGCTCATATAAGCCTTTGAACTGGATGAACCCACCTTGCAATTACTCAGAGCATGAACCAGATCAAGAGCAACTGAATAATGGAATCAAAGCGATATGGCGAGTAAGTCAAGCTAAGACCGCAGACATACTCTGGATTCAGATCTTTGAGATACACACCGACATCAACCATGAACTAGGCAAAGACCCAGGGCTTGTCAAAGACGGCGTTGAAGCTCACCTGCAAGAACTAATGGCAGCTCAGATAGAAATAATCGGTCAAGGAGCACAACTAGTTCGAAGAGAATATATGACTCCGATAGGACCAGTTGATATCTTGGCTAAAGATTCAAATGGTCAAAGTGTTGCCATTGAAATTAAACGTCGCGGTGAAATAGATGGCGTTGAACAACTAACCAGATATCTAGAACTTATGAACAGAGATGCCGCTATTGCTCCGGTTAGAGGAATCTTTGCAGCTCAAGAGATTAAACCTCAAGCAAGAACTCTTGCTGAAGATCGAGGTATTGATTGTTTGATTTTGGATTATGAGCAACTCAAAGAAGCTTCAATAGATCCAGATTCTTTATTCTGGTAAACCAGCAGCTTTCACAAATTCACGAACAGCTAAAACTCTCGCACTGGTCTTTGATTCAACATCAATGCCAGCAGCTGCAACTGCTCGATTAACTAGGTTCTCAACAGCACGAAGTGTTGTTCCACGCTCTTGAGCGATCTGCTGGTTTGAATAACCTTTAGCAATCATTCTTAGAACTTCGAACTGAGTTCTTGAAACATTCACTAGTGAGTGTGAAGGGTTTAGGTCATCTCTAAACTCGTCACCAACTTTGTCTCGAAGAGCTGCCTCAATAGCTTGGTTCAAGATGCCAGGATCTGAAAGTCGGCTCTTGAGTAAGTAAGCAGCGTTTTTAGGAACAGACTTAACATCAAAGCCAAACAGCTTTGGTTCTGCTACGTGGGTTAGGAAAACTAGAGCCATTTCTGGGTGCAGTTTGTCAATAGCCACTGCAAAGTCAAGACCGTTAGGGCCTGCGCCAAGGTCGATATCAATAATCACAACATCGATGTCTTCGAAGTCTGTGATCTTTCTCGCCTCGCGTGCTGAAGATGCGACCTGGACTCTAAAGCCATCGTTGGTTAGCTTGTCTGAGACTAGAGCCCTGATGAAGGGCTCGTCTTCAACTACTAAAACAGACCTTTGATATTGAGACATGTTCCCACCTTTCGTCTAGACACATTCTCTCAGGCGTACATTATTAAACATGTTAACTGTTCACTTATACGAATAGTACTTTAGGGCAAGATAGAGGGTAGAACAAGAAGAAAGAGGCTCCAAATGGCCCTAGAAGACCGCAAGGTTTGGCGAGGATTCGCTAGCGACAACTACGCAGGAGTTCATCCAAGCCTGTTTGAGGTTATGCAGAGCGTCAATGAAGGCCATGAGAAGGCTTATGGCGATGACTACGTCACCCAAGAGCTCAAGGCAATCTTCAAGGAGAACTTTGGCCCTAAAGCAGAAGTTTTCCCTGTCTTTAATGGCACTGGATCAAACGTTATAGCCCTTTCCTCAGTCCTAAAGCGCTGGGAGTCAGTGATCTGTGCTGAAACAGCTCATATAAACAGCGATGAGGGTGGCGCGCCAGAAAAGATGGCAGGCATCAAGCTCTGGACAGTGCCAACCCCTGACGGCAAACTAACCCCAGAACTTATTAAGCCTCACCTGTTTGATATCGGTTCTGTGCACAGATCTCAGGTGGCAGTAATCAGCATCACCCAAACCACAGAGATGGGAACTCTTTACTCAATACCTGAGATCAAAGCCCTAGCTGATTTTGCTCATGAGAATAACCTCAAACTACACATGGATGGAGCAAGACTCTCAAACGCAGCGGCTGCTCTAAACGCCAGCTTCAAAGAGTTCACTACCGATGCAGGTGTTGATCTAGTTAGCTTTGGTGGAACCAAGATTGGCGCCCTAGCTGCTGAAGCAGTAGTTGTGATCAACTCAGAAACCCTTGCTCACAGCATTCCTTTCCTAAGAAAAACATCTATGCAGTTACCTAGCAAGATGAGATTTGTTAGCGCTCAACTAATTGGTCTTCTAAAAGATGACCTAGCCATCAATAGCGCCAAGCACGCTAACGCTATGGCTAAAGCCCTAGATGCGGGAGTTAGAGAATTAGCAGCTAAATCTAATGGCCGAGTAAGTGTTCCTAACCCAACCCAAGCTAACGCTGTCTTCCCAATCCTGCCGATGGAAATCATTGAAGAAATCCAGAAAGAGTACTGGTTCTATCTCTGGGATCACAATATTGGTCAGGTTCGCTGGATGTGTGCTTGGGATACCAGAGAAGAAGATGTGAATGGCATTCTGAAGGCTCTGGCTAAAGCCCTAGGGGTTTAGACTAGAGGGCATGCAACCAAACAAAATAGCAATCACTGCTGCCCCTATTGCCCCTGCCCTAGCTGAACGCTGGAGCCCTAGATCTTTCAACAGAGAGTATCTGCTAACTCAGCACGAAGCACTATCTATTCTTGAAGCAGGACGCTGGGCACCATCAGCTAACAACCTCCAGCCATGGAGATTTGCCTTTGTTAGCCGCAACGATGATTTGCACAAAGACCTTTGCGAAAAAGGTCTTACCGGCTTCAACCAGTCCTGGGCTCCTGATGCTTCAGCTCTTATTGTTGTTGCAGTTCAGAAAGCTCTGCCAGATGGCAAAGAGATCACTGGTAGAAAATACGATGCAGGTCTAGCCGCATCTCTAATGGTTGTTCAGGCTCAAGAACTAGGTTTACACACCCACCACATCGGTGGCATTGTGCACGATGAGATTCACTCAATGCTTAACCTTGATGACAACCACGAAGTGCTAGTGGTTATCGCTGTTGGAAAAGTTGCACCAGCAGAACAACTTGAAGGCCCAGCTTACGAACGTGAAATAGCTCCTAGAGTTCGCCTAAGCCTTGATGAGATCATGTTGTACGGAAAGCCGTAATTGCCAACAATATTTCACACTTCAATAGCACAAGAAATCGCAGACTGGTTCCCATCCCTTGGAGCCACTCTTTTCTACCTAGTTGTTTGGGGCTTAGTCTTTGCAGGTACCGGTTTACTAATCGGAGCCTTCATACCTTTCATCACTGGAGACTCTCTAGTTTTTGCAGCTGGCCTAATAGCAGCAGCTCACGCTGACGATGTAAACATCGTTGTGATGGCAACAGGTGTTGGAATTGCAGCCTGGTTAGGCGATCAGGTTGGCTTCACCCTAGGACGTCACTATGGCAGACCATATCTTGATAAGCGCAAGGGTAAGTGGATCCAAAAGGGAATAGAGAAAAGCGAAGCTCTCTTCCTTGCCTGGGGATGGTGGGCAGTAGTAATTGCTCGCTTCATACCATGGGCAAGAGTGTTTGTTCCAGTTGTTGCAGGTATTGCCAAGATGAACTACTACAAGTTCTTTAGCGCCAACCTAGTTGGCGCTTTAGCCTGGGGAGTGGGACTAACTATGGCTGGATACTTCTCAGCAAGTATTCCGCTAGTGAAGAATGCCTCTTACCTAATTGCAGGAATCTTTATTTCAGCCAGCATTATTGCTGGTCTTAGAATCTGGATACTAAACAGAAGAGCTAGCTAAACCGTAGTTAGCAAACTCAGGGGATTTCTCTCTAGCAATAAAGTCCAGTTCTTGAGCGGCCCACATATCAAAGTACTGATCAAAGATATGGCCATCACGCTCTAACCAACGCTGTTTTCTAACCTCAACCGAAACATCTAACCAGACAGTTAGATGAGCCACAGTGCTGGTGTATCTGTTCAAAGAACCACAGCCTTCAATAATCAAAGGCGTTCCACCGGAGAACTCTCTCCAGCGATCTCTTTGCTCTAACTCCCAGTTGTATTCCTGCCAGGAAGAAGAACCAGTACTAAGCAAAGGACCAAGAACAACTCTTTGCAGATACTCAGCTCCTAGAGCCAAACCATTCCAGCCCTCATACAAGTCATCCATGTGGATCACCCTAGGCATAGATTCACCAGCTCTAAAAAGTTCATTCTGCAAATCAAGAGCAAGAGTTGATTTACCTGCACCAGCTCGACCATCAATAACAATGATCGGCATTGCTACTCCACGATCAACAAGATTGAAACTCTCATCAGTAAGTGTGGAGAGTAACTCCTCGTAGGGAAGGGATTCAGGCATAACCAAAGCCTACTTTTTATATGCCCTCAATCAGAACATCTGGGTGCTTGTCAAAACGGTAACCTTCACCGCGAATAGTTCTAACAATGTCTTCATTGCCAACAAGGCCTGCTCGTAGTCTTCTAACGTGAACGTCTATGGTCCTACCGAAAACCTCTGAGCCACCTTCGCAATTCCAAAGCGCCTTTTTCAATTCATCTCTGGAAATTGTTATTCCTTGGTGCTTAATAAGGTATTCAAGCAAGCAAAACTCTTTGCCAGTTAGATCAGCCTTGACTCCATCAATAAAGACTTTTCTTCTCTGCAAATCAATAACAACACCTTCAGCTGCCTTCTCGGTCTCTCGTCCAATCAAACGCTCTAGAGCTCTAGGGTCAGATAGTGCTGCTCTAACAACATCAACGCCTCGCCCTCCAGATCCCTTCTTAGCCAAGGCAACAGAGGCAAAAGTCTCTGCCGAAAGACCAGGAGCTATCTCTTCTAAAGTGTTTCTAAGAGCAGCAACAATGGCTCCTAGAGATATGCCATTAGCCGAGGCGGTAGCCTCATCAATGCCTACGTATAGAGCAAAGCCTCTAGCTTCAGTCTCGGTTTCTTCTGTTCTAACAAATGGGTTTACTGCGATTGTCATTTTCTACATCCTTTGGGTTGTGTATGCGAATAGGGGGTATGCCTAATAAGGCTTTTTGCTGGGGTGTTGGTGTCGTAACTCTGGTTTAGAAAGAGGGCTTAGCCGGCTCTAAGAGTTAGCGACACATTCGCATACACATAACAACGCTCATCATGACAGGGCGCATTGAAGTCGCCTCCGACATGGTGTTTGAAATAGCGCGGTTAGTCATGTCATAAACTTTAGGTCTAATAACAACTTTCGTCAAGTTGAAAACACCAAGGCGGACACATTGAGGAAACCCCTCGCAGTTACAGCTCTCCTGAGTTACCTCATTGTTCTAGTTGGAACAACGCTTTGGCCTAAGCCAGTAGATGGCGAAGGACTGCTAGCCAAGATCACAAGCGAAGTTCTTATCTTCACAAGCAATATCTCTTGGCTCAACTGGATCCAATACAACGAGCTAGAAGCCATAGCCAATGTATTGCTATACATTCCACTGGGCATCTTCCTAGTGATATTTGCCCAGAGGACTAGAACCTGGGTCCTAGTACTAATCCCAATCCTCGTCTCATTGGTAGCCGAAGGCTCTCAAAGACTCTTCTTGCCAGATAGATACGCAACCATCAACGACGTTGCATGCAACGCCTTAGGTGGGCTAATAGGAATTCTTATTTCAAAGAGCATTGCCCGTTTGAGGAAGTACTCAAAGTAGGGGCATTTAGCATCACAGGACCTGTAAGGACCTGCTTACTAGGAACTGGCTCCATGTTGTCATCGTTGATTGGCTCAACTAATTCCAAAACAATAGTTCTGGTAGTTCCTGCAAGCATCTCCAGATCAAAGATCCATAGTGGCCTGTTTCTATCCATACCGTTGATAGCAAAATCTTCAACCCCATCAACAGTCAAGCTCTCAGCCTCAGAACCAACAGGACCATAAACAGTGACCAGGTTACGGTTAGAACCCTTAGGCCTAGGCTCACCGAAGTTGTCATCAAGTCTCATATCAACATAGGCAGGAAGACCCTTAGGGGCGCTGTTAGTAACTTCAATAGTCACTCTGCTCTTACGCCCCTGGTAACCGGTAAAGGTATCAACATTACAAATACCAAGTAGGTAATCTGCCTTAACTGTTGTGTAAGCATCTAGCTTGTTACCACCAGCATTATTCAGGGTAACTAGAACGTTAGGGCCAAAGCCAGTAGGAACTTCACCGGCAACCTTGTATTTACTAAAGATCTGCTGGGTGCTCTTATCTCTTGACCAAGCCATTAGACGATCACCAGTGTTATCAGCTGCAGCTGCAGCAAATAAACCAGAACCACTCACCTTGCCAGAGAGAAGCTTCTGGAACATCTGCTTAGCTAGCTCACCAACAACATCATCTTTGTCTTTGACTTTAGTGAAACGTGCATAGATATCTTTAGCAAAGAAATCAATAGCGTTGTCTTTATCTACAGTCACACCACGAGTCTCAATAGGCCCAATAGCACCAGAGATCTGACTAACAATACCTTGGCCAATGTAGATAACACCATCAACCTTGTTACCACTTAGCTGCTCCCAACCTTCAGCAAATAGCTGCGCACCGTAAGGTGCGTGAGCTGAAGCATTGATATCTCTCCAGTCAGAGAAATCAACACCCCATAGATCTCTTAGTTCCTCAGGGTAACTTGAGAAATCAATACGCCCAGAATTTAGCAAAACCTTATTTGAACCATACTTCTCAAGCTTTAGCTTGCCGTTGTCGGTTGTAATAACTGCAAACCCACCATTGATACCACCGGTACCACGAAGCTCAGCTAGGTTCTGGATAGAAACGAACCAACGCTTCTTACCGGTCTGTTCTAGAACAGTAGTGCCAACTTGAACTAGGGGAGTAAGTCTTGAAGTTGCTGTAGCAAAAGCAGAAACAGTTTCTTTGGCTGATTTAATTCGTTCATCTAAGCCAAAGTGCAGTTGAGTTTCATCAACACCTTTAAGACGGGTGTTCAGATTTTGAACAGCAGAATCAAGCTGGCTCATGCCATCACGCAAAGAAGCAACAAGAGTGCTGTCTGTAAGAGGCTTCTTACCAATGTCTGCCTTGAGAAGTTGAGAAGCAACCAAAGACACTTCTTCAGCCGCTAAGAGCACCATGCGACCATCTGAAGCAACAATAGAAGCTGCCTTGATGTCATTGCCAACAATTGGAGTGTTAGAGAACAACTGAACTAGAGGATCTTTAGCTGAAGCATCAGCCATCTCAATAGCATCAGCAGCCTTACCAATGCTTACGCTAAGTGCAGCAAGATCTTTGTTTTGAGCAGCAGCTCTAAGGTTGTCAACTTCACCAAGTGTGCCCTGGAGAGAAACAACCATTAACACAACACGAATGACTGCGTAGAGAATACATAAAACTAATGCCACCACTGCAAGAGTGATGGCATTTCGTTTATTGTTTGAAAGTTGCAAAACCTTAGAAATTATCTAAGTTTTAGAACCGCAGTTGTTACGCTTCTTGCGCCGTATGTTGCATCAGCTGCGAAAGAAACAACAGCAGTGTATGAACCTGCAGTGTATGTAGTTCCAGTGAAGTTGGCAGTGAATGCACCTGAACCGTTAGTGGTTGCAGTTACAGTCTTTACTTCGCTACCACCAAGTCTTAGAGAAACTGAGACGGTCTTGCTAGCAACTGCTACTGAACCTGACTTAACTGTTCCTGAAATAGAAACTGTTGGGTTCTTTGAAACGAAACCGCTAGTTGTTCTTAGCTTAGAAACAACGCTTGCAACCTTTCCAACTGTGATCGCACGAGAAAGAGTAACTGCAGATCCACCTGAACAAGTTGATGAGATCTGGTTTGTTGTAAGAGTGTAAGTTCCTGCAGTAGAAGGAGTAGCAATTGTCATAACAGGAGTTCTACCTCTGCTACCAACAGTTGCTGATGTAGTAGCACCGCTACCTGATACCCATGAAAGAGAAACAGTACATGCACTCTTTACACGAGCAACAACAACAGAGACGTTGTCACCAGGAGTTAGGCGGCTAACAGATGAAAGACTTAGTGTCGGTGCTTGACCAGCTGGGTATGCCATTGCAGGAGCGACAGATCCGATAGACAGAACTGCAACTGCAGAGATAGCTAGAAGTGACTTTTTCATAATTCCTCTTATTCAGGTATGTACCGAGTAAGTTTATAGGACTTAACCCCCAGAAACCAACAAAATCAACACTTTTATTAACCAAAACGTAATCTGGGCTAAAAAAGCCAGTTTTGGCCGAAAACCCCCAAAATGAGCCAATATCGGCTAGTTTAGAACCCTAACCAGATTTAGGGGTTCTTTTGAGATTTAACGAATATTTACTAGTAGTCCGCAAGCGTTTCATCCTATTTG
>JBILRF010000006.1:0-51259 GCA_044372795.1 Rhodoluna sp. | reverse complement strand
CTATAAATATTTCACAGCCGTCACCCTCGATGACTTAGAGCTTCGTTAGCGCTTTCTGGTTAACTTACCGACTCCGTTAAGAGTCCTGTATTGAATCCAGTCGATCATGATTGATCTTCTTTCGATGGTTTCATCAAGTGCACCACCATCGAAGTTACCTCCGGTAGCAAGGTTCAAGATCAAATAGAACTCAGCGTTGAATACCCAATCCTTAGGAGCGATTGTGCTCTTTCTGTGTGCACCAACAAGTTTTCCATCTAGGTAGAACTTGATTGAGTTCGGTAGCCAGTCAACACGGTAAACGTGGTAAGCATCACTTAGGGGATCGTTACCTGCTGAGAAGTAACTGCTTAGAGCACTTCCACCTGAGTAACCAGGGCCGTGCAAGCTTGAAATAGATACGAATGGATCTGATCCTCTTGTCTCCATGATGTCAATCTCTCCACATGATGGCCAACCATCACATGATGGACGAGGCACACCTAGCATCCAGAAAGCTGGCCACATGCCAACACCTTCAACAGTCTTGATGCGAGCAGAGATGCTGCCGTATTGGAATCCAAGTTTTCCGCGAGTCACAATCTTCGCACTTGAGTAAAGGCAGTCTTGGTACTGGAAGCAGCGGTAAGACATGTGCTCTTCATTATTTTCATCAAGCTTGATAGCACTAATTACTAACTGGCCATTGCCGTTAGTTGAGATGTTCTCTCTCTTGTTGGTGTAATACTGCTTCTCGTTATTACCCCAGCCATAGCCCCAACCAATGTCGTAGCTCCAGAATCTTCTATCAACAGGGGTTCTAGCTTTTTCACCAAAGTATTGAGCCCATAGGATCCTGTCCTTGACTGGCTTGCTAGCCACGGGTGCCGGCGCAGTTGCCTGGGCACTGATTGACCCTAGGGACAAGGACATAACTGCTACTGCAGTTGCTAAAACTCTGGTGCGGATGTGTTTCTTCACGGGTTACCTCTTCTGCTCCTATGAAAGACGTCTTGGCTGGGAAGTAGCACCAAGAATGATTACTTTTTGGTAACAGTTGGCCTGATAACGCTTTCTCAGATTGCCGAGAAACCGCTTTCACGCTTAACTTGTATTACTGTGAAACCGCTTTCGCAGTTTACTACAAACCTTATTATCGAGGACGTAGGCCTCCCCAAATAGCTGTCGCACAACAGCTAGATGGGGAGGCAACAACTCACTAGGAGAAACGTAATGTCAAGCAAGTCAATGTCAATCAAAGCCGCGGCTCTTCTAGCCAGCGCCACTCTTACAATGGGTGTTCTAGGTTTCATTTCCCCGGCAGCTGCCAACATCGACTGCACAAAGGCGACAGTCTCAGGTAACGGCTGCATCGTTTTGACTGTTAACACATTCGGTGACGTCATTCAGCCAGCCCTAGTTGCTGACTACAGAAAGCTTCGTCCAGACGTAAAACTAAGCATTAAGAAGTCAGATCTTGACGCTCTAAACGGAACAGGTCTATTCACCCAGTGTGCTGCTGGTGGAGCGGGTAACCCAGACATTGCTGCTGTTGAAATTTCATACTCAGGTTTCTGGCGTTCATACCCACAGTGTTTCGTTGACCTTCGTAGCCTAAGAAACAAGGACAACAAGAGCGCTAACGACATCAAGAAGGACTACCTTCCTTGGCGTTGGGAGCACGGTGTTGGTTACAACGACTCTGTAATTGGTATCCCGACTGACGTTGGAGGCCTAGAAGTTGCTTACCGTTGGGACCTTTTCAAGAAGGCTGGATTGCCATACACAAGAGATGCAGTGAGCAAGGCTTGGAACACATGGCCTAAATTCATCGAATTTGGAAAGAAGTATGTTGCCAAGCTAACTCCAGCTCAAAGAAAAGCTAACGTTGGATTCTTGGACAACGTAGGAACCATCTACCCAGCGGTTATGAACCAGGGAACTGAGAAGTACTACAGAAACAACGGTACTGACCAGGGTCAGTTGATTTTCAAGACCAACAAGCAGGTCAAGCTAGCTTTCGACACAACCGTTGCAGCAAGCAACGCAAAGATCGGAACTCGTATCGGTCAGTTCTCCTCTGACTGGAACGTTGGTATGACTAAGGGAACTTTCGCAGCGATGCTAGCTCCAGCATGGATGACAAGCTACATCAAGGGACAGGCTCCAACTACCAAGGGTAAGTGGGACATTGCAAGCGTTCCTGGTGGTGGTGGAAACATGGGTGGAAGCCAGCTAACAATTCCTAAGGGTTCAAAGAACCAGCAAGAAGCTTGGAACTTCATTTCATGGTACCTAGCACCTGCCCAGCAGTTGAAGGTTTTCCAAATGTATGGTCTATTCCCTTCAACTCCTTCTCTTTACACAAACAAGGCAATCACTGTTGACAAGGATCCATTCTTCAACAACGCTCCTGTTGGTCAGATTTACTCAAGAGGAGTGAAGAAGCTAAAGCCAATCTTCGAAGGTAAGCTTCAGCGCTGCATCGACATGGCTATGGGATCTGCAATCTCACTTGTTGCTAACGGTAAAGAAAAGAATGCCACTAAAGCGTTCAACACCGGTATAGCTGCAGCTGGTAAGTGTAAATAGTAACTAAAGAGAGATAAGTAATGTCACAGACAACTGTGGTCAAAGCTCGTGCGAGCAAACCACCTTCACCGTGGAAGCCCGCAAAGCAACCAAGAAAAGTGAACAACCCTAACGCTGTTCCTTCTCTAAATGGTCGCTGGGGTTATATGTTCACGGCACCGTTCTTTGTGATGTTCCTTATCTTTGGTTTAGCACCAATTATTTACTCGATCTACATCGCATTCTTTAACTGGGATGCTTTGGGAACTCAAGAATTTATTGGTCTCGCTAACTTCAACGAACTATTTGTCGACACCAGGTTCTGGAATGCATTAGTCAACACTCTGGATATTTGGTTGTTATCAACTATCCCAATGTTGATCATGTCGATTGGTTTAGCTGCGGTGCTGCATAACCCAGCACTAAGAGGTTCAACCTTCTTTAGAACTATTCTTCTTGTTCCAAACATCACTTCTGTTCTTGCCATTGCAATTGTTTTCGGACAGCTCTTTGGTAGAGACTTCGGAATGGTCAACTTTGTTCTTGGACTCTTTGGTGTTGAGAACATCGACTGGGTTCAGGGAACCACCTCAAGCCACGTAGCAATTGCAGCGATGATTGTTTGGAGATGGACCGGATACAACGCTCTAATCTTCTTGGCTGCGATGCTTGCTATTCCTAATGAGCTATACGAATCTGCATCACTTGATGGTGCAGGTAAGTTCAAGCAGTTCATCTATGTAACTCTGCCAAGCCTTCGTAACACCATCACCTTCGTTCTAATCGTTGGAACTATTGGTGGTTTGCAGGTGTTTGCTGAGCCTTTGATTCTAGGTGGTTCATTCAACGGTGGTGACTCAGGTCAGTTCTCAACTTTGACACTGTTCCTGTTCGAGCAAGCATTCGTTGCTTATAAGTGGGGTTATGCAGCAGCTATTGGAATCATGATCACGGTCATTGTTGCAATTGTTTCTGTCATCAACTTCTTCATCACACGCAAGATTGCAGGTGATGGACGATGAGTAGTGCAGAAGTGTTAGAACAAACAAGACCTAAGCCAAAGCGCAAGAGAAAGCCAAGATGGCAGCGCATGGGCATAGGCGGATATATTGCCCTGGGTATTGTTACCTTCCTATCTCTATTCCCGTTCTACTGGATGTTTATTGTTGCATCTAATGGAACAGATGAGATCAGCAAGATTCCACCGACACTAGTTCCAGGTCCTCGTTTCTTTACTGTTGTTAGCAACGTCTATGAAGCTCTTCCCCAGTTCAACCAGGCACTTCTTAACACTGTTTATGTTGGAACCGTTGTTGCTATTGCTCAAGTGTTCTTCTCAGCTATTGCTGGTTTTGCTTTTGCGAAGTTGAACTTTAGAGGACAAAAGTTCATGGTCTTGTTTGTTATCTTGACCATGATGCTTCCAAGCCAGCTTGGAATTATTCCTCTGTTCATGCTGATGGGAAACTTAGGTTTGATTGACACACTTGGTGCTCTGATCATTCCGGCTCTGGTAACAGCCTTCGGTGTGTTCTGGATGCGACAGGTTATTGATGCTCAGGTTCCTAACGAATTGTTAGAAGCTGCGAGCATCGATGGTGCTGGAGTATTCCGTGCTTACTGGAGCATTGTTGTTCCGATTATTTCTCAGAGCGCATTCGTGCTTGGCCTGTTCTCATTCCTAGCAACTTGGAACGACTTCCTCTGGCCATTGCTTGTATTAAATACTCCAGAGAATTTCACAGCTCAAGTTGCTGTGAACCAATTGAAGAGTAGTTATGCAATTGACTACGCGTTGAACATGGGTGGTGCGTTCCTATCGACTGCACCGCTTCTGATATTGTTTATCTTTGTGGGTAGACGTCTCGTCCGCGGTGTTATGGATGGAGCGGTGAAGGGTTAATCATGAGTTTTCCAGAAGATTTCAACTGGGGCACAGCTACCGCCTCATATCAAATCGAAGGTGGCTTTGACGATGGTGGAAGATCTGCCAGCATCTGGGACACTTTCTCAAAGACTCCAGGCAAAGTAGTTAACGGTGACACCGGTGATGTTGCCTGTGATCACTACCACCGCTACCCAGAAGACATCAAGATCATGAAAGATATGGGCATTCAGTCATATCGCTTCAGTCTTGCCTGGCCAAGAATTATTCCTAATGGAACAGGTGCAACAAACAAGCACGGAATTGATTTCTATGACCGTCTAATCGATGGACTACTAGAAGCTGGTATTCAACCAACTGCAACTTTGTATCACTGGGACTTGCCTCAGGTTCTTCAAGACAAAGGTGGTTGGGCGAACAGAGATATCGTTTCTGAGTTTGCTGATTATGCAACTGTTGCTGCGGAAAGCTTTGGTGATCGTGTTGCTAACTGGATCACTATCAACGAGCCTTGGTGTGTAACCTGGCTAGGTCACTTCGTAGGAGTGCATGCCCCTGGAGTTAAGGATCTAGAAAGTGCAGTTGCAGCTGCTCACCACACAGCTCTTGCTCACGCTGAAGCAACTCGTGCCCTTCGTGCAGTTCGTCCAGAAATACGCAGCGGTATTACTTTGAACATGACTAACTACCGCATTGACGATGAGAACAACCCAGAATTACAAGAACTTCGTAACTACTGGGACTCAAACATCAACAAGTGGTGGATGGATGCTCAGCTGCACGGAACATATCCTTCGAACCTAGTTGAACTTTATGGCGACAAGCTTTCTAAGGTTGTAAAGCCAGGGGACATGGAAGCACTAAAGATTGATAGTGAGTTCTTAGGAATCAACTACTACTCAGACTCTTTCCTTAATACTCCTACTGCAGAGCAGGTTGAGAAGAACGAGGGAACCTTCGCATTCCCAATCAACTCAGATGGCACATCCCCAGCTCCTCACACTGACATGGGCTGGCCAATCACCCCAACCGGTCTAACTGATCTTCTAGTTCGCATCAACAAGGACTGGCCAGAGATAGAAGACATTGCAATCACCGAGAATGGTGTTGCCTATGGTGATGGTCCAGATGACAAGGGAGAAGTCAACGACGAACGTCGTGTTGACTACCTAGTGAACCACCTGGTTGCCGTGAGCGATGCAATCGATCAGGGTGTTCCCGTAAAGAGCTACTACTACTGGTCGCTACTAGATAATTTCGAATGGGCTGAAGGCTACGCGAAACGATTTGGTATCGTTTATGTCAATTTTGAAACATTACAGCGAATCGTGAAACTTTCTGGAAAGGTTTACAGTAAAGTTATTGCGACAAATGGTAAGTCCTTAGAAGTCCTCACTAAAAAGTAGAGGCATAGCTCAAGGGAGGTTGTAAGGATGGTTCCTGCTCCTCGCCCCACTTATACAGTCATCGCCAAAGAAGCAGGCGTTTCTGAAGCTACTGTCTCCCGCGTACTAAATGGCGATGAGAGCGTTCACCCGGACAGAGCCAAGAGAGTTCATGAAGCCGTTGACAAGCTTGGCTATCGGAAGAACAGAGTTGCGTCAGCCCTAGCCTCAGGCAGATCAGGTCTTATCGCAGTTGTTATTGACGATGACCTATCAGTATTCAGCGACCCATTCTGGGGAACAGTTACCTCAGGAGTAAGCCGCATTCTCTCTGAGAATGGCCTTCACACAGTTCTTATGGTTTCACCTGTCGGATCAGTAGATGGTGGAGTTGCCCATTACCTCAAGTCAGGTGAGGTTGATGGAGCTATCTTCTTCGTCCTGCACAGCGATGCCTTGGTAAACAACCTAAAGAAAACAGGTCTGCCAATGGTAATTACTGGCACCCCACACTCAAGCTTGGACATACCTTTCGTTGACACTGATAACTTTGG
The DNA here is from genome assembly GCA_044372795.1 of Rhodoluna sp. Taxonomy (GTDB): domain Bacteria; phylum Actinomycetota; class Actinomycetes; order Actinomycetales; family Microbacteriaceae; genus Rhodoluna. The sequence continues at coordinate 44,885 of JBILRF010000006.1, read as the reverse complement.
TGGCGCATATACCGGAACCAAGCACCTCATCAATCAGGGCTGTGAAAAGATCGCCATCATCACAGGGGATATCGGAACTACAGCCGCGAAGCAACGTCTTGATGGCTACCTCCAAGCGTTTAGAGAAACAGGAAGAGTCCCAGCTAAGGGGCTTGTCTGTGAGGGAGATTATTCCCTAGCCAGCGGCATGGATCACACCAGAAAACTTTTAGAGCAACACCCAGACATCGATGGCATCTTTGCGAGTAATGACCTAATGGCTGCAGGAGCGGTCACAGTGCTTCAAGATATGGGCAAGCTAGTTCCTGAAGAGGTCAAGGTGGTTGGCTTCGATGATGCTCTTATCGCTCAAACCACAAGGCCAGCACTAACCACTGTTCGCCAGGATGTAGTGGCTCTAGGTGAGGCTGCAGGAACCCTAATGATCGCCCAGCTAAATGGCGAAGATGTCCAGCCAATCATCACGAGCACGGAGCTGATTATTAGAGGCAGTGCTTAGATAACAAATTGGTAACTACCCGCGAAACCGCTTTCACGAACTGTTTCTTCGAGATAACCTGCTTATAGGAAGTGTGTGCGCACTCCGAAAGATCTTGGAGTTTGACGCACCTACTCAATTCCATATCCTTCGGTCACACATTCCGACCAAGATGAAGGATTACCAAAATGAGTCTCAAGACTAAAAAAATCGTTGCTTTCGCATCAACAGCCCTACTATCTCTAGTTGGCGTTGGCGCAATTTCAGCCCCTGCTAATGCAGCTGCCTGCCCTTACCCAGTTGAGAACCAGGCAAGCAACGACAAGCCAAAGAACAATCTTCGACTAATCAGCCCACTGTTGACAGATGACAACGCTATCCGTCGCTACGACTTTGAGTCGCAGTTCACCATGGACTGTGACTGGTTTGGTGTTGGTTTGCGCTTCTTCCAGACCTACGTTCCTTTCGGTCTTCGCACCAACCTAGTTTTCCAAGCCACCACACCAACAGGTGTTCCAATGGCTAACACCAGAGTTACCCTTCGTGCTAACAAGGGTTACTCAAACTCAAACGCAAACGTTAAGGTAAACGGAATCAAGGCAAGACCAGCTCCATCTAACGCATCTGACGGAGCAAACATCATTGGCACTACAGACGCCAATGGAATTGTGAACTTCGTTGTTCAGTCACCAGATGACTGTGAAGCTTACGGTGGTCTATTGCCGGATGCTCCAGCAAACATGACTTCAGATACTCCAAACGACAGAAACGCTGATCCAACAACTGACTGCTACAGCCAGTTCTTGCCTTCAATCACAGGTGAGAAGACAGACTCAGCTGACTTCGTGGAACTTCACTACTTCAACTCTGAAGGTCTTGACTTCACTGCAACAGATGCAAGCATCTCTCTACTTGCTCCAACCTTGAGAGTTACCGAAACTCCAACAGGAGCTGCTAACGCAGTTGAGACAGAGGGCAGACTTACTACTTTTGCTCCAATTGCATCTAAGCAAGTTATTGCCTTCCAGGCTCTAAAGGGCGATGGCTCATATGCAAGAAACCAGCCTGTAACTGTTCGCATCAACCTTGCTAACTCAGGATCAACAGCAAAAGTTTCAGCAGGTTTCTTTAGCAACCTGGGAGTTGCATCACCTGTTCTTCCAGCAGATTTAACAAAGACTGATGCAGATCAACTTGTTCTAACTGGACTAACTGATGCATTCGGTGTTGTTGCTTTCAGCTTGAACAGCACGGACACCACAGCTGTTGCTCCTCCTGCAACTCCAACTTCAGCTCCAGCAGCTGGATCAAAGTATGCACGAATCTTCGCTGGTATCACTGGTAAGGCAAACACTGGAACAGAAATTGAGTTCCACTACTTCAAGCCAGTCCCACCAACATCTATTGCAATTACAGCTCAGGGTCGCAAAATAACAGTGACACTAACAAATGCAGTAAAGAAGAGATCAACAATCAACATCACTGGTTTGAGAGGTGTTGCAGTAACCCCAACTGTGAGCAAGAAGGGTTACACATACACAGTCAAGAAGGGAAAGATTACCGTGAAGGTAGTTTCAAACGGAAAGACTCTAACCAAGGTATTCACTGTCAAGTAGTTTCTCCTAGTAGTAGAAAACCCGGTCACCTGTAAAAGTGACCGGGTTTTTACTTTAAGAACTATTTGATTAGATCTGCGATTGAGTTCAGGATCTCATTCGGTCTGAATGGGAACTTGTTGATTTCAGCTTCATCAGCAATACCGGTTAGCACTAGAACAGTGTGAAGACCAGCTTCAATACCTGCAACGATGTCAGTGTCCATGCGGTCACCAATCATTCCAGTAGTTTCTGAGTGAGCATTGATCTTGTTCATAGCAGATCTAAACATCATTGGGTTTGGTTTGCCAACGATGTATGGTTCACGACCAGTTGCTTTTGTAATTAGGGCTGCAACAGAACCTGTTGCAGGTAGAACACCATCAGCGCTAGGACCAGTTGCATCTGGGTTAGTAGCAATAAATCTGGCACCGTTATTGATGAGCCTGATTGCCTTTGTTAGTGAATCAAAATTGAAGTTTCTTGATTCACCTAGAACAACATAGTCAGGGTTCACATCGGTCATGATGTAACCAATCTCATGCATTGCTGTAGTTAGACCTGCTTCACCCAATACATATGCAGAACCCTTAGGTTTCTGAGAAGCAATGAAGTCAGCTGTTGCCAAGGCACTGGTCCAGATAGCATCTTCTGGAACTTCTAGCCCTGTGGCTCGTAACCTAGCTGAAAGGTCTCTAGGGGTGTAAATAGAGTTATTGGTTAGAACTAAGAACCTAAGCCCCTCATCACGCCACTGCTTGATGACCTCTGAGGCTCCCGGTAGGGCATGACCTTCGTGCACCAGCACGCCATCCATGTCGGTTAGCCAACATTCAATTTTTCTTCTTTCAACCATGGTTCTACTTTACCTTCAGCAAAGTTAGGCTTGAGTGGATGTCAGATAAAGAACAAGAAAACAATCCAAGCCATGAGCTAACCACATGGGGCGTTGGCCCTTGGCAAGGTGATCTACCTGAAGGCCATGACCACCCCGACTCTATTTATGACCCTGAGTTACTAGCTAACGGAGACACCAGGAACGTAGTAGATAAGTACCGTTACTGGAAGATGGAAGCCATAGTGGCTGACCTAGACACCAAACGTCACCCTTTCCACGTAGCCATTGAGAACTGGCAGCACGATCTAAACATTGGCTCAATAGTCCGTAATGCCAATGCCTTCCTCGCTCAAGAGGTTCATATCATCGGTAATAAGCGCTGGAATAGAAGAGGTGCAATGGTCACCGACAGGTACCAACACATCAGACACCACGACACAGTTGAAGAGTTCCTAACGTGGGCCAAATCAGAATCGCTACCAATCATCGCCATAGATAATGTCCCAGGTTGCCAAAAGATAGAGACCTATAAGTTCCCTGCGTCCTGCGTATTCCTATTCGGCCAAGAGGGCCCAGGATTAAGCGAACAAGCCATCGAAGCTAGCGACGTGGTGCTAGAGATAACCCAGTTCGGCTCGACCAGGTCTATCAATGCCTCGGCTGCTGCAGCTATAACGATGCATGCATGGGTCCAGCAACACGTCTTCGGCTAAACTTTAAGGGTCCCTTGCACCCAACAGAAACGAGATTGCCATGCCTGCATTTGTGATCATTGGCGCTCAGTGGGGTGACGAGGGTAAGGGTAAAGCTACCGACCTATTGGCTGAACATATTGAATATGTTGTGAAGTTCAATGGTGGTAACAACGCAGGTCACACCGTAGTTATCGGTAATGAAAAATATGCACTGCACTTACTACCTTCAGGCATTTTGACCCCTGGTGTTATTCCGGTCATCAGCAACGGTGTTGTAATTGACCTTCACGTTCTGTTTGAAGAACTTGATGCTCTTAATGCTCGTGGCATTGACACTAGTCGCTTACGTGTTTCAGCAAATGCGCATGTGATCACTCCGTATCACATTTCCCTAGATAAGACTGCTGAGCGTTTCCTAGGTAAGAGAGCTATCGGAACTACTGGCCGAGGTATTGGTCCAACATATGCGGACAAGATTAACCGCGTTGGTATTCGCATCCAAGATTTGTTTGATGAGTCAATTCTTCGTCAAAAAGTTGAAGGTGCTTTGGTTCAGAAGAATCAACTGCTGAGTAAGGTATACAACAGATCTGCTATCAGAGTCGAAGATGTTGTCAGCGAACTGCTTAGCTACACAGACCGCCTGCGCCCATACGTTGCAGACACTGCACTTGAATTACACCAAGCAATTGAAGCAGGCAAGAACGTACTCTTTGAAGGTGGTCAGGCAACCATGCTTGATGTTGATCACGGAACATATCCTTTTGTCACTTCATCAAATGCAACTGCAGGTGGAGCTGCAACTGGATCTGGAATAGGCCCTGGCTTGTTCAAGAATGTGATTGGAATTGTTAAGGCATACACAACTCGTGTTGGGGCAGGACCATTCCCAACAGAACTATTTGATGAGTGGGGCGAGCTACTTCGTAAGACCGGTCACGAGTTTGGAACAACAACTGGTCGTCCACGTCGCTGTGGTTGGTATGACGCTCCAATAGCTCGTTACTCTGCTCGCATTAACGGCCTAACTGATTTCGTGCTAACCAAACTAGATGTTCTAACGGGTATCAAAGAGATTCCAGTTTGTGTTGCTTACGAAGTAGATGGCAAGAGAGTGGAAGAAGTTCCAGTTTCACAATCTGACTTCCACCACGCCAAGCCAATCTATGAAAACTTCCCAGGTTGGGAAGAAGACATCACAGGATGTAGAACATTCGAAGAACTTCCTAAGAACGCTCAGGATTATGTAAGAGCTCTAGAGAAGATGAGCAACTGTCGCATCTCAGCTATTGGTGTTGGACCAGCTCGTGATGCAACAATCGTGTTGCATGACATGCTTGGCTAATTCGATTCCTCTTTCGTGTCAGTAGTTCCCGATACATTTAAAAAGTAAGGGGCGAAATGAATGCTGAAAATCTAGATCAAGTTCAAGAAATGCTGCTACTACCGGTACAGCTTCGGCCCGAGAAAATTGCTCGCTTAGTCCATGATGATCAGTTGGATAAAGCTCTCCGCCCATACATAGACCATCCCCGCAGAGTCTCCGAAAATGCGCAGATACTAGCTTCAATACATTCACTTTCACCGGGAGACGAAGAGCACCTAGTAGCTGCAGCCTGGCTGCATGACGTTATCGAAGATTCAGGAAAAGATAGCTTCCCTAAAGTCAACGCCGAAGATTTAGCAGGTTGGGGGATAGCTCCTGAAGTTGTTGAGATAGTGCAGTTGCTAACTCGACCGGAAATAGATGAATTGAGCGAAGAAGACGGGATTTCAAGTTATTACAGAGAAATCAAAGCTCACGCGTTGGCACGCCTAGTAAAGATTGCCGACATGGCAGACAACTGCAATAGGCAGCGAGTGAAGTGGCTGGAGGATCTAGGCAAAGAGAGCAAAGTAGCTAAGTATTTGCCAGCACTTTCCTTCTTTGAGCTAAACCAAGAAGAAAGAAACTGGTTTGAAGACAGAGTAAATAGCGCTTGCGAACTTGATGGTTTAGACGATGAGGAGCATCTCAAGTTTTATGTTCGCAGAGAACAGCTCCTATGCCTCGGCAGTAACTTGATACAAGCCAGGTTTAGAAAGAACGAGGATCTTTGGGTTAGAACTTTTGACTTGTTTGACTGGATTATCAAAGGAGACATGGATCTGGATCAAATTTCCTTGGATGAATCTAAAGATAGGTTTCCAAATGCATTTCCGATAAAAATGAAAGAAGGTAACTAGATGGTTGATAAAAACTCTGGTTTTGTTGAGAGTGAACAAGTTTTTGGAGTTTACCGAAATAGGCTGCACTGCGGTAATCCAAAGAATCGTTACACAGTGAAAGAGTGGACAATCGGTTTTTCAGACATTGATTCCCAATACATTGAAACCAGTCATGTCTCAATCTACAAGTACAGACCGGAGCTGGCTGGCTGGGTATATCTAGGCAGAGGTAGAGTTTCTGGCGAATATGTTTCAACAGAAGCGGTGGACTATTCGAATCTAGGAATTATGGCAGGTGTGATTTCGATTGAGGAAGCTAAAGCGAGATTCCCAGAAGCTTTCCCTATGCATGAAGTTGAACGCTAACCCATATAAGTTGCAGCTTGACAAGAATGCATCTCGCCAATCAACTATCTTGTTGCATGAAGCGCTTGGCTAGTACTCGCCCTCTTCTTCGTTATACGAATCGTTTCCTTCGTAATACATAGCCGCAGCATTTTCGATTTCAGGATCTGGTTCTACAACAGGAGCTGCTGGCTTTTCATCTGGCCTAAGAATATAAGCTGCAGCTACTCCTGCCGCGACAGCCGGGAGAATCGAAGATGGTCCACTCCTATCATCAAATGGTCTTCCGTTTGGCTGATGATGGTGCACGATGTCATCTTCTGAAATCCGACCGTTTCTTTCGAAGGCTGTGTTTAGTCTTTTAGGACGATCAGTAGCTTGTGTGTTTGCTTGTTTGCTGCCAACACGAATCCCCACAATCAGAACCACAATAAGAATCACTAAGAGTGTCCAGAAGATGCCTGGATATGCGATTAATACAACTATTCCGGTAGTTACGGCGAAGACTCCAAAGAAGCCTAGAAGTAGTGCTTTCATATTCGTTTTACCAACCTCTACGTTTTAGATAGTTCCAGAGAAGTACAAAGGGTGTTCCTATCAGTAAGAGAAAAAGCAATGGTGGGAAGGAGATAGCGCTTAGCAATGCCACTGTCCATATAAAGAACCAAAAAAGGCCCTTGATACAACCGCCCATTTATTACCCTTAACTGTTTGTTGTAACAAACCATAGCCGAGACCTAGGACAATAGAGGCATGCAAGATTTCGATGATGCTCAGGAAGACGGGGTAAGGCTAAATCCGCCCGCTGGCAGGCCTAGCCTTGTTGGAGTCCTGTATTACCCAGACATCCTAGATCTTCGCTATGCAGGCTATGAGCTTGAACGTTTCGAAGGCTTACTTGTGGCTATGGATTCAGCCACATTCAGAAGAGCTTTATCAATAACCAGCTTGCTGCATAGATCTGAAGCCTCACCGATATGGAATGCTAAGCGCGCATATCAAGTCGAACTTCTGGTTCTAGATACCTTGCATGAATATGGACTTGCTCAAGTTCCGCAACTGCTTAGAAGGGTTCTAGGTAGGGTCTTCGAAGATGAAACACAAAACTTTCTAACCATCGATCTAGTGACAGTGTTCTATTGGGCATGCCTAGCTCAGGTAGCCGATGATTACACCTGGAGAGAACCAAGACTTGCAGAGTGGTCTGAGTATTTGAGCTATCCAGTTAGATCAGTGTTTGATTTGACTGAATTATTTGCGGAGCATTAGCAACAAGCCACTTACTTGTCGTCGCTGTCTGGGAAAGCATCAGGGTTTCCTGTGTATGCTTTTTCGACTTCTGCGTCTAAATCAACGCCATTCATAGCCGCTGCTTGTGAGACTCTATCCCTCCATATTTTGAGATTACCATTCCACTTTTCACGCTCAAGCTCTTCCAAGTAAATCCAGGCTTTACCGTATTCGAATGTGTCAATGAGGTAGTTCAGGGCTTGATGTTTAACTATGTGTGGGTTTAGGGCATCCCGCTCAAACTTTTCTAGAGTTTGAGCGAACTCAACGCGTTTTTCCCTTATGTATGCAAGCTCATCTTTGTCGTGTGAGGAAGATTCTAGGTTGAAGAGACAAATAATTGTTTGAGCGTAAACCAACGATTTGTTCTCATTAGTTAGAGGAGTCTCTTGAAGTAATTCAAATGCACGCAGCCCTTGGTTATCCTGAATTAAAGCCTTAATTAAGAGTGGATTGACATACTTAGGCGTTGCACCGTTCTCCAGAGCCTTGTCCGCATACTTAATTGCATCACGCCACATCTCCAAGTCATTGCAAACGGAAGCCGAGGCAAACAGCAAATCTGGGTCTTCTGGATCTCGCTCAAGTTCCTTCAAGCACATGTCCAGCGCCAACTCAGGCATGTTGAGGCGACTTGGGTTCCAGGGATTTGAGCCTCGCAAAACTCGTGCGAGTTTGGCAGTCGCTTCGGCGCCAGAGTACGCAGTGAGAGTAATTGCCCGTGTCAATGAATCGCGAAGATTCTGAAAAGTTGATTTAGCAACAACCTTGTCTCTCTCCGGCATTTCTCTGAACAAACCATAAAGCGCTTCCGTTGCATCTTCTAGAGCAGCTCTGATTCTGAGCGGATGTGTGCCTTCAAGGTGCTTCGATCTAAGTCGGTATCTAATTAGTTTGCTGAGCGCTGGCTTGAGATATTGTGTTTGCACACCAAATCCACTCAGACCCAATAGCGCGTATCTGGCGCAAACTTCGGCTTTCTCAAATTTGTACTGGGACTCGAACAGCTGCGCATATGCCATCCATTGTTCGTGGCTTGCTCTACCTGAGATAATCGCTGCTTCTGCGCGTCTCGCTTCAACATGGTAGGAAGGGTTGTTGGCGCAAACCTCAAAGCATCTGCCCTCTTCGGCTTGGTGCGCACATTTCATTAGAGCCCCTAACATCAAGCAAGTCCCCATTAGGGCACAAGGTGATTAAATTCTAGGGCTTGAGGCTACTACTTCATACCTTTATCGGGCCTAATTGACAGAGGGCTGTATAGCATCGCCGGCTTACCAGCTCTACTTTTGTCAGTCTTACCTGTTTCACGAAGAAATCTATCATCAGACATCATTTGTCTTCTAAATAAATCCTTCTGGATGCGTTCGCCTCTGCAGACTTCCGTGAATTCATGAAGTTCACTCAACCTGAACTCGCCACCCAAAGGGTTGTTTCCTAGATATCGGAATGGATCGACTCGACCATCAAAAGCATGCCTTAGCTTTCTCCAAGCAAAGAAAACCATTTCATCGTGATCTAAACCGAGAATCTTTCCTTCAGGCATGTCTTTACTTAAAGTTTTGAGGTGTGCTCTAAATGAACTAGGGGAAGGCATTTGTCTATTACCAAATCGGCAAACTCCGTCGAACATTTCAAGAGGCCCCCTATCCTGTTCGAACCTCTCGATATATGGAATGGAATTCACTAGTTCAAGACCTACTTGCTCGCGACCACCTAGGTATTTTCTGAGCATGCTGAACTCAACCATCGCCCAGTAAGCAAAGGAAATTATGCGTTCATTGGGATCGCGCGGGTCGCGGTGTATGGCATCAAATGCTTTTACTTCCCAGAGCCTCTTTTTGAAATCTAACCCAAGCTGTTCATTTACGATTCTTCGGGAAGATTCGGCCAGTGTTTCGTCTTTATATAAGTGTCCACCTGGTAAAAGTCTTCGGTTTTTAAGTTCAGGATGGGTGTCATCTTTAGCGGGAACAGTTACAACGAAAAGGGCATATCCGGACCGAGGCCGCTCGGTGTAGTTTCCGAGAGATATAAGGGAATCGTCCCAGAGGCTCTCAGAAAGACTCTGAGCGTCCACCACCGTGAATAGCACCAGATCTAAGGATACGGAGCTCACAATGTCGGGGGTCATGTTCATACTTCATCTTATACAGGAATTATTTCAGTATATTTACTCGAACTCGGGAATAATTAGAGCGGAATCGCTGTTATATATTACGTAGGGCAAAACCCACAGAAAGAGAAGCAAGTGATCAAACTAAGAAAAGAACACGACAAGTGCCAGCAAGGCAGGCCAACCCAGCTTGGTCTAATGCTGGAAATCACAGCACCGGCTGCCCCAGTGGTAGCAGCAACCCAGCACAAGACTAAGTCAATTGTCTTCGTAGTCGATAGATCTGGCTCAATGGCCGGCGGTCGCCTTGATGTTGTACTAAACACCATCCAGGAGACCCTTCCTAGATTGCACCCAGAGGACTACATCGCCGTTGTCAGCTTTGACGACCAGGCAATAGTCAATGTTGCTCTGAACCAAGTCAAAAACCACAAGATGGCTGAGGTTATCAACAGCGTGAAGAACATTAGCGCTGGCGGTAGCACCAATCTTGAGGCAGGTTACCGCCTTGGACTAGAGCAGGCTAAAGCTGCTCCAAGCGGTATTGAAACCACCATCATCTTGCTAAGCGATGGTCAGGCTAACCAGGGGAACATCGATCCTGTTGCCCTTGGCCAACTTGCAACCCAAGCAACCGAGCACCTAATTGTCACAACAACTATGGGAATTGGTGGCGGCTATGACGAGAACATCTTGAGCGCAATGGCTGATGGTGGTAATGGAAACCACATTGCAGCTATCCAGCAAGGCGAAGCCTTGGATGGCCTGCAAGCCGAGATCGACGGACTGCTTCTAAAAACAATGCTCGAGGTTCGCTTCGACATCACAATTGGTCCTGACTTCCTTGGAAACAAGACCAACATCATTGCAGGCAGACGCATGAAGAAGTGGAACAAGACCCATGGTCAAGTTCAGACACTTCTTGGCGATGTTGCCGGTGGCGAAGAAAAGAATGTGGTCTTTGATCTAGTTCTTGATGCTCACGAGATGGCAACTCCTGGAATAAAGCAGGGTGTGAAGGTCGAATGGGAATACATCGATGCACTTACCGGTAACAAGATCTCAAATTCAGAAACAATCGAGGTTGAACTTGTTGCAGATGACAAGTGGGTTGAGCCTAAGCGAGACAACGATATCGTTGCTGAGCTAAAGGCAGTTCGCATGCAGCAGATCTGGGATGAAGCTGGCCGCTTGTTCGACGAAGGTCGAGTATCTGAAGCTAACGCACTTCTAGAAGCTGCAGGTAAAGAACTTCAAGACTTCATGGCCAAGAACAGCCTTGGAGACAGATCATCTCTTCGTCTTAGACAAACAAGTGACATGTTTATGTTCTCTGCTCTCGAAGGCGATATCAACTACAAGCGCAAGATGATGAAGGAATTCAAGAATCGTCAGATGCGTGACCGTAAGTCTAGAGATTCGGACGGTAACTAAGTATGTGGATATTTACTGATACCGGATTTATCTCTGCAGTGCGTAAGCCAGAGCACCCAGGCGTTGTGACAGTACGTTCGAGAGACAGATTGTCTCTCGAAGCACTGGCTACAAAAGCTCAAGTTGAGATCAAGCGGTCACCTAAAGGCGATTACCCATACAGGGTTTTCGTTGGTGACGGCCCATTCATCGAATGGTTCTTAGACCGCGGCGGTGATCTGAAGTATTCAAACTTCAAAAACCGTGTGGCTGAAACCAGAGGTAAGGAATTTGCTTCTGCACTAAACAAAGTGTGGCTAGCGATGCTCGCTGTTGAAGATGCAGAAGCTAGATCTCCGCTAGGTAATCTTCCGGCTGATCTGGCAGCAATGTCAGAGCAAGAGCAGATCGCCTGGGCTGAACAAGCAGCTGAAGAACTTCGCGAAGAAGCTATTCAATCTGAAGCAAGGGAAGTCAACTGGTCGGAAGAAGAGAAGAACTAGTGGGCGATGAAGAAAAGAAGCCGGTGGTCTTTGAATTGAACGCTGAAAAGTGGAAGGCAATGACGCCAGCTGAGAGGCTGCAACACGTCAACCAACTGCACAAGCAAATGGTTGAAGCAATGAAAGAAGAGGATTCGTCCGACGAAGAAAAGGAATAAAGAAGTGAACACATTCAAGAACCAACTAGCAATCGTATACAGCGATCTATACCTCAACTGGTTATTAGGTCGAGGCGATGGCTCCCACCCAACCAACCCAATCAGAGCGAAGAATGCACTCACGCTTCTAGAAAAAGCTCTTGGTTCAAAAGCAGTAATCGTTGATCCTGTGGATGAAGCAAAGGAAGCCTCTGACATGAAGGCACTATTGTCTACACACGACGCTCAATACGTCAAGACTGTGTTGGAAGGCAGATCAGGCGAGTGGGATGACACCAAGCCGATTATGGGTCAGACAGCTTACGCAATGTTCAAGGGAACTATTCGTGCCGTTGAGCTGATCCTGTCCGGGGTAGCTAAGGTTGTGTTCAATCCTCAAGGTGCTAAGCATCACGCACAGTTCGCTTACTCGAAAGGCTTCTGTGTCTTCAACGACATGGCATATGCAGCCGTAGCACTGAAAGAAGCAGGCCTTAAGGTTCTATACCTGGACTGGGACATTCACGCTGGTGATGGAGTTGCACACATGCTTCGAGGTAAAGGTGTGCCTTGCATCAGCATTCACAATGGAGGAATCTTCCCTTATGATTCCTTGCTGAACAGCACAGAGTTCGAGTATCACCGTCTAGAAGAGTTGATCTATAACTTCAACCTCAGATCAGGTGATGGTGATGATGTGTTCATGGATGCCATCGACAGGGCTAAAGAGATCATCGACGCTTATGCGCCAGATGTGATCCTGCTCGCTGCAGGAGCTGATGGTCACACCGGACCAAACAACATCGGTGTGAACAACAACTACACAGCCAAGGGCTTCAAGTACGCAGCTGAGATGGTTGCAGACATGGCAATCAAGCACTCAGAGGGAAGAGTTCTAATTGGTGGAGCTGGTGGTTACCAGCCTGAAAAGGAAACTCCAGAGACCTGGGCATTGGTTGTCGAAACTATCTACAACGAAGTCAGTGCAGCTTTTGGTTCGGAGGAAAGCGACCAAGCTCATGCTGCCTAAGCCGCTTGAAACTCTCGAGAGAACTGTTCTTGAAATAGTTCTTGAGGATCATGAACTAGGTGCGCAGGACAGACCTTGCGAGTGGGAGACATGCACAGCACCAGCTGCCTTTTGGCTGATCTGTCCTGTGTGCTCCGCTCGTGAGGTGCAGTGTGAAGAGCACTCACTGATGATACGCAAAGCTCCTATTGGTGAGGTTGTTCTCTTCGATCGCAGTTGCAATCACAACGTGCAACAGTGCCAATGCTTAACAGAACCAATCACAAAAGTTTAGAAATAGAAAGAAAAAGAAGATGAATACAAATTACTATCCAGTAGAACTCTGGAACGAAGTCTGCCCAGGCCTTTACCAAGGTGGAACTGACGACAGTGACACCATGGGTGCATACCTGCGAGAGAGCGGAAGTGCGTTTAGCTACGCACGCAACTTCCCTGCGATCTCAACCGGTCAGGTCACTAAGAAGCATTTTGATACAGTTGCGACACTTTATTCGGCAGCTAATGCTGTTGGCAGAAGCGTCAAGGAAATCCGCTTCGCCTTCCACGATGGCGACATGACTGATCTTGACCCTGAGACAGACCTGTTCTTCATGGTCAGAGAAGTCCACGCTGACTGGAAGAGCGGCAAGAAGGTTCTTGTTCGTTGCCAGGCCGGAATCAATCGCTCCGGACTAGTAACAGCATTGGTTTTGATCAGAGAGGGTTATTCACCTGAGGATGCAATCCGGCTAATTCGTGATAACCGCTGCGAGGCAGCTCTAAGCAATTCAAGGTTTGAGAATTGGCTACTTGAGAAAGCCGATCTTGATTTCTGGAGACAAGGGTAATTTGTCGAGTTAGGCAGAGAGGGCGAATATGAAAAACATTATTGAGAATCCGTTTTTGGGTGAGGAGTGGCTACCTGTTGCACAGGTGCTATTAGCACTTCACAATAAACGAGTCGGAGATGATGTATCAATTCATACCTACTCCTCTCAATACAAAAGAATCGACGGCAAGCGCGGGCCAACAATCAAATTGATCTACCTCTCTAATGGAGATGTTTTGATGACGGCTTTCGCTAATGCAGATTTGTCTAAACAACTCACTCTTGAGCAGTATCAAGCAATGGAGTTCATGGACTTCAGAGTTCCTAAGAATGAAGATGATGAAATTACAACTGATCCAACTGAGATGTCAGAGAGCTGTAACAAGAAGTTTGTGAGAGTCTTCAGAGATGATGAAAAGCCTGAGGATTTCGTTGAAATTACTCTGCAGCTTCTATCTATGATTTATGAGATCGAGCCAGCTGCACCTGGCACGAACTACTTCTTCGGCTCTAGGCTAGGTCAGCATGAATTTGTTCACAGCTTGGACATCCTGGAACGTTATGCAGCTAGTGGCAACAACAACATGGCCGCGATCTTTGGAATCAAGGGCTCGCATCCTTACAACCTGATGTATGAAGACAAGGAAGGTTCCCTAAATGACTAGACATGAAGGTACAACCCTTTTAGAACCAATCATCACTATCAAAGAATTGTCTGAGGATAAGAAGTGTGAATGGTCGCCTTGCTCGATCCCAGCGACTCACTGGCTTGTCTGTCCTATCTGTTCAGCCAAAGAGCTGCAATGTGATGTTCACACTGAAATGGTCAAGAGAGCCCCAATTGGTGAGTCAGTTCTATTCAATGTGACTTGCCAACACATGGTTCAACAGATTGAGTGTGGAGTTGAGAAGATCTAATGATTTCAGTGCTCAATTCAACAAGAATGGTTGTGATTTAGTGGGTATAGACCAGAACCCGTTCTTAGGGCCAACTTGGATGCCCTTGGTGAGAGCCATAAGAATGCTGCTCGGCTCAAAGTCAAAGAGAAATTTCCATCTAAACACCTATGGACTGAAGTACAAACTCAGTCCGGATAGATCCCCCTATATCCAAGCAACTTGGAGTTACGATGGCCAGTTACAGCTGGAGGCATCTGGCAACCTCATGTGCAATCCTCCACTAACTGAAGAGCAGTTCCAAGAGATGGAATTCATTGGTTGGACTAGGCCAGAGGTTACAGCTGACGAATACAGAAGCGGCAACGGGCGTGGGATGAATCCCAACTTTGTTAGATACTACGAAGCAGAACCAAATCTGGATGAGGTCGCTGAGTTCTTCCTAACCACCCTGACTGCAATCTATGGCATCACCGAGAAAGACTTTTTCAATTTTGGTGAGTTTGAAATCCCAGAAAAAGTCGAGGCTCTAGGCGGCCTTGTTAGACTCAAGAAGCATGAGGGCAATCCTCATGGAGCCATCTTTGGTCTAAATGTGGAGAGGGAGTAAATGTCTGGCACAAACATAAAAGACAAAACGTCCTCCATAGACCACTTAGATTTTGGGGTCACGTGCGATTACATGAATTGTGAAGGTGTGGCTACCCACAGGCTAATTTGCCCAACGTGCTCATTATTTGAATTCATGTGTGGTCCACACACCAAAGCAGCCAAGTTAGCTAAAAAGGGCAGTTGGATAGTCTTTGATAAGTCCTGTAGACACAGGGTTGATTTGCATCACTGTGGAAAAGAAAGAATTTAGAGAAGTGGTTTAAATGGACATTACTGAATATGAATCCGTAACTCAGCTGCATTTGACGATCTTAGAAGGCATCTCCAGGCATAAACAAGATAATCCATTCGCCCCAGCTCTAATCATTGCCAACTCACCTTTGGAGGGATTTCTAATCAGGAGGCAACTTGCAGAACTCAATGCGAAAGAGGGGACAAGAGCACTAGCAAATATTCAAGTCACAACAATGCCCGAGTTCATCAACAATCTTTGCCTAAAGGCCGGTTATTGGAATATCACTCGCACAGGCACTACAGCTTTAGAAGCTACTATATACGCTCTTATGGAGACAGGCTCAGCGGACTCGCACTCCCTTCAATCAATGACCACTGCAAGTGCAATTGCGAAGGTGTATAAAAGGATTGAACTTGTTTCAGACGCTGACGTAAAGATAATGAGTAGCTCGAAAACATCTACCTCTACACAGAAGAATGTTCTGGAGCTAGTTATTCAAGCCAGGAAGGTTCAGGAAGGGCTTTCGGCCAGCGAAGCACTTTCTAAACTGATCCAAGAATTCGAGACTTTAGGTTCCACTCTAAACGATTTAGGACAAATCCATTCCATAGTACAAGGGTTGCCCAAAGCAACCCTGACGCTGCTAACAAAAATTTATGACCTCACTGGAAATGTGTTTCTCTATGAGCCAGCGAAGCAAGCAAATGAGAAATTGCAACCACGAAATGAAATGCAATTAGTGTCGGCCCCAGACCCAGGTACCGAGGTAAGCGTCGCTGTTCGATCGGCTGTGCGTCAAATTGCACAGAATCATGCGGATAGAATTGCGATTATTTATGGTGATGAAACTCAGTATCTGAATCAAGTTCAGGACGAACTTACATCTTCGAAAGTGCAATGGCATGGAAAAAGTAGAAACATGGCACAGTCGTCAGTTCTCTACCGAACGTTGGATCTCTTACTGCAAGCCCTCGAGGATCGGACGCCTCAAGCTAGTGGGTTCGATAGGCCTAAATTGATGCGTTTGATCCAAAATGGTAGTTTACATGTAGATGGTATTCAAATTGCGAGTGATAGAGTGCGCAAATTTGTTAGACGACAAGAGATTTATGGCGATGTCCTCAACTGGCTTTCCATTCTTGACTCACTTGATAGAGAAGCCACAGATGACAAAGATACAACGGCACGAGAACATCTCGGTTTACTAATAAACACAATTGAGACTGGGCTAAACCACATGCAGTCTTCTGAAACGTGGGAGATGCTTGGTAGTCGATTACTGAGTCTTACTAGACAATTCCATGAGAGTTTTGAGCCGGAAGAAGGCTCAATCGAGGAGCGCGGTTGGGTCGAACTTTCCAGGTTGCTCGAAAATGAAATGCGTGCAATTGATGATCTTGCTAAAGCAAACCCAGAACTAAGAATTGACATAGATTCCAGCAATCTACTTAGGCTAGTTCGAAAGCGCGTTGGCGAGGCCAGAGTTCGCCACGGCAATCTAAGCACTGGCATATTTGTTGGTTCAATCCAGGAAGCACAAGCACTCAGTTTCGACACTATTTACCTACTGGGTGCTACTGAAGGAATACTTCCACCAAACGTAAATGCAGATCCCTTTCTACCGAGCGGCCTTCTTCACTTGGTTGATGAGTACGGTTTAGCCGAGTGGTCTAAAGACAACCAACCAAAGATCCTTTCACGCGTGCTTAGTCCTTTCCTAGCGGCTGCAAAGAAAGTAGTTATTCTTAGGCCCCGCGGCGGAACAGCCGGCAAACTTGAGGATTTACCAAGTCGCTATCTTCCTGAGGCGTTGAATGAACAGGAGAGCGCAGATTCAAAGCAAATCCACCAGGTCTCCTCCCTTAGAGCTTCTTTCGATTTGGAACTTGACGGTGCAAAATTAGGCCCTATATCTGATTACGACCAAGCTTTGTCTACTGCGGAAGTTGAGCGCAACGTAGACTTAGCTTTCCAGAAGTCCATGAAAGCTTGGCGTAATCCCGCGTTTGATGAATACTTTGGGAATCTAGAAGTTCAGGCTAAAGTCGGTCCGATTTGGCAACGTAATCATGCCATTCCACTTTCTAGTACTCGCATTGATTCATACCTGCAATGTCCATATAAATTCTTTTCTGGAACCATTTTGGGCTTGAATGACAATGATCGCTCAGATTTTTTGGACGAGTTCTCGGCAACAGCTTTTGGTACTTACTTCCACCAAGCGATGGACAAATTTATCAAAGACCTTGCTGCTCAAGGTCAGTTACCAGCTGCTGGTGAATCGTTCCCTGCGGAAAGTGCTCAGGTGTTTCTGTCTAGGTATCTTGAGCCAAGTTTCAACAGATTCATTGCAACTGGAAAAAATGGATGGAATCGGAGTTTGGAGATGCATGTCACAAAACTGATAAGGACTCTTGCAGTGTTCTTTCAAACGGAAGCGGCACATCTTCGATCGGAACTAGGTTTGGCGGTCTACTCTTCAGAGGATTCGTTTGGGAAAGGGGTACTTCTCCCTGAGCATGAGGCAACCATAGAAATGAAGTCCTGGAATGTTGAAATTAAAGATGAAGAGGGCGAACCGCACAAGATTGTTGGTCAAGTAGACCGTCTAGATTTGTCACCTGATCGTAAGTCAGTTGGGGTTCTGGATTTCAAAACTGGTAGCCGTAAAACTTTCGTTGAAAAGAAACTGGGAATTCTAAAGACTAAACAGTCAGATAACGTGATGACTCTGCAAGATGTCATTTATCGAGCGGCTGCGCTGCAACGGTTTGGTGAGAATGTGTTCGTGACAGTGAATTTCGTATTTCCAACTCAACCGGAAGACAAGATGTTTGTTGAGGCAATTTATGCTCATGATCCAAAGGGGCTCCTGCCAAAGACTCTTTCTAAAATCAAGGCATCTGGAGTAACTGGAAACTATCCCGCACAAGCCGATGCCTACTGCAAGCCATGTGAGTATCTGAACAATATCACCGATATCATTATTCGCGATCAAAAGACTGAAAAGGCTCAATAATGAATAACTACCAGTTGACCGATCAAGCTGATAGAACTGCCGCAATTACGCGCCATGATGAAAGTATCTTTATTGATGCAGGAGCAGGCACAGGTAAAACTGAAACGATAGTTAGAAGAATCGTCAGTCAGATTATTGAAAGTAAAGATTTCAGTATGGAAAACATTGCTGCAATTACCTTTACAGAGAGGGCCGGCGCAGAATTGCGCAACAGATTCAGGGGTGTCTTGCTTCAGGAGAAAGCTGATTTGTCAGAAGCGCAAAAATTGCGAATTGACCAGGTTATTGCTTCCATAGACTCTGCAGCAATTGGCACAATTCACTCCTTTTGTAAGCGGCTATTGACGGACCATTCAATCGCCGCAAATCTTCCAGTCGGATTTCAAATTGGCAGCGAATCTGCAGGCCCTAGGCAGCGGTTACTTAGAGCTAGAAGGATGGCGGATCTGGCATTTGATAACTTGTCGCCAGTGGACCAGCAACTTTTACTCGCTTTAGATTTTCCTGCATCTGCCATGCAAAACCTAGTGATTGAACTGGATCAGAAATTCGCAATCGCTAACGAGCTCCAAGAACCTCAGGAGGATCAAGGCGAATCGGAGGCTGAGAAAGCAGTTTATAGATTCATTTATGACGTCATTAATTACTTGAAAGCCGATATGCAAGAGCGTCGAAGCAGCGGTGAAATTGAATTCGACGACTTACTAATTATGACCAGAGACCTCCTGAAGTCAGACTCAACTCTTCGCCAATTGGTTTCAGACCAGTACAGAGTAATCCTGGTTGACGAATTCCAAGACACCGACCCTGTTCAATGGCAAATAGTGAAACTGATAAGTCAGCGATCTGAGAGTGACAACACCCCTAAGCCAGGATCATTAGTGTTAGTTGGAGATCCTAAACAGTCAATCTATAGATTTCGAAACGCAGACATAAATACCTTCATCTCAGTCAAGGATTCCTTTGCGGAATCTGAATCTCAGAAAGCGCAAGGTTTTGGCTCCATCAGAAAGCTCACAAACAACTTCAGGACTGTAACACCAGTTATTGAATTTGTTAATTGGCTATTCCAAGATTTGGACCAGGGTAACCCACTAGAAATGGGAGTCTCTTACAAAAAACTAGACCCAGTTCACGATCCAAAGGACGAGAATGCTGGCCCAGCGGTTAGGATTTTTCAAAACCCGGATGAGCTTGATTCCAAAGGTAAGCCGAAGCACAAAGTTGACACAGCCCTTGAGTGTTCTTGGACTGCAAAGGAAATTAGAAGAGCCATTACTCAGAAGTATAAGGTCACAATGAAAGGCCCGGATAAAAGTAGGGTTTATCGACCCGAGCCAGCAACTTTCGGTGATGTATGTATTTTGATACCAGTTCGGACTCAAGTTGGGGAGCTTATTCGTGCACTTGCGGCTAATGAGGTTCCTTTTGTTTCAGCAGACCCTGGAATTGTGTTTACAAGGCCGCTAACATCTGGTTTGATAAATGCTTTAAAAGTGGTTGCTCAAACGGATGACGACATGGCTTTGTGGGCCGCACTGAAGAGCCCACTCTTTGCGTTGACGGATGAGCAGCTTTACCTTTATAAATCTGGCCCTAATTCAAGCTGGAACATTGATGGTTATGCTCAAGGCAGCGAGCCATTAGTTCAGAGGGCGATGGAAGTTTTCTATGATGTTCGCCAAAAAATTGGAACTCAACGACCTTCGCTTGTGCTTAGAGAGTTACTAGCGGCACAGAGCATTTTTGAAAAGTTGTTTGCTGAAACGGATGGGGCATTCGAGGCCACTGCTTTGAGAATGTTGATTGATCACGCCACTCAGTGGGAAAACGACGGCAATACGGGACTTCTTGAATATATCGATGCACTGAACATTTTGGTTGATGGAAAGAATAAGTCATTGCTTCCAATGCCCAAGGAGATTAACCAGGATGCAGTACAAATTATGACAATCCACGCATCCAAGGGATTGGAATTTCCAATCACAGTTCTAACCTGCATGTCCAACTATCCTTCTTACAACAAGTCCAAGATACTGATTTCTGCGGAAGGCGTACTTGAGTACAACCTCGGCAAGAGTGCCGAAGATGTCGAGATCATTAGTGCGGGGTATGAAGATCTTCGAACTGGAACCGAGGCAGTAGCCGAGAGACAGGAAGCTAACAGGCTTCTGTATGTTGCAATGACCCGAGCACAAGACCATCTAGTGGTATCTAGCCTGGTTAGCAGAATTGACTCTAGGTCAGCGAGAATCCGTGATGCCTTAGTTGTGCTACCCCCAACTGCAAAGCCGCTATTCGAATCCGTGAATCACACCCACACCGTTAATGAATGTCTACCCGTCAAGGTTGAACCACCTAAGTCAAAAGCAGATTTTCGGACAGATTTCGATGATGAATTGGAAAAGTCACGTATCCGACGCGTTGTGTCACCAGCGTCAGATGGAGCCACAGATATGAAAGCTTTATCACGTGCGAAAGTTGATGATCTGGATGTTAGTGTCCTAGGGGCTGAAGTTTCGTTACCCCAACTTGATTTAGAGGGATCCTCTGAGATGATTGCTGCATTGGCAGATCGAAGACCTCTTGGTAAAGCACTTCACGGTGTAATGGACATGATTATGCAGCTGGGTGAAATTCCTGACCAAGAATTACTCCAATCGTTTCTATGGGAGCAAGCTGAAAAACATGGGGCAACGGCCGAGCTCGCGTCACTGGCAAAGCGAGTAAGTCATCTACTGAAACATGAAATTGTGCTGGAAGCTCTCTCTGCAGAGCAAAGGTGGCCGGAGCTACATTTAGCGATTGCTGATCCCGATGATGAGATACGTCTGGCAGAAGGATTCGCAGACTTGGTTTACAAAGTAGGCGAGGATTTCGTCCTGGTGGATTACAAGACGGATGAAAAAGTCGGAGTGTCTCAGATAATGCATTACCAACAGCAGCTCGGAGCTTACGCACTCATTCTAGAGAAGCTCACCGGCTCTTTACCGGCTAGAATCCTGCTTCTTCACGCAGAAGAATCAGGCACTTCTGAGATTCCTATTTACCTAGATTAGTTGATGTCAAATGGGAAGGTGATAGCAAAACCCACTCGCAAAGCGTCTGTTATAACTTGTGATACTTGTTCGGGGGTAGGGTTATCCCCCAATAAAAAACGTAGACTACCAGCCTTATTTGGCAGCCAACCTAAAGAGCTAAGTCGGAGATGATCTTTGGGTTTATTGCAAACTAATTGGTAGCCGTCCTCGCCTAAAGCAGTTTTGAACCAAATCTGAAAGTACTTTGGGTGGTCAACGACTATGTTCCAATTGTCTATTGTTTGGCTTTGGAGAGTTAGGAGAATGCCGTCAAACACTTCAGCCCACAAATGGGCGATAGAGCCTTCCTGGCCCTCATTGTTGAACTGTTTGGTAGTTTCACCAATGGGCAGGTTTCCAGCCAAGTCAATTAACTTGATCAAACTTGGTCTGCGGTTTGGATCAGGATCCAGCATCGGTTCAATTAATGCTCGTTGCTCTTCAGAGACTAGGGAGAGATCGAAAACAGCAGTGTCAACTGCAATCTGTCCGAATCTGACGTCCCCCTTTATAGGATCTCCTTTGTCATTTATCAACTCGGAAAGTTTTCGATGGATAGGGTTGAATCCAGCAAGTGCTTCGTAAAAGGTAACGCCTAAAGCGAAGATATCTGCAGCGCTAGAGGTGTTCGCTCGGTACGCCTCGGGGGCGATGTAGCCAGCGGTTCCACCTATAAATTTATTTATAGTTTCTTGAAGGGAAATTCTGGCAAGACCAAAGTCAATTAAAACGTAAGCGTTGTCGGCTTTGTTGTAAATAATATTGTCAGGCTTTATGTCCAGATGCCAAAGATTTTTATCGTGAGCGCTCTTTAGAGCCCTGAGCGTGTTTTCCGCTAACCCCTTAAACAGACTTGGAGTCAGTCCACGTTGCTTGTCTTTGGTTTGTTGCCTTATCTGCGCTTTAAGAGAGCTACCTTCGACATAATCAACAATCACGTACGGGAAATAGTTGCTTCCCAGAGGGTGAACTCCGCCGTCTATGAACTTGGCCACGTACCTAGAATTCAACTGGGATAAATTACTCATCTCATTTAAGAGCGACATGATTGCAGCGCCAACATTTGGTACGTTTGTTCTCACTAACTTCAATACAGCTTTTACTTCGAATGCAGATGAACCGACTTTGATCATCTTTCTAGAGAGATAGGCTTCGCCAAATCCACCCTTAGCCAAAGGAGCTAAAATCTCCCAATCACCTACTTGCGCAGTTTCTCCCAATGGAAGATTGGCTAGCAGGCTGAATTCTTCAGGATTTACTGGGTTTTTCATGGACGCCCTTTTCTAAAGTGTTCCAAATATACTCCTTAGTCACTGTTATCTGGAATAGTTGGTGCTAGGAGGACACTTTGGATCTTGATGAAGCACGAGCCCTACTTGGCTTGGGAGAGTCTTTCACAATGACCGAGGTTGATCAGGCATTCTCTTCTTTAGCCCAGAAAGAAAGCCCCCAAGTCATTTCACAATTGAGCAGAGCACGAAGCATCCTGCGAAAGTCCGAAGCCGTTTCAGCACCGACTGCAGAGCCAGATAACATCCGAGAACCTAGATTGGCTCTAGAGTATCTTCAAAAAACTAAGAGAAATCTTTTTATTACTGGACCTGGTGGTAATGGTAAGTCGCGTCTGCTGGAAACCTTCTATCAAGCTGGGTCTGACAGAGCAATGGCTGTAGTGACTCCCACTGGGACAGCCGCTATGAATCTATCAGTGCCTGCATCCACAGCTCACTCTTTCTTTAAGCTTGGCACTCATGCGGGCTTGTCCTTTTTGGACCACTCAAAGATGAATTCGGTTGAAAAGGCAAAATTCAAAATTCTTCAGCTCCTGATTATCGACGAGATTTCTATGGTGAATGCTGACTTCCTGGATGCTATAAATCTAAAGCTCCAAGCAGCAAGGGGCAACGACAGACCTTTCGGTGGTGTTCAAGTATTCATGTTCGGAGATCCCTATCAATTACCTCCAGTGCCGAATTCAGGTGATTCACTAATGGAGGCCAAACTTGCAGCCAAGTACCCAGCAGGAATATGGTTTTTCGAAGCGGAAGTATTTGATCAAGGAGACTTTGAGGTCTTGGAGCTTCGCGTCAACCATCGAATAAATAAGGAATTACCAAGCGCTGGTATCCTTACAGATATGCTTCGACTAATAAGACTGGGCAATACAAATCTAGAAACATTGGCTTACTTTAATTCTCGAGTAGGCGCCCAGTTATCGACTACAAACCACTTTACGCTCGTGGCCCGCAATTCAGATGCAGAGCCAATCAACGAGGCAGGTCTATCCGAATTACCCGGCAACGAATTTGTATTCGAAGGAGTATTTGAGCGCACTAACCCAAAGTCAACCATGGAGGCTGGATGGGACCAGGTGCCCCCCGAAGAATTGTTTAAAGTTAAGGTTGGAGCTCAGGTCATGTTTATAAAAAATGATGACCAAGGTGGCAAACTCGAAAATGGTAAACGTGTGCCGAGATGGGCCAACGGGCATCTCGGCAGAGTTGAAAGCATTGATAAGATTGCCAAAACTATAAAAGTTCTGCACGAACCATCAGGTGAATACTATGAAGTGAGAGTGTCCGCGTGGGAGGTCGTGCAACACATTGCGACAACGAAAAAGCTTGCACATGGAGCGAATGTTGAAGCCTTAGAGCCAGAAATTCAAGCTCGTTACATCCAGTTCCCTTTGAAATTGGCATGGGCACAAACAATCCATAAGGCCCAAGGACAAACCTTAGAGCACATGGCCTTAGAGCCAAGCGGAATAAAAAACGATGGCCAGTTGTATGTTGCATTAAGTAGAGTTAGGACATTGGAGGGCCTGAGCCTAAAGAGCCCAATATCTCCGAAACACATCAAGGTGAGTAATGAGGCAAGGCTGTTTATGAATAACAGCACAAAGATCAACTTCTAGGGTGCTTCCCAGTAGCGAGCACTTCGCCTAGAGAGAACACGGGAAGAATTTGGCATGAATTTGCGTTCTAATAGGTAACTGCGAAATTCACTAAACCAATCAACCAAGGAATCAATGACCCAAATACTATGCCCTAAATGCAAAGAAGCCTTCACAGTAGACGAAGCAGGCTATGCCTCAATCCTCAAGCAAGTCCATGACAAGGAATTCGACAAGGAGGTAACCGAACGACTAAAGCTAGCTGATTTAGCTAAGAAGCAGGAAATCCAGCTAGCTGAAGCAAAAGTCAAAGAGGACCAGGCAGCCGCACTTCAGAAGCAGGCACTGCAAATCGCTCAGATGCAAGCGACAATCGAGGCCCTTCAGAACCAAAAGTCTGCCGAGATCGCTCAGGCTGTCTCAGATCTTGAAAAGAAGCAACTCAAACTTCAGGCGGAAATTGATAAAGCAAATCTAGAGAAAGATAACGTCGAGAAAACCTTAACTTCAAAATATGAGACTGTAATCCAATACAAGGATCAGGAAATTGAACGTTATAAAGACATGAAGCTAAAGCTTTCAACCAAGATGGTTGGTGAGAGCTTAGAACAGCACTGCCTAACCGAATTCAACAAGATTCGGCACGCAGCTTTCCCTAAAGCAACTTTCGGTAAAGATACTGATAAGCGCACCGGCAGTCAAGGAGACTTCGTTTTCCGTGACTTCACCGACCAGCAGGTCGAATATGTCTCCATCATGTTCGAGATGAAGAATGAGTCTGATGAAACCAAAACTAAGAAGAAAAATGAAGACTTCTTGGCTGAGCTTGACAAGGACCGCAATGAAAAGGGTTGCGAATATGCCATCCTACTTTCGCTGCTAGAACCAGAATCAGAACTTTACAACTCTGGAATTGTTGATGTCTCACACATCTATCCAAAGATGTATGTAGTGCGACCACAATTCTTCATTCCAATGATCACACTCCTGCGCAACGCGGCCTTGAAGACAATTGAAGCTAAGAATGAACTGGCAATCGTCCAAGCACAGAACATCGACATTACAAACTTCGAGAAGAACGTAGCAGATGTAAAGACCAACTTCAACCGTAATTTCAAATTGGCAGCTGGTAAATTCGCCGATGCGATTAAGGAAATTGATGCAGCCATCAAGAAATTACAGGAAACCAAGGACTCGTTGATTGGATCCGAACGCAACTTGCGTTTAGCTAATGATAAGTTGGACGACTTGAGCGTAAATAAGCTCACTAGAAACAACCCGACTATGAAGGCTCGGTTTGACGCTCTAGGTAAATCTGAAATTCAGAGCGAAGAGCTTGAACAAGAGTAACTAGTCCTGGTAGGGGGTCTATTAGACCCGCCAGCAACGATTAGCCCCATCGCGGATTTGTTCCTTTTCCGCGGTGGGGCTAATCTCGCTTTTAAGTGTGTTGCAAATTTTGAACTAGGTGAGACTTATCAATTCGCTGCGGTCAGTGATCTTAGTGACATGAATAATCACGCGGCGCTTAAATTCTTGTTTCCCACCAAGACACAATCTCGTCAGTGTTGGTGACTCGATAAGCTGAACACATCTTCAAGCCGTATTTCACTAGCAGGGCATGCCTCTGGCCATCTGTAGCCAAGTGAGCCTCTCTAAGAAGTGCTGAAGCTTCATCCCATTCATCGACGCCAATTGGCAGGGGAATCGTAGAGATAAATCGAGAGCTGATTTTTAGGACTTCTGCATTCATCCCTGCTCCTGCCAATTTGGAAAGAGAATAAAGGGCAGTTACCGGAGCAGCTAGGCAAGCAGCGATACGCCAGAGGTCGGCGTTATCCCGGGGGAAAACAGACGCAATAGGAATCGACGGTAACAAAGTACCGGTTTCGTCTACTATCAATTCGATCACTTTAGTTTGAGTCGCAACTAATAATTTTGGTTTAGCGAGCTGCTTTGCCCATGCCCTCATTTTTGCGTCAAGCTTGGCCACCTCAACTCTTGGATACTGATAAACCTCTTTAGCAAATTTGGTTGGCTCATCTCCCCAGGAAAGTTTCATTAGGTCAATTTTGCCTACTGTAATGAGTTTAGGGGAAACTGAATCGTCGGCCACTTCAGAGTCAACTATGGATCCAATTAATCCGTAGTACTCGTCCCTGAAGTCATTCGATGAAGTTGCCACGTCCCCCAAAGTTCCTGAACTCTCAAACACGAGTTCTGGTAAACCATGCGCCGTGTAGATATATCTAGACCAATTTCCTAAATCTGAGGGATAAGGGAGTTTAGTAAGGTGGCTACCTGCGGCGGCTGAATACACTTCCACGAATTCTTGTCTTTTGGATGTGATGAATAACACACAGGTTTGAACTGCGGCGTCGAAAACTTTGTCCTCACAAATCCACACACCAGATATCAAGCCCAATTCGTCTATCTCGCGTCGCACATCAAAACTGTCCCTTGTTGCAACGATAGAGATTGGCTGTACTAGTGCGAGGAAACCGGTTTCTGGCCTTATGATATTTCTGGAGATTTGAAGAATTAAGGTTGCAGTATTTGTAAGAGCCTGAGAGGCATTTCCTAGAGTTTCACGCACCTGGCTGGCGGTAAATTCATCAATTGCCGTTTCTTTTTTAAGAGGGTTGAGGAAAGGGGGATTTCCAAATATGGCGTCAAATCCCCAATTCTTACCGCCAAAAACCTCGGGAAATACGGTTGACCAAGTATCCCCATCTTCGGAGAACAAATCATCCTGTTCTGTAATCAACATTACGTTGCCAACATGAAAGTGGGATGAAAGTTCATCTGGGTGCACTCTGTTACTAGTCAATGAAGAAAGATTGTTCTTCGCCTGACTTACGGCGAGGTCATCGATGTCTAACCCATAGATACAGTTACGAACCACCCAGTCTAGAGCTTCGTCCTTGTTGGCAAATCTGGTGGAGTAGACATCCGCTAAGTAAAGCGCCGAGATAAGAAGAAAGTTTCCAGTTCCGCAAGTAGGGTCCATAATGCGAAATGGACTCTCCAATTTGACAAACCCCTTGAGGTCAAGATCCTTGAAGCTAATTTCAAGTATTCTTTCCACCATATGAAATGGTGTGTAGAAAGATCCTTGCGCGGTTCGAAGGCCCACAGAGTCTAAGAAATTTTGGTGTTCCCGGCCAGCATCAGATAGATGAGATTGTTCCGGTTCAGACATACTGACTAGACTAGACTCATACTCGGTCAAATGCAAGGAGGCCCTATGGGTGAGCGAGCTAAGGGTTCAGGTTTAGCAAATAAGACAACTTCACATTGCGAGAAACTATTCGCCGCAATTATTAATGATGATCTTGCAGGAATTCAAATTAACTTGGGTTATCTAGATTCTGAATATCGAAGTGGAAAGTCAGGCCTTAATCCTAAAAAGATCGACAAAGTTTTGAGAGGAGTCGTTTCATCCTTAAATCTAAATCTTGAAAATGCAGATTCAAACCCTTCAGATCTTGGCGGTGACGTCAAGGCCTTCAACAAAAGAAAGCCGATTTGGTTTGAATTGAAGATGCAGACAAAGAAGGCGAGTTTCAGGGATCTGACACAAGCAGATTACATTCGCGAGGGAACAGACTTTGTCCGCCAACTGCTTCAACAGAACCCAGGCGCTATGGCCGAATTGAGCGACTGGACCAAAGGTGCAATCCAAGCCTCAAGGAAGGTAGAAAAGGGTTGGGATCTTTCATCACTTTTCCTGGCTGACCTTTGTCTCCTAAAAGATATTGAACATCGTCATGCCGTTGGCGTTAAAACACCTAAAGACCTAGTGGATTTCGCGAAGAGTAAGTACTTGGTGCTCCTAACCAAAGAAGGAGCAAGATGGATCAGGCTTTGCGATTTGAAACTATTCAAGGAAGTTCAGGCTTCGAAAAAAGTGAACTTTAGATTCAATACTGCAAACAAAACAGATATTTCTATACAAATAAGGGCAGCAGACAAGAAAGTTCACTTTACGTATCACGTCGGTTACACAGACACGAATGTGTCAGGAAGGCACAAACTACATGCCCTTGCAGTAGAAGTAAGTGACGGCACTGTGATTATTCCAGCTTAAGGGGCAAGGTGTTTAGTAGCTAACGAATAAGCCCCGTAGATTTACAGTAATTTTTGAAATCACACTCGTTACAAATTTTGGGATCAGGAGCATGGTCCATATCAAAGTTCTGACTTTGAATTCGTTTCACAACGGATTCGAATTGGTCCATCGCATGAACTACGTCATCTTCTTTATACTTGAAAACCATTCGAGCTTTGTCTCTCGCCATTTCGCCTGTCCAATAAAGCACAAGGTTAACTGGAGGCTTTCCGCTACGACGGCTAAGAATGTGAGCATAAATACACAATTGGTTGTAGTAACTTTTTACGAGATCATTGTTCTGGTCAGGTTTAGCGCCAGTCTTAAAGTCGACAATCTCATAGTCTTCCCCGTCAGAACTAACTAAGTCAATCGCACCATTCAGTATGTACCCCTCTTTCTCAATTGTCACTTCCACTTCTGCTTCTTTTACGTTGTGGAGGTAGTCAATGTTTTCGGTCCAGTATGAAACCACTTGTTTCAGGGCAACACGCTTTTGAGCTTCAGCCATAAACCTGACTTCTTTAAGTTGCAACATTTTATAGTTGATTTCAAATCTCTCTTCAATGAATTTAGTATCGATGCTTTTGCCGTCACCACGGATGTAAGTTTTGTGAATATCTTCAATTGTTTGATGTACTAATGTTCCGAAGAGAATTGTTAGAGCTCGAGAGGGAGAGAACTCTAGTAAGTTGAACAACTTATACTGCCGTTTGCAAGTTTCGAATGCTTGAATGTCTGACGTAAAGCTGAAGGATTTCCTAAGAGATCCACGCCCCTCGTGCGGTTGTTTACTGCCGAGTTCGATCTTAATCGCTTGGGTTACATTAGTTGCCTGACTTAGCACTGGAGCGAACCTCTGGTGCAAAGGAGTTTCCTCATTTGTTGATAGCATCAGCAAATTCTTTGCTCTCGAGAAGGCAACATAGAAGAGTCTCATGCTGTCAAATTCAGCAATCATTTCTTCGGGTTCACTCGGCGCACGATCCATGTATGGACGTAATCGGTCAATCATTTCGCGGTTATCGTGACGCCCAGCATGGTTGAGGCTAGACGCAATAACAACTGGGAATTCTAGGCCTTTAGCCTGATGGATGGTCATTATTTGAACGTGCTCTTTAGGGAATGGAGAGTCAGCATCTTCGTACTCGTCTGCCCCTCCGTCGACTAGAAAGGAAATGAAGCTGTTGAAAAGAGAGTACTTCAATGAAGTCAGTGCCTTGCCAGTGATTACAGTAAATCCGTAGTACTGGTGGAAAGTTGAAAAAAACTGAGAAAGCCTAGCCAAATTGCGCGCTCTTTCAACTTCAAGCATCCATGCTCTAAATGGTTCAGCAGAGAGCAGCAGGAACAGGTAATCAGACACTCTTTTATCCAAAGTTTGAGTGTCCGATAGTTCCCTAATCTCTTCTCGACTGGAATCTAATATCTTTCTCAAGTCTGGATGTTCGTCGATGATGTCATTAAGATCATCGTTGAAACTCCGTATATACATTTCAAGATCCCATACCCTGCCACTGTTCTCACTGGAGTCAGGCCAGTCCAAAATGTATGCCAGGCATGCAATCATCAATCCGACTTCTTCATTCCTGAAATAGGATTTCGCCCGAGGGCAGAAACTCTTTATCCCTAAGCTGGATAGTGCGGCCTTGAAATTTAGGGAGTATTCCTCTCTGACTGAACGCATCAAGATAGCAACTTCTGAGAAATCTTGAATATAGTCGGAATCCTTCAGGTGCTTTATTTGATTCGCTATTTGCTTTGCTTCATCTTCCGCAGTCTTTGCTGAATTGATATAGACCGTAGGGAACGGGTCTTCCTCTAAATTAGCTGGCTCTAGGTTTTTTACAAATCGGTACCGTACTGAATCCTTTTCCCAAGAGCCGGACTCCATGAAGTCTCTATAAAACTTCACGATCTTAGGCTCTGAACGGTAGTTAACATCCAGTTCGAAAGATTTAGCCTCGGGTCTTCCGTCTGCGAAATTCAATATGTTTTCCACGGTCGCGCCTCTAAATCTGTAGAGACTTTGGTCTTCGTCGCCCACGACACAAAGATTGTTGGACGACTTTGCCCATGCCGAAACTAGGCGTTCCTGCACATAGTTTGTGTCCTGAAACTCATCTACCATGATGTAAATGGGTAGAGCAGATTGTGTAGAGTCACTTCCTTCCAAAATGTTAAGTGCGAATGCTTGTAAATGTGCGAAATCTACCTTGTTATTAATCTCCAGAAGACGGCGATAGTTCATGTATGAATTGCTCATAGCTCGAGTTTGGGGATCTTTATCTTTCGCTAACAATTCCGGGTCAATAAGCTCCTCGGTTATTTTGTCAAAGTATTTAGATAGACCCTTAATCGCGGACCACTTTGTCGAGTACTTTCCCTCAATAAACGGGCCCTTTTCAACTTCGGTTTCAACTATTAAGTTAAAATTCTGGTAGATAAAAAGTAATTTTGTGATGTCATCTAATATGTCGTAGTTGTTACCTAATGGCGATAAATGCAGGTTTGAATCAACAATCTCCCGACAGATGGCATGAATAGTGCCGACGACCAAAGAAGATAAATCATCCTCTATGCCAAATTGACTAGCAGTGGTAGAGATTCTTTCCTTTAGTTCATGAGCGGATTTTTCAGTAAAAGAACATAAGTAAACTTCATTTGGTTTGGCAAGCCCAGACTGAATAATATGGAGCGTCCGGCGGACTAAGGTCAGTGTTTTTCCGGAACCAGGGCCAGCGATTATGAGCAGGGGCCCTTCGGTCTCAAGTACTGCGTGTTTCTGGTTTTGATTTAGACCGTATGTTAGTTCCATGGCGAGCTCCAATTGAGTGCGTTGGGGTAAATCCAGTGACAGATAGATTGTAGTTCCAGTAGCCCTGACCGAGCAATCATAACCTTGATGACCCCAAGGCTAACCAAACAACGCTGGAATGGTTTCCTTGTGAGCAGCAGCTATCTCACCTAACTGCCATGTTGCGATGTCTTGAATTTCTAGCTCTTTAGTTGTGTCGGTGACACCGATTCTCAGCACTGGGATATTTCTTGCTTCGCATAATCCTGTGAACTTGACATCGTCTTCTCTTCCCACAGAGATAAGGAATCTGCCTTGAGATTCACTAAACAGGGCGGCAGTTGCGTCAATGCCGTCTTGTTCCATGATTTCCTTGAGCCAAATTCTTGCTCCTACATTGAATCGCAGGCAGCTCTCTATAAGCGCTTGAGCAAGGCCTCCGTCTGAGAGGTCGTGAGCGGAAGCAACTAGACCCTGAAGGTTTGCTCCTTGCAGCAGTTCCGCTAATTCCCTCTCCACCCGAAGGTCAACTAATGGTGGTTTACCCCCTAGGTGGCCGTGGATTACTTCAGCCCAAGCCGAACCATCTAGTTCATCTCTGGTGGTTCCAAGCAGGTAGATGTTGTTTCCTGCATCTTGCCAACCAGATGGAATTCTTCTAGCAACATCATCGATAACACCGAGAACACCAACTACTGGTGTTGGGTGAATAGCAACATCACCTGTTTGGTTATAGAAGGAAACGTTACCTCCTGTAACAGGGATACCTAGTTCTAAACAACCATCAGCAAGGCCTTCAGTTGCTTGCTTGAACTGCCACATCACCTCTGGGTTCTCAGGTGACCCAAAGTTTAGACAATTAGTAACAGCCATAGGCACTGCACCTGATGAAGCAACATTTCTATATGCCTCTGCTAGAGCAAGCTTTGCTCCGTTATATGGATCTAATTGGCAGTATCGACCGTTAGCGTCTGTTGCTATTGCAATACCAAGTCCAGTTTCTTCCGAGACTCTAACCATTCCTGAATCATCAGGCATTGCAAGAGCGGTGTTACCACCAACGTAGTGATCGTACTGATCTGTGATCCAACTCTTCGATGCTTGGTTAGGTGAAGAGATGATTTGCACTAGTTGTTCTGCTAATTCACCAGGGTCATTTGAGCGTCTAAGGTTGGCATGTGCTACTGAGTTGCGATTCAAGCTGTCCTGGTAAACAGGGTATGCAACCGGTCTCTCGTAGACAGGGCCATCGTGGGCTACTGATCGAGGTGGTACGTTAACGATCTCTTCTTTACCCCAGTTGATGTAAAGCCTTGGCTCACTGATAACTTCACCAAGAACGCTGAACTCAACTTCGTATTTGTTGACAATGGCTGTGAAGGCCTTTAGATCCTTTTTAGGAACAATAGCCATCATGCGCTCTTGTGATTCACTCATCAAGATTTCTTCTGGAGTGAGTGATTCATCTCTAAGGAGAACTTCCTTTAGTTGCACTCTCATGCCTGCGCGACCATTTGAAGCAAGCTCACTTGTCGCACAAGACAGACCTGCACCACCAAGGTCTTGAATTCCAGCAACTACCTTGGCTGCATATAATTCAAGGCAGCATTCGATCAGAACCTTTTCAGCAAAGGGATCTCCAACCTGAACAGCAGGCCTTCTTGAAGGGCCATCAGCGTCAAATGTTTCAGAAGCTAGAACCGATACTCCACCTATACCGTCAGCACCAGTTCTTGCACCAAACAGAATTACAAGATCACCTGGATTAGAAGCTTTAGCTAGCTTTAGGTCTTCATGGCGTAATGCACCAACAGATAGTGCATTAACTAGAGGGTTACCTTGGTAAACCTTGTCGAACACTGTTTCTCCACCAATGTTTGGTAGTCCTAAACAGTTACCGTAAAAACTAATACCTGAAACAACACCGTTTACTACTCGTGCTGTGTCTGGGTTACTCACTGCACCAAATCTAAGTTGATCCATAACTGCGATAGGTCTTGCACCCATAGTAAGAATGTCTCTAACGATTCCACCAACACCGGTAGCTGCACCTTGGAAAGGTTCGATGTAACTTGGGTGGTTGTGTGATTCGACTTTAAATGTGACGGCCCATCCTTCACCGATGTCAACTACACCTGCGTTCTCACCCATACCAACCATTAGGTTCTTAGTCATCTCTGGTGTTACTTTTTCACCAAACTGACGCAGATAAATCTTTGAGCTCTTATATGAGCAGTGCTCTGACCACATAACTGAATACATAGCTAGTTCAGCACTTGTTGGTCTTCTATCGAGGATTAGCTTGATGCGGTCATACTCTTCTTGCTTAAGACCTAGTTCTTTCCAAGGCTGCTCTTTCTCAGGAGTCTTCTTAGCATTCTTAGTTGTGTCAACAGTTGAAACCTGTTTAGCCATTAGGAGTTGACCACCTGATTCAAAACAGATGTGAAGAATGTAAGTCCATCAACACCGCTTCGCATCGCTAGTGGAGTATCTGGACCAAAGCCAGGCTCAACAGCATGCTCAGGGTGAGGCATAAGTCCAACAACGTTGCCTCGTTCATTACGAAGACCTGCAATGTTATTCACTGAACCGTTTGGATTTACTTCGCTATAACGGAAAGCGATTAGCCCATCACCCTCAAGACGTCTTAGTGTTTCAGCATCAGCGATGTAGCCACCTTCACCATTCTTTAGCGGAATAGTGATCTCTTGCCCTAAACGGAATCCATTAGTCCAAGGAGTGTCAACGTTTTCAACAATCAGTTTCTGATCTCTGCAGATGAAGTGCTGGTGTTCATTTCTAATCAGACCACCAGGAAGTAAGTGTGATTCAACTAGAACTTGGAATCCATTGCAAATACCTAGAACAGGCATTCCACCCTGAGCCGCATCAATGATACTTTCCATCACTGGTGCTTGAGCTGCAATAGCTCCACATCGGAGATAGTCCCCAAAGCTAAAGCCACCAGGAAGAACTACAGCGTCTACTGAATGAAGATCAGCATCTGCGTGCCATAGTTTTACTACTTCTCCACCTGCAATACGAATTGCTCTTTGAGCATCGCGATCATCTAGTGTGCCTGGGAATGTAACAACACCTATCTTCATGGAGATTAGTTCTCCACAATGACGTTTACTACGTCCTCGATGACGCCGTTAGATAGGAAGTCAGCTGCAATCTGCTTAGCAGCAGCAATGTCAGACTCTGTTGGAGTGTTCACATAGTGAAGTTCAATGCGCTTACCGATACGTACGTTAGAGATTTCCGCGTGACCTTTACGCTGCAGTGAATTAGCAACTGCTTTGCCAGCAGGATCTAATAGGTCTGCTTTAGGCATAACTTCAACGATGATTTTTGGCACAGATACGCTCCCGAGGGTCGGTGGGGCTAGTAAATTACATGTTTTTTGTCCGCCGGCGTCACCATTGGCGGGTGCGAACAGGTCTAGTTTATCTTGCTAGGAGAGAAATCAGTTGTGCATACTTAGCGCTAGTCTGCTCAACTATTTCTATTGGTAACTCTGGCGGGGTTGTCCCTGATGCTGGGTCCCAGTTAGCAGCCAACCAGTTACGAACCTGCTGCTTATCAAAGCTGTCTTTGCGATCACCTTGGTCCCAAGCTTGTTTCGACCAATATCTACTGGAGTCAGGTGTGAGAACCTCATCGCCGAGGGTTATTTCGCCATTAGCTGGGTTGATACCGAACTCGAACTTAGTGTCAGCAAGGATTAGCCCTGCCTTTGATGCAAGCTCGCTGGCTGTGCTGAATATCTCAAGGCTGAGGTTCTTAAGTGCCTGAGCATTATCTGAACCAATTAGTTCAATAACTCTTTCAAAGGTGATGTTCTCATCTTTATCGCCAAGTTCAGCTTTGAAAGCAGGAGTGAAGATAGGTTCAGGTAACTTATCGCCAAAAGCTAAGCCTTCGGGTAACTTATTGCCACATATCTCACCGGTAGCTAAGTAGTCCTTATATCCAGAACCTGAAAGATATCCGCGAACGACACATTCGATAGGAAACATCTTGAGCTTCTTACACACCATCGCTCGCCCTGCTACTTCTTCAGGAATAGGAACTTCATCTGAAGTGTGATTAGGAACATCTAGTCGATCAAACCACCAGTTAGTGAGAGTTGTTAGGTATTCACCTTTATTAGGTATCTCAGGAGAGAGGATTGTGTCAAAAGCGCTAACTCGATCACTCGCAACAACAAGGATTAGGTGCGAAAGATCTGAATCATCAGATTCGTATAAGTCACGAACCTTACCGCTATATACATGGTGCCAACCAGGGATTACTTTAGACATTTCGCTCCTCATCAACCTTGAGAGCAATGTCAGTTCTGTAGTGAGAACCTTCTAGTTGAATCTGACTGGTTACTTCATACGCAGAGCGTCTAGCAGAGCTGAATGACTCACCAACTGCAACAACTGAAAGAACTCGTCCACCAGTAGCCATTAGTTTTCCATCAACTATCTTTGTTGCTGCGTGAGCTATCTCAACATCTTTAGAGTCTTGGCTAAGTCCAGTTACTTCTCTATCAGGAGCTGAAGTAACTGGGTAGCCTTCACTTGCCAACACAACGGTTACTGCCATCTCTTCACTGAATTCAGGCTCTGCTGTTTCAGCTAGGTGACCTGTTGCTGCGTTGTGTAATAGGTGTGCAAGAGGACTGGTAAGTCTTCTAAGGACAACTTGAGTTTCTGGATCACCAAAGCGTGCATTGAATTCAATAACGCGGATGCCCTTACTTGTGACAATCAATCCGCAATACAAAAGCCCAACAAACGGAGTTCCTAATCTTGCAAGCTCACGAACAGTCGGCAAAGCAACCCTGGTCTGTACTTCTTCAACAAAACCCTCGGGAAGCCAAGGTAGCGGTGAGTATGCACCCATGCCTCCAGTGTTGGGTCCTTCATCGTTATCGTAAGCGCGCTTAAAGTCCTGAGCAGGGGATAAAGGTAAAACAGATGTTCCATCAGATAAGAAGAACAGCGAAACTTCTTCACCGTCTAAGAACTCTTCAACAAGTATTTCCATGCCTTGAGTAAGGAAAGTATTTGCATGATCTAAAGCTGCTTGCTTGTCACTAGTAACAATCACACCCTTACCTGCAGCAAGACCATCAGCTTTAACTACGTACGGTGCACCAAACTCTTCTAGGGCTTGTTCAACCTCGTATATAGATGTGCACTTTCTTGCCATTCCAGTAGGGACATCGGCTGCAGCCATGACTTCTTTTGCAAAAGCTTTAGAACCTTCAAGGGCAGCGGCTGCTTTGGATGGACCAAAGACAGCAATACCTGCATCTCTAAGAGCATCGCTAACCCCTGCAACCAATGGGGCTTCAGGCCCAATCACGACTAGGTGAACATTATTTTGCTGAGCCCAACTAGTGACTTCGGCAGGATGATTTGGGTTTATGGTGATGCATTTAACTTCTTGGGCTATTCCGCCGTTGCCTGGGGCGCAAGTGATATCTTTCGTGCTTGTTCCAGTTCTTATAAGAGCTTTGACAATCGCGTGTTCGCGAGCTCCAGAACCTAACACCAAGATTTTCATTGGCTTTAGTTTATCGAGGTTGGGGTATGCCCTGATGCTTGAAGCACCAGGGCATACTGGTTCTACCTGATCTTGATGATGGCTTCAACAATCGCGATGATTATCTTCACCACTTCCAGAACCAGAACAACTATTTGAGGTTTACTCATTTGTTGTCCTCCCGTAAGGCATGGACCAAGGGGAGGGCCGAACCGGAAGGTGCAAAACTATTCCAAAATCAAAAAGTTTTGCTTATACTCTTAATCACAAGTGGATTCGGAGTTGTTTTCCGATTCGACCCTCGTCAAGAGGTTCAAATAAAGCTCTCGGTTGCTGCCGAGGGCTTTATTTCATCTCTGGCTAAACTAACCATGCGTTTAGTGAGCGATAGAAGTTTCACATCCCTAAAGAATCCTTGCTGCAGTTATAAACAGCCATATGGGGTAATCCCTGATGGCAAGCACCAGGGATTAATTGGTTCTACCTGATCTTGATGATGGCTTCAACAATCAAAATGATTATCTTCACCACTGTCAGAACCAGAACAACGATATGAGCTTTACTCATTTGTTGTCCTCCCGTAAGGCATGGGCCAAGGGAAGGGCCGAACCGGAAGTGCATAACTATTCCAAAATCGAAAAAGTTATGAGATACTCGAAGCGTAGATCGCTTCGGAGTTCTGTTCCGATTCGACCCTCGTCAAGAGGTTCAAACATCACCCCCAGTTGTCGCTGGGGGTTTTGTTTTATCTCTGGCCAGGCAAGCCATGCTTTCTGTCCAGCAGAGCGAGTCTGTCAGGTTTGGGATTTGTCGGCTTGATTTATAAACAGCCTCAACCTCACTAACCTTGTTCTATGGCTAGAAGAAGAATCAAACATGATGACGGCATTGCCGCCATCAATGCCGTGATTCAAGCCAGCAAAGATTCAACTCCGCTACCTGAAACAGATCCACTATTCATAACGGCAGTTAGATATCTACTCGAAGAGCTAGCTGAAGTTGCTCCAGGTAATTCAGTAGAGGTCAGGGTTCCACCTCTTGGGGCAACCCAATGCATTGAAGGACCTAGGCACACAAGAGGAACTCCACCCAATGTTGTTGAATTAGCTCCTGGGGTTTGGTTCAACCTTGCCCTTGGTTACCTATCTTGGGGAAAAGCAGCCCAAGAGCATCTGATTAGTTCAAGTGGAGTTAGGGCATCTTTAGCTGAAGTGTTGCCGCTAACCTTGAAGCATGTCCAAAGATAAAACCGAAACGGCCAAGATCCGTAGAGCACCCAAGTTCATTCCTTTTGCTCTTACCGGAGTCCTTCTAGGCGGTGTTGTTGCGATTATCCTGTCCTTATCTATAACTACTGAGGTTGGCAGGACTGCGGGCTTTATAACTCAGCTTCTGGTCTATTGCTTAGGGTTGGGAGCGGGGGCAGGAGTGTTGTTCGCAGTGGTCCTAGATGCCTTGACAGCTAGAAAAACCAAGGATGTGCAAGTCTCCAAATCCAGCTCTAACTAGCCCGCTAAACTAGCACCGTAACGCCAAGTTTTTGGCGACAAAGACGTCAAGACTTGAGTTTTACAAGCACTGCATCCCGCCCATTATTAGAGACGGAAACTGCCCTTGCTTCGTGGAGATGGACTACTAAATCACGATTTGCTACCCGATGAAAAGGGTCCGCAAGATCAGTGTGGTGTATTCGGAGTTTGGGCACCTGGGGAAGAAGTAGCAAAGCTAACTTATTTTGGTCTCTACTCTTTACAACACCGTGGTCAGGAATCAGCAGGTATCGCTACCTCTGATGGCAAGAAGATCCTTGTGTATAAAGACATGGGCCTTGTTTCTCAAGTTTTCTCTGAATCATCCCTTGAATCTCTAGTTGGACACATAGCTGTTGGACACAATAGATACTCAACTACGGGTGCATCTTCATGGCGTAATGCCCAACCTACTTTAGGTAGAACCGCATCAGGAACTGTTGCCTTGGGTCACAACGGGAACCTCACTAACACCTCAGATTTATTAGAGATGTTAAAGGTCAAGTATCCTGACCAGACGGAAAATGAAATTACCGGTGGAAACACTACTGACACCGCAGTGCTAACAGCTCTACTTGCAGGGGATATGGATCACACTCTAGAGTCAACCGCTCTTGAGTTGCTACCTAAGGTAAAAGGTGCTTTCTGTTTAGTGTTCATGGATGAAACCACACTTTATGCAGCTCGCGATCCACAAGGTGTTAGACCTTTAGTTCTAGGAAGACTTGATCGAGGTTGGGTTGTTGCTTCCGAAACAGCTGCATTAGATATTGTTGGTGCCAGCTACGTCAGAGAAGTTGAACCAGGCGAGCTAATTGCAATCGATGAGCATGGACTTAGGTCATCAAGATTTGCTGAAACAAAAAGAGCTGGTTGCGTATTTGAGTATGTTTATCTAGCTAGACCTGACACCACTATCAACGGCAGAGTTGTCTACGATGCCAGAGTAGAGATGGGTAAAACTCTAGCTAGAGAGTATCCAGTTGAAGCTGACATGGTTATTCCAACACCTGAATCAGGAACCCCCGCAGCTATTGGCTTTAGCCAAGAATCAGGAATTCCTTTTGGCCATGGCCTAGTAAAGAATGCCTACGTAGGTAGGACATTTATCCAGCCTTCACAAACAATTCGTCAAAGAGGCATTCGTCTAAAGCTGAATCCTTTGAAAGAACAAATCAAGGGCAAGCGAATCATCGTTGTGGATGACTCAATTGTGAGAGGTAATACTCAAAGAGCACTTGTTGCCATGCTTCGCGAAGCAGGAGCCAAGGAGATTCACGTCAGGATTTCTTCTCCTCCGATCACCTGGCCATGTTTTTATGGCATCGACTTTGCTACCCGTGCTGAACTTATCGCCAACGGCTTAGGCATTGAAGATGTTAGGCAGTCAATCGGGGCTGATTCGCTGGGTTACCTGTCTAAAGATGGAATGGTTGCAGCTACTAACCAAGAAGAGAAACAGCTATGCACAGCCTGTTTCACAGGCAAGTATCCAATTGAGCTTCCACCTGAAGACCGCTTAGGTAAGAACCTTTTGGAGAAAGACCCAGCGGCATGTGAGCCAGGCCCTGATAGTGAACTAGATGCAATCGTGAAAGCAGCTAATGACTGACGCTTATGCAGCCTCAGGTGTTGACACTCACGCAGGGGATCTTGCAGTCGAGTTGATGAAGAAATCCATCAAAGAAACACTTACTGAGAATGTGGTTGGTGGTTTTGGTGGTTTTGCAGGAATGTTTGATGTTTCATTTCTAAAATCTTTCGAGAGACCACTACTAGCAACATCAACCGATGGAGTCGGCACCAAGGTAGCCATCGCTCAAGCAATCGATAAACATGACACCATCGGGCAAGACCTTGTTGGCATGGTTGTTGATGACATTGTGGTTGTCGGTGCCAAGAGCATGTTCATGACGGATTACATCGCTACTGGCAAAGTTGTTCCATCAAGAATCGCTGACATTGTTTCAGGCATTGCTAACGCTTGTAAAGAAGTTGGTGTTTCACTTATTGGTGGTGAAACAGCAGAACACCCAGGCTTACTAAAGCCACACGAATACGATGTTGCAGGCGCTGCTGTTGGAGCTGTTGAATACAGCAAACTTCTTGGCCCACATAAAGTCCAAGTAGGCGATGTTGTTCTAGGACTTGAATCAAGTGGTCTTCATTCAAATGGTTACTCACTAGTTCGAAAGATCATTGCTGACAGCAAACTTGATTACAACAAAACTGTTCAAGAGTTTGGAAGTAAAACATTAGGCGAAGTTCTTCTAGAACCAACCAAGCTATACACCGGCATCCTAAACAAGTTACTTGAAAGCGATCTGGGCTCATCAGTGAAAGCTATGAGCCACATCACCGGTGGTGGAATCGGAGCAAATCTTGCACGAGTGCTACCTAAGAACACAACTTTAGATATCGATAGAAGCTCATGGAAGCCATTAGATGTATTCCAAGTATTAACCCAGTGGGGCAACCTTTCTCTTGAACAGGTTGAATCAACCTGGAATCTAGGACTAGGTTTTGCAGTGATTGTGAAAGCAGATCAAGCAACCAGCATTCAACAGGCCCTAATCCAAGCAGGTGTGAAAACCTGGACTCTAGGAATAGTTGAATCTAATGACTGCAGCCTGGAAGGCTACATCCAAGGTGCTAAAGGTGTTGATGGTGGGGCTGTAAGGCTGCTTGGTAACTACAAGCACTAATTAGCTGAGCCGTCTTTTCCGTCAGTTTCAGTCTTTGTATTTTCTTCAGAAGCCTCATCCTCAGGATAAAGATCTGCCCACTTGTCTTCGTATTCTTGCTCATCTGAGTTCTTACCCAACTCAGCCTGCAGGGCGTTGAGGTCGGTGTTAGGGCTGAAGTATTTCAGCTCACGAGCCACCTTGGTGTTCTTCGCTTTTTGACGGCCACGACCCATGTCGAGACCCCCTCTTTAGTCTTGGCCGAGCTCCTTGAGCTCAGGAAACGGGAAATCTGCCACTTAGTATATCAGGGCTTAGCCCAGTAAAAGCCCAACCCAGGCGGCTGTGGAGGAAAGAATAAGGGTTACCACTGTGTATAGGGCAGCTGCTAGGGGACGATCTCTAGCTACCAGCTGAACAGCCCCAGCAGCCCAAGAACTAAAGGTAGAGAGCCCTCCAGCAAGCCCAACTACCAAAATAGCCACCCAAGTAACATCAGCCTCAAAGAACGTCACAGCCCAGCCTGCAAAGAATGAGGCCACCACGTTGGCTAGCAAAATACCCCAAGGCCAGAAGCCGTTGAGTTTACTCAATGACACTCGTAGGACAGAACCTAATCCTCCGGCTACGAAGATCCCCAAAACAATAAAGGGGTTAAAGATATCAGCCAAGCTCATTTACCCCCGCCTTCTTCTTTCCCCAGGCAACGCCAGCGGCAAAAGCAAAGAAACCGAAGGCAAACATTACGGTGGTAATGGTCACGCTGGACTGTTGATAAACAAACAGGGCAACACCAGACATGGTTGTGAAGCCACCGGCAAAACCTGAACCCCAGAACGCTTTTCTTTTGTCATTTGCAAAATATGGATGGAATGAAACCAACCCTAAGAAAAACGCTCCAGCTACGTTTACAAAAAACAGTGAATACATTCCAGCCATAGCTGAGCCAAGAGTTACTTCTAATCCGCTACCAATTAGGTATCTAGCTAGCGAACCTAATCCACCACCCATAAAAACCAAAACAAACTCAGAACGAATCGGAGAAGATCCGCGAGATGGGGTTTCTAGGGAAGACAAAGATTTACTTCTTTACTGGCTCGCCGTGTTGTTTACTTGAGAGCCTAAATGTTGCGGCGAAACCTAGAAGCAAGAAGATACCTGCAGCCAGTGCTGACCACTTAGTGCCATCGGTGAATGCATCTTTAGATGCTTGGATGAAACTCTCTGGAACTCCACCTGCTGCCATACCTGGGATATTTCCTCCAGCTGATTCAACAACCGATGTTGCAAAGCCATCGGCAATACCCTTAGGCATACCTAGTTGCTCTAACCTAGAAAGCAAACTTGACTGAAGTTGAGTGAATAGAACTGTTCCTAGAACAGCAATACCCAAAGCAGAACCAATCTGACGAACGGTGCTCTGTGATCCTGATCCTTGACCAATCTTGTCCATAGGAACATCAACCATGATTACTCCAGTGAGCTGAGCGGTAGCCAAACCAATACCGATTCCATAGATGAATAGCGCTGGAGCCAATGGCCACCATCCTGCTCTATCATCAGCGAACAGGGCAACAGCCAACACACCAACTAGTTCTAAACCAACACCGATACGAACTGCAACTGCAGGAGCTAACTTTCCGCTGAGTGCCCCACCGATAGCGGAAGCCATGAACGCTCCTCCAGCTAGCCAAAGCAAAACTAAACCAGAATCAATAGGGGATAGCCCCATAACGTTTTGTAGCCATAGTGGAATTGCAAATAGAATTCCAAACTCACCCATTGAAATAATCAATGCTGCAAGTGAACCATTTCTGAATGAAGTGATTCTAAACAAATTCAAATCTAGAAGAACAGGCTTATTAGCTTTCTCTCTCTTGTTCTCCCAAAGAACAAAAGCGACACCAAACAAAACTGACAAACCTAAGGCAACAGGGATCGGTGAGATACCTGGATTACCCCAAGTCCAATCACCAATAGTGAATTCCTTGTTGACACTCCACCAACCGTAGTTACGTCCCTCAATCAAACCGAAGACTAAGGTCAAGAACAAACCAACTGAAAGGAACGCACCTAGTACATCTGGTGCTCCTGCTCGCTTAGCAACCTTGGATTCATTGACGAACAACAAAAGACCGGCAACAATAACCACACCAATTGGCAGGTTAATACTGAAAGCTAAACGCCAACCCTCTTCACCGAAACTGGTTGCAAACCAACCACCCAGAACAGGACCTAAGGCCACCATTCCACCAATAGTTGAACCCCAAACAGCAAAAGCGATTCCGCGCTCTCTACCTTGGAAGTTTGCATTTAGCAAAGACAGGGTAGTTGGCAACACCATCGAGCCACCAAAGCCTTGAGCAATACGAGCAAGGATTAGCGAGCTAGCGTCATTAGAATTTCCAGCCCAGACCGATGCGGCAACGAAGATCACGATACCTATAACCAATAGCCTTCTGCGACCAATGTTGTCAGCAAGAGATCCCCATATAAGAAGGAGTGCTGCGAAGACTAGAACGTAGCTCTCGTTAACCCACTGAACCTCATTGCTTGATAGGCCAAGAGAGTTAATCAGCGAAGGGAAAATTGTGTTGACGATAGTTCCATCAATAATCACGATAGAGATTGCCATCGAGATAAAGACGAGGCCAATCCAGCGGTATCTAGCAAAAACTGCCATTTGGTAACACTTTCTATTGGTTTATTTCAAGCCCAGCATTGGGGGTGAACTCGTTAAGCCTAGTCCTGTGTACTTGGTAGCCTGTACTAATGCGTAAGGGTAATTCGTGATCAAGTATCTAGGGTCAAAACGTACTCTTGTAGGGGTCCTTGGAGCCATAGCCCAAGCCGCTGAAGCCAAAACGGCTGTTGACCTGTTTACTGGAACCACAAGAGTTGCCCAAGAATTCAAAAGAAACGGCCTTGATGTAATTGCTAGCGATAGCGCGACCTATAGCGATGTTTTAGCCAAGTGTTACCTTGAAGCAGATGCAACCAAGATAGATCAGCAAGAGCTAGCTCAGAGAATCAGTTACCTAAACTCCCTGCCAGGAATCAGAGGCTATGTAACAGAGAACTTCTGTGAGAAAGCAAGGTTCTTTCAAGTCAAAAACGGAATGAGAATCGATGCCATCCGTCAAGAACTTGAAGCTAACTTCAGCTCAGACCCTCTATATCCAATACTTCTTACTTCTCTGATGTTGGCTGCTGACCATGTTGATAGCACAACAGGTCAACACATGGCATATCTAAAGAACTGGTCCCATCGCTCAGGTAATGACATGGAACTACTTGTTCCAGATCTAATTCCAGGCACTGGCAAAAGTGTTTTAGGCCTTGCTGAGAATGTTATTGATGAATTGCCTGAGGTAGACCTTTTATATATGGACCCACCGTATAACCAACACAGGTACTTCACGAACTATCACATTTGGGAAACTCTAGTTCGTTGGGATAACCCAGAACCATACGGCATTGCTATGAAGAGAATCGATAGTCGAGAAGCACATACCCATTCAGTGTTTAACAAGAGAAAGAAAATGCCCCCGGCATTCAAAGAAGTAATAACTAAAGCTAAAGCTAAGACAGTAGTTGTGTCATATAACAATGAGTCATGGGTTGAGCCAATAGATATAGCTGAAGCACTTCTACAAAATCATGAGAGCGTTGCGCTTTTGGAGTTTGATTACAAGAGATACATCGGTTCACAGATTGGTATCTAT
This sequence comes from Rhodoluna sp., assembly GCA_044372795.1. Taxonomy (GTDB): domain Bacteria; phylum Actinomycetota; class Actinomycetes; order Actinomycetales; family Microbacteriaceae; genus Rhodoluna. The sequence goes on along the minus strand of JBILRF010000006.1, from coordinate 303 downwards.
AACAAGTCAGGGGCCAAAGTTGGCTCTGTTGGTGAACGCAAAAACAAAGAATTGATTTTTATTGCGGGCGAAACTTCAAGAATTGAAGCGATTGAAGGTGTTGTGGCTGGACGCGGGATTGAACCGCGGACCTAACGATTTTCAGTCGTTCGCTCTACCAACTGAGCTATCCAGCCTCAACCAAAGACAAGTCTGAGGCTGAGCGATTATTAATCGCAGCGATCCTGACGGGACTTGAACCCGCGACCTCCGCCGTGACAGGGCGGCGCGCTAACCAACTGCGCTACAGGACCAGAAGTACTT
>JBILRF010000005.1:0-52782 GCA_044372795.1 Rhodoluna sp. | reverse complement strand
TGTCTAAACTCTCTGCAGCAGAGCGCAAACGAGGAGTCGTTGCAGCTAGTGCTGGTAACCATGCTCAAGGTGTTGCTCTAGCAGCTAGAGAGCTTGGAATCAAAGCCAAGATTTTTATGCCAGTAGGAGCATCTCTACCTAAGGTTTCAGCTACTCGAGGCTATGGAGCAGAGGTAGTTCTAACCGGTGAAAACTTCGCTGAGTGTCTAAAGGCAGCTAAAGAATATTCAGCGAAGAAGAACTCAGTCTTTATTCCACCCTTTGATCACATTGATGTTGTCATAGGTCAGGGAACTGTTGGTCTTGAGATTATGCAAGAGTTACCTGAGGTAGACAACATAGTTGTTGCTATCGGTGGTGGTGGACTAACTGCGGGTGTTGCCGTTGTTGCAAAGCTAATGGCTAAAGCTAATGGCAGAAAAGTAAAGGTGTATGGCGTGCAGTCTGAGCATGCTGCACCTTATGTGACATCTTTGAAAAAGGGCAAGCTAACTGAAGTTGTGACAACACCAACAATTGCTGATGGTATTGCTGTTTCAAGACCAGGCCGTATCCCTTTTGAACTAATCAAGCAGAACATAGACAAGGTTGTAACAGTAAGTGAAAACGAGATTGCTAAAGCAATCTTGGTATTACTTGAAAGAGCTAAGCAGGTTGTTGAGCCAGCAGGTGCTGTGGGTGTTGCGGCTATCCTTGCAGGCAAACTAAAACTCAAGGGAACTACAGTAGTTATTCTCTCCGGTGGAAACATGGATCCACTACTACTTCAGAGAGTAGTAAGACATGGTCTAGCAGCTGCTGAGCGTTACACAACTATCTCTGTAATGCTTCCTGACCGTCCAGGTCAGCTAGCTCTAACAGCAGAAGTTATCGCTAAGGCAAATGCCAACGTTGTTGAAGTTCTTCACACTAGACACGGTTTAGGACTCAAGATCTCAGAAGTTGAACTAAACCTCTCAGTAGAAACCTCAGGCCATGAGCACACGCTTGAAGTCCTAAAGGCGCTTAAGGATGCTGGCCTAAAGCCTAGAATCATCGAAGCTAGAGAAGACTAGCCTTCAAAATGTTTAACTGAAACTATCTTCACAGTCAAAGTCTTGCCATTAGGTGCGGTGTATGAAACTGATTCACCGATCTTGGCTCCCATGATTGCTATTCCCATTGGGCTATCAGGGGAGTAAACACTCATGTCTGTGTTCTCTGCCATTTCAGCTGAACCTAGTAAGAATTCCATCTTCTTTTCATTTAGCTCAATGGTGATAACCATGCCTTGGGCAACAGTGTCACTGGCTTCTTGTGATTCTCCAACAACAGAGTTGGCAAGGATTTGGGTAAGTCTTGCAATACGGGCTTCAATGATGCCCTGCTGGTCTTTAGCTGCGTGGTAACCACCGTTTTCCTTGAGGTCACCTTCTTCACGAGCATCCTGGATCTTCTTTGAAATGGCAGCACGCTCAACGTTGATGAGGTTATCTAGCTCAGCTGTTAGACGGTCAAAGGCCTCTTGGGTTAGCCAAGTTGGGCTGTTATTCATAGGTTGCTCCAAAGTAATAAAAGAGCCCGGCCTTAGGGCCGAGCAGATGTTTATCTAAGTCTATTCATACCAGCAGCGGTCCACTAGACCTGTTACTGCTAGCTCTGTGCTTCTGAGGCTTACCTTGACCGGAACATCGGTTATTGAGCCATCTTCAGGGCTTGTTGCTGGGATTTTGACCTCTTTGTAGGCAACAATCCCATAATCCTCTTTGAGGGCCTGAACGGCACAAATAGCGGTGGAATTGGCTGGTTTGGTAAGGACAAAGCTGACGCTTAGGTTCTGCTGGTCAACGATCTCAAATGAGCTGGTTTTGAAGGTTGGCTCATTCTTAGCTGTCAGATTAGCCCAGACTGCCCAGGCTGCAAACAGGGCTGTTATCAGGCTGGCAGTGATGATTATGGCTCGACGTCTTTGAGCCTCCTGCTTAGGGCTCTTGCCATAACGCTGGGCTATTTGCTCTGGTAACTGCTGCACAGGTTAAGGTTAACTCATGAACTTCAATACTTTGATACTTAGAGCCGAAGAGGAAGCTGAAGCTATTGCAGCTAGCCCTGGCACCCTTGGTTGGATCTTCACCTTTGCTATGGCTACTGGTGCTGGTTTTCTAATCTTCGATATGGTCAGAAGAATCCGCAAGGTTAGATACCGTGATGAGATTCAACAAGAAATATCTGAAGAGCAAGCTGCAATTGAAGAGGCTGCTGAATTAGCTAAACAGCGTAATCAGAAGAATTAGTTTCCTATTGAACCAACTAGAGGGTTAAGGCTCACTAGTAAGACTGCTACCCAGTGACACATAAATGCAATCACTGTTAGTGAATGAAATATTTCATGGAAACCAAAGTGACCTGGAAATGGGTTAGGTCTTTTCATTCCATAGATAACAGCACCTGCTGTGTAACAAAGCCCACCAGCAATAATCAGCAGCATTGCAACTAGGTTGAAGTTCAAGAAGTCAACAATGTAAAACATTGCTGCCCAACCAAGGCCAACATACAGCGGAACATATAACCATCTAGGGGCATTGATCCAGAACACTCTGAAACCAACTCCAACAAACGCACCTATCCAAACACTTACTAAAAGAATTACTCCCTTGTCTCTTTCAAGAGCAAGCATTGCCATTGGAGTGTAGCTACCAGCTATCAGTAAGAAGATGTTGGCATGGTCAATTCTTTTTAGAGTAACTCTCATCTTTGGCTTCCAGTTGAAGCGGTGATAGAGCGCTGAATTACCAAAAAGTAAGAAAGAGCAAGCAAAGAAGATGGCTGCAGCCACCTTAGGAATAACGCCATCAGCTAGGACCAGAAGGATGATTCCACCAGCAATAACTATTGGTAGCACTCCAGTGTGAATCCAGCCTCGCCAGGTTGGTTTAGGGTCTAGGGCTGTCTCAGGAATAGTTTCGGTTAATGGAAGATATAGGGGATCTGGCTGCTGATTGCTCATACCTAAACCTTACGCCTAAGACCTAATAGCCCATGTTTGGCAGGTAACCTAGAAACTATGCGTAAGTTGATCTATCGGCTCTATGAGCGGGGCATCCTAGGGGGACTAACCTCAGTAGACCTACCTAAGCACGTAGCAGTCATGCTTGATGGCAATAGACGCTGGGCCGAGAGAAACTTTGGGGCTAAAGCAAAGATTGGTCACACCGCAGGTGGCAAGAAGATTCATGAGTTCTTGGGCTGGTGTGATGAGCTAGAGATACCAGTTGTGACTTTGTATATGCTCTCCATTGAGAACCTGACCAAGAGATCAACTGATGAACTAGATGATCTACTTGGCATCATCGGAGATGTTGCAACAGAACTAGCAGAAGCTAAGAAGTGGCGAGTAAGGCTAGTGGGAGATAGAGATGCTCTTCCAGCTGCTCTTCGAGAAAGAATTGAAATTGCTGAGAAGGCTACCGCTGATCTCAAAGGATTAGATGTCAACCTTGCTGTTGCCTATGGTGGTCGCAATGAGATTGCTGAGGCTATGAAGCAGATTCTTCGAAAGCACTCTGAAGCTGGTAGCAGTATTGAAGATTTAGCAGAACTACTCTCTCCTGAACTAATTACAGAACATCTTTATACTGGGGGACAACCAGATCCTGATTTGATTATTAGAACTTCCGGAGAACAAAGACTAAGTGGTTTCTTGCTTTGGCAAAGTAGCAACAGCGAGCTTTACTTTGAAGAAGCACTATGGCCTGACTTTAGACGAGTTGACTTCCTTCGTGCTCTTAGAGCATTTGCTAAGCGACACAGACGTTTCGGGGCTTAGGTTAACTAAAGGTAACGGCTTAGAAACACTAAGCGTGTTGAAATACCAATTTCAGTTAGAAGTTCTAACATAAATCCAATAAATGAATTGGAGCATAAATGGCCGCTAACAGCAGTACTACGACCAAGACCACAAAGACCACTGCTAAGGCCAAACCAGTCAAGCCGGATACGGCAATCAAGACCTTCATCATAGACACTTCAGTTTTCTTAGCTGACCCTAGAGCTATGTTCCGTTTCAAAGAACATGAACTTGTAATTCCAATCATCGTTATCAACGAGCTAGAGAAAAAGCGTCACGATCCTGAGATTGGTTACTTCGCTAGACAAGCTCTTAGAAACCTAGATGATCTTCGCATCAAACACGAAAGACTAGATTTCCCTGTTCCAGTTGGAGATGGTGGAACTCTAAGAGTTGAACTAAACCACATCAACCCAGATGTTCTTCCAGTTGGTTTTCAACTAGGCGACAACGATTCAAGAATCCTGGCAGTTGCAGCAAACCTTGCTAATGAAGGCTTTGATGTGACAGTTGTCTCTAAGGACCTGCCACTTCGCGTGAAGGCATCTGCCCTTGGTCTACTAGCCGATGAATACAAAGCAGAGATGGCTGTTGATTCTGGCTACACCGGTATTGCTGAGATTGCTCTAAGTGCTGAGCAGATGAGTGATTTCTATGATGGTGAAATCTACGATCACCCAGAAGTGAAGGACCTTCCTGCTAACTGTGGTCTGGTTATTACTAGCGAAAGAGGCAGTGCTCTAGGAAGAGTTACCTCTGATAAGCGAATCAAGTTGGTCAGGGGAGATCGAGAAGTCTTTGGTGTTCATGGTCGTTCAGCAGAACAGAGACTAGCTATTGATGTTCTACTAGATCCAGAGGTTGGCATTGTTTCTCTAGGTGGTCGAGCTGGAACTGGTAAATCTGCATTAGCTCTATGTGCTGGTTTGGAAGCAGTTCTTGAAAGACGTGCTCACAAAAAGATTATGGTCTTTAGACCTTTGTATGCAGTTGGTGGTCAAGAACTAGGTTTCCTACCTGGCACTGAAGCAGAGAAGATGAACCCTTGGGCTCAAGCAGTATTTGACACTCTAGGACCACTAGTGAGCAAAGAAGTGATTGAGCATGTCATGGATAGAAATCTTCTAGAGGTACTTCCTCTTACCCACATCAGAGGTAGATCACTTCATGACACCTTTGTGATTGTTGATGAAGCTCAATCACTTGAAAGAAATGTTCTTCTAACAGTTCTAAGCCGTATCGGACAAAACTCAAGAGTGATCATGACTCACGATGTTGCTCAAAGAGACAATCTTCGAGTTGGAAGACACGATGGTGTTGCATCAGTTATTGAAGCACTCAAAGGACAGTCACTGTTTGCTCACCTGACTCTTACTAGATCAGAGCGTTCACCAATTGCAGATATGGTTACTAGCCTTCTAGACAACTAGCCTGTGCATAACTTAAGAAGCATTTTTGTTTCTTGACTAACTTGGGTTGGTGCCCAGTCCATCAGAAGCCCTAGTTCTAATACCCGCCCTGTATTTACTAGCGGTGGCATGGCCACTAGCTGTAATAGATCTAAGAGAGCATCGTCTTCCAAATAGGTTAGTCTTGCCCACCTATCCGATTGCTCTCTTGTCACAGTTAGTTGCCACCATGCTCTCGATGGACTGGGCACGCTTTCTCTTTGCTTTTCTTTGTTGCATAAGCGTTTTAGTAATTGGAATAGCCGCTAACTACTTTGATGTTCTAGGTATGGGGGATGTGAAGTTAGCCGGAGCATTGGCTCTAGTTCTTGGATACTTCAATTTCTATCTGCCGATTGTGGCAATAGGTTTAGCTTTTGTCTTAGCCTTTGGAGTAATTATTGTTTTGATGTTCAGGGGAAAAGTAAAGATAGGGACAAGCATTCCGCTTGGCCCTTATCTTTTACTTAGCTTTATTGGAACTACAAGTTATTGGGTGATTACTCACTCGGCTTAGTCATAGAAAGAACATCCAGAGCTTTATCTAGCTGTTCCATGGTTAGCTTCTCACCGTCTACATAACCCAATTCAATGGTTGCCTCACGGATTGTTACACCCTTAGCAACAGCATGCTTAGCAATCTTGGCTGCTGACTCATAGCCAATGTACTTGTTTAGCGGGGTAACAATAGAAGGAGAAGATTCAGCTAGTGCTCTAGATCTTTCAACATTTGCTTCAAGGCCATTAATGGTCTTATCGGCTAGCAGAACCAGTGAGTTAGAGAGCAATCTAATTGACTCAAGTAATGCATTACCCATTACAGGGATTGCTACGTTTAGTTCGAAGTTACCTGTTGCACCTGCCCAAGCAACTGTTCCATCGTTACCGATAACTCGGGCAACAACCATCATCACGGCTTCTGGGATAACTGGGTTCACCTTGCCAGGCATGATTGATGAGCCTGGTTGTAGATCTGGGATAGCAAGTTCACCGATACCAGCGTTAGGTCCTGAACCCATCCAACGAAGGTCGTTACAAATCTTGGTAACACCAACAGAAAGAGTTCTAAGAGCACCTGATGCCTCAACTAGAGCATCTCTAGCTCCTTGGGCTTCGAAGTGGTTTCTGGCTTCTGTTACAGGAAGCTTTGTCTCTGCTGCAAGTAGACGGATAACTTCCTGAGGGAAACCTTTAGGAGTGTTGATACCTGTACCAACAGCAGTTCCACCTAGAGGAACTTCAGCAACACGAGCGATAGTTGATTCAACTCTTTCAATGCCATATCTAATCTGAGCTGCGTAGCCACCAAATTCTTGACCAAGGGTCACAGGTGTTGCATCCATCAGGTGAGTACGACCCGCTTTTACTACTGACTCCCAAGCCTTAGCTTTTACTTCTAATGCTTTTGCTAGGTGATCAAGGGATGGAAGCAGGTTGTGAATAAGAGCAGAGGTAACTGCCAGGTGCACTGATGTTGGGAAGACATCGTTAGATGACTGAGAAGCGTTCACGTGATCGTTCGGGTGAACTTTACTTCCTAGCTTTGCTGTTGCAAGGGTTGCTAGAACCTCATTCATGTTCATGTTCGATGAAGTTCCTGAACCAGTCTGGAAAACATCCACTGGGAATTCTGTATCGTGCTTACCGGATATAACCTCATCCGCTGCATAGGCGATGGCATCTGCAATGTTGTTATCTAGAACACCGAGAGAAGCGTTAGCTAGGGCTGCTGACTTCTTGATCTGAGCAAGAGCTGCGATGTGTGCTCGCTCTAGGGTGGTACCGCTAATTGGGAAGTTCTCAACTGCTCTTGCAGTTTGAGCTGCGTATAAAGCGCTTACTGGGACTTTGACTTCACCCATGGTGTCGTGTTCAATGCGGTATTCCATTTACTTGCCTTTTCTACTGTGTATTGCCAATAGTTACGATCTCTTGAATCTCACCAAGGGTTAGCTTGTAATTTGCTCCAACAACTGCCAATTTACCTGATTCAATTCTCTCAGCGATAAGGCTTGAGCGAGCAATCAGCTCATTGATGGTATCTCTTACGTGTAAATCTGTGATTTCATCAATCTGATGGAGGCCATTAGCCTTAGCGGCTAGGACTGTAGGGGATATTCGCTGCACTAGGTTATGAATGAATTCCCCAGAAGGAAGTAGGTTTCCCTCAACTGAGTCCATGGTTGTTCTAATTGCCCCACACTCGTCGTGGCCTAGAACCAGGATTAGCGGAACACCTAGAACCTCAACCGCATACTCCAAAGAACCCAGAATGGTCTCAGCGATTACTTGTCCAGCATTACGAACAACAAAAAGATCACCCAAACTAACATCAAAGATGATTTCAGCTGAAAGCCTTGAATCTGAGCAACCAAAGAGAGCTGCATATGGTTTTTGCTCTTTAGCTAGTTCTTGTCTAAGCCCAAAGTCCTGTCTTAGGTGCAAGGGGCTATCTGTAACAAACCTTTGGTTTCCTTCAAGCATTGCAGTCCAAGCTTCCGAAGGAGTTGCAGGTCGTGGGTTGTTATTCAATTTTTGGAACTCCCCAGAGTTTCTCATCAATTGAATCAACGAAGGCTTTGAATTCTTCTGGTTCACCAACTCCATAGAGCAGGATGTAATCCTGATCTTTGTAATTTAGAACCATTATGTAATCCATGGTCTTTTTAGGGTTGCTCTCAACAATAGATTCGTAAACATCCCAGGTGTAATGCTTGGAAGAATACTGCTCGGTTAGAACTTTGCCATTTAGTGATAGCGCCAACCAGGTTGGGTTGGCATTGAAGGCTTGGGTGTAGCCGATGTATTTGATGTCGCTGCCAACAAAGCCAGCTTTGAAAACAGGAACTGTGTCAATGTTGTTGGTAGTTAGCTTCGCGTTATTAGCCCACCAGTTTTCTGGAGGTGTGATGGTAATTACTTCGTAACCAGAGTCAACTTTGGCTTTTTGAGAGATGCTCGCGTAATCAATTGCTTGAATGCGGTTCGAGTCATCTCTTGGAACTATAAGAACTAGAGTGATGACCAAGCCTAGAGATGCAGCAAGAGCGAGGGACAAGTTGATGACAGTTTGACGAGCTCTGTGTCTAGCGGCTGAATCACTCAAGGGGTATTTAGTCTTTCTTCTTTAGTACTTCGTCAAGTTTTGCTCTAGCGCCGGTTAGCCACTCTTCACACTTCTGAGCTAATACTTCACCGCGCTGCCAAAGCGCCATGCTCTGATCTAGGGTTACTGAACCCTGCTCAAGCTGGTTCAATACCTTGGTTAGTTCATCGCGAGCCTGCTCATAGGTCATCTCGGCGATATCTGCGTTTGGGTTCTTCTCGGCCATTGTCTCTCCAGTTTAATAGTTGATTAGTTAGCGGTTGCATCCAGGTCGCCCTTAGCGACCTTTAGTTTTAGTAATGTTCCAGATTTAGCCATCTTTGGGTCAGTAATAACGTTACCTTCGCTATCTCTAACCACCGCATAGCCTCTATCTAAGGTGCTTTGAGGGGATAGTGATCTAAGTAGGTTCTTCTTATTAGCCAAATCAGTTGACTGCTTATCTAGCTTGTAATCAAGGTCATCTCTTAGTTCACCTAGGGCTCTAGCTAAATCATCAGTTCTTTGGATTAGGTAGGCGTGTGGGTCTTTTAGAAGTGGGTGCTGTCTAATCTGTTGAATCAAAGTAACTTGGTGACCCAGGTAAGACCCAATGATCTGTTTCATTCTGTCTAGAGAATCTTTAATCTTTTTGCGCTCTTCAACTACATCAGGAACTACTCGTTTAGCAGCATCGGTAGGTGTTGAAGCTCTTAGGTCAGAAACATCATCAATTATTGGCCTGTCATTCTCATGTCCAATAGCGGAGATAACCGGTGTTTCACAAGCAGCCACAGCTCGAACCAATGCTTCATCGCTAAAGCCAACTAGATCTAAGAATCCACCACCACCTCTAGTAATGATGATTACTTCAACCTCAGGGTCTGCATCCATCTTCTTTAGGGCTGCAATAACACTTGGTGCGCACTCAGCACCTTGAACAGAAACGTTAGCCATTCGAATGACAGCCTCTGGCCATCTCAAGAGTACGTTCTGTCTAACATCTTTTTCTGCATCTGAGTTCTCAGCAGTAATGAGACCGATCACGCCAGGTAGGAAAGGAAGTTTCTTCTTCTTTGAAGGATCAGCTAGTCCTTCGGCATAAATTTTTGCTCTTCTGGCTTCAATCTCAGCCATGAGAACACCAAGGCCTACCTTCTTTATGGAAGATACTTTGAGGCTAAGAGTTCCTCTGGCTACGTAGTAGTCCATGTTTCCTGAAACTAGGACTCTGTCACCGTCTTTGAACTCTTCGCCAGCTGAAACTAGAACCCCGTTGAAGATAACTAGAGAGATGGTTGAACCGGTAGCTAGATCTCTTAGCTGAGGGTAGGCGTGTCCTCCTGCTTTGGCTTGGAACTTGATGATTTCGCCTTCAACCCAAGCATTACCCCAACCTTTGACCGCATTAGCGACTCTTTCGCTTAGTTGTTGGACCGTGAAAGGGTGATCTGGGTCTTTACCTATGTCGATTAGGTCGTTCATGACCAGTTACCTTTCCCTTGCGTTTAGAATTGCCTTGTGACTATCTCCCAGAATACTTCCGACCTAGGACTTAAAGCTTCGGCTAAGCGAGTTCTTTTGGCTGCTCCCCGTGGATACTGCGCTGGAGTGGACAGAGCCGTTATTGCTGTTGAAAAGGCCCTAGACCTTCATGGGTCACCAGTTTACGTCCGTAAAGAGATCGTTCATAACAAGCACGTGGTTTCAAGCCTTGAAAGACGTGGAGCCATCTTCGTCAACGAAGTTGACGAAGTGCCAGAAGGCAGCATCCTGGTCTTCTCAGCTCACGGAGTTAGCCCAGCAGTTATCAAAGCCTCTGAAGATAGAAACCTAAACACCATTGATGCAACCTGCCCATTGGTTACGAAGGTGCATAGAGAAGTTCAAAGATTTGCTAGCGAAGACTATGACATTCTTCTAATCGGTCACGAAGGACATGAAGAAGTAGAAGGTACAGCAGGAGAGGCTCCTGACCACGTTCAGCTAGTTGATGGTCGTCACGGAATTCTAAACGTAACTGTTAGAGACCCAGAGAAAGTTGTCTGGCTTTCACAGACAACTCTTTCAGTTGATGAAACTTACGAAACAGTTGAAGCACTTCGAGAGAGATTCCCAACTCTTCAAAACCCACCAAGCGATGACATCTGTTATGCAACTCAGAATAGACAGGTGGCTATCAAGAAGGTAGCTCAGGATGCTGAGCTAGTTATTGTGGTTGGCTCTGCTAACTCATCTAACACAGTGAGATTAGTTGAAGTAGCGCTTGAAGCAGGGGCCAAGGCTTCTTACCGAGTGGATTACGCATCAGAGATTCAGGATGAATGGTTTGAGGGTGTGGCAACAGTTGGTGTTACCTCAGGAGCATCTGTTCCAGAAGTTCTAGTTGATGAAGTTCTTGAGTATTTAGCTCAACGCGGATACGGCGATGTTGACATTGTTCAGACTGCTGAAGAGGATGTTCAGTTCTCGCTACCTAAGGAACTAAGAAAAGATCTAAAGGCTGCTGGCGAAGACACAAGTAACAAACAGAAAAGAAACTCAGAGAATCACTAACCAAAAGTAGTTGTCTTTACTAGCTTTCCAGTTCTGTCAAAGGTCTTCCAAACACCTGTTTGTTTACCTTCATCAAAAGAACCTGATCTCATAAGAGATCCATCTTTTCTAAAGAACTCCCAGAAGCCATGCATTTCATTGTTCTTGTATAAACCTTTGAAACGGGGATTCCCGTTGTCGTAGAAAGGGTCTACACCTAGCATTTACAAGCTCATTGATTTAGAAGCTGAACCCAACTCTTGAGTAGCAAGAACAACACGCTTAGCCATATCAGCTTCAGCAACCTTGCCCCAGGCACGTGGGTCATAAGCCTTCTTGTCTCCAACTTCACCATCGATTTTTAGAACCTTGTCATAGTTAGAAAGCATGTGACCTGCAATGGATCTGGTGAATGCATACTGAGTGTCAGTGTCAATGTTCATCTTCACAACACCAAAGCGAACTGCGTCGGCAATCTCCTGAGGAGTTGAACCAGAACCACCGTGGAAGACAAGATCAAATGGCATGTCCTTGCCATACTTGTCACCAACTGCACGCTGAATATCATTCAGTAGTTCTGGTCTAAGCACCACGTTTCCTGCCTTGTAAACACCGTGGACGTTACCAAAGGTAAGCGCGGTTAGGTATCTACCGTTTTCGCCTAGACCTAGAGCTTCAGCAGTTAGAAGACCATCTTCGATAGTTGAGTAAAGGTGATCACCTTCACCACCTTCAACGCCATCTTCTTCTCCACCAACAACACCAATCTCAACTTCCAAGATGATGCCTAGGTTCTTAGTCTGAGCAAGCAGGTCTTTAGAGATCTGAAGGTTCTCAGTTAGAGAGACAGCTGAACCATCCCACATCTGTGAGTTAAACAACGGGTCCTGACCATTACGAACTCTTTCCTTGCTTAGTTCAAGTAGAGGAAGAAGGAAAGTCTCTAGGTGAGGCTTTGAGCAGTGGTCGGTGTGGATACCAACGGTGATTGGATAGTTCTTAGCAACTTCTCTAACAAAGTTGGCCATAGCTGCAGCACCAGTTGCCATGTGCTTTACCGATGAACCTGACCAGTAATCGCCACCACCTGTAGTCACCTGAAGGATGCCATCAGAGCCAGCTTCAGTTAGTCCCTGCAGAACAGCATTAACTGTTTGTGAACTAGATACGTTAATAGCAGGGTAAGCAAATCCACCTTTCTTAGCGCGGTCAATCATTTCTGCGTATTGATCAGGTGATGCTACTGGCACTTGTTACTCCTATGGTTTGGCTATTTCTTCGAGTGGAACATTTAGGGCTGGTTCAGAATCTACTGTTGCTGGAGGCATGTTATCTAGGTTCTCAAGACCTGAGGTTGGTTGGGTAACAGCGATAGCTCCCCAGCGAACAGCTGTCTGCACACCAAGAGGAACATTGAAACCAACACCGTAATCTTCTTCACCATCAGCAATTGGGTTAGAAACAACAGCGGATAGGAAACCAGCAAGAGTTGCATCTCCCGCACCAACAGTGTTGATTACTTTAACTGGAGGAGTTCTAGCGGCCCATTGACCTTCTAGAGTCACAGCAATCATTCCATCAGCTCCCATAGAAGCAAGAACAACTTCAATTCCGTGCTGACAAAGTTCACGAGCTGCCTCAACAACATCACCTACGGTTGCTAGTTCTCTACCAACAGCTGAAGCTAGTTCTTCAGCATTTGGTTTGATAACTGTGACACAACCCTTACGAGCCCAATAAGAAAGAGGTTCACCTGAAGTATCAAGAGCAACTTTGACTCCCATAGCCTTCATCGAATCAAAGATTGGCTGCAGATCAACATAAACACCGGTTGATTTATATGTTGGAAGAGCACCAGCAATTACTAGCCACTTAGCTCCAGTGTTTCTAACCTCAGCTTCAGTTAGATCAATAACTTTCTGCCAGTCTTCTTCACTTAGTGATCTAGGGGACTCGTTGACCTTGGTGGTTGTTCCATGCTTATCAACGATTGTTGTTGAAACTCGAAGGTTACCTTCAACCCATAGTGGTACTAGGAAAGATGAACCAGTTCTTTCTAAAACACTTGGATCAGCGTTACCGATAGGAACAACGCCTGGGGCATGAATGTTGGCAAGGGTAAGACCACGAGAAACGTTGATACCTTTACCAGCTAGTTCTTCACGAACATCATCGGCTCGGTTCACACCGCCTGGATTTAGGTGATTTACGAAGTAAGTTCTGTCTAGAGTGGGGGCAGGTGTCAAAGTGACAACCGGAGCACCAAAGTGTCCTTGCGACATGTGTTTCTCCTACTCACTCGTATTTATATAAGTGCCCAATGTTCTGGCTAATTAGAGCAAACTACACTGTCGGCTAACTCCAAAAAGTATAACAAATGCCTAGATTTAGGCAGATTCGGGCCTAAGTGACTTGATTTTATGGTTGGTGAGCTCAGCTAGTTCATCAAGGCTAGAAACCCCATGCCTATCTGCCATATGAATGACAATCCTGGCGCAGGCATCACTATCGGCAAGGGCATCATGGTGGTCAAACTCCTCATGGCCTATGGCATAGGCCACCTGATTCAAGCGATAACTCTCTAAGTTATAGGTCTTTCTAGCCATCATTAGCGAACAGCCATATCTAAGATCAGGCAGTTCAGCCTCAATAAGAGCAGCACTTGATCTCAAAACCCCCATATCAAAGCCTGCATTATGGGCTATCAGGTCATCCATTCCGATAAACCCGAGCATCTGCTCTAAGGCTTCAGCCCAGCTGGGAGCATCAATAACATCTTGAGGATGAATGCCATGGACCCCGATATTGCCTGAGTCGAACCAGTCATTGGGGTAAGGAGGCTTTATCAAGGTGGAAAAGGTATCAACTATTTTTCCTTCAACCACTTTTACTAACCCAACAGCACAGGGACTAGCTGAAGACCCATTGGCGGTCTCAAAGTCTATGGCTGTGAAATTTAAGGGCATGCTTCAATCTAACCTAAGGCCAAGACAAAGCCTTGAGCCAAGTAAACTTGCTTGAATGGCTCTAACAATCGGTATCGTCGGACTACCAAACGTCGGCAAATCAACTCTTTTCAACGCACTAACAAAGAACAATGTGTTGGCAGCGAACTATCCCTTCGCAACCATTGAACCTAACATCGGTGTTGTTAACCTTCCAGACCCAAGACTTCAGAAACTAGCTGAGATCTTTAGTAGCGAGAAGATACTTCCAGCTCCTGTGTCATTCGTTGACATTGCAGGAATTGTTAAGGGTGCATCTTTGGGTGAAGGTCTAGGAAACAAGTTCCTAGCTAACATCCGTGAAGCAGATGCAATTGCTCAGGTAGTTAGAGGATTCATCGACCCTGATGTTGTTCACGTTGATGGCAAGGTAGATGCCTCAAGTGATATCGAAACCATCAACACAGAGCTAATCCTTGCTGATCTAGAGACCCTAGATAAAGCAAGAGTAAGAATTGAAAAAGAAGTTAAGGGCAAGAAGGTTGAACCTGCTGTTCTTGACACAGTGGATGAAGCTCTTGCTTTCCTAAATGCAGGTAAGCCACTATCTATCTCAACTATTGATTTACTACCAATCAAAGAACTAGGTCTGCTAACTGCTAAACCTATTCTTTATGTCTTCAACGTTGATGAGTCAGTCCTAAGTGATGCATCTAAGCGTAAGCTGTTAGCAGATCTAGTGGCTCCTGCTGAAGCTGTGTTCTTAGATGCCAAGGTTGAGTCAGAACTTATTGACCTTTCTCCTGAAGAAGCCAATGAACTTCTAGCATCCCTAGGTCAAGAAGAATCTGGTCTAGACCAGCTTGCTCGCATTGGATTCAACACTCTAGGTCTTCAGACTTACCTAACCGCAGGTCCTAAAGAAACGAGAGCTTGGACCATCAAGAAGGGTGCAACAGCACCTCAAGCAGCTGGTGTTATTCACACTGATTTCCAGAGAGGTTTCATCAAAGCTGAAATAGTTTCCTTTGATGATCTAATTGCAGCTGGTTCAATGAACGATGCTAAAGCAGCAGGTAAAGTCCGCATGGAAGGCAAAGACTATGTCATGCGTGATGGAGATGTTGTTGAGTTTAGGTTCAACGTCTAGGTGTAACTCCCTATCGACCGGGTAGTATCCGGTACAAATAGTTTTTATTCTCAAGTGATGGGAAACAGGAAAGGCGCGCTAGCAAGATGAATCAAATCAACATGAACTCACTGTCTGTAAAGTCCTTGCTTCGTATTCAGGCAGATGTATTGTCTGAACTCAAAAATCGAGAGATTGTCAGGGGCAACAATGCCCCAATAGGGGACCTTTCGGAGTTGCTTGTTCTGAAGTCAAGAGGCGGCAAACTCGAAAGCAATTCCACAAAATCTCATGACATTACTGACCCTGCAGGTAAGAAAATCCAAGTCAAGGCAAGATCTCTAAAGGCTCACTCCGGCAAATTCAGCGCCTTCAGAAGTTTCGATTTCGACACAGCGATATTTTTTGTGTTTAACCCAGACACCGCAGAGCTTGTTTGGGCTAGAGAAGTAAGCGCTGAAGACATAGAAAGCAAAAGTTATTATCAAAAACACACAAACTCTAAAACGATTACCGCCTCCCAAGTTTTCTCTCTAGGAGTTGATGTAACTGAAGAGTTCATCAACATATACGAAACTCTTTAGGCTCAACCTGCAAACATCGTAGACCTAGGGGGAGATTAATCTAACCGGATCACACAAATTTGAGTTGAAAACTTATGTGTTTCCAATCGGCAAAATACACTGCTAAGGTTAGAGTTCGCAGCAAGACTATAAAGGGGAACCAAATGAACAAAAGACTAATTATCGCTATTGCTGCCCTTGCAGCAGTGTTCGGTATCGCAATTGCTGGAGCATCTGTACTGAACCTTTCAGGTTCAGACCGTGCACCTGGAGCTGGAACCACAGACGCTAACTGTGCAGGAAACCTTGTTATTCAAGCTCCGGTAAAGCAAGGTGGAACAAACAACAAGCGCATCGTTAACGTGTATGTAAAAGGTGACATGACTGCCTGTGAAGGTGAAACAATCAGACTTGAAGTGGACATCAACGGTTCACCTGTTTTCGCAATTCGCACAATCGGTGTTGGCTCCAACGAAGAGGTTTTCACTTTCAACGCAACAACTGGTGACTTCACTAACGCAGCCCCAACCGTTGTTGATGGCCAGTTAGTTCAGGCTGGAACTTTGGTTGGCCCTTACAAGGCATCTCAATTCGGTTTGATTGATGTTCTAATCGCAGCTAGTTTCGAGTAAAGATAGCAAACTCCAAACTTTCAGGGCCTAGACACCTTAGGTCAACAAGCCAGAGCAAAACACTTAGGGTGTTTGCTCTGGCTTTCATCATTTTCGGCTGGTGGTTCACTCTTGCCCCACAACAACTTGGCGGTCCAGTTACTGTTGCAGTTGTATCAGGGAACTCGATGGTGGGTTCGCTTGAATCAGGAGATCTGATAGTTGCTTATCGAGCAGATAAGTATGAAGTTGGCCAATCAGTTCTTTATGAGAGATTCGGTGGATATGTTATTCACAACCTAATTGGAAATAACCCTGATGGATCTTTCATAAGCAAGGGAGTAAACAACCAGCTACCAGATCCATGGCGAGTGCCTGACGAAAACATTATGGGTGTGATGGTTTTATCTGCACCAGGTTTAGGTCATGAGATTCAGAGTTTTCTAAAGAGCCCATTTGCAGTAGGGGTAACAGCAGTCATCGTTTCCCTCTTAGTGATTATTCCACTACATAAGAGTCGTAACTATGGCGAAGCAATAAAGCTTGGGCAAACAGGGGCAGTGGAGCGAATTAGGTTCAGGGGACACAGAACATTCTTGTTTTGGGCTGTTACATTATTGGCTGTTGTTTCTCTAGCTCTTTTGGTAGTGCTGGCTATGAACAACGTGCCCTTTTGGCCGAGGATTGCAGTTGCCTTAATTGCCTTTGGAGTGCTCACCGGATCGCTACTGGCTGTTGGAACGTTTCTGTTTGATGGCGTTGGGTTGCCAGAGCCCCAAAAGAGCATGGTAATTCTTGGCCCAACTTTTCACAGAATTCACCCACATCTGAAATTGGAAGCGGCAGTTGTTCCTATCGATTCAGCGAAAGAGCTTAGGTCTATCAAAAACGATCTGAATACGGGAGTTTTACATAGAGTATCGGGTTCAGGAGAACATGAATTTATCGTTTGTGCCCATGCTGAGAATTACATCTTTACTGCTAAGTCTTCTTCGTAAAGCAGTTTGAACTAGAACTCCGTGCTAGGTATTAGTGCTTTGCCTTCTTTGATTCCTGTAAGTAATACGCTCACGACGTGACTCGCTGTCATTCCCTCAGGGAATGCTGGTGCAGTTCCAAAGATGGCTCTTGAAGCAAGCCCTGTTTCAGTATGACCAGGTTTAGCATCGGTTACCTGAATCTTGTCTCTTCTGAATTCTTGGGTAATGGTAGCTAGGTAACTGGCGTGAGCAGTCTTACTTACTGTGTATGCAGACATTCCAGGGAATACCTTCTCTGAGACAACACCGGTTATTCCAGCGACAAATGACTCAGTATCTTTATCGAGAACTAGAAGAGGGTGAAGGGCCGAGATTATTGCTGCTGGACCTAGGTTATTGACCTGCATAAGTTTTGCTGCATCGTGAGGGCTTGTCTCAGTTGCCTTAGCAAAGCCGACAATTCCAGCAGCATTGATGATGCCGTTAATAGGCGTGTTGGCATCTAGCAGGTAATCGGTAAGAGTCTTGATGCTTTCAGGTATTTCAAGATCAACAACTAGCTTGAGGGTTGCCTCAGCAGGTATCTTGGCTGCAGTCTCAGGGTTTCTGGCAGTTGCCATAACCTTTGCTCCTTGAGCGCTTAGTTGTCTGACGAGTTCAGCACCTAATACTCCAGAGCCACCTAATACCAATATGTTCTTACCTGTGAATTCCATATCTTTATTATGCCGTTATGTTAGGCGGGTAAATTTCCTGTCTTAGGAGCATAGGTTTGTCCTATGGAACTAAGCCGTCAAAAGTTTCTTATTGGTGCAGCTAGCACGCTACTAATCCCTGCTGTGGAGGTGGCTGAGGCTAGTTCAACCACAATAACTAAACTGCCGCCAAGCAAGGTAAAGCGTTTAGCTTGGACAATTGACGACGGAGTGAGTGCTGAAGCTGTTCGTTCATATCTGGATATTGCTGAAAGAAGTGATCATCACCTAACTCTTTTCATATCAAGCGTTTATCCTTCATGGAAGACTCAATCCAAGCAGATATCTCGATTACTTACTCAAGGAAAGATACAACTGGGTAACCATACGGTTAACCACAAAGACTTGACCACCCTAAGTGAGCAACAAATAAAGAGGCAGATCACTGGTTGTCATAACTTCATGATGAATGAATACGGTTATGACGCTAGACCTTACTTCAGGCCACCATATGGAACTTCAAATGTGAAGGTACGTGCAGTAGCTGCAGAGCTGGGCTACACAGTTAACACCATGTGGTACGGAAGCTTTGGAGATAACTTCGGAGTTTCTGAAGAGCGCATTGTTCAGTTTGCCAAGAAGTGGATTGCTGATGGTCGTATCTTGATCGACCACAGCAACCGGTTGAAGACTCAAAGATCTTTGAAGCAGATTCAAGACATTATGAGAGCAAGAGGATTGCAATCAGTAACTCTTACTGAGGCCTTTGGTAAGAACTTCAAATAGTTCGGCATAATACTCACATGAAGACACATCGCGGAGTCGTTTACTCAAGAAATGGTGGCGCTGCTGCTAGCCAACCTTTAGCTGTTTCAGCAGCGCTAGAGATACTCCGAGCAGGTGGTTCTTTCATTGATGCAGGTATTGCTCTAAGTGCTGTTGTCTCTGTAGTTGAGCCGGGGGCTTCTCAGTTAGGTGGCGATGCGTTTCTAATTACTCACCACTCTAAAACTAAAGTGAACCTAGCTTTCAATGGAAGTGGTGAAGCAGGGCATTCGGCAACTAGAGATAAGTTCAATGACACTATTGACCACCATGGCCCTAGATCTTCAACTGTGCCTGGCACTGTTGCTGCTTGGTTCGCAGCTCACGATAGGTATGGCAAGTTACCTATCGATGTGATCTTGGCTCCAGCCATTAGATATGCCGAACAAGGCTTTCCTGCTTCAAGAGATTTCGTTCTGCGAATTCAGAAGTTTCTAGAGCAGTTCCCAGGTTCTACCTTCTTTGCAGACATGGGGATAGACACATCACTTGCTATTGGCGATGTTGTAATTCAGAAAGATTTGGCTCACACCCTTAAGCTCATTGCTGCTAATGGTAGGGATGGCTTCTATAAGGGTGAGGTTGCCGACAAGATAGTTGCAGGAACCGATGGTTGGTTCAACCATGAAGATCTGGCTAACCATGAAACTCGTGTTGAAGCGCCTTTGACAGCTACCTACCGTGGTTACTCTGTTCATGGTCAACCACCACCAACACAGGGCATGATTCTGCTTGAAGAACTGTTACTGGTTGAAGATAAGGACCTTTCTTCTCTATCCGAAGCAGAGCGTATTCACCTAATGGTTGAAGCTAAGAAGATTGGCTTTATGGATCGCAATGAAATCATTGCTGATCCTGAGTTTGTGCCAGTTGATACTCAAAGAATTCTCTTTCCTGAACACATTGCTAAACGTAGAACGCAGATAGATCCACATAAGGCTTATAACGGTCCTGAGGGAAACACCCATGAAGGTAGTGACACCACTTACTTCATCGTGGCTGATGGTGAGGGCAATGCTGTGTCTTGGATTCAAAGTGTGTTCCACGGCTTTGGTGCTGCCTTTGTTCCTAAAGGAACTGGAGTATTACTAAACAATAGAGCAACAGGGTTTAGTTTGGAAGAAGATTCACCAAACCTAATCGTGCCTGGTAAAAGACCTGCTCATACATTAAATGCTTGGACTATAACTAAGGAAGATGGTTCACTTAGTTTTGTTGGTGGAACCCCGGGGGCTAACATTCAGGTTCAAACAAACTTCCAGCTGATTGTTGCCCTCATTGATATTGGTATGACTGTTCAAGAAGCTTGTGAAGCTGCTAGATGGCAGCACCTCATTGGTGATTCATCTGCCTTTGAAACAGGGGCAGGTAAGTTACAGATTGAATCAAGAATCTCTGCTGAAGTTATTGAAGAGCTAAAGGCTAAAGGTCACGATGTGATGCTCTTGCCTGAGTATGGTCATGGTTCTGCTGTTCAGTTGTTGAAGATTCTTGATAATGGAACCCAAGCCTGGGGCAGTGATGTTCGTGTAGACGGACAGGCAGCCGGCATTTAGAAAGATTCTGAGTCTTTACTGTCTTAGTTGCACTTGTAGAGTTCTATCTCTGGCTAGGCTAGGGGCGAATAGAAGTAGTTCGACTTCTGGTTATTTCCTTGGGGAGTTTTTAGTTGTTCTTTAGACACAAATTAGCAAAGCGGATAACTGTGTTGGTGATCTCCCTAGGGCTTGTTCTTGGCGTTGTCATTTCCACCAGTACGGGAGATATCTTTCAAGCTCGAGATAACAAAATAGTTCAGCAAATGCCTAAGGTCTCAAGCTATGACCTAGTGGTTTACGGGGGATCGCCTGGTGGAGTGATTGCAGCAATAGCGGCAAGCAGAAGAGGGCTTAATGTTGCCCTTCTGTCTCAGAGCCCAACTGTCGGTGGAACTATGTCTAACGGTCTTGGTGCTACCGACCTGATAGTTCCAGGTAATGTCTCTGGCATACCTCTTGAATTCTTTAGAGAAGTTCAGAAAGCCTATGGTGAGAAAGAAACTTGGCGAGTGAGCTCAGCACTAGCTGAAAGCATCTTTAGGAAGATGCTTCGTGAGTCAAGAGTTAGTGTTTGGACTAATCAGGTTGCAGTAGATGCAACTGTTGTTGCGGGTGTAATTACCTGCTTGTCACTTCAGTCAAAGGCAAAGGTTTGTGCCAAGCAATACATTGATGCCTCTTATCCAGCAGATCTATTGCCACTTACTGAAACTTCATTCAAGCTAGGTAAAGAAGACCTGTTTGATTATGGCGACGATGCAGGCATTAAGATCACTGTTGAGGCTAGAACTCCTTTACCTGAGCAGCTATCAGTTGAACAGGAAAGAAGTCTCTCTCAACTGCCATATATGCAGCATGTTGAAAACTTCAGGGTTTCCAAAGTTGATCTAACTGAAGGTATGCCTTCGTTTACTTTCCGTTTGTGTGTTTCAAAGATAAACAAACGTCCATTCAAGCTTGCTCAACAGGATACGAAGTTTATTCCTGCTTGGCGAGTAATCACGAAGGCATCGGCAAGGATCCCTTGCCCTGACTGTCAGATAACCAAACAGAGGGTTCTCTCAAGGTTCTGGCGCATAGCTAACATCGATGGCAAGAAGTGGGATTTGAACTCGTTCAACTCATTCACTAACTTCACATTGCCTAAGAGCTATTTCACTGATTACTCCAGCCGAGCTAAAACACATGCTGATGCATCCAGATACATCGAATCATTCCTTGCTTTCTTGCAAACTGATAAGCAAGTCCCAGCTGAAGAGCAAAGGGCAATATCAGGATTTGGTTTGTGTGCCGATGAGTTCAAGACCAATAACAACATTCCTTTTGAGCCTTATGTAAGAGAAGGTCGTCGTGTAGTTGGTAAAACTGTGATGCTGACAACAGATCAGAAGAACAATTTATTGAAGTGGGACACAATCGGTATTGCCAAATATCACATCGATAACAAGCTCTCAATGCGATTTAGGCACAAGAACAAGATTTATCGTGATTACACAACTTTCCAGAAGTCCATGATTTATCAGATTCCTTTCTCAATTACTGTGCCAAAGTACGGTCCTAGAAACCTTTTGGTAGCAGTGGGAGTTTCAACTTCACCATTGGCTTATGGATCTATTCGCATGGAGCCGCATTACATGCTTATAGGGCAAGCAACAGGTATCGCTAGTGCCATGGCAATTAGAGATAAGAAGAACGTTGGAGATATCTCAGTTCCTGAATTACAGAATGTTTTGCGTAGTTGGGGCCAGAAACTATCTATCCAGGACTAGTTCTTGATGTTTGGGTGATTGAAGTGCTCAGAGACTGTTCTGTGCAGAATGCCGTTAGTTGCTAAAACACTTGAACTTGCTGTTGTAAGTTCACCATGAAGATCTGAGATAGCGCCACCTGCTTGTTCAACAATAGGAACTAGAGCAGCAATGTCATAGATCTGTAAGTTGTGCTCTGCAGTTATCTCTACAGTTCCTTCAGCTAAAAGCATGTATGACCAGAAATCACCAAACGCTCTAGTGCGCCAAATCTTTCTAGAAAGAGAAAGTAGCTGATCTAACTGTCCATTCTCATCCCATAGCTTCAAGTTGTTATAGCTAAGTGAGGCATGCTCCAGTTCGCTGATCTTTGAAACCTGGATAGGAACTTCTCTGCCATCAATGTGTCTGGTGTGTGCGCCTAAACCTGGTGCTGCCCACCATCTTCTTCCCATAGCAGGAGCACTGACTACGCTGACTACTGGTTTGCCATCTACGGCTAGTGCAATCAGAGTTGCCCATACTGGAACTCCGCGCATGAAGTTAGCTGTGCCATCGATAGGGTCAATGATCCAGGTTCTACTGCCTTTGCCATGCAGGTTTTCACCAACAGTTCCATACTCTTCACCAATTAGGGAATCATCTGGTCTTGCTTCTTGAAGTTTGGCCTTTAGGGCTGCTTCAACACTTCTATCTGCATCGGTTACTGGTGTTGAGTCTGGTTTGGTTTCAACAACTAGATCTTGAGCATAGAAGCGCTCTAGAGAAATGCGGTCAGCTATGTCTGCCATCTCAAGGGCAAGTGCTAAGTCTTTACTAAAGTCCATGTATAAAACTTACTCGTTAGATGAGTTAGCTAGTGAAGACATCAGTCTTCTGAGTGAATCAACTCTGGCAGCAGGTAGTGAACCATCAGCTATTGCTTCATCCAGCAAACAGTCAGGGGAGTCAGCAAGGTGTGAACAGTCTCTAGGGCAATCAATAGCCACTGCCCATAGGTCTTCAAAGCTCTTTAGAAGATTCTCTAGTTTGATGTGTCCAAGACCAAAGGATCTAACCCCAGGGGTATCAACTATCCAAGTGTTAGTCTCCTGATCTAGGTTTATGGCTCTAACTGAACTAGAAGTGTGTCTTCCTCGCCCAGTAACAGCATTTACTCCACCGGTTGAACGTAGTGCTCCTGGAGATACAGCATTTACCAAAGTGGACTTACCAACACCACTGTGCCCAACAACAACTGTTATCTCATTAGCCAAGAAATCATTGAGCTCTGTAAGCGATGGAGTTTCTTTTTTGTTGAGAATTACAGGAATTGATAATCCAGAGAAGTTAGAAAGAAACTCTGTAGGGTCAGCTAGATCTACCTTGGTAATACATAGTGCTGGTCTAAGACCAGCATCATATGCAGCTGCAAGGTATCTATCTATCAATCTGGTTCTTGGCTCTGGGTTAGCAATAGCAACAACGATGAGCATCTGAGTTGCATTAGCAACCATTACTCTTTCAACCTGATCGCTATCATCAGCACTTCTTCTAAGTAGTGATGATCGAGGTTCAACCCGAACAATACGAGATAAAGCGCCGACTGTGTCTGAAGTATCACCAGCTAGAGCAACAAGGTCGCCAACAGCAACACCTTCTTTTCTAAGTTCTTTACCAAGAGTTGCTGTTATCTCTCTAGAGTCGTCAACGATTACTGTGTAACGACCCTTATCAACCTGAATGACCATGCCGATAGGAGCATCTTTATATGTTGGTCTGGTCTTGGTTCTAGGCTTATTGCCTTTAGGGTTTGGTCTAAACCTGATATCACTCTCATCGATATCGTGTTGGCCAGGTTCTGGCTCATACAACCAACTCAAGAGTTAGTTCCTAACAGATCAGTCCATAGAGATACAAACTCAGGCATGGTCTTACTAACTACACTCACATCTTCAATAGTTATCCCAGGCACTCGAAGACCAATGATTGCTCCAGCTGTAGCCATACGGTGATCTTCATAAGTTCCCCATGTGCCTGCATGCAGATAAGCACTTGGTTCAATAGCAATACCATCGGCAAGTTCAGTTGCCTTGCCACCGATGTTATTGATTTCTGTTGTTAGGGCAGCAAGACGATCTGTTTCATGTCCTCTTAGGTGAGCAATTCCTGTAATTCTAGAAGGAGTGTCAGCAAGAACTGCAAGAGCAATCACAACTGGAGCTAGCTCGCCACCAATAGAAAGATCTATGTCTATGCCATGAATCTTTCCTGTTCCAGTGACAACTAGGTCGTCGCCTGCTCTTTCAAAGCTTGCACCCATTTGAGTCAAGATATCTACAAAGTGTTTACCAACCTGAGTAGTTGTTAGAGGCCAGTTCCTAATGGTGACTGATCCGCCAAGTACTAAAGCAGCAGCTAAGAAAGGCCCTGCGTTAGATAGATCTGGTTCAATACTTATCTCTCCACCAGCGATGGGTCCTGGTTCAACAACCCATAGAGTCTCTTCAGGCTGGGATACCTTGACCCCTCTTTGTCTTAGGCACTCTAAAGTCATCTCTATATGTGGAAGGCTAGGAAGCTCTTTACCAACATGCCTAAGTTCTAGTCCCTTGGTGAATCTAGGAGCAGCAAGCAGTAACCCCGAAACAAACTGGCTTGAAGCGCTGGCATCTATCTCTAGGTAGCCACCCTCTATTTCACCTGAGCTTGTAATGGTAAAAGGCAGAGATCCAATGCCATGGTCATCAACAGACACGCCCAAGGCTCTCAAGGAGTCAATTGTGGTCTTCATAGGCCTTCTGCGGGCTGCTTCATCCCCATCAAAGGTAATAACCCCTGCAAATAAGGCTGCCATTGGTGGCACAAAGCGCATCACAGTTCCGGCTAAACCGCAGTCAATGCTGGTGTTCAGAGGCTTGGAGCCGTCAATGTCAGTGGTAGGTGTCACTATTACATAGTCACTCCTTTCGCTGGCGTTGATTTGGGTCCCTAGCTTCATCAGGGACTCAATCATCAGCTGGGAATCCCTTGAATCTAGAGGGTTTCTAAGGCGGCTGGGTGATGAGGCAAGGGCAGACAGCACTAATTCACGGTTGGTGAGGGACTTTGAGCCTGGCAATGAGACGGATCCAGAGATGGCATGTTGAATTGTTGGGGCAAGCCAAGGACTTTTCGCCGGGCGGGAATAAATGTGGTCCGTCATGTGTTACCTATTCTAACGGCATGCTTTAGCGGTGCCCGAGGCCAAAATCCAGTTCAAAGAAGAACAAACCGACAAGAAGGAAGATACTTATTTACATTACTCAAAGCCCAGTAAACCTAGCACCTCGCCGCCATGTCTATGGCCCAGCTGCACGAATCAGCAGCAAACACATGTCAGAACTACTAAACTCACAATCGATGAGTAACCAAACGGGAACCCCAGATGACCGCCAAAAGTCTCTGGCAGAGTTCGAATTAGCCTGTTCCCCTTATTACGAGCACGTCCGCCGTTACTGCATGGCCAACGCAAAAAACATCAGCTACGCCGAAGACGTCGCCCAAGAAGTAATCGTCAAAGCCTTCAGAGCCTGGCACACATTCGAAGACATTGGTGCAGGCCCTTGGCCTTGGCTCAAGAAGATCGCATACAACTCTTTGAAGACAGCAGATAAGAATTACTTCAATCTTGAAAACAAGCGAGAGTTTGTACGTCAGGGAGAAGAAGGCGCAGTTGACTTCGGATACGACAAGTTCGATCTGAAGAACTGGGGAGATTCACCTGAATTACTAATGTTTGAGAACCTAGGTATGTCAGAGATTGAAGCTGCTATCAATGCGCTCGATGAAGAGTTCAGAGAAGTGGCTTGGCAGAAGTTTGTTGTTGGCCTAGATAACATTGAAATCGCCGAAATGTTGGGCATCAAACAAAACACAATCGGATCAAGAGTTTCCCGTGCACGTGCCAAGCTACACGAAGCGCTGAAAGACATCGCTGCTGGTTACGGCATCGGTTTAGACAAAGACAAGAAAAAGTAAAGGGTTATTAAATGTCAGAGAACAACTGCAATGACACTCTAGGTAAAGTATTTGATTTCCTAGCAAATGAGCTTGAAGAAACAGATAGGACTAACGTCCTAGATCATTTAGAAGATTGCCAAGCTTGCCAGAAAGAGTATGCAATCGAAAGCAAGATTTCAAAGATTATTACTAGTTCATCAATGGAGGCTCAAACAAGTTTCGCATCTAAGATGCAAAGCCGATTACAGTCAGAGATTTGAAAAAGAAATCCCCGTCCAAGTGGCGGGGATTTTTTCTATATCTCTTGTTCTGGAAGATCTAGCCAGGAATACCAGCCTTGATTCAGAACTAGCCATGCAAGTAATCCGTGGCCTAGTTGTCCAGGCAAACCAAATTGAGAGTTCCTGATTTCTTCGTTGAAGCCAGGGTGATCAACTAGTGGTCTGAAGGCATCAACAAAAGGCAATGATCTTCTTGATGCAACATCTTCAAATCCTGCTGATAGGTGCTCAATGTCATAGTTCAACTGAGGGTTACGGCTAGGAATAGGGGAGAGCACGAAAGGCTTCACATCTTTGCTTATTGCTGTGTCCAAGATGTTAGCTAGGTTCAGGCGTGATCTTGACATTGTGATACCAGCGTTGATGTCATTTGAGTTCAAAGCAACAATCAATCTGTTATCGGTATCTGCAGCAAAGCGCTTAGATGCTTCTTCTAACCACTGCTCACTTAGCTGAGCTGTTGTGATCTCAGGGGTTGAAAGAACATAGAAGTCGATTCGTGGGTAATCGCTTTGGGTTTTAGCAATAACACGACCGACCCAACCTAAACCTTTAGGGTCGCCACCTGCACCAACGATGTCATCACCAATGATGACAACTCGTATGTTGCGACGTGGCTCTTCCATGAGTTAGTTGAATGCTCTCTCTACTAGGTCTGCTTGCTCAACAGCGTGACGCTTAGCTGAACCAGTGGCAGGTGATGCGCTAGCAGGTCTTGAAACAAGCTGAGCAACCTGGCCACCCATGTATTTAGGAAGGAATAGACCAATGTATGTCCAAGGACCTTGGTTGGCTGGTTCATCCTGAACCCAGAACAACTCTGCACCTGGGTACTGAGCATAGGTTGCCTTGATTTCATCAACTGGTGTTGGGTATAGCTGCTCAACACGAACAATCGCTGTGTGCTGGTCGTTGCGCTTTTCAGCTTCAGCTAGAAGATCCCAATAGATCTTGCCTGAACAGAAAAGGACTCTTTTCACGTTTGCCTTGTTTAGACCACGCTCATCATCAATTACAGGCTGGAAGGTTCCTTGAGTGAAGTCCTCAACCTTAGATGAAGCAGCCTTTAGTCGAAGCATTGATTTAGGTGTGAAGACAATCAGAGGTCTTCTAGGTCTTGCATATGCTTGACGACGAAGAAGGTGGAAGTGGTTAGCCGGTGTTGAAGGCTGTGCCACAGTCATGTTGTTTTCAGCACATAGCTGTAGGTATCTTTCGATACGTGCTGATGAGTGATCTGGCCCCTGTCCTTCATAACCGTGAGGAAGAAGTAGAACTAGAGAAGAGTGCTGAGCCCACTTCTGTTCAGCTGAGGAGATGAACTCATCAAGGATTGTCTGAGCACCGTTAGCGAAGTCACCGAACTGAGCTTCCCAAAGTACTAGAGCATCCTTGCGCTCAACTGAGTAACCATACTCAAAGCCCATAGCTGCATACTCGCTTAGTAGTGAGTCGTAGATATAGAACTTTGACTGGTTAGCTGAAAGGTTTCTAAGTGGCATCCACTCTTGGCCGTTCTCACGGTCGTGGAATACTGCGTGACGCTGAACGAAAGTTCCACGCCTGGTGTCTTGACCTGACATACGAACATTCACGCCTTCAACAAGTAGTGAACCTAGAGCTAGGAGTTCTCCGAAGCCCCAGTCAATGCCGCCGTCTCGAGACATTTCAACTCGCTTAGCAAGTAGTTGCTGAAGTTTAGGGTGAACGTTGAATGCTGGAGGAATGTTGCTGTGGGCATTACCAATTAGTTCAACTATGTCCTTAGAGATACGTGTTTCGTGGTTTATCTCTGGGTGATCGCTAGCTGTTGTACCAATACCCTGAGGTCTTGAAACAAGTTCGATTGGCTGAGCCATAGCTTCGTGAACATCAGTGAAGGCCTTCTCAAGCTTGGCTTGAAGATCAGCGTTTGACTGCTCAAACTCTTCACGAGTGATATCTCCTCGGCCAACAAGTGACTCTAGGTACAAAGTTCTAACTGAACGCTTAGCTTCAATCAGGTTATACATAAGTGGCTGAGTCATCGAAGGGTCATCACCTTCGTTGTGACCACGACGACGGTAACAGACAAGGTCGATGACCGCATCCTTACCAAAGGCTTGACGGTATTCAAAAGCCAACTGAGCAACTCTGAATACTGCCTCAGGGTCATCACCGTTCACGTGGAAGATTGGAACCTGGATTCCCTTAGCAACATCGGTTGCATAAACAGTTGAACGAGACATGCTTGGAGGGGTAGTGAAACCAACCTGGTTGTTGATCACAATGTGAATAGTTCCACCGGTCTTGTAGCCTCTGAGGTTCATCATGTTTAGAGTCTCAGGAACAACACCTTGACCTGCGAATGCAGCATCACCGTGAATAAGGATTGGTAACACTGGGAACTCGTTAGGAGATTTATCCAGACGATCAAGCTTTGCTCGAACGATACCTTCAAGTACTGGGTTCACAGCTTCTAGGTGAGATGGGTTAGCAGCAAGATAAACCTTTGTGGTGTTACCTGTTGCACTTGTGAATACACCAGAGGTTCCTAGGTGATACTTCACATCTCCTGAACCTTGAACAGTTTTAACATCGGTGTTGCCTTCAAACTCTCTGAAGACTTGACCGTAGGTCTTACCAGCAATGTTGGTAAGAACGTTTAGACGTCCACGGTGAGCCATACCAATGGCAACTTCATCTAGCTGGTGATCAGCTGCTGCCTGCAGGATTGCATCCAGGGCAGCAATTGTTGATTCGCCACCTTCAAGGCTGAAACGCTTCTGTCCTACGAACTTGGTTTGAAGGAAAGTTTCAAATGCCTCTGCTTCGTTTAGCTTTTCTAGAATACGAAGTTGAGCATCACGAGATGGCTTCACATAAGGAACCTCAAGGTGATCCTGCATCCACTTACGTTCTGCTGGGTTGTGGATGTGCATGTATTCGATACCGACAGTTCGACAGTATGAATCACGAAGAATCTTTAGAACATCTCTAACCATCATCTTTGACTTACCGCCAAAGCCTCCAGTTTTGTATGTTCTGTCTAGATCCCAAAGGCTTAGGCCGTGGGTTAGCACATCTAGGTCAGGGTGTGATCTCTGCTGGTATTCCAGTGGATCGATGTCAGCCATAAGGTGACCGCGAACACGGTAAGCGTTGATTAGCTCCTGAACACGGGTCTCTTTACTTCTGCTGTCAGCATCGGTTGTTTCAAAGTCAGTTGCCCAACGAATTGGTTCGTAAGGGATACGTAGGTCAGCAAAGATCTCATCGTAGAAACCACGTTCACCTAGAAGTAGCTCGTTAATCTTTCTTAGGAACTCTCCTGATCCTGCACCTTGGATGACTCTGTGGTCATAGGTAGAGGTAAGAGTAATGACTTTAGAAACACCAATCTTGGCTAGGTGATCTTCACTCATACCCTGGAACTCAGCTGGGTAATCCAAAGCACCTGCACCTACGATGCAACCCTGACCCTTAGTTAGTCTTGGCACAGAGTGAACTGTTCCAATTCCACCTGGGTTAGTTAGAGAAACAGTTGTTCCAGCAAAATCTTCAGCAGTTAGTTTGTTATCTCTTGCACGCTTTACTAGATCTTCATAAGCGTTCAGATATGTTGCAAAGTTAAGTCGCTGAGCTTTTTTGATGTTAGGAACTAGAAGTGCTCTTGTGCCATCAGGCTTAGGAATATCGATAGCAAGACCGAAGTTAATGTTGGCAGGGGATACTGCTGCTGGCTTGCCATCGATTTCTTCGTAGTAAACGTTTTGGCTTGGGAATTCCTTAAGAGCTCTAACAATTGCGTAGCCAATGATGTGAGTGAAAGATACTTTGCCACCACGAGTTCTACCAAGGTGAGAGTTGATCACAATACGGTTATCGATAAGAAGCTTGGCTGGAATAGCTCTAACGCTAGTTGCGGTTGGAATGGTAAGAGAGGCATCCATGTTGGCTGCCAAAGTCTTAGCCATACCTTTTAGAACATTGACTTGATCTTCAGCTTCTTCATCGGTGTCAGCAAGATCAACTACCGGTGCTTGAGCGGGGATAGGTTGAGCCTGAGGTTCCACTCTTGTGGTCTTGGCTACTAGGGGAAGTGAACCTGTTGAGGTAGCTACTGGTTCTTTAACAACTGGTTGAGAGGTGATTGGAGCTACAGGAGCTGACTGCTGGTTACCGAGCTTGAGTTGGTGGTAACGCTCCAGGATTGGCTGCCATTCCTTATCGATTGAATCTGGGTTGGTTAGCCATTGGCTATACATTTCATCGACTAACCACTCGTTAGCGCCGAATTCTTGACCAGATTGTGAGTTGTCGTTGGACAACGGATCACCTCTTACTTTCACGTAAACAATGCCATCCAAGCCTACCAAGCCCATAAAGGTCGGATATTCAGGGTTATCCCCAGTTGGATAAGGTTCTTGAGGGTCTTGTATGCTTAAAACGCTATGGATTATGACCCCTTCCCCTCTTTTGCTGAAGTTCTGACCCGATGACCGAGTGGCTATTACTTGGACTGGGCATCGTGCTCACTATTGGAACCGGCTTCTTTGTTGCCAGCGAGTTCTCCCTCATCAACCTTGAAAGAACTGAGCTTGAGCGTCGCCAAGAACAGGGTGAGCGAGGGCTAGCTCCGAGCATCAAAGCGCTGAAGCGATCAAGCACTCATTTATCTAGTGCTCAAATTGGTATTACCGTAACCACAATGCTTACCGGTTTCCTAGCTGAGCCGTCACTAGCCAAACTCATCGAACCAAGCCTTGCAGGTTTAGGCCTAGAGCAGGGCACGGTTCAAGCTATCTCTATTAGCATCTCGCTAACTGCAGCAACAGTGTTCTCATTCCTTATTGGTGAACTAATCCCTAAGAATGCAGCTATTGCCTTGCCACTTCAAGTGAACAAGATTGTTGTTCGCTTTCAACTTGCATTCACATTTATCTTTAGCTGGTTGGTTTGGGCTCTAAACACCACTGGAAACAAAATGATTAGGGCAATGGGTATTGAGCCTAAGGAAGAGTTGAGCTCTTCAAGAACGGCTGAAGAACTTAGCTCCTTGGTTCAAAGATCAGCAAGCCTTGGCGCTTTAGAGCAAAGAACCGCTGACCTTATTTCTAAGACTCTTGAGTTATCTCAACTAACAGCAGCTGAAGTTATGACACCAAGAACTAAGTTGACTTCATTGGATGCATCAGCAACTGTTCAGGATGTTATTGCTCTTTCTCACAGCACAGGCTTCTCAAGATTCCCAGTCTTCACCGGTTCAACTGATGATGTTGTTGGAATTGTGCACGTGAAAGCTGCAGCTTCCGTGCCAAGAGAAAAGCGCGACCTAGTTCCAGCAACCGCTCTCATGGTTGAACCTTTCAGAGTTCCTGAAACCATGTCCTTAGAAAAACTAATGGGTGTGCTCAGATCTCACGGTTTGCAGCTAGCCATTGTTGTTGATGAATATGGTGGCACCGCTGGAATCGTAACTCTAGAGGACCTGATTGAAGAGCTAGTGGGTGAGGTGGGCGATGAGCACGATAGAGCCAAGGTCGAAATCACCGGTGGTAAAGATAAGTCCTACTCATTCCCTGGAATGTATAGACCTGATGAGTTACTAGAAAAACTAGCTGTCAAAGTCCCTGAGGATGGCTCTTATGAGACTGTTGCCGGTTTCTTGATGGCTCAATTGGGAAGAGTTGCTGAAGTTGGCGATGAAGTTGAAATTGATGGCGGCAAGCTTCGAGTTGAGCGCATGGATGGCCGAAGAGTAGACCGTATTCGATTTATTCCAGATGAAGTACCGGCTGTTGCACAGGAAGCAGACAAAGATGAATGATCTATTAGTCGCACTGCTTTCTTTCGTTGGCCTACTTATCGGTAGTGCATTCTTCGTAGCTTCTGAGTTTGCTATCTTCTCTGCTAGAAGAGCTCAGATTGAACCTAGAGCTGAAGCAGGTTCAAGACCTGCTCAGCTAACTATCAAGGGCATGGAAAACGTCAGCCTAATTGTTGCTACCTGTCAGCTGGGAATCACAATTTGTGCACTGCTTATCCTTATCGTTGTTGAACCTAGCATTCAAAAGGTTTTGAAGGGTCCGCTTGCTGATCTAGGTCTTAGTGAGGATGCTACTTACATAACCTCCTTCCTTATTGCTCTTGTGGTTGTTACCTTCTTACACGTGTTGATCGGTGAGATGGTTCCAAAAAACATTGCTTTCTCTATTCCTGAGCGCGCTGCATTGGTGTTAGTTCCTATCGCTTACGGTTTGTCACTATTTCTAAAGCCAGTAGTTGGAGTTCTTAACGGCATTGCCAACTTTGCTCTTCGACTAATGGGAATCAAAGCGGTGAACGAAGCAAACACTGCTTACACACTGGATGAAGTTGAAACCATTGTTGAGCACTCAACTCGTGAAGGTGTCTTGGTGGATGCCACCGGCGCTATCGGTAACACATTTGAGTTCACCGATAAAAAGGTTCAAGACATTCTTGTTCCAATCGAGAAGTTAATAACGTTCAAACTAGATGTCACTCCAAGAGAGATTGAACAGGCTGTTGCTAAGCACGGCTTTAGTAGATACATCATCTTGGATGACCAGGGTGAGATTGAGGGTTATTTGCACCTCAAGGATGTTATTGATGCTGATGAAGAAGAAGCTGATGAGCCGGTGCAGAGAAAACTTCTCCGCACAGTCAAATCAATTGGTGGCACCGTTGAACTTGAGGATGCTCTTGCTCTAATGAAGAGAGACAGACAGCACATCATGGCGAACTTCAGCGATGAAGGAAAGCTAGTTGGCTTGCTGTTCCTTGAAGACATCATTGAAGAGCTTGTTGGTGAAGTTCAAGACGCCACCAGACGTGACTAAGCAGGATAAGTCCCTCTTACGTATTGGTTAGGCCAGTAATCCAGTTCAACACCTAGTTCATGAGCTGCTCGTAATGGCCAGTAAGGATCTCTCAGTGAGAGCCTTCCAATCATGATGATTTCAACATCTGTTGTGTTTAGAATCTCTTCTGCTTGATGGGATTCAGTAATTAAGCCAACCGCTGCTACTGGTGAATCCACTTCTATAGCTACGTCATTGGCCAATGGCACCTGATAGCCAGGTCCAAAAGGAATCTTTACGCCTAGAACAATTCCACCGCTTGAGATATCAAACACATCAGCGCCAGCTACTTCACAGAGTTTGGCAACCTCAGCACAGTCGGTAACAGTGAAGCCATCTTCTCTATAGTCGGTTGCTGAGAATCTAACGATGATTGGAACATCTTCACCGATAGCAGCTCTTGTTCCCTTGATGATGTCAACTAAGTACTTGGCACGTTTTTCAACAGACCCACCAAACTCATCTGTTCTCTGGTTAGTAATAGGAGAGAGGAACTGATGCACGAGATAGCCATGTGCAGCATGAATTTCAATAACATCAAAGCCAGCGGCTACTGATCTAACTCCTGCATCAACCCAGTCTTGAATCGATGCATATACTTCTTCAGTAGTGAGTTCATGAGGAGTGTTGCAATCAGGGAAAGCTTCACTGGTTGATGAGACAGGTTCCCAACCACCATCGGCAATCGAAACAGCACCTTGACCTGACCAAGATCTGTAATTACTTGCCTTACGTCCAGCGTGAGCTAACTGAATTGCCGATAGTGCTCCGTGCTCTCTAATGAAATCTGTAACTTCACGCCAAGCCTTTGCCTGCTCATCGTTCCAGATACCTGTATCCCAGGGACTGATCCGTCCCTTAGGTTCAACAGCAGTTGCCTCACACATCACAAGACCTGCTCCACCAACAGCTCTTGAGCCTAGGTGGACAACATGCCAGGAAGATGGCATGCCATCCTTGTTCTCGCATGAATACTGACACATTGGAGCAATCCAAATGCGGTTGCGTGAAGTTTTTGTTCTAATTGTGAGGGGTTCAAAGAGCTTAGCCATGAGCCAAGCCTAGTCAAGCCAATAACTGTTCACGCCTAGACTTGGAAAAGGGAGTAAATATTTTGAGGAGAAGCCTTTTGCTAAACAGTATTGCGCCACGTCTTCTCGCTTTGTCGCAGAAGTTCTGGTTCATCCTAGCTATGGCATTGCTTGCGCAACTAACCCTCATCTGGCTTGGCACAGCTAGCGGAGATCCTTACGGTGATGTTCGATACACCTATTCATCTTGGGTAGTAACCAGTCTTCAGAATGGATACATCTTAGGAATCAATGAGCCTTGGGTTTATCCATACATTGCTAACATCCCTGTCTTTATTGCTAGTTGGATTTGGCCTCTTGATTACATGACAGGTTGGTTCATTCTCTGCGTGAACCTGAACATGCTTCTAATTGCTTATCTCCTTGGTTGGGGTAAGCAAATGAATCAGCTTAAAGCAGCTTGGTTCTTCATTGGTGCGATATTCCTTTCAGGACCTGTAGCACTTGGAAGATTAGAGGTGTTTAGCCTTGCCCTAACAATTTTTGCTGCAATCTCATATGTGAAACGCAGAGAATCAACTGCAATGCAGTTCTTTAGCTTTGCTACCTGGATCAAGGTTTCACCGGTAGCGGGTATCTTCACTGGGTTTATTGTTTCGGATAAGAAAATCAGATTTGTTCTGCATCTGGCCCTAGCAACAGTGCTTCTTGTTCTGATAGGTCTTCTGCTTGGTGGCAACCAAAACATGTTCAGCTTCATTGGTTTGCAATCTGGGCGAGGCATTCAGGTGGAATCAACGGTTGCCATCATCTGGCTAGTGCAAATGTTATTTGGTGTAGGCGGAGCAGCTGTTTACTACGACAACACCATCCTTACCTTCCAAGTCTCAGGTTTTGGGGTCACCGAGGTAGCAAGCGTTATGACTTTGATTCAGTTTGGTGCGCTAGCAATCACTATGTATTTGGGATATAGAGCAAAGCGCAACGGTGCTGATGCCAACACTTTGTTTGCTTGGATGTTCTTAACTGCAACCATGGATCTATTGGTATTCAATAAAGTTGGTTCACCGCAGTATCACCTATGGGTAATTGGTGCAGTGATGTTTGGTCTAATCGTTGGAACTCAAAAATGGAGAATAGTAACCATTATTACGCTGGTCACTTCTTCAATTTCTTGGCTGCTATTCCCGATCTTCTACGGCTCATTGCTGAATGGAGCACCACTAGGTGTAACCCTCACAATCTTGAAGAACCTAGGGTTTGTGGCTCTATTGGTTATTGGAAATATTCAACTAACCAAGCTTGGAACTAAAACTAAGCGCGCAGTAACTTAGCAAGAAGAGGCCCGACCTTCTTGAATTCAATCAGGAAGCCGTCGTGGCCAAAAGAACTCTTAATGGCGTGAAGCTTTCCACCAACCAGTTCAGCAGTTATGTTCTCGGCAATAAATCTTTGATTCTCAATCGGGAAGAGTCGATCGCTATCAATACCAATTACTAAGGTCTTAGCCTTTATTTTGTTCAGAGCAGCTTTAGCTGACTTTCTCCCACGTCCAACATCATGCGAGTTCATTGCCTCGAGCAATGTGATGTATGAGTTGGCATCAAATCTTCTAGTGAATTTATTGCCGTGAAAATCAAGGTAAGAAACAACAGCAAACCGGCCACCATCACCTAATGGATTGATATCACTTTGCCAGGTCCTATCAAAGCGTTCATTAAGTTCACTTGGGGATCTGTAGTTCAACAGAGCCATTCTTCGAGCCAAAGCAAGACCTGCGTGAGGGCCTAGACCTGCCTTGGCATCATAGTAATTGCCTTTAGCAAAGTTAGGGTCTGACCTGATTGCTTCTATTTGAACCGAGTTCAAAGCAATCTGGTCAGCAGAGGTAACAGCAGGAGCTGCAATCACTGCAATTCTTTTGACTCTTGCTGGATGTGCAATAGCCCACTCCAAGACATGCATGCCACCCATTGAGCCACCGATGATGGCATGCCAAGAGTCAACTTTTAGGTAATCACTCAGAGCTACTTGAGCTTGAACCTGATCTCTAATAGTTAGGTAAGGAAATCTTGAACCGTACTCACGTCCAGTTTTATCTAAAGATGAAGGTCCAGTTGAGCCTTGGCATCCACCGAGGATGTTGGGAGCCACCACGAAGTATTTATTGGTATCAAGAGTCAGTCCTGGGCCAATAAGTTCACTCCACCAACCTTGGGTTGGATGTTCTTTACTTGAATTTCCAACAGCGTGAGAATCACCGGTTAGAGCATGAAGAACAAGCACAGCATTAGAGCCGTCTTTGTTTAGAGTTCCCCAACTCTCGTAGGCAAGTTTTACTTGCTGCAATTCTTTTCCTGATTCCAGGATGATGCTGCCTAGGTTTGCAAATAGTCTTTCGCCTGCAGGATCACCATCCCGCCAGGCTCCAGTTGCCTTAGGCTTACCAACTAGTTGTCGGGAGAGCTCTTCGGTAATGAAGTCTGACGGGACAGTGTCCTCAGGTGTTTGAAATTCCATTTAGTGTGTGTGGTTGGACTTTCTATTTCGCAGCTGCAAAGCCTGTTTCTAGATCTGCAAGCAGATCATCGATGGACTCTAACCCGACAGACAATCTAATAAGGCCTGGAGTAACACCGGCCGTTAGTTGCTGTGCAGGAGTTAGCTGTGAGTGTGTGGTTGAGGCAGGGTGAATAACAAGAGATCTAACATCTCCAATGTTTGCAACATGGGAGAACAGTTCTAGTGAATCAACAAACTTAGAACCCTTTTCACGTCCACCCTTGATTTCGAATGAGACGATAGCACCAGGTCCCTTAGGGGCATACTTCTTAGCTGCCTCAAAGTATGGCGATGATGGCAAAGCTGCGTAGTTAACTGACTCAACCTGAGGGTGAGCTTCTAACCAGGTGGCAACCTTCTTAGCGTTCTCAACGTGTCTTTCGATACGAAGGCTTAGGGTTTCAATTCCCTGAAGTAATTGCCAAGCACTAGCTGGAGCAATAGCTGCACCTAGATCTCTTAGTAACTGGACTCTTGCTTTGATGATGTATGCAATGCCATCACCTAGTGCAGCTGTGTAGTTCACACCGTGGTAAGACTCATCTGGGGTAGTAAGTCCTGGGAACTTATCTGATTTAGACCATTCGAACTTTCCACCGTCAACGATTGCACCAGCAACAACTGTGCCGTGACCGCCTAGGAACTTAGTAGCAGAGTGAATAACAATGTCTGCTCCATGCTCTAGTGGCTTCACAAGGTAAGGAGTTGCAACAGTGTTATCCACGATCAATGGAACACCTGCTTTGTGAGCAACATCGGCCACTTTCTGGATATCTAGAATGTTGACCTTAGGGTTACCAATGGTCTCTGCAAAGAAAGCTTTGGTGTTAGGTCTAACTGCAGCAGCCCAAGCTTCTGCATCATCCTGATCCTCAACGAAAGTAGTTTCAATACCTAGCTTTGGCAATGTGTATTTGAACAGGTTGTATGTTCCACCATAGATAGATGATGAAGAGACAATGTGGTCGCCTGCTTGAGCAATGTTTAGAATTGCAAAAGTTTCAGCAGCTTGACCAGAAGAAAGAAGCAGCGCAGCTGTTCCACCTTCAAGAGCAGCGATGCGCTTTTCAGCAACATCCTGAGTTGGGTTCATGATTCGGGTATAGATGTTTCCAAACTCAGCTAGCCCAAACAGATTGGCTGCATGCTCTGATGAGTTGAATACATAGGCAGTGGTGTTATAGATAGGTGTGACAACTGCGTTGGTTGTTGGATCAGGGGTAGCGCCAGCGTGAATCTGTGCTGTCTCGAATCCCCAGTTTTCAGGTAGGTTGCTCATTGGTTGTGTGCTCTCTTTGCTCGGTGTGAAGTGTGTTCTAAGGGTAAGGAAAATAGAGTTTCAGACCAACTTAGGCCTGAAACTTTATGTAACTTTGGAAACCCTGGGCTTCATTGACCAGAGTTGAGTGACTACTTTTTAGCAGCCTCATCTAATGCGTCAAATGCTAATGCAGCCAGTAGTGCAGATCCATCGGCCAGGACGCTCTCATCAAACTTAGCCTTGTTGCTGTGGTTTGCTTGACGGTCTTGTGGGGCGATGCCTGGGTAGGCAGCACCTAGGAATATGAATGCTCCAGGGATTACCTCAACAATGCTGGCAAAGTCTTCTCCACCTGGAATTGGCTGATCCATGGTCACATAGCGCTGTTCACCAAAGAGCTCCTTGGTCACACGCTCAACGCGGTCAACTGCAGCATGGTCATTGATCAGCACCTTGGTAGCAGGAGAGAATTCAATCTCAGCCTCTAGTTCAAAAGCAGCTGCCATG
Organism: Rhodoluna sp.; assembly: GCA_044372795.1. Classification (GTDB taxonomy): domain Bacteria; phylum Actinomycetota; class Actinomycetes; order Actinomycetales; family Microbacteriaceae; genus Rhodoluna. Next base: position 14,368 of record JBILRF010000005.1, on the reverse strand, counting down.
TTCTTGATGAACGCTGGAATCTTGCTGCGGGTCTCTTCATAACCCTTCTTAGAGAAAGATCTAACAGTTGCTCCAAAGCTAACTGATTCAGGAACGATGTTTGTGGTGTGATCATTACCTGCCTTGATCCAACCAACATTTAGCACGATTGGGTCTAGGGCATCAAAGTTCTTAGCAATGTATGACTGAAGGGAACTTAGGATCTCAATCATTCCTGTGATTGGGTCTTTAGCACCCCAAGGCATTGAGCCGTGGCCACCTTTACCTTTAAGAGTTACTAGCATGTCTCCAGCTGAAGCCATCAAGGTTCCCTTACGAGTTAGGAAGATGCCTGGTTCAGGAATTGAGAACACATGGATACCAAATGCAGCGATAGGCATTTCACCAGAAGCTAGGTGCATGTCTTGAGAAAGCATCACACCGGCACCATCGTGGCCTTCTTCACCTGGCTGGAAGAACATCACGACATTTCCCTTTAGCTGATCTTTGTTCTCAGCAATAAGTTGAGCCGCACCAACACCGATAGCCATGTGTAGATCGTGTCCACAGGCATGCATGTATCCATTGGTTGATGCAAAATCTAACCCGGTGTCTTCTTCAACTGCAAGAGCGTCCATGTCAGCTCTTAGAAGAACTGTTGGACCAGGCTGGCTACCTCTAATAACAACTGCAGCTGCAGTCATGTCTTTACCAAGAGTTACTTCTCCAAGGCCTTCAACCTCTTTGAGCACAATGGCAAGAGTCTTAGGAAGATCTAAACCAAATTCAGGTACCTGGTGCAGAGCACGTCTGATTGATACAAGGTTTTCCTGCTTAGCGTTGGCTTGGGCTTTGAGCTGGTTCTGGTCCATGACTTCTTCTTTCTTGCGAGGTATACCTATTTTGGCACTAAATAGACCAGAGACATAGATTCATGTCGCTGGGCTCCTGAAGCCCCAAGAATAAGGGAAATAAAGCTGTGCCACCTTGGGAACTTGTTGTTTCTACAGGGGGTAAACTTAAGTCTCGGTAACAATTAGGGGCAGGGGAATACATGCGTTTAGTATCTTGGCACTTCTTTATTCTGACTTTTCTTGAGTCAGTTCTGGTCGTTGGATTTAAGTTTCTGGCGAATCTAAACATCGAGCCAACGTTTGTTGGTTTTCTAACAAATTTGGGAATCACTCTGGTTGTTCTAGGTTTATGTGGAGCGCTGGCTTGGGGCATTCTTTACTTTGCTAGATCTGCAGAGAAAGTAACCCTAAAGCAAGCGCTGTCTAATTCGTTAGTGCACACTTTTTCAACAATTGTCTACTTCTATGGAACTGCCATGCTTTTGTGGAATTGGCCGATCAACCTTGAGAGAACCACTCCGGATTACTTCACAGACAGAGAATTCACTTTCCTGCCAGGACTAGTTTTGGTCTTACTTGCTCTAGCAATCTGGGGTATTGGACTAGCACGAACTTTTTCTAAAGGCAGAGAAAAAGCATCCTTGAAAGCGGCAAGTTAGCACTAGCTCTGTGAGGTCACATCAAACAACTATCTATCCATACTGCGACTTCCTCATGCTTGGAGGCTCAAGGCGAAGGATGTTTCCACAGCAGATAACTTGGCATGACTTTCCACATTTACCCAGTCGCTCTTGACTGGACTAACTTAGTCCACTTAGTCTGTACTCATGAAGAAAGTTGTGAACATCCATGCCGCAAAGACCCACTTCTCGAAGCTTGTTGATGAAGTAGAGGCTGGTGCTGAAGTGACCATCGCTAGAGCAGGAAAGCCGGTGCTTCGACTGGTGAAGTATGAAGAGGAAACCCCAGCCAGAAAACTAGGGTTTGCCAAAGGCGAGATTAGCGATCTAACTGACTCGGCATGGGAAGCATTGGATGCCAAGTTCAATGCACTTTTTGAAAAGCGATAGTTTTGAATTCCAGAATTCTTCTTGATACCCATGTAGCTGTATGGGTAGCAGGTTCTCCATCAAAGCTTGGACCCAAAGCAAAGAGACTCATTCAAACTGCTAAAGATGTCTCAATCTCGAGCATTTCCATAGCTGAGCTCAATATGAAGTCGATGATTGGCGGAATAAAGATACCGAGTGATTTATCGGAACAGTTTCAACATTCAAACATTCAAGTTTCTGATTTCAGAACCGAATCAGCCAATGAGATTCTGCGGTTTGGGTCACTTGCTAAGCATGACCCTTTCGATCGACTGATACTTGCCCAAGCATCCGCCTCCGATGCAAAACTCTTAACAGCAGACAGAGCGCTGCTTGCACTGGATCTTGACTTTGTTATCGACGCAGAGATATGAGCCACGCACTAACCTTTATTTATGTTCTTTGAGGCGATGCATCCAACCTGGCAAATCTGGCTAGCCCAGCAGAAGCCTGAGCTAGAAGGCATTGAAGAGCGTCTAAAAACAGAGAGCGATGTTGTTCCTGAGCAATCGCAGATTATGAGAGCATTCGAACAAGACCCAAAGGACATAAGGGTAGTCATTCTGGGGCAAGACCCTTACCCAACTAGGGGAGATGCTGTTGGATTGGCTTTTGCCATGAACCCACAAAGAAAACCACCTCGAAGTCTTGTAAACATAGTCACTGAACTAGAAAGTGATTTAGGGATTAGCTCTAGTGCTAATCCAGATCTGACCAACTGGTCTAAACAAGGTGTGCTGTTACTAAACAGGACTCTAACTACTAGGGCTGGTCAAGCTGAGGCTCATTCAAAACTGGGTTGGGAAGAGTTCACTTCAGTCGCACTATCTGAACTAGCAAAGCGAAACAAACTGGTCTTGCTTCTTTGGGGTTCTAAAGCCATTAAGGTCGGAAGATCAGTTGGAACCAAAGACACAGTTCTTCTGGAGTCTGCCCATCCAAGTCCACTATCTGCATACAGAGGTTTCTTTGGGTCTAAGCCTTTTAGTAAAACCAATGAACATTTAGTTGCTCTAGGTTTAGAGCCAGTAGATTGGTCTCTATAAGAAAGGGATGATTTGCCATTAGATTCAGAGTCGCGCTGGCGACTAGTGAAATTACTCAAGTCAAAGGGTGCTCAAGAAGAGATCGCGGTTGACTCTATTGAGTTGCGTTCAGCTAAGGCTGAAGACGCTAGGCAAATCACTGAAATCTACAATTACTACGTCATCAACTCGGTAGTTACCTTTGATATTGAAAAGACAACTGAGAAGGTTTGGCTAGAAAAGCTTGAGTATCTCAATGGACTAGAGCTTCCATTTATTGTTGCCCAGTCAGCTTCAGGCGACATTCTTGGCTTTGCCTATGTTTCACCATGGCGTGCCAAAGCTGCATATAAAAGGACTGTTGAAAACACTATTTATCTCAGGCCTGCAGCTATCGGTAAGCGCCTAGGCACTAAGTTGCTTGCCGAACTAATTGCAAGATCAAAGGCAGCAGGCGTTAAGGAAATAGTTGCCGTTATTAGCGACAAAGGAGCTGCACCTTCAATTGCTTTACATGAGGCTTTTGGCTTCAAGAAGCAGGGGCATTTGGCTAAAGTGGGCTTCAAGTTCAATCGCTGGTTGGGAACAGTACTTTTACAGAAGAGTCTGTGATTAACTTCAGCAACCTTTCAGATGATGGGTTTAGAGTAAGACCATGAATCGGGGTACCAAGATAACTGCAGTGGCACTAGTGCTACTGCTGGCACTTGGCTACCTAACGGCTTTAGTTTCATCGGTGGGGACAACCACTGTGTCTAGTGATCCTGCATATAAAGATGAGCCGGTGGTTGGACTAGTGATCAAGTATCGATCAGGTGTTGTGCCAGTAGACATCTTTGGTAATCAGGTTGCTTTGAATTTAGCGTCAGGGAAGTTAGTTCCAGGCGATGACATCGGTTTAGGAATGCACTCAGCGAAATTTGAAAAACAATTGACAGAAGAAAAAGCCCTGCAAATTGCAAGTCAAGTTGCTAAGAGCCCAAGTGTTGAGGCTGTTTATCTAGACCACCTCCTAACTAAGGCGCGATACAACTTCGCAACTCCAAAACTTGGCGTTCTAAAAGCTAGCCCTGCTCCAACCAGAGTTACAGCAAGAGACAGTTGGTCCTCGCGAACGCCCAACCAGGCAAGAGTTAGTTTGAGTTGGACGGCACCTAAGAAACTTAGCGGTGGCGCTTTGTGGGGATACCGAATTAGTCGTTACGACGAAGTGTTAGAAAAGTATGTAGTCATTGTCAGCAACACGAAAAGCAGATCCACATCTTTGACAATCTCAACTGGTCTTACTGCAGGCGAAAAAGCAAGTTTCAAAGTTGCCACAATTACTAAATCTTCTAATTCAAAGTACATGGCAATCAGCAAGGATTCTTCAGTTGCAAGCACAATTCCAACAGGCCTTCCTAAGGCTCCCATCTTGCAATCGGCTGGAAACATTAGTTCAGCCAACAATGTTGTTATCTGGGTCACTCAAGGCTTAGTTGAACGAGGGGGATTGCCTGTAACTTACACAGTTAAGGCAACTGCTCCTGACTCATCGGAAGCTGTATGTTCTTCAACCGGCGTCTCCTGCACTTTGAGCGGGCTTGAAGCTGGCAAGAGATACCAAGTGATTGTCACAGCAACTAATAAACGTGGCTCCGCTACTTCATCTCCTGTTTCAGAGACTTTAGATCCAATGAAAGACCAGCAGTGGTATCTCGATGGCGAATATGGAATCAATGCCTCTAAAGCTTGGAAGACAACTAAAGGTAGCCCGAGTGTTGTGGTAGCTGTACTGGATACAGGAATTACTAACCACCCTGATTTGCAAGCAAACCTGGTCCCTGGCTATGACATGATTTCTGATCCAACTAATGCAAGAGATGGGACAGGCCGCGATGCCGATCCTTCTGACCCTGGCGATTACATAGGCAGCTCAACTCCTAGTTCTTGGCATGGCACACATGTTGCAGGCATCATCGCCGCTGAGTCTAATGAGATTGGCATTTCAGGTATTGCTCCGAATGTGAAGATTCTGCCGGTGCGAGTCCTAGGTATCAACGGAGGAACTGAAAGCGATATTGCAGCTGGAATCAACTATTCACTAGGGCTAGCAATCTCAGATAAACAGGGCGGTATCATCGTCAACAAGAATCCTGCCAAAGTAATCAACTTATCTATCGGGTCTTCAACATTTTCTACCTGCTCTTCTAGTTCTCCGACTCAATTAGCAATCAACAATGCCAAGAATCGTGATGTCACCATACTCACCTCAGCAGGTAATGACAATCAGTTCGCAACCAACTCTTATCCAGGTAACTGTTTTGGCAACATCACCGTTGGCGCTACAGGTATAACTGGTGATCGTTCTTACTACAGTAACTTTGCAGGTTACTCCAGAACTCAAGAGATATACATCGGTGTGGACATCTCAGCTCCTGGTGGAGATGACAGAGTCGGAGTGGGTGAAACAGCAGATGGCCTAATCTGGTCAACCATCAACGATGGAAAAACAACACCGGGTAGAGCAACCTACGGAGGCGAGCAAGGCACCAGCATGGCATCACCTATTGTTGCTGGAGTGGTAGCGCTGATGTATTCCGTGCGCCCCAAGATTACTTATGAACAGGTGTGGGAGATCCTCAGCGGCACCGTTAGTGCCTTCAACCCCGACTCCGACTGTGAGTACCAGATGGTTGACACTTTGATGAATGATGGCTCAATTTTGACAACAGGTCAATGTGGAATTGGCATCGTAGATGCCGAAGCTGCTGTTTTAGAAACACTCAAGTTAAACAAATAAAGCCAGCCTTTTGAAGGGCCAGCTTTGATTTGTTGCTGGTGCGGAAGGTGGGACTTGAACCCACACGCCAAGGGCGCTAGAACCTAAATCTAGTGCGTCTGCCAATTTCGCCACTCCCGCGAGCCCTAATAGTCTAAGGGAAAAATCAATTCTTTGCCTGTGGAGAATTAGAGCAGGGTTTTCAGGGATTTGTAAACATGGGCTATGGCCAGTCAAACAGTCCAAAACATAGCGGAGCGAGCTCGCTCCATATTGGCTTTAGGCCCTGAAAGCCTTGATCAGGCAATAGCCAAGGCAGTGGATGAGGCTTATGAATCTAGCCAAGGTTTAGGGGTTGCCGAAGAGTTAAACCTTGTTGGAGAGCTTCGCAGTGCTATGTCTGGCTACGGCCAATTGGATGATTTGGTCGGCAATCCAGCAATAGAGGAAATCTGGATCAACTCTCCAAACGAGGTGTTCATCTATGAGAACTCGAAAACCAAAAGGGTTCAGCTTCAGCTGAGCAATTCAGATATCCGGCAAGCAGTTGAACGAATGCTTCGAGACTCAGGCAGAAGATTAGATCGCTCTGAACCCTTTGTTGATGCCACCTTGGCTAATGGCTCCAGGTTGCATGTTGTCATCCCAGATGTAACTAGAGAGCACTGGTCAGTAAACATTAGAAAGTTCCCTAACCAGGTTTATTCACTGCAAGATTTAGTTTCTCTAGGCTCAATCAGTTTTTCAATGTCGGAGTATTTGCAGACTAAGTTCCTAGCTGGAGTGAATATTCTGGTTTCTGGTGCTACCCAAGCAGGCAAAACAACAATGCTCTGCGCTCTGTTAGATGTTGGATCTCAGACAGAGCGACTTATTAGCGTTGAAGAGACTTTTGAAATAAGAACAAATTACATCGACTGGGTTGCCATGCAGGCAAGGCAAGCAAACCTTGAAGGGGTCGGTGAAATTACTCTGCGGCGTTTAGTCAAAGAAGCTCTGCGCATGAGACCAACCAGGTTAGTCATTGGTGAAGTTAGACAAGCTGAAGCATTAGATCTATTGATTGCTTTGAACTCAGGCATAGCAGGGATGTGCACCATTCACGCGAACTCGGCTTTTGATGCATTAGAGAAACTAAAGCTTCTTCCTCTTCTTGCAGGTGAGAACATTCCTTCCCTGTTTGTCTCTCAAACGGTCGATCGCACTATTGGCCTTGTCGTGCACTGTGAATTCTCTAACGGACGCAGGAGAGTGGCCCAAGTTATCGAATCAACCGGTATCGGCTCGTGGACCGAGGTGCGACTATGAGAAAGCTGTCCACACTCCTTATTCAGGCAGGAATTACAAAAATACAACCAGCACAATTTGTTCTGATAGTCCTAGCAAGTTCAGGCGCTTTTATGTTTTTGATGAGTGCAGTCACTAGTTCGGTGCTGATAGGTGCAAGCATCACTACCTGTGTCGCAGTTCAGTTAGTAGATAGCTTTCGGAGCAGAATCAGGATAGAACTTTATAAGACCAACTTGGAGTGGCCTAAGTTCCTAGATTCCATTCATTCTGCTGCTTGGGCAGGAGCAAGCCTTGAGCAAGCTATCTTGGATTCCATCTCCTTTGCTCCAGCCAAGCTCTCTTGGGCTCTTCTTGAGTTTGAGAAAGATCAAAACTCTTCTCTTCCACTTAGTCAGAACCTCGATAACCTCAAGGCAAGACTTGCTAATCCAATCGCTGATCGATTCATTGAGATAACTCGTCTAGCCAGTGCTTCAGGGGGAAGGGGCTATCTCAATGCGCTTAGGAACCAAGCACTTCAACTGCGACTAGAAAATGCAACCTGGACCGAAATACAAGTCAAACAAAACTGGATCTTAGGAACAGCTAAGTTAGCCGTTCTAGCTCCTTGGCTAGTGTTAGTTCTTCTTAGCTTGAGACCTGAAACTGCCATTGCGTTTCAATCTGAAACAGGCATAGCAGTACTTGTAATTGGCCTTGTTGCATCTCTTCTAGCATTCAGGTTGATAAAGGCTTTGGGATCACTGCCTCAGCGTTCTAGAACGTTGGCGCTGTGATTCAATACTTCGCAATTGGTTCAACTGTGTTGGCTGTCTTAGCTTTCTATCTAAGCTTTGGAAGCAGCACATCCAAGTTAACTCAACAACTCAAGCCTCGAAAAGCTGTTGAGTCTAAGGTTTTAGTCAAATCTAAGTTCAATCCCCTGACTGCTCTTATGGAGATACCTGACTTTGCAGCTTTGCTTTGGTTTGCAGTGAGCGCAGGGGAATCTTTAGATAATGCTTTGAAGATAGCGGTAGCTAGATCTGCTGGTTACATTTCTAGTGAATTTGAGAGAGTAATCACAAATGTTGAACACGGGGCTTTGTTACAAGTTGAATTACAAAACCTTGCTGTTGAAGCTAAGTCAGAGCAGGTCAGAGAATTAGCAACCAAGTTAGCCGTTGCACTAAACAACGGCTCGGCACTAAGTGATCTACTCGGCGACTTTGTTCAATCAACAACAGCTACGTTGCGCACGGAGCTTTTAGCCAAGGCCGGGAAGAACGAAACGAAGATGATGATTCCCATGGTCTTTGTGATTTTGCCAGTGACTGTAATGTTTGCACTTTATCCAAGCCTGTCCTTAATTCAAGGCAGTTTTCTATAACAAGGAGAGAAATGAAAATCAAAGAAAGAATCAGGTCTGAAGCAGGAGATGTTCCAGGCTGGGTGTTAGTTACCCTGATGACCGCAGGGCTTGTGGTCTTGCTCTGGGCGGTAGCAGGTCCTGCACTTAGAACAGTATTCAATAATGCGATATCCAAGGTAGTTGTTATCTAGGTTTCAAAGCGAAGCTGGTTCTGCAGTCTCTGAGTTTGTCTTACTAGTAGTCCCAGCCTCGCTTCTTGTTATTCCTTTGATTGAACTATTCGGCTTGTATCAGGCAGCAATTGTCTATGAGCAAATTAGCTATGACATTGCTCGCTATGCAGCACTGGCTGATGTATCAAATGCCGAGGCAACCACCTACCGTCAAGTTCGTAACCCAGATAGCCAACTTGTGTTTGAGAATTCAGCAACTGGTTGCAGTTTTCTATCCAAAACAGAACTGAGCCAGAGGATTACCTTCTGGCCAGATCAAATCAAAGTTCTAATTCAAGGAAGAGCCGAGTGTGAGAACTAGAAGACTTGGAAGTGACAAGGGGAGCGTGCTTATTGAAGTGGTTGCATTTGCTGTTATTGGTTTTGGTTTAGTTCTCACTCTTGGGCTTCAGCTAATGGAGCAAGAGAGGAAAGTCTTGGAGCTGCAAGGAATAGCCCGAAACTCTATGAGGGCATACCTTCTGCAGCCAACAAGTTCCTTAGCCGAACATGTCTTTAGGTTCCAAGACCAGAGCAAGTTATGGACAGAAGAGCGGATAGACATATCCGTTAAGTGTTTGCCTAATACTTGCAATGTTGCTAACACAGTTATCTGGCTAGAACTAAATGCTCTAGATGTTGATGCCAAGTCATTCGGAGTAAGTAGTGGTTAGCTCTGAAAAGGGATCAGCTCTAATCTGGTTTGTCTTTCTTGTAGCTATTCTTTGTCTAGTTGTCCTAACCCTTGCAAGTGCTGTTCATCAATATCTATTCGCAAGAGAGCTAATTGATTTCACTGAACAGTTTGCGCTTGGAGTAAAGACCAGATACCAGTTACAGCCTGGTTCGAACATAAGTTCTCTAGCCTCGTCTTTACTGCAAGAAGTTGCCTCCCAATATTCCTTTAGCTCTCTTCAACTCAAGCAGGTGAGCTTAGAAACAGGAGAAACGGTTCGAGTTATCTTCTGTGCTAAATGGGAGTCACCAATTGCATCGGTTAGTGCTTCAAGAACTATCTGTGAAGTTGCTTTAGCTCGCTAAGGCTTGCGCTTTGATTCAGGCACAACAGCGTATCGAGGAATGTATTTATACATCAGCCCTGCACCTATGAAACCTAGCAAGCCAAAGCCAGCCATGGCTCCAGTAAGCCCAACAGCTAGAACCATTGGTGCAAGTATCAAAGGAGCTGCTGCATCGCCAAAGTCAACTAATAAACGGTATGAGGCTAGGAATTCACTTCGTTTATCTTTAGGAGCAAGATCTGCCCCTAGGACCATAATCACTCCGCTACCTATTCCATTAGCTAGTGACATGAGTATTGCTAGCAATAGGAATGTGTTCGCATCAATAGCAATACCAACGATTAGGTGAGCAATACTAAGGCCAGCAAGTGTTGGCACAGCAGCAAAGCTTCTACCAAAGCGATCCATGATCTGTCCACTTAGATAAAACATTGCAAAATCTATTGCCCCGGCAATACCGATAATCAGAGATGCCTGGTCTGTTGGTATTGCTAAGGCAACTCCAATAAGGGGCAAACCAATCATTCTGGTTCCACGCAGAGCGCTAAGAATTGATGAAGCAACTCCTAGAGTTGCTAGCTTCTTACCTTCACTTCTTGCGACCCTGAAAGTTTCTTTCAGTGAAGATGAGTTGCGAATCACATCTTTAGAGTCTTTAGTAAATAGGAGAATTACTGCAGCTGCTCCACAAAGAACCAAAGGCAAATAGTAAACAGCTTGAACTGAGAACCAGTTGATGACTACTGCTGCAATAACTGGTCCAACAAATGAACCAGCTCTAAACATTCCACCAAGAACTGATAGTGCTCTGGCTCTAATAGCAATTGGCACATTCTCCGTCATCCAGGAGAGCCTTGCTAAACCAAATACGGCTGATCCTGCACCAACGATGAAAATACCTGCACCTAGCATCACTAGGTTCACTGCAAAAAGGCTTAGAAGAATACCCACTGCACCAGCTGCTGCTGCAGAGATCATGGCCATGCGTTCACCCAAAAGGTCGACTAACTTGGCTGCTGGTAATTCAGCAACCAATCTTCCAATCATTAGAAGACCGGTGATTAGACCAGCTGTTGCTAGGTTGCCGCCTAAGAGTAAAACAGTTGCCGGGATGCTTGGAATGATTCCAAATTCGGCTGTTGAGAAAAGAAATGAAGGCAGATAAACAGGCCGCACCAACTTGCGTTTTGAGAAGGTTTCGCGTTCAGCCATTAGCCAATTATCGCCTAGGCGAGCACTCACCAAGGTATTGGCCTTCTCACGCCTAAACTAGAGAACATGTCTGACCTTGATCTCTCCGCTGAAATCAAGCAAATACGTGGCACATTTGCCACTATTGCTGAGGTTACTGACGTACCCAAGCTAGATAAAGAGATCGAGCAGTTAGAACAAGATGTTCAAGACCCTAACCTTTGGGATAACCCAGAGGCAGCTCAAAAGCTAACTAGCGCTCTATCTAGAAAACAGGCTCAGCGAACAAGGATTCAAACCATCGCAAGCCGTCTAGACGATCTTGAAGTCCTAGTTGAATTAGCTAACAGTGAGTCAGATAAGTCAGCTGCCAATGAAGCAACTGCTGAACTTGAATCTTTGAAGAAGCTTGTTGCTGAGCAAGAAGTTGAAACCCTTCTCAATGGTGAGTATGACTCAAGAGCCGCGATTATCACCATTAGATCGGGTGCAGGTGGTGATGATGCTACCGACTTTGCCGAAATGCTTATGAGAATGTATTTGCGATACTCCGAGAAGCAGAGTTGGCCAACACAGGTCCTAGATATCTCTCATGCTGAAGGAGCAGGAATTAAGTCTGCAACTTTTGAAATCGATGCTCCTTATGCCTATGGACAGTTATCTGTTGAGGCAGGAACCCATCGTCTAGTTCGTATGAGTCCATTCAATGCTGCAGGTAAAAGACAGACGAGCTTTGCAGCAGTTGAAGTTGTTCCCCTAATTGAACAAACAGATGTGATTGATATTCCAGAAAGCGATATTCGCATCGATGTTTTTAGATCATCAGGTCCTGGTGGTCAATCAGTTAACACAACAGATTCTGCTGTTCGTATTACACATATTCCAACTGGAACAGTTGTGTCATGTCAGAACGAGAAGTCTCAGTTACAGAACAAAGCATCTGCGATGAGAGTTTTGCAATCAAGACTTCTAGAAATCAGAAGAACTGAAGAAGAAGCAACTAAGAAGCAGCTTGCAGGTGAGGCAACCGCATCTTGGGGAGATCAGATGCGCTCGTATGTTCTAGCTCCATATCAGATGGTCAAAGACCTTAGAACTAACTTTGAAGTGAATAACCCTGATGCAGTATTTGATGGAGACCTATCCGGTTTCATCGCTGCAGGCATCAGATGGCGTAAAACAGGCACCATTTAGTAAAGACACACAGCCAATCAGAGCACTCTAGGGCATTAGTCAATTTAGGCTAAAAACCTAATGATTTCTATTTCTCAAGTAACCAAGGCCTATCGGGGTGCTCCGAGGGCAGCCTTGGATAACGTCTCCCTTGAAATAGATAAAGGTGAATTCGTCTTCCTAGTTGGATCCTCAGGTTCAGGTAAGTCCTCTCTTATGAGAATGATCCTTAGAGAAGACATGCCAACCAGTGGAAGCATCCACGTATTAGGGGAGAACCTAGTTGGTATTCCTTCAAGAAGAGTTCCTCACTTCAGAAGAAAACTAGGCGTAGTTTTCCAAGACTTCAGATTGCTTCCTAATAAGACAGCAGCTCAGAACGTAGCCTTCAGCTTAGAAGTAATCGGCAAATCAGCAGGCTTCATATCTGAAGCTGTGCCAGATGTTTTACGTCTTGTTGGATTAGAAGAAAAAGCAAATAGCCTTCCATCCGAACTAAGTGGTGGTGAACAGCAGAGAATCGCTCTGGCTAGAGCAATCGTGAATAAGCCAGCAATCCTTTTAGCCGATGAGCCAACCGGAAACCTAGATCCTGCAACAAGTGAAGGCATCATGGCTTTACTTGAGCGAATCAATCTTTCTGGAACAACCATTGTTATGGCCACCCACGATGTTGGCATTGTGGATAGAGGACGAAGAAGAGTAGTTGAACTAAGTCAAGGTCGCATCGTTAGAGATGAACGCAGTTCAGGTTATGGAATTGAACGATGAGATTTAGTTTTGTTTTCAGTGAGATGGGTATTGCCATTAGGCGTAACCTAAGCATGATTATCTCGGTAATCCTAGTTACCTTTATATCTCTTACCTTTGTTGGAACAGCTGGATTACTACAGCAGCAAATCGGTTCTATGAAAACCTACTGGTATGACAAAGCTCAGGTTGCTATTTACCTTTGCACCAAGACCTCTCCTCAAGAGATCTGCCCTCAGGGTGAAGCAAGTAAAGATGTTCAAGGAACAATCACCGAGAGACTTGAATCAGCAACCCTCGCTCCATACATCGATAAGTATTATTTTGAGAACCACCAGCAAGCCTTTGAAACTTTTCAAGAAGAGTTCAAAGACAATGCTGTGGCTAAGTATGTGACCCCTGAGCAACTAAATGAAACTTTCTGGGTTAACCTCATCGACCCTAACCAGGCACCAATCATCATCGAAAGTTTCAACGGACTAGCTGGTGTTGAGGAAGTTAAAGATCAAAGAACTTATCTAGATCAAATCTTCAGCATGCTAAACATCGCTAGCCTTGCAGCCATCTCTATCGCAGGTTTGATGCTGTTCTCAGCAGCCCTACTGATTTCAACAACCATTCGACTCTCTGCAGTTATGCGAAGACGTGAGATTGGCATCATGAGATTAGTTGGAGCAAGTAACTTCTATATCCAGCTACCTTTCATCCTCGAAGGAGTAGTAGCAGGAGTAATCGGAAGCCTGCTTTCAGGAGCAGCCATCATCGGTATTGTCCAGTTCTTTGTTCAAGGCTTCCTAGCCACCCAGCTACCTTTCACAACCTTCGTTGGATTAGGCGATGCCCTAGCTCTACTACCTGGCCTTGTCCTAGTGGGAGCAGGACTAGCAGCAATAGCTGCTGCCACATCCATTAGAAGGTATTTGCGCGTTTAGAGTTAGACTGATTGGCTGTCTTGATATACAAGACATTAATGATCTATTCAGGAGAACATCGTGCCTAGAGAGCGTGGCGAGAAGGTAGTTGCCACTAATCGTAAAGCCCGACACGACTACGCAATTGAGGACGTGTTTGAGGCTGGCATTGTGCTAACCGGAACAGAAGTGAAGTCGCTAAGAGCAGGTCGAGCAAGCCTTGTTGATGGCTATGCCAGCATCGATAACGGTGAAGCCTGGCTTGAGAATGTCCACATCCCTGAATACCTTCAGGGCACCTGGAATAACCACAACACCAGAAGAAAGAGGAAACTTCTTCTTCACAGAACTGAGATCTATAAGCTCTCCGGCAAGATCAAGGAATCAGGTTTCACTCTGATTCCACTATCTCTTTACTTCAAAGACGGCAGAGCCAAGGTTGAACTAGCTCTTGCCAAGGGTAAGCGTGAGTATGACAAGCGTCAGACCCTCAAAGAGCAACAGGACACCAGAGAAGCTGCCAGAGCGATGTCCACTAAAGGCAAAGACTGGTAGTTTGTGGTGAATACGGGAATAAATGTCCCTTAGGCATTGTTTCCTTAACTAGATAGCTTTAGAGTTGTCTAGCCCGCAAGGGTAATTGGTAACTAAATATGGGGATGATCGGTTTCGACAAGGTATCTTGATGCGAAAAGAAGCGGGTCGTGAATGCAGCGTCAACACGTAAATGTCCGTTGCAAAATATAGGTGCTAAATCT
>JBILRF010000004.1:0-53218 GCA_044372795.1 Rhodoluna sp. | reverse complement strand
CTGTGTAGGAAAGCCACTTGCCTGGTTTGTGAAACACCGATTGATTCAAGTTCAGGAACCACTTCATCAAGAGCTCGCTCTAAACGCCAGCTACCTTGAGCGGAAACTCCCTCAAAGATTCTAGAAACGGTGAACTTAGCTCGATTGCTTTCAATAACCGCTTGCTCTGTTTTTCTGCTGAACAGACCATTACCAATGGAAACACTCAACACACCACCAAGAACAATTAGTGCTGTGCCAGATAGAGCCACTGTATAAACCAAGGCTCGAAGTGTCAGCGAAGATCTGAAACGATCTAATGCCGCCTGTGTGATGCGGCTAAATACCATTTACTCTGGCCCTGCTTTGTAGCCCCAGCCTCTAACGGTTAGAACAAGCTTTGGATCTTCCTGATCTTCTTCAATCTTTGAACGTAGACGCTGAACGTGAACGTTCACTAGTCGAGTATCAGCCTTGTAGGTGTATTCCCAAACCTGCTCCAAAAGCATTTCTCTACTGAATACTTCATTAGGGTGTGATGCCAAGGTTAGAAGAAGTTTGAACTCCAAAGGAGTAAGAGCAATCTTCTTATCGCCTTTACGAACCTCGTGACTTAGAGTGTCCATCTCAATAGGACCAATCTTGATGATTGGGTGCAGAACTTCTTTCAGTGGACGAAGTCTTGCCTTGATTCTCGAAACCAGAACTTCAATCTTGTAGGGCTTTGTGACATAGTCATCAGCTCCTGCCTCAAGACCACGAATCATGTCGGTGTCATCGGTTCTTGCTGTCAGCATGATGATCGGCACACCAGAGTTTCTTCTGATCTCAGTACAAATTTCAATACCGTTTTTGCCTGGCAACATCAGATCTAAAAGAATCAGGTCTGGCTTGTGCTTTTCAAATGCTGGGACTGCTTCTAAACCTGTGGCTGCGTAACAAACTTCAAAGCCACTGGCCATTAGACCAATCTCAAGTTGCTCTCTCAGTGCATCATCGTCTTCGACGATCAGGATTTTAAACATGCAGAGTTCTTTCTAGTAGCGGTAGTGATCCGGCTTGAATGGACCTTGAGGTTCCACTCCGATATAACGACCCTGGTCACTGGTTAGGTCAGTAAGTTCCACTCCCAGTGCTTTCAGGTGCAAACGAGCAACTTGCTCGTCAAGGTGCTTAGGCAAAATGTAGACGCCGATTGGGTATTCCGACCTCTTGGTGAATAGCTCGATCTGAGCTAGTACCTGATTGCTAAACGATGTGCTCATGACAAATGATGGGTGACCTGTTGCATTTCCTAGGTTCATTAGTCTTCCTTCAGAAAGAATCAGAACAGAGTTACCGTTAGGCAACTGCCACTCATCAACCTGAGGCTTGACTTCAACCTTCTTAATGCCAGGAATGCGCTCAATACCAGCCATATCAATTTCATTATCGAAGTGACCGATGTTGGCAACAACTGCTAGGTGCTTCATCTCTAGGATGTGCTCGGTTCTAATTACCGCTGGGCTTCCGGTTCCAGTGATAAAAAAGTCTGCTTCCTTAACAACCTTTTCAATTGTTGTTACCTGGAAGCCATCCATGGCTGCCTGAAGTGCACAGATCGGGTCAACTTCGCTGATGATTACGCGAGCTCCCTGTCCACGCATAGCTTCAGCTGCACCCTTACCAACATCACCGTAACCTGCAATGAAAACAGTCTT
This sequence comes from Rhodoluna sp., assembly GCA_044372795.1. GTDB lineage: Bacteria > Actinomycetota > Actinomycetes > Actinomycetales > Microbacteriaceae > Rhodoluna. The sequence goes on along the minus strand of JBILRF010000004.1, from coordinate 51,539 downwards.
ACCACCGATAAGAATGTCTGTTGCACGGTTTAGACCATCCGGTAGCGAGTGACGGATACCGTACTTGTTATCAAACTTAGATTTAGTAACAGAGTCGTTTACGTTGATGCCTGGGAATAACAAAGTTCCACGCTTGAACATTTCGTATAGACGCTTAACGCCTGTGGTGGTTTCTTCAGTAACACCGTAGATGTCAGCTGCAATGCGAGTGAAACGATCTTTAGAAAGCTTTAGCTGCTCAGTTAGCAGGTTAAGAATTACTCTGTACTCTTCGTTATCTTCAACACCTGCTGGTGGAACAGAACCTGCTAATTCAAATTCACGACCCTTGTGAACTAGAAGAGTTGCATCGCCACCATCATCCAAGATCATGTTTGGACCGATGTAATCTGCACCTTCAGCAATTGCTTCCTGAGTCCAGTCAAAGATTCTTTCAGTTGCCCACCAGTACTCTTCTAGGCTTTCACCCTTCCAAGCAAACACTGGAACACCGGCTGGCAAAGCAACTGTTCCATGTGGACCAACAACTGCTGCTGCAGCTGCTTCATCTTGAGTTGAGAAAATGTTGCATGAAGCCCAACGAACTTTAGCTCCAAGAGCCACAAGAGTTTCAATCAGAACAGCAGTCTGAATAGTCATGTGCAGAGAACCTGCAATACGAGCACCACGAAGTGGTTGGTGTGGACCGAACTGTTCACGCATAGCCATTAGGCCAGGCATTTCATTTTCAGCTAGACGGATAAGGTGTCTTCCGTAATCGGCTAGGCCTAGATCGGCTACCTTGTGCTCGATACGGGTGTCTGTCTTGCTATTCATGGAAGTCATGGAGTCTATTATCGCCCTTATTTGACCTCAAAAGAAACCAAATCGTTACCTACGGATTAGCCCTAGAACTTCATCCCTGATGGCCTCCATGGTGGCTTGAGCCTTGGCTTCAACGTTCAGACGCAATAGTGGCTCAGTGTTTGAAGCCCTCACGTTGAACCACCACCAGTGCCCTTCCGAGTCAGTTCCTGAGACTGTGACCCCATCCAGATGGTCAAATGAAGCCCTAGAAACAAAGGCCTCTTCGATCCTTGCCTTAGCAGCTGGAACATCAGTCACAGTCGAGTTGATTTCCCCAGACAAGAAGTATGGGTTGTACTGCTTAGAGATAGCACTCAGGCTCTCAGGCTGAGAACCGAACTCAGCCAAGACATGCATCGCAGCCAACATACCGTTGTCAGCTCCCCAGAAGCTCTTGAAGTAATAGTGAGCTGAATGCTCGCCACCGAATGCTGCATTGGTTGCCGCCATTCTGTCCTTGATCAAAGAGTGACCAACCTTGGTGCGCTCACCCTTAGCACCCTCAGACTCAATAACTTCAGCAACAATCTTTGAAGTGATTAGGTTATACAAAATAGTGATGTCTGCATCTTTATCTAATGATTTGGCTCTAGCGATTTCACGCTTGGCAACCATGGCTGCAACAGCACTAGGGGTAACCGGATTACCGTTTTCATCAATCACAAAACAACGGTCAGCATCACCATCAAAAGCCAAACCTAGATCAGCCTTGTGTTCAACAACAGCCTTTTGCAAATCAACTAGGTTCTTAGGCTCAAGAGGATTAGCTTCGTGGTTTGGGAAAGTTCCATCAAGTTCGAAATACATTTCAACAATTTCAATAGGTAACTTCGATAGTCCTGCAGCCTGACCTAAAACAGCAGGAACAGTTAACCCACCCATACCGTTAGCTGCATCAACAACAATCTTCATCGGCTTGACATTGGTTAGATCAACCAAAGTACGAAGATAAGTTGCATACTCTTTCAAAACATCTTGCTTGACGTATGAACCTGGGTTGGCCACTTCTTCAATGCCTTGTTCAATAAAAACTTTTGCTCTGTCTCTAATTGCAGCAAGACCGGTGTCTAGAGAAATACCTCTAGCCCCTGCTCTTGAGAACTTGATTCCGTTATAGGTTGCTGGGTTGTGGCTAGCTGTAAACATCGCAGCTGCTAGGTTCATCTCGCCAGAAGCAAAGTAAGACTCATCGGTTGAACAAAGACCAATAGAGATTACGTTGGCACCACGAGCTCTCGCACCTCTAGAAAAAGCTTGCTCATAAAGCGGTGAGGAATCACGCATGTCGTGGCCTACAACAACAGACTTACCAGCTAGCTCTAGTTCATCAACAAAGCCTGCAGCTAGAGCTTCAACGACCTCTTCGGTTAGATCAACATTAACTAAACCGCGAACATCGTAAGTTTTGACCATTGCGTCCCAGTTGACACCCATGAGAAACCCTTCTTCCTAATCAACCTAAAGAATACAATGTCCCCATGACCCTTCGCCCAAGAGATAGAGACCGCCACGGCCGTGGCATCCGTCATTCGCTCTCCGGTGCCCTGTATAAAACAGGTGGTTCAGGGCTAGATTCTTTTGCTTCAATAGTTGGCTCAACCTGTGAATACCTGAGTGAACGGTGGCCTGATGAGCTAGGCGATCTCAAGTATCGAATCATGGATGCCCCTGTCCTTGGAGCTAACTCTAAGTTTGTCAAGCGCTGGTCAGTACGACAAGAAACCAAAACCATCATTATTTATAGGCTTCCGATTCTTCGACTAAACCAGAGCAATAGCTCTAACCCAACTGAAGAACGTGTTCGTATCGAACACCATGTATTTGAAGCCGCTGCCGAACTTATTGGCAAAGAACCTTGGGAACTAATCTTTGGTGATGACTAAAAGTTAGTGAACGCTAACTTCAACAAGTCCAGAAATGTTCTTGTCATCCAGTAGCGGTAAGACTCCGATGCGACCATCAATGTCAATAATTAGATTTGCATAAACTTCACTATCGGTAGGAATGATTCCCATTGATAGACCAGAGGTTGCTCTGATAACTTCAGTTGCTCCAGCACCAATGATTCGCTTGACAGTAGTGCCACCGATCTTGATGGAGATTGTGGTTGGTGCATTGCCAGGGTTAGTTACCGAAACCTTGCTGATTCCTGCTTTAGGAACTGCAACATATCTAGGAGTTACAAATCCTTCAGCGGCATTTAGCCAAGAGAAATCTGTATAGGCACCAGGGATCGATTTACTTCTTACTAAGCGAACACTTGCCTGAAGCTCAACATCAGAATCTAGGATGCCAAAGTAATCGCCATCGGCTAAGCCAGCTATTTCAAAATCAGTTACCTTGCCCGCAGCAGCAGTAACAGAAAGCACTGTGCCGAAAGTGTCAGGAGTGGTTCCTAGAACTTGGAAGGTGATGCTGGCATCTTTGTTGCCAGGCACAAAAACTCTGAGCACTTGGGCAACATCTGAATACTTATCTGCAGCTGCCTTGAACTTAGCGCTATCAGCTGATCCCCTAATTAGGATTCCTGGAATGATCGCCTGAGTACTAGCCTTTGGTGCAGGGGCAACATAGTCAGCACCCGATGCACTGTTACCTCTAACAGCTTTCTGCTGAATCAAAGCAGTAATGGAACCACCCCTACTGACAACATGAACAGCAATTGACTCTGCCCTTAGAACAAAAGATGAAAGTGGAACAACCGTTGTGTCATTAGCAGGAACTGCTATGCCCGAAAGACCTGCACTATTTGATGTTCCATTCTCAGTAAAGATTTCAAGATCAACTGTTGAATCAATGCTGGTTGGATTGGTAAGAATCAAAAGCGCTTCGCGACCGATGGTGGTTGAACCACCAACAAACCAGAACTCTGACTGTGGCCTTAGGCAAGGCGCTGCAAGCAATCCCCTGATGCTTTTGCTTGCCGCAAGCTGAATCTGATTGGCAGTAAGTAGTGCAGAACCTTGAGCGCTCTTACCTGACTTGTCTAAGACTGTGTAAGAGGTGTATTTACCAAGACGCTTAAACAAATCTTGTCTAACCCCAAAACCTGTGATTGGAGTAGTTGAGTAACCCTTGAGTGAAGTCTGAGTTGGAGCAGCGTAAGAAAGAGAACTAGTTGCCGTTGAACTGCGCTTGAAAGATGAAACAGAAGTTTGGTTTTTACCACCTGGGATAAAGGTAGGTCCTGTGCAAGTAACTTGGAGGTCTCTAGCGCTAACCTCATGAACCTTTGATTCAACCGGATTGGTACTAACCAAATCCATTGGAGCACCAAAGACCATCGCGGTTGAGGCAACTGCTGCTACAAAAACAAATCTAAGGATTCGGATAAACATTACTGAGCCTCCTCCACCTGAAAACTGTCTTCATTAACTTCTTGAGTTGATCTTCTAGATTTACGACCTCGCGAAGTTGGAAGCGCTAGCAGAATAAACCCAATCAAGATGCCGAGTTGAATTGATTTAGTAATTGACCAATAAGTCTGTTCACTTCCTACAAAGAATTTCAAACTTCCATTTACTTTCCAAAGCTGCCCAAATTCAGTAGTGCCAACCTGGTCCAACTCAGTAACTGAATTCAGACTGACAGCTAAATCTGCATTGCCATCTCCGTTTGTAACAAGCACATATCCAATACCTGCTGAAGTAAGTGCTGGTTCTAGATCTTTACCGTTAGCAGAAACTAGATTTCCAACTAGAACAGAGATTGTGTCTTTCAATGTGTCTTGTTCCAGATTAGAAACGTTCTTTGCACTAAATCGATAAGCGGTTGAAACACCATCTAGCCTTAGCCCATTCGGCCTAACCAGTTCTGCTCTGAATTCTTGAGAATCTGATGTCCCCACTTTTGACAGGACTAGCAAATTCAAATCATTACCTGCGTTGACTTCAGCTTCAAAAATAGCTGGCAGGTTTCTGGCATCGCCAAAAGATACTTGGACCGGGCTAAGAACAGAACTAACTGCTAAAGGTGCAACTGCCAAAGCAGAAACAACTCCCACTAAGACTCTTCTAAAGCCTGCTCTAGTAAGGCTCTCCAGCCACAAACCAACAGCAAGGATTGCAGCAAGCACAACCATCATCACTAAAGGAGTTGAGCTTGCATAAACAGCAGCTGAATCGCTCAAGAAGATAGAGCTAGTGCCACCAGCGGTAAATGGAATTCCTTGAAGTAACCAAAGATTAGCCAAAGCTAAAAGTGCGAATAGCCAAATGCCGAACACGCCTTTGGCTTTAGCTAACAGCGAGAGCAAAGCAAAGGCAACAAATCCTAAGCCTGCCCAACCCAGGATCTGATTCTGACCCATCACGGCATCAAGTAAATTACCCTGACTGCTTGGGTAAGAAATAGTTGGGTCAGCAAAAATCGCTACTGGAACTTGATTGACCAGCACCTGATGAATCAAATACGGGCTCATTAGTGCAGCAGCAGGCAAAACAATAAACGCGGTGGTAGCAAATCTTGATTTAGATAAAACTGCATACCCTAGGGCGATAAGTGCAAGCATGAGCAAAGCATTCGGTGCACTAACTGCTGCAACTGCAAACAGCAAAGCACTAGCTGCTATCCAAGCCCAAGTCTGAGCACTTGATCTAACTGAGCTAGCGATACCGAAACGACCAGCTCTGGCTAGCGAGAAAAGAAGCCATGGCAAAGTTAGGGCGAAAATCACTGCAGGGAAATTTCCCTCTGCTTGAGATAACGAGATTGCTGGCCACACTGAATAAAGCAGTGCCAAAGGAATCTTGATGGTGTTTCTCAAAGTGATAGTCGATAACAATCGCCAGGCACCAAAGTATGCAAGTGGCATAGCCACTATCAGCACAGCTGAAAGAGCCAGGTTAGGACTAAAGAAGGTGAGGGAACCAATAAGTAGTAACACCCAAACAAATGGATCACTTGGGGCTGCTAAACCAAGCCCAACGTATTGGTAGCTTGCGCCAGTGTTAGCAAATAACTGCAACCAGCTATCGCTAAGTGGCAAAGCAAAGCCACCTTTAACTGACTGTCCCAGGGGGAAGTATTGATAGGAAAGAATGACCAACCCCAACATGACCCATAGTCCACCGCTAGCTGCAAAACTCCGCTGAGACAAACTGGTCCTCGAAGTTGGTGCTTCTTGGAAGTTAGCCAGATTGGTCTTCTGCTCTTCAAGTTCCAAAGCCAGTCTTGACCTGGACTTGACTTGATTAGAGGTAGCGAACAGCGGCCTAAGGGCCTTCAGTGATGCTCTGTGTCTATCCCTAAGCCTTGCTCTAACAGTAAAAAACGCCCAAAGGTTGGCTTTTAGAGTGAAGAGAATTCGATCAGGTCTTTTCACTAGCAAAAGCGTTGCAACCTGCAGAACAGAAAGTATCGGCAGAGCTAACCAATAGAGAAAAGAAACAAATAATGGAAAGTGAGCCAAGCGTAAATGGTTGGTAGCTTTGGCCATCGCAAACTTAACTGAGCCGCCAAGCCACTTCTTATCTCTTTTACCCTGTAAAGATAATTCAGCATGTCGAACTCTTGAAGTTGGCACAACAACCACTCTGAAGCCGAGTTGATGTGTTCTAATTCCCAAATCAATATCTGCTGCAAGTTCAGGAGCTACCAGAGAGAATCCACCTAGCTCAGCCCAGACGTTGGCTCTAATCAACATGGCGTTACTTGAGACAGCTAAAACATCGCTCATCCAGTCATGCTGTTTCTGATCTAACTCGTCATTTACAAGTGAGAAAGGCTTGAGAGATTTTGTGACAGTCAAACCCTGCTGAACAATCATCTTTGGATTTTCATAGCCCAATTGTTTAGGCGAGGCAATTGCAACTAATGGAGATAGCTCAAGTGCTCTAACCAATTCAGCTAAGGCATGAACTTCAGGCAGAGAATCATCGTGAACTAACCAGATGGCAACATCATCAAGATTCTCAATCCCAACCAAGGCCTGCTTGATTGCTAGTGCTGAGAGTTCTGCAAAGCTAGCTTTTTCTTGAATAGTTAGAACAGCATGTTTATTTGATTGAGCGATGAACGCATCTAAAAGTGAATTGTCTTCATCAGATTTTGAACTGTCAACAACCAGGGTTCGTTCAATCCGGAAACTCTGTTTCTCAAGAGCTTCTAAGTTTTTCTCTAAATAGTGCGGTTGAGAATTTGAAACAACAACCGCCACCACACGCATGCTCATGCCGTGGCCAGTCCTTGGACTAAGCGCGCTTCTTTAGCTTGCGACGTTCGCGCTCGCTTAGGCCGCCCCAGATACCAAATCTTTCATCGTTAGCTAGTGCATAGTCCAGGCACTGCTTCTGAACATCGCAACCTGAACAGATGCGCTTTGCATCTCTAGTTGAGCCACCCTTTTCAGGGAAGAAAGCTTCTGGGTCTGTCTGTGAACAAAGAGCGTCTCGCTGCCAAGCCAAAGGGTTGTGATCTGCACTTAGATCTCCACCTAGCAAGGTACGGAGGAAAGGGTCCTTAAACCAGTCATCTGGGACTTGGCCAAAGCTCTCGTTCATGGACATGTGGTTCCTCTCAAATCTGCTTCAGCGGCTCTGCTGGATTTCACAGTTGTAATTACAACGCTGTAAGTATTGTGGTGTCAACTTGAGAATAGGTCAAATCGAGAACCGTTATCAAGCCTTTACATTCGGTTTTTAGCCTATTTTTCAGGGTTTTAACACTCCCAAACGGAGATAACCTAGAGTCATGAAGATTTTAGTTACCGGCGGTGCCGGATACATCGGGTCACATGTCATAAGACAGCTAATTGCTGCAGGACATGAACCTATTGCCCTGGATGATCTAACCAACGGTAGAAAAGAACGCCTAGGCCAGACTCCCCTAGTTGAACTAGATCTAGCCTCTCCTGATGCCAATACTCAACTAGTCAAGGCATTCAAGGAATTCGAAGTTGATGGCGTAATTCACCTAGCGGCCCGCAAGGCAGTTGGTGAATCTGTTGAGCGACCTGAGTATTACTACCAACAGAACATCAACTCGGTCACCAACCTCCTTCTTGCCATGCGAGAAGCCAAGGTGATGAACATGGTTTTCTCTTCAAGTGCTGCTACCTATGGTTCTCCTGATGTTGATCAGGTCAACGAAGATTACCTAGCTCGACCAATCAACCCATATGGTGAAACAAAACTAGTTGGCGAATGGATGATGGCTGATGCTGCTAAAGCCTGGGGCTTAAAAGTTGTCAGCCTAAGATACTTCAACGTAGCTGGTGCTGGCTTTGATGATCTTGCCGACACCTCGGTAGCAAACCTTATCCCGATTGCTTTCAATGCAATCAAGAACAACCAGCCGATTCAGGTATTTGGAACAGATTGGCCAACACCAGATGGTAGTTGTGTTCGTGATTACATTCACGTGCTAGATCTTGCCGATGCCCACATCGCAGCTCTTGACTACTTAGATCAAGATGTCAGAGAACACTCAATCTTCAATGTTGGAACTGGTAAAGGCTCATCTGTTCTAGCCGTAATCGATGCCATCCACCAAGTTATTGGTGAAGATTTTGAAGTGGCATTGGTTGACAGAAGACCTGGTGACCCAGCGTCGCTGAGCGCTGATGTTTCAAGAATCGAACAGACCCTAGGGTGGAAAGCTAAGCAGAATTTGGCTGATATTGTTTCAAGCCATTACCGAGCTAGTTCGAACTAACCGCCATAAAAACAGTTCCATTGCCAGCAAGGCTAAAAGTCCTAGCGTCTCCTGCCATAAAGGCAGCTTCTCCGCTATTGATAACTTCTCTTTCGCCTTGACTGTTACTAACTGCAACAGAACCTTCAGTGCATAAAACAATTGCATCCCCAGGCAGATTCAGATCAACCAAAAGATTAGAAGAACCAACGGTTGCTCGATAAAAGTTAAATTCCGGAGTTGGCATATCAAACTTCTCAAAACCAACAGCCAAGCTCTTGGTTGATACAAGCTTTGGATCAGTTGTTTCAAAGACCAAGACATTGGTTAGCTCTTGCACATCTATGTGTTTAGGGGTTAGCCCACCACGCAAGACGTTATCGCTAGCAAGCATCACTTCAACACCTAATCCAGAAAGATAGGCGTGCGGCATTCCCGCAGGGACAAACACAGCCTCTCCCCTTTTTAGACTCATGTGATTCATAAGCAGAGCCGTTGCTATTCCACGATCTTTGCCATGGTGTTCTGCCAGGTGCACTACTAAATCAACTAAAGCTGGACACTGCTCAGCTGCATCAATCAAATCTGAAATGAAGCTTTCATCGCACTCGGAAGATGTAAGTGCATCTAGAAAAACTTTCTTTACGCCATCACCTGAATCAAGCCATTGAATCCATCTAGTAAGAACAGCATTCAGATTCGCACTTGTGCTTACTTCAAGTAGTTCAGCAAACTTCTCTTGAATTAGTGAAGGAGCACTAAACCCAACTAAAGCATCAAATCTTTCAGTTAGAGCCACGATTAGTTCTGGTTTGGCACGATCATCTTTATAGTTGCGATTGGCTGCAGAAATAGGCAAACCAGCTGCATTTTCTCTGGCAAAGCCTTCAACTGCCTGTGCCGGATTTGGATGTGCCTGAATAGAAAGAGGAGCTTCAGCAGCCAAGATCTTCAGCAAAAAAGGCAACTTGTCTGACTTGCCTTGCTCTTGCAAAAGTGCATGCAGAGACTTGTTTTCACCAACCACCTCGGTTGGCGATCCATCATGGGTACCAAACCAGATTTCAGCCATAGGCTTGCCCGTTGCAGGGATACCGAAGTAATCCGAGATTAGCTCGATTGAACCCCAGGCGTAATCCATCGGTTGATTCATCAATTTCACGAGCATTCCAATAGCCTAATCAAGGGGAAACAACCTAGGCCAGCAGCCACCCTAGAATTGAAGGCAAATGTCGCTCACATCCAAACAAGAACAGAAATCCCTTGGCGGGAAGGTTCCTAGAACCGCTTTTGCCATCGGTTATTTGTCTTTGGTTCTTGTTGCCGTTGGTGACGCCCTGTTTGCTCAAGAGTATTTGTATCTAACCCCCTATTGGCTTGTTTGGTATGCCCTTTCAGCAGTTGCAGTGGTTGGTTCGGCGTATTACTTTTTCAAATCAGACTGGCGAAGAGTTTTCCGTCAAATACCAATTGAGCTAACACTTCTAATTGCCCTAATGCTTGGATCCGTGCTTTGGTCTGCATATCCTGGCCAAACCATTTCAAGTTTCCTAATTCAAATAGCTGTAATGATTGCCGCGCTTTTCATGATTGCTGTTTTCTCTTGGCGACAGATTCTAAACATCTTTGCCAACACCATACGAGCAATCATCTTCGGGGCACTTAGCTATGAGCTATTCCTTTCGATTTTGGCTTTCATGGCGCAGGCTTCAATACTTGGCGTCGATGACAACTTCTACCAGTCGATAAGAAACATTGGCCAAGTGCCAGATGGTCGAACCATAGATGAACTACTTCTAAGAAACAGTTTCATGGGCTCATGGGCTCTAATGGGTTTGATTACTTTTCTAGTTCAGCTCGGTGTTAAAAAACGTCGAAGACCTCTAACTGTTATTAGCATTCTGCTTAGCCTTGTAACTATTTTTCTTTCAGGATCTGCAGGAATCGTCTTTGCCTCAGTAGCAGTAGGACTAGCAGCCATCGTGTCGCTTCTGGCTGAAGGTAAAGATAAAGAAACTAGACACCGTTACTACAGAGTTGCCTGGGCCATTTCAGGACTAGCAGGTTTTCTGGTTCTAATCTTCAGAAGATCTGTTTTTGAGTTTCTAGGTAAGAGCCCTGACATGACTCACCGCACAGACATTTGGATGTCTGTCTTCGGTCTAGTTTCAGAACGACCTCTAGAGGGCTGGGGTTTCATCGGAGTTTGGGTGCCTGGCGTTGAACCTTTCTCAGGTTTGATTGTGATCAATGGAATTGAATACTTCCAAGCCCACAACTCATATTTAGAAATGTGGTTCCAGCTAGGTGCAGTTGGTCTTCTGCTGTTCCTTATTTTGCTCACCAGAACATTTATCAAAACTTGGCGTCTAGGTGTGCACCACTCCAACGTGCTCTACCTCTGGCCTTTACTGATTCTGGTTACTCAACTTGTGCGCGGAATAACTGAATCTAGACTTCTGGTTCAATCAGCGATGTTGATGTTGATTATCTTTGCGGTCAAATCTTATGACCCAGAAGAACTCCTAGAACAAAACTCAAAGAAGCCTAAGCGTAAGCAGCTAGAGCAGATAAGTAAGAGACCAATAACCAGGTTGAAAAGACGTTAAGGTAACTTCAAAACCTGGCCGATACTAATGCGATCAGAGTTGACTAGCTTGTTTAGTTCCATCAGTCTTGCCACAGTCGTTTTAAACCTGGTGGCAATAGTACTCAAAGTGTCACCTGCAACAATTGTGTAAGTTTTCGGCGCAGGTTCAGGGTTAGGCTTTGGCACCACTGTTGAAGTAACAGGCATCTGAGGACCCAACGGCAAATTCTTTACAAAAGCATCGTCTACCCAAATCAAAGGTGGTTCGGTTAGGTTGTCCAACTTGTATTGAGCAAGGCTTTTAAACGGTAATCTCTTACCTTTAACAATCTTGTATGCCTTCTTTATGGTCTTCTTAGAGACAGGGTCAATCCACTGGTGACCGATGTATCTTCCAAAGCTCTTATCTGTAATTGTGAGCTGGGCACAAACAGGATCGCTTAGCTTGGTTGAGACACCAGGCAATTCCTTGGCAACATCGAGTTTTGTTTCATGAAGCAAAGAGTTAGCCACAACATAAATCACTCCAGCACAAGAAACCTTATAGGGGCCAAAAGTAGAAGTGCTTGGATATCCCAGAAGCTGAATTGTTGTGAGTCTTCTTGGCTCAGGCAACTTGAGATTCATCGATGTGCTGTTGAAACTGACCATGCTGTTTGAAGAATCGATGATTCCTAATTGACCAGTTTGTCTATTCCTCACGGTTAGACCTGCAGGCAGAACCATCACACTCTTTGGAATCAAGTCCAATCCTGAGGCAGTTACAGGTATTACCTTAGGGTTGGCTAAACCTGCGGCAAGGATAGTTCTATCAGCCTCGTTGAAGGTAGCTCGAACTACCCCGTCTCTGAGCAGGAAGACTGTTTTCTGCCCATGGGCTTGAAGGAAGTTCAAACCTGTTACAACATCTTGCGTGGTTGGGAACTTCTCAGCCAAAGCGTTATCGACAACTGATGCTTTCTTGACCCAAGTGGATGTGCTTTCAACTTTGGTCTTTCCATCTTTAGTGAGCAACCAGGTTACGTCGTTCGCATCAACAATAAGGCTGGTTAGATCTTTAGCTTGAGGCAACTTACTCATTCCAGCAGTGCTCAGTGTGCCAGTGCTTGCTCTAAACAGTTTTGTAAAGTCAATTTCCTTTCTTGTCTCTGGATCGATGTCATACATTTGACCGCCAACGAGAACAACATCACGCTTCAAATCTTTGTTCGCAAATAGGCTTCCATCCATCGCAATTGGCATACCCCAAGGCAAATAATTGAAATCCTTCAAACTCAAAGGTGATGGGGCTATTGCACCAATACCTTCTGCAGTAAGTGATGCATCATCTAACACTTCGCGTTTGAGTCCAGCCCTAATGTTCACTCTTGACCCATCAGAAAGATTCAGCATTGATGAGATTCCAAGAGCAGCTGCAGATAGCCTCACGGTTTGTAAGGCATCGAGTTCAGCGGTGGTTAGTTCTTTAGCGGTTGAACAGCTAAAGCCAAGTAGGTGGGATCTGGCACAGTCAACCGGATACTTCTTGGTAGCACTGGCCAGGAAGAATGAGGATGTAGCTGGTGCTACCGCAGCACTCTTCACAACACCGGTGATATCTGATCTGAATGGGCCAGTTGGTAAAGCATCTAACTGAACTTGAGTAAGTGTCACAGCCTTGGCACAATCAAGGCCGAGGTTAGTTGCCTGCTCACAGTTAGAAATCAAATACTTCTTTCCACCACTAACAAAGAAGTACGTGCTCAAATTATTTACTGGAGCAGTCTTGATAATGCGAGTCATTGGAATACCGGTTGTGAAGGAGTCTAGGTATTCTTTGGAGATTTCACCTAAAGGACCAAGTGGTGCTAACTCTTTGACCAAGTCTGGATCTGAAAGCGGATACTTAACATCATTTGAAATGAAGTAAGGATCGCTAGTTGAACTCTTAAGTAAGAATCCTCCACCTATCGGGCTACCAAACCAATCCCAATAGAATCTCCAAAAGTTTCTGTTTCCATACGAGGAGCAGTTATCGCCAGTACCACGAAGGTTTGCTAGCGATGCTTTGTTAGGAACAAAAGGTGTGTAGTAGTAGAGATTTGCAGTTGCTTGGTTTCTAAGAGTAAAGCTCTGCTTGCCACAGTTTCTTGAAGCTGATGGGTGATATGAAATGGAAACCTGTCGACCAGGTCTTAGGTATGTGAACGATCCATTTGGGTCTCCGTACCACTGAAACTGACCGGCAGCTTTGTAGAGCTGATTGAATAGTCCAACCCAAACCTTTCCACAAATAGCTGGGTCGCTATCTGGACAGCCGTAACCCATCGCTGCTCGATACATATAAGGAGAAGGAATTCGAGCTTGAACTAGCCCCTGTTCTTTCTGCAAAGTCACAAGCAGAACGCGAGGGTTTATTCCGCAGGCTCTTGAGATGTTAAAAATGATTTGGGCTGCTGAAATGTTCTTCTGTGCTGGCATGTACTGGCACTTACCAACTTCAGCAATTTTCTCAGGGGTATCGGTCTTGTAATTCTTAAGACATGGCATTCCAGTTGACCCTGAACCACATACCGGCACTTGAGAATCCAAGAATCTCTGAATCTCTTCAGCTGTCATAGTGCCAAAGTCAAAAAACACACTGTCGCTGATGATTAGCCCAGGATCAAAGTTCTTTCCACTTAGCGCTGTAGCCGGTGCAATTGGAGATATAGCGGTCAGCCCAAACGAAGTCAGCAGTGCTACCAGCACTGCGACTATCATCTTGGTCAGCCGCGTATAAATCACTGAATAGTTACCGAAGCTTCAGTTGAAATCCCAGAATGAAGTGTTGAGTCATATTTCACGGTAACTACACCCATTCCTTTAGCCAATACACCTAAAGGAATCTCCATGGTTCTACACTGCGTATTTGCAGCATTTGATTCAGCGCTAACTGTGACTGAGCTACTCTTGCCACCACCGGTGAAAGTTGCGGTGCAGGTTCCACCGTCTTCACTGAAGTTAGTGATTTGAGCAACCACCAGAAGAACACCACCTTGAGTATCCGCATAGGCGTCCATGATCTCAACGGTTGCTGGAAGCTTCGTTGGTTCAGGGGTTTCAGTCTCAGTTTCAGTTGGTGTAGGGCTAGGGGTTTCGGTATCGGTTACCGTTGGCGATGGACTGTCAGTTGGCTTTCCCCAGTTTGGGTATAGAACTGAACAGCCTGAAACAGAAATGGCTAGCACTGTTGCTAAAGCGAGAATTCTAAGATTTTTCATAAAACCAGACTAACTTTTAGACCTGAGAAATCTCTTCTGCGAAACTGGGAGAAACCTATTTATACTTCTCTAATTTCTGTGTGATTAGTTTGCGCATCAACCGGAAATCAGGGTTATCAGCCTGAATGGTTGGATAGGAAAGCTGCAGATTCTTCAGTCCCGAAGATCTTGCCTTCAGAGCCAAGTCCATGAGAGTAGGAAGTGAGTTACCAGGGATATCAGTCTTGATCATCTTCGCTCCAGCACCTGCTACAGAGTTGAGTCTGAACAAAAGTGTTTGCAAATCAACTTTCTTCAGAACAAGTCTTTCAACTTCTCGTTGACGCTTCATACGGTCATAGTCGTTGGTGTTGTGCCTTGATCTGGCATACCAAAGAGCAGTTCGACCATCCATGTGCTGTCTGCCCTTTTCAATCCAACCAATAGCATCAGGGCAGTAAGAACCGCGTTTGTTATCTGCAGGCACACAATCTTGCTGCCCACCAATAGGTAGGGCTTTCTTCACATTCACTGTGATGCCACCAAGAGCATCAACTAAACCAACAAATGAACTCATGTTGATTAGGACGTATGCATCAATCTCAAGACCAGTGATCCACTCAACCGCTGAACGTGTTGCTTCTATTCCTGCGGTGGTGCTCTTTTTTGCCATACCTGGATATAGGTCTCTGTGGTTATCCATGGTGGTTTTATATACAGAGTTTAGAAAACAAGGCCCCCCACAATTGTTGTTATAGCCGTATGGGTACACGCTTCTTATTGGTGTGCCCTCTTTGAACTGGAAGCGCGTCAAGTTTCTAGGCAAACCTATATTTACTGCCACACCAGTCTCTGCACTAACGCTAATGATTGAGATGCTGTCGGGTCTCATACCAAATCTGTTTGAACCAGAATCTCCACCCAAAACAAGAATGTTGTATCTACCTTTACTTGGCTCAAAAGAATTTGGGTTCTTGAAAGTAGTTGTTGTGAAGTTGGTTGCGGCCATAGCTGTTGATGAAATGGTTCCTGCAACATAACCGTTAAAAGTTCCAGTAATCAAAACTAGAACCACTAACACAGCTTTGAATCTCGTGGTTATCCGATGAACATACATCAACCTGGCAGCGTCAAGGGTAGATATGACAATGAGAATTGCATAGATCGCAAAACCAAATCCAATTGGGGTAGCAAGCACTGGGGATGTGAAAAGTGTGAACAGTGCAACTTTGTATACAAGGCCAAAAAATAGCGCCAAAGCTAAAAACAGCCAAAAGCCTAAAGTGAATAGAATTCCTATTCGCCCAAGCTTCTTATTTCCTGCAACAACTTGAACCGAACCTGGCACAAATAAATTCAGAGCAATAATCCACCAGGCACGCTTAACTAGCTGTCTTGAGTCAGCTCGGTCAACATTGCGAAAAGGAGTATTTAGTTCGCGGGATTTAATGCTTGAAGTCATAACTTGGATTTAAGGTTCTTGTTCTTTGCTGCCACTTGGTCAGCCAAATCTGCACTAAATGCTTCCAAAGCTTTGGCAATCTTTGGGTCATATGCACCAATGATTCTTGCTGCCAAAATACCTGCGTTACGAGCACCATCTATTGACACTGTTGCAACTGGAATACCAGCTGGCATTTGCACAATAGAAAGCAGTGAGTCCATACCATCAAGGCTCTTGAGCTTAACTGGAACACCAACAACTGGAAGAGTGGTGACCGATGCGATCATGCCCGGTAGGTGAGCTGCTCCACCTGCTCCAGCAATAATGACTTTGATTCCTCGACCTGCAGCAGCCTTGCCCCACTCCATCATCAGATCAGGTGTTCTATGAGCGCTAAGGACTTCAACCTCGTATTCAATACCAAACTCTTTGAGAGCCTGAGCGGCATCGCTCATTACTGCCCAGTCGCTGTCTGAGCCCATCACAACACCAACAAGTGGTTGACCCATGGGACTCTCCTAAACACAAGCTGCTCTAAAGCAGAAGATTACTTCCCTTTGATTTTAGATTCGAACAACAAGAAAACTGGTTAGGCTTGCAGCCCATTCCAAACCTTGCTGGCTTGAGAGCGCGCATCTGCCAATGAATCGACAGATATAGCAGTGATGTGACCCATCTTTCTTCCAGCTCTAGGAGCTTTGCCATAGATATGAACGTAAGTTCCATCTACTAAGCGATCAACTAATCCAAAGTCGTTACTATCGTTTTGCCCCAGAAGATTGAGCATTACCGAGAAAGTTTTAGTGGCGCTAGTATCCCCTAGAGACATATCAAGCACAGCGCGCAGATGTTGTTCAAATTGACTGGTTACAGATCCTTCAATGCTGAAATGCCCTGAGTTGTGTGGTCTCATGGCTAGCTCATTTACCAAAAGCCTGCCATCAGCAGTTTCAAATAGTTCAACAGCTAACACTCCTGTGACATCCAAGCCTTCAGCAATAGTTTTTGCTATTTGAGCTGCAAGTTCAAAATCAGCATTTGGTGCAGGAGAGTTAACTTCTGCACACACTCCATCTTTCTGAATGGTTTCAACTAATTTCCAACTAAGCCACTGACCAGATCTGTTTCTTGCTGACAGCTGAGATAGCTCTCTAACAAAATCCACTTTTTCTTCAACCAACAGAGGTTGATTGGTTGAAAGCCAATCCACTGCATCATTACTAGATCTAACAACGCGAACACCTTTACCGTCATACCCTCCTGTTGGAGTCTTTAAAATTGCAACTCCACCGTGAGCTTGAATGAATGCATCCAATTCAGAAGAGTTTGTGATCTTTGCCCAACTAGGACATGGAACATTTAATTCTGAAAGCTTGGCTCTCATATCTAACTTGTTCTGAGCAAAACGTAATGCCTTGGACGAAGGTTCAACTATGTGACCTTCTGCTTCCAAAGTTTCTAGCACTTGAAGTGGCACATGCTCGTGGTCAAACGTAATGACATCAACTGTTTTGGCAAATTCTCTGACTACTTCTAGATCTTTGTAGTCACCAACTTGAGTGGCTGCTTGAGTAGCGGGGCTATTCTCTGTTTCAGCCAGAACCTTTAAATCAATCCCCAAGGCAGATGCCGGTGCAATCATCATGCGAGCTAATTGCCCGCCACCAATAACACCAACTGATTTAGCCATGGCCTATTTTCTCATTCCCGAGTAAGCACGCTTACTTAGGAACTGCTCAATCTCTTTGGCTAGCTTTTTGGCCTTTGGGGTTCGCTTAAGAATCAGATCTTGACCAAACTCGCGATTGAGTCGAATATCTCCTGCTCCTTTAAGCCAGGCTGCCACTCCTCTAGAAACACTTACCCCAGTTACCTCACCCCAAGGTGCTTCTTCTCTCTTAGTACCAAACAGTCCAGAACGAACTATTGCTCTTGTGCTAGTCAGTTCATACCTATTAGTAAAGAACTTGATTGATGGAACTAGCCAGAAAACCAAGGAAAGAATTATGCAAATAGCTAGGAAAGCTTGACGCTGCCATAGCTCTGGCAAGCGCCATTCAACAAAAAAGAATAGAAAGCCAACCACACAAAGAATCAAAGTAGGAAGAATCAGTGCTGAGCCGTGACGCCTGACTACGACGAACTTTTGCTCTTCAAACGATTGAGAATTGGACACCAGACTATTGTCGCAAGTGTTGAATGTCCCCTGCTGCAACGGCACGAATCTCTAAAGGATCCGACATCGCAACAAGAAGCCTGCCAGTTCCATCTAGCCCGACCGCTTTGCCCGAGAAATCACTGCCATCTGGAAGCAATACTTTGACGCTTGAGCCAATAGTGGATGATGCTTCTTGGACACCTTGTCTTAGCCCAGCTAGTTCAGCATCACCTTTGGCATCTGAGAACTCTTCATAGAGCCTTCTGAAAGATGCCAGGTATCTGACCAAAACATCATCTAGGGAAAAGTTTTCAACGCCATGCAACTTCAATGAAGTGGCATTATCTATTGGTAATTCATCCTTAGTTTGAGTCAGGTTAAGCCCAGCCCCAATCACAACTGCTTGACCATTAGACACAACTTCAGCTAGCAGTCCTGAGATCTTTTCTCCAGCAACCAAAACATCGTTGGGCCATTTCAAACTGACCGGTGAGTCTTCGATTAAAGATGCGACTGCGTTTTTCATGGCAAGACCGGCAAGAAGTGGAAGCCAACCAAAACTTTCTAAACCGAAAGTTTTAGGTCTTAGTAAAACTGAAACAGCTAAACCTGCGCCAGGTTGCGTAACCCATTGCCTATCCAGCCTTCCTCGACCGGCATTCTGGTTATCTGTAACAATTACTGAAAAATCTGTCCAAGCATCTGGATCTTTTACTGCAAATTCAAGTAAATCCGTGTTTGTAGAGCCTGTTTCAGGTAAATACTCAATTCTTGAGGCAAATTCTCTGCTGAGTTTTAGGTCCATAGCCATAAGGTTATCCCCTCCAACCGACACCTCTTGGATAGAGTTGAATTTGAGCCAGAGAACCTCTGCACAATATCAATTGGAGTAAAGCTTTGACCGAAAAGAATACGCCTGACCTTTCAACAACTGCAGGCAAGATTGAGGACCTACGTAACCGCTACCACGAAGCCGTGTATGCAAGCGGTGAGGCAGCCATTGCTAAACAGCACGCTAAGGGCAAGAAAACTGCTCGTGAGCGTATTGAACTCCTCCTCGATCCAGGTTCTTTTGTTGAGATGGACGAGTTTGTTAGACACCGTTCAACAGCTTTCGGGATGGACAAGAACCGCCCTTACGGAGACTCTGTAGTAACAGGTATCGGAACCATCGGTGGTCGTCAGGTTGCATTGTTCTCTCAAGACTTCACAATCTTTGGTGGATCTTTGGGTGAAGCTGCTGGAAACAAGATCATCAAGATTATGGACCTAGCTATTTCAACAGGTGTACCACTTATTGGAATTCTTGATTCAGGTGGTGCACGTATTCAAGAAGGTGTTATCGCTCTAGGTAAATACGGTGAGATCTTCAAGCGTCACACAATGGCCTCTGGTGTTATCCCACAAATCTCTATCATCATGGGTCCTGCTGCTGGAGGTGCCGTTTACGGTCCTGCCCTGACTGACTTTGTGATCATGGTTGATAAGACTTCAAACATGTTCGTAACAGGTCCTGATGTCATCAAGACCGTTACCGGTGAAGTAGTAGAGATGGAAGAACTTGGTGGAGCTCTTGCTCACAACAAGACTTCCGGTGTTGCTCACTACCTAGCCAGCGATGAAGATGACGCTTTGGATTATGCAAGGACACTACTTAGCTTCTTGCCAGAGAATAATCTGAGTGAACCTGTTCACTATGAAAGTGAAGATGCTCTGGAGATCACAGATGCAGACCGTGAGCTAAACACCATCATTCCTGACTCACCTAACCAGCCTTACTCAATGATCAAAGTCATTGAGTCAATTGTTGATGACAACCAGTTCTTAGAGGTGCAGCCACTTTTCGCACCTAATATCCTGATTGGTTTTGCTCGAGTTGCTGGACAATCAATTGCCATTATTGCCAACCAGCCAAGTGCCCTTGCTGGAACTCTAAACATCGATGCTGCTGAGAAAGCAGCTCGCTTTGTTAGATTCGCTGATGCATTCTCAATTCCTGTGCTTACTCTTGTTGACGTTCCAGGATATCTTCCTGGTGCAGATCAAGAATGGGCTGGAGTTATTAGACGTGGAGCTAAGTTACTTTATGCATATGCAGAAGCAACTGTCCCTCTAGTAACTGTTATTACTCGTAAGGCTTATGGAGGCGCATACATCGTTATGGGCTCTAAGCAACTAGGAGCAGACATTAACCTTGCTTGGCCGACAGCTGAGATTGCAGTTATGGGTGGACAGGGTGCTGTAAACATTTTGTTCAGAGACAAGATCAAGGCTGCTGAAGAAGCAGGCGAAGATGTTGCCAAGGTTCGTGCTCAGCTTGCTGCTGAGTACACATACAACGTAGCTAGCCCATACCTCGCTGCTGAACGCGGTGAGCTTGATGGCATCATCGAACCTGCTGCCACAAGAGTGAGTGTCATTAAGGCCCTAGCTGCCCTAAAGACCAAGCGAGCAACCACTCCTCCTAAGAAGCACGGAAACATTCCACTGTGATCGAGCAAGAACCTATTGGCGAAACCATCAAGGTTATTGCCGGAAACCCAAGCCCTGAAGAATTGGCTGCAGTTATTGCCATCTTGGAAGCTGCCCATTCTGAGCAGGTAGTTGAGGGTAAGAAACTGGCTAAAAAGCCTGCCTCTACTTGGAATAGAAACACTGGCATGTTCAGGCATGACCTTGTGCCAGGCTCTGGCCAGTGGCGAGCCCAGTACCGCCCTGGCTTGGACTAAATCCCCCTCAAAACAGGACTAGATTTATCGTAAGTAATTTCGCATACCCGAAAGGTACAAAGATGACCCGTGAACCATCCAAGTTAGACCTGTTAGCTGAAGACTGGGTAAAAACCCTGGTTGATCTAAGCCCAGAGTTTGCTACCTATGCAGGTTTCAAAGTTGGCGAAGACAGACTAGAAGACACCAGCCCAGAAGCAGCAGCTCACCACAACAAACTTGAAAAAGAGATGCTTGCAAAGGTGGAGGCAACCGAAGTCCGCGATGAAGTGGACAAAGTTACCAAATTGGCAATGACCTCAACACTGAAACTAAGTGGAGAGATTTATGACTCAGGTCTAGGCCACAGAGATCTAAACCCAATTGCATCTAACGCTCAAGGAATTAGAGATATCTTCGACCTAACCCCAACCGGTACTGAAGAGAACTGGTCAAACATCTCTAAGCGCATGAAGGCTGTTGAAGGTGCTGTTGATGGATACATCGCAACTCTTCGCGAAGGTATTGCAGCTAAAGACACTCCTGCTACTCGTCAAATTGTTTTGGCAATCACTCAGGCAGAACAGATCTTGACTGAAGATGGTTTCTTCAGAAAGTTCGCAAAGAATGCAAAGCCTGAATCAGGAGATCTTCCAGCATCTCTTAAAGCAGAGCTAGCATCTTCAGCAGAAGAAGCAACTGCAGGATATGCAAAGCTAGTTGACTTTTTCAAGAACGAACTTCTTCCAGCCGGTAACCCAGAAGATGCTATTGGTCGCGAGCGTTACTCACTACTAAGCAGAAGATTCTTGGGTAAGAAAGTTGACCTTGATGAAACTTATGAGTGGGGTAAAGAAGAACTAGCTCGTGTTATCGCTGAACAGAATGCTGTTGCTAACGAAATCAAGCCAGGTGCAACAGTAAAAGAAGCTATTGAAGTTCTAGATAACGATCCAAAGCGTAAGCTGCACGGCACAGCAGAACTTCAGGCATGGATGCAAAAGCTTTCAGATGCTGCAATCGAAAAACTAAGTGGCACACACTTTGATATCGCCGAGCCGCTAAGAAAACTTGAGTGCATGATTGCTCCAACTCAGCACGGTGGTATCTACTACACATCTCCTACCGATGACTTCTCAAGACCAGGAAGAATGTGGTGGTCAGTTCCAGTGGGTGTTACTGAGTTTGACACTTGGAGAGAAACAACAACTGTTTACCACGAGGGTGTACCAGGTCACCACCTACAGATCGCTCAGAAGGTATACAACAAAGCTGAGTTGAACTCATGGCGTCGTCTAGCTTCATGGTCTTCAGGCCACGGTGAAGGTTGGGCTCTATACGCTGAGCGTCTAATGCAGGAGCTAGGCTTCCTAGATGATCCAGGTGACCGCCTAGGAATGCTAGATGGTCAGCGCATGCGTGCAGCCCGTGTTGTTCTGGACATTGGTGTTCACCTAGGCAAGCCAAGACTAGATGGCACTGGCAAGTGGGACTTTGACTATGCCCTTGATTTCATGAGCAAAAACGTCAACATGAGCGAGCAGTTCATCAACTTTGAGGTTCACCGCTACTTTGGCTGGCCAGGACAGGCCCCTT
This sequence comes from Rhodoluna sp., assembly GCA_044372795.1. Classification (GTDB taxonomy): domain Bacteria; phylum Actinomycetota; class Actinomycetes; order Actinomycetales; family Microbacteriaceae; genus Rhodoluna. Next base: position 29,344 of record JBILRF010000004.1, on the reverse strand, counting down.
CATACAAGATTGGGCAGCGTATCTGGGAGAACATCCGTGATGAATACAAGGTTCGCCAGGGTGCTAACTTCAACATCAAGGAATTCCACATGAAAGCCTTGAACCTAGGAAGCATTGGATTAGATACACTAGAAACAGCTCTGCTGGGATAGTTTGAGAATTTGGTCCAGGGTCCCCTTCATTGAAGGGGACCTTACCTTTTAACCTGTCCCCTAAAGTGGGGACTTAATTTGAGGCTGTATTTCCAAGATATTTATCTCAATGGAAATAGTTTTTCATTAGGTAATCGTCAAGAGATCTAAGGGGTCTAGACGATTTCCACCAGGGGACGGGCCAGGTTCTACTTAGTAGAGCCCAGGCCCGTTGGGGTTTAAAGCTTGATAGATAAAACTGGCTCTGCTTGACCAGGAGTTGTTGCAACGACAGTTAACTTAAACTCTTCAGCCTTAGGACTTCTAATTGTCACTCGACCTGATGTAACTACCTGAAGTTTTTCAACTGCCTTGTTGAGTAACTCATCTCTTTCAACTGGTGTGAGAGACTCTGTTCCCCCCTCATCAAGAATCAGAACTTCAACACCTAGGTTACGAAGTCTTTGCACTTCATTGGTCATTGCTTGATTCAGTAAATCTCTTCCTCGAAGATTATCTCTAAGGGTAGCTTCAACTAGTTTGGCTGATTGCTTCAGCTCTTCAGCCAGTGGGCCTTTTGTATCTTTAATAACCGATAGCAGTGGCACTGCTGTTCCAAGAACCTGTGATAGTCGCTGCTGACGCTCTTTTGAAGTTGCTTCAAGTTCAGCAATCCTAGATCGGGATTGAACTTCCTTTTGCCTGAACTGTTCTGACTCTCTAGTTGCTCTGGCAATACCCCGTGATACTCCAAGTCCAGCAAGAACGAAAACAAGAGCTCCGGCTAGGCCACCGGTTGCTAGAACTGCTTGGCCATACTGAAGTATTAGAACGCTCAGCAAAACAACTAAACCAATGACCGCAAAGATTGCTTGCTGCCTAACAGCAGTTGCTGCAAGCACTATTGCGGTGCCCATAACAACCCAACCACCGATGCTTTGATCATCGATGGCGTTTCTCTGAGCCAGCACTAGAACTGGAATCGCAAAAGAGGCAAGCAAGTTCAATATGGCTTGCCATCTTGGCAAACGTAAACCTTTGAAGAATACAAGCGAAGCACCTGCCATGTATACATAAATCACAAGTGCCAAAATCTCCAGATATCTAGACGTAAAGCCAGTGATAAAAGTTGATTGGACGGGGAGATAAAGTGCATAAACAAACACCAGTGTTGAAATGGCAACTCGGTTGATTGAAATCATTTCTTATTCCATTCCAAAACAACAGTGGTGCCTTGACCTGGCTGAGAAACAACGTGGGCTTGCCCACCTATGGCCTCTAGTCGACCAATTATTGAAACCCTAATACCAAGCCTTGCCCTGTTCACCTGGGAAACTCTAAATCCCTTACCGTCATCCATAACCACTATCTTTAGCCCCGAGTTGGTGGATTTGAGACTCAGCTCCCGTTTGGAGTTTGCACCAGCGTGCATAAGGGAATTGTGTACGGCCTGCAAGGTTGCTTCGGTAAGCGCTGAAACAACCAAGGATTCAACAGCGATGCTCACTTTGCAATTCTTTTTGACCTTTAGGTCAGGGTCTACCCTCTTAGCAGCGAGGATGATTGAGTCAAACAACTCCGTGCAGAAAACAGATTCCTGTGCTCTTTCACCTTTTTGTATTTCAGAAAGTTGTTTCAGAGCAATGGCTGCTAAATCTGAACTGGCGTTAGCTTCTTCAATGCTCTTTGCCTGTGTAGCGCTAATCAAGGCAGTTAGAACTTTGTCGTGAATCAATCCATCAAGGCGCACTCTCTCCTTAGCTTTAGCCTCAGCTTCTGCCCGCAACACTTCAGCCTTAATCGCTTCCGAGTTAGCTTGATCTGTCTTAGCTGCCGCGAATTTGATCATCAGCGCAATCACTGAAATAGAAGCATTTGTGAGGAATGTGTATAAACCATCTGTGACTAAAGAAACAACTCCGTGCGAACCACCCATAGGCAGAGAGAAAATAAATTGCATCAAACTAATAAGTAGGACGTAGTAAGCAAGTGCAAAGCGCCAGCTAAAACTAATTGCTACCGCTACCCAGCCCGTGCCCACTCCCCACCAAATCCACGGATAGAAATTTCCATCCTGTGGGACTTCGGAGGTGAGAAGAAAGGGCCAGGTTAGTACTGGAACAATCATGATTAATGCATGAATTCTCAAGTAAAGATAGTTCGAGTTGCCAAACCAGAAAGTGTAGACAACTGCCAAAGTGGACAGCCAAAGACCGCTGACTAAAACCCACGCTAAAGGCTGGTTCAGATACTCAAGCTGTGAATAGAAGTTAAATCCACTTTCAACATTTAGCGGTACCGCTCCAAGAGCGAACACTCGCCCCAGTAACCGATCAACTCGGGCTCTTGCAATGCTTGCGGAGACTGCCATTAGATGAGTTCTTCCCCAAATAGACCATCTTCGATAAGCCTGATCAGTAACTCAGATTTACCTGTTACTGGTCTGCCAACTTTGGAATACTTATCTCTAGCTCTATCAATGTGCTCTTTGACGGTGTATTTACTTAGGTTCAGTTCATACGCAACGCTTTTTAAAGTCATTCCAGATGCATAAAGTTTCACAACTTGTAATTCACGTTCAGAAAGGTTTGCTCTGAAGGAAACATCGTTATCAATAGCAGCAACTGTTTCAGTTGTATTGATCGTGATTCCATTAGCACTAAGCCTGATGGCTTCAAACAGGTAACTCATGTCCTGGCCTTTAGCCACCAGCCCTTCAGCACCTTCTCTAAGAGCCTCGTTGACCTTGTCCTTGTTATCGGCAATTGAATAAATCAGAACCTTAGTTCCAAACTCAACAAGTCTTTTCACATTGCCTGCTGGGGTTGAACCGTCCGCTAATGACAAATCCAAAACCACAACCTTAGGTGTTTCATTCAACTTAGCAAGCAAAGCCTCTACGGTATCGGCATGCTCCAAGACCACATAGCCAGCGTCTTGAGCACCTGCTTTGACGCCGAGTCTCACCGAATCGTGGTCATCCACGATTGCTATGGTGATTGGCTCAGCGTTAGGGTTCATCGGGCCAGGCTCACTACAGTTTCAAAGTGATGGGTGTGTGGGAAAAGATCAAAGGCTTTGATGCTGGAAATCTTGTATCCACCTTCAGTTAGTGGTGCCAAATCTCTAGCAACGGCAATTGGATCACAGGCAACATAGATTAAGTGATCTGGCTTTAGGGTTAGCAATCTTTCAATCACATGCTTACCTGCACCTGATCTTGGTGGATCGATGATTACTGTGCTGCCTGGCTTTAGTTCGCCGTGTGAAGCTAACACATCAAGGAATCTTTCAACCGGAGTGGCAATAGATTTAGCGCCCTTGATATCTATTAGGTTTCTTCTAGCATCTTCAGCTGCACTCTTTGATGCTTCAACAGTGGTGATGTTGATATCTAATCCAAAAGCAGCTGCTAATGCACCACTGAATAAACCAACTCCACCGTATAGGTCATAGTTCTGAGCATTCTTATCAAAGCCTTGAGCTTTAACTAGTTGAACAATTTCATTAGCCAAGATATTTGCTGCTTCTTTGTGAACCTGCCAGAAAGCACCTGCGGATAATCTAAAGGTTCGACCGCCAGCACGTTCTATGAACTTCTCTTCACCTTTTAGTTTCTTATCTACGGTGTATTGAATCTGACCTGTGCTAGAAGATGCAATCTCAATCTTTTGAACATCTTGCCAATTCTTTAGATGAAGGCCTAGTTCTTGAATCTCCGGAACAGCTAGAGGCAAGGTCTTGACTCTCACGACTTCATGTGAACGCTCCCGGTATGGACCGACATCGCCATCTTCATTAACGTGCAACTGAATGCGTGTTCGGTAACCCAAGCCATTGTTTTCATCATCACCGGGTGCTGCTAGAACTTCTACCCTCTGCTCAATGCCGGCAAATCTTTGCAATGCTTCAGTTAAGACATCTGACTTGAGTTCTCTCTGACGGGAAAGCTTGATGTGCCCGAACTCAGCACCTCCAGCTTTTTCAGCGTTTTTCCAAAAGTGCTTTACTCGATCTGGCGAGGCCAAAAGGATCTCAGTTGGCTCTGCTCGGCAGAACGAACCACCCTTATCTTCATAAACTCTTGCCTTTACCTTTTCCCCAGGCAAGACGTGAGAAACAAATACAACTCGACCCTCGTGTCTGGCTACGAAGATGCCGCCATGGGCTACCTTCTCTATATCTAGCTCTAGGACTTGGTCATACCAATTAGTTGATTTATTCACTACACAAGTGTTCCACAACTGCTTCGGTAGTCTGAACCTGTGACCAAACTTGTCTTAGCCTCAACTTCCCCAGCCCGTCTTCGCCTATTGCGTGATGGGGGTATCGAACCCATCACTATCTCCCCAGGAGTTGATGAAGAACTGCTAACCGATCAGGGCTTAGCCTCAGGCCAGATAACCAATACCGAAGACATGGTCTTACTTCTAGCCAGAGCTAAGGCAGAAGCAGTTATAAATCACCCTGATGCTCAAGGAGCCCTAATCATTGGCTGCGATAGCTCCCTAGATTTAGATGGTGAAGCCTTAGGCAAACCCCATGAACCAGATGTAGCCATTGAGCGTTGGAAGATAATGAGGGGTCGCTCAGGAAGGCTTTATACCGGTCATTGGCTCATAGATAACCGTGATCCAGCCAATCCAAGGGCCCAAGGGCAGGCTACAAACACCACAGTTCACTTCGCTGAGCTCTCAGATGAAGAGATTTTGGCCTACGTAGGCACCGGCGAACCCCTCAAAGTTGCAGGTGCATTCACCATAGATGGGCTTGGTGGGGCCTTTATTAGGTCAATTGAGGGTGATTCTCATACCGTTGTTGGCCTTAGTTTGCCTACCCTGAGGGAGCTTTGCCTAAAGCTTGGGGTCGATTACCCAAGTCTTTGGAGCTCTAAATAGGTAGGCTTAACTCTTATGACTGCCTCAAAATCAGCCAAGATAACCAAAGTCCTCATTGCTAACCGCGGTGAGATCGCTGTGCGAATCATTCGAGCCGCTAAAGATGCCGGCATCGGTACGGTTGCCATCTATGCCGACCAAGACCGTGGCGCTATGCATAGCCGAATGGCTGATGAGTCTTATGCACTTAACGGCACAACCAGCGCTGATACATATCTAGTAATTGAAAAGATTCTTGGCATTGCCAAAAGATCAGGTGCTAACGCCATTCACCCTGGCTATGGCTTTCTTGCAGAGAACGCAGAGTTTGCTCAAGCAGTTATCGATGCAGGAATTATCTGGATTGGTCCATCACCTAAGGCAATCGATCAACTAGGTGACAAAGTATCTGCTCGCCACGTTGCTGAAAAAGTTGGCGCTCCCCTAGCTCCTGGAACACTAAACCCAGTAACCGGAGCTGAAGAAGTTCTAGAGTTCGTAGCCAAGCACGGTTTGCCTATCGCTATCAAAGCTGCCTATGGTGGCGGTGGCCGTGGAATCAAAGTTGTTTATAACAAGGATGAAGTTGCCGATGCTTTCGAATCAGCTACCCGTGAAGCAGTGGCTGCTTTCGGTCGAGGCGAATGCTTTGTTGAAAAGTATCTAGAAAAACCTCGTCACGTTGAAACCCAGTGTCTTGCCGATGCTTATGGCAACGTAGTTGTTGTTTCAACTAGAGACTGTTCACTGCAGAGAAGACATCAGAAACTAGTTGAAGAAGCCCCAGCTCCTTTCCTAACCGATGATCAGATCAAAAGACTTTACGATTCATCAAAAGCAATCCTCAAAGAAGTTGGTTACCAAGGAGCTGGAACCTGTGAGTTCCTAGTTGCTCAGGATGGAACTATTTCTTTCCTTGAGGTGAACACTCGCCTTCAGGTTGAACACCCAGTATCTGAAGAAGTAACCGGTCTTGACCTTGTTCGTGAGCAGTTCAGAATTGCCGAAGGCGGCAAGCTTGAACAAGGTGACCCAGTAGTCACCGGTCACTCTTTTGAATTTAGAATCAACGGTGAAGACGCTGGTCGAAACTTTATGCCAGCACCTGGAACTGTGCACACCTTCAAGGTTCCTGGTGGACCTGGTGTTCGAGTAGACACCGGTGTTGAAGCAGGATCTGAGATCTCTGGTTCATTTGACTCAATGATTGCAAAGCTGATCGTCACAGGTGCAACAAGACAAGAGGCTCTAGAGAGATCTAGAAGAGCTCTTGCTGAAATGCACATCGAAGGAATGCCAACAGTTATTCCTTTCCACAGAAAGATTGTGAACGACCCTGCATTTATTGGTCAAGACGGCAAGTTCGGTGTTTACACCCGCTGGATTGAAACCGAATGGAATAACGATATTGAGCCTTGGTCAGGTGTTGGAACACCTGGTGCTCAATCAGCTCCAAGAAACAGCGTTGTAGTTGAGATTGACGGTAAGCGAATTGAAGTAAGCCTTCCTAAGCAACTATTCCTAAACGGTGGCTCTAAACCAGCAGCTCACGCTCCTAAGCGCAAAGCCCACACCAACGTTCAGATTGACTCAGGTAAGCACCTAGCTGCTCAGATGCAAGCAACAGTTGTAAAGATTGCTGTTGCTGAAGGTGAAAAGGTAACCGCAGGTCAACAACTACTGGTTCTTGAAGCTATGAAGATGGAATCCCCGCAGAACGCTGTGAAAGATGGAGTAGTCAAGAAGATCCACGTAGCAGTAGGAGCAACAGTTCCTGCTGGAACTATGCTCATTGAGTTTGAAGAGTAGCCTGCGTAGGAGCCGACTCTTGTATTTTGAAGATTGTCTCCCATGAAAATTGACACAAGTGTTTAGATAGTTACATGAAACTCAGACCGCTGACAGTGGCAGACGAAGCCCAGGCTCTGCAAGCTCATTCAGAACTCGCTGCAGATAATTTTGAATTCCTTCTTGGTTACACAGAGGGTATGGCTTGGCCTGAATATCTTCAGATTCTCGACAATCTGTTTACTGGAACTAATTTGCCGGAAGGGAAAGTCTCAGCAACATTTCTGATCGCTGAAAGTAATGGTGAGCTAGTTGGCCGAACCTCTATCCGACATGAGCTAAATGACTTCCTGTTTAGTGTTGGTGGTCACATCGGGTATGCAGTAAGGCCGAACTATCGCAGGCAGGGATACGCAACCGAAATCTTGAAGCAGTCACTTGCCTATATAAATCAACTAGGGATTACAGAGGTTCTGGTCACCTGCCTTGATGGCAACGTGGGCTCATTCGAAGTGATTCAGTCGCAGGGTGGAATTCTAGAAAACAAAGTTGAATATGAAGGTGCTCTCTGGCGTAGATATTGGATTAAGGAGGGCTCTTAAAGACGCCCCTTGTTTCAAGCCCTAATTAGCTGCAGATAACCTGCGACTGTGCCAATAAGGACGAGATAGTGCCTTATTTGTTGCAGATTGCTCCGCTCCTAATCGTGCCGAAGGTTTGAAGATTAGACTTGCTCTATGAGCAATCCATTAGATGATCCAAAGGCGGATCCATTCCAAATCGCCGAACAAGCAGCCCAAGTTATCGCTGACAAGTCAGGCGTAGCCCAACACGATATAGCCATGACCTTAGGTTCAGGCTGGGCCAAAGCAGCAGACCTAATCGGTGAGACAGTAGCAACAATTGATGCCGCTGATGTTCCAGGCTTTACTAAGTCACAGGTGGTTGGGCATATCTCAACTATCCGCTCAATCCTTTTGCCGTCAGGTAAGCATGCTTTAGTTCTAGGAGCTAGAACCCATTACTACGAAGGTCATGGCGTTAGAAGAGTAGTGCACGGAGTTAGAACTGCAGCAGCTGCTGGAGTCAAGACAATGATCTTGACCAATGGTGCTGGCGGTATCAAAACCACATGGTTACCTGGAACTCCTGTTCTAATCAGTGATCACATTAACTTCACTTCAGCTAGCCCAATTGAAGGGGCTAACTTTGTTGACCTAACCGACCTGTATTCAAAGCGTCTAAGAGATCTAGCTAGAACAGTTGATGCATCTTTAGATGAAGGTGTCTACATGCAGTTCCGTGGACCTCACTATGAAACCCCAGCAGAAGTTCAAATGGCTAAGCACATGGGTGCTCACATCGTTGGTATGTCAACTGCTCTTGAAGCAATTGCCGCACGCCAATCAGGTCTAGAAGTTCTAGGTCTATCGCTTTCAACTAACCTTGCCGCTGGTATCAGTGACTCACCGCTTAGCCACAAAGAAGTTCTTGAAGCAGGAAAAGAAGCAGAACCAAGAATCAGTGCTCTTCTAGCTTCGATAGTTGCCAAACTCTAAACATGTCTTTAGAAGAACTAAATTCCAAGGCTCTAGCTTGGCTTGCTCAAGATCCAGATCCTGAAACCAGAGCTGAATTACAAGAACTTATCGATTCAAAAGATGTCGAAGGTCTTGAATCTAGATTCAATACCCGTCTTGAGTTTGGAACAGCAGGTCTTCGAGGAGAACTAGGTGCTGGCCCTAACCGCATGAACCGAGTGTTAGTTGCGCAAAGTGCAGCAGGGTTAGGTAACTACCTCATAAAGCACAACCAATCCCCGAGTGTTGTCATCGGTTTTGATGGCCGTGTAAACAGCGACATCTTTGCTAAAGACTCAGCAGAAGTTCTAGCTGGCATGGGTATCAAGGTATTTCTTATAGATCAGATGGGGCCAACTCCCCTAGTTGCCTTTGCTACCAGACACCTAAGCTTGAGTGCCGGCATCATGGTTACCGCTTCTCATAACCCACCAAGAGATAACGGATACAAGGTTTACCTTGGTGGAGATTTCAACGGTTCACAGATTATTTCTCCAATAGATGGTGAAATCTCTGAGGAGATACTCAAAGTTGCTGAAAATCAAACCCTTGCTTCTCTGCCTAAATCATTTGATTATCAAATCATCGGCGCTGAGATAAGAGCTGATTACCTAGCTAGCGCTCTATCTTCTGGTGGCAAAGCAACAGATGGTCCACTAAAGATTGTTTACACCCCTATGCACGGAGTTGGTTGGGCTAGCATCAAGCCATTGTTTGAAAGTGCTGGTTCAGAAGAACTCATTGCTGTTCCTGAGCAAGTAAATCCTGATGGCAACTTCCCTACTGTTGCTTTTCCTAACCCAGAGGAAAAAGGTGCCCTTGATCTTTCAATGGCATTGGCTCAAAGAGAATCCGCTGACTTGATTATTGCTAATGACCCTGATGCTGATCGAGTTGCTTTGGCTTTGCCAACAGCAAATGGTTGGCAAAGGCTAACCGGTGACCAGGTTGGACTTATTCTTGCTGATGAGATTGCTAGCAAGTCATCGTCAGGAGTTCTTGCCTGCAGCATTGTTTCAAGTTCTGTTCTAGCCAAGGTTGCTAAGCATCATGGCTTAGAGTTCAAAGCAACTCTTACTGGTTTCAAGTGGATCAGCAAGATTCCTAATCTGATCTTTGGATATGAAGAAGCTCTTGGTTACTGCATCGATCCAAATCAGGTTGCTGACAAAGATGGCATTAGCGCTGCCTTAATGCTTTCTAACATTGCTCGCAGAGAAAAAGCTAAGGGCAGAACTCTGTGGGACTTACTTGATGAACTAGGTCAACGCTATGGGTTTTATGCAACCGGACAGATTTCTATCCGAGTATCCGATCTGAGCATTATTGCCAAAGCCATGAAGACAATCAGGACATCTCCTCCTGCCCAACTAGCAGGACTACCTGCCTCATTTACTGACATGAGTATTGGCTCTAAAGATCTAGCACCAACAGATGGTTTGCGCTTTGATTTGGCTGATGGGCGAAGAGTAATCATTAGACCAAGCGGAACAGAGCCTAAGTTGAAGTGTTATTTGGAGGCTGTTTCAGATTCGAAGGAGAGCGCTCAAGTGCTGCTAGATGCCCTAGAGCAGAGCTGCCGTGAGCTTCTCGCGGATTTCAGTTAGATCAAAGACGTGATCGATAGGGACTATCTTCCCTGGCATTCCTTCAAGTAAAACCACTAGTTCAGGGGTAGTCAGAATGATGTCTGCCCCTTCCCCATCACGTTTAGCCTTAGTTATATCTGCTGCAATTACTTCAGCTTCAACACCCATGGCTTCCAAAACCTTCTCGGTGTTCATCTTCAAGAGCACTGATGTACCAATGCCCATTCCACAAACCGAGAGAATCTTCATAGTCAAAGTTTAACTAAGGTAAGAGCGAACATCGCTCTCATTGACAGCATTCAGCAATAAATTCACAGTATCTTCACTCATTAGTAATTCACTAAGAGCTGCCATCAGATCAATATGGCTATCGTGATCAAGAGCCGCTAAACCAATCACAAGTGACACAGGATCGTTATTGGAACTACCAAACTCAACTGGAGTTTTGAGAGTTACTAATGACAATCCAGTTTCAAGAACAGATTCAGATGGTCGTCCATGAGCTAAAGCAATACCAGGAGCAATAACCATATATGGCCCAAGCTCTTCAAATGCTTGAATCATTTCTTGAGTGTAAGAAGATAATGTTCTCTTACTTTCAACAAGTCCAGCACCAGCAACTTCAAAGCTCTCACGCCAACTCAAACATTCTTGTTGAAGCTTTATCGAGCCTTCACCGAATGCCTGCTGAAGAACAGAGTTCATTAGTACGCAGCAGCCTCAAATGCATCTGAGATGATCTCAATGATTTCTGCTCTAACATCCATGTCCATAAACCCTGCGTTAGCAGCATTCAACTGGAATAGTTCTAAATCATCAAGGTCATAACCAAATGCTTCAGTAAGCAGCTCTAGTTCACGAGTCAAAGTTGTTCCACTCATCAAGCGGTTATCAGTGTTAACTGTGACGTTGAAACCAAGACCGTAAAGAATATCAAACGGGTGATCACTCATCTGTGGCTGATCAATATCTGGCAATGCTCCGGTTTGCAGGTTAGAAGAAGGGCTAAGCTCAAGTGCCACTCCACGCTCTAGTACCCAAGCGGCAACATCTCCGAATGCCTTCTGGTTCTCATCCTCAGCATCAACAAAGATGTCTTCAATGATTCGAACACCGTGACCTAGACGAAGGGTTCTCCCATCAACTAGGGCATCTCTAATTGAATCCTTGCCATCGCCCTCACCTGCGTGCAGGGTTACTGGCATTAGCTGCTGGTTGAGCCACTTAAACACTTCAGCATGGCGTGAAGGACTAAATCCTGCCTCAGGACCTGCATAGTCAAAACCAACAACACCGCGGTCACGATAGGCAACAGCTAGTTCAGCAATCTTCTGCGCGTTGTTGTTCTGACGCATAGCTGTAATCAGCTGACCGGTTACTAGGTAACCGCCCTTAGCCTCGACTTCAGCTCTTGCCTGTCCTAGACCCTCTTCAACATACTCAACTACTTCTTCAAGAGTTAGACCCTTTTCAAGGTGCTGCTCCGGAGCGTAACGAACTTCACCGTAGATGACTCCATCAGCAGCTAGGTCTAGTGCGAACTCTCTAGCAACTCTGATAAGTCCTTCTTTAGTCTGCATAACAGCACAGGTGTGCACAAAAGTTTCAAGGTATCTCTCTAGGGAACCTGAATCACAAGAATCTAAGAACCACTGGTTCAGATCTTTAGCGTTAGTTGCTGGAAGCTCATGGCCAATCTCGGCAGCTAACTCAATGATGGTCTGTGGACGAAGTCCACCATCTAGGTGATCATGTAGGGAAACTTTAGGAAGTGATGCGATGTTAAGTTTTGACATTTTTCTTTTCTCTATTTATGCGTTGATACGGTCAAGGATAAGGGGTGTGTAACTTGAAGCTGCCTGATCTTCAATCTTCACTCCACCAGAAAGAGCTTCGATAGCTCTATCAAAACGTTCAGACTCATCAGTAAACAAGGTCATAAGTGGCTGACCCTTCTCAATCTTCTCGCCACGCTTAGCGTGCAGAATGATGCCAGCACCAAACTGAACTGGATCTTCTTTACGAGCACGACCTGCTCCAAGTCTCCAGGAAGCAGTTCCAACAGCCAGAGCATCTAGTTCATTGACAAAGCCTGAGCTTTCAGCAAGAACAACGTGCTCATGCTTAGCAACCGCCATCTTGGCTTCTGGGTCACCGTGTTGAGCTCTAATCATTTCATTCCACTTATCCATGGCACGACCGTCGTTTAGTGCTGCTGCAACATCGACATCGGTCTTACCAGATAGACGTAGCATCTCTCTGGCTAGTTCAACTGTGATATCAATCAGATCCTGTGATCCACCACCGGCTAAAACTTCAACGGCTTCTTCAACCTCAAGAGCGTTACCGACCTTACGGCCCAAAGGAGTCGACATATCGGTAAGCAGAGCACTGGTCTTCACTCCAGCATCAGCACCTAGCTGAGTTAGCACCTGAGCTAGTTCCTTGGCTCTATCTAGAGTCTTCATGAAAGCTCCGGAGCCAACCTTCACATCAAGAACCAAAGCTGAAGTTCCCTCAGCAATCTTCTTGCTCATAATTGAGCTTGCAATAAGTGGAATAGCTTCAACTGTTCCAGTCACATCGCGAAGGGCATAGAGCTTCTTATCAGCTGGAGCAAGTCCTGCTCCTGCTGCACAAATCACAGCATTGACCTTCTCAAGTTGATCATGCATCTGCTGGTTAGTCAAAGACGCCTGCCAACCTGGGACTGCCTCTAGTTTGTCTAGTGTTCCACCGGTGTGACCTAAGCCACGTCCTGATAGTTGTGGAACTGCAACACCGAATACTGCAACAAGAGGAGCCAGCATCAAAGTGATCTTGTCGCCAACACCGCCGGTTGAATGCTTGTCAGCGGTTGGCATAGTGAGTGAACTGAAATCTAATCTTTCACCGGTAGCAATCATGGCCAGAGTGAGATCTTTGATCTCTCTTCTATTCATACCGTTTAGAAGAATAGCCATTGCCATCGCTGACATCTGCTCATCAGCCACAACACCATTGGTGTAATTAGTTACCAGCCAATTGATTTGCTCTGTTGAAAGTTCTTGTTTTTCACGCTTAGCAACAATTAGCTCAACTGCGGAAAATTCTTTAGACAATTAGTTCCTTAATTTCGTTTATCAGCGCCGAAACCTTCGGCAAGATCTCTAGGCCCAAATGCATCTGGTAAAACTTGCTCAATGGTCTTTACTCCTGAGACTGTCTGTAACAGCATGCCTTCAGCTGAGTGTTCAAATAACAACTGGCGGCAACGACCACATGGCATCAAGATGTTCTCTGCTCCATCAACACAGTAGAAAGCAACTAGCTTTCCACCGCCGGTCATGCTCAGATTGCTAACCAGACCACACTCAGCACACAAACCAATTCCATAGCTAGCGTTTTCAACGTTGCAACCAGAAACAATACGGCCATCATCAACAAGAGCTGCTGCCCCTACTGGGAAATGGCTATAAGGAACATAGGCGTTCTTCATAGCACCAATTGCTGCCTCTTTTAGTTGATCCCAGTTGATTGCGTTAGTCATGATTAGCCCTTCACATAAGGTTGACCAGAAGCTGCCGGTGGTTTAACTTTTCCAGCGAAACCAGCAACAGCTACCAAGGTCACAAGGTAAGGAACCATGGTAATAAAGTCCACCGGAATACCAGGAGAAACCTGGTTAGCCCAAACCTTGAGGATGATGGTGAAACCAAACAGCAGTGCTCCTAGAGTCACATAGATTGGCTGCCAACGACCCAAGATCACAACAGCTAGGGCGATAAATCCAAGACCAGCTGACATTTCACGACCGAATGAACCCACGTTTCCAAGAGTTAGAGCAGCTCCACCTAAACCAGCTACCGAACCACCGATGGTTACCCACCAGAATCTTGTCTTACCCACATTGATACCAACGGTGTCAGCAGCTAGTGGGTGCTCGCCCACGGCTCTAGCTCTTAGCCCAAGCTTGGTTCTGAACAAGACATACCAAAGCAGTGGAACCATGATGAACATCAAGTACACGGTGATTCGGTTATTGAAGAAAACTTGTCCAAGCACTGGGATTTCAGACAGGAATGGAATCGCAATCTTCTCGAAGGTGCCAGGGAAGTTTAGGTTGATGCTGTCATCATCAATCCACGCTGAGTAAAGGAAGTTGGTGATACCAATAACCAAAACGTTCAGCAGCACACCGATGATGATTTGCTCAACCAAGTACTTAATCGCTAGCGAAGCAAGGATCATAGACAGCAAACCTGCGGCAACCATAGCAGCGACCATACCCACGTATAGGTTGCCTGTGATTGTTCCAACCACAGCTGCAACGAATGCACCAGTTAGAAGCTGACCTTCAATTGCAATGTTTACAACACCAACACGCTCAGACATGATTCCTGCCATACCACCAAAGATCAATGGGATAGCTAACACCAAAGTGTTGCCAAGAATGAAAATCATCTGGACACCCTGAGCTGCTTCAGTTGCCAACCAACCAAGAAGAGCCATCATCGCGCCAAGAGCGTAAATTGCAATTAACCAAACAGGTGTCTTTTGCTTTCTGATGCTCAGCGCTGTTGAAAGCAAACCGATCATCAAAAGCAATGCTCCAACAACTGTGCAGAACAGCATTGAGTTAACAACAAACGGTGGAAGCTGAATTGCTTCACGCTTTTCGCTCCATACAAATGTAATGTCTCCTGCTTTTCCTAGGAAGCCGAAGAAGAACAAAACAACAAGTGCTGCCGCTACGAGAGTGATTGGAGTTTTTAGGCTTGGCTTTGATTCAGCCGAAGAAAACATTCCAGGGGTAACTTCAATGTTCTTCATTATTTGATCACCTTTGCCTCTTTAGCCTTTTTTGCTGCCTCGAAGACCTTAGGTCCAGGAACCGGCAAGCGATAGAAAGCTCGAATAATCGGAGGAGCTGCAATGAACAGAACAATCAATGCCTTCACCACACCTAGAACTTCTGGTGAAACACCAGCAACCTGCATAGTTGAAGAACCTGCCTTGAATGCTCCGAACAACAAACCAGCCATCACAACGCCACCGGCTCGAGATCCACCCAAAAGCGCAACAGTGATTGCATCAAAACCGATTCCAGCCTCGATGCTTGTGGTCAAACCGCCATCAACGCTGAGACCCTGGTTGGCAGCAGCCAATCCAGAGAACCCTGCCGAAATAGCAAGTGCCCAGACGAAAGTGTTTTCAACCTTGATACCAGCAGCTCTAGCAGCAGATGGGTTATGTCCAACCATTCGGAATCTGAATCCGAAAGTAGATTTCTCCATAAGCCACCAGTAGAAAACCACGGCTAGAACAGCAAAGATTAGACCGTAGTGCAATTGGAACTCATCACCAAATAGCAGACCTAAACGAGCAGTGCCATCTGGGTTATCAGATTTAGGAGTTCCACCACCGTTTTCTTCAAGTAGAAGTTCAGGTTGTCTCAAAAGGTAAGTGAACAAAGACAGCGCAACATAGTTGAGCATGATGGTCACGATTACTTCGTGGGCACCAGTTCTAGCCTTTAGAACACCCACGATGATTCCCCAAACCATCGCACAAACAACTGCAGCAAATACAGCAGCAAGCATGTGGATGATGATTGGCATTTCAAGGCGAGTAGAAACAAAGGTTGAACCAGCTAGACCCACCAGAATCTGACCAGTTGCGCCAATGTTGAAAAGGCCGACTCGGAATGTAAGGGCAACACCCAAACCAGCCATGATCAGAGGAGCTGCAAATCTAAGTGTCTCGGTAAACGGACGAATTGCAGCCATGAAGTCGTTGGCGTTGAAGTTAAGGATCGAACCACGGAATAGTGCTCCGTAACCATCTTGAATTGTCCACCAAACAGTAGACAGTGCGTAACTTGGATCTGCCCCAAAATCAGCCCAAGCCTTAACCACGTTCTTGTCAAAGACAACCATGAATATTGCACCAATGATGAAACCAAGCAGGATGGATAAACCGATACGGACAGGATCGCCTGCCATGATTTCATGAAGAACAGAGGTGGCTTTATCCTGTGCAGGTTTGACTTTTTCTAAATCTTTTTTCTTACTCATGCTGCTATTCCTGCCATCATTTTTCCAAGTTTTTCTCTAGAAGTCTTGGCGTCAACTATTCCAACAATGCGACCTCGATACATAACAGCAATGCGGTCAGCCAATGCAAGAACTTCATCTAGCTCAGTTGAGATGATGACCACAGTCTTTCCTGCATCACGAGCTGCAACGATTTGCTCGTGAATAAACTCAATCGAACCAACGTCAACTCCACGAGTTGGCTGAGAAGCGATTAGCACCCTAAGGTCTCTGCTCATTTCCCTGGCCACCACTACTTTTTGCTGGTTTCCACCAGATAGTTGTTTAGCCAAAGTGTCAGCGGAAGGAGTTCTAATGTCGAACTCTTTGATTAGCTTGGCGGCGATTTCATCACGTTTAGCAAAATCAATCTGAACACCCTTGGCAAAAGGCTTACCGAAAGATCCATCGAGCATTAGGTTCTCGGCAATAGTGAACTGGCCAACCAAGCCATCTTTCTTGCGGTCTTCTGGAATGTATCCAACGCCTGCTTCTAGCACCTGTCTAACGTTGCTCTTAGTCAAGTCTTGACCAGCAACTTCAATGCTTCCGCTGTGAATCTTGCGCAATCCTAGAATCGCTTCGGCTAGTTCTGTTTGACCATTTCCCTGCACTCCAGCAATTGCAAGGATCTCACCGTCACTTACTGAAAAGCTAATGCCATTAACCATCTGCTGGTTTCGGTCATCAAGAACGGTTAGGTCTTTAACCACTAGGGTTTCGGCTCCTAGCTTGGCCACTTTCTTCTTAGTGTCCAAATCAACATCACGACCAACCATGAGAGATGCAAGCTCACCCGCTGTTGCTTTAGGACTTGCCTCAGAAACTACTTTGCCCTGTCGAATTACAATGATTCGGTCTGCCACTTTTTGAACTTCGCGTAGCTTGTGCGTGATGAAGATAATCGATGTGCCATTCTTACTTAGGTCACGCATGATGTCCATGAGCTCATCAGTTTCCTGCGGAGTCAACACAGCGGTTGGCTCATCCAAAACAAGAATCTTCGCATCTCTAGCTAATGACTTAATGATTTCAACTCTTTGCTGAGCTCCAACCGGTAGATCCTGAATCTTGGCATCAGGATCAATATCGAAGCCAAATCGATCTGAAATTTCTTTTACAAGTTTGCGTGCAGCATCTAAATCTAAATTGCCAACCTTGCCGGTTGGTTCGTGGCCAAGAACAACATTCTCAGCAACTGTGAAAACAGGAATCAACATGAAGTGTTGATGAACCATGCCAACTCCGGCAGCCATCGCCTCGCCAGGACCTGAGAACTTAACTTGTTTGTCGTCAATCAGAATCTGGCCTTCATCAGGCTGAAGTAATCCGTATAGGACATTCATCAGGGTTGATTTACCAGCTCCGTTTTCACCCAACAGGCTCAAGATTTCTCCTGGCGCTAGGGTCAGGCTGATGTTGTCATTAGCGACAAGGGTACCGAAGCGTTTAGTGATGTTTCTAAGTTCGAGCTTCATTTTTAAGGGCTGGCTCCTTTGCTGTTCCTAGTTACTAATCTACCCCAAGATTTGAATGCCCGATTAAAGCAGAACTGCCGAGGCCTAAGCCTCGGCAGTTCCCAAACTACTTATCTAGTTATTAGCTAAGTGGGTTGATTGAGCCATCGATAATGCCAGCCTTTAGTTCAGCAAGCTTTGTCTTTAGCGCATCGTCAAAGAACTCTGTCTCTGAGATGTCAGTACCAGCGTTAGCCAAAGTACCTGTGTAAGCGTTGTCGCCGCCACCAGCGAAGGCAACCTTGTCAACTGCAAGTTCCTTCACGATGTCGTAAACTGCTGAACCCATTCTCTTCTCAATTGAGGTAAGAGTGTAAGGAGCGAATTCTGGGCTTGTAACGCTGATGTTCTTGTCAACACCGATCATCTTTGCGTCAACACCAGACTCGTTGATTGCCTCTAGAAGAGCACCGAACTGGTCTCCACCAACAGGAACGATTACGTCAGCACCAGCTGCTAGCTGACCTGCAGCAATTGTCTTGCCTTCAGGAGCGTTAGGAGCGAAGCCACCGATGAAGTCACCCTGCTGTGTAGTTGCATCCCAACCAAGAACAGTAACTTCTGTATCTGTCTCAGCTCCGTATGCCTTTGCACCGTAGTAGAAACCATCCATGAATGCAGTTACTGCACCAATCTGTAGACCACCGTAAACACCAACGATCTTTGATGTTGAGTGGTAAGCAGCTGCGTAACCTGCTAGGTATGATGACTCAGCCATGTTGTAACCAACTGGCTTTAGGTTTGTTGCACCGTTTGACCAACCATCGATAGTTACGAAGTTAACCTCTGGGTTCGCTTCTGCTGCAGCGTTAACTGCGTCAACTAGGTTGAAACCAACAGCGAAGATAACGTCACAGCCTTCTGCAACCATTGCGTCTAGGTTTGGAGCGAAGTCTTCAGATGAGTTTGACTCAGCTGCTGCAAGAGTTACACCGAACTCTTCTTCAGCCTTGACCATTCCATCCATTACTGACTCGTTGAATGACTTGTCTGCCCATGAACCTTCGTCAGAAACACCACATTCGATGAATCCTGCACCTGGCTTTGGTGATGCACAGCCTGAAAGAACTAGCAAGCTGGCTGCTGCCATTGCTACTCCTGCTACGGCCTTACGTGAAACTTTGTTCACTTGTATCCTCCTGATTTATTTAGGCTGGTGCCAATCACCAACCACACACAACTAGACACTACTAGCCCCCAGCGACACTTTTGGCCACTAACACAAGGATTTTATCTAGGCGTTACAATTCCTTAATTTGAAGGAGAAAGCAGCTCTTGCTTGTAGAGATTCAAGGACTCCAAAAGGCCACCGTCAAGAGACTCAGGATCAGTCAGTCTGAGT
Source organism: Rhodoluna sp. (assembly GCA_044372795.1). GTDB lineage: Bacteria > Actinomycetota > Actinomycetes > Actinomycetales > Microbacteriaceae > Rhodoluna. The sequence goes on along the minus strand of JBILRF010000004.1, from coordinate 10,446 downwards.
TCCACAGTATTGAACTTCAGGGCCCCTGACTTCCTATATAGTGGGTCACTTGCAAACTCTCTATCCAGTAGGGCCGAAACGGCACTAAACACGTGTTTGGCAGTGTTTCTCTCAACCGAAGCCTTGACCTTAGCCTCAATAGGAGCTCCTGTTTCACCTAACTGAAGATCGGCACCAATGATGAAGGGCAGACCCTCCTGTTCTGGATCTATCGACTGCCAGATGCTCTTTCCCCCAAATAGTGCAGCAACATCGGTTGGCTCTAAAAGAGCCAGGTTCGAACTAAAAGTTTTAGAACTTGCGGTTCGGACAAAAACTGTTTGGGTTTGGGTGCCTTCGATGGCATCAAAGTCTTTAACTCCCAATATGAAAGAACTTCTGATCTGTTGCGCTTGAGAGTAAACCGGCTGAACAAATAAATGCACCTTATTAGTGCTCGACTTTCCTGCTGCAAAGAACCCTGCAATTCGGGCAACACTTTGCAAATCATCAGCTACCCACCTAAAGTTGGCCGGTTGAGTCTCAGAACTTATTTCTCCGCCGACAAACAGAACAACCATTCTTGGATGCTCTAGAGCGAACTGTGCAAGATCTTCAAGATAACTAGGGTTTGCAGAAACCATGAGAACGCAGCCTGCGGTTAGGGCTTGAAGTAATCTTGTCGGCACTTGCTCGGAAGCATCATCTATCTTGACTTCACGAGCTGCTAGTCCGTAGACAATTTTTGCCTCAACTAAATCAGCTGCAAGTTGATTCTCTGGGGTGCCTGGCACCGATATTGTTGAACGAATGAGACATGCAGTGGTCTTAGCTTTGTGATCTGGTTCAGAAATAACCGCGCTTGTGCAGGAAGATAAACCAAGGGTAAGAACCGAAATGATTCCCACTACAAAACTGATTCTTTTCATGACTGGTACTTTAGAGAACTTCGCTGTGACCGGTTACCTTGAGTGAATCCACTAGGTTCTTTACCCTTTGAGCATGCTCCTTGGTAGTAACCAAAAGGGCATCAGGGGTATCGACAACAATGACGTCATCAAGCCCAATGAGGGCGACCAACCTGCCTGTTTCAGAAACCAGGATTCCACTGGACTTATCAGAGAGCACAGTCACATCGCCTAGGACAGCTAGGTGATTACGCTTTCCACCTGATTGCAATTCAGCGATAGCCGCAAAGTCACCAACGTCGTGCCAACCAAACTTCGCTGGAACCACAGAAACCAAGCCTTTAGCCGCAGCAGGTTCAGCCACCGAATAATCAACAGCAATCTTCTTGAGCGTTGGCCATATGTCTTCAAAGACTTTAGCTTCTGATGCCGTTCCCCATGCATCGGCTAACTGCATAATCTTTGAATGTAGCTCTGGTTCAGTTTCCTCGAGTACGGACAGAATTAGAGAAGCAGGGGCAATGAACATTCCTGCGTTCCAAAGATATTTACCTGATGCAACGTATTTACGCGCTCTTTCAATATCTGGCTTTTCAACAAACTTCAAAACTTCACGAGCATGCTTGGCAAAAGGAAGATCCATCTTGTCGCCTGCTTTGATGTAACCAAAACCTACTGAAGGTTCTGTTGGTTCAATTCCGATGGTCACAATCTTGCCTGTGGCAGCAACTGCCACCGCTTCTTTCACACATTCGGTGAATTCTTTGTCATCTGTGATGACGTGATCTGCTGCAAAAGAACCAATAATCACATCTGGTTCTCTTCTAACCAGGATTGCAGCTGCTAAGGCAATCGCAGCAGTTGAATCTTTAGGGCTTGGCTCCAAAAACAGATTGTTTTCAATCAAATCTGAACACTGTTCGGAAACAGCAGCACGGTGAGCAACACCTGTAACAACAACGATTCGATCTGCTCCAGAAAGTGGAGCCAATCTGTCCCAGGTGTCCTGCAAAAGGGTCTGACCAGAGCCGGTTAGGTCATGAAGAAATTTAGGTGCAGAAGCTCGAGACAGTGGCCAAAGCCTGCTGCCAATCCCCCCGGCTGGGATTACAGAATAGAAACGAGCCATTGGCTCTTTAGAGTCACTCATACTCCCAAAAGCCTAACTCAGAAGCATGGTTTGAAGATTTTTGTTTATCATCGTGGGTTATCATTAAGGCAGTTAAAGGCAAGAAATCTTGCCATTCAAGGAGGAGTTTCGTGGCTAGAAGACCTGCAGGTACTTTGTATCGAGGCAAAATAGGCATGTGGTCTTGGGTGTTACATCGTATTACCGGGGTTGGAATCTACTTCTTCCTCTTGGTCCACATTCTTGATACAGCGCTGGTTCGCGTGAGCCCAGAGGCTTATAACTCAGTCATGGCCGTATACAAGACCCCAATAGTAGGTGTAGCCGAGATCGGACTGGTTGGAGCCATTCTGTTCCACGCCTTTAACGGTATTCGCGTTGGACTAATTGATTTCTGGAGCAAGGGCTCTAAGTACCAAAACCACATGTTCTGGGTGGTTGTAGTGATTTTTGTTGTCCTAATGGCCGCCTGGATTCCACGCCAGCTGATGCACACTTTTGGAGAGTAAATTGAGCGTCGTTATTGAACAGCCAAACCAGCCAAGAAGCCGTAAAAACGCTCAGTGGGAAAAGCGTGCCTGGGTTTTCATGCGTGTTTCAGGCCCACTTCTAGTTGTCCTAATCCTCGGTCACCTAATGGTGAACCTTGTACTTCCTGAGCGTGGAGTGAAATCTATTGACTTTGCATTCGTTGCAGGTAAGTGGGCTGACCCGTTCTGGCAGGTCTATGACGGAATCATGCTTTGGTTGGCCTTGATTCACGGAACCAACGGTATGAGGACTTTGGTCAACGACTACTCAGAACGTGAATGGGTCAGAAAAACTCTAAACATTTCACTTTGGGTTACTTGTACTGCACTACTGATACTCGGAACTCTAGTAATCACAACATTTGATCCATGCATCGATCCAGATGTTGAAACCTACCTTCCAAACGTTTGTAAGCCTTAAGGAAAAAATTGTCCGAAGTTAAAGTTCATCACTATCAGTATGACGTTGTAATCGTTGGTGCTGGTGGTGCAGGTATGCGCGCTGCTATCGAAGCAGGTCCGCATGCTAAGACTGCAGTTATCTCTAAGCTCTTCCCTACTCGTTCACACACCGGTGCCGCTCAAGGTGGTATGGCAGCTGCTCTAGCCAACGTTGAAGAAGACTCATGGGAATGGCACACCTTTGACACCGTTAAAGGTGGCGACTACCTAGTTGACCAGGACGCTGCAGAGATTCTTGCTAAAGAATCTGTTCAAGCTGTTATTGATCTAGAGAACATGGGTCTTCCATTCAACAGAACTCCTGACGGCAAGATTGACCAAAGAAGATTTGGTGGTCACACCAGAGATCACGGTAAAGCTCCAGTTAGAAGAAGCTGTTATGCAGCTGACAGAACTGGTCACATGATTTTGCAGACCTTGTACCAAAACTGCGTGAAATTAGGTATCGAGTTCTATAACGAGTTCTATGTTCTTGACCTAGTGATGAACACCGTTGATGGTCAAGAAAGACCAGCAGCTGTTGTTGCCTACGAACTAGCTACCGGAGAGCTGCACGTCTTCCAGGGCAAGTCAATTGTTTTTGCAACCGGTGGTTTTGGAAAGATCTTCAAGACAACATCAAACGCTCACACTCTTACAGGGGATGGCGTTGGAATCATTTACCGCAAGGGTCTTCCCCTTGAAGACATGGAGTTCTACCAATTCCACCCAACCGGCCTAGCTGGACTAGGCATCTTGCTTTCTGAAGCAGCCCGTGGTGAAGGAGCCATTCTCCGTAACGCTTCAGGTGAGCGCTTCATGGAAAGATATGCCCCAACCATCAAGGACCTAGCACCTAGAGACATGGTTGCCAGAGCTATGGCTAACGAAGTTCGTGAAGGAAGAGGAGCAGGTCCTAACAAGGACTATGTTCTGCTAGATCTAACCCACCTTGAGCCTGCGGTTATCGATGCCAAGCTTCCAGACATCACAGAGTTTGCTAGAACCTACCTAGGTGTTGAGCCTTACACCGAGCCAGTTCCAGTATTCCCAACTGCTCACTATGCAATGGGTGGAATTCCAACCAACATCAAAGCTGAAGTTCTAAGCGATAACAACACTGTTGTTCCAGGTCTTTATGCTGCTGGTGAATGTGCATGTGTATCTGTTCACGGTGCTAACCGTCTAGGCACTAACTCACTTCTTGACATTAACGTCTTCGGTAAGCGTGCTGGTATCTATGCAGTTGAGTATGCAAAGTATGCAGAGTTCGTTGACGTTCCTGCCGATGCAGTTGCAGAAACTGTAAAACTAATTGAACACATGCGTAATGCTCGTGGCACTGAAAAGATTGCGGTTATCCGTAAAGAACTTCAGGACACCATGGATAAGAACGCTCAAGTTTATAGAACTGAAGAATCTTTGAATGAAGCACTCGACAAGATTAAAGAGCTTCGTAAGAGATACGAGAACATTCAGGTTCAAGACAGAGGTCAAAGATTTAACACTGACCTACTTGAAGCTATTGAACTTGGTTTCTTGCTTGACTTGGCTGAAGTTCTAGCCTTCACCGCTCGTGAGAGACGTGAGAGCAGAGGCGGTCACTACCGTGAAGATTATGAAACTAGAGATGACGATAAGTTCATGGTTCACTCAATGGCTTATAAAGCTGGAGAAGAAATCAGAATTGATTGGAAGCCTGTAGTTATCACCAACTACCAACCAATGGAGCGTAAGTACTAATGGGTGCTGTAATCGAAACCAATCAAGAAATTGGTGTTATTCCATCTTTCACAGTGACACTTATGGTTCGTCGATTTGATCCAGAAACAGATGCTGAGCCTAAGTGGCAAGACTTTGATGTGACCATGTATGGCACAGACCGTGTGCTTGATGCCCTGCACAAAATCAAGTGGGAAATCGATGGAAGCCTAACTTTCAGAAGATCATGTGCTCACGGTGTTTGTGGTTCAGATGCAATGCGTATCAACGGAAGAAACCGTCTAGCTTGTAAGACTCTGATCAAAGACCTAGATATCACTCAACCTATTTATGTTGAGCCGATTAAGGGCCTCAACGTTGAGAAGGACCTTGTTGTTGACATGGAGCCTTTCTACCAGGCTTATAGAGATGTGAAGCCTTTCCTTATTGCTTCAGATAAGCCAGTTGCTGAGCGCATTCAGTCCCCTGAAGATCGTGACCGTTTCGAAGACACCACCAAGTGCATTCTTTGTGCTGCCTGCACAACCTCATGCCCTGTGTTCTGGACAGATAACCAGTACTTTGGTCCAGCAGCTATTGTGAACGCTCACCGCTTTATCTTCGACTCAAGAGATGAAGCTGCGGAGGTAAGACTTGATATCTTGAACGATAAAGAAGGTGTCTGGCGTTGCCGCACCACCTTTAACTGCACCGAAGCATGCCCAAGAGGAATTGAAGTTACAAAGGCAATCGCTGAGGTCAAGCAGGCTGTTCTTCGCGGCCGCAGATAGTCTCTCCTGAGAGTTATCTAAAAGATACTCAGTTCTGCCGGGTCTTTTTTGCCATCGTGTTTATTGTTTAATCATGTCCGAAAACCACAACTGCGCTTCCCATGGCAATCATGAGCAGCCTAAAGAGTCCTTTGCTGAACTAAGCAGAAGGAACTTCTTAGCCTCAGTTGCCATCGCAGCAGGTTCTCTGGGCCTTACATCCCTAGCCTCTAGTGCTCAGGCAGCATCTAAAAAATATAGGATTTGTGCCACCAAAGACATCAAGGTTGGTGGAGCTAGTTCATTTAGAGTTCCTGCAGGCAAGAACATGATGGTTCTGATTACTCAACCTAAAGCCGGTGTTTTCAGAGCATTCGATCAGCGCTGCACACACGAGGGCTTTGCAGTGAACTCCATCAAAGGTAAAGATTTGATTTGTCAGGCCCACGGCGCACTATTTGATATGAACACTGGAGCTGCTAAGCGAGGCCCTGCCCGCAAAGCTTTAACTCGTTACACCGTAACCGTTGAAAAGAAATCAGTCTTTATAACTATCAAGAGCTAAGCTCTTTAGCCAATCCAGGCAGTAGCGCTGGGGATGCAGATAAAGACGTTACCCCAAACTCAATAAACAGTTTTGCTGATTCATAATCACAGGCTGCTTCCCCACAAATACCTATAGGAATATCTGCAGCTACGCATGCAGTGCTAACTCTTTTAATGAGTTCCAGTACTTCTGGTTCTCTAACTGAAGTAACAGGTAAAGCCGATGAAAGACGATCTTGGTTCAAGGTGTATTGGGTTAGATCATTAGTTCCAATGCTTAGAAAATCAACCACTGAAACAATCTGATCAAGGACGCTAGGTTCACAAACTTCAGGAACCTCAATCATCACACCAACTGTTTCAAGCCCTAAAGTTTTTGCCATGCTCACAAACTGTTCTGCATGAGCAAAAGATGTGACCATAGGCGCCATCACCCATAACTTAGTCTCTGGATAGTTCTTTTGAGCAAGAGATAAAGCGGTCAGCTGCGTTATCAATGCTTCAGGGTTATTCAGTAGTGCTTGAAAACCTCGGTTAGCATACTTACCTTCTTCAGATAACTTAAGAAAAGGCAAAGGCTTATCAGTATCAAGATCCAGCACTCGAACAATCACTACCTGGTTAGGAAATTGGTCCAACAACCTTGAGTATTCCAAAACTTGAGTTTCAAGTGAAGGTGCCTGTTTCTCTCCCAGAAACAACAACTCAGTTCTAAACAAGCCAACACCCTGAGCTCCAAAAGCTTTAGCTGCTGAGCCTTCAGAACTTGAACCTAGGTTGGCATAAAGTTTGACCGGCAAATCTTCATAGACAATATCTACCTCAACCTCAGGTTCAGTATTCTCAACTGCCTTTGCATACTGCTCAAGTTCAGCATCATCTGGATTGACAAGTACCTGACCACTTGATGAGTCAACTATTAGTTGACTGCCATCTTGAATGAACTGTGTTCCACTAACCGAAACAACAGTTGGCAGATTCATGCCTCTAGCCAGAATAGAAGTGTGTGAGGTTGGACTACCAAGGCTAGTAACCAAACCAGCAATAGCACTTGACTGCAACTTGACCATTTCTAATGGCCCAATGTTCTCGGTGACTAAAACAAATGGTTCTGAAGGCCAAACCAAATCTTCTTTGCCACTTAACTTGTCTAAGACTCTTTCCCCAAGTTCAGTAATGTCATTAGAGCGCTCTGCGAAATACTCACCCAATGAAGCAAGTGCTGCAGACGCTGCCTTAAAGGCTCCGCTAACTGCTCTTTGTGAATTAGCGCCATCAGCTAGACGGACTTTAATGCCCTCCATCAAAGACTTGTCTTCAAGCACAAGTTTTAGGGCATCGAGAATATCTGCTGATTCAACATTGGTTGATTCTCTTGCTTTGTCTATTTCAGCTGAAACTTCCGCCAAAGCCGACTTGATTGCTACTAACCCTCTTGAAGAACCAGCTGCTTCGCTATCCCATGGCACATATCGATCTGAACGATAGATAAAGGCATTGGCTATGGCTATGCCTGTGCCAACACCGGCACCAACCAATACTCGTTCACTCACCCCACAAGTCTAAGATGACCTTAAACTTGTCCCATGCCAACTAATCTCTCCGTAGCCACCATCAACGTCAACGGCGTTAGAGCCGCCTTCAAGAAAGGCCTAGCCGAATGGGTTGTTGAGAACTCCCCAGATGTGATTGCCCTCCAAGAGGTTAGAGCCGAAACCACTGATCTAATCGAAATCTTCCAAGCTATCCAAGATCTTCAGAAAGATGGCACAAAGTGGCATATCCTTCATGACTCAGCATCTGCCAAAGGTAGAGCTGGTGTAGCCATCATTTCTAAACTGCCAGCGGTAGCCTCAAGAACTACCCTTGGGCCTAAAAGCTTCGATAGTGCTGGTCGATGGCTTGAAGTTGATTTCAAGATCAAGACCAAAACAGTAACTGTAATCAGCACCTACGTTCACTCAGGTGAAGTTGATACCCCTAAGCAGGTTGAGAAATACAAGTTCCTAGAGGCTATGACCAAGCGCATGGCTGAACTTAGAAAAGAAGATGGTTTGACCGTTGTGGTTGGCGACCTGAATGTTGGTCACACAGAACTTGATATCAAGAACTGGAAAGGAAATATTAAGAATGCTGGTTTCCTTCCTGAAGAACGTGCTTACTTTGACACCTGGATGCATAAACAAGGCTGGGTTGATCTAGGTAGAGCTGCTCACCCAGATGTGCCAGGCCCATACACCTGGTGGAGTTATAGAGGTCAAGCCTTTGATACTGATACCGGCTGGAGAATTGACTACCAACTAGCAACACCGAAGCTAGCCAAAGTGGCCTCTAATTACTTAGTTCACAGAGCAGCTAGCTATGACACCCGTTTCACAGACCATTCCCCTGTTGTTGTTGAGTACGCTATCTAACATGACTGGCAAAGCGAATCTTCTAAGTGGCATGCAGCCGAGTGCATCTTCTTTGCACCTAGGTAACTACCTGGGTGCCCTAGTTAACTGGGTCAATATGCAAAGAGACTTCAATGCATTCTATGTAATTGTTGATCTTCACGCCATCACAGTTCCTCAAGACCCTAACGAACTTAGAACTAACACACGAAGAACTGCTGCCCAATATATTGCAGCTGGAATTAACCCTCAGGATTCTGCTTTGTTTGTCCAAAGCCATGTTCCAGCTCACGCTGAACTTGCTTGGGTACTGAACTGCATCACAGGTTTCGGTGAAGCAAGTCGTATGACTCAGTTCAAAGACAAGTCACAAAAAGCAGGAAGTGATTCAGCATCAGTTGGACTCTTCACTTACCCAATCCTTCAAGCAGCAGATATCTTGTTGTATCAACCAAAAGCTGTTCCAGTTGGTGAAGACCAAAGACAACACCTTGAACTAACGAGAGATCTAGCAGAACGCTTCAACACAAGATTTGGTCAGACCTTCACAATCCCTGAAGCTCACATCCTCAAGGAAACTGCAAAGATTTATGACCTGCAGAACCCAACAGCAAAGATGTCTAAGTCTGCTCAAGACCCTAAAGGTCTTGTGAACCTTATGGATGATGACTCAACGATTATGAAAAAGATTAAGAGTGCTGTTACCGACACTGATACTTCAATCAGAGTTGATTGGGAAAATAAGCCTGGAGTTTCAAACCTCTTATCTATTCACTCCTCTATTAGTGGTGAATCTTTAGTTTCACTTGAGGACAGATTCCAAGGTGCAGGCTATGGGGTCCTGAAAAGCGAAGTGGCTGATGTGGTCATCAACGCTTTAGGACCTATTAGAGATAGAGCCAATGATCTAATGAGTGACCCAACTGAGCTAGATAGACTCTTGGCCTCAGGGGCGCAGAAAGCTAGGGCGGTTGCTGAACAAACCCTTGCTACCGTCTATGACAGGATCGGCTTTATCAAGGCCAGTTAGCCATCGCAAAACCAATTAAATACAGGGCTGGAAGGCTTCTGTTCCCTCTAGAGTAGGGATTATTCAACAATTTGTGAAATCGTTATCGCAACTAGCAAATTTTTAGGTATTTTCCGAGAATTCTCCCTTATATTGGCGATGGAGCGATATCTTCGCTTCGCCCATTACTATCAAGGAGAAATTAATGAGCTTTAAGTCAAAACGCGCTCTAGCGGCATCCGCATCAGTGGTTGCAGCAGCGCTATTTCTATCAGGTTGTTCAGCGACGAACGATCCAGCCACTGCAGGTTGTGAAGCATACGCAGATTACAAGGGCTTTGAAGGCACTGAGGTTGAGGTTTACACAACCATCATTGCTCCAGAAGCTGATCTATTCGTAGAGTCATTCGCTGACTTCGAGCGTTGTACAGGAATCACTGTCAACTGGAACGGTACTCAGGAGTTCGAAGCTCAGATTGCTGTTCGCGTTGAGGGTGGGACTGCACCTGATCTAGCGATCTTCCCACAGCCAGGTCTACTAGCTAAGTTTGCTGACAGCCTGGTTCCAGCATCAGACAAGGTAAGCGCATCAGTTGATGCAAACTACTCACCAGACTGGAAGAACTACGGAACTGTAGACGGAACCTTCTTCGCAGCTCCTCTAGGTGCAAACGTGAAATCATTCGTTTGGTACAACCCGAAGGTATTCGCAGACAACAACTACACAATCCCAACAACTTGGGATGAGCTTCTAGCTCTATCTGACCAGATTGCTGCAGACGGACAGATCCAGCCATGGTGTGCTGGTTTCGGTTCTGGTGAAGCAACTGGTTGGGTTGGTACTGACTGGATGGAAGACATCATGCTTCGTACCGCGTCAGCAGAGACCTACGACGCTTGGGTTACTCACGGAATTCCTTTCAACGACCCAGCTGTAGCTACAGCGATCGCTGAAGCAGGAAAGATCCTAAAGAACCCTGACTATGTTGGTGACGTAGCTTCTATCGCTACTACTACATTCCAGGATGGTGGAGCAGGAA
>JBILRF010000026.1:0-17215 GCA_044372795.1 Rhodoluna sp. | reverse complement strand
GACAAAAGCCATGCAGTCACTGCGGCCCAAGAAAGAAGTTGAGCTCTAGGTGGAAGCCAGAACAACAGCCCTACAAGCAGAATGCCCAGGGGGATTGCAGCGATCAAAAGGATGTCTAGTTGGGTCGCCAACCCGATTAGGTAACTAAAACCTATTGTCACTGTTGCTGCATAGGCTACTTGGAATAAAACTTTGGCTTCGCTAAGGGATACCTTCACAGAACTTCTTTCATCAGTCTGACAACAAGAAAATTCTATCAAGCCCAAATGCTTGTTTTTTATACAAAGGGGCAGAGGTTAGTTTGCTTTGCGAATCTTTCTAACCTCTGCCGCTGACTTCGATGAAGTTTTCCTCTGTGCAACAGCATCTCTAAGAATCAACTCAATCTGTGAGTTAACACTTCGGAGATCTTGTTCGGCCCAGGCTCTTATTTCGGTATAGAGCTCAGGGGAGATTCTTAGCGGGATCGCTTTTTTCTCAGTCATGATTAGTTGTAAAGAGTTCCAGCGTTGATAACCGGTGACGCTTCACGCTCTGAGCAAAGCACAACCATCAAGTTGGAAACCATGGCTGCCTTACGCTCTGGGTCTAGTGAAACAGAACCACTCTTTTCAAGATCAGCAAGAGCTAACTCAACCATGCCAACAGCACCTTGAACAATCTTTCTTCGAGCACTGATAACGGCTTCGGCCTGTTGTCTTCTAAGCATTGCTTGAGCAATTTCAGGAGCGTATGCCAAGTGGGTAAGTCTGGCATCATCGATAGCCACACCTGCAACAGATAGACGCTGCTCTAGATCTTTTCTAAGTTCAGCTGCTACTTCTTCAGGGTTACCTCTAAGAGTTAGTTCCCCAGATAGTTCACCTGATTCGCTGTTGTCGTATGCAAAGCCAGTGGCAACATGTCTAAGAGCAGTCTCAATTTGAGTCTTTACGTATGTACGGTAGTCATCAACTTCAAATACTGCCTGTGAAGTGTTTGCCACTCGCCAAACCACAACTGCTGCAATCTCAATAGGGTTACCGCGCTTGTCATTTACCTTGATGGTGTCACCAACCTCAGTTCTAGCTCTTAGTGAGATCTTGAACCTGGAGTCAGGCTTTGAACCTGTTGTTGCCTGGGTGGAAGTGATCTTGGTCTTGCGCTGCTCCTTGAGTTCAGAGCTAGGGGAGCTGTTTGAGTAGAACGGGTTTCCCCAGTGCCAACCAGCTTGCTTCACGGTGCCTTTGTAGTTACCGAAAAGAATAAGCACTCGTGCCTCATTAGGCTGCAAAGTATAGAAACCGGCTAGGCCAATTGATAGTGCAGTTATCAGCACAATTGGTAGCCAAACATAACTCTCTCCAAGATCTCCAACTGATAGTGCCTGGATGCTCCAAACAATCAGTGCAACTAGAGGCAGATGCAACAGGAAGATGATTGAGCCTGGGATTGGTTTCTTGCTACTTTCCTTCATTTTCTCTCCTATATCAAAGTGATATCAAAACAATACCATATAAAAGATCCAAGTCAACCCCTCAGGTTTCAAAGTCAACCCCTCAGACAGTCACAAATAATCTGCAAGGAGTTCACAGCGTCTTTTGAGTTGTTGAGTGCCATAATAAAGACATCGAATAAGGAGTTATATCTTGGAAAAGATAAAGAGCATACTTGCTAAGTTACCTCACCCTGTTCGTTGGGTGCTGACCATGGTAGTTGGCTTTATCCTTCTTATCCTTGGCCTAATCATGATGGTTACCCCAGGCCCTGGACTCCTATTCATCTTCTTCGGCCTCTCTATCCTTGCCCTTGAGATCAAGTGGGCTCAAGAAGTCAATAAGCAAGGCATGCAGGGGCTCGAAAAAATAGTGGCTAAGCTCAAGAGCATTTTCAAGCGCAAAAAGTCCTAGAGCCAGCATCTGAACTGGATATCCTGTTTCGTCAAACAACTAGACTTGGGGAGAAAGTTATCTTCTATAAGGAGCACCGTGTCCCTAATTGGCGTAGTCGCAGAGCCACAGGCGGAAGCTAGAGTAGCCGCCACCCCAGAAACAGTAAAAGTAATCAAATCCCTTGGTTTCGACGTTGTTGTTGAAGCAGGTGCAGGCGCTAAGGCAGCCTTCCCAGATTCTGCTTATGAAGCGGCTGGAGCCAAGGTTGTAGCAACTGCTGATGCTTGGAGTGCTGACATTGTTTTGAGAGTGAATGCTCCATCAGAAGATGAGATCAAGTTACTCAAAAAAGGCTCAGTACTGGTTGGTGTTCTAAGCCCAGCCCTAAAGCCTGAACTACTAACAGCACTTTCAGCCCAGGGTGTCACTGCACTGGCAATGGATGCAGTTCCAAGAATTTCTAGAGCACAGTCAATGGATGTTTTGAGTTCGATGGCAAACATCGCAGGTTACCGTGCAGTTATTGAAGCAGCTCATGAATTTGGTCGCTTCTTCACAGGTCAAGTAACAGCAGCTGGAAAAGTAGCGCCAGCGAAAGTATTGGTAGCAGGAGCTGGTGTTGCTGGCCTTGCTGCAATTGGATCGGCTTCAAGCCTTGGAGCAATTGTTAGAGCAACAGATCCAAGACCAGAGGTTGCTGACCAAGTGAAATCTATCGGTGGTGAGTATCTAGCCGTTGAGGTTGAAGAGAAGATGGAATCCAGCGATGGCTACGCTAAGGAAACCAGCAAGGCCTATGAGCAAAGAGCTGCTGAACTGTATTCAGAGCAGGCAGGTGATGTTGACATCATTATTACTACCGCTTTGATCCCAGGAAGACCTGCTCCACTTCTCATAACAGCTAAAGATGTTTCTCTAATGAAGCCAGGCAGTGTGATTGTTGATATGGCAGCAGCACAGGGTGGAAACGTTGCAGGGTCGGAAGCCGGTAAGAAGATTGTTACTGAGAACGGTGTAATCATCCTTGGCTACACAGATCTACCTTCACGTCTTCCAGCTCAGTCTTCTCAGTTGTATGGAACAAACCTTGTCAACCTTCTGAAGCTGCTAACCCCAGCTAAAGATGGCAATCTAGTTATTGACTTTGAAGATGTTGTGCAGAGATCAGTAACTGTTGTGAAATCTGGTGAGATTACTTGGCCACCACCACCGGTTCAGGTATCCGCTGCTCCAGCTGCAGCAGTTGCTGAAGCTGTTGTGATTCCAGAGAAGAAGAAAATGTCTTCAAGAACCAGATCAGCTCTTATTGCTGTTGGATTAGCTGGATTGTTCGGAATCGTTTCTCTAGCACCAGCACCACTTCCAGAGCACTTCTTAGTCCTAATGCTTTCAGTGGTTATTGGTTTCTATGTGATTGGTAAAGTTCACCACGCTCTGCACACACCTTTGATGAGCGTAACCAACGCCATCTCAGGAATTGTTGTGGTGGCTGCTGTTCTTCAGATCACAGACACTATTTTGCTGGTTCAAATACTTGCAGCTCTTGGAGTGCTTCTGGCTAGCATCAACATATTTGGTGGGTTCGCGGTAACCTCTCGAATGCTCAAGATGTTCACGAGAGGAGATAAATAATGACTGCTCAAGCTTTGGCTAACGCTGCATATATTGCAGCAGCACTGTTGTTTATCATGAGCCTTGCAGGGCTTAGTAAGCACGAAACCGGTAGAACCGGTATTCGTTATGGAATCGCTGGTATGGCTATCGCCATGACAGCATCAATCTGGTTATCTTTCTCAGGTCAATGGAGCGAAGCTACATTCATCGGGCTAGGACTACTGGTTGCAGCTTTGGTTGTCGGTGGTGTGATCGGAATTTGGCGAGCAAGAGTTGTTGCCATGACCGGTATGCCAGAACTAATTGCCCTGTTCCACAGCTTTGTTGGTCTAACGGCAGTTCTGGTTGGTTGGAATGGAGCATTACACGCTAAGGAGATGTCTCCAGAACTAGCTGCTGTTCACAGTGCTGAAGTGTTCATCGGAGTCTTTATTGGTGCCATTACCTTCACAGGTTCCATAGTTGCCTACCTAAAGCTCTCCGCCAAGATCTCTTCAAAGCCACTGATTCTGCCTGGTAGAAACTACATCAACCTAGTAGCTCTTGCTGGCTTTATTGGTCTAACAGTTGCTTATGTGATCACCCCTGATCTAAGCCTGCTAATTGCAGTAACAGTATTGGCTTTAGCTCTTGGTTGGCACCTAGTTGCATCCATAGGTGGAGGAGACATGCCAGTGGTTGTCTCAATGCTCAACAGCTACTCAGGTTGGGCAGCAGCGGCAACAGGATTCCTACTAAGCAACAACCTTCTGATTGTTACAGGTGCTCTAGTTGGTTCCTCAGGTGCTTATCTTTCATACATCATGTGTAAAGCCATGAACCGAAGCTTTGTATCAGTAATCTTCGGTGGCTATGGAATTGAAGCAGCACCTCAGGGTGAAGAAGAAACAGGTGAACACACTGAGATCGATGCAGCATCTGTTGCTGAATTACTAAGTTCAGCAAAGACTGTAGTCATCACACCAGGCTATGGAATGGCTGTAGCTCAGGCTCAGTACCCAGTAGCTGAACTAACTAAGCGTCTAAGAGAAAAGGGTGTTGAAGTTAGATTCGGTATTCACCCGGTTGCTGGTCGCCTACCTGGACACATGAACGTTCTTCTTGCTGAAGCAAAGGTGCCTTATGACATTGTGCTTGAGATGGATGAGATCAACGACGACTTAGCTAAGACTCAGGTAGTTCTAGTTATTGGAGCCAATGACACTGTGAATCCTGCAGCAACTGAGAACCCTTCAAGCCCAATAGCCGGTATGCCGGTTCTAAAGGTATGGGAAGCAGAGAACGTGATTGTCTTCAAGAGATCAATGGCTTCAGGTTATGCAGGAGTTGCTAATCCTCTGTTCTATAAGCCAAACACCAAGATGCTCTTCGGTGATGCTAAGGATAGAGTCAACGATATTCTGAAGGCTCTTTAGTACAAGAAACAACAAGAACGGAGTTCAAAGTGAATTTTGGAACAGCTCTAAAGAGTTTCTGGTCAAACTACACAAACTTCAAGGGACGTGCTCGTAGGTCTGAGTATTGGTATGTGCAACTGTTTCTAGTTATCACAAACATAATTGCAGCTCCTATTGATTTAGCTCTACTGAATTGGGACACTGCCCGCTTTATTGCCCAGGGTGGGGGAGGCATCGTTGGGTTGATCTGGATACTGACAACAATCGTTCCAGCTATTGCCCTACTGATTAGACGCCTTCATGACACAAACCGAAGTGGTTGGTGGGCATTGATTGGTTTAGTTCCTTTTGTTGGCGCCATTGTTTTGATTATCTTTACCGTTGAAGATTCATCTAAAGGACAAAACAATTACGGCAACTCTCCTAAAGAGTAGTTTTCTCTAATCGTTCAACTTTCCTAAAAGTGATCGCCTGACCCTGGCTACCTTATTGCGAAGAGCTACTTAAATGATGAGCAGGCGAAGGAAATCCTCCGCCTGCTCAACTAATCACAATGCATAGACTGCAGTGTTAGTAACTGCTTTCTATAGCAAGTTAGGGATCTTCTGTTCTGAAGCTAGGTTTGCTCTTCTGAACCAGAAGGTGACCAGAGTCGAAACAATCACAATGAACAGCGAGTACATAGCTGGAACGATAAGGATTCTTCCAATCTCTGGGTTGCCAGAGAAGGTTAGAAGAATAATCGCAATTGCTAGAGGGCCATTCAAGATTCCAACCTCAAGAGCGATGCTTCTTGCATCCACTGGATGAACTCTAAACAGTCTTGAAACAGCGAATGCCGCACCCATACCGAAGATTCCAAGACCAATAGCTACTACATAGACCTGCCAAGGGGTTGATGAGAGCAGACCCCAGTTTCTAGGGACCCATGTTGCCATCAGGAACACGATGAAGAAGATTCCAAAGAATCCTCCAAGTAGCTCCAAGATTGCACCTACGTTTGCGCTGTAACGACGGATGGCCATTCCCAGTACAACTGGGATTAGCATTACCGCGATTGTTACAACCACGTTGGTAATTGGAATCTGCCATTCAGGGCTATCTGCAAAGAGGAAGTTGCCGTAGAAGAACAGAGCAAATGGAGTCACAATTAGAGCCCATAGTGTTGTGTTGATTGTCATGATCACGCTCAACGCTAGGTTTCCCTTAGAGAAGTAGGTGAATAGGTTCGAGGTGGTTCCACCAGGAACAGATCCCATCAACAATGCTCCAACAGCCACTGGAGCTGCATATTCAATTGGTAGTTGGAATAGGAAAATGGAAGCCAATGCGAAAGCCAATAGCGGCATGATTCCATACTGGGCAAACCATCCAATTGCTACACCCTTAGGTCTCTTGAGTGCTCTAGTGAAGTCTTTGACTGTAAGACCAGCACCAAGTCCGAACATGATTACGAAGACCAAGCCCACTAGAAGGTTTTGCTCGAACGGGGTTACAACATCCTGCTCAGAGACGGTTGCATTGGTTAGAACTTCAATTGCTGTTCTCATTTGCTTGAATCCTTTCGGGTAGCACCAGTAGTTTTTGCTTCACCCAATTTGCGCAGTTCTCTTCTGAGAATCTTTCCAATCGGACTCTTTGGTAGTTCATCCACGAATATAACTTCCTGTGGAATCTTGTAGGCAGCCAATCTTTCTCTACAGTGAGCAACAATCTGCTCCTTAGTAGGAAGCGGAGCCTTACCCACAACGTAAGCCTGAACACGCTCACCACTTCTGTCATCTGGAGTTCCAACTACACCAACTTCAAGCACACCAGGAACAGCAGCGATAACCTCTTCAACCTCATTTGGATAGACATTGAAACCGCTGACCAAAATCATGTCCTTCTTACGGTCAACAATCTGGAAGAAGCCATCAGCATCCATGACACCAATGTCTCCGGTCTTCAGCCAGCCATCTTTCAAGACTGCCTTGGTGTCCTCTGGACGTTCCCAGTAGCCAAGCATGATCTGTGGACCACGAGCAACGATCTCGCCAGGTTCACCAACAGGAACTTCCTTACCCTTTTCATCTACACACTTAACTTCGGTAGAAGGAACTGGGATACCAATTGATCCATCTTTAGAAAGACCAGTAAGAGGGTTGAATGTAAGCACAGGAGCTGACTCGGTCAAACCATAACCTTCAACTAGTGGAGTTCCAGTTACTTGACGCCATCTCTGAGAGACAGTTGACTGCACGGCCATACCTCCAGCAGCTGATGCACGAAGGTGCTTCGGTGGGCTATCGGAGAACCAGCGCTCGTTCAATAGAGCGTTGAACAAAGTATTCACACCGGTTAGCCAGGTGATCTTGTAGTTTTCAAATGCTCTCTGCAAGTTGCTTGGCGGTCTTGGTGAAGGAACAATTATGTTTCTTGCTCCGATGTGGAAAAAGCCTAGGAGGTTTACAGTGAATGCAAAAATGTGATACATCGGTAGGGCAGTTAGAACTACTTCAGCACCCTTTCTCATTCCAGTGCCACAGTGTGAAATCATCTGCAGAGTGTTGGTAACTAGGTTGCCGTGTGAGAGCATTGCACCTTTAGAAACACCAGTAGTTCCACCGGTGTACTGAAGAGCAGCAATTGAGTCGGCTGTGATTCCCTTTAGGTAACCTTCTGCTGACTTAGCGTTACTAGCTTTCTTTCCAGCAGCCAAAGCTTCTTGGAACCATGTGTGAGCAACTGTAATTGGAGGAAGAGTTCTACTCCAGTATTTCTGAACTCCTCTAATAACTCCTCCAACTACTGCAGGGAAGAATTCGGAGATCTTCACAGTAACTACTGTTTTGATTTGAGTCTTAGGTAATACAGCCTCAAGTCTGTCAGCGAACATGTCGATAACAACTAGAGCAACCGCTCCTGAGTCAGAGAACTGGTGGATCATTTCTGGTGCGGTGTATAGCGGGTTGGTGTTCACTAGAACTAGTCCAGCCTTGAAAACACCAAAAGCAACGATTGGGTAAGCCAAACAGTTAGGCATCTGAACAGCTACTCGATCGCCTTGCTTGAGCCCAACTACTTCACGTAGATAGGCAGCAAAGTGATCTGAGTGAGCATCAATTTCAGAATATGAAAGTGAACCATTCATACCGTTAGGCATCACTTGAGTGAATGCGGTGGTCTTTGGGTAAGTGGCAGCAGCAGCTTTAATTAGCTCTGCCAGGTTTGAGTAAGGAACTTTGTCTAGCTCAGCATTTACCTCACTCGGGTAGTGCTTCGCCCATGGATAATTCGGCATTGTTGATCCTTCGCTTTTTGTGCCGCTCGGATAAACAGAACTGCTGCGGCCGTTAGACCAAATTTACCCCAGATATGCACCTCTGCTTAGGGCAGTATTACCCATTCGTTATCTAATTGAGTGATTTCAGGCCTGTCCATAAACCTTGAACTTTGTTCTTCCCTATCAGTGGCAAAGCGGCACCTAGCCCTGTGGTTGACCGAAGGGCTGCTTGATTTTCCCAGCATTCTTTCAGGAACTATTTCGTTGAGCTCTTTATCAAAGGACCAAGCGTTGCTCTGAGAATCTGCTTTCCAGAAATCCCGCTGACAGGGCCGCCACTAGGGGAGAGCAGCACGCCTTCAATCACAGCTCCAGCGATATCACACAGTTGAGCCTTTGTATAACCGGGGGCAACACGACCGGATGCTAGTTGCTGGAATCTCTCATCCCACCAAGTGAGCAATGATTCAACTTGTTTAGATACTTCCTGATCTAAGCCAGCGATGTGGCCTGCCAGTAGTGTCTCCCAAATTGCTACATGATCTGCGCTGATGGACCAGTCTAGGAAAGCCCACAGTTCGTCATCTCCAGCAGAGATAGCGGCGTCTGCGTCTTTCTTGCTTTCTTCAAATGCTCTTTCCAAGGTTGCATTCAGAAGCACTTGTCGATTAGCAAAGTAGTGGGTAACAACCGTGGTGGAGTGTCCTAGCTCTGTGGCTACGCGTCTAACTGTGACTGCTTTTATGCCTTCACTCCGAATCACCGAAAGGGTTGCCTGAATGACCCTGTCCTGAGATTCCATAGTGCTCCTCCTGCATTTAGCTAACTTGACAAGAATACAACAGATGTTATACAACAGATGTTGTATATCTATTGTTTTTTTGAAAGTGGGACAAATGCAGCTGCGCGAATCCTTTGCCTTCGGCAGTATCAAGGCGATGATGCGAGTTCTAACCATGATTGGGGACCCACTTGGTGAGCTAGAGACAACCAGTGATTACCTGGAGTATTCGAAGAAGCTTCGTTCCAAGCCAGTGGTAAAAAGCAAAACGGGAATTCTCTTTTCATCAGATTTTCAAATCTGTAGCGAAGTCCTAAAGTCCAATCAATGGCGCACAGTTCCTGAAACCGATTCTGGAGTAAGTGGCTTGTTGTTTGGCGGCGTGGCACAGTCCGATGCCATAGATCCATTCTTGGATTCACTTTTGGGCAAAGACGGTGACGAGCACGTGCGGCTAAGGAAACTTATCCAGCCAGCATTCACCCATCGAGTCATGCAGACTTGGAAAGAAATGGCTGAGAAAGTTGCTGACAAACTCATCCATGAACTTCAAACAGCCGAAGGCCCGGTTGAAATTGTTTCCAAGTTTGCAAACCCACTTCCAATTGCGATGATCTGTGAAATTCTCGGAGTTCCAGAGTCTGATCGGGAGAAGTTCATCGAGTGGGGAAATGTCCTTGGTCAACTTGGTTTAGATGGTCCTCGTAATCCAGAGGAAAAGAAGTTGTTGGAGGAATCCTCAGCTGAAATCACAAACTACATCTCTGAACTATTAGATATAAGAAGAGTTAGTCCAGGAGAAGATCTGCTGTCTGTGTTGGCAAGCGCTGAGCATGATGGAAGCACACTAACAAACAGGGAGATTGTTGCCACTGGAGCTTTTCTATTGGTTGCTGGATTTGAAACGACAGTTAATCTCCTAAGCGTTGGCACTGCTGCTCTAATTGAGAATAGATCTGAGCTTGAAAAAGTTGCCAAGAATCACTCGCTAATTCCAAACATGGTTGAGGAGACCCTTAGATTTGCCTCTCCGGTTCAATTCACTTTGAGATGCGCGGCAGATGATGTTGTACTTAGCGATGGAACGAAGGTAAGAAAAGATCAAAGCATAATTCTCATGATTGTTGGCGCAAATCATGATCCTGCTGTGTTTACAAGACCTGAAGTGTTCGACATAGAGCGTGAAAATGCTAGAAGGAACCTAGCATTTGGCTTTGGTGCGCACCACTGTATTGGTGCTGCTTTGGCTCGACTAGAAGCAGAGGTTGCTTGGCGCAAACTACTCGAAGCCTTCCCTGATGTGTCAAAGTGGAACTTTGCAGCAGAGCCGGTCCTTAGAGGTGGAAGAACTATTCGCGGCTACCAATCAGTGAAGATCAATCTTAGGTAATCTTCCCAACTTGCTAACAAATCGAAAGGAATTGCTGTGAGGTCTGTTTACGCCCTGCAATTGTCAAATGTCCTATCTGGGATTGCGAACTCAGTTGTAATGATTACCATTCCCTGGATAACACTTGAGGTAACAGATTCTCCAGCTTTTGCTGGCCTTGTGGTTGCCGTCTCATCCATTCCTTCGCTACTGGTAGCGCCATTCGGGGGAGTTCTCATTGCTCGATTTGGAAGTAAGGCAGTGAGCATTTTTGCTGATCTACTTTCAGCAATTTCAGTAGTTGCCTTTCCATTGCTTGCGCTGACCGGAAATCTTTCAGGGCTCACGATACTGATCTTCGCTTTAATAGGTGCAATCTTTGATCCTTTGGGATACACGGCTCGAAAGACCATGATTCAACCAACCGCAGAAAGTGGCAAAGTTGATGTTCAAAAACTAAATGGAATACACGAAGGTCTTCTAGGTTCAAGTTGGATTATTGGACCAGCCTTAGGTGCATGGCTGATTGCTCTAGTTGGAGCAGCAAATTCCTTCTGGGTAGTAAGCGCATTCTTCTTAGTTGCAGCCTTAGCAATCGCTTTTGTCAGTGGAGTTGCTCTTAAGGCTCCAGCCCTAGCTGAAAAGCAAGATACAAAGAGTGGCTCTAACTTGACGCTAGGTTTCAGAAGAATTTGGCAAGATCGCTTCATCAGGACACTGCTATTAGCCGTATTAGTAATTGCTGCGATCTATTTACCTACCGAAGCAATTATTCTGCCAACATACTTTGAGTCAATCAATAAGCCAATCGATCTTGGAATAGTCATCTCAGTTCTAGCTGCAGGTTCGACAATAAGCGCGTTTGCTTATGGATGGCTAGTGAAGAGAATCAGCAGCAAAGCGCTTATCCGAATTGCTTTCATAGGGGGATCTCTTGGAACCCTTGGGATGGCTTTCTTACCAAGCTTCGCCTGGATGCTCTTATTTGCTTTGATACTTGGACTATCTTGGGGACCTTTCAGTCCGCTATTGACTTCCAAGATTCAATCGCGTTTCCCAACATACGAACACCCGATGATCTTTAGCGCTCAAACTGCAGTGTTCTATGCGGCACCACCGCTTGGAATGCTCCTAGTCGGATTTGGGATAGAGACATTTGGTCTTTCCCCAACCTATCTCTTCTTAGCAATAACCATGCTTGTGGTATCGCTCTCGGCTCTTGTATCAAAGCCAATAAGAACTGAAAGCTAAATCAAGACAGTAGCGACTCTTCGTGTCTCTGAGTCAACATGGAGTTGGTTACCCAAGAATTAGAACCACTGCTAAAACTAGAATCAGCAAAGCACCTGAGTATTGAATACGTTGTTGGACCTTATGATTTGTAAATTTGGAAGTTAGGTTGGCTGCAAAAACCAAGCCGAATTGCCAAACCACTGAACCAATAAATACTCCAATGGCGAATAATCCAATCCCCACTAGCAGAGCACCAGATGAAGCTAGTTCCGCTACTGAAGGTGTAATTCCTACGAAGTAAAAAGCTGTCGCGGGGTTTAGAACTGTGAGCCCAAAGAATTTTGCAAAAGTTGCCAATCTTGTTGGCTTAGCGATTGGATCTGAAGAGAGATTGAGAGCCGAGGACTTTCTGGCATCTAAGAAGATCCTCACGGCGACAATGGTCAAAATCAAAGATCCTGCCAATCGCATAGGAAATAACCAGTCGGTAAGAAGGCTAATGGCTAAGTTTCCAAATGCAAACACCACAGCTGCATAGCAAAAGTCAACGGTTGCCATGGCAAGGGCACCAAAGACTCCAATTCCACGACCGTGTTTGATTGTGGTGCTAATCAGCAAAATCGCCATAGGCCCTAAGGGGATAGCCAGGGCAAGGCCGGCAAAGGCGCCAGTTAAAAACAAATCCATCAAATTCTCCAATCGATAATCTTCGATTGAAAGATTAGACTACACATCGAAGTATGTCAATGTATAGTTGTGGCATGGCTCAAGAACTAAAAACTTTGCAATCGCCCAAGGCGCTTTCAATTCTTGCCGACCAGTTCAAAGCTCTTGGCGATGAGACTCGCCTTGGGATTATCTTGGCTGTTGCGGCTAGTGATGGCGGGGAAGCTTGTGTTTGCGATCTCACGCCTGGTACCGGTCTGGCCCAAAGTACAGTTAGCCACCACTTAAAGCTCTTGGTCGATTCTGGATTACTAGAGAGAACTCAGAGAGGCAAGTGGGCTTTTTACTCACTCACGAATGCAGCGAGAAATCTGCTCAAGTAAATTATGTGGGTTCTTCTTTGGGGCAGTGTTCTAGGCTTCACCACCGCTTGGAATGCTCTTAGTCTGCTCTAGTATCAAAGCCAATTAGAACTAAAAGTTAATTCAGAGTAAGGGGTAGCTTCTACTTGTTGTCTTCATGAAGGGCTATGCGGTTACCCTCAGAGTCTTGTATTTCAGCTACTGAACCAAGATCTCCATTGGATTTCTTTGGGTAGAGCACAGAACCGCCAAGCTCTACAGCACGAGCAATTGTCTCATCTATGCTTTCGACGCCGAAGTAAAGAAAGCAACCCTGGTGGCTTGGAACATAAACATCTCCAACAACAAGTGCTCCACTGGCCCCAAAAGAATCACCTGAAGTTTCAAAGAAAGCCATCTGGTAACCATCAACTACTTCTTGAGTGAGTTTGGTTTCAAAGACATTCGAATAAAAGTCGCATGCTCTATCTAGATCCAGCACAGGAATCTCAAAATAAACAACGGGATTCACTTTCATACCTTAAGCCTAAACAAAAGGTGTTGATTTCTAAAGATGTAAATTTTGGCGGGGAAGAAATCAACTCAACCAAGAACCTTTATCTGTTAACCTTGCGATCCTTGATTGCTGCCTTTAGAAGTTTCTTGAGTTTTGGGTTTTTGAGGTCGGCTAAGGTTTTGATTTTGATGTGCCTAAGGTTTACCCCAGTGCCCTCAAGTATTCCATCCGCATCAATAGAGGTGCCATGGAAAAAGCCAAAATTCACGTGCTCTTTGAAGGGAATTAGGTAACAGTATGCGTCAGACATCTTCTTAGCACCGAAACCATAAGAAAGAGACTTCTCACCAGCTCTTGGAACGATAACTGCTTCAGGATCTAGTTCGAGAATGTACTCATGCGCAGCTTTGATTAGCGTGAGTGATGTAGGACTTGCTTTATCAAAAATGTCTTTGATTGTGCCTAGGGATTCTTCTACTCTCATACAAAAATCCTATCTTTGCCTGAAGTGTAGATTCAAAGGCCATTGTCTTTGACGGGTTAAACACTTAGTCCTGTTACATCTCTGAGGCTAAACCCAATCAATAGGCCCTTCGGCAAGTAACACAGTTTCACCACGGTCTGATTTCCAAACCGATAGTGAACCGGTTAGGCCTTTATGTGTTTTGATTACAGGTGTCTTAGTAGACATAAGGCTAAGTTCTTGTTGACTCGCATACACGAAACCACAAACACCACCGCAACCGCATTCGTCAAAGATCACCTGAGCGCCTGACTCAACAATTCTTGTGGACTCCTCAGGAGAGACGTTCTTCTGCGAAAGCTTATATGCAGTGCCTTTTCTGTCGATTAGGACACCATCATTTATTCCTGGCGGAAGTCTCCGGGTTTTCTGCTTAGATGGCGATGACTTTAGGTTAGAGAGAACTTCTCGCATGGTTGACTTCTTACCCACGTATCTCCCTTCGCACCAAAGCTATTCAGTTTCTACTCTATATTCGAAGTGTGCAGAATGAACTTGAGCTTATTGAGATAAATGATCTAGCCCGTGAGTTTCTGTTTTTGGATGTTGCTGACAACCAGCGCGGTCTAGTTGCTTCAGTGGCACAGAGTTTTGCAGATGCTCTATTCCCACCAAAGTCTGAGACTGGTATTCCTAAACCTTGGATTAGAGGTGTGCTCAGAAATGGCGTCCCTGCGGCCTTCCTGATGTGTGCTGAACCTACGCCTGAGCAAGTAGATCCTTGGATTTAGCGATTGCTAGTGGATGAGTCTCATGTTGTGATCAGCAAGAAAAGCAAACCAGGTATGCCGCTTGGGACAAGGGGAATAGGGGATTTGAAACGCCTTGGCCTTAGAGGCTAGATCGTTAGAAGCAAGCTCAGCCCGACACCAATTGTCGACAGACTCATGACAACTGCACCGATAGGAATTAGTCTGACAAGCCCGCCAGGTTGAGCCTCAGGCTTTTTCGGTGCTCCACCAAAGAATCCACCTGAAATCAATAGAGGCGCAACCACCAAACCAATTCGCATGGCCCAGACCAATGTTTCATTGAAGAGTGAGTAATCCAAAACTATTTGGCCAATGATCGCAAGAATAACCAGCACTCCTGCGTGAGCGTGCCCTGCCTTGAAGTACTCCCGCTGAATGCTCGAGATATCCTCAGTGCCTGCCTGCTTCTTGAGAATGGAGAGGAGGAAATATCCTCCAAATGCAATTGTTGGTAGTGATATGAAGGCAAATGCCAACATCCATCTTGCATCGTCGCTCATTTATTTTCCTTTCTTAGTTTCCAAATTACAAGAACTGTAAAGCTCACAGCTGTAACGGCCAGTAGCGCACCGAATCCAGTCAGCGTTAGCTGACTCGGGGATGTGAATGGTTCAGCTCTGAGGGATTGCCATGTCACAAGTCCAACGAAACCTAGCCATGTGAAGTTGCCAACGACGATTAAGGGAATCCGGAATGCAAATGGCAACAGTAAGGATATGGCTAGCAGAATAGCCGCTACCTGGATCGAGTGCAGTCCAAAGAAGTGCCCAACTCGCAAATCACCGGCCACTGTGCTCCAGCCAAGAAATGGCAAACCAGGGCCACCATCTGAAACTCCTACGGCGTGAGCACCGGCTATTCCTTGATAGTTGGCAAGTTGGAGTGCCGTTGGCTGGGTCATAAGGTAAGCCAACCCCATACCAACTGAGGTGTTGATGCTTCCTAGGGCAAGTGCCAACTTGAGATTGAACTCCTGCTGCTTCTGGAACATGATCATTAAGCTAATGAAAATTGTTGAAATCAGAACAATGGAGATGAATGTCGCCATAATTGACCAGGTTGCAATGGCGATGGGGGACGATACATTGAAATGGCTAGTTTCACCCAAGCTCGCCATTACCAAAATAATGACTATCTCAACGGCAAGAGAAACCGCAATGACTAATCCTGTTAGTTTGACCCAGCGGCCACCTCTTGTGAGGAATGAGCTAAGCCAAGAGTAGGTGAATGAGAAAATCGAACAAGAGATATAGAACTTGATCGGCTTTTCCCAAACAGACACCCCAAGCAGTTGCCTTGAGTCCAGTATCCAAAATGGGACCAGTGCCATTGCAACCACGACGCAAATAACCGCTAGCCAGAATAGGGGTTTAGTGTGCTTTAGTCGTGATGTTTCAAATAGTTTCTCAGGCTGCATTTCTGGACTCCATGTTCATTATTAGTTGTGTTTTTACCTGGGTCAATGTCCTATCAAGTTTTTCCAAATCAACAGAAGATTCGCTAGCGAAGAGAATTCTGAACTCTTTTTCTAAAAAGTCAGCAGATTGGGTTGTCAACAGCTCGCCCTTCCGGGTGAGCTCCAAGGACAAGTTTTTTTCGTTTCCAAACACCCTTGAGACCCTTACTAGGTTCCGTTCTTGAAACCAAGAGAGCCTCTGGCTTACCGCTGCTCTCGAGACACCTAAACACTCAGCTAGATAACTAGGTGTGGGTTTGTCTTGACTCATAAGGGTTACTAGAAAAAGAAACTGGCTATAAGTCAGTTCAAAATTCGCACGTAGTAGCCGATCTGCAGTCGAATTCAGGACATAGACAAGCTCATTCAGGGTAAAAGTGATGCGACTTCTATTCATGTAATTTAGTTAACTACTTAACAACTAAATTGTCAAGTGATTAACATTATTTCCAATAATTCGAGGATTTCAAGAAAAAAGACAACCCCGTCTAATCCTGGGATTGACGGGGTTGAAGTTGCTTTGGCGGAGAATAGGTGGCACGCACTCACCAAGTTCTTCACTTGTGATTACTAGCCTGATGAAGTCGGCAATCGCTTTCTACGCCATCTTTCTGCGCCATTTGGCTTCACAACGAAAAACGTCTGTCTAGGCATCTTGAGAACTTGACTGGCTTGGACTACTCCTTGGTTAGCGCGAAACCCTATATTTAAGGAATGGAAATCACAATCGAGGACCCTCGAACGCAAGAAGTCTCCTTCCTCCTTCAGAAGCACTTGGACTTCTGTCATTCGGTCACGCCAGCCGAAAATGTGTTTGCCCTTGATGTTGAAAAACTCCGGCTCCCAGGGATTACTCTTTTTGGTGCCAGGGATCAAGCGGAACTCGTTGGAGTTTGTGCGCTGAAACTGATTACATCCACACATGCCGAGTTGAAATCCATGCACGTCTTAGCGTCTAGCAGGGGTAAAGGTATCGGGGGCCTACTGGTTTCACACGTGCTCGACTTCGCTCGCGCTGGTGGCATTGAGCGGGTGAGTCTTGAAACGAGCCCAGACGACGCATTTGCAGCTGCGCGCCGCCTTTACGCGAGTCAAGGTTTCGTGGAATCAGGCCCATTCGCGGATTACCAAGAAGGCCCAACGAGCGTATTCATGACTCTGTCTATCTGAAAATACAAAAGCCCCAGAGTAATCTGGGGCTTTTCACTGCGGAGAATGGGGGATTCGAACTAACCCAATCCGGTTCCTGAATTGGACACTTCCGTTCTCGAGTCTTATTCTGGAGAGGGAGGTTTTTGATGAGGATTGCTCTCGCCGGTGGGACTGGACTAGTGGGTAAGTTTGCCGTCACGGCTGCCGAAAACCGAGGACACGAAGTTGTCTCGATTTCCCGAAGAAATGGCATCGATTTAATTTCTGGCGAGGGTTTG
>JBILRF010000025.1:0-17988 GCA_044372795.1 Rhodoluna sp. | reverse complement strand
CCAAACGTGCTGGGATAGTGCTCACCATCATTGGATCCGCAATGTTGCCAGCGGGAGTTTACATATCTCTATTCCCACTGCTTTTAGCAATTGACAGCACTCCGCGGTCCGGAAACATCTGGGCTAGCGGTGTTATCTTCTTCCTGCTATTCAGTGTTCTCATAGGAGCAGCCGTAGCAATACCTGGATTAGTCCAAATGATAACTGGCTTGACTTTGTCGTTAAGGAAGAAAGTAACAACAGGGCCTGAAGGTGAAGCGCTGAGAGTTGGAATACTCAGGGAAAAGGCTATTTCACTGACAATAGTCGCAGCCTCTGTTCTTGTTTCGTCTTCGATGATCGCGAAGATTAGTGAAGCTCGAATACTTGAGCAGAGAGATGGTGGACTGCTTCTACCTAGCTTGCTCTTGATTGCACTGGTGGCAGTTAGTTTCGCAGTGTATTTTGCGA
The DNA here is from genome assembly GCA_044372795.1 of Rhodoluna sp. Classification (GTDB taxonomy): domain Bacteria; phylum Actinomycetota; class Actinomycetes; order Actinomycetales; family Microbacteriaceae; genus Rhodoluna. The sequence continues at coordinate 17,538 of JBILRF010000025.1, read as the reverse complement.
TTACCTCTAAAGACCGAACAGTCATGATTGTGATAATGATTAGTTCTGTTGCGCTTCTGGTTTTTGCTTTCATTCAAGCCCAGACCGCGTTCAACCTCATCTTCTAGAAAGGGAACTTCACCATGACTCAATCAAATGAAAAGCAACCGAAGCGCAAAGGTCTAAGACTTTCTCTTTTCGGTTTAGCAATAAATCTTGGTGGAATAGCTTTTGCCTTTCTTCCTTTTATCGTCGGATTCGCACTAGAAAGACTGACTGACACAAATGCAACTGCTCTAGGTTTCTTTGGACTATTGACTATTCCAGTTGGCATAATAGCCTCGCTGATTGGGCTCGGAAACATGATGTTCGGGGTTGGACAAATCCTCAGTCAAAAGTTTCCCAGTTCAGAGCACAGCTCCGAGCTGAGAGCAAAATTAGATACAGAGCGCTCGATTGCTCTTGCCTTACTGATGGTTCCGATGTTTCTTACTCAACCGCTGGCTGCCTTCGTCCTAGGCAGAATGATCATAGGTAATGGTGCTGAGTATCCAACCATCACTGCTTTTAGCGCTGCTATTGGAATTGCAGCAGTCTTATCAATCTTGTTTGCGATCAAGTCAAGAAAGCCAAAAATTGCAATCGCAATGTCAATAGTCAATGCAGCAGCAATCGCTGTGATGTTTGTTATTGCAGATTCGCTAACTACTTACTTTAGAAACTTCAGTTAGCTGAAAGAATGCTCCTGATGCGCACTGCCACATAAGCCGTGACATCAACAAGAGCCAAAGTAAGCATTGCTGGAAGCATTGACTTGAAGAACCAACCTGGGGTTATGTCCATGATGTAGTTTCCGCCCTCTCTCCACTGTGAAAGCTCAGAGATAGCACTGATACCAAAGCCGAATGACATCAGTGTCACAACAACAACGAAAACAACTACTAGAACAAAGTTCAAACTAAGTGCAGCTGTGCCAGCAACCTTCTTTGGTTTGGCTTGTAAAACAGCGTGAGCTTTGGTTCTAGCAGCGTAAATGCTACCAAGAGCGACAGAGCCTCCGACGATAGCCAAGATTAATACCCAGACCCAGACCTGTGGGTTCTGTCTACTTGATTGATAAACGGTAAGACCAATGAGCAGAGCAAGGGTTGTTCCAACAATTGGATAAACGAAAGCCAGAGCAGCCTCACGCTTAGCTCTTTTTTGTTCAGGGCTAGCTTTGCCAACAATTGCCGCTGACTTGCGGTAAACAGTTGCACTAAGAATCAGGAACACAGCAACAGCAGCGGCCAGAATGATCGGGATGTAAACACCAGTTAGCTGATCAGCGATACCGCTTCTAGAACCAGAGAAGTCGTTGAAAGATGCGAAGAATGCGCTTAGTGCAAAGAACACTAAAGAAGCCAGAGAAACAATAACGCTTACAGATGCAAACCTAAACACCGGAAGAGCCCCAGCAGTCTTCTTAGACACCAGAACATCTGTCATTCGATATGCCAAGCCTGAGAAAACAGCCAAAGTAATAAGCGCTACTAAGAAGATGTATGTGCTCGGCTTAGTAAGTTGCTCATAGCCAAACCATAGGTAGCCATCCGAGTTGTATTGAGGTGCTTCATAGAGCCCAACATAGTTAGCAACGATGAAGCCAAACCAAGCTGCGGTTAGACCGATTAGGACGAATGCAATAGCTGTCTTTAGTGTTTTATTCATACTTCCAGACTACTCACGAACCCTAAACTTGAAGCATGATTCTAGTTATTGGCGAAGCCCTCATTGACCTCATCGAGTCCAGAGAGACTAAAGGCCAGTTCCAGGCTGTTGTTGGTGGAGCTAACGCTAACGTAGCTCTAGCCCTAGCCAGAAGAGGAACAGATCACCAGTTCCTAGCCCGTATCTCTAGTGACCGATTCGGAATACTAATCAAAGACAGGCTTAGTTCAAACAATGTGAACCTAGATCACATCATCAACACAGATGAACCAACAACACTTGCAGTTATCAGTGTTAACGCTCAAGGCTCCCCTACATACAACTTCTATACCAATGGAACAGCAGACTGGGGTTGGACTAAAGAAGAACTTCCAACAAAGGAACAAGTAAAAGCACTAAACGCTAAAGCCATATCTTTTGGTTGCCTGACTATGGCTATGGAACCAGGTAGCCATGTAATCGAAGCCTGGGCTAAAGAATTACAGAATGATCTAACCATTAGCCACGACATCAACATCAGAGCAGCTCTCGGCTTTGATAGAGATAAAGAAAGAGTAAGAGTTGAAAGAGTCAACTCTTTCTCACACATCATCAAAGCCAGCGATGAAGACATAGAGTGGCTATACGACCTAGCCCCAGACACAGATGTAACACCAATCATCAACAACTGGATCAACAACACCAACAAGATTGTGCTGCTAACCAGAGGATCTCAAGGAACAAGAATCTATAGAAACAACCAAACAATAGATGTCCCAGCAAGAAAGATCACAGTAGTTGACACAGTAGGAGCTGGAGATACCTTTGTAGCTAACCTTCTAGGTCAACTAGATGACAACAACTACCTAGGCGAAAACGCCCTAACCAAACTACAAACCCTGACCAACGAAGAACTAGCTGAATACGTAAGAATCTCAGGCATAGCAGCAAGCATTGCTTGTAAAAGAGCTGGTTGTGAGCCTCCTACTTTGGATGAAGTAAGTGCTCTCAGCTAGTTGATCACGGCTTAGCAACATCAAGCTCCAAATGGGGAATGATCATTTAGGCTACTTCCATGTATAGCGCAGAAGAGCAAGCACGAATACGATTAGACATCTTTCATTGGCTTGAGATGAAACGCGATGATCACGTGGGCATAACTAAAGAAAGCCTGCTTAATGACTACCACTATTTAGGCCAACATATCCCTCTCTTGGATAGGTACAAGGGAATCCATAACCCTCAGATACTTGATGAAACGCTTAGCGTGGTTTCTACCTTGAATAGTAAGTATGAGGACAACGAAACCTTAGAAGGAATGATTCTGTATGACTATCAGGCAACTGGGGATGGTTATGGCAATACAAAGCTGAGACTCGCCTACGAAAGGCGAATCCCAATTATCTACTTACTGGAAACATCTAAAGGTTTTTACTGGCCATATGTGAACGTGATCGTTCTTGGAGATGATTTAGCGGCCAAGAAATTCGTTCTAGACTTCCGCAATACCGATGACGCTGACCGGGTCTTTGACGAAACAATAAACTCAATCCCTACGTCTGAAATTCAAAAGAAATATGCTCTTCAGCAAACTAAGAGACGTGTCCATCAACCTGCGTTCAGGTCCAGAGTAATTAGGGCCTACTCAGAGCAATGCGCGATTTGCCGCTTGCAGCACATAAACCTACTTGACGCTGCGCACATTCTTCCCGACAGCCACGAGCTCGGAAGACCCGTTGTTTCTAACGGTTTGTCTCTTTGCAAAATTCATCACGCTGCCTATGACAAAAAGATAATCGGAATAACACCAGACTATAAAGTTCAAGTTTCTGTTGCAGTGCTAAATGAGATTGATGGACCGATGCTAAAGCATGGAATTCAAGAAATGCACGGAGTTGAACTGCGGTTGCCAAGATCTAAATCTGAATTACCTAACCCGGAGTTTTTAGAAATTCAATACGCGAAATTTCTCGAAAGGGTTTAATTTCAATAGCTAGGTTGTTAGTCAAGTACTGGAGATCAAAACTATTCGATCCCACAATACATCCACCGGATGCTGCCATTCCGTGGGCTGCAAGGGCAAGCTTATTCTTCTGCCTACTGGTCCTCTGAACTTAGGGTTAGGTTCTGGTTCTAGGGTCTTATGGTTTCTGTGGTGTTTGGATTCGATGATGGCTAGGAGGTTATCTGACTTCTCTATCCTTAGACCACAGCTGCAGGTGTTCTCCTGGATTAGAGAATGTAAGCCTTCCTCGTAGTCTTTTAGGGCTACTTTGTAGAGGCTTACTCTGGCCCAATAGCCAAAGAAGACAGGGCTTGATGTTATCTTGCCATATTCCTTATCTATAGCTTTGATCGTCTCTTTAGGGTTTACCCATTGTTTGACATATCTCCACTTAGCCACTGATTCCTCTTTCTATGAGCTTCTTGATGTTCTGGGCATGAATCTTTTTGATTGTCTCTTTGATGATCGGGTGAAGGTTGGAGTCTTTGGATACCTGGATGCACTTAGTCAGTGGCTCTTGAGACATGTTGAATCTAAGGATTTGGCCACCTGTGTATACAAAGATGAATTTCTTATCTTGAGTTGCTTCTATACCTTCAGGGTGACTCTTGAATAGAGCTTCTAGAAGTCTGTGTGGCATGTGGTGATACCAATACTCTTGCTCTCCATTGAATGAAACAAGGAAGGCTCTGCTCATGACATGAGAGATGTCTATTGGCAATCTTGGTTGTTTGAAGTCATCTATCTTCTCGTGGTGGATGTTGTGACCTGAGTGAAAGCTGTAGCAGGTTAATTCAGACATTGATATGCCCTTTCTTTAGTTACCTTGATGTTTGGTCAGTTGCGTTTGTTTGGATCTTTGGCACCTTGCCGAATGGGGCAGGTTGCACTCTTCTTTGAAGCTTTCGCTTCTCAACATTTCTTTCTATTTAGTTATGGTTGCTGGATCAGTAAATGCTCCTTTAGGTGGAACTCTTGGATTGTGTTACAAATGTCTGCTGTTTTACGTGGCTGTGAAATCCACTCAAGGCAGATGTAGCATTTGATTAACCAGAATGGGTGGGTATGAATCTTGACCGGCATCAGTTCAACTTCTGAGGTGAAGTCGAGTTGATCTTCAACAGCTGAAGCCTCAATGGCGTCAACAATTAGATTCCACTTGATATCTGCTTTCTGCCTTGGGTCTTCATCCTGGTAAGAGAGTCTTGAACGTACCTTGCCCCTAAAAGCTGGGTAGGGTTCATGCTCAAGAGTTGTATGGTTTCTGTGCTGCGGAGTTAGCACGATAGCTAAGAGCCTCGGGTCTCTACTGGAATCTATTGCTAAACCACAACTACACACATTTGGCTGAACTAGAGAGTGCAAATTCTCCTTGATGTCCTGTTGAACAGCAACATAAGTAGATCTAATAGTTACTGCTCCTTTGACGCTGGAAAAGCCAAGAGGAACCATTGAGAATGCAGTTCTCATGCTTTCCTCTGGGTTTACAAACTCATCTGTGTAATACCAAGGTTTTTGTTCTTGCATGATCTATTTCTCCTCTTTAGGTGCAACTGGTCTTTGGTGCCGAACCGTGTGACGAATGTCTCTTAGTGGCTGCCAAACTATTGGCACAAAGACTCTGTTTCGTATTTCTTTCCCTAGGTAGTTCAAAACAAAGTTGTTCCACTTCTCATCAATCGGATTAGGTCCACCCATTGAGAAGAGTCTTCTTGAGACCATTCCCCTTAACCTAGGATCAAGGTCTTGCTCCAGAGTTACCGGGTTCCTGTGGTGTTTAGAGAGAACTAGATCAAGGATGGTTGTCATGCCATCATCTTCGAGCTGCAGGCCACAGGTGCATAGGTTGTTGAAGAGTAGTGAGTGCAGATTCTCCCTCTGATCGTTTAGTAAAGCTTGGAGTTTGTTCTGCCGACTCTGGATACTCCAGTGAATAACGACACTGCTAGCTTTGTCGTGTTCTGCTTTAGTGGCTCGCAATCTGGCTTCTAGATTGGTTTCTGCTGGCGCATAGGAATATTTCTGTGTTACTTCAGACATGGATGTTTCTTCTTTCTTTGATTGATGTTGGGAATGGAGTTGCTTAGGCGCAGGCCTGAATCTTCTGGTTACTGCAGTTGAATGCATAGGCACCTGTGCCATGGTTTATGAACAACCAGGTTCTACCTTGGGTTGCTTGGATATCGCTCTTCTTGCACTTAGCTAAAGCATCTCTGAGTCGCTCTGGATCATGGTGGTACCAAACCTCAGTTCTTCCTTCGACTTTTACTTCGAAGGCTTTACCTTCAAGCCAGACGGCTTCAACTTGGATGCGCGGTTCGCTGTATCTCATGAGAGGAATCCAGTGGAAGTTATGACCTGCCCAGAAACCACTGCATTTGATTTTTACCCGCTCAACCTCAAACCGATTAGCTTCAGGATTGCGAGCGTCTGTGTTTAGTTGCTCTTGAGTGCCTAGGTTGAATACCGGTAAAGGTCTCGCCTCTTGAGGTGTGTTGTCATCTTCGGACATTAGTAATGCCCCTTTCTTCAAGCTTTCGCTTGATCTATCGGGGCATTACTGCCCCATCTTTGTTTGTTTAGACGGTTGTCTAAACCTGTTCCTTTGTTACTTTGTGGCACCTTACCGATGGGAGGCAGGTTGCTCTCTTCTTAAGTTCTTTCGAACTTGAACAGTTGATATTTGGTTTTGATGCCAGGAAAACTCTTGTGGTGTTTGATCAGTGAGTTGACTTGTGCCCTCGGAACAAAGATTTGATCCCCAGAAGTCAAATTTTGATTGCAACCAAAAGTACTTCTTGGCAGCTTCGAAGTAAATTATCAGCCCCTTCAGATTTCTTGACTTCACTTCCTGAAAATTACTCCCGCCGCATTCGTTGAGCGTAGCAATCAGCGCATCCGGATCATGAGTCTGATAGCGCTCGATACAGAAGCATTCCCAATCTGGTTTGTTGTCGACAAGCCAGAAGGGATCAGAATCCAAATTAAACAGTGGGCGATTACCGCAACGGACTCGAATCGGCTGACAAGATTTATGTAACCTGAAGTCACCGTGGTCTAGCTCTAAGCGCGCTTCTGGGTTTTTAATTCGCCTTAGCTTACCTAGGCGTAGCTTTGCTGGGAGATTGTGGCCAGGTGCCACTATCTCGCATTTCTGCGCTTCTTCGGACATGAGTAATGCCCCTTTCTTCAAGCTTTCGCTTGATCTATCGGGGCATTTACGCCCCACCATTAGTTGCTTAGACAGTTGTCTAGGCCTGTTCCATTGGTACTTCTTTGGCACCTTGCCGATGGGCGGCAGGTTGCACTCTTCTTAAGTTCTTTCGAACTTGAACAGTTGTTATTTAGTTTTTACTTGTAGTTTTCAGGATTGCCCTTCGGATCTTGAGATCCACGGCCATTCTTGAAACTCTTCAAGATGTTTAGTGCACGATCATTATTGCCAATAAGAATGTTATTTTCAATAGCTGAATCAGCCCACTTTTTTGCTTGCACATTTTTCTTTAGTTTTTTTAGGATACGAGCTTTGTTCTCTTGCGCATACGCCTTCTCTTGGGTGTTCTCCGCTAGGCGATAGTCTGCGAGAACAGCATCGTTTAATTCTGAGGCTTCCTCTAGACGATCCACTTTGTATAGCGCATGGCTAACTATGTTCTTTAGCGGAATAACAAGCTGGTCTTGGAAATCCAAGCTCGCAGGGGAGATAGAGTCCCAGAGTGCCACGATAGCCATGAAGTCATCTTTCTGGCGATAACATTCCACCTCAGCAAGTTTGGCTTGCCAACGACCTGCAATGTCGCCTTCTTCACACTTGATAACCACCAACTCACCGGCGGCAATCAGGGCAGCATCTGCTTGATTGCTATCAAGCAAGTTCTGGATTTCTTGGAATGGTTTGTTGTCAGGTCCTACCTTTGGAAGGCGTGAATCAACCGCTGCCGATTGAGCAAGAACTGATCTTGCTTCTGAATCTCTACCAAGTTGGAAAAGTAGATTAGCTAGTGCTTCGCTGGCTTGCTTAGCGATCTTGAATTCACGCTGCCATGGCTTGTATGCGCCTTTTCTAACGCGCTGTAGGTAGCGCTCTGCTCTTTCCAATTCACCGGTTGCAATGAACGAGATTCCAAGCCAGAGCTTGGTATCTGTTCTAGAACCATCGTTTAGTGCACGCTCTGCGTTACGTACGGAGATCAGGAGATCTCTCGCAGGCTTAGCCATTCCTCTGGCCAGCATGACGCGTGCAAGGATGCGGTCTACATCACAGATATCCCCTGGCTGTGCATACTCTAGGTAGATTGCCTTTGCCTTTTCTGCAAAGTGCTCCGCCTGATCTATCTCGCCCATCTCGACTAGGCATTCAGCTGCTTTTTCCCAGCCGGTAGCAACACCGCGATCTACACCAAGGATTCCGTGTAGTTCTGCCTGCAGTTTGTATTGGTAGGTAGCTTCAGCTAATCGATCAAAGGCAACGAAAATTTTCCCCATGATGTTGGCAAGAGCTGCCTTCTTCTCGAGTTCATCGTGGTCCAAGGTGAACTCTGGCAACATGGCCTCTGCTTCTAATGCGTAGTCCAAAGCAGCCTGTGGGTTACCTTGTGTGTTCAACATAACTCTGGCAAGAGTTGTGCGGAAGTGGATCTGCTGGGAGATTAAATTGTGAGTCTTACAAATTTCTAGAGCGGACTCTAAGTAGGTAAGCTCCAAACCAATCTCTCCGCGACTACTTGCCTTGTAGGCAAGGGTTAGCAGGATGTGTGCTTTGCGGTCCCAGGGTGTGTTTGGATCGTTGAATTCGCTCAAGAGTGATGCCTCATCTGCGTGCCATTCAGGTGTCATTTTTGCTCCAAGGTTCTGACAAGTTTGGGATCGCCTTGCTTGTCTGCGGGGGTTGGAAATTTGTGTTGGAGAGTTATTGTCATACATGCCAGTGACATTAATCTCAAACACGCCGTTCCCTTTTAAGTTTTAAAGTTGTTGTTCGCCACTGGCAAAACGAGAGGGTGCGGAGGTGCTTTTTTGAGCTTATGTTTCTTCAATCACTGGAGAGATGGTGACTTCCCAACCTTCGGAAGCAAAGAGCTTGAGAGCGCTTTGGGCCTTTTGAGCGAGGACGTTGCCTTTGGATGCGATCTGGCCTGAGTAGTCCCTGGCTTCGATGTAGTAGAGCTCTGCTGCGGGCAGCACGTTGCCGTCTAGGTCACGTACGACGATGTCTGCGGCGTCTTCGAGTATGGCTGGCTCCTAAAGTTTGGTGTTTGCTAATTGAAACTCTTTCGAGTTCAGAATTATTCCCGGTTATGCAGAAAGGATTAGATCGGCAATGGCTAGTTCTTTGCCTCTAATGACTTCGTAACGCTCCTGGCCACGTGCCTGTGATGTGGTGTGAAAACCCTTGCAGCCTGAGCACTCGTAGATACGCTTCTGCTTGAAGGTGGTTGAACCGTAATCTGCCATTTCAGCTTTGCCATTTCTCTTGAAACGGAACAGTGCGTCGGCGGCTTCCTCGTGGTCGCGGTAACGAACCTTTTTAGGAGTGGCCGTACATCTAGCGTTGTGCTTGCTAGCGTGAGGCTTCTGGAACTTTCTTGCATTCTTGCTCATTTGAATCTCCTTGCCTAGATCGATAAATTGTTTGGGAATAAGATGCTAGTCCTGACCACTGACATCGCTGATTATAAGAACCATTAAGGGGACGGGTTTATTCCCGATTCTGAGTCAGCTGCCGTATCTGCTAGATTTCTGGCGTTTTTATAGCCTTTTCAACTAGGGATTTCAAGGTTCTTAGGCAAGATGATGAGGCTTCGTAGGCTTCCCGAGCGCCAAGGTGGAAGTCGTATTTTCTGTAATCCCACCCTTGTTCCATAGAGTCCATTGCTTCGTCGTGGCTTTGTTGCCGTTGCTCCAACTTTTCAATTGCGTTAGACAGTTCAATTAGCAAAATTTCCAATTTCATCTCCTCAGGCTTGAATATGCTTCACCAAACGGTCAGTGTTTGGAAACCTTGTTAGTTGCCGAAACCACATCCCGGTAGCTCCATGCTGACTGCTAGTTTTTTAGTGGAACGTCTAAAGGTGGAAGGGCTGATACTACTGTTAGTTCCCAATTCAGTTCTTTGCGGTTCACCTTAGGGTCAGTTCTGTTAGGGTTCATTAGTTCCCAAGGTTGCATCCGTTCAGGATGGTAATCATTAATTGCTTGTCATTTTGCAAACATTCTGAATTTCAAAGTGTTCATTCAATGGTCAGGAGTGTTGGGGATTTGTTAGTTCCCAAATATGTATTGCTTTAGAAAAATTTTTGATTTAGTCTTTGCTTAATCTTTGAAGGGGGATTAATGAAAATTGATATTGAGTTAGAGAAAAAATACATTGAGTCTCTGAGTTTTCTTATAGAACATAATGGCACTGATCCGAATACATTCGTTTCAGAAATTGTAAAATCCCGAATTGACGAAATCGAGCAAGTGAATGATGATGTCCGAAAGTTTGAGGATTACATAAGAGCTCATCCTCGGGGTAAGAGTGTGCTTTGGCTGTGCACATGGAAGCTTCGCAGACGTTTGCAGTGGTCTGAGGATCGACTAGAGAATGTCGAATGCGTGATAATGCTCAGACGGAGTAGAGAAGAATTAGAAGATTAACTACTCAGGCAGAACTACAAAAGTTTCTAGAGTTCTATCTGCAGCGAATGCAATTCTCACACCAGTATCTCTAGCCTCAAATAGTGCATCTAGAGCTTGTTGAGTAATTCTTTCGCCAGGAGATAGCACTGGAACACCTGGTGGGTAAGGGCAGATCATCTCTGCTGATACTCGACCAACTGCTTTATCTGCTGTAACTACTTCTTGTTTAGAGAAGAATGCATCCCTAGGGCTCACCACAACTTCAGGAACTATAGAGAACACTGCTGCTGTTGAAACAGATCTTGGTTCTCCCCTGTGTTTGTTTACAGAAACAATAATTCTGTCTACTAGATCTTCAATTAGTTCTGGGGTGTCAGCAAAGGTAATCATTGGAATAATTAGGTCTCGGTTAGCCATCTCAACATCGATGTTGGCATTTAGTAGATCTTGCTCAACTAGGTTGCCATCAGCTCCACTTGAAGGAAGCATGATTACAAGCTTTAGCGGGTCAATGTATTCACCATCAATAACATCAATGCCGTTAGCAACTAATGTTGCTCTGCCCTTTTCAGTTGCATCAATGATTGGGTCAATAAGGTCGAAGCCGTGCTTTTCTAGAAGAGCACGGGATGCATCAATAGAGGCAAGGATTCTTCCTGACATAGATGTTGTCTGAGTTGAATCAAAAGCTTTGTTGAATCTATTTAGATCTACTAATCCTTCTCTTACTAATACAAAGCTTGCTTGTGACCAGGCAGGAAGAGTCTTGTGCGCTGAGGTAACAACAATGTCTGCACCTTCAGCCAGTGGGTGCTCAGGTAGTTCTGGGTGGAAACCATAGTGAGCTGCCCAAGCAGCATCAACAACTAGAGGTATGCCGAACTCGTGTGAAACCTTGGCAAGTCTTGGAATGTTAGACATGGTTCCAACGTATGAAGGTTCACCGATAAGAACTGCTTTGGCATCGGGATGCTGCTCAAGAGTTTCTCTCAACCTTGATGATGGAAGATACTCAGGTAAACCTGTTGCTGGGTTGATCTCTGGTCTTACCCAAACAGGAATTACACCTGCATAGACCATGCCAACTAAAACTGATTTGTGAAGAGTTCTTGAAACAATAACTTTGTCGCCAGGACCAGCTACCGCCATAACTGCTGCGTGGTTAGAACCAGAAGATCCGTTAACACCAAAGCGACATAGGTCTGCTCCCCAAAGATCAGCAGCAAGTTTTTCTGCTTCAAGAATTAGTGAAGGAGAGATTCGGTAAGGGTGGTTACCCGGAAGAACTGGGATATCGCCATCAACGATGGGACCAGTTAGATTAGTGCGGCCTTTGTGGCCAGGTATTTGGAAGGGAGATCTGTCTGTCTCCATATCGCGTATCCACGCGTCTAGTAAGGGTGCGGTTGCACGCAGTCCCATTGGATCTTTTGTATCAAGCAGAGTGGCTGCACCAAACGGTTCTGTTGCCAATATCCCAACCTTTCGATCTACATTCGTACTTCTACGAACTGCTAACAAGATGATGAAGGACCAGGATTTCTCCTGGTCCTTCAGCCTAACTTTCGTTATTGAACGTTAGGTAAAACTTTTTAGAACTCTACTTTGGTAACGCTGGTGTCTAGTGGGATACCAGGACCAAATGTTGTTGCAATAGATGCCTTCAATAGGTACTTACCCTTTGAAGATGAAGGCTTTAGTCTCAAGATTTCATCTAGAGCAACAGCTAGGTTCTCGCCTAGTTGTTCCTTGGTGAAAGAGATCTTTCCAATGATGAAGTGAAGGTTTGACTGCTTGTCAATGCGGAACTCAATCTTTCCACCCTTGATGTCAGTAACAGCCTTAGCTACATCTGGTGTAACAGTTCCAGTCTTAGGGTTTGGCATTAGGTTACGAGGACCTAGAACCTTACCAAGACGACCAACCTTACCCATAAGTTCAGGTGTTGATACTGCTGAGTCGAAGTCTGTCCAACCAGCTGCAACCTTCTCGATTAGCTCGTCGCCACCGACTTCATCCGCACCTGCTTCACGAGCTGCATCTGCAGCTGCACCGGTTGCGAATACGATAACGCGGGCTGTCTTACCAGTTCCGTGAGGCAACCCTACGGTGCCGCGGATCATCTGGTCAGCCTTACGAGGGTCAACACCAAGCTTTACTGCAACTTCAACAGTTGCATCGAACTTAGATGTTCCAGTCTCTTTTACTAGAGTTACTGCTTCTGCAGGTGTGTATAACTTACCTTCAGTGATTTTCTGTGCTGCGGCAATATATGCCTTTGAGCGCTTAGCCATTCTGCTTTTCCTTCTTTGTAGTTGGTCACAGTTGTGGTGTAACGAGTCGCGCGCGACTCTCCCACTTCCGTTTGTTTATTTTGTTACTAGAAACCTTCGACGGTGATACCCATGCTGCGGGCAGTACCAGCGATGATCTTTGCTGCTGCTTCAACGTCATTGGCGTTGAGGTCAGACATCTTGGTCTCGGCGATCTTTAGAACCTGTTCGCGAGTAAGTTTTGCTACCTTCACGGTGTGAGGAGTAGATGAACCCTTAGCAACTCCAGCTGCCTTCTTGATTAGCTCAGCTGCTGGTGGAGTCTTCAGGATGAATGTGAATGAACGGTCTTCATACACAGTGATCTCAACAGGAACAACGTTTCCACGCTGGTCTGCAGTTGCATTGTTGTATGCAGTACAGAATTCCATGATGTTCACACCGTGCTGACCTAGGGCAGGACCAATCGGTGGAGCTGGGTTAGCTGCTCCTGCTTGGATCTGCAACTTGATCATGCCGGTTACTTTTTTCTTCGGTGCCATTTGTTAGTTTCCTTTGGTTTTAGGTTTGTAAATCTTTATACGAGAGCTGAGACCTGGTCGAAGGCAAGTTCAACAGGAGTTTCACGTTCGAACAATGAAACCAGAACAATAAGCTTGCCGCTTTCTGGCTTGATTTCGCTGATGGTTCCAGGAAGACCAGCGAAGGAACCTTCCTTGATCATGATGCTTTCGCCAAGTGTGTAGTTGACGTTAACAGGGATTGACTTCTGCTTACCCTTAGCTCCACCCTTGACTGCTGCCTTAGCTGCTGCTTCTTCAGGTAGAACATAAAGAGTCTTTAGCATCTCGAATGCTTCTTGAGGACGCAGTGGGCTTGGGTACTCGCTGTGACCGACAAAGCCTGTTACAGCAGGAGTTCCACGAACTAGAGACCATGAGTCTTCGTTCATGTCCATGCGCACTAGAACATAACCTGGGATACGAACCTTGGTTACAAGCTTTCTCTGACCGTTCTTGATTTCAATGGATTCTTCCATTGGAACTTCGATCTGGTAGATAGCGTCTCCACCAACGATTGAGAGCATACGGTTTTCAATGTTCTGCTTCACACGCTTCTCGTAACCTGCGTATGAGTGAATGATGAACCACTTACCTGGCTGCTCGCGAAGTTCCTTCTTGAATGCAGCATAAGGGTCTTCGTCTTCTGCAACTGCTGCTTCGTGAATGTCTTGTGCTGCTGCAGTTTCAGATTCAGCTGCAACTTCAACATCGGTTTCAACGTGAAGAGCTAGTTCCTCAGCTGATTGCTCATCAGCGTTGGTGTCATCAATGTAAGCAGGGTCAGTTTCAGCGTAGTCAGATGACTCAACCTCTAGGTTGGTCGCTTCTGGCTGGTTCTGCTCTGATTCGAAATCGGTCACGTGTTTCCTTAGTTAGTTGTTGCTAAAAATTAGTTGGTGGTATCGAAAGCTGTGTAAAGCCAGATGACTCCCTGGCCAAATACAAAGTCAAAACCAAAGATCATAACCATGACTACAACTACGAAACCTAGAACAACTCCGGTGTAGTTACGTAGCTCTGTGTAGGTTGGCTTGTTGACCTTGCGTAACTCAGCGATAACCTGCTGAATAAAAAGAATGATGCGACCAATAGGTCCGCGTGCAGCAGCGCGACTGGCCTTGGACTTTTCAACTAAGTCTTCGGATGCCTGTTCTAGTTCTTCTGACATTTCTCTTCTTTCAGTTAGTGCTGATGTTACTTTTCAATATCACAGCTGTGACATTGCTTGCAGGGCAGACAGGACTCGAACCTGCAACCTGCGGTTTTGGAGACCGCTGCTCTACCAATTGAGCCACTGCCCTTTACTTCAGTGCGCTTCCTCGGCAAATAGGCACACTAATAGATTGATATCTAAAATGATTAAATTTGCCAGATTAGGCTTGGGGCAGTTGTCAAACTACCTCTACCGAGTTTAGCCCTGAGAGCCTCTAAATGCAAAGGGCGATCCTGGTGCTTGTTTAGGTAATGCACATGCATTACCATATCGGCATGGACGAAAACGAACTCGAGTCAAGCCTCACCGATCGCTACCAAACCACAGTCCCAGCAAGAGTACGCAAACTGCTAGGGCTCAACAAGCGAGACAAGCTGGAGTGGATACTGGACGAGTCTGGGGGTATAAAAGTCAGAAAATCGAAGGCAGCAGAGGCAGAGCACTTTGACCCTGTATTTGATCAGTGGCTGGACTTTCTTGAGAGAGACATGCTCGAACATCCCGAACGCCTAATCCCCTTGGACGATAAATGGTACGAAGACATGGTCTTCGAATTATCGGGAGCAAGGGGTGTTGGCGTTCCTGGATTCCCGCCCACCTTGGCCGAATTCAGGGCCCAGCCATTGCCTTTCGACATAGATGAGGCGTTGCCCGAAGACGAGGAACTCTAAATGCCCGCGACGGAATGGTCATTGCTTGCCCACCCAGCATTTATGACACAACTTGAAATCTCGAGGCAGAAAATGGCAGATGCGAAGGCTAAAGCCGAAGTCAATTGGATAAGTCACTCAGACGTAAAACGCCATTTCACTCTAACTCGCATGATTACAGAAAAAATCCCACAAAACCCCGCCTCAGCCGACTTTCGATTAGGGAACGCCCTTGGACAAAAATACCGACTTTGGTTTAGGGCTAAGTTTTTACAGCAATACAGAATCTTCTTTAGGTATAGCAGCATTAGAAACATCATTGTGTATGCGTGGGTAAATGATCCAGCGAATTTGCGTGCCTATGGATCAAAGACAGATGCGTATCAAGTCTTCAGAAAAATGTTGGAATCTGGCAAAGTGCCGAACAACTGGGATGAACTAATTGCTGAATCAAAAAGACTTAGCTAAATAGTTTCTGAAGTCTCTGGATACCTTCAAGAAGTTGTGCATCACCTAGAGCATAAGAAAGCCTTACGTATCCCGAAGGTCCGAATGCTTCTCCTGGCACAAGAGCTACTTCAGCTGCATCCAGCATGTAATCACAAAGCTCAAGCGAAGTTTCAATTCTCTTGCCGCCCCACTCTTTACCAAGTAGTCCAGTCACATCAGAGTAAACATAGAAAGCACCCTGTGGCTTTGGTGCTACCCAACCTGAGATCTTGTTTAGTTCATCAACGGCAAGAATTCTTCTTCTATCAAAAGCATCACGCATTGCTAGAACTTCATCTTGAGGACCAGTTAGAGCAGCTATTGCTGCTCGCTGGCTGATGTTAGAAACGTTTGATGAAAGGTGTGACTGTAAGTTAGCAGCTGCCTTCATTGCATCAAGTGGCCCTGCCATCCATCCCAGTCTCCAACCAGTCATGGCGTAAGTCTTGGCAACACCATTAACCATGATGGTTCTGTCAATAAGTTCTGGAACAACTTCAGTAATTGAATAAGCCTTCAAACCGTCATAGGTAAGGTTCTGATAAATCTCATCAGTAATGATCCAAAGACCATGCTCATGAGCCCACTTACCAATGGCTTCAACTTCTTCACGTGAGTGAACTGAACCAGTTGGGTTTGATGGAGAAACAAATAGGAGAACCTTGGTTCTAGGGGTTCTAGCTTTTTCAAGTTGATCAACAGTTACTAGATAGTTCTGCTCACTACCCGAGAAGATTTCAACTGGCACTCCACCGGCAAGGTGAATGGCTTCAGGGTAAGTTGTCCAGAACGGTGTTGGAACTAGAACTTCATCACCCGGATCAAGTAGTGTCGCAAACGCTTGATAAACAGCTTGCTTACCACCGTTAGTAACTACTACTTGAGCCGCTGTTACTTCAGTTCCTGAATCAATCTTTGTTTTGTGAGCAATAGCTTCACGAAGTTCTGGCAGACCTACCGCTGGTGTGTAACGGTGGTTCTTAGGATCTCTGGCTGCAAGAACAGCAGCTTCAACAATATGTGCTGGTGTTGGGAAGTCAGGTTCACCGGCGGCATAAGAAATAACTGGCTTACCGGCTGCCTGCAAAGCCTTAGCCTTGCCATCAACTTTTAGGGTGGCTGACTCAGCAATAGAGCCAATTCGATGAGAGATTCTAGGGAATTCGTTCATACCTTCAGCCTACCCAAGGTAGCTGTTCGTATTATCGATTAAGGGCACTAGCCTTAACCTTTGAGGAGCCAAAATGAAAAAACTGTTCGTATTACTGCTAACTGCAGCCCTATTCACATCCACACTCTCTGCAGCAGGTGATACCGCTCCTCCCATCTCTCACGTCGAGAGAATACTTGTCGCAAAAATCAATGGAGTTGCAGGATTCTCAGAAACGATTCCTCTGCCTGGGGATAGAAATCTTGTCACATGGTCAGAAGAGAGAGCCAATGGCGTGTTTTGGCTAAAGACAAGGCTCCTTGATTCAAAGAACAGATTCAGCAAGGTAATCACTCTAAACAAGGCGGCTGCTCACTCACCGTTTTACAACGACACAGCACCAAGAGTTGTAGCCAACAAAAAAGGGCAGTTGTTCGCTGCTTGGATTAAGCGAACAGTAAAGGGCGCTGTTACAACCGATCAAATTGTTGGTCGTACTTCAAAGAATGGAACTACTTGGTCTAAAGAGTTTGCAGTTACCAAGCCTCTTAGAGTAACTGGTAGAAATTGTGAAGATTTTTCTACAGCCAACTGTGGATATTCTGATTTCAAGATTGCCGTTGATGAATCAGGCAGGCTTGCCGTCATGGTTGGATCCTCGAGTGCCCTCAGGAAAATTGATTTCCGTGTGGCTGCGACTAAAAACAGCGCCAAGTGGCCAAACCTCAAGTTTCTTGGAACAGTACGTGATCAACGTGAAAGTGAAATAGTTGGTTTGGCAGCTGGATTTGCTGTTAGCTACATGGATTACACCGGAGAATCTTGTGCAAGCAGAGTTGCACTATTCAATCCAAAAACTTCTAAATGGACTAACACTCTTACCGCCCAGAACATAACAATCAACAC
>JBILRF010000024.1:0-18849 GCA_044372795.1 Rhodoluna sp. | reverse complement strand
TTTCTAGAATCTTTGAGGGAGTTTCCGCTCAAGGTAGCTGGCGTTTAGAGCGAGCTCTTGATGAAGTGGTTCCTGAACTTGAATCAATCGGTGTTTCACAAACCAGGCAAGTGGCTTTCCTACACAGCGAGTCTCAAACCAATGCTAAGAATCTCTCCAGTCCTACTTCTGCCGGCATGGATTTAAGTTTGATTACAACTGATTTCAGAAAACAAGTAACTAATGAAGTTGGCTTACAAACCAGAACGATTCAGATTCAAAGGCTTGGCGAATCAACCCCAGCTATTTTGATTGGGCAGAAGTTCATATTGCCTGGTGGGCATCAGTACGAACTTTATTTGGTTTATGACATGTATAACGAGCAGCAAACATTGCTCTTTGTTCAAAGAACCCTAGTGCTTGGTGGTTTTGTCACCCTGATGATTATTGGTTTCTTCTCGTTTGTTGTTACCAGTTGGCTAGTTAGGCCGGTTCAAGAAGCAGCGGATGCCAGTGAGCTATTGGCCAACGGGGATTTGGATAGAAGGCTTGCTGTTCGAGGAACAGATGTTGCAGCTGTTCTGGCAACCTCCTTCAATCACATGGCCGACAGCCTGCAAGAGAAGATAACCGCCATGGGCGAGCTTTCAAAGATGCAGCAGCGCTTTGTCTCTGATGTTTCTCATGAACTTAGAACACCGCTAACAACAATGAAGCTTGCAGCTGACTATTTGAATGAACACAAAGAGGGTTTGCCTGAATTCACCGAACGTTCAATTGTGAACCTTCATGGCCAGATGGATCGCTTTGACCTGTTGCTTGCTGACCTTCTTGAAATCTCAAGATATGACGCTGAAGGCATCGAACCTGTGTTTGAGGTGCATGACATGAATGGAATAGTTGGGCACTGCTTAGCTTCGATTCAGCCTTTTGCTGACTCTAAAGGTGTTTACCTGGAGGCAGATATTCCTTCGGGGGCTGTTCAAGTAGAGGTGGATTCAAAGCGTATTGAGAGAATCCTCAATAATCTTCTAACCAACGCCATTGAACACAGTGAGAGTAAGCCAGTACTCATTCGTGTTGCCCAGAATGAAAAGGCAGTTGCAGTTAGTGTGACAGACCGCGGCATTGGAATGAACCAAGAAGAAATCACTCAGGTCTTTGATCGCTTCTGGAGAGCAGACCCTTCAAGAAAGAGAACTACCGGTGGAACCGGTTTAGGTTTAGCAATCTCTTATGAAGATGCCCAACTGCATTTAGGTCAACTAGAAGTAACAGCTGAACCTGGAGTTGGTGCTTGCTTTAGATTAACTATTCCTAAGCGTCACGACATTACTGATTTGGAATCTCCATTACCGCTTGAAGTTATCAACAGTTAGAACTAAATAGAGTCCTATCTATTGATTTGACTTCATACTTCTTGAAGTGAGCAAAGTTCTAGATTTTCTTCTACCAACCAAATGTGTTTTGTGTGAGAAACTCGGCGCTCCTATGTGCTCCAAATGCAAAACTGGTTTTGTGCCGAACCCTAAGTCTTCTCAAGTTTTAGGTGTTAGGGGATTCTCAATCTCCGAATATGATTCGGAGGCAGCACTGATGGTTAATGCAATCAAGGAGAAGGGCCTAACAAGCCTCATCCCCACTCTGGCTGATCTAATCGTTGAGAGCCTGCCTGAGAGTTTCGGACCCGCTGTTTTTGTTCCTGTGCCATCTTCAAAAATGAATACAAAAAAGCGAGGCTTTTCACACACCTCGTTGCTGGCTAAGGCACTGGCCCGAAAAGTAGATGGCAGTAGCTACCGAGAGCTTTTGATTTCAGCCAAACCTAGGTTTGACCAGGTTGGGCTAACAGGGCAGGAACGGGTTTCTAATATGGCAGGGGCGTTTAGAGCCGATCTGAGAGGCTTTGGGCCTAGGGGTCGACAAATAGTACTGGTAGATGATGTTCTTACCTCTGGAGCGACCCTAAGTGAGGCAATTAGGTGTCTTGAGGCCACAGGGCTTAGGCCTGCTGGTTTCTGCGTATTTGCTAGGGCTGGAGCCAGATAGCCCGTGTTTATAGGGGGAAATTGGCTCTAGGATGCCGTCTAAGATGGAAGAGAACCCCCCGAATAGTGTTTGGAGTTAACCTTGGCATCAATTGTTGATCGTCTGTTGCGAGCTGGTGAAGGCAAGATTCTTGCCAAGTTGAGAGCAATCGTTGTTCAAGTAAACGGCTTAGAGGACGCTTTCGTAGCCCTTAGCGACGAAGACCTACTGCATGAAACAGCCTCCCTAAGAGAGAGATATGTTGCAGGGGAAACACTAGATGAGTTGTTGCCTGAAGCTTTTGCGGCTGTTCGCGAAGCCTCCAGAAGAACCCTTGGCATGCGTCACTTCGATGTTCAGATCATGGGTGGAGCTGCACTGCATTTGGGAAATATTGCTGAAATGAAAACTGGTGAAGGTAAGACCCTGGTGGCTACCTTGCCTGCATACCTAAACGCAATTGCTGGCCGTGGTGTTCACGTTGTTACAACTAACGACTACTTGGCTGAATACCAGGGTGAACTTATGGGTCGTGTGTTTAGAACCCTAGGCATGAGCACAGGAATCATTCTTTCTGGCCAGAGCCCAGAGGTTAGAAGAGAGCAGTATCTGTGCGATATCACATATGGAACTAACAACGAGTATGGCTTTGATTACCTTCGTGACAACATGGCTCAGAGCGCAGGGGACATTGTTCAGCGCGAACACTTCTTTGCAATCGTTGACGAGGTTGACTCGATTCTGATTGATGAGGCAAGAACTCCGCTAATCATCTCTGGCCCATCGGCAGGAGAGGCTAACCGTTGGTTCAACGAGTTTGCCAAGATCGCCGAAAAGCTTCAGCCAGTAATTGATTATGAAGTTGATGAGAAAAAGCGCACC
Organism: Rhodoluna sp.; assembly: GCA_044372795.1. GTDB lineage: Bacteria > Actinomycetota > Actinomycetes > Actinomycetales > Microbacteriaceae > Rhodoluna. Next base: position 15,960 of record JBILRF010000024.1, on the reverse strand, counting down.
GTTGGAATCTTGGAACCAGGTATTACCCGTGTTGAAGATTACCTAGGTATTTCAAACCTTTACGAAGCAGCTAACACTCCTTTGATCTCATTCCTGAACAACTCGCTAAAGGCTAAAGCTCTATTCAAGCGTGACAAGGATTACGTTGTCATGAAGGGTGAAGTGCTGATTGTTGATGAGCACACCGGACGTATTCTTGAGGGCCGTCGTTACAACGAGGGTATGCACCAAGCCATTGAAGCAAAAGAAGGTGTAACCATTAAGGCTGAGAACCAGACCTTGGCTACCGTTACTTTGCAGAACTACTTCCGTTTGTATAAGACTCTTTCCGGTATGACCGGTACTGCAGCTACTGAAGCTGCTGAATTCATGAGCACCTACAAACTAGGTGTTGTTCCAATTCCAACCAACCGACCAATGATTCGTAAAGACCAGTCAGATCTGATCTATAAGAACGAGGCTGTGAAGTTTGCAATGGTTGTTGAAGATATCGCAGCTCGTCACGCAACCGGTCAGCCAGTCCTAGTTGGTACCACAAGCGTTGAAAAGAGCGAATACCTATCTAAGCTTCTGGCTAAGCGTGGAGTTCGCCACGAGGTCCTAAACGCTAAGAACCACGCTCGTGAAGCAGCAATTGTTGCTCAGGCAGGTCGCCTAGGGGCTGTAACAGTGGCAACCAACATGGCTGGTCGTGGAACTGACGTAATGCTCGGTGGGAACTCTGAGTACCTAACTTTCGAAGCACTTGCTAAGAAGGGCTTTGATTCTGTTGAGAAGCCTGAAGAGTATGAAGCAGCTTGGGCAGAAACCTACGAGAAGATCAAAGCTCAGGTTGCTGAAGAAGCTGCCAAGGTCGTTGAAGTTGGTGGTCTGTATGTCCTTGGTACAGAGCGTCACGAGTCAAGACGTATTGATAACCAGCTACGTGGTCGTTCAGGTCGTCAGGGTGACCCAGGTGAGTCACGTTTCTATCTATCGCTAACCGATGATCTTATGCGTTTGTTCAACTCAGGAGCAGCTGCTGCTCTAATGAACAGAGGCAATGTTCCAGATGATATGGCAATTGAGTCAGGTGTTGTTTCAAAGGCTATTGCTTCAGCACAGTCACAGGTTGAAGCTAGAAACGCTGAAACTCGTAAGAACGTTTTGAAGTATGACGATGTTCTAAACCGTCAGCGTGAAGCTATCTACTCTGACCGTAAACTAATCCTCAGCGGAGATGACCTAACCGGTCGTATCGATACTTTCCTAGAAGACGTGGTTACCAACATTGTTGATTCACAAATTGTTGAGAATGCTGGAACCGACTGGGATCTTGAAACTCTTTGGAACGATGTTAAGACCATTTACCCAATTGGCATCACAGTTGAAGAAGTTCTTGCCGAGGCTGGAACTAGATCAAGGCTGACTAAGGCTTGGTTGACAAGAGAGATTCTTGCTGATGCTCGCCTTGCATATGCAAAGCGTTCACAAACTGTTGGAGAAGCTGCGATGCACGAACTTGAGCGCAGAGTAGTTCTTTCAGTGCTTGATAGAAAGTGGCGCGATCACCTATACGAGATGGATTACCTGAAAGAAGGTATTGGTCTTCGTGCGATGGCTCAGCGTGATCCACTAGTTGAATACCAACGTGAAGGCTTCAACATGTTCACTCAGATGATGGGTGCAATCAAGGAAGAATCTATCGGTTTCCTATTCAACCTAGATGTTCAAATTGAGCAGGCTCCACCAGTTCAGAATCTAACCTTCTCAGCTCCAACTGAAGAAGGCGAAACTGAGGTTAAGACTGAAGGTAAGAATCCTCCAGAGAACACCCCTGGAAGTTCATTCTTTAAGAAGTAGTTCTCTATAGAACAGCAACGCTTTTGGCTCGCCAACGGCCGTTGTAACCTTCTAGCCTTATTGCCACAGCTCTTGCTCTTTTCATGTTGTGAACAATGACTACGCCCTCTATAACGCCATCTCTAGGGCTGAAAACTGATATCTTGCCTATGGCTAAGTTTGGCCTTAACTGCCTGACATTGCTTTCAGCCCTTGATCTTGTTGATGCTAGAGATTTCTGTCGAAGCTGCTGATAAACGCCGTCAGAGAGCCATCTGGCGCATTGCTCGATGTCTCTGATGCCAGCCAAAGTCTCAATAACCGATTGAGCCAGAAAGGCTAGAACAGGCCTTGGATCACCAAGGTCTTTGCTCTTTGCAAACTCAATACCAAAGTAATCATCTGAATCTAGGGGTGTGCTTACTCTTTTTCGTGCAGAAGAAACGGCGTTCATTTAGCATTTCACTTTCCCCCAAAGCACGAATAAAGCCAAAATACCGAAAAATCACTTATTCGCCAATACTCCATTTCAGCCTGTGGAAAATCAAGAACTCAAACAACCATCTCTGGCATTAATTCATTATGAACTTAGATGCGCTAATCGAGGACCTAGAAGCAGAGGGCTACTTTGCTAGCAAGGTGCAAACAGCAGAGGAAGCAACTATAGAGTTCTGTAAGTCAGCACTTGTAGTTAGAGTCAATACAGCCGACATACAACTGGCTCTGCCACTTCTTGGCAAAGACTTTATTGCTGGTTTTCAAAACAGAAGATCTCGAAGCACTTGGCTAATCATCCAGCACTACGACTATCTGCAACCCCAAGATTCCGGCACTAGCTTGCAACAAGCCAAGTTATCCATCAAGACCATCATTGAAGCACATCTAATTGGAACAGCACTCAGTATCGGTTTAGGAGCAGCAAACTCCGAGCAAATTGGTTTCATAACTAGTGTTATAGGAAATCAGATTGAGTTCATAAGTTATGAAGGCTTGGTGTTCTGGATACCTATGAAGAACATCGATTATCTAGCTGTGGAAAAGCTAAGCATCGAATCCAAAGTTTGAGCAACATAGTTCAATGTCTATGTTCATGCGAAAACGCAAACGAAGTGTTCAACTTAACAACCGCATAGGGTCAAGAAGAAATCGGATACTGTTTGCAATCTCTCTAAGCCTTATAGCGGCTGCCTCATGGCTACTCTTAGCTAACTCAGAAGTTCCATTGAAGAAGTATCTAGTAGCAAGCACGAACATTTCGTCTTCAATGAAGCTATCTGAAGCAAACCTGATTAGCGTCGCTATGAATCTTGGTGAGAATCAGAGTTCCTACACTGAAGAAGGCTTGAACCTAGCTGAATGGGTACTTATAAGGCCTGTAAGCCCGGGCGAACTTATTCCCTTGAGTGCCATTGCTCCAACTAGAAGTACAGAGTGTTCTGACCTAGTGGTTCAGCTAGGCATTGGCCTAGCCAGCACAGTAAAGGTAGGGGACAGGATTGATCTCTGGGCTGCTGATGCAACTAACTCCTTAGAGTCAATACCAATCCAAGTTGTTACAGCCGGTGAACTGATTAGCATCAAGCAATCAACAGACAGTTTTAGTCAGGGAGTTCAAAGCTTAGAGGTCTGTATTTCTGCTGCCGAGATTCGTTCTGTAGTTTCAGCCATTGCTAGAAAATCAACTCTTGTGGGCATCAGGTCACAGAACTAATGGCAACCATGGAAACCAAGGTTCGGGGTAGAAGAGCACATTTAGCAGTAGTTGGCGACAGCCAAGCACCAACAGTAATCAAACCTAAAGAACCTGCCTACCCAGTAAATGTGATTGCAATATGGGGAGCAGCAGGTTCTCCTGGTAAGAGCACAGTGGCCGTTAATGTGGCAGCTGAATTAGCGCTAGCTGGAGAATCTGTCCTGCTGATTGATTTAGATACTTTAGCTCCCTCACTTGCCTTGAGTATGGGGTTAGTAGATACCCCTGCTGGGTTATCTGCTTGTCTGAGGCTTGCTGAACAAAACAGATTGAGCCTAGATGAATATAAACGGCTAACTATTTCTGTTTCTTTAGGGAGGAATGAACTTAGCTTTATGCCGGGGCTCTCTTCCCCTCACCGCTGGCCTGAGGTAACACCGGAACGTTTTGAGAAACTACTTAGCGATCTAAGGGGAGTGGTGGATCACGTCGTAGTTGATCTGGCTCAAGCTACAACATCTAAATCAAACCTGTTTCATCCTTCAAGCATGATTTCTCCTGAACTAAACAGAGATACTTTGCTGAAAAGCATTCTTAGCAAAGCAGGCAAGGTAGTCATGCTTTCTGGCTGTGACCCTGTTGCTGCCCAAAGATTTCTTTTAGCCAAAGAGTTTCTGGGTGAATTAGATGTGGCAATAAATCCTTTTGTTGTAGTGAATAGATTCAGGACTACAGCTTTAGGGAAAGCGGCTAAAGATGAACTTGAGGAAACCTATATGACCCTTGCCAAATTAAGAGTTGATGTGTTTATCCCAGAGGATAGGGAGAACATAGATAAGGCCATGCTCAATGGGTTACCGCTGGCACTTCTAAAAAGGTCATCACCAGCAAGGGTTGCAATAGCTGATTTGGCTAAGCAGTTACTGGTGGGTTCAGCTTCTAGAAGGAGCGTGGCTAAACTTTAAGCGTGTCCACACTTACCGATCTAATGAAGCAAAATGGTCAAACCCATGCTGCTGATATTGAGTGGCTTCATGCCTTAGTTGGTGACTGGCAGGTTATTGCAGACCTAAGCTTTGCTGACCTTGTGCTGTGGATTTCAGATGGCAAGAACGGTTTCATCGCAGCAGGGCATGCAAGACCTTCTTCAGCTGCAACAGTTTTTTATAGAGACATAACAGGTAAGCCAGTTGAAAAGGCTTGGGCTCAATTGGTTGCCAAAGCTTTCAAAACTGGTAAACCGGTTGAATTTGGTCAACTAGATAAATATCAGGGAATGCCAGCACGATTGAGCGCTGTTCCAGTTTTTAGAAGACTGAATGCTTCAAGTGGAACTGATATCACACCTAGCCCTATCGCTGTTGTTACTAAACACGTCAACCTAGGTGATGCAGCTGCTCCAACAAAAACTAGAATCAGTCTTTCTGCTTTAGGTGAAAAACTTTTGAACATGGTGGTTGATGGCAATTACCCTGTTGCCTCTGAACAAAGTGCTCCTCGAAGAGGAACTCCTCGTGTTAACGATGGACTGGTTCATATTGATGCTGAAGGTATGGTCTTGTTTTCTTCCCCTAACGGCATATCTGCATTTCAGAAACTAGGGGTTGACGGTGAACTTGAAGGCAGATCGCTTTTGGAGGTCACCAACAAACTCAACAAAGATAGAAGAAACGTCGATGAGGGTCTTCCAATGGTGGTCTCTGGAAGAGTTGCTTGGCGTGCCGATATAGAAGGTAACTCCGCTGCTCTTTCAGTTAGATCTATACCTATCTTCGAGGACTCAATCAACACCGGAGCGATTTTGCTCTGTCGAGATGTGACAGAACTTAGAAGGCAAGAGCGAGAGCTTGTAACCAAGGATGCAACCATCCGTGAGATCCATCACAGAGTGAAAAACAACTTACAAACAGTAGCCAGCTTGCTTCGCATCCAGGGCCGAAGAAGCAGGTCTCCTGAAACTTTAGAAGCCCTAAGTGATGCTGAAAGACGGGTAGCAGCCATTGCTGTTGTGCATGACTCGCTATCTGAAGGCCTTGCTCAGGATGTGAACTTTGATGAGATCTTTGACCGAATCATTGCACTAGTAGGGGAGTTAGCTGCTGGCTATAACGCCAAGGTGACTAACCTTCGAATCGGTAAGTTTGGCAGACTACCTTCAGAAATAGCCACACCACTAGCAGTTGTTATTACTGAAGTTGTGACCAATGCCTATGAGCATGGACTAGCAAATAAGACTGGTCACTTGACTGTCACGGCCACTAGAAAGTCTAAGAAGTTGTTTATTACCATCGCTGATGATGGGGTTGGCATTGAGCCAGGCAAGATTCAAACCGGTCTTGGAACTCAGATTGTGAAGACCCTAGCTGAAGGTGAACTCAGGGGAAAGATAGATTTCAAGTCGGATAAAACCGGAGGAACAACCGTGAGCTTAGAGGTTCCGATAGCCTAGGCTGAACGGCGAGCTCTTGCGTATTTGCGCTTTAGAGACTTACGCTCATCTTCTGAAAGACCGCCCCAAACACCATTGTCCTGGTTTTCTTTGATGGCATATTCGAGGCAGTGGTTAACCACTTTGCATTCTCTACAAATACTTTTTGCTTGTTCGATCTGGTCTACTGCTGGGCCCGTGTTTCCCACTGGAAAGAACAGTTCTGGGTCTTCTGTTCGACAGCGAGCTTCGGTTAGCCATGGCAGTTCCATATATTTATGTTCCTTAGATCGAATAAGAATTGTCACCGTAAAGAGCTAAATCAGTACTAATTTCATGATTTGTTCGCGATGGCGACAAGACCTATATTTTCACATTGAGGCCCATTTGTAAATACCCGATTTAGGCTTGTATCTATGCCTAAATCATCAATTCAGCGGACCCTCAAGGCCCTTTCCTTAGCCTTCTACCTGGAAGCCCTAGTTCTATACCTAGCCGCTGGAACTGCTATCTGGACCTTGTTCACAGAGGAAGAAAATTCTCTTGTCACAGTCGGGTTTTTGATTGTTGTCTCCCTTGGCGCAGCCATCTGGTTAACCTTTGCAGCTAAGGCAATAACCCAAGGAAAGCGTTGGGCTAGAAGTGCTGGAACATTCTGGCAGCTAATGCAAATCGCAATTGGATTTGGCGTCTACGAAGCATCAGTTATTGGAGCAGTAATCATCCTGCTCCTTTCAGGAGCAGTGCTTATAACTCTCTTTACTAAAGATGTAGTGGCAGCGACCAGTAACTAAAGACCTAGAACCTTACGAAGCATCGCAACGTGTCCGGTTGCTTTGACGTTATAAAGAGCATGTTCAATCTTGCCCTTTTCATCAATCACAAAAGTTGAACGAATCAGACCTTCATAGATCTTCCCGTACATGCTCTTTTCACCAAAGGCACCATAGGCCTTGATGACCTTCATGTCTGGGTCACTTAGTAAATCGAACTTCAAGCCCTCAGCCTTGCGGAACTTTGTGAGCTTGGCAGCAGAGTCAGGGGAGACACCCAAGACCACATAGCCAGCCTTCTTCAAGACGTTCATGTTCTCCTGAAAGTCACATGCTTGCTTGGTGCAACCCGGGGTTGAGGCAGCTGGGTAGAAGTAAACAATGACCTTCTGGCCCTTGAAAGTAGAAAGAGAGACTTGAGCCTCATCTTGGTTCATTAGTTTGAAAGCAGGGGCTTTAGAGCCTGTAGTTAGTTGATCCATGGCTCTAATCTAGCAAGTGTCCAACTTTGATTACCATGGCTTTAACTGCTATTCTTGGAAACTGTTGCCTAAGGCAATACGCGCTTCTAGCTCAATCGGCAGAGCAACTGACTCTTAATCAGTGGGTTCCGGGTTCGATTCCCGGGGAGCGCACGAAACCCCAGTTCCTTCTCACGAGGACTGGGGTTTCTTCAATATCGGTCTAGCGGTTATGGAAAGCCAGAACCTGCTTAGCGAAAGCTTCTGAGAGGTCCCAGGCTTGTTTGCGGTAGCTTGCTGCTAGTTCATGTGATTTGGCTATTTGTTCTTCAAGGTCGATGCCTTCTCTAAGGAATGCACGACGGTATGTGCTTAGCCAAGCTAGCTGTTGAGATAGGCCCACTTCTGGGTGGAACTGTGTCGCCCAAGCACTCGAGCCAACTCTGAAGGCTTCGATGGTGCCGTTACTTTCACCAAGAAGAACAGCGTTCTCTGGTAGGTCAAAAGTGTCATAGTGAAATTGGAATGCGTCTGCTGTTTCACCCAAAGTTCCAATTACCGGATCTTTTGAAGCTTCTGGAAGCATGTTCACTTTGGTCCAAGCAAACTCACCTGCATCTGCTTTATATATTCGAGCACCTGCAGCTGAGGCTAGAAGTTGAGAACCAAAGCAAAGACCTAGAAGTGGAGTCTCTGTTTCTAGAGCCCACTCCATGATCTTTCTCTCATGGCTCATCCAAGGATGTTCAGCTTCTTCTAATACACCTGCGTGAGCACCTAGCGAAATGATGCCTGAATATTGGTCTAATGTGTCTATCTCAGGAAGACCATCGCCATCATTCTGGACATCCCAGGTGTTCATAACGATGCCTGCTTCGGCAATAGGGTTAGCCATCTCGTTGAGGTGGTCATCGATGTCATGCACTATGACAAGAATCTTTGGTTGGGTGCTCATAAAATCCTTCCGCTGGCGCAATTCTAATGCTCAGAGTTGCTGTGACTTAGAGCCTCAAAGGGGTTCTTTGGCTAGACGTCCAGAGAAAGTTGGGGTTTAGAGGGGCCAGCTTTTGTATCATTAGGGCCCAAAAGATGCAATTTCAATGAAATTTTCGGGAAGAACACAGTCAATGCTTGAGGTGATATTAAACAGTCTGTACAATAAAAATCATGAAAAATAGACTCATTATTAGTTCAACTGTCGCAATAGTGTTCGGCAGCTTCGTATTTGCTCAGCCAGCTTCAGCTACCACGATCAACGTAGCTCTAGGGGAAATGAACTTTGGTGCCACAACAGGAACCATCCAGCCAGCCGACATCGGTAAAGATGTAGGTCTGGGTTTTAGCCACCGTTATAACGATGTATTCGAAGGTGTTGATGCAGTGGCAACAGTACTTGCAGTAGAAAACGTCGACAGCGATGATGACGAGACCAATGGTGCGGACGGACTTATGGACGAGTTTGATGAAGCAGATGATGAAAGCGGTCGTGCGATCAACTTGAGCCTTGATGTTTTTGGTGAAAGTGGTAGTGAGGGTGTCCCAGCCGCTTCTTCACTTGGAAAAGTTACATTCAGACTTGACTTTGTTGAAGCAGACTCTAACCAGGCAGTTACGCTTCAGAACATTGCTATGCGTGTGGTTGACATTGACAACAAGCAGTTCGCACAGTTTGCTGGAATTACTGCATACGAGCTCTCATCAAACCCAGCATCTGTCCTAACAGCAACTGGCCAAGGAGGAGCTTACGAGTTCGCTGAGCCAGTGGGTGAGAGTTCTAGTTCTGATAACGAAGAGAACTGGGTTGCGGTTGAGTATGCCGAGGCAAGCACAATCACAATTACCCTAGGGGGACGTCTGGCAGGTGGAGCAAGCTTTGGCCTTACATTCGCTGACACTGAATGGAGTGAAGCTCCAACACGCACCACTCCTGAACTTACTCCTTACACACTTTCGTACGATGCTAACGAAGCATCTGAAGGATCAGTTCCTCAGATGCAGTCATCAACGACACAATCTACTGTTGTTACCCTGGCAGCACCGCAGGGTGACCTAGTAAAGACAGATTGTACTTTCGAGGGTTGGAACACCAAGACAGATGGTTCAGGAAGCACATTCCTAGATTCTGAACCAATCACACTTACTGCTAACACAACACTGTATGCACAGTGGAACTGTGAAGCACCTGAAGAGACAACCGGTGGCGAAGAGCTTGCTGATACAGGTGAAGAACTGGACTACATGACCATGGCCGCTTTGTTTGCGATTGTGACAGGTTTCGTTCTGTTCGCTCTAGGTAGACGTAAGCGCGCATAAGCCTAACTACTAAGTGATTTGAACCCTCCAATAAATCGGGGGGTTCAAATCTTTAACTGGCACACAAAATAAAATAGTGGATAACTCCAACGTCAAATGGCCTTTGGGAGTTAGCCTGTCTTTGCGATGATAGCGACACTAACTAGACCGACCAAAAGGCTAAGCCGTTCAGGGCTTGAGCTTGAGCCTTGTGGCGAGAGTTTGTGGGAAGTTAGAAGATCTGGCGAGTTAGAGGTCGTAGCTCAGATTGGTTTTGCAGATTTTAGAGACCAGGGGCCTTCTGCCTCTTTAGTCATATCCAAGAGTCAGCAGGGGAGCATGGCTTGGGTAGCCGAGGGTATTCGCATCTTGTTGGATTATGCCTTTGATGAATACAAGTTAGGCAAAGTAACTGCTCGGGCCTCAGTTGAGCAGTTGTCTCTGCTTGCTGCTTTAGAAGACTTCGGATTTGTTGAGAAATCGAGAAGCAATGAAGGTAAGAAGATACGTCTTGTTGCTGATCGCTGGTATTACATCAGAGCACTGGCTGAAACAGAGATGCTTGAGAAGCTAGAAGATCGAGAGTGGTCCTTTGGTTTTGATAATGGTCGCAGAAGAGCAGGGTTGTGCTCTTATAACGATAAGAAGATAACAATCAGTAAGTACCTTGCTCTGGTTCATTCAATCGATGACGTTATGCAAACTGTTCTGCATGAGATTGCTCATGCCTTATGTGGACCTAAAGAAGGTCACAGTAAGAAATGGCTAGCTACCGCCAAGAAGATTGGCTATCGTAATGACAAATACACAGGTCAAGAAATAGCAGCTGCTTATGCTCCATACAAAGGTCTATGCCCTAATGGTCATGAGCACTTTAGATATAGAAAGCCTTCAAGGCTTTACAGTTGCCAGCACTGTAGCAGTGGATACAACAGTAAATACATGATTGATTGGTCAGCAAGAGCTGCCTAAAGATTCTCTATAGAAGAATCATAGAAACCAAAGCGCCAGCAAAGAAGTTCAGCCAAATGAACTGACGCCAAGCCTTGTTGGCTTTCTCACAAGTGGCATCTGTGATATTTAGGTAGGGAGAAAGAATAAGTAAATATGGAAGCGCACCAATAGCTGCAAGCGGACCTGGCCAAGTGGTGTTGAGAACTAGAACTCCAGCAAGTGCATAACTACCAAAGGCAAACCAGACAGTCGCTCTAGCGCCAATCATGGTGGCAATACTTGAGATACCTGCTTCACGATCTGCTCTCACATCTTGAACTGCACCGAAAGCGTGTGAAGCCACTCCCCAAAGGGTAAATGCGGCGATGATTGCTAGAACTTGAGGCTGAGTCATGTCTAAGCCAGTTAGTGACATGGCATAGATCATCGGTCCAACAAAGTGGCTTGCTGAAGTAAATGAATCGATGAAGCCGCGTTCCTTGAAGCGAAGCTTAGGAGCGCTATAGGCAACCACAGTGAAGATAAACAGTGTCAGCCAAAGGCCAGAAACTAAATCAGAAACTGCATACAGATAAACCAAGAATGGAACACAACTTATAACTGCACTCCAGATAGTTAGCTTGTGATACTTCTTGTTTAGAAGTGCACCTTCGATTCCACCTTTACGAGGGTTTCTAAGATCACTTTCATAATCAAAGACATCGTTTATGCCATACATAAGCAAGTTGTATGGAATTAGGAAGAAGATTGTTCCAATCCAGAAGGTAAGGTCAAACTCTTTGTTTATAAAAAGGTACGTTGCTCCAAATGGAAAAGCAGTGTTAATCCAAGAGATTGGTCTGGAAGACCAAAACAGCTGACTTAGCGCTTTCACTTGTTTGTCCTTGTGAACTTATGCCACAGAATGGCGACAGCTAAGACAGACACGACTGTGTATGAGAAATCCTCAATGGGGGCTAAACCTAGAAGAAGGCCACTGATCTTGTTTTCGTCATAGCCAACTATTCCCAAAGCAATAATCACATTGTCAAAAACAAGCGTCATCAAGATCATCCAAATCATGGTGAAGCCAATGGCACGCCAAGGGTTTTTTCTGCTGATCAAGATTAGAGAAACAAATGCCACAAGCATGAAAACAAGGTTTAGGGCAAGGTATGTGAATTGGCTCATCTTGCTGCCCTCTTTTTCATGACCTTAGTAACAGTTGTGAAGATGGTCAGAGATGAGTAGTTCAAAAGGAATAGGAAGAAGATTTCTTCAATAGGGAACTCTGGTGCTAGCAGTATTCCAGATAGGTGAGTGGTGTCTCCTCTAAAGAAGATGCCAGTGAAGATACCTGCTACATCCCAGATGATGAAAAACACCATAGGAACAAAGATGGCAATGCTGGCTGCTTTCTTATTGATTCTGAAGGCAGTCCTGTGACGCCAATCCATTAGGACCATACCTGCAATAGAGAATATGAGTCCTGCTAGATAGGTATAACCTTCGGCCACTAGCTAAGGCCCTTCCAGCCATTCTCAGGAATTGGTGCGATTTCTTTCTCAGTTGGTCCACTTGATTTGTCATCGATTAGGAGCTTGTATACAAGCTCAGCACCGATAAGACACATAGGCAAACCAATACCTGGGATTGAGTGGTGTCCCGCGTAGTAAAGACCTTTGACCTTCTTACTCTGGTTCTTAGGTCTAAAGAATGCACTTTGACGAAGAGTATGAGCCATACCTAGAGCAGTACCTGACCAGGCGTTAAGTTCTTCAACGAAGTTAGCTGGTCCCATGGTTCTTCTAACCACAATGCGATCTGCTAGATCAGGAATCTCGCACCAGTCAGCGATCTGTTCAATTATGCGATCTGCTTCTGCTTCGAAAGCAGGATCTCCTGCTCTATCAATTCCACCTCTACCAATAGAAGGGTCAGCTGCTGCTGGCACCAAAACAAAGAGGTTCTCGTAACCATCAGGAGCTACAGATGGATCTGTCTTACTAGGAGCACAGATATACAAGCTTGCAGGATCTGCAACCTTGCTCTTGCCATCGGCTTTCTTGAAAACTTGAGCGAAGTTCTTGCTCCAGTTATCTGTGTATAGAAGTGTGTGGTGATCTAGGTTGTCGATCTTGCCCTTCACACCTAAATACATCAATAGAGCTGATGGTCCTGGAACTCTCTTGTCCCAATACTTCTGAGGCAGGGATTGATACTTAGGCTCAAGAAGTTGTGTTTCAACGAAGTGCAGGTCTGCGTTAGCAACTACAACATCTGCTTCATAAAGAGCATCCCCAACTCTTACGCCTTTAACGTGACCGTCTGAATTCACTTCAATCTTTGAGACAGGAGAGTTGGTGTGGATTTGAACTCCATGCTTTTTAGCTAGTGCTTCGATTGCTTCAATGATCTTGTACAGGCCACCTTGTGGGTAGAACACTCCAACATTCATATCGATGTGGGTCATCAGGTGATACATGCTTGGGGTTTGGTAAGGGGATGCTCCTAGGAATACTGCAGGGAAGTTTAGAACCTTGCGCAGTCTTTCGTCTTTGACGTGCTTGGCAGAGAAGTCGTATAAAGAGGTAAGCAGGTGCTTTACAAATGTGCCTGCCTTCTTCATCACATCTGGGTGAGTGAAGGAGTTCACGTTCTGGAAGTTTGTATAAAGGAAGTGCTTGAGAGCTAGCTCGTATGTTTCTTCAGCACTATCTAGGTACTTCTGGACCATCTTGGCAGAGCCTGGTTCAACTGCCTCAAACTCAGCAAGATTCTTAGCCAAGCTCTCGTGCATGACCATAGGTTCTTTTTGGCCTTCGAAGTATGTCTTGTAGGCAGGGTCTAGACGAACTAGGTCCAGTTCTTTTTCTGCTGTTGTGCCCATTAGCTTGAAGAACTGGTCAAAGGCATCCGGCATTAGATACCAGGAAGGACCCATGTCGAAGGTGAAGCCATCTTTTTCCCAAATGTATGCGCGACCGCCAACTTTCTCTCTTGCTTCGAAAAGTTGAACTTTCATGCCAGCTTTAGCAAGGATTGCAGCTGTTGCTAATCCTGCAATACCTCCACCGACGATGATTGCGGTTTTTTGGGTCATTTAGGTGTTACTCCGATCATGGATTTGCAAAGTATAAAAAGTTTGTGTAGGTCGTTGACTCTGATGCGAGCACGAATTAGTTGTTCAGCAGGAGTCTTTTCGATCTTTTTGTTAAGTGCAGTGAAAAGGAATTGAGCGGCAACTACTGCTCTTCTTGAGCTTCTAGGCAATAGCGGAATAGTTCTTGCAGAGTGAGCAAGATCGTTGTTAATGTCTTGGACCAATCGCATCTTGGTTTCCTCATTGAAGGTGGCCACATTCACATCAGGGAAGTAGCTTCTGCCTAGTTGTTCAAAATCTGCTGCTAGATCTCTAAGGAAGTTAACCTTTTGGAATGCAGCTCCTAGAGCTTGAGCACCTTTTCGAAGGGTTTCTTGTTCTGATGGAGCAAAGTTCTTTTCTTGAATAAAGGCTTGCAAACACATAAGCCCAATTACTTCAGCTGAGCCATAAACATAGGTGTCAAATGCCTTTTGGTCATATTTGGTCTTCTGAAGATCTAGACGCATGGAGTAAAAGAAAGGTTCAACTATCTTTCTTGTGATTCCAGTTTGGTTAGCAGTTACTGCAAATGCGTGAACTACAAGATTTGTGCTGAAACCAAGGTTCATAGCCTTATAGGTTTCTTGCTCAAGGTTATTCAGTTGTGAACCTGACTCAATGCGGCTATTCGGGCCTAGAGCTCCGGCCGCTGCACCATCAACAATCTCATCTGCTACACGAACTAGGGCATAGATGTTCTGAACATGAGTCCTGATTGGCTTGGCTAGAAGGTTTGTGGCTAAACCAAAAGAAGTTGAGTATGAGCGAATTACTTCACGGCTTGAAGTGATGGCAGCCTGGGTATATCTAGCCAGGCTCTCTTTGTCTAAGGTCTCTTGAGGTGTTGGCACATCTCTAGGCTAAACCACATAAAAGGCTCACTTCTTATATGTGCGTAAATTGACCTAAACTTAGTAAATGAAGAAAGATATGAAGCCTAAAAGCCGCGTAGTTACCGAAGGTATCGAACGTGCAGCTGCCCGAGGAATGCTTAGAGCTGTCGGTATGGGGGACGATGATTGGGAAAAGCCTCAAATCGGTGTTGCTTCCTCATGGAATGAAGTAACTCCCTGCAACCTATCCCTTGATCGTCTGGCTGATGCAGCCAAGATGGGTGTTCATGCAGCCCACGGCTATCCACTTGAATTTGGAACAATATCTGTTTCTGACGGTATTTCTATGGGTCACGACGGTATGCACTTCTCCCTTGTTTCTAGAGAAATCATTGCTGACTCAGTTGAGACAGTTATGCAGGCTGAGGGACTAGACGGTTCTGTATTGCTTGCTGGTTGTGACAAGTCACTTCCAGGCATGTTGATGGCTGCTGCAAGATTAGACCTTGCTTCTGTTTTTCTTTACGCAGGTTCTATTGCCCCAGGTTGGGTCAAGCTCACCGATGGAACAGAAAAGCAAGTAACAATCATTGATGCTTTCGAAGCTGTTGGTGCTTGCAAGGCCGGAACCATGAGTGAAGAAGACCTAGATCGTATTGAAAGAGCTATCTGTCCTGGTGAAGGTGCCTGTGGTGGAATGTACACAGCTAACACCATGGCATCTGCAGCTGAAGCTATGGGTATGAGCCTTCCTGGTTCTGCTTCACCGCCATCTGCGGACAGAAGAAGAGATGCTTGGGCTCACCGTTCAGGTGAAGCAGTTGTAAACCTGATTGCTCAAGGCATTACTGCAAGAGACATTATTACTAAGAAGTCCTTGGAGAACGCAATTGCTGTGACTATGGCTTTTGGTGGTTCAACTAACGCAGTTCTGCACTTCCTAGCTATTGCTAGAGAAGCAGAAGTAGATCTAACTCTTGATGACTTCAACAGAATTGCAGACAAGGTTCCACACCTAGGAGACCTAAAGCCTTTTGGTCAGTATGTAATGAACGATGTTGACCGTGTTGGTGGAGTTCCTGTTTTGATGAAGGCGCTTCTAGATGCAGGCCTAATCCACGGTGATTGCATGACTGTAACTGGCAAGACAGTTGCTGAGAACCTAGCTGGCATTAACCCACCAGACCCTGATGGCAAGATCATCAGAGCTATGTCTAACCCAATCAACAAGACCGGTGGCATTGAAATCCTTAAGGGTTCACTTGCTCCAGATGGTGCTGTTGTGAAGACAGCTGGCTTCGCTCTAGCTGAGTTCACCGGCCCAGCCCGCGTATTTGATAGGGAAGTTGCTGCCATGGAAGCCCTTTCCGAAGGAAAGATAAAGGCTGGAGATGTAGTAGTAATCCGCTATGAAGGCCCTAAGGGTGGCCCTGGTATGCGTGAAATGCTTGCCGTTACAGCAGCTATCAAGGGTGCAGGTTTAGGTAAAGATGTATTACTCTTGACTGACGGACGATTCTCAGGCGGCACAACCGGCTTATGTATCGGACACATTGCACCAGAGGCGACCGATGGCGGTCC
>JBILRF010000023.1:0-19037 GCA_044372795.1 Rhodoluna sp. | reverse complement strand
TAATGGCAACTAAAGATCCGATTCTAAAAGTCGAGAACTTCAATGTTGAGTTCTGGGTTGAGGGTGTCTGGTATCCAGCAGCTATCGACATGAACTTCGAGGTTGCAGCCGGTGAGGTGCTTGCCATTGTGGGTGAGTCAGGTTCTGGTAAGTCAACCACAGCCATGGGTCTAATGGGCCTTCTTGCCCCTAACGCTCGCTCATCAGGTAGCGTTCAGGTCAAGGGTGTTGAGATGCTTAACCAGCCAGCTCACGTGCTTCGTAAGTACAGAGGTAAGGAAGTTGCTTACATTTTCCAGGAGCCTATGACCGCTCTGAACCCTGTTTACACAGTTGGTTTCCAGATCGTTGAGGTTCTACGCAACCACTTTGAAATGGGTCCAAACCAGGCTAAAGAGCGCGCTATTGAACTTTTGACCATGGTGGAAATTCCAGATCCAGCGAAGTCATTCGACAAGTACCCTCACCAGCTATCAGGTGGTCAGCGTCAGCGTGCAATGATCGCTCAGTCACTTGCTTGTGACCCTTCACTTTTGATTGCTGATGAGCCAACAACTGCTTTGGACGTAACAGTTCAGGCGGAAATTCTTGACCTTATGCGTAACCTAAAAGACAAGCTGAACTCAGCTGTTCTTTTGATTACTCACGACATGGGTGTTGTTGCTGACCTCAGCGACAGAATCCTTGTTATGAAGGACGGTCTAACAGTTGAAGAGGACACAGCAGATGTGATCTTCAACAAGCCAAAGCACCCATACACACAGTCGCTGCTTGCTGCAGTTCCAAAGCTTGGATCAATTAAAGTTCGTACACTTGCTGCGGAAGCCACTAAGGCTCAACCTGTTCTTGAAATCAAGGATCTTGTAATTGAATATCCAAAGCGAGGACGCATTCCTGCATTCCGTGCAGTTGATGGTGTTTCATTCTCTATCCAACCAGGTGAAATCCTAGGTCTAGTAGGGGAGTCAGGTTCTGGAAAGACAACCGTTGGTCGTGCAGCTATTGGTCTTCTACCTGTGCACTCAGGTTCGATTGAGATCTTGGGTAACGATATTGCGGGCAAGAAGATGAGAGAACTAAAGGTCATCCGTCGCGACACAGGAATTGTGTTCCAGGACCCTTCCTCATCTCTAAACCCTCGTCTGCCAATCGGTGAGAGCATCGGAGAGCCTTTGTTCCTGGCTGGTGAAGCCAGTGGTGAAGAGCTAAACAACAGAGTTGAAGAACTACTTGACTCAGTTGAGCTTCCTCGCTCATACCGTAACCGTTACCCTCACGAGCTTTCTGGTGGACAGAAACAGCGTGTTGGTATCGCTCGTGCTCTTGCGCTTTCCCCAAAGCTTCTGATTGCTGATGAGCCAACTTCTGCCCTTGACGTATCAGTTCAGGCTCGTTTCCTAGAGCTATTGACTGAACTTCAGGACCGCCTAAAGTTTGCTTGTTTGTTCATCACTCACGATATTGGTGTCGTTGACATCTTGGCTCACCGTATTGCTGTTATGCAGTACGGAAAGCTTGTTGAAGTTGGCCCTCGTGACCAGGTTCTAAACAAGCCAACTGAGCTATACACCAAGAGCTTGCTGGCTGCTGTTCCTGTTCCAGATCCTAAGGAGCAGAAGAAGCGTCGTGAGGCTAGAGCTAAGCTTTTGGCTTCAATCGGGGAGTAAACCCACCCCAATCTGCACCTAATTAGGGCTTGCAAGGGCTCTTGTTCCTGTTTGCCAAGAATAGGAGTAAGGTTTCAACATGGCTTCAACGAAGCCAAAACCTAAATTAGGAGAAAGATTATGAAGTTCAAACGCACCTCAATGGTCGTTGCGGCAGTTGCTGCAGTGACCACAGCATTGAGTGGTTGTGCAACAGGGGCAAGCGATGTTGTCGCTGGTTCAACCATTTCAGTAGCTTGGAACCAAGCATTCTATTCAGCAAACAGCGCTACCAGTAATGGAAACGCAACTGCAAACAACAACATTCTGTACCTAGCTAACTCAGGATTCAACTACTACGATTCAGAGCCTAAGCTCATCAAGAACGAGCAGTTCGGAACCTACGAAAAGGTTTCAGACAGCCCACTAACAATCAAGTACACAGTTAAGCCTGGCGTTACTTGGTCTGATGAGACTGCTGTTGATGCAGCAGACATGATGCTTGCATGGGCAGCTAACAGCTGTAACTTCAACAACGTTGAGCCAACCTACGATGAGAACACTGGTGAGATCACTAACCAAGATGAACTTGATGCCGGAGTATTCTTCGACTCAGCTTCATGTGGTGGAGACCTTTCACTAATCACCAAGACTCCAACTATCGGTGACGATGGCCGTTCATTGACTTTGGTCTATGACAAGCCAGTTGTTGACTGGGAGTTGAACTTCGGTATCGGTGTTTCTGCTCACGTAACAGTTCAGCAGGCATTCAAGGACGAAAACCTAACTGCTGCTGATGCAAAGAAGAAACTTCTTGATGCAATTGCAGCTAACGATTCAGCAGTGCTAGCACCAATTGCAACTGCTTGGAGCACAGCTTACGACTTCATGGACATGCCAGAAGACACATCACTTGTAGTTTCTAACGGTGCATACGTAATCACTGATCTTGTAAAGGACCAGTACGTAACACTAACTGCACGCAAGGGATACAGCTGGGGTCCATCACCAAAGATTGAGAAGATCACAGTACGTATCATTGCTGACCCACTAGCAGCTGTAACAGCTCTTGCTAACGGTGAAGTAGATGTCATCTCTCCTCAAGCAACTGCGGACATCGTTACTGCACTAGAGGCGTCAGATGTTACTAGCAAGGGAATTACTTTTGCCAGCACACCTGACTCAACCTACGAGCACATCGACCTAACCTTCAACAACAAGGGTCCATTCGATGCTGCAACATATGGTGGCGACGAAGCTAAGGCTCTAGCTGTTAGACAGGCGTTCCTGAAGACTATTCCTCGTCAGGACATCGTTGACAAGCTAATCAAGCCAATCAACGCCAACGCTAACGTTGTCAACTCACAGACAACCTTGCCTGGTGCTGCTGGTTACGACGAGATTGCAGCTGGCAACGGTTCATCTGAATACGCTGCAGTTGACATTGAAGGTGCGAAGGCTCTTCTGGCTCAGGCTGGCGTTAGCAAGGTTGATGTGAAGTGGCTATACGGTTGTTCAAACACCCGTAGAGCAAACACATTCGCTCTAATCCAGGAATCAGCTAAGAAGGCTGGCTTCAACGTAATCAACAAGTGTGATGAGAACTGGGGATCACTTCTAGGTTCAGGTACCTACGACGCAGTTGAGTTTGCGTGGCAGATGACCAGCCTTGGAGTATCAGGTTCAATTTCTACTTTCCAGACTGGAAACGGAAACAACCTAAACGGTTACTCAAACGCAAAGGTTGACGCAGCTTATGAGTCAATCCAGACCGAAATGGATCCTACGAAGCAGATTGCTCTAAAGCTTGACGCTGAAAAGGAACTATGGGCTGATGCTTATGGTGTAACCATCTTCCAGTTCCCAGGCATCACTGCTTGGAACACAAACAAGGTAGAAGGCGTTGTGCCTGCTCCACTAGCTCCGATGTTCTTCTGGAACTTCTGGGAGTGGACTGCCAAGGGAAATGCTGTTCAAGGCTAGTTTCTAGCTAAAGCACTGCAAGGTGGGAAGAAATAAAATGGTTTCTTCCCACCTTGACCCTCCCTAAAGAATAGACAGATCTACATGAACACCTTTCTAAGCTTCATACTTAAACGTCTAGGCGTTACCCTTCTGGTGCTTTTTGCAGCCACCTATTTTATGTATGTGCTAACCGCATACTCTGGAGATCCGTTAGAGGATCTAAGAACCTCAACCGCTAGAAACAAAGAAGAGCAGATAGCTCGTCGAGTTGAGCAACTAAATCTTGATGTGAACCCTTTCCTTCGCTACTTCATTTGGCTTAGCGGAGTTCTAAAACTTTTTATCGGCCAGTTTGATTTAGGTAAAAACCTAAACGGCCAAGATGTTACAAGCTTGGTTGGAGCAGCAATCTCTTCAACTCTTCAACTAGTAACCACAGCAACTTTCATCGCTATCACTGTTGGTATCACAGTTGGTATTTTGACTGCTCTAAGGCAGTACAGCAGATTTGACTACAGCGTTACTTTGATTGCTTTTATCTTCTTCTCACTACCTGTGTTCTGGGTAGCTATTTTGTTGAAGCAGTACCTGGCAATTGGTTTCAACGACTTCCTACAGAACCCCAACATAGAGTGGCCAGCCCTAGTTGCCATAGGAATAGTCTCTGGTTTGTTCTGGGCAGGAATCATTCAAGGAAATAGAAGAAAGCTAATTATTGTTTTCGCAACCGCTTTTGTTGGTAGTGCTTCACTTGTTTACACATTGGTTGCCATCAACTGGTTCAACCAGCCTGGTATTGGGATTATCGGTGGAGCCGTTATTGGTTCAGGTCTTGCTCTTCTAGTAACTGCAGTTTCGGTTGGTCTAGAAAACAAACGTGCCAGAAACCTAGCTTTAGTTCAGGTAGCCATCGGATTAGTTATCTGGGTTCCTTTCAACCTTGTCTCGCTGTTTGTAAGCCCTATTCTTCTTGTCTTGATCTTTATCGCCATGACCCTCATTGGTTGGGGGATAGGTTACTTCTTCGGGGGAGATGACAAGATGGCTGTGGCTAGAACCACGGCATTTGCAGCCTTTGCAATGACAGCCGTGATTGCCTTGGATCGCTTCATGCAAGCATGGAAGCCATACTCTGAGAGCTCATTTATCAACGGCAGGCCTTTCGCGACAGTTGGTTCACAGACACCTAACCTTGTTGCTAGCTTCTGGGTTCAAGGTGTTGACTCATTCACTCACCTGCTATTGCCTACTCTTGCCTTGCTTCTAATTGGCTTTGCCGGTTACACCCGTTATGCCAGGGCAAGCATGTTAGAGATTATGAATCAGGACTTTATTAGAACTGCTCGTGCTAAAGGCTTGAACGAAAGAACCGTTGTCATGAGACACGCATTTAGGAACTCTCTAATTCCGATGACAACTTTGGTGGCTTTTGATTTTGCAGGAATTGTTGGTGGCGCGGTCATCACCGAAACTGTTTTCGGTTGGAGTGGAATGGGATCCTTGTTTGTGGAATCCCTTAGGCGAGTAGATCTCAATCCAGTAATGGGATTCTTCCTAATCACAAGTCTTGTAGCTCTTGTTTTCAACCTGATTGCTGACATTGTTTATTCCCTTCTAGACCCAAGAATTCGAGTTAGCTAATCATGAATACTCAGGATCTAGAAAAAGGACTCTCCCAGGGTCAGCTTGTTCGAAAGCGCTTCAGAAAACACAAGGCAGCTGTTGGCTCCATTGGTGTTTTAGCCTCAGTAATCATTCTTGCTTTCACTTCAGTTGGTTTAGATTTTGGCGCAGGCCCGTTCACAGTCAAGATCAACGGTTGGTGGCCTTACGACTGGATTGAAACCAGTGCCGTAGAGAACTCAGGTCGCCCAACTCTTGGTCTTGAAGGTCTTGGTAATCACCCGTTCGGTCAAGATGAAATCGGTCGTGATGGCTTTGCTCGCGTTATGCGAGGAACCCAGCAGTCACTAATGGTGATGTTTATCCTGGGTGGTGTGTCAACCCTGATCGGTGTGACAATCGGTTCTATTGCCGGTTTCTACCGCAAGTGGGTTGATGCAGTGCTAATGAGATTTACCGATCTGATTATCACTATTCCTGTTGTTGTAGTTGGTGCAGTTATCGGTAGAGCCGTAGGTAACCTAGGTTCATTTGTTCTTGCACTATTCCTAGGTCTTTTCACTTGGACAGGGTTGGCACGTCTAGTTAGAGGTGAGTTCCTAAGCCTTCGTGAACGCGAGTTCGTTGATGCTGCAAGAGTTGCTGGAGCAAAGAGCTTCAGAATTATCTTCAAACACATTTTACCTAATGCTTTAGGTGTTGTGATTGTTAGTGCAACGTTGCTTATGTCTTCAGCTATCTTGCTGGAAACCGGTTTGAGCTTTATTGGTTTTGGAGTTCAGTTACCTGATGTTTCCCTAGGTCTTCTAATCTCTGAGAACCAAGCAGCATTTAGCACTAGACCTTGGCTGTTCTGGATGCCAGGTGTGTTTATTGTGATTATCGCTTTGAGCATCAACTTTATTGGCGATGGCCTTAGAGATGCTTTTGATCCTCGCCAAACTGAACGAATCAAGAGAAGCAAGCTTGCTAAGGGCTC
Organism: Rhodoluna sp.; assembly: GCA_044372795.1. Classification (GTDB taxonomy): domain Bacteria; phylum Actinomycetota; class Actinomycetes; order Actinomycetales; family Microbacteriaceae; genus Rhodoluna. The sequence goes on along the minus strand of JBILRF010000023.1, from coordinate 12,824 downwards.
ATCTGGAGCAGATAAAGCAGCTGCAATTGAAGCTAACCCAGAAACTTTAAATAGCGCTTCAATCCTAGAAGTCAAAAACTATGAGGTTGATTTCCTTGTTGATGGGCAATGGTATCCAGCTGTAGTTGATATGAACTTCAGTATCAAATCAGGTGAAGTATTAGCCATCGTTGGTGAATCGGGTTCTGGTAAGAGCTCATCTGCTCTTGGACTTATGGGGCTACTAGCTAAGAACTCTAGAACTAGAGGATCTGTCTTAGTCAAGGGAACTCAAATGCAGTCGGCTTCGCCAAATACTTTGAGAAAATTCCGTGGTCGTGAGGTTGCCTACATTTTCCAAGAGCCAATGTCAGCTCTCAACCCGGTTTACACAATTGGTTTCCAAATTGTTGAAACTCTAAGAGCACACTTAGATATCAGTCCTGCAGCAGCCAAGGATCGTGCCATTGAACTTATCGGCATGGTTGAAATCCCTAACCCTGCTGACTCTTTCAACAAGTATCCTCATCAGTTATCCGGTGGTCAAAGACAAAGAGCGATGATTGCTCAAGCGCTAGCTTGTAATCCATCACTTCTTGTTGCTGATGAACCAACCACAGCATTAGATGTGACAGTTCAAGCTGAGATCTTGGACTTGATTAGAAACCTAAAAGATAAGTTGAACTCTGCTGTTCTGCTTATTACCCATGACATGGGTGTTGTTGCTGACTTAGCAGATCGCATCTTGGTTATGAAAGATGGTGTGACAGTTGAGGAGGGAACCTCTGATCAGGTTTTCAATAAACCTAAGCACCCATACACAATCTCATTGCTGCAATCAGTTCCTAAGCTTGGCTCAGTTGCCACTCGAAAACTAGCCAAGGCAGATAGCCAAGCAGCATCTGTGCTATCGCTCAAGGATGTGACTATTGAATATCCAAAGCGGGGCAAGGTTAAGGCTTTTATTGCAGCTGATTCAGTGAGCCTTGACATCATGCCAGGTGAAGTTCTAGGCCTTGTTGGTGAATCAGGTTCAGGTAAGACAACTATTGGCCGAGCAGCTATTGGTCTGCTACCAGTCAAATCTGGATCAATCACTATCGATGGCAAAGAAATTGCAGGAGCATCACTTAGAGATCTGGATGATGTTCGCAAAAGCACGGGCATTGTCTTCCAGGACCCTGCCTCATCTTTGAACCCAAGGTTACCTATCGGCGAAAGCATTGGTGAACCTCTGCTTCTTGCCAAGGTGGCTAGTGGTACTGAGTTAGACAAGATGGTGGAAGAACTTCTCGACAAGGTCGAATTACCTCGTTCATATAGAAACCGCTATCCTCATGAGTTATCCGGTGGTCAACGTCAAAGAGTGGGTATCGCTAGAGCTCTAGCACTAAGTCCTAACCTGCTTATTGCCGACGAACCAACCTCAGCCCTAGATGTTTCTATCCAGGCTAGATTCTTGGAGCTATTGCAGGAATTACAGGAAGAACTAAAGTTTGCCTGTCTGTTTATTAGCCATGACATAGCTGTTGTTGAGATACTTGCCCACCGTATTGCGGTTATGCAGAATGGAAAGCTAGTTGAAGTTGGCACTAGAGATCAGGTACTTAATGACCCTAGGGAAATGTATACCAAGAGCCTTTTGGCCGCTGTTCCAGTGCCAGATCCTAAGTTGCAGAAGAAGCGTCGCGAAGCCAGAGCCAAGCTGCTGGCTGCAACCGGTGAATAAAGAAGGGTCTTTTTTAGCCCTACTCGGTTAGACTTGAATAACTAAGGCTCTTGCACCTACTGTGCCCGTAAGCCCAACAATCAAGCGTTGAAGTGATAACTCGTTTTGCGCTGAACAACGCCCTAAAGGACCCAAAGTAATGGCCCAAGTAACAAGAGATGATATTCGTAACGTAGCAATCGTGGCTCACGTTGACCATGGCAAGACCACATTGGTTGATGCCATGCTTCGCCAAACAGGATCCTTCAGCGATCACGCCCAGCTAGGCGAGCGTTTGATGGACTCTGGAGATCTTGAGCGTGAAAAGGGTATTACCATCCTTGCCAAGAACACAGCCATTGCATACAAAGGTCCTGCAGCTAATGGCAAAGAAATCACCATCAACGTTATTGACACCCCAGGTCACGCTGACTTCGGTGGTGAAGTTGAACGTGGTCTATCTATGGTTGACGGTGTTGTTCTTCTAGTTGATGCTTCTGAAGGTCCACTACCTCAAACTCGTTTCGTACTTCGTAAAGCACTTGAGGCTAACCTCACAGTCATTCTTTTGGTCAACAAGACTGACCGTCCTGATGCTCGTATCGATGAAGTTGTTGAAGAAACCCACGATCTACTTCTAGGTCTTGCCTCAGATATTCACGAAGATGTTCCTGATCTTGACATTGACTCAATTCTTGAGCTTCCTGTTATTTATGCATCTGGTCGTGCAGGTCGTGCAAGCCTAAACAAGCCTGCTGATGGTGCAATGCCAGACAGCGAAGATCTTGAGCCGCTATTCGGCGCAATCCTGAAGCACATTCCTGCACCAACTTATGATGATGAAGCGCCTCTTCAGGCACACGTTACAAACCTTGATGCTTCACCATTCCTTGGTCGTCTTGCTCTTCTTCGTATCTTCAATGGAACTATCCGTAAGGGTCAACAGGTTGCTTGGGTTCGCCAAGATGGCACAACACAGAATGTGAAGATCACTGAACTTCTAAAGACCAAAGCACTTGATCGTTTCCCGACTGAAGAAGCTTCAGCAGGTGACATCGTTGCTGTTGCAGGTATTGAAAACATCACCATTGGTGAAACTCTTGCCGATCCAAACGATGTTCGTCCACTACCGATGATTACTGTTGATGACCCTGCCATCTCGATGACAATTGGTATCAACACTTCTCCTATGGCTGGTCGAGTTAAGGGAGCTAAGGTTACTGCTCGTCTAGTCAAGGATCGTTTGGATCGTGAACTTATCGGTAACGTATCTCTAAAGGTTTTGCCTACTGAGCGTCCAGATGCCTGGGAAGTTCAGGGTCGTGGAGAACTTGCTCTAGCTATCTTGGTTGAGCAGATGCGTCGTGAAGGATATGAACTAACTGTTGGTAAGCCTCAGGTAGTTACCAAGAAGATTGATGGCAAGCTACACGAGCCTGTTGAAGATCTAACCATTGACGTTCCTGAAGAGTTCCTAGGTGCTATGACTCAGCTGATGGCTGCTCGTAAGGGCCGCATGAAGAACATGGTTAACCACTCAACCGGTTGGGTTCGCATGGAGTTCCTAGTTCCATCTCGTGGTCTTATTGGGTTTAGAACTGAGTTCCTAACCTCAACCAAGGGAACTGGTATCGCTAACGCTATCTCCGCAGGCTATGAGCCTTGGGCTGGAGAGATTGTTACTCGTATAAATGGGTCACTTGTTGCTGACCGTGCAGGTGTAGCAACTCCTTTTGCGATGATTGCTTTGCAAGAGCGTGGTTCATTCTTTGTTGATCCAACCAGCGAAGTTTATGCAGGTATGGTTGTCGGCGAGAACTCCAGAGCTGATGACATGGATGTGAACATCACTAAGGAAAAGAAGCTAACCAACATGCGTGCAGCTTCAAGCGATGAATTCCAGTCACTAACTCCTCCTCGCAAGCTTTCTTTGGAAGAGTGTCTAGAATTTGCTCGTGAAGATGAGTGTGTTGAGGTTACCCCAGAAGCCACCCGTATCCGCAAGGTGGAATTGGATGCCAATATTCGTGCTCGTAACCTCTCTGCCAAAAAGCGTGCCAACGAGAACGCTGGCTAATCTATTGTCAATAAAGCACCCTGGAGCCTTTGGCCTAGGGGGTTTTGGCTATCTGGGGCATTGAATTGGCAAAGGTCAACTAAAGTTTTGTTTATGGCCAAACAAACCTTCAAAGCTAAGCGAATCCTGCTGGTGCATGCTCACCCAGATGATGAGAGCCTACAAACCGGCCACGTTATCGCTGACGCTATTGAGCGTGAAGCAGAAGTGTTCTTGCTAACCCTAACTAGAGGTGAGCGTGGTCGAGCAAAACTTGAGGAACTCAAATCTCTTGAAGCTAATCCTTCTGCAATGGGAACTTTTAGAGCTGGAGAACTAAAAAATGCTATGGCAGCACTTGGTGTTACCAAATTCAAGTTTGCTGGCACCAGAGCATATCTTGATAGCGGTATGAGGATTGGAAACCTAGGAGTTCCAACCACACCACTAAAACTTGATGAGATGTCTCTTGCTGCAGTTTCAACTCCAGTTATTGCTGATGATATTTATCTAGTAATGGTTGATTTCAAACCTGATGCTGTTATTACCTATAACGCCAAAGGTGGTTATGGGCATCCAGACCACAAGAAGGCTCACGATGCTACCGCTATGGCGATGAGAAGATATCGAAAAGTTGTTAAAGGCAAAAAGCCAACCTTCTGGGTTATCTCAGAACCTTGGGAGAGAGCAACGGTTTCTATCGGCGGCGAAAAGACTGCTGAGAAAAAGAAAGCAGCTCTTCAGGCTCACGCAAGTCAGGTCACCCTCAAGCGAGACACCTACTCTGTTGCTTCAGGTATTGAATTCAAGTTCACCGATCCTGAACGTTTGCGTCAGGCTAGCCCTAACTTCTTACCTTGGTTCAAGCCAGCTTTCAGAGCCCTATTTGGTCTTCCGCTAGGACTACTTCTTGGCTACGCAGGAGCATTTGTTCACAACATTGTTGCTGCTACCGATAGGCAGTCGCCACTAGGTCTTTATCTAGCCCTTGGCGCTACAGCATCTATAGCCTTTGGGCTTAGAACCTGGCGTAACTCAAGAGGAGCGCTATACCTACTAAATGCCGGAATGATCATCTCAATCTGGTGGCTTTCTAGGAATGAAACCTTTGATGCCTTTATCGCTGATGACAAGTACGGTAATAGATATGTCATCTTTGCTTTAGCTATTTGTATCGTGGCTGCTGTTTTCCCAAAGATTGATGTGGCGAAATGGCGTGCTAGGTCCAAAAGAGTGCACCTGTAGAGAGATAATTGAACTCAAGAGTTGAAAAGGATTTATAAGTGACTTACGTAATTGCCCTTCCATGTGTCGATGTCAAAGACAAGGCTTGTATAGCCGAGTGTCCAGTTGACTGCATCTATGAAGGTGACCGCATGCTTTACATCCACCCAGATGAGTGCGTGGACTGTGGAGCCTGTGAGCCAGTATGTCCTGTTGAAGCTATTTACTACGAAGATGATCTTCCTGAGCAGTGGGCAGATTATTACAAGGCAAACGTTGAATTCTTTAGTGTGGTTGGTTCTCCTGGTGGAGCAGCTAAGACCGGTGCAATCGGTGGCGACCACGAAGTTATCAAAGTTCTACCGCCTCAGGTCTAACTAATGTTTGATCGCTTGCCAGAATACCCATGGCAAAAACTTAAGCCATATCAAGCGATAGCTGAAAAGCATGCCCACGGCATGGTTGATCTAAGTGTTGGTTCGCCAGTTGATCCAACTCCTCAGGTAATTCAAGATGCAATCAAAAACTCAACTAACGCTCCGGGTTACCCATCAACTGCTGGTTCTTTAGAGTTCAGAGAAGCAGTAGCTAGCTGGTTTGGTAGAAGACGTGGAGTTAGCGTTACCGCTGATCAGGTTATGCCAACGATTGGCTCCAAAGAATTTATATCATTTCTTCCACTAATGCTTGGTTTAGGTAAAGGCGATGTTGTTGTTCAACCTTCAGTTGCCTATACCGCATATGTTGTAGGTGCTGCACTTTGTGGTGCTGAAATAATCAGCGAAGATGATCCAAGTAAGTGGCCAGCAAACACTAAGTTGATCTGGATTAACTCACCAGGTAACCCTGATGGTCGAGTGCTAGATGTTGAGCAAATGAAAGCTTGCGTTAAAAGAGCTAGAGAACTAGGTGCAGTTTTAGCAAGCGATGAATGTTATGCCGAGCTTGGTTGGGATAGATGGGCAGAAGAGCGAATTCCTTCAGTTCTTGACCCTAGAGTTTGTGAAGGTTCACACGAGAACCTGTTAGCTGTTTACTCATTGAGTAAGCAATCAAACCTTGCAGGTTACCGAGCTGCTTTTGCGGCTGGGCCTTCAGAGCTTGTAAAAGCACTTGTAAACATCAGAATGCATAGCGGGCTGATCATGCCCGCTCCAGTTCAGAAGGCTGTAATTGCTGCTCTAGCTGATGAAGAACATGTTGCCCTAGAGCGTGAGATTTACCGTAAGAGAAGAGAAGTCCTTCTGGAAGCAGTCAAAGCCTATGGCTTTGAGATAGCTGATTCTGAGGCAGGGCTTTATCTTTGGGCAACCCTAGGAGAAGACTGCTGGAGCACTGTGCAAAGGATGGCTGAACTGGGCATCCTGGTAGTGCCAGGGGAGTTCTATGAGGCCTCAGGCAGCAAATACGTAAGGTTCTCGATAACCGCTACCGATGCCAAGATAGCCGAGGGTGCCGCTAGATTGACCCATGCCCTAGGGTTAACTCAATAGTAAATCTGAAACACAGGAGCAAGTTTTGTCAGCTGATAACAACTCAAAAGTCACCCTGAACTACCCAGGTGGAACTGCTGATTTTCCTATTATTCAAGCCACCGAAGGTGACTCAGTAATTGACTTCTCTAAGCTAAATGCAACCACAGGCCTGAACGCTTTTGACATTGGTTTTGTAAACACCGCTAGCACTAGATCTGCCATTACATACATCGATGGCGATGCAGGAATTCTGAGATACCGTGGATACCCAATTGAGAAACTAGCTGGTTCAGCAAGCTTTATTGAAACTGCTTACCTTTTGATTTATGGCGAGATGCCAAACGCTACTCAACTAGCTGAATGGGATGAGCGTCTACGCAGACACACTTTGATTCACGAAGATCTAAAAAACATCTTCCACTCAATGCCTCAGTCTGCTCACCCGATGTCTGTTCTATCAGCAAGCGTTTCAGCGCTATCAACTTTCTACCAAGACTCACTAAACCCTCACGATGATTACCAAGTTGAACTTTCAACTGTGAGACTTCTTGCCAAGCTTCCTACTCTTGTTGCTTATTCACACAAGAACGCTCTGGGACAAGCACTTCTATATCCAGATAACTCATTGAGCTATGTTGAGAACTTCCTTCGTATGAGCTTTGGCAACATGGCTGAGCCTTTTGTGCAGAACCCTGTAATTACCAAAGCTCTAGACACTCTTCTAGTTCTTCACGCAGATCACGAGCAGAACTGTTCAACCTCAACCGTTCGTCTAGTTGGCTCATCACAGGCAAACTTGTTCGCATCTGTTTCAGCTGGTGTTAGTGCTCTATTTGGTCCACTACACGGTGGAGCTAACGAAGCAGTTCTTGAGATGCTTGCACACATCAGAGACTCTGGTGAATCAGTTCAGAAGTTTATTGAGAGAGTCAAGAACAAAGAAGACGGCATCAAACTCATGGGCTTTGGTCACCGTGTTTATAAGAACATGGATCCTCGTGCAACAATCGTCAAGGCAACAGCAGATAAGGTCCTTGCTGATCTTGGTGTTAGTGATCCACTTCTTGATATTGCTAAGGAACTAGAAGCAGCAGCACTTGCTGATGAGTACTTCATTTCTAGAAAGCTGTATCCAAACGTTGACTTCTACACAGGTGTTATCTACAAGGCAATGGGATTCCCAACCAGAATGTTCACAACCCTGTTTGCTATGGGTCGTCTACCAGGTTGGATTGCTCACTGGCGTGAAATGAACCACGATGCTTCGACCAAGATTGGCCGCCCTCAGCAGCTATACATTGGTGAGAACCTTAGAGATCTGAACTAGCCTTAATAATCTTCATCTGCTCTTTATAAACAGTAGGGAAGAGCAGCAAGAAGGCAATGCCTGCTGCAATACCTGCAGCCACGAATACTTCTCTAACTCCAAAAGCTCCAACAGCAAGTCCTGCAATACCCATAGAGCTAATGCTGGCAACAGAGATAAGTGCACCAAAGGCTGCAAATACTCGACCCTGAACCTCGTGCGGGGTTTCCTTGATCATCATTCCAACGCCATAGCTGTTGATAGTTGCGTTAGCAGCGCCTGCGATAAACCAGATAGCCATAACTACCCAGTAGTTAGGTGAGATACCTACGAAAGCTCCAGCTACCGAAAGTATTCCCATACCTGTACCTAGAATCTGTAGTTCTCTTTTGAGAGTTACTTTGGTTTTACCAATCAGCACGTTAGATAGCAGCATGCCAACTGCGAAGGTGGTTCCAATCAATCCATAGATGAATGCATTGCCACCCATCTCTTCGGTAATAAGGAACACGTCGCCGACGTTGATAACAGATACACAGAACACCAAGCCAAAGACCAATATCACCAGAGAGCGAAGCAGAGGGCTTTTCATTAGGAAGCGGAAACCTTCGGTTGCTTTGGTCTTTTCTCCTGCTTCTAGTTTTTCTGGCGCGTGGTTGAGATTCAATACAAAAGGAATGAAGGCAATCATCAGGGTGAGTGCTGCATCAATCATGAAGGTGATCACGAAACCAGTTCTATCAACCAGGATTCCAGCGATGAATGGACCTGCTAGTCCTGCCAGAGCGAAGTAACTCTGGATGGCTCCCATCGCTCTTCCGATGTCTTCTTTCTTGGCGAGGATCGCAGTGAGTTTTCCCCAAGTTGGCCCAATGATTGACTGACAGGTGTTGGCAACAAACAAAAGAGCCAACATCAACCAGTGATCGACATCCTGGCTCAAGGTGAAGATAGCGCTTGCACCAATAACAGAAAATACTGGAACTACTTGCTTAGTGCTAAAGCGGTCAGCGATAGTTCCCGCCCATGGAGCAAAGAGGATGGCTGGAAGAGTTCCAACTATGAATAGGGTTGCTATCGCCGCAGGCCCTGCTTCTTTTTCTCTAAAGACCAGAGTGAAAACTGTTAGTTGGCTACCCAGGATGCTGAATGCTCGAGCAAGAGCCAATGCTTGAATCTTTCCCCATTGGGTTTGAGTTGGTTCAATCACGACTACTTACTTTCTAGCCAATAGACGACAGTGTCTCCGTATGACTTTTCTTCTGTTACTTGTAATTCTTCAGGCAACTCAGGAATCGGTGTTCTTGATGACCTCTCCAAGATAATCACTGCATTTTCTTTCAGATGAGGAAGTAGAGCAGTCAAGTTCTCGTTAATGTCCGTGTTTGAAACCTCATATGGAGGGTCAATGAATACTAGGTCAAACTTGCTGGAGAAAGTGGCTAGGTAACTAGCTACTGTCTTACCTTCAGCTCTAATGTCACAGTCAAGTTCTTCCTTCTGAAGAGCAGCCTTGATCATTCTCTGGTTGGTAATGATGCCACCTAGAGCCTGCTTGTTGTTTTCAACAAGCAGGAGTGATCTTGCTCCTCGGCTAGCAGCCTCGAAGCCTAAAGCTCCTGTACCCGCATAAAGATCTAGGACATCAGCCCCATCGATTCGGTCTAAAGCCTCAAGTCTGTTGAAGATGCTTTCCCTGATTCGGTCGCTAGTTGGCCTAGTTACCTTTGCTGGGGAGGCTAATGTTCTGCTGCCGGCGATACCGCCAATGATTCTGGTCATAGTGTGCCTAGCCTAACTTGTCCTAGGGTTGGGCGAAGATTGAGGCATGCTTTTACCCCAAACGCCTTTAGACCGCCTGATAGGCGATAAGACCGCTAAGGCGTTGGCTAAGAACCTAGGAATCAAGACAGCAGCCGATTTACTCCAGCATTACCCAAGAAGATACTCATCAAGGGGAGAGCTAACCCCAATCAAGGACATCCCAGTTGGTGAAACTGTGACCCTGGTAGCCGATGTGGTTGAAGTAACTGAAAGACGCATGAAGGGTAAAGCAGGCTCAATTCTGGAGGTCAAGCTAACCGATGGCGAAGGTTTTGTCTCGGCCACTTTCTTCAACCAAGCCTGGCGTGCTCAGAAACTTAAGGCAGGGGTTCGAGGTTTATGGGCAGGAAAGATTGGTAGCTACCAAAACAAGCTGCAACTATCTCACCCAGACTATGAACTCTTTGGTGATGAGATTGATGATGAGGTTGCAAAAGCTTGGGCAGAGTTACCTATTCCTATTTACCCAGCATCATCAACTTGTTCAACTTGGATGATTCAAAGAGCGATGAGGGTAGTACTTGATGTTGTCTCAACTATTCCAGATGAAGTTCCAGAAGAACTAAGAAAGAAACATGACCTTCTAGATCTGCACGATGCAATTGTGAAGATTCATCAGCCAACCAACATGGGGGACTGGATGGCAGCAAGAGATACTTTGAGGTATCACGAAGCTTTCATTCTTCAGGCAACACTTGTGAAAAGAAGATTAGAAAACAAACACCAACAAAGCACAAGCAGAGTTTCTGTAGAAAAAGGTTACCTCGCAGAGTTTGATTCAAGCCTTCCTTTCACACTTACCAAAGGTCAGGTTGAGATTGGCAATCAAATAGCCGAAGATCTTTCTCAATCACACCCCATGAACAGGTTGCTCCAGGGGGAAGTTGGTTCAGGTAAGACCCTGGTTGCTATTAGAGCAATGCTGACTGTTGCTGATAGCCAAGGTCAGTCCGCTCTACTTGCTCCAACTGAAGTCTTGGCAGCCCAGCATTACAAATCAATTGAGAGAACACTTGGTCCGGTTCTTGCTAAAGAACTTGGACTCACACTTCTAACCGGTCAGCTCAACACAGCAGATCGCAAGACAGCCATGTTGAATATGGTTTCTGGCAAAGCCAAGATCGTGGTTGGTACACATGCATTGTTTGCATCAAAAGTTGAGTTCTTTGATCTGGGGCTAATTGTGATTGATGAGCAGCATCGCTTTGGTGTTGACCAGAGAGAAGCTCTAAGACTCAAAGGTAAATTGCCTCCGCACGTGTTAACTATGACTGCAACTCCAATCCCTAGAACACTCGCTGTAACAGTCTTTGGTGACCTTGATGTTTCGATACTTACTGAGCTACCTGCAGGAAGGCAGGCAATCACTTCCCATGTGATTACAGATGACCAACCAGCCTTGGTTGCTAGAGTATGGCAAAGAGTTGCTGAAGAAGTTAGTAATGGCAGACAAGCCTTCGTGGTCTGTCCACGTATTGACGAGTCTGATGAAGGTGAAGAACTAATCGCTAGCGGAGGTGCCGCTCAAGAAGACGAAGAGTTCTTAGCTGAAGGAATTGCACCTAAGCCAAAAAGACCATTGGCAGCTTCCATCAGTGTTGCTGAAGCTCTAAAGAAAAACCCTGCTCTTCAAGGACTCAAGATTTCTGTCCTTCACGGTAGGCAGTCTTCTGAAGAGAAGAATGAGATTATGACAGCGTTCTCGAATAAAGAGATTGATGTTCTGGTTTCAACAACTGTTATTGAAGTTGGCGTGGATGTTCCGAATGCCACCACTATGGTGATTCTTGATGCAGATCGATTCGGTGTCTCACAGTTACATCAGTTGCGTGGTCGCGTTGGTCGTGGTGGATTGCCTGGACTTTGTCTGATGCTGACAAGCGCTGAGCAAGATTCGTTGGCTCTAGAGAGAGTGAATGCAGTTGCTGCAACGATTGACGGTTTCAAGCTAAGTGAGATTGACCTTGAACTAAGACGTGAGGGAGATGTGCTTGGAGCTAACCAATCTGGTGGCAGATCGAGCCTGAAGCTCCTTAGGGTCTTGGCTGATAGCAAGATGATTCAAGAGGCTAGGGCTGAGGTCATTGAGATATTTGATGCAGATCCAACCCTAGAAAAGCATCAGGATCTAGCGATATGCCTTGAGCAGCTAGATAAGCAAAGACAAGACTTTCTAACTAAGTCATAGTCGGCTAACCTAATCTCATGGCCATTGCCGTTTACCCAGGTTCCTTTGACCCTTTCACCTACGGTCATTTAGATATCGCTACCCGAGCCGCCAAGATGTTTGACACCGTACACATCGTGGTTGTTCACAATCCAGCCAAGAACCCAAGACTTTCAACCACTCAAAGAGTTGAGCTAATTACAGAGATACTCAAAGGCAAGCCAGGCAACTACGTTGTTAGTTCTCTAGACACAGGTCTCTTGGTTGACTACTGCAAGGAACTAGGCGCAGATGCTCTAGTCAAGGGTGTTAGAACTAATGTTGATTTGGACTATGAACTGCCTATGGCTCAGGTCAATAGGGACCTAAGCGGCATCGAGACTATCTTTATTCCAGCAGATCCAACCCATGGCTTTGTTTCTTCATCTTTGGTCAAGCAGGTCTTTGATCTTGGGGGAGACATCAGTAAATATGTCCCAGCAGAGGTAGTAAAGGCTTTATCTAAATAATGAACAGTTTCCTTATTCCAGTGCATGATTTGATGCATAAGCCAGGTCACATGCGTGAACTTGGGAGCGTTGTGCCTCTAGAAGCCAAGCTAGGCGAAGGCCTAGCCCAAGTGCCTAAGGGCGAGAATATCGACCTAAAACTGCGTTTAGAGAGTGTTCACGAGGGTATTTATGTCTCTGGCGGGCTGAAAACCGTTGCCCAGGCTGAGTGCTCAAGGTGTCTTGAGCCGGTGACTGTGCCTGTTCAGGTAGATATTCAGGAGCTTTTCGCCTATTCTTTAGAGGTAGAAGATGACTTGGTCATTCAAGGCGAACAAATCGACTTGGAACCAATAATCATTGATTCGGTAGTTCTCAATCTTCCGTTCACCCCAATTTGTAGTCCGGACTGTCTTGGTCTGTGTTCAGAGTGTGGTGTTAGGTTGAATGAAAACCCAGATCACGCTCATGAAGCCCCGATTGATTCGCGGTGGAATGAACTAAAGAAACTTGCTCAAGAAAGTGAAGACTGATGCCAGTACCAAAGAGACGCCTATCGAGATCAAACACTCGTCACCGTCGTTCAGCATGGATTGC
>JBILRF010000038.1:0-5494 GCA_044372795.1 Rhodoluna sp. | reverse complement strand
CAAGACCAAGCCATCACCCCTGTAGGTGGTGCGTCCGCCGTGGCTGAACGCTTCCATGCGTGACAATTCACCCTGCAGTTGAGCCAATGTTTGCTCAATACGGTCCAACCGGGATGATCCCACAAAATTCTGGACTCTTGCCCTAATTCCTGAAAGCAAATTTCGCTTGGATGATTTTCGATTCAACGAAGCGTCTGTCATTGATTTAGTCCCATGGCCTGATCCGCAATGGCCTCCCTGGTGTCTTAGTCTTGCATTCGTTTTGGATAAACGCCCTGATTAAACAACAGTCTTTTGAAGCCATAGACCAATTGGCAACGCATTCCTCCCAATCACAACCCACACGCCGCATCCAAAAACGCCCCATCCAATGTCCCCGGCGCCGCCGGACGGAACCCACTCCGCCGCGGCCGTTCCGCGTGCACGGGCTGCTGCGCATTCCGCCGCGCGAACCAGGCCCCTTCCAATGGGCGCCAAAGCCTCTCCGCGCAGCGATACTCGCCGATGAAGCGCACCGAAAGCGCCCGACCGCCAGTTTCCGGTATGGGGATCGATTCACGCAAATTGAGCATGATCCAGGCCCGCCGCACGGGACCTGAGATATTCAATTCGCGCTCCTGCACATAGCCGCTCTCAAACAATTCATTGCTGAAGCCAATAGAACGCCAGCCGACCAGACCCGGCCCGGGCGCTTCAGGAATAGGCGGGGGTTCTGGCGGCGGCTGCGCACAGCCTGCCAATCCCACCGCAAGCAGCGCTGCTGCCAGCCAACGCACCATGACGCCCCTCCCTTTAGAACCCTTTCACCGCGTTGCTACGCGGCGAAATGCTTCTCGCCAATGATTTTATCGCATTTTCCGAGTCGCCAAGCGTTTCCACTTGGCTTGAAAATGCTTTGTTTGATCGCATTTTCCGAGCCGCCAAGTGTTTCCACTTGGCTTGAAAATGCTCAGCCCATATTCACCATAATAGTCTTCTTATGCGTGAAATGCTCCAGCATGGCTTCCAGCGACGCTTCCTTGCCCAGGCCGGATTGCTTCACGCCACCATAGGAAAGATTGGCCTGCACCACCAGATTCTGGTTGATCTGCACCAGCCCCGCTTCCAGCCGATGCGCCAAATCAAGCCCCACCTTCAGATTATTGGTCCAAAGGCTGGCCGCCAGGCCGTAGACGGAATCATTCGCCTCAGCCAGCACCGCTTCCGGGTCATCAAAGGGCTGAATCACCGTCACCGGGCCAAAGATTTCTTCCTGCACCAGGCGGCTTTCGCGCGTAAGCCCCGTGAAGATCACCGGCTGCAGGAACAAGCCCTTCTTAAGGGCGGCGTCTTCCGGCATGCGGCTGCAAACATGCGCGGTGGCGCCAGCGGTCGCTGTGCCTTCCGCGATGAAGCCCTTCACCTTATCGAATTGGCCTTGGCTGATGATGGTGCCGATATCGGTCTTCTCATCCAAGGGATCGCCCATCACCATGCCATTCACCGCATCCTTCATGGCGGTGACGAAGCGGTCAAAAATCGGCCGTTCCACATAAATGCGCGATGCCGCGGTGCAGCTTTGCCCCTGGCGCGTGAAGCGCATGGATGTCAAGGCGCCAGAAACCGTCTTATCAAAATCGCAATCGGCAAAGACGATCATCGGGCTTTTGCCGCCCAATTCCAGCGTGACGGGGATAAGCTTTTCAGCCGCGGCGCGGTAGACAATCTTGCCCGTCTCAACCGACCCGGTGAAGGTCACTTTCTTCACCAGCGGATGCGCCACCAAAGGCGCGCCGCATTCCGGGCCAAAGCCGCTCACCATATTGAAGACACCTGGCGGCAGCACGCGGTTCATGATTTCGCAAATGCGCAGCACGGCCAGCGGCGCTTCTTCCGCGCTTTTCACCACCACCGCATTGCCCGCCACCAGCGCCGGCGCCACTTTCAGCGCCATCAGCAGCATGGGCACATTCCAGGGAATGATGGCCCCCACCACGCCGAGTGGCTCGCGCACTGTCACAGACAGCACATTGGGGGCGAAGGGCACGCTTTCGCCCTTCAATTCGCCGCCAAGCCCGCCGAAGAACTCGAAAACATCGGCGACAACATTGGCTTCCACGCGGCTTTCCGTGCGCAAAGCCTTGCCGGTTTCAAGCGCAATCAGCCGGCCCAATTCATCCACATGTTCCTTCAGCAACGCAGCGCATTGATGCACCAAGGCGCCGCGCTTGCGCGCCGGCATCTTGGCCCATTCCTTCTGCGCCTTGGCGGCATTGGTCACCGCCGCATCCACATCCGCCGCATCGCCTTCCGCCGCACGGGCCACTTCAATGCCGGTGGCCGGGTTCACCACCGCAAAGGTCTTGCCGCTGCGTGCGGGCACATAAGCGCCGCCAATGAAATGCAAGCCAGACAACGCCTTGGCGAGCGCGAAGGGGTCTGCCGAAGGGGCGGCCGGGGTGGGGTGCGGGCGATCCAGCATGAACGGGGTCCTTTCTCGACGTCCGGCAAGGCATAGCCCCTGGGCGCCCCTTAGGGAACGGGGTCTTGGCGCCCCGGGCAGGCCGGTGTAGCCAACCGCCGCAACCCCCTGCAATCGGAATTACACCCCATGGCCGCCATTGCTGACATCATCGCCCGCGAAGTGCTGGATTCGCGCGGGAACCCAACCGTGGAGGCCGAAGTGGTGCTGGATACCGGCGCCCGCGGCCATGCCATTGTCCCCTCCGGCGCTTCTACCGGCGCGCATGAAGCCGTGGAACTCCGCGATGGCGATAAGGCCCGCTATGGCGGCAAGGGCGTGCTGAAGGCGGTGGCGAGCGTTGAAGGCGAGATCTTCGATGCTATTTCCGGCCTCGATCCGCTCGATCAGATCAAGATTGATGAGACGATGATCGAATTGGATGGCACGCCCAATAAGGCGCGGCTGGGTGCCAATGCGATGCTGGCGGTGTCTCTGGCTGTGGCCAAAGCGGCGGCGGCGGATTTGAACATACCGCTCTATCGCCATGTCGGCGGCGTTTTCGCCCGCACCCTGCCGGTGCCCATGATGAATATCGTCAATGGCGGCAAGCATGCCGATAACCCGATTGATATTCAGGAATTCATGATCATGCCGGTCGCTGCCGGCACGATTGCCGATGCGGTGCGGATCGGCTCGGAAGTTTTCATGGCGCTGAAGAAGGCGCTGCATGATGCCGGCCATTCCACCAATGTCGGCGATGAAGGCGGCTTTGCGCCCAATCTGAAAAGCGCGGATGAGGCCTTGGCCTTCATCACCAAGGCCTGCGAAGCGGCGGGGCATCGCCCTGGTGAAGATGTGGTCTTCGCGCTTGATTGCGCCGCCACTGAATTCTTCCATGATGGTGTCTATGCCCTGGAAGGTGAGGGCAAGAAGCTCGACCCCGCCGGCATGGTGGAATATTTGGCGGCGCTGACGGCGAAATGGCCGATTGTTTCGATTGAAGATGGCTGTTCGGAAGATGATTGGGCCGGCTGGAAACTGCTGACGGACCGCATTGGCGCCAAGGTGCAGCTGGTGGGTGATGATCTTTTCGTGACCAACCCCGAACGCCTGCGCCAGGGCATTGAAACGGCGACGGCGAATGCGATTCTGGTGAAGGTGAACCAGATCGGCACACTGACCGAAACGCTGGAAGCGGTTGAGATGGCCCATCGCGCCGGCTACCGCGCGGTGATGAGCCACCGTTCCGGCGAGAGCGAGGATGCGACCATCGCGGATTTGGCGGTTGCCACCAATTGCGGGCAGATCAAGACTGGGTCGCTTTCCCGTTCGGATCGGCTGGCGAAATACAATCAGCTGATCCGCATCGAACAAGGGCTTGGCCCCGCGGCGCGTTATGCTGGGCGGGCGGTATTGAAGCGTTAAGCACCAGCTTCGGCCAGCGGCACAAGTTCGGTCAGCGGCCAGCGTGGGCGCGGATTGAAGGCAAGCGAATCGCTGACACCAGACCGCAGCCGCTCAACCCCCGCCCAGGCCACCATCACGGCATTATCGGTGCATAGGCGCAGCGGTGGCGCCAACATGGGAAGGCCCCGGGCCTTGGCCACCCCATCAAGGGCCAGACGCACCGCGCCATTGGCGGCGACCCCGCCAGCCACCACCAGCGCTGTCACCCCCGGCGCCATCTCCAGCGCATGGGCGGCGCGGTCCGCCAGCACCGCCGCAACGGCAGCCTGGAAGCTGGCGGCGATATCCTCTCGTTGAGCTTGCCCCTGGGCAACGGCACGCGCCACAGCAGTCTTGAGGCCGGAGAAGGAAAAATCGCACCCCGCGCGGCCCAAAAGCGGTCGCGGCAGGTGCACCGCAGCGGGATCGCCACTGCCAGCTAACCGCTCCAAATGCGGCCCGCCTGGCCAGGGCAGACCGAGCAGCTTGGCTGCCTTGTCAAAAGCCTCCCCCACCGCGTCATCAAGCGTGTTGCCAAGGCGGCGGTAGCGTCCAAGCCCTTCGACCAAAACGCATTGGCAATGCCCGCCCGACAGCAACAGCAGCAAATAGGGGAAAGCCGGCGCCCCGCCGGGCATGAGGCCGGGCAGGCGCACCGTCAGCGCATGGGCTTCCAGGTGATTAATGGCAATGAAGGGCAGGCGATGGGCCAGCGCCACCCCTTTGGCGAAGGAAGCGCCGATGATCAGCCCGCCGATCAGCCCGGGGCCTGTGGTCGCAGCCACCGCGTGAAGGTCAGTGTAACCGATGCCGGCCTTTGCCATGACGCCCGCAACAAGCCCTGGCAGATGCTGCAAATGCGCCCGCGCGGCAATTTCGGGCACCACACCGCCAAAGGCCGCATGTTCCTTCAATTGGCTGAAGACGGCCTCGGCCAAAATGGTGCCATCCGCGCGCATCACCGCGGCAGCGGTTTCATCGCAGCTGCTCTCGATTCCAAGGATGATGGCATCGGCATTCATGACGCAGTCGATACCACGCCAAGGCAGAGGTGCGAAACAGCGCTGTCTTAATCCTTATCGCAGCCCTGACGTCAATTGCTCATTGATTTCTATAAGAAACGCGAGATCAGGTGCAGGATTCTCCATCTCCCGCATCACGGTGCGCCCCACTTGGATCATGGTTACCTTCGTGTCCTGAGGCAATTGATTGGCCGGGTGACGCAGCGACGCATCCAAGGCAATCCACAGCCGCCTATTATCGGCAATGGCGCGCGCGCGTGCGATGCCATCCTTCTCTAGCGCGGCTTTCAACGCACCTGTGACGCGGCGGAAGACATCCGCTTCCTGTTCCCGCGGGTCCATCGCCTGGCGCGTTATCTGATACGCGCGGCGGGCATGCATCATGTTCATGCCACATCCTCCGCCACTGATACCGAGGCTACAGGGCTCAGGCCCAGTACAACTTCCTCATGACGCATGACGCGGCGTGCGAGTTTCAGCGCTTGGTAGCATTGGTCTGCCTCGGCAGCCTTGAGCGCCCGATCAAGAAGCTCGCGCACCATCCCGGATGTTGTCGCCTCCTCAAACTCGGTGATGAGGCTGC
>JBILRF010000022.1:0-20796 GCA_044372795.1 Rhodoluna sp. | reverse complement strand
CAGCTGGATTTGCTGTTAGCTACATGGATTACACCGGAGAATCTTGTGCAAGCAGAGTTGCACTATTCAATCCAAAAACTTCTAAATGGACTAACACTCTTACCGCCCAGAACATAACAATCAACACTGTTGTTTATTCCAGATGGATTCAAAGAGATGCAAACACACTGTCAATCGTTTTCAACTCTGAAATTGAGCGGGGTGGAATAGGAATTAGAAATTACAACCTCAAGACCAACAAGTGGAGTGGTTCTGTTAGAACACTTGTGCCATCTGAGGAAAAAGTAGTCTTCCAAAGATTTGAAGTAGCCGCCAGAGGAGCAGCTGTAATGATTGCTTATACGACATACAATCAGGACTCTGGAGTAACCCAAAATCGAATGGTTCTGCTCAAATCAAAAACAGCAAGCCCTCAAACTCTCCCGCTAGATCCAAGTCCAGATGGAGCTTTTCCTAAACTTGCTGGATTCAGAAGCTCAGGCATTGGTGTTGCAGTTTTTTATGAGTACAGCAATCCAACATCTCTGGCTCAATTTACTCCTGCTGCGGCCCCGATGTTTATTCCTGGATCTTCAGACAATCCGTTCTTCCCTGACATTTCTATTGGCGCTAAAGATATGCTCTACGCTCTTGAGCTTCACGGTCCCGAAAACGACCTCTCTTTGACGCTAGTCAAGGGAAAACTGAACTAGGTGCAGATTGCATTAACCGGTTTCTTAACCGGGCTTTCACTGATCGTTGCTATTGGTGCACAGAACGCTTTTGTTCTTAGGCAAGGGCTTCTAAAGAAGCATGTATTGCCGATTGTTCTTATCTGCGCATTCAGCGATGCGGCTCTAATTGTTCTAGGGGTACTAGGTCTTGGTTCACTCATAACCTTGCTTCCTTGGCTACTAGAAGTAATTAGATGGGTGGGCGTAGCCTTCCTTGTTTGGTATGGATCTACTTCTCTTAGAAGGTTCATGAAGAATGAATCCCTAAAAGCTGCCGAGGCTGGCTCAGGAAATCTAAAGCAAACTGTGCTCACAGTTCTTGCCCTCACATATCTCAACCCACACGTTTACTTGGACACTGTCATTTTTATTGGTGGCATAGCCAACCAGTTCCAAGAAGATAAGTGGTTCTTTGTGATGGGTGCAGTAACGGCAAGCTTTGTCTGGTTCTTTAGCCTTGGCTTTGGTGCAAAGAAGGCTTCAGTGTTGGTTAGCAAGCCTAAGTTCTGGAAGATTCTGGATATCTTTATTGCCGCGGTGATGTTTAGTTTGGCAATTACTCTTGCTGTTGCAGATCTAAGTTAGAACCCAATCAGGTTTGGTTCAGGAATCAGATTGATTCCGAACTTATTAGATACCTGCGTTTGAATGTATCTAGCTAACTCAGTTACCTCTTCTGCTGTTGCATCTCCCCTATTGGTAATAGCAAGAGCGTGCTTCGAAGATATTGCGGCCTTGGAACCAGGCAGGCTAAAGCCTTTATGAATTCCTGAGTTTTCAATGAGCCAAGCTGCACTGAGTTTCACAGTCAATCCATCATCTGCTTCTGTTGGCCACTGTGGTGAATCAAGAGGCAAGGTCTTGGCAAAAGTCTCAGAAACGATTGGGTTAGTAAAGAAAGATCCACAGGACCAAGTGTCATGATTTTTATCGTCTAGCACCATGCCTTTAGAAGATCTGAGTTCTAAAACTTCTTGAACTCTTGCTTCTAACAATTCGTTATGGGCAGCTGGCAGATCTGTGAAGAACTGGAATTCAACCCAAGTAATGATTCCTTGTTTACCTCTTTTGAAGACACTGTCTCGATAACCAAAAACACAATCGCTCTTGGTCATGATTTCAATTTCGCCGGTTGCATAATCCAAGAACTCAAGTGAATGAAATGTAAGTGATAGCTCTTGGCCATAGGCACCAATGTTTTGAACAGGAGCTGCACCTACAGTTCCAGGAATTCCAGCAAGGGATTCAATTCCTGCTAAACCTTGTTTGGCTGTGTGAATGACAAAGTCATTCCAGTTCTCTCCTGCCTGAACTCTAACTCTCCCTTGACCTTTGTATTCAACACCAAGGTTTCTAACCAAGATAACTTCAAGGTTTGCTAGATCATCAGCAGCAACAATATTTGATCCACCGCCTAGAACTAAATACTCTTCAGTTCTTGACCAAACATCCTTAGCAATAGCTATAAGTTCATCGCGAGTATTAGCAGTGTGAATACGCTTAGGTTGACCACCAACATGGATGGTAGTCAATTCACTTAAGCGTTGAGTCATAACTTGATAACTGCTTGCGCTTTACCTAGAACAGCAACTTCAGCTGATGATGCACTCAAGTCAATACGAACAGTGTTGTTTTCAAGATCAATGGCACCAATCTTGCCAACCACTAGAACATCAGCTCCAGCTCTTGCATCAACAAACACTGGCTTAGTGAAACGAACACCGTAGTCAATTACTTTGCCTGAATCACCAATCCAGTCAACAGCAACTTGAACTGCTGCACCCATAGTGAGCATTCCGTGCGCGAGCACTCCATCTAGTCCTACTGCCTTAGCAAAATCATCACGGTAATGGATTGGATTAAAATCTCCAGATGCTCCTGCATATCGAACTAAAGAGTCTCTGGTGAAGTGAAAGTTCTTGCTGCCAATTTCTTGACCGACTTCAAGAGATGCGATGTTGATGTGAGTCATTCTGCACCTCTTACTACTAGTGTGCTGATTGCTGTGCAAACTAAGTTCTTATCTAAATCAAAGATCTCTGTGTTGAAGGTAATCATCGAATGAGCACCAAGTGATTTAACTGAAGCTACTTCCAAAACGGAAGTGAGCTCATCGCCAGCAACAATTGGTCTGACTGAAACAAATCTCTGGTCTCCATGCACGACTCTAGAAAAATCAATGTCCGCTTCTGGATCAGAGATTACTGAGGTCAGGCTTCGCTCTTGAATAACAACTGCAAAAGTTGGCGGAGCAACTACATCGGTATACCCAGCAGCTTGAGCCGCAAAGACATCGTGGTTCACCGGGTTAGTTGAAAAGACGGCTTTAGCGAATTCTCTGACTTTTTCTCGACCCACAAGATAAGGGTCTGTTTCGGGGTATTTTTTACCCTGCACGTTTGGATTGACCATGGGTCAAGTTTCGCAGATATTGCGCCCAAAAGGCCTGCGTAGCGGGAGCGGGACTTGAACCCGCGACCCCACGATTATGAGTCGTGTGCTCTAACCACCTGAGCTACCCCGCCGCAGAGCCCCGAGACAGGATTGAACTGTCGACCCCTTCCTTACCATGGAAGTGCTCTACCACTGAGCTATCGGGGCGTGACTAGCTCAAATTGCAGGCTAGGACACTAGTTGAGATTACCACCTAGGCAAACCTTAGGCAAACCTTAGAGGGCAGCAGGTAAGCGGTAGATGTTGATACTTAGAGGCTCTGAAGGCAGTTTGGCCACTTTTCCATCAATAACTAGCTTGGCTGAGCCAAACAGGTTCTCTGCCAGCTTGAGCCCAGCAACTGCATCTAGAGGGATGCTTGCATTGGTATCTGTACCACGGGTAGCAACAGTCAAGATGGTCTGCTTCTTGTTCTCACGAACATAGGCAACAACTTCATGGGATACATATACAAATCTCATTGAGCCGTCGTGCAGAGCAGTATTTTCTTTTCTGATCTTGGCAAAGGCTTTGTAGTTAACCAACATGGTTCTATCGTTTGGTCTCTCGTTATTCCAAGGGATAGGAGTTCTTGACTCTTCACCGTTATGACCATCAAGACCAAACTCATCGCCAGCCCAAATAACTGGCATACCAGGGAAAGTGAACTGCATACCAGCTGCTACTTTTTGTGCTCCAGGAATCGCAAAGGTTTTGAATCTAGGAATGTCATGAGTATCAAGTGGGTTCATGTTGTGTAGACGAACATGCCATGGGAAACCAGCTGCAAAATCTAGATGCTGTTTCACCATTTCATTTCCATTGATCTTGGTTTTACCAATACCTAGAAAACCAGCTTCAGCTTTTACGTTTGGGTTATAGAACCAACGCCATACCGGCTTAGTGAAGTTGTAATAAGTCATCGCTCCATGCCAACCCTCACCTTGAATCTGGTAGGCAGCATCACCGGTGTATTCACCTAGCAGGATTGTGTCTGGATTAATCTTCTGCATTGATTCACGAATAAGAACCTGCAGTTCCATATACATATCTTCTTCACGAATACGACCCGTCATATTTGAAACATCGATACGCCAACCATCCATGCTGAAAGGCTTCTTGATCCACCTAGCAACAATTGACTTAGAACCTGTGATAAATCTCTTTCGTAATTCCTCTGAGTTCCAGTTGAACTTAGGTAGTGATGGAACACCGAACCAAGAGTCATAGTCTTTGTTCTTATTGCTGAAGTAATAGAACTCTGACTCTTTAGCTCCTGGCTTCTTATAGGAAGCCTTGAACCATTCGTGAGCAGCCCCTGAGTGATTAGAGGTTAGATCACCAATGATTTTGAAGCCCTGCTTATGAGCAGCTTCTGCCAATTCAATTAGAGCTTTATCTCCGCCAAGTAGTGGATCAACTTCATCAAAACTTGATGCATCGTATCTGTGGTTACTTCTAGCTGGAAAAACTGGGGTTAGATAAATCAGTGTCACACCCAAAGCTTTGAGGTGATCGAGGTGCTCTGTGATTCCGTAGATGTCTCCACCAAAGAATTGTTCACTGGTACCAGGTCCAGTTCCAATAACCTTGTCTCCCCATTCTCTAGCGATAGCCCAGCTAGGAAGTTTTTGCTTTGCCAATCTGTCCGACTTCGCAAAACGATCAGGGAAGATCTGATACATCACTGCCTTCTTCCCCCAGTCAGGAGCCGAAGAGAAAACGTTGATTCTAAAATCTTCAACATCTGGCATCTCAAGTTCAGTTAGCCCTCTTGCATTGAGCCAGTAACTTGAGCCATCAGTCATCTCGATGAACCATCTGTAGTTCATGTATGGGTTGTGCATGGTGATGACTGATTCAAACCAGGTCCAACCATTCTTAGTTGAAACCACTTTGGCTGGAGGTGATGGGAAAGCCTCACCTGACTCACTAAAACGAACTCTGACCTGCTTGATCTTGCCTAAAGCAGAATGGACTCTGATTCGAAGCTTGATCTTGTCGCCAACCTGAGGCTTTTGATTAGAAACATATAGAGATGAGCCGTCATGGTGAGGATAGAGTCCACGAGGCAAAAGTTCTAAAGCAGTTTTCATCTGAATCCAATCCCGTGGTTATAAACAGTCAAGTTTGGTGCCTAGTAATTCTTGCTAGTAAAGGGGTTCGAGGGCAAATCTAGCAGGTAATTATGTAAGCGATTACATTTTGGTAAACACAGGTATTTTGCCCCCTTGTCTGGCGTATTTTTGAACCTATGGTCCAATTAACAAACGAAGTACTAGCCCATTCACGCAAAGACGCAGAATGGTGGAGAACCAGCGTTATCTATCAGATCTACCCTCGCTCCTTTGCAGACGGCAATGGCGATGGAATGGGAGACCTTCAGGGAGTAACCCAAAGACTTGAATCTTTAGCAGAGCTTGGCATTGACGCCATCTGGTTTAGCCCTTTCTTCAAGTCCCCACAAAAAGATGCTGGCTACGACGTTTCTGACTACAAAGACATTGATCCACTATTCGGTTCTCTAGCTGACTTTGATGCTTTGGTCGCTAGAGCGAACACTCTAGGACTCAAAATCATTGTTGACCTAGTTCCTAACCACTCAAGCGACCAGCACGTTTGGTTCCAAGCTGCTCTCAAAGCGGCTCCTGGTTCTAAAGAGCGTGCTCGTTACATCTTTAGAGATGGCAAGGGCGAAAACGGTGAACTACCTCCTAACAACTGGGAGTCAGTATTCGGTGGCGCTGCCTGGAGCAGAGTCACAGAACCTGATGGCACATTAGGTCAGTGGTATCTACACATCTTTGATTCATCACAGCCAGACTTTGACTGGCAAAACGAAGAAGTAAGAGCTGAGTTTGATTCAGTATTGAGATTCTGGTTGGACCGAGGAGCTGCAGGATTCCGCATTGACGTAGCTCACGGAATGATCAAGGTCGATGGGCTGCCGGATGTTGTTGCTAACAACTCAACAATGTCGGGTCAAGATTCACCTGATGCTGTGAAGACTAAAGAAACCGATGAAGAACTAATTGCTCGCCTTCAAGTTGAGAACCCATTCTGGGGTCAAAACGGTGTTCACGAAATCAACAAGAGATTCCGTGCCATCTTGGATGAGTATGACGACAGAGCAATGTGTGGAGAAGCTTGGGTTCACCCACTCTCCAGAATGGCTCGTTGGGTTAGACCTGGTGAATACCACCAGACCTTTAACTTTGGGTACCTAGAAACCCCTTGGGACAAAGACAAGCTCCACAACGTAGTAACTGAATCTCTAAGAGAGTTCGGTGCTGTTGGGGCTCCTTCAACCTGGGTTCTTTCAAACCACGATGTTATTCGTCACGCCACCAGAATGGCTTATGACAAGATTCCTAAACAAGGTGATGGCATTGGCCCTAAGTATGAACAACCTGATGAAGCTAAGGGTCTGAGAAGAGCTAGAGCAGCATCAGCCTTCATGCTCGGACTACCTGGTGGTGCATACATCTATCAAGGTGAAGAGCTAGGACTTCCTGAGCACACAACTCTTGAGAACCAATACCGTGAAGACCCAACCTTCTTTAGAACTAAGGGTGAACGAGTTGGTAGAGATGGTTGCCGTGTGCCACTTCCTTGGGAAGCAGGAGCTAACGACGCTAACGGTTTTTCTGCAACAGGTAAGTCATGGCTACCTCAGCCTTCTTCTTACAAGAGATATGCAAGAAGTGAACAAGAAGGTGTTGCGGGATCAACTCTTGAGCTATATAAGCAACTGCTAAAGATGCGTAAAGCCAATGACATGGGTAACGGCGAATTCCGTTGGGCTCCTGAGTTCATGGATGAGTCAACCCTGGCTTATGTCAACAATGGTGTTCTAGTGCTATCTAGCTTCAAGGGGAACCCTGTTGTTATTCCTGCAGGTGAGATCCTGGCAACAACCCAACACGACATAAGAGTCGAGGGTGAATTAGAACATGACAACACAGTTTGGATAAAGTTGTAAACAAGAAAGCGGTTAAACCTAAAGGTCCAGTCAATAGCGACTGGACCTTTAGGTTTAAGGATCAACCTATCGAAGGGTCTTTAGCCAAGAGACGCCTGACTTACCTAGCTTTCTAATGTTCTCCAAGCGAACAGCTATCCAAACCATTACAGCTGCAATCAGAAGTAGAACTACCCATAGGAACCAGCTCTCTCTAGCAACTGGCTGGAAGGCATATGGCAGTACACCAAGCACAACACCAATTAGTCCAGGGAAGAACAAGCCACCTAGAGATCTAAGAGCTCCAACAACTAGAAGCACTATCGAGGTACCAACAACGATGCCGAATCGCCACCAGTCAACCTGAGCAAGAGTGCTCTCGCCTATGGATGAAAGCGTCAGATACAAAGCAGGTCCAAGGGCCACAACTGTTGGGACACCCAGGTACAGGTAGCTACTGTCTGGAATCTTGTTGATGCTTCTTAGTCCTCCTAGTAATAGGAACAGGAACATAGAGACCGCAAGTCCACGAAGTGCAATGGTGTTATCTACATCGGTCACAGTTCCAGCACTTACCCATGTAATAGGCAGTAACAGAAGTGATAGTGAAGCTCCACCGGCTACAGCAACTCCCAAGCTTCCAGCACGAATACCGAGTATGAGAGATGCCAGAGCAATCACTAGAACACCAAGTATTCGAGTGATCTGCATTGGATCGGTTAGTTCAATCGCGGTGTCAAGAGTTCTGTATGTCTCAAGAATTGATGGCAACAACAAAACAAATAGTGGCAAACCTCTATTGAACAGAGATGACTTGAATTCAATTACCTTAGCCAGGTTCTTATTGCCCATTACTATCGCAGCCGCAAGAGTGATGCCGAATAGCTCTGGCCCATCCCAAAGAGTAGGCGCTAGAACTTCAACTAGTTGAGACAGCGATAGTGCTAATCCAACTAGTCCCAAATAGCTCAACACATTCCACGCAGCGTTCTTGATCAATGACAGCTTCCACTGTGCAAAGGCTGCAAGCAGTAGCGAAGAAACTACTAAGCGATAGAGAGTATCTGAATCATTGATGTCTTGTGTCGTAGCAAATATCAACGAAGTCACCACAGGGAATAGCACTGGAACATCAAAGACGAATACCTGTTTGACCTGCTTAGCAAGTGCAGAGTTGAACAAAGCAGGTATTGCCAAAGCAATTGCAAGTGGGATCGTGTATAGCTCAAGTTCAAACTTGCCAAGATCTAGTTGGTTGGCAAGCAAACCACTAGATGTCAACGCCACTGTTACAGGGGCTAGGTAGCTAAGTGCAAACCAACCGTTTGTAACCAAGTCACTATCTTTACTCACTAGTTTCAGCTGACGTAAGGAGATAGCTGCAAATACCACTCCAACCAAAATGGTTCGGTAGTAAACCAGGTTCAGATCTCCGTAGGTTGCTGAGAGTTCTTGGCTGAGAGGCAATTGCACCATGCTCACATAAGCAAGTAAGAGATAAGCAAGACCAGTAACTCTTAGAGCCATGCTCAACTTACCCTTGTTGAATCTCTTCAGCTCTGCCAAAGTCGCAGAAAGCAAAGCAATAAGAACAAAAAGCCCAAGAGCTATAAGAACTTGATCTGCATTATCGATGTTGGTCCACTTTGAGTTATTGATAACTAGTGAACCGATTGTTGATCCGAAGATGCTCAAAATCGCAAAGTAGCTGTTGTAGCGACCACTAACTCTCTTATCAACTATGCGCAATACATAGTTCAAAGCCAATGCAACAACAATGATCAGAGCAAGGTGAGCAGAGATCAACCAGTTGTCACGTTCGTAATCAGCTACTAGTAGCAGACCCGCAAGTGAGAAGCTATAAGCCAACCAAACTGAAGTTGGTCTCTTACTGAACCAGGCTAGAGCGTAGTTCAAACCTGCTAGTACCAGGAAGGCTGCACCGACAACTCCAAGATCTGCACGAGAGCTTAGTGAAACTAGCAGAATTACCAGAGTCGAACCTTGGAACACATAGCTGTATCTAGAAAGAAGTTCTTTTAGTTCAGACTGCTTAGCCTTGCCAATGACCGAGAGCACTCCAGTAACCAAAGCGCTGACTGCCATCGCAGCGGCTAGGTTGAAGTTTTGACCATCGATAGGCGGTATGGATGGAAGAGCAAGGAACAGGGTTAGCGCTCCCGTTAGCCAGAGAATTGCCTGCTGAATTCCAGACTGAAGACCTGCTCCATTCTTCTTTGCAATAAGGGCTGTTATTGGTGCAAATAGCACGGATAGCAGCACTAAGCCAAGACCAAACGCTGCATACTCAACCGAGGTTGTTTCAAAATCTGGGTTAAGACGCAAGCCGAGAGCGATTGCTAGCAGACCAATAAAGTTTGCTACAACGGCAAATACGTTACCTATGCGTGAAGTACCCAACCAGTTGAGGTAAGACAATGAAGCTGCAAAGCTAACAAAAATCAACCCGAATGATGACAGCGTTGTGCTGAGGTCCACAGTTGGTCCTGAATGCCAAAGCACCCAGGCCACTACCAAAGCAAAGTGCGCCGTGTGAATCGATATCGGATTGAGAGCTAGCTTCTTGATGAAGAATCCAGCGGCGACGGTAGCGAACATGAGAACTGCAGTACCGATCACACCTCCCCAGATGTCTTCTGCAACCAGCACACGAGTCCAGGCGCTAAGCGAAAGGGCAACATAAGTGAAGGCAAAGATCTGAAGCCAAGTAGAAATTCTTCCCTCAGCTTTTTCATCTGAGGTTATAGCTCCAACCCATTCTGATTTGAACACTAGAGCGATAACGGCAACCAAAGCAGCAGCGCTATAAGACAAAGGCTCTGGAGCTTGACCTGTTGTGAGCATGCCAATTACGGAATAGCCAATACCAAGAACACCTAAGGCAGAGAAAGTCCAGAAAGTGAACTTCTCTAACGCACTGTCTTCTCGTTTAGCCAGATCTTTCTCATATTCAAGTTCTGAAGTTATCTGGCTTGCCTTAGGTTTGAAAGTTGCAATCCACTTGCTAGCCATTGCGATTAGCAATGCGAAGAATATGCAGGCAGCAGTAAACCAAGAGTAAGAGGTAGAGCCATACTCAAACATCTGGTTGAGGTGACCAATGGTTAGTGTCAGAGCAGAGGCTGTAAGTGAAGCAAGGGATGCAATCTTCCAACCGAAGTTTGCAGTGAACCTAGAAAGTATTGCCGATACTGCAGCTACTACTAGAAGATTGAAACTCCACCACCAAGCAGGCGCTGAGTCCCATTCGAATGGATAGAAGATATCTCCAATAATCAAGATGGAGAACATCAGCATGGCTGAAGAAAAATTAGCCATGAAGTTTGCCAGCATGACTGAGAACTTCCTACCCCAAACTGCAAGACCACCGGTTACCAAGAAGATAACCCCAGTGACTGCTAGAAAACCTTCAGATGTTAAGGTGTCCAGGTTAGCTGAAACGAATACGCTTCCCGCCATAACGATGATGGCGCTAGCTCCCATAATCAACCATTGCTGAAGCGTCAGAGGAGATCTAACTCTCTTAGGTTTAACTGGAGCAGCAACTCTGGCAGGGGCTGCTTGAGAAGTTGTTGGAGCTGTTGATGAAGAACTTGTTGGAGCTCCAACAGATTTCTGCATTGAACTGATTAGTTTCTGACGAACAGAAGTAATCTCATCTGCTAGAACTAGATAAGCATCACTAACCTCTTTGTATTGGACCAGGTCTTTGACGTTGAACTTGTAGCCACAAGGACAGGTGATAGTGGTCTTACCTTTGATGTCCTCAGCGCTAAAGATATGATCACAAACTGTAGTTGGATAGCCTTCGGATGGAGCAACATACGAAGGTTGCACAACGTTCTGAACCGGTGGTCGTGAAACCACAGTGTGTTGTTGTGCTAGATCGAAGCCTGCTTTCTTCTTTTTGTTGTTTCTGACAATAAGAATGATTGCGACGATGGTGGCAGGTATTAATAAATTGAATACGCCTTGTGCATACCCGAAGTATGAAAACGCAAGTGCGGGTAGCAGAAATGCAATTAAAAGTATGGACGCACAGCTGATTCCAATTATTTTGCCTGCGCTCGGTGGCTGTTTAGTCATATTCTTTTCCCCCTTGGAAATGGTTACATTCAGAATACCGAGCATTTACGTGAATGCTGGCAAGTTGAAAAACATTAGTTATAAAACAGTAACTTTTGTTTTCTAAGTTAACAAGATGGTAAATCCCTGCTATTTAGCCTTTGCTGGCCACCAGAACTTCTCACCAACCATGAATGCTAGGGCTGGAACAATGACTGTTCTCACTAGCAAGGTATCCAAAAGCACACCGATACAAACAATTGCACCAATCTGAGCAAGGGCTAGTAGTGGCAATACACCTAGTACTAGGAACACTGCAGCTAGCAAGATACCAGCACTAGTAATAACTCCACCGGTAGCCGATAGTGCCTTTAGCATTCCTTCACGAATACCCACTTTCGCACTCTCCTCTTTAGCCCTAGTAACAAGGAAGATGTTGTAGTCAACACCAAGAGCCACAAGAAATAGGAATGAGAACAGGTAAACACTTAGATCAAGAGCTGGGAAGCCTAGAACGTTTGTGAACAATAACCAACCTGCTCCCATGCTTGCAAAGAAAGATGCAACAACAGTTAGAAGCAGAAGCACTGGTGCAACCAGTGACTTCAATAGAAGAACCAATACCAGGAACACAACTAGCAGAATCAAAGGAATAACGATTCCTATGTCTCTGTCGTAGGCACGCTTAACATCTAGTCTTTGAGCATCAAGCCCACCAACAAGCACCTTGCCTTGGCTTCCGTCCTTGACCTCTGCACGAATGGCATCAATAGTTGCATATGCCTTCTCAGATCCAGCCTCGGCATCCAAGACAACATCAATCTTCGAAGCAATCTCGTTGCCTACGCTGACTTTCGCAGAAGAAACTCCATCGATTGATTGAACCAAGGAAGCAACAGATTCAGCTTTAGCTGGCTCAGCAATAAGAATTGTTGGAGTAGTTGACCCTGCAGGGAAAGATGCTGCTAACCACTCTTGACCAATAACTGCATCTGGCTTCTGGGTGAACTGCTCAGTTGAAGAAAGGCCAATCTTGATACCTGAGGCACCTGATGCCAATACAACAAGAACTAGAAGTCCAAAAGAGGAGATTATTGCTGGACGCTTAGACACTGCTTTACCAAGCTTTGCCCATAGCCCTGTATCGCTCTTGTTTCTGCCACCAAACTTAGGAGTTGCTGGCCAGAAGATGCCTCGACCAAAGATTGCTAAAGCAGCAGGTAGGACAAACAGTGCGCTAATCATCGCTAAGAAAACACCGGTAGCACAAGCAATACCCAATGCTCTGTTGCCCTGAAGATCAGCGAAGAGCAATGTTAGTAGTGCCAAGATAACTGTTGAACCGGAAGCAAAGATTGCTGGTGCAGCTGCTCGCCAAGCAGTAGCAAGAGCAACTCTCCTATCAGTTTCAATCAATAGTTCTTCGCGGTATCGAGAGATAAGTAACAGCGCATAGTTGATACCAGCACCGATAACTAGTACCGAAAGAATTCCAGTTACCGAGGCATCTAATGTCAACCCAATCCAACTTGCCGTTTGTGTTGCTACAGAAGCAGCCATAAAGTCAGCAGTTCCAATAACTAGAACTGGCACTAGCCATAGCGCTAGGGATCTGAATGTGATCAGAAGAAGGAAAACAACAACAAGAAAAGTTGCACCAAGAAGAGCAAAGTTTGCTCCAGCAAACACACCACTTAGGTCAGCCACGAAACCTTCAGGACCAGTGACTTTAGCTTCTAGATTTGTAGGGATATTCTTTACAGCAAGTTCTCTGAACTTCTCAATACGATCTGCCGTTAGAACGACGCTTGAACATTCCTTGCTTTCCTCATTTAGACAAGGACCAGATTCTGTGTATTTGTCCATCGGAACAGTCACAACTGCAGCAATGCCATCATCAGAGAATTGAGCTGGTGGAATGATGTTCATTTCCCCACCAGGCAGGTTAATCGTTACGTTGCTAAAAGGAGCGAAGCTTTCGACAGATGATGTTGCTATCCAGAGCTTCTCTTCAACTGAAAGTGCTTGACCGTCGATGGTTCTGTAAACAATCACTGCTGCTGTGGCATCTGAGCCAGGCAGCGTCTTTAGAGCTTGATCAACTAGAACTGTTTCGTTATTTGAAGGCAATCCAACTGCTGGAGCATTTTCTGATTTCTCAGCGCTGAGTGGACCTAGTGCAAGAAATGCGAAGATGAGTCCAAGGAGCATAGTTGTTGGTGCTCCACGTTTAGAAGTGACGAATGAGGATATTGCCTTCATGATTAGTTCCCTAACGGTTTGTTTGCTAATCAAGCCTAGAAGATGTCCACAGAAAAGACGCTCTAATATCAAGGCATGGAGTTTATAAATGCAGTGAAGCATGAAGCCAGCAAATCTAATGACTGGTGGCGCTCAGCTGTTATTTATCAGGTGTACCCAAGATCTTTTGCCGATGGCAATGGGGATGGAATGGGAGATATAAAAGGCATTACTTCACGACTTGAATCTCTAGCTTCACTTGGCATTGATGCCATATGGCTCTCCCCTTTTATGCCGTCTCCTCAAAAAGATGCAGGCTATGACGTTTCTGATTACAGAGGGGTTGATCCTCTCTTTGGAACGCTCGATGACTTTGATGTGATGCTAGATAGAGCCCATGAACTAGGGCTAAAGATTCTGGTAGACCTAGTTCCTAACCACTCAAGCGATCAGCATGCTTGGTTCCAAGCCGCATTGAACTCACCAGAGGGCTCAACTGAACGAGAGTTCTATCACTTCAAAGATGGCAATGGAGATTTGCCACCAAACAACTGGGTCTCTATGTTTGGTGGTCCTGCCTGGACAAGAATTACTAACCCTGATGGAACTAAAGGTCAGTGGTACTGTCACCTCTTTGATTCATCTCAACCAGATCTGAATTGGGAGAACCCTAAAGTTCAAGAGGCTTTCGAAGAGATTCTCAAGTTCTGGCTTGATAGAGGAGTTGATGGGTTCAGAGTTGACCAACCTCATGCCATGGCAAAAGCAAAAGGACTACCTGATCATCCTTACGTTGATAGAGCAGGTGCTGGCTTTATTGAAGGTGAAGAGAACCCTCCAATGTGGTTCCAAGATTCTGTTCACACAATCTTTAGAAGATGGCGTGAGATTCTAGATAGCTACCCAGGTCAAAGAGCTATGTGTGGTGAAGCATATGTCCTTCCACTTTCCTTTATGGCTCTATGGGTTAGACCAGATGAATTCCATCAGACCTTTAACTTCAGATACCTTGATGCTCTATGGAACTCAGAATCAATCTTCAAAACAGTCAATGAATCCTTCGAAGCCTTTGACTCTGTAGGAGCACCTAGCACCTGGGTGCTTTCTAATCACGATGTGATTAGACATGCTTCGAGACTTGGCGGGGACTATGGAAGAGCAACTGCATCAGATGGAATTGGCCCTAATGCTCCGCAACCAGATCTTGAGCTAGGTCTTAGAAAAGCCAGAGCAGCCACATTGTTCACTCTTGGTCTACCGGGTTCTATGTATCTGTATCAAGGAGAAGAACTAGGACTTCCTGAGCACACAGCTCTTGAAGATAAATACCGACAAGACCCAACATTCTTTAGAACCAGTGGCAAACGAGTTGGTAGAGATGGTTGCCGAGTTCCACTTCCTTGGGAAGCAGGAGTCAACCAATCAAATGGTTTCTCAACAACCGGTGCCTCCTGGTTACCTCAACCAGAGATATACAAGAACTTTTCAAGAGATCTCCAAGAAGGAGTCTCTGGCTCAACTCTTGAAATGTATAAACAAGCCCTAGCCCTCAGAAGCGAACTTGATTTAGGCCAAGGTTCTTTTGAATGGGATCAAGAGCTAAGCAGTAAAGATGTCTTGGCGTTTAGAAACAAGGATGTTCTTGTAATTCACAACTTTGGTGAAGAAAGCATCGGTATCCCTGAAGGCACAGAGTTAATCTCTAGTACCCCTGATTCACAAAAGAATCAAGTGCTACCTCACGAAACCAAGTGGTTGAGACTCTAATACTTTTCAATCAAGTCGAAGTAGATACACACAATCTGGGTTTCACCAGTGACTTGCACTCCGCAACTTTCCCAGAATGCAGTGTGGCTTCTTCTAAAGTCATCCCCCGTTAGATCACCTTCAGCTTCAGCTAATGCAAACTCATCAGAAACTTCATCGAATCTGACTATCTCGACTCTTGTGACCTCAATCTTGCCTAGGGGTTCGTTATTGTTACCCACAACAATGTGGATCTCTCCAACGTGCTCAATCTCTTCACCTTCGTCCAGATAATCATCCAAGAGACCTGCTGTCGCTCTTTTATTGCCGTTGAATACAAAATCTAAGAGCGTGTCTCTCGACTCACCAGGGTTTCCAAGATCCATAACTCGGTATCCATCAATGCGTTCCCATGCCATAGGTCAAGTCTACAAACCCCAAGCAGTTGAGCGCTAAATGGGTCTATTGCTTAAATTAGCCCAATTTCTGTTTTCAGAGTATAGTGATAATCGATACATTGATAAACAATACAATCAGTCCATTGAGCTAAATCAAGGAGTAGCAAATGTTAAAATTCTCAACCGTCTTCGCGAAGATTGCCACCTGGCTAATTTGGTTCATGATTCTCATGGGCTTTGCGCTTTTAGTCTTTGTTATTCCATTGAATAGCGATCTATTCCAAAGCCGATGGGTCGAGTTCAGGGGTGATGCAATAACTATCCAGATCTTGACTAGCCTGCCTGTTGTTTTCTCCATGGTGTCCCTGCTAGCCATAACGAGATTGCTTAGCCGAATTGCTTATGGAGGTCTCCATTCCACTACGACACAAAGATGGGTAAACATACTTGTTGGTAGTTCATTCTCCGTAGGAGGCTCTTTCATCATCCTCTCTGGCTGGCTAACTGGCCAGAATGCCATGGCTCCGCTAGTTGTGATTGTCTTGATAATTGGCACAGCAATCGCGGCAACAGTTGGGTTCATAACACTGGCTTTGAAGAGTGTTCTTATTAAAGCAACTTCTGACCACAACGAATTAGAAGGGTTGATCTAATGCCTATCGTCGTGGACTTTGACAAGCAACGAGCAAAGAAGAAACTGACTATGGCTCAGCTGGCTGACCGAATGGGTATAACTCAATCCAATCTGTTTGTGTTGAACAGTGAACGCGCCAAGGCTGTTAGATTTTCTACTTTGGAAGCGTTATGCAAGGCACTTGACTGCCAACCAGGTGACATCCTGAAATATGTGCCAGAGGAACCTTCACCCAAAAGTGCGGCCGGAAAAGCTAAACGCTAGAAGTGGATTTCTTATCCTAAGGATTAGTGTTGAAAGGTATCTGTAACAACTAAGGAATAAAGATGAGCCCTAAGAAACTATTCAACACATTCGCTAGAGCGGAAGCTTTCACCTGGACTTTGCTCATTACAGCGCTGATTCTTAGGGGTCTGGACTTTGATCCAATTGCAGTGACAATTGCTGGAAGTATCCACGGAGCTGTGTTCCTGGGTTATGCAGTAACAGCTGGGCTTACTGGTGTGAACCAGAGGTGGGGTTTTGGGAAGACAGCTGTCGCTGTTGGACTGGCAGTCGTTCCTTTTGCAACTGTTCCTTTTGAAATTAGACAGAACAAGAATGGTTCACTTGAAGGATCTTGGCGAACAACCACTAGCGAAGACCCAAGAGATGCTGGACGTATCGACAGCCTGTTCCGTTGGTTTATTGCAAGACCAATAACTTTGATTGCTGTGATTGTTATTGGGCTAACAACTTTGTTTGTTGTTCTTGTTTCTCTAGGTTCACCAACTACTTGGTTTGACTAGGAATTTAGAATCTTTTTGATTCTCTCCATAGAGATAGGTTCAGCTGTTCCAAGGCTCTGAGCAAACAAGCTCACTCTAAACTCTTCCAAAGCCCACCTAGCTTTGACTATCTGCTCAGGCATCCCTTCCTTCAAAGGAAGAGAGCCTCCAGCGTTTTCAAACAAGAGGATTGCCTGGTTGAGTTCAATCTCTAAACGTCTATCGCGTTCAGCATCTTCTAAAAGCTTCGCAGTTCTCATCTTGTTGGCCTTGAGATAGACAGGAAGCCTTACTAGTTTTGCAAGACCTGTTGTGCTGATCAGTTTGTTTGTCATCAGCTGAGCCACGTGCTTCTTTTGATTAGCAAGCACAAACAATAGCCCAATGTCTTGAATCTGTGAGATTGCTTTACTTGCTTCACGTGAGAGCGCTGAAATCTCAACGATTAGCTTCACGCAGTTTCTGCATTCTTCAATCATTCGCAGAGAAGCCCTCTTGCTTATTTCTAGTGGTGTGAGGTTTACAGAGTTATCTTGGTCCATTTCATCTTGAATAACTGCAAGAATCACATCTTCAACAAAGGCTGCAACGTTGCGATAACCAACAGAAACTATTGCTAGCTTCTCGTCTTTGCTTAGTTCATCTGTGATAGCTGCTGTAGGTGCTGTAAGCAAAGCAGTGACTTCAGCAATTAGTTTGTTACGAGTCTTCACTGCATCAATGTTTGGGCTGAGAACTTTAGCTGTTCCAGGTTTGTGTTTCACAAAAGCAGGATCGTACTTTTGTTTTAGTTCATCAAGGTCAAGGCTCACACCTTTAATCTCTTTGGTCTCGGTGATTACCTTGTATGTAACTCTTAGTGAGTTAGGTAATTCTTCTAACTTGAAATCAGCTGCAGTCATATGTGTTCCACTAAGAGTTCTTAGTGTCTTAGCAACTGTTTCAAGTAAAGGTTCAGTTGGGTTCTCTGGAAGAGTGGCTAGGGCTTTCTTAGACCAGTCAGCTGCAGGAACCACATACTTTCTAATGCTCTTAGGAAGTGTTCTGATAAGTTCTGCGATTAGGTCTTCTCTAAGTTGAGGAACTAGCCAATCAAAAGCATCTCTTGTTATTGAAGGTAGTTCAGCTATTGGCACTAGAACTGTTAGACCGTCTTCAATTTCCCCTGGCTGGTATTTGTATTCGAGTTTGTAAGAGTTATCGCCGAAGGTCCATTCATTCGGAATCTCTATGCGCTCTGTTGTTTCAACCGGTAGCAGGTCTTCACGGGTCATGGTTAGAAGATCTGGGTTAGTTCTCTGCTCTTTCTTCCACCAGCCTTCAAAGCTTCTGGTTGAAACTACTTCTTGAGGAATCCTTGCAGCATAGAACCTGTAAACATCCTCATCATCTGGCATGTATTGAGGTTTTCTAGAAGTCTCGGCTATCTCCTCTAAGCGCTTGAGTAATTCCCTGTTGGTTCTATCAAAGGCTTGCTTTGAATCCCACTCACCTTGAACGAGAGCATGCCTAATGAATAACTCTCTAGAGAGTTTCATATCAAGTCTTGAATACTGCATTCTTCTTGAGACAACAATCGGAACACCAAAGAGCATTACTCGCTCATAGGCAACAACTGAGCCTTGAGATTTCTCCCAATGGGGTTCACTGAAGGATCTCTTTACTAGATCACCTGCAAGTGCTTCAGCCCACTCTGGATTGATAGCAGCATTCATGCGAGCAAAAAGTCTGCTAGTTTCAACTAACTCAGCGCTCATCACAGCAGCAGGTGGTTTCTTAGCTAGTGCAGAACCTGGGAAGATTACGAACTTCTTGCCATTAGAACCTAGATACTCGTTACTAGCCTTAGCTGGCTTATCTCCTTTCTTTAGGAGATCACCTGCTTTTTTATCTGTTAGTTGCTTTAGTCCTATTTGAGAAAGCAAACCAGAGAGAAGGCTCTTGTGTATTCCATCTGGATCAGACTTTGGTTTACCTGGAACCAGCCCAAGAGGTTTGGCGATAGATGTAATTTGTCTAACTAGGTCTTGCCATTCTCTTACGCGTAGGTAGTTTAGGAACTCCCCCTTACACAATCTTCTAAAAGCAGATGAGGAAAGTTTCTTTTGATTAGTTTCTATGTAATTCCAAAGATTCAAAAGAGTTAGGTAGTCACTGGTCACGTCAACAAAGCGTGCATGAGCTTGGTCAGCTTGCGCTCTCTTGATCACAGGTCGCTCACGAGGATCTTGAATAGTGAGCCCTGCAACAATAATCATTACTTCACGAACAAGGTCATGCTTCTTTGATTCCAAAAGCATTCTTGCAAAGCGTGGCTCTATAGGTAAGCGAGCAAGGCTTTTACCAACATCAGTTAGTTCAACTTCTTTACTCTTTGGATCTTTCAAACAACCCAGTTCAGCAAGAAGAGACAGGCCGTCTTTGACTCCCCTAGATTCGGGTGCTTGTAAGAATGGGAACTTAGTTATATCTCCTAGCCCCAATTGAGCTGCTTGCAGAATTACAGATGCAAGGTTGGTTCTAAGAATCTCTGGATCTGTGAATTCTGACTTAGCTTCAAATTCAAGTTCTGAATAAAGTCTTATGACAACACCTGGGCTAGTTCTTCCAGCACGACCAGCTCTTTGGTTAGCACTTGCTTTAGAGATAGCTTCAATAGGAAGTCTTTGAACCTTAGCTGCTGGTGAGTATCTAGAGATACGAGCAGTTCCAGCATCGATGACGTACTTGATGTTAGGAATGGTTAGAGAGGTTTCAGCAACGTTAGTTGCAAGAATGATTCTTCTCTTGAGCCCAGCTACCTTACTAGTTTCAAAGACTCTGTGTTGTTCAGCAGATGAGAGTCTTCCATATAGAGGAAGCACTTCAATGCCTTTACCTAATGCACCTGAAGTGATTCTTCCTTGAATAGCTTCTTGAGCATCTTTGATTTCAGATTCACCTGAGAGAAACACAAGAACATCGCCGCTCTCCTCCAATGAGAGTTCATCAATAGCACTCAAGATTCCATCGATGTAATCGCGAGCTGTTGTGCTGGCATCGGGATCTGGATTATCTTCCTCGTCCTGATTTATTGGACGATAACGAATCTCAATTGGATATGTTCTTCCTGAGACTTCAATGATGGGAGCATCATTGAAGTGCTTACTAAAAGATTCAGGGTCAATAGTTGCTGAAGTGATGATTACTTTTAGATCTGGTCTTTTTGGGAGTATCTGTTTGATGTATCCAAGAAGGAAGTCAATGTTGAGGCTACGCTCATGGGCTTCATCAATAATGATGGTGTCGTACTGCTCTAGTTTCTTATTTCTCTGCATGGCATTGAGCAAGATGCCGTCAGTCATTACTTTCACTTTGGTTTTAGCACTGGATTGATCTGTGAATCTAACCTGGTAACCCACTAGTTCGCCTAGATCTACCTTTAGTTCTTCCGCAATTCGTTCTGCTACTGCCCTTGCAGCAATTCTCCTTGGTTGGGTGTGAGCAATACTGTTTCTACCTAGCTCAAGACACATCTTGGGAATCTGTGTAGTTTTACCCGAACCAGTAGCTCCCGCTATAACAACAACCTGATTGTTCTTAATAGCTTCCAGAATCTCGCTACGGCGAGCACTAACCGGCAAGTCCTCCGGGTAGGTAATTTTCTGGATGTTCACTAGACCAATGGTATTTGGCTAGAACCTAGCCAAAAGTGAAAACCCCAGCCGTGGAGGGCTGGGGCATTCGTGGCTAGTGAGGGATTCGAACCCCCGAAGGCTGAGCCGGCTGATTTACAGTCAGATCCCTTTGGCCGCTTGGGTAACTAGCCAGTGCTCCC
>JBILRF010000021.1:0-21512 GCA_044372795.1 Rhodoluna sp. | reverse complement strand
AAAGAATTACCAACGGAACTTTCAAGACTGTAACTTTCAACTACTACTCACCTAAGGCGAACTCACCTGTTCGAGTTGAACTAGTTCCTTTCCCAAGAGCTTTGGGTAAGACAGTTACAGTTCCTCAAGGTTGGTCAAGAGTTGTTGTTGACTTCACAGATGTTCCAACTTGGTCAGCATCTGAGAACTACGTATCACTTGCGATCTTCCCTGATTTCAACCAACCAGCTGGAGATGTGGCTCAGTCATACTTCGTTGATGACATTGGAATCAATGGTGGAATCACCCCGGTGATCACAGTTCCAGTTGAACCGAAGGCTGCTACCAGCACACTTCTTACCTTTGAAACTGGAGACACTCTAGGTGCAAAGGTTGCAGGAGATGCAAGCAATGCAAAGCCTGAGGGTGGCTTCGAAGGTGCGAGCACTTCTATCACTGCTGCCCCATCAGGTGGTAACGGTGGTAACGCTCTAAAGATCGTAAAGAATGTTGGTGGCCAGGTTTATGCTGGTGCAACTCTAGTTAAGTTCACTACACCGACCAGAGTTACTAACGGGACATTCCGCACAATCACTTTCAACTACTACTCACCTAAGGCAAACTCGCCTACACGTGTTGAGCTAGTTCCATACCCAAGAGCTCTTGGTGTAACAGTGAGCGCTCCTCAAGGATGGTCAACTGTAACTGTTGACTTCACAGGAATCAACGGCTGGTCAGCTAACGAAGAGTACGACTCTGTAACCTTCTTCCCTGACTTCAACGTTGAAGCTGGAGATGTTGCTCAGTCATACTTCATCGACAACCTTGCTTTCAACGGTGCGGTTACCCCTGCTATCCCTTCTAACCCTGTAGTTAGAAATGCCACAAGCACACTTCTTACATTCGAGTCATCAGATGTATTGGGCGCAAAGGTTATTGGCAATTCAACACTGCAGAAGCCAGAGGGTGGTTTCGAGGGTGCAATCACTTCTATCGCACCAGCTCCTGTTGGTGGTAACGGTGGAAATGCGTTGAGGATCGTAAAGAATGTTGGAGCAGAAGCTTATGCAGGTGCGAACCTAATCCGCTTCGGTGATGACAAGCGTGTTACTAACGGAACACACAAGACCATCTCCTTCAACTACTTCTCACCTAAGGCAAACTCACCTGTTCGTGTTGAACTGAAGGCATTCCCTGACTCATTAGGTGTGACACTTATTGCACCTCTTGGTTGGTCAAGATTGACTGCAGACTTCACTAACGTTGCTGGTTGGTCAGCCACAGAAGAGTATGTCTCTGTTGCTATCTTCCCTGACTATGAGCAGCTACCTGGCGATGTTGCCCTGGCATACTTCGTTGACAACCTGTCTTTCAACGGAGCAGTAACTCCTGTAATTCCTGCTGCTAAAGTCAAGCCAACTCTAAAAACAGCAGCTTCAATTGCTGGATCTTCATTCAAGGTTGGTGCAACACTAACTGCTGGTAAAGGTACGTGGACTGGCACCGCAACTATCACTTACACCTACAAGTGGTTCCGTTGCACAGTTGCGTCTA
Source organism: Rhodoluna sp. (assembly GCA_044372795.1). GTDB lineage: Bacteria > Actinomycetota > Actinomycetes > Actinomycetales > Microbacteriaceae > Rhodoluna. The sequence goes on along the minus strand of JBILRF010000021.1, from coordinate 19,979 downwards.
CAAAGGCTGGCACTGCAGCTCCTGCTGCTTCAGCTAAGTGTTCAACTATCTCAGGTGCTACTAAGTCAACATACAAATTGACTAAAACTGACATTGGAAGATACGTGCGTGTACTTGTAACTGCGAAGAACGCTGCAGGATCTACTCTGTCTCTTAGCAAGACAACTACTAAGAAGGTAGTCAAGTAAAGAACTAAAAAATATGGCCCTCGGATAAACCGAGGGCCATATTTTTATAACCTAGCTGTTAGGTTTCTTAAGTCTCAATGTTTTGAGCCAAGCTATGGCCCCTGTTGAAAGCAGAGCCCAAATAACTAGAAGCGGTTGAAATAGAAGTCTGATGAATCTTGATTCGTCAGTATTTAGTCCGAAGGCATCTGTTTGTGTTACCCACTGAGAAATGTTGCCAGGGAAAATTGCTATAAAGAAAAGAGCTGTCACAGTTCCAGCAATAGGAGCCTTGAATCCTGAGATTAGCCAGAAGCCCAAAATGATCTCAACTACTCCGCTTGCAACAACAACAAAGTCAGCATCAAGTGGCAACCAGTTTGGAACTTGAGCTCGAAAAGTTTCTCTTGCTGAACCTAGGTGTGATATTCCTGCTCCGGTTAGAGCAGCTCCTAGAGCAAGTCTGGAAATAGTTTTGATTATTTTCATGGTGCCTAAGAGTCTACTTTTGGGTTTGGCTTAGCCAATGGCAAGATCCCCTAAATTCAAGTCTGGTAAACTCAAGGCAGTTAGGCCTCACTAGAGGTCGTTGCTCTATAGAGATTAGGACCTGGAATGACAGAAGAAGCCAAGTGCCCAGTGCCACATGGAGTCGGAACAACTCCTTCATCTAACAACAAGTGGTGGACTAACCAGCTATCAACAGCTGCTCTTATTCACCACTCTGAGAAGAGCGATCCTTTTGGTCCAGACTTTGACTATGTGGCTGAATTCAAAAGCCTTCCTCTAGCTCAAGTAAAGGCAGACATCGCCTCTGCTATGAAGACATCGCAACCTTGGTGGCCTGCTGACTACGGTCACTACGGTCCATTCTTTATTCGTATGGCTTGGCACTCTGCAGGCACCTACCGCGTTAGCGATGGTCGTGGTGGAGCAGGACAGGGCTTACAAAGATTTGCTCCCCTGAACTCATGGCCAGATAACGTCAACCTAGATAAGGCTAGAAGACTGCTATGGCCTATCAAGCAGAAGTATGGTCGCAAGCTCTCTTGGGCAGATCTAATGATTCTGGCTGGAAACGTTGCTCTTGAAGACATGGGTTTCAAGACCTTTGGTTTTGCAGGTGGCCGGGCAGATGTTTGGGAACCGGACAACACTTACTGGGGTCCAGAGACTGAGTGGTTAGCTAACAAGCGTTATGACGCTACTCGTGATGCAGGAACCCTAGAGAACCCTCTAGCAGCTGTTCAGATGGGACTTATCTATGTGAACCCTGAAGGTCCAGATGGTAACCCTGACTTCCAGCTCTCAGCAAATGACATAAGAGAAACATTTGCTCGTATGGCTATGAATGATGAAGAAACTGTAGCTCTTATTGCCGGTGGTCATGCTTTTGGTAAAGCTCACGGTGCAGGAGATGCAGCTCAAGTAGGAGAAGCACCTGAAGGTGCTGAATTACACCAGGTAGGACTAGGTTGGGCTAACAGCCAGGGTAAGGGTCACAGCGAAGACACAATCTCAAGTGGTCTTGAAGGTGCATGGACTCCAACCCCAATCAAGTGGGACAACACTTATCTTGAATTGATCTTTAAGTATGAATGGGAAAAGACTCACTCACCAGCAGGCGCTGTGATGTGGCACCCCATTGATTGTGAACGTGTTGATATGACACCAGATGCACACATCCCAAGACAGATGAACCTGCCTGTGATGTTCACAACAGACCTAGCTCTTCGCTATGACGCTGAGTACGAAAAGATTAGCCGTAAGTTCCTAGCTGACTTTGATTACTTCTCAGATCAGTTTGCTCGTGCTTGGTTCAAACTAACTCACCGTGACATGGGCCCTCGTGCTCGTTACCACGGTGATGATGTTCCAGCAGAGGTATTGCTATGGCAAGACCCTGTTGCTGAAGGCAGCAGCGATTGGGTTAAGAACAAGGACGAGATTGCTAAGGCAATCACTGCATCTGGTCTATCCAATGCTGAGTTAGTAAAAGCTGCTTGGCGTTCTGCATCAACTTTCCGTAACAGCGATAAGCGCGGTGGAGCTAACGGTGCTCGCATTGCACTTGAGCCACAAAGAAGTTGGGATATCAACAAGGACGTCATGCCAACTATAGACAAGTTGGTTGCAGTCAAGAACAGCCTGAACGTAAACATCTCTCTTGCTGACCTAATTGTCTTTGCTGGAAACTTGGCAGTTGAAAGAGCAGCTAGTGAAGCAGGAGTCAAGGTCTCTGTTGAACTATCAAGTGGTCGTGGCGATGCAACTCAGGATGAAACAGATGTTGATTCATTTGCTCACCTAAAGCCGATAGCTGATGGTTTCATAAACTGGGCACCCGGTTTCGAAGCAACAACAGAATCATTGCTTCTTGAAAAGGCATCTCTTCTAGGTCTAACTCCACCTGAACTAACTGTTTTGGTTGGTGGCCTTAGAGCGATAGGTGCAGTTTCAGAAGGAACTAAGCACGGTGTGCTAACTGAGACTCCAGGAGTACTAAACAACCACTTCTTTAGAAACCTTCTAAATAACGATATTGCTTGGGCTCCTAAGGCAGACCAAAAGGGAATCTATGGGTCTCACGCCTATGCCGATGGAGAAAGAAAGTGGACTGCAACAAGAGCAGACCTAGTATTTGCCTCTAACTCAGTGCTAAGAGCCCTAGCCGAGGTCTATGCAGCCGATGACGCAAATGAGAAATTCATTCATGACTTCACCAAGGCATGGTCAAAGGTCATGAAAGCCGACCTCTTCTAAGTACCAATTGCTAATGCTGGCCCTTGTTAACAGGGGCCAGCATTGCTTAATTACAAAATAGGCAGACTGACTAGATTTCTAGACACTTCGGCTATTATTTAGATGTCTGGAACTATGTTCCGGTTTCCGAATACATCAAAGGATTTTCAATGATCAAAAAACTTGGTTTCTCACTTGCAGCTTTAGCTCTTGTAGCTGCTGCATCTGTTCCAACAGCCAGTGCAAAGAGTGCTGACGCTGTATCAATTTACCTAGATGCTCCTCTGGTTCAAGGCTCGTTTGCTGCCGGTACCACAGGTGCAACAGCAGAAAACTTCAACAACTTTAACGCTGGCGCATGTCCAACTACATGGGCTGTGGGAACTATCTCTGGTTCTTGCAACATCAGCTCTGTGCTTACCTGGGGTGGTTCATCTGTAGATGCTGACACAACCGGTGGAGGCATTGGTGGCCCTGGTTCAAACTACGCAACAACTGCTAACAACGTAGATTCATTCACACTTACTCTTTCAGGCCCATCAAAGTACGTAGGACTTTACTGGACTGCTGGATCTCCGAGCAACAAAATTGCTTTCTTCGATGGCAACAAGAAGGTTATTGAGTTAACAACTGACTCAATCATGCAAGTTTTGGGTGCTGCTCCAGTAAATGCTGCTGACTGGCTTTCCATCAACAATGATCCTTCAGCTGTGGTTGCTTCTGGAACACCGGGATTGAGCTACAAGAGAGCTCACTACTTTGGTAACCCACGTGGGTACACCACTCTCCCACCAACACAGATTTCTTCGATCTCAGGTGTTGACCCATGGGTTTACCTACACCTCTTTGCTTCAGGAACAGTTGAGTTCGATAGCATCCAGTTCTCAGGTGGCGGCTTCGAGTTCGACAACCTAGTTGTATCAAGATCAGCAAAGACTCCTCCTGCATCACTTGCTCCTGCTGGTTTCATCAACGCAGATCACACAGTTGCTTTTAATGCAAATGGTGGTGAAGGATCAATGGATTCCGTTACTGCAAACGTAGAAGGTAACCTACCAGCGAACACCTTTACCAACGCAAATGAAGAATGTACTTTCGATGGTTGGAACACAAAGGCTGATGGTTCTGGAACTGCTTTTGCAGAGGGAGCTGAATTCTCATTCGAAACCAACGAGACACTTTATGCTCAATGGGATTGCCCAGAAGTAGAAGTTCCAGTTGAAGAAGAGAACAATGAGCTAGCGGAAACCGGTTCAGACAACTCATCTCCACTACTGGCAACATTCGTGCTTCTAGCACTAGGTTCAACCCTGTTGCTAATTAGCAGAAGAACTAGAAGAAGCTAAAAACCTCTTAGAAGTTTGGGCCCCGGATGAAAATCTGGGGCCTAAAACTTTAACCCTCAGACAATCAATCACCATTGGGTGAACAGGATTAGCTTGAAACTGTAAGTTGCGGATGAGCTATTAGGAAAGAGTGCGATCAACGATTAGACCGATTAGGGCATTCCATGCTATGGCATCCATCTGGTTATCAACAACGTCATCAACGATCTTGCCTAGTGTGTAAGCCTGGATTAGCACAGCTGCTGCTCTAGGGTCAAAGTCTTTATTGAACCACCCGCGGTTCTGAACCTCTGTGAACTGCTCAGTGAACAGGTCAGTCAAACTTCTTTGAACTTGACCTAATGCCTTTTTGAACTTTGGGTTGTTCTGGGTCATCCCCAGAATGCGTGCACGCTCATAACGGTTAGCGCTTCGTGCAGGATCTTGGGTAAGTTCTGTCACTCTGGATAGACCAATAAAGAACTCTTCTTTTGTTTTGCATTCAGCCAACATCTGGCTAATAACTCCGCCGCTTTTCTCAACATATCTTGAGTAACGGACCAAATAAGCTTCTTCAATGAGATCGGCGATGGTATCCCAGAAGTGATACAGAGATCCTCTTGCTATTCCCGTGCGGCGAAGGATTTCAGCGGCTGTAACTTCTTTCTCAGGATGCTCATCCAACATGTCTACAGTGGTTGTGAGCAACCTATTACGGGTTTCGTGGCCTGCTTCATTCACCCCCTTAGTGTAGCAACGGACCCTGTCTACACTCCATTGAAGTGGTTTATTCGGTGTTTCGACCATCGCAGTTCTGCAATTGGTGCTCAAAGTGTTCGATTTGAGACATATCGGTACCTTGTCAACTAGCAGAAGGGTCCCAGAAATTGCCTCTACCACCTCTTTATCTGACTAAACCAGAAGTTGGAGATCGGATTGGTTCAATAACTTTTCCTACTCTTGATTTGAGTTGGAAGATATACGAAGGAACAACTGACGCTCAGTTAGCTAAAGGTGTTGGCCACTACGTTGGAAGTGTTTTACCTGGACTAGAAGACAATACCATCCTGTCTGGTCATAGAACTACTGTGTTTAACCGTTTAGGCGAACTAAACAAGGGTGATGAGATATACGTCAAGACCTCAGCTGGAATCTTTACTTATAAAGTTAGAAGCTTCTGGATTGTTATGAGAAACAACAGAAACGTCATCAGGCCTACCTGGAACGGCGTACTCACACTAACTACCTGCTATCCATTCAACAGTCTGGTTAGGAACAACAAAGCCTTTATTGTCACAGGTGATTTGGTAACTGAACCTACTAAGTGAAGCTGTACTGAGTATCAAAGATAAACTTGGTCCATGGCCTCAAAGAAACTCACCAAACCAAACACCGATCAGGAAAAGCTTGAAGTTGAATGGTCGAGAATAGGCCTCTCTGGACCAGCAAGAAAAGCTTTGGTTGAGGCCAAGTTGTTTAGAGTGTCTGACCTCAGAAAGATAAGCCTGAAAGAGCTCGAAGAGTTACACGGTATGGGGAAGTCATCCATCGCCCGCATCAAAGTAATCATGGCTGCCAAAAAAATCAACTTTCGACTCTAACCAGATCATTTTTTAAATGAATAGAGCCCCCGCCGAAACGGGGGCTCCATTCAAACTACTAGCCTAGGTTTACTTTGGTGTTTCTAACTAGCGCAGGAATCTTTCCACCCTTGCTGTTGTGATCACCAATGTTAACCATTGTCGTTGGCCATGCACGGTAACGAATTACCTGGATTGATACCTGACCTGTGAAGTTCTTCAGAGCAGCTGCAGCAGCCTTTTCTTTAGACAGCTCTGAAGCACTCTTATTCATAGGCTTGATCTTCTTGAAGTTAGTTGGAGTCATACCACCCTTAGGGGCAAGAGTAGCTGGGTTCAACTTAGTCTTATCAATACAGAACTGCTTACCTGTGAAGGTCTTCATCTTCATAGCTGCTGCCTTTTGAGCAGCGGTCTTCTGAGGCATTACCTTTAGAGTTCCAAACACTGCTGAACATGTGTGGGCCTTTCCAGCTTTAGTAAAAGTAATCTTTGCTTCAATGTAACCGGTGTAAATACCAGTTGCACGAGAGATAAGCTTTCCTGTCTTCTTATCCCAAGCAACTTGGAATGAACTGTCGTTAGTTGCAACGAACTTCTTCACACCACCGCTTGGAATACCCTTAGGTGCCTTACCGCCATCGCCCTCTTCTGGAGCAACGTCAGCATTTGGATCTACTGGAATTGCAGCAGCTGATTGAACTGAAGCATCTGAACTACCACTTGCATTTGTTGCAACTGTTGAGAAGGTGTATGAGGTCTTGTTTGTAAGACCTGTGATTTCACATGAAGTTGCAGGCAATGTGATCACACAGAATGCTCCACCAGGAGTTGCAGTTACCCTCAATGAGGCAACTGCTCCACCAATAAGTGCTGGAGCAGCAGTCACTGTCACCTTAGCGTTTCCAACTACAACAGTTGGTGCTGCTGGAGTACCAGGCAAAGGTAGAAGTGGTGTTGCGCTAGTGCTGGCTGTTGAAGCAACAGATTCACCATCAACGTTTCTTGCAACAACTGTGCTGGTATAGGCAATAGATGAATCTAGGCCTGTCACATCACAAGTAACTGCAGGTGCAGTAATTACACATGTCTTACCGCCAGGACTTAGAGTCACTAGGTAACTAGCCACTGCACCACCTGAAGTAGGCGGAGTAACAGTAACAGTTACCTTTCCAGGGCCTGCAACCATGCGAGGCGCTGAAGGTCTGCCTGGCTTGTTTGACAGTGGTGTAACCTCTGAGCTGATTTCAGAAGCCTCAGAAGTGCCAAGTTCATTTTTGGCAACAACAGTGGCGCTGTATGCAACCTCTGGATCAAGGCCTGTGATATCACATGAGGAAGTACCAGTATTCAAAGTCTTGTAGTAATCAGTGCTGTCACCGTTAGATGCGGTGAAAGTCACTTTTTCTGCATTGACTTCACAAGTCTTTCCGCCTGGAGTCAAAGTTACTAGGTAACTCAGAACCTCACCACCACCAGATGACGGTGGATTGATTCTGACATTCAGTCCTCCTGGAATCGCCTTCAGTGTTGGTACACCTGGAGCGTTTGGAACAACGTCCGGATATGGGTAAACACCGGCGGAAGTGTCAGAGTACTCTGATTCACCGTTAGCATTTCTCGCAACGTAGTTAGCGCTGTGTTCGAAATCAGCGTTTAGATTATCCATCTGACATGAAACCTCTGGTGCAACGATTTCACACTGGTAGCTGTTGTCACCATTTAGATACACGGTGTATGAAGTAGCAACACCTGCGGCAGTTGGTGGGATAACCGTTACAGTTATCTTCAACTTGCCAGCTGTTAGCAGTGGCTTTTTAGGCTTTGATGGAGCCATAGTTGAAGGATCACCAATTACGATTTCTGAACTCGCGCTAGAGATCGAAATATCCATTTCATTTACAGCTATAACAGTGAACTTGTAAATGTCGCCGTTGTTCAGTCCTGTACAGTTTGCAGATAGTCCAGTTACCACACAGTCCGCACCTGAAGGATTTGATCTGACGATATATGACTCCACTGCTCCACCTGTTGTAGGAGCGGTCCAAGTGATAGTTGCTCCACCGTCTTTACCATTAGCAACTGGAGTTCCAACAACACCCGGAGCACCTCCACCAGGAAGTGGAGATACAGAGTTACTTACAGAAGAACTCTTCACACCAGACTCGTTAGCAGCAGTTACCTTGAAGGTGTACTGAGTGCCTTCCTCTAGACCGATACATTCTGCAGTTGTTCCTGTGATTTCACACAGTGCACCGGCAGGTGTGCTCTCAACGATGTATGAAGCAATAGCTCCTCCTGTTGTTGGAGCAGTCCAAGTAAGAGCGACCTTACCGGCAGCTGCAGTAGCAACTGGTGTACCAGGTGTTCCAGGTGCAACAGGTGCCACGTCGGTTAGCGGGACAGATCCCTTAGGTGACGCAGGGCCTTCGTTAACTGGCTCACCCAATCTTGAAACAGCAATCGGAGTTAGTGGGCCGATGTAGCCAGGCTCAGTGCCGAATCCAGCTCCACCATCGTATGGGTACTCAGGTAGGCTGAGGTAGCTTCCGTGCTCTGTGAATGAAGCACCACAGAATGCTGAAGTGTCACCTGAGAAGTCATAGTCGATCTTCGTTAGGTTCAAACCGTTGCCGTAGTAATAGGCATCACCGGTGTTGTCATCCTGCACGATGAGGTTAGTTCCAACTGGAGCAACACATCCTAATTCAAATTCCTCCGGCAGCGGCATCAATGATGCTGAAGTTCCGGTAGTCCACATTCTGAGCTCGTAGTCGTTGTTGTCGTTTCGGAAGTTCACGTAAATCTTTTTGCCAAGAACATAGATTCCTCTGACCTGGCCCATGTAACTAGGGTCCTCGTCGACACTGAACATCTCTCGTACCTCGTCGGTCTCAAGATTAACCTCGAAGACCTTCTCGATGTCTCGTTCCGTTTCAGCCGAGAAAATTAGCTTGCCATCAAAGTCAGTCAAATACTCTGCTTCAAAGTCACCGTACAAATCGCCAAATGCTGAGGTGATGTTGGTCAGGCTGAATTCAGCATTGGAAAGGTCGGCAACAAACAAGCCGTCTCTCTCCGTGGTGCTGTCTTCACCACTTAGGTAAAGCTTGCTTCCCATTAACTTTGCTGAATATGTTTGATCTTCACCAATCAGGTCATCATCTTTACCAGTTAGCTGGATAAGAGTGTTTGTAGCAACTTCATACATCCAAAGGTCGTATTCGTAGTCGTTATCAGCTAGCCAATAGTAGTTTCCGTTGTAGCTAAATGCAGTTTCACCATCGTCGGCGTTACCTAGCTCAGTCATCTTTGTGACAGTGCCGTTAGGTGTGCGCTTAAATATTGCGTCTTCTTGAGCCACCTGGTCGTAACCCAGGAAGAATACGTCCTCGCCGATAAAGGTAAATCCACAAGGGTTGCTGATTTGACCTGGGTCAATAATCGAATACTGAAGGTATTTGCCGACAGGTTTCATTGAGACGATAACGTCTTTACCGTATCCAGTAGAAACCTGGGTTGGGAGGTTTCCTGTCATCCAGTCACCCTCTGAGGTAGATATAAAGCAATCAGTATCAGGGCGAGAACCATCAGAAGATCTGTTCATGTCCTTCATTAGAGTGACAGTTCCATCTAAGGCGATGTAGTAAGGCTCAGCACCAAGCTTCTCATCGCGGTTTAATACCTTAATTGCGTAGTTACCCACACCACCGATTGAGTAGTTGTAGTTGCCATCGCTGTTTGCATGGCTTACATCGATGTCGCGCTGTCCAGCAGGCGGATTTACATCCGTGAATCTAGTTGCAGCATTTGCTCCATCCCATGAATACAAGAGGAACTGGCTCTCTTGGTTTTGTGTATCTAGGTTCATGGTGAAGACGAGCTTGTCAGCGATCTGATTCACCGAACGCAGATTTGGATTGATCGCTCCTGCTGGGAACATGGTTGAAAGAACATCTGTCTTCTCACCTGTTACCGAATCAACCTTGGAAATCAGCCTGCCCCAGTTTTCAACAACATATAGTTGGTTCTTGAAGTTGAATGGCGCTGCCTCTCGGCCATTTGAAATCCAAGTGCCAAGTCTGAGCATGTCTCCGTTAGGACGAAGGAAGTAGGTTTCAAAGTTTGAGATGCCCTGATACCAGCTTTGGGTGTTGATTGCGGTCGCCTTTGATAGCAGTGCTCCAACTTCACCGTTGTATTTTATTTTTCCAGTCAAACGAAGATGTCTAAGTTCCTGGCCATCCATCTGCAGAGGACCTTCCCAGGTCTCGGTTAAGAGATTGAGTCTATAAATTACAGCATCATCACGGTTATAGCTTGTCGAGCTTGTCAGCATGTAGATGTAATCGCCAACTGCTTGAATGTTTGGTGAACCGAAGTTGTAGGTAGTTTCGTATGTGTCTGCGCCACCTTCTCCTCTAGGGGAGAAAGGCATGCTAGGAAGGTCGGTCAAGGTCATGTTGATTGGATTGACCTTCTTGATGGTTGATTCATAACCCCACTGAATTCTATAGAGGGCGTAAATGTTTCCTTTACTCTCAGATACGGAACCTTCATCTGTAGCGTCGTAACGCATCTTGGTTCCGTCTTCGTAGGTTACTTCTTTAGCAACTTTGGTTTCAAGGTTGTATCCCCATAGTGCGGTTCCATATTGACGATTACTTGTATCGCGAAGCCAGAAGAATAGGTATTTGTCGTAGCCCCACATGTTGGAAATGCGACCAGAGGTTGATCCTTCAAATGGATCGTGAACAAGTACAGGCTCTTTTGTGATGTCACCATCCACAGACCAAATAGCGTTTGCTCTAGAGAGTGTGGTCGCAACGAAGTAAGTCTTGCCGCCCAACTCAACGAACTGATTCGCTCCTGATCCACCACCTTGGTTTGCAACGTTCAAGCTGTACAGGTTGGTTGTCGGCGTAACAGCTGAGGCAACCTGTGTTCCAGCAATAACGCTTAGTCCAGTTAGCGCTAGAGCAAAAGTCGTGGCAATGGTAACAATTTTCTTCATTAGATTTCCTTAGGCGGAGAATTTTGGTTATTGAGGCTAGACAGCCTGTCTAGAGATAATCTTACCCAATTAGAGTTTGTTGGTGTCTTTTTAGTGGCCTTGGCTTCTAGACAATTTTCCCCAATTTGCAGGTAGCTATTGGGTGCTGGTTTTTTATCGTTTGCTGGCTCTTTGTAGCCGATCAAGGATTGCTTCTGAAAGTTCGTCGCCGCTAGGGGTCAAGGCTATAACCCTAGCTAAGCCCAATTCGTCAGCACGTCTGAGTGATGAATACAACTGGTTGGCATATTCTTCGGTCGTGCTTGGCGAAGCCAGCCTGATAGCCCCTTCAGGAGTTGGGAAAGTATTTAGGGCTAACAGCCCATCGCCTTCTTTGGGCTCTACATCTAACAAAAGAGTTGCATTAGGTGAGTAATGGCTTTCGAGAGATCCGCTTACCCTAATCGTCTCCCCTGAATCAACTAAATCTAGACCGGTGCACTGGGTAATCATGGATGCTGTGACGGCCCCGAGTCGAAGTATTCTCGGTTGGCTAGTTGTGCAGTCAACAATGGTTGATTCAATACCCACTTCTGATTGGCTACCCTCAAGCACCTTGTCTTCTGGTTCTAGGTATTCATCTAGCTCTGCTCTAACTGCTTGAGCAGTCGTTGGTGATACTTTGCCAAATCGATTAGCACTAGGAGCAGCAACACCAAGGCCCCCGACTCTTTCAAATTCACGAAGTAATTCCTGAGCCATAGGGTGGCTCGGGACTCTAAGCCCAATGGTGTTTTGACCACCTGTGACTAGGTCATTGGCGACATGAGATTTGTTAAGAACTAATGTCATGGGTCCTGGCCAAAAATCATTCGCCAACTTCATGGCATAGTCAGGAATGTTAGTTGCCCACTTCCCCAACAACTCAGCTGAACTGATGTGGACAATCAGAGGATGATCTTTAGGCCTACCTTTAGCAATAAAAATCTTCTCGACTGCTTTTTCATTACATGCATCTGCCCCAAGCCCAAATACTGTCTCGGTTGGAAAGGCAACGAGATGTCCCAGCGATAGCGCAGCAGCTGCTTCACTTACCTTTTCATTCATCTCTATTACTCTTAGTGCTTAAGGGTTACAGTAATCACATCTAGAAGCTTCAACAAAATCTACGCCGAGAGATTTAGATTCTGAATAATCACAACTTATGAAACCAAGTCTAAACTTCTGCAGGCCAATGTTACTTAGCTGTTCTTATCATTTGGATAGAAGTTAACTGCACCACGAACCCAGACAGTTACTTTCATGCCAACTTCAGGAGCAAAAGGACCGTTAGATCTTGCTCTGATTTTTATCTTCGGAGTCTGAACTTCAACGACAGCATCGTGCCCGAAGAAGACTCGACCGATTACTTGGGAATCCCCTGATGGGTTTGGTTGAAGATAAAAGTTCTCAGATCTAATAGCTGCTACTCCAGCTTGACCATCAACCACAGTGTTTAGGGCTGTTATCTTTCCCAAAGAAGTAACAATTTTTCCACCTTCAACACGCCCATCGACCAGCACTGAGTCACCCAAGAATGTTGCAATCCCTAGATCGACAGGTGCGTTATAAATCTCGGTTGGAGAGCCAGACTGAATAATTTTTCCGTCACGCAAGATGGCAACTTTATCTGCAAGAGATAGTGCTTCTTCCTGATCATGGGTTACCAGGATTGCTGTTGCATTCTCAGCCCGTAATACTTTTCTAACGTCTTCACGAAGTCTTGTTCTTAGTTCAGCATCCAAAGCACTGAATGGTTCATCCAAAAGAATTAGCTTTGGCCTTGGAGCTAAAGCTCTAGCCAGAGCAACTCGTTGAGCCTGACCTCCAGATAGTGATGCAGGTTTTCTATCTGCATATTCACTCATACCAATTAGATCTAAGAGTTCCTTGACTCTTGCTTCGCTACCCTTAGGTAAACCAAAACCAATATTTTGACTAACTGTTAGATGGGAGAACAAAGCTGAGTCCTGAGGAACAATTCCAACTCCTCTTTTCTCTGGGGCTGTTACCTCACCTGAGGATGAAACCAAACTGGAGTCAATAAAGATTTCACCCGAGCTTGGTGATTCAAAACCTGCGATTAGTCTCAATAGTGTTGACTTACCAGCACCTGATGAACCAAGCACGGCTGTGAGCTCGCCTTTGTTGGCTTCGAGGTTTAGCTTCGACAAAACCTCTTGATCGCCATAGTTCAGAGTGAGGTTTCTAATTTCTAACAGCATTAGTTGCTCACCTCCGAAAGTGCTTTTCTTGCTTGTCTGTTTAAGGCTAAGGCAGGTAACCCACCTAGAACAACCAACAGCAAGGCGTAGGGGGCTGCTTGAGCGAAAGCTAGTTCTTCAGTCGAAGACCACAGCCTTACAGCCAAGGTTTCAGTGCCAGTTGGTCTAAGCAGCAGTGTTGCTGGTAGCTCCTTTAGCACGGTTAGAGCGACCAGTGCTGCTCCTGCCAAGATGCCAGGGGCAGCGATTGGAAGAACCACCTTAAATATGCTTCTGTTGCCTTTAACTCCAAGTGAGTTAGCAACATCTTCTAAGCTTCTAGGAACTTGAGCGATAGGAGTTGCCATGGTGCTTAGTGCATTTGGCAGAAAGAGAATCAAGTATGCAAACAAAAGCAATGCTGTTGTTTGATAAACCCAAGGCACAAGGTTAGCGCCAACAAAGATCAGAGCTAGAGCTACAACAATTGCTGGCAGTGCGTGATTAGCCCAAACAGATAGTTCAACAAAAGTTCCTAACTTTGTTTTGTACCTAACTACCCATAGCGCGATAGCTAATGCAAATACGGTGATCGATGCTCCTGCCATAACAGCGAGAGAAACAGATCCCCAAAGAGCTTCAAGAATTTGACTAACGTCAGCAGTTGAAGAGCCAATAATGGACCAGTTGACCAGGCTATATAAAGGAACACCTGCGCCAAGCATTGCAAGAGCGACAAGAGAAAGAATTGCCACAGGTCGTGCTTTGCCTAGAGAAACACGAACTCTCTTCTGGCTAGATGCACCGACGCTTAGGTAGTCACCTCTATATCTACGTTCAAACCAAATCACCAGAAGAGTAATCATCACTAAGACAACAGCCAAGGCAGCTGCAGCTGTTCGATCAAAGCTCAATCTATATGCGTTGTATATGGCTCTAGTGAAAGTATCAAAGCGCAAGATGGCAATAGCACCGAACTCACTCAGAGTGTAGAGGGCAACAAGTAGAGAAGATGCTGTTGCTGCTGGCCTCACCTGAGGCCAAGTAACTCTTCTAAGTACTTGCCATTTTGATAACCCAAGAGTTCTTGCTACTTCTTCACTAGAAGAATCAGTTCTAACCAACGCTGCCGAGACAGCAAGAAAAACATAAGGGCTAGTTGCAAGGCTCATCACTAGCCATGAAGGCCAGAATCCAGATACGCCTGGGAAAGTGGCAGTAAAGCTAAATGCCATGACATAACTCGGGATTGCCAACGGCAATGTTGCTAGAACAGCAAACAATGCGCCAAAACCTAAATTAGTTCTGGTTGTTAACCAAGCCTGGAGAAATCCAATGACCAGTGCAGTGAAAGTCACGCTCACAACCAAAAGAGTTGTGTTGAAAAGTAGTTCAAGTGTTCGTGGCCTTACTAGTTCCACAAGTGCTCTGTCAGCACCAGCCCCTAATCGAAATAACAAATAGCCAATTGGAATTACCGCTGCAATTGCTGCAGCAATTCCAAGAGCTATGAGTATACGAGGTGGCTTGCGCATGGCCTATTAGATTAGACCCGCTGCACGAATCATTTCTAGTGTCACATCCAGGGAATCAAGATCACTCAGATCTATTTCAGGTTTACTCAAGTCAACTAGAGGGGTGAGTCCCTGAACTATGTCTATTCCATCTAGCAGCGGATACTCAGCAGTGACTTCTGCAAAGTAGTTCTGCGCTTTTTCTGAGAGCAAGAAGTTTACAAACTCTCTTGATGCGGAATTGTCGTTAATTATTCCTGCTCCAGCGACATTGACTAAGTTACCTAGGTCGCTCTTATCGAATGCTGCAAGCTTTGACTTCATTTTGGTGAGACCGACTTCTTTTGCTTTGGCAAACCAGTAGTAGTGGTTGATCAAACCAGCATCGACTTGACCCTCTTCAACCGCCGCTAAAATCGCGTCGTTCTTTTCATAGACAACAGCATTTGTTTTCATAGCTGAAAGCCAGTCTGAAGTTTTCTTCTCTCCACTTACTACCCGCATAGAAGTTACAAAAGCTTGGAAAGAAGCATTGGTCGGAGCAATGGCAATCTTGCCTTTCCACTCCGGCTTAGCTAGATCAAATACTGAAGAAGGTAGAGATGAAACCTTGGCTGGATTGTAAACAAGCACCCTTGCTCGGCCAGAAACTCCCACCCAGGTCTTATCCGTTGCCGAGTATTCACTCTGAACCAAAGATGTCAGTTCGCTAGGAATGACTTCAAGCAAACCTGCTTTCGAGATAGCACCTAGAGCGCCTGCATCCTGAGAGAAAAACACATCGGCTGGAGAGTTCTGCCCTTCTTCTAGAATCTGAGCGGCAAGTTCAGCGCTACCTGCATACCTAACCTCTGTGGCAATCCCTGTCTCTTCTTCAAACATTTGGATGAGTGGCTGAATTAGCTCTTCTGATCTACCGCTGTAAAGTACAAGGCTTGATTTTTGTTGAAGTGATTCACTGGCTGAAGGATTTGGATTAGGTTCACCAGTGGAACAACCGCTTAGGAGTATGGATGTGACAAGGGCTAAAACAGCTAGGAAAGGCTTTTTCACTAAAGTACGTCTCATTCTGAGTTTTGCGGACTTCAATTAGGTTAGGTTACCCTAACTAGATTGTCAATAGTGGGCCGGAGGCTGATCTCTAAAGACTCTTACCTCTTTATTACTTGTCCCTGGCCATCAAGCTGCCAAGCATGCACATAATCAATTAAGGTCTTGCTCTCTTGCCAGCCGTTGTATGACCCACCAAAACCGTTGTAGTTCACAGCGTTGTTCAAGATCAGGAAGAATGGTTCGTTGAAGGACCAGTGCCCTTGAACATTAGACGGGGTCACACTCCAGAACAGTTCTCGATCCACATAGAAATCCATGCGGTTAGGAAGCCAAGCTATGCCGTATGTATGGAAACCAGCCTGATAGTTAGCTACGTTTCTTTCTTCACCGGTAACATACCTGTGGTTACCACAGCAGATTGCTTGGTCAACGTTTGAGAAGTGCACAGCTGCGCTGTTTCTAGTTGGAAGATTTCCACCCTGCTCAGCAATATCAATCTCACCAGATCTTGGCCAGCCTACATTTGAAATCGAATCCCCCAGTGCCCAGAAAGCTGGCCAGTTACCGCCTCCTGCTGGCATCTGCATGCGAGTTTCGATGTATCCATATTTGAATGACACCTTTTTCTGAGTGTCAAATCTTCCGCTGGTAAATCCACAAGGTGGAGACATGCAGCTACCTGAGTTAGCAGGTGCGACAGAAACTTTCTTAGTTGTAATCACAACATTGCCTTGTGGGGTTCCATCCAAACGAACAGCTTCTGGCATGTACCACTGCTTCTCGGCGTTATGGCAAGTTCCGCCACCGTTATCGGCTTCGTGTCCACAATATCTGGTTGTCCAGTTACTGCTATCAATGACTCCATCTGCTGCCCCTGTGAAGGAATCTGACCATAGCAGTTTGCCGATTCTGTAGCCATTGATAACTGGAGCTTTTACAGTTGGTCGCCATTGAGCAAATAGAGTCATTTTCTTCTTTGGCTTCACAATTGAAGAGCTGTAATACTTGACCGGTCCAGTACGTGTTAGTGACCAACCAATAAAACGATGTGAATCTCTAACGAACTTTGAGGCTGGAAGTTTCTTACCTTTAGTAGGGATACGCTGAGCAGCCATCACCCCAGATCCACCGTTGGCATTAAAGGTAATGGTGTGCGAGGTAGCCGATGAAGCTGCTTGCATAGAGCTTGGCGCAACGATTGCCCCCATGAGTAAAACAAAGGCAAGGGCATATCTAACGATCTTCAGCTTCATAACCCAATACTACTTCCCCTACCAACTGAGCAAACTGACGCAGTTTGTTGCTCACAGACCACTTGCAGACTGGAGAAGAAATGTGAGCTGTGTATCTTCTCCAGCTGCAACCAACTAAGAGACTTTTCGGCTAGGAGAGGGTTTAGAAGCTGGCAAGTATCCGTCAATTGTTTGGGTCACTAACACCGTGATGTTCTGACGGGCATCAGCAGGAAGGATTCTGTAGGTAGACCTAGTTGCAAACTTGATAGCAACACCGTTTCGGAACCATTGATACTTCATCTTCACACCAAGTGTGTTAACCCAAGGTCGAACGATTGCTCTCACAACTTTTCCAGGCTTCATGATTCCACTTATGTTTACAGTTCCTGGGGTAATGATTGCTTTTGACACGGTCGATCCAGAACTAGTTTCAACTTTGGTTAGGAAGGAACGCTTGGTAAGTGTGATTCGGAATGAAAGCTGGTTGCCCACATCCTTAGCTGTAACTAGGTAAGTTCTAGTGTTAGCGCCCTGGATTGGTTCAGAATTTCTAAGCCACTGGTAAGAAGCAGTGGCTCCATCTGGAATGCTTTGAGAAATTGCCTCTACAGTCTGCCCTGTCACCAAGACTCCGCCAATTCGAGGTTCCAAATCGTCAGTGAAGACGTTCATTAGCTCACCATCAATAACCTCAATGCCTACAGGTAGTGCTCCAGGGATTCCTGTAATGTCTCCGGATCTTGAACTGGTGATTACCGCATTGGCAAAGTTGACTCCAGAGAAATCTGTTTGGAAGAATTCAGAGGCAAACACTGATGTGTTGGACATATTGGTGTTGATAAGTCCAGCACCATTGAATTTGCTAAACGAAATCATTGTGCCAGATAAGTTAGTCCAGGTGAGATTTGCAAAAGTTAGATTTGTGTTCAGTAACTTTGCTCCGACCAAGGATGAATCAGTTAGGTTCGCATTGGTCAAATCAGCCCCAGTGAAATCACATTCTTCAAGATTCAGTAGAGATAGGTTGGCTTCTCGCAAATCAGCTTTAGACAAATTAACTTTTCTAGCAACGATGTATCCGTTGATTATTTTTCCACCAGTAATTTGTTGAATTGTTCCAAGCAACCCACCGGAACGAACTCCAGTTAGATTCGAGTTGTTGATGGCGGTCTGGTTGATGCTTGCACCTTGGAAGTTTGCATTAGTTAGATTCGCTCCCCAAATACTTAGTCCATCCAACCTCGCTCCAGAAAGATCAGCGCCAGGGCCGAAAAGGAATCCTCCAGTCAGAACCCAGTCAGCAGGAAGAGCTGAAGGTTCGCCAATAATTCCACCGGAACGAACTCCGGTCAGCAGCGCGCCAGTTAGATCGGCACCGGTTAAATCAACCCCGGTGAGATTAGCACCGCGAAGATTTGCTCCTGGCCCAATCAAATATCCACCTGAAATTACCCAACCGTTAGGAAGAATAGGCGTTCCAGTAATTCCACCTGAGATTATTCTGTTTAGGTTTGCTCCTGTGAAATTTGCATTGTCCAGATTAGAACTAGCAAGGTTAGCAGCGCCTAAGTTTGCGCCAGTAAAGTTTGCATTTGGCATGTATGCACCGTAGAAGATGCTTTCAGCCATGTTCGCGTTAGTGAAGTTAGTTCCAACCCAATATGAATAACGAGATCGCACACTTTCTAAGTTGGTATTTGAGAAGTTAGCTCCATCAAAGACGCTATTAAACAGATCTCTTCCTTGAAAGTCACATCCAGAAACATCAACTCCGACACCTCCTGAGGGCCAAGTGCAAGGCTCTGCTGATGTGGCAGGTGTTGTTGGTCCTATCAATAGACCCAAAGCAACGACGGCGGAAATAATGCTTAACTTTGAAGTCTTTTTCATGACTAACCTTTCATTTGGTTTAAGCCTATAGGTTCGATAAATGGAATGCGGCCAGATTTGTGTTGCTAAACACCTTCCAGGGTGTCTTTAGGTTCTGCTGCGCGGAGACTAGCGGTAATGCCCCCTGCTGTATGCAAGGGGCATTACCGGAAAGGGTCATCCAGCGCAGTGGCTAAAACCTGAACTGAACTTAGAATCAGCTAACGTCTCTTGGTTGTCTTTCTAGCTTTTGATGTGCTAATTGGAAAAAGAATTGCTGACATAAGAATCAGAACAATCGGTCCGACTAAATCATTTAGTGCAAAGATTGGTTGCTTTATCAGATAGGAATAGAACCCTCCACCCTGAAAAGCTATCGTTGTCTGAATAACAAACACAGCAACGGGCCACAGTGATGCAGAGAATAGATAAAGAGCCTTGGTTGATTTTCCGTTCAACACTGGAACCATGGCAAACACCAAAGGCAAAAACGCATATAAAACGCTGCCAAAGACAGACACTATTTGTTCGTATCTGAATATTGCAATCTCCGTTTCCAACGGATTAAAAATATAGAACTTCGGGAACGTCAGAACTACTAACCAGAACCCAACAGCAACAAGCCCTACGGTTAGAATTGCGCTCTTTCTTGCGTCCAATACTGGGATTGAAAAATTCACTTACTTCTCCTTCTTTCTATTGCCTAATTAGTATTGCAGACCATTACAAACAATCCTGACGCAACTTCATACCACTGGAATGTACCGATTCGGTAGGTACCGTACGTCACCGCGCAGGCCACACCAACACTGGAATCGTGCAATCCAATGCCGTCGCTACCTGCAACACCCTGGGGTCCTTCCGGTCCTTGTGGGCCCTCCCAGCCAAAACCATCCAAACCTGGATCACCTTGAGGACCCTGATCACCTTGAGGACCTTGCATACCATCCATACCCGATGGCCCCATATCCCCCTGAGGACCCTGCATACCTTCCATGCCCGGAGGGCCCATTTCGCCAGGAGGACCCTGATCACCTTGAGGACCCTGCGGACCATCAGCACCAGTAGGACCCTGCGGACCATCAGCACCAGTAGGACCCTGCGGACCATCAGCACCAGTAGGACCCTGCGGACCTTCAGCACCATCAGCTCCAGCTAAACCATCCAAACCAGGATCACCTTGAGGACCCTGATCACCTTGAGGACCCTGCGGACCATCAGCACCAGTAGGACCCTGCGGACCATCAGCACCAGTAGG
>JBILRF010000032.1:0-5985 GCA_044372795.1 Rhodoluna sp. | reverse complement strand
AAGTACTTTTAGAACTCATCGCTGGTGACCCCAACGGGATTCGAACCCGTGCTACTGCCGTGAAAGGGCAGCGTCCTAGGCCACTAAACGATGGGGCCGTCAAAGCGATGGAGCTTTAAAGCACCAATGGCAAGGCTACTTGCTTTGGGTAGGTTTTTGCAACCTGAGATATGGCCTAAACGGTGTTAGTTTAGGAATACAGCGCAAATAAAGGGAGGTCTAGGGCATGAAAAGCTTACGTTCACGCTACCTAGCCCTACTAGTACTAGCTGGGGTTATATTCAGTGGATTTACCATCCAGACTGCCTTCGCTGTGCCTAACTACCCTTCTGCTGACGAAGTCAAAGAAGCTCAAAAGTCTGTGGTCAAGAAAAAGGCCATGATTACCCGAATCCAGGGCATCATCGTGGATCTGACCCTGGAGCAGGTAGCGCTTGAGCGCGAAGCCATGATCAAGGCTGAAAAATACAACCAGGCGGTGGCCGAAGTTGAGGCAGTTGCGGCAAGAGTTGACCTTCTACAAACCAAGGTCGATGCAGCCAAGGCTGAAGCTGAGACTGCTAAGAAGCAGTTAGCTCAAATTGCTAGCCAAATGTGGCGCGATGGAGCAGCCGGCACCTCGCTAAACCTTTTCCTCAATGCCGATAACGCAGGGAACCTGCTTTATCAACTCGGGGCTCAAGAGAAGATTGCTCAGTCCAGCGACCAGATTTACAAGGCAGCTATTCAGAGACAGCAGTATGCCAAATCTCTGACCGATCAACTCAAAGAAGCCGAGGAAGAACTTGCTGCCAAAGCAGCAGTTGCTAAAGCCGCCCTACTTGAGGCACAAAAAGCAGCCAACAATCTTCAAAAGAAAGTTGATGAGCAAAAAGCAGTTAGCGCAACTCTTCGTCGTCAACTAGCATCGCTTGAAAGAATCTCAGATGACTTGATGCAGCAACGCATCCAAGGATTGATTGATGAAGCCAGACAGAACGATCCAAACGCTCCAGGCCCAATCGATGCTCCTAGCCTTTATGAGGTTGGTCCACCAAATGCAGACAAAGTCGAGACAGCAATTCGTTTTGCAAGCCAGCAACTTGGTGAAAGATATGTTCTTGGTGGTCGTGGACCAAATGTTTGGGACTGCAGTGGAATTACAAAAGTTAGCTATGAAGTTGCTGGAACATACATCGGTACTCACTCTGCAACTAACCAGTTCTACAACATGGCAGCTAAGCGAAGACTGATCCCTCTTAAGGAAGCTGTTCGCGGAGATCTGATGTGGTACTCATACACAGATAACTTCAACGGCGATAAGTATCACGTAGTTATGTATCTGGGCAACAACATGATGCTTGAAGCTCCTAACCCAAATAGAACTGTGCGCATAGTTGAATTGCGCAGAGGTGACCTATTCCGCTATGCCGGCCGTCCTACTCCGTAATCTAGACTTGAATTTCAATCAGAGGAGGTAGCAGATGACTGAAGTACGTCAAGTAAAACCTGCTACCGAGGGTTGGCAACAGAAAAAAGATGCTGAAGGCAGACCTGTCCTCGAGTTCGAAGCCAAGCCTAGAAAAATTCAACCACCAGTTCATCTTGTTGATATGGATAAAGATGAGCTAGCTGCCAAAGCCAAAGAACTAGGCGTACCTGGCTTTAGAGTGAAGCAAATTTCTAAGCACTACTTCACCCATTACAGCTCTAACCCAGAAGACATGACCGATCTGCCTCAAGAAGGAAGAGTGGAACTTGTTGGAGCATTTCTCCCAAAACTTCTAACTGAAGTGAAGCGTTTGCAAACTGGTAAAGGTGACACCATCAAGTTCCTATGGAGACTATTTGATGGTGCTCTAGTTGAATCTGTGCTGATGCGTTACCCAGGTCGAATCACTCTCTGTGTTTCATCTCAAGCTGGTTGCGGAATGGCTTGTCCGTTTTGTGCCACTGGTCAAGCAGGCCTAACTCGTAACATGACTGCAGCTGAAATTGTGGATCAAATTGTTCAAGCCAATGCGGTTATCGCTGCTGGTGGTTTGGGTGGTAAGAAAGCAACTGAACACGAAGAGCGTGTGGGAAACATTGTCTTTATGGGAATGGGTGAACCACTAGCTAATTACAACCGCCTAATGACTGCGGTTAGAACCATGGTGGCTGAGAAACCAAATGGCCTTGGTATGTCAGCTAGAAACATTACAGTCTCAACAGTTGGTTTAGTTCCTGCTATCCAGAAACTTACTAAAGAAGAAATCCCAGTTACCTTCGCTCTTTCATTACATGCTCCTGATGATGAACTAAGGGATGAACTTATCCCTGTGAACTCAAGATGGAAAGTTGACGAAGCACTTGATGCAGCAAGAGCATACTTTGAGGAAACTGGTCGAAGAGTATCGATTGAGTATGCACTAATCAAAGACATGAACGATCACCAGTGGCGAGCAGAACTTCTAGCTCAAAAGCTAAACGCTAGAGGTAAAGGCTGGGTTCACGTTAATCCAATTCCACTAAACCCAACACCCGGTTCGATCTGGACAGCTTCAACACCTGAGGCAACCAGAATCTTCATCAGCACTTTAGAAAAATCGGGTATCCCAACAACCCTTAGAGACACCA
Source organism: Rhodoluna sp. (assembly GCA_044372795.1). GTDB lineage: Bacteria > Actinomycetota > Actinomycetes > Actinomycetales > Microbacteriaceae > Rhodoluna. The sequence continues at coordinate 3,387 of JBILRF010000032.1, read as the reverse complement.
GAGGTAAAGAGATAGATGGTGCTTGCGGACAGTTAGCGGCAGCAGAATGAGTGATATCCAAGTTCTAGCCGATGGCACCAGAATCATATGGGCTCCCATACCAAAGAGAAGACCATTTGCTTTCCTAACTCAAGTATTAGGTGAAACGCTGGTCACACTGGGTGTTATTCTCATGCTCTTTGTGGGCTATAAGACTTTCCTTCAAGACAATATCGTCGGCTCATCACACTCTGACCTAGCCCAGAAATTTGATGAACGAGACGGCTTTGTTGAGCCTGCGCTTGTCACTCAAGATGCAGAGATCTTTGCTCGTATGTATGTTCCTCGATTTGGTGAACAGTGGACTCGATTAGTAGCTGAAGGAACCAGATGGCATCCAGTTCTAAATGAGATTGGAATCGGACATTATCGCAACACAGCAATGCCTGGAGAAGTAGGTAACTTTGCTATCGCTGGTCACAGAGGTGGCTTTGGTGGAGCTATGAAGGATATCGATAAGTTGGTAACCGGTGACCGTGTGTATATCGAAACCAAGAACACTTGGTTCATCTACACATTCCTCGAAACTGAGGTAGTAAAGCCAACGGAAGTTGGAGTGATTCTTCCAGTTCCGATCAAACTTGATGTTGCAAGACCTGGTGGTCGTTACCTAACTATGACTAGCTGCACCCCTATCTTTATCAATACCGACAGAATCATTTCCTGGTTTGAACTTGAGAGAACGTGGCCAACTTCTGCTGGTATGCCAAGAGATCTCAAAATAGTGAGAGGATCTCGCTGATGTATTCCTGGCTGTGGAGAAAACTACCTGGAAACAAGTTCTTGAAAGTTGTTCAGGCAATTGTGCTAACGGCTGGTGCCTTAGCTGCGATGTATTTCTTTTTGTTTCCTTGGCTTGATGTAGTTATCTTCCCTGAACTTGAAACAGAGATTTAGCACTAGTTTGCTTTGACTATAAAGTTGTCTTATGACTGAGAAACTTGCTATTGAATTTGGCCTAGATACCTTTGGTGATGTTGGTTCAGATGACCAGGGTAACCCGATAACCCCTGCCCAATCAATTAGAGATATAGTCGATCAAGCCATCCTTGCTGATGAACTAGGAATTGATCACTTCAATGTTGGTGAACATCACCGCAATGATTTTGCTGTTTCAGCACCTGACACAGTTCTAGCTGGTATCGCAACAGTTACTGAACGAATCAAATTAGGTTCTGGTGTGACAGTGCTTTCTAGCGAAGACCCAGTAAGGGTCTATCAAAGATTTGCAACTCTTGATGCGCTATCTAATGGCAGAGCTGAGATTACTGCTGGAAGAGGATCATTCACCGAAAGCTTCCCGCTATTTGGCTTTGCTCTTTCTGACTATGAGCAGCTCTTTGAAGAAAGACTAGATCTGCTAGTTGAGTTGCTCAAAGAAGGACCTGTGACCTGGTCTGGTGAGACTAGACCAGCACTGAATAATCTAGAGGTCTATCCAAAAACGGAACGAGGAGCAATCCCTCTTCGAGTTGGTGTTGGTGGTTCACCACACAGCGTTATTCGTGCAGCTAAGCACGGTGCCACTTTGGCTTTGGCAATCATCGGTGGCGGGCCTGAACGCTTTGCTCCATTTGCAGGACTATACAGAGAATCACTAAAGCGTTTTGATAAGCCGCAGCTACCGATAGGTATTCACTCACCTGGACACATATCAGACACTGACGAACAGGCAGCTAAAGAGATGTGGCCTCAATATCAAGCATCCTTTGGTCGTATTGGACAAGAAAGAGGTTGGGGTCCAATGACCTACGACCACTTCGATAATGAGGTCAAGCACGGATCACTTTATGTGGGCTCACCAGAGACCGTGGCTAAGAAGATCATCCATGCTCTTGAATCAACCGGTGCCAACCGCTTTGACCTTAAGTACTCAACAGGAGCCATGCCTCAGTCCCAGATGCTTCGATCAATAAAGCTGTATGCCACTGAAGTTATTCCAATGGTTAAAGCTGCCCTGGGCACCGAAGTCTCAATCACTTACTAACTCCCAATAACAAATCTCAAGGTTTGCTGAGAACTGGCTCGTTCGTCAAAGTGGGAATTCTGCCTATAAATAGGCTTGTTTAGAACCCACCGACGAAGGAGCCATAAGTTCATGGTTGGAAAAGTTACCGTTGTTTTAGCAAGCACCCTGTTACTAACAGGCTGCTCATTCTCACTGCCATCTGAAGCCGATGCTGAGCCATGTCAACAATTGAGCACCATTCTTAGCGATAAGTTGGTCACCCTTCCAACTGGAGGCTTTGATGCAGCAGCCCTTGCCCAGAGCATTGAGACTGATGTCATAGCAATTGCTCCAGAGGGTTTTCAGCCTGTGCTTGAGAAAGTAAACACTGCCCTTGTAGCTGACCCAATTGAGGCAACCGATCTAACCACCGCTGCAACCGAGATCGGTGTGCGCTGTGCTCTAGTTGGTGTGAACCTGGAGTTCCCAAGCCCACAGGATTTCCTTCTCAACTAACAACTTGAAGTTAAAACAAAAGGAGCCACCCTTTCGGGTGGCTCCTAAAGTTTTAGGAACTAGTTATAACTAGTGACCTTCAGCTGCTGCGTGCTCTTTGCTCTCTTCAGCTGACTTGATTCTCGCGATAGCGAAGATCATTAGACCGAATAGACACTTAGCAAGGATGTCAGCAATGCTGTATCCGATTTCGCGGGCTACAACTTCTGATGCTGTTGGAGCACCAGTGCTGTTCATCGCAAGGATGAAGGTGATTGGGTAGACACCCCAGGTAGCTAGAAGAAGAAGACGTAGAGTCTGGAATAGACCACGTACCTTCTCTGACTGGCTAGCAAGGCTCTTCTTCATTTCGATCCATAGAACATACATGATGTATAGGAATGGAATTGTTGATAGAAGACCCCATACGCTTGGAGCGATGTCCATGATGTTGATCTTTGCGTCACCTGGGTAACCAAGAGCGATCATCGCTGCAGCTGCAGGGACTAGACGCTTTAGAAGTGATGACTGAACAGCCTTTGCAAGACCTAGAACTGCAACTAGCTCTACTAGTAGTAGTGGAACAGTTAGGAACCAGTCAATGTAACGGTAACCAACGTTGTAGTTAGCTGCACCGAAGTCCAGCATGTTTGCTCCTGCGCCTGCAGCAGCTGTGCTGTACTCGTTGATTCCATAACCGTGGTTGAAGGAATCGAACATGCGGAAGTAGTGGTAAGCAGCGATTGATGTAACTGTTGCTGAAACCATAACTGCCATGCGGTACTTAGGTAGTACGCGATCTCTTGCTACAAATAGGAATAGCGAGGTGAAAACCATGCTCGCGATACCTAGTGAAAGCACGTTGTAGACTGCGCTAAATTCATAGCCAGTCAATGAGTATGAAA
>JBILRF010000031.1:0-6288 GCA_044372795.1 Rhodoluna sp. | reverse complement strand
TCAAGACTGGTGCTCCTGCTAGAAGCGAAAGAGTTGCTAAATACAACCAGCTACTACGTATTGAAGAAGAACTAGCTGATGCTGCTTACTACCCAGGTGCAGCTGCTTTTCCTCGTTACAAGGCCTAAGTAAACAATGGCAACTAGGAATCCAAACAGGAAGGTCAATGTTAGAGCATCTGCTCAAACAAAGGTTGGCTCTGTCAGGCAAAGAGTTTCCAATCGATTCTCTTGGACTCCTTCAACTTTTATAACCATCGTGCTAGTTGTATTTGGGGTGAGCTATATCGGACCTAGATTGAGCGATTACTTTGTGATGCAGACACAGATTGCTCAACTAGAGGCAAAGCTAGAAGAAGCTAAGAAGAATCTAGAGAACATCACTGAAGAGAAGAAGCGCTGGGATGACCCGGTATACATCAGAGCTCAAGCTAGAGACAGATTGTTCTATGTTGTTCCAGGTGAAATCAGTTACCTAGTTCTAGATGCTGATGGCCTAAACCTTTCTGACACCAGTGGAACTGTTGGAGCATTACTTGCTCAAAAGAAGAACAGTTCAGACTTCTCACAAACTATTGGCACAACCAAGAAAGACTGGGCCAAAGGCCTAGTTCAATCGGTCATTAGAGCAGGTCTAGATCAACCAGTTTCCGAACCCAAATCTTCAGCAAGTAACTAATGCCAATAACCAAAGCGACCGATGCCGATCTATTGGAAATGCAGGCTCAACTAGGTCGACCTATGCGAGATGTCTTAGGTATTGCAGCTAGATGTGTTTGTGGGAAACCTATGGTTGTTCAGACCTCACCAAGGCTTTCTCACGGTGAGCCTTTTCCTACCTTTTACTACCTAACTCACCCTGATACCTCAGCAGCTCTTAGTGGTTTAGAAGCAGAAGGCTTTATGGTTACTCTGCAGGATCGCTTAGCCGAAGAACCTGAGCTAGCCGAGAACTATCTAAAGGCTCATGAGGATTACATCGCTGAGCGTGAGGCTATTGAATTCGTTGAGGAACTGGCTGGGATTAGCGCGGGGGGAATGCCTACCAGGGTCAAGTGTTTGCATGCTCTGGCAGCTCATTCCTTGGCTAAAGGGCCAGGATTCAACGTTATTGGTGATTTAGGGCTAGAAGCTGCTGGCTTTGATGCCAGTAAGTGCAGATGTAAGGTTTCAACACAGTAAAATCAAAGGAGCGCACAGTTGCTCTCACAAAAAGATAAAAAACTTAGGAAATACCAGCATGCAAAAAATCTTGATCATTGGTGGCGGTTACGCCGGTTTCTACACAGCATTCAAACTAGAGAAACTCCTAGGTAAAGGTGAAGCAGAGGTCACCTTAGTTGACCCACTTCCATACATGACTTACCAGCCGTTCCTGCCAGAAGTTGTTGCAGGTTCTATTGAGGCTAGACACACAGTTGTCTCACACAGAAGACACCTTCCAAAGACCAACATTATCAACGGCACCATGATTAACGTTGATCACGCCAACAAGGTTGCCACCTTGGTACTCCCAGGTGTTGGTGAAACCAAGCAGTCATACGACCACATTGTTATGACAGCGGGAGCTGTTTCAAGAACTTTCCCTATTCCAGGTGTTGCTGAGCACGCTATTGGTCTAAAGACTGTTGAAGAAGCAGTTGAGATTCGTAACACCATTCTTACTAACTTCGATAAGGCAGCTAACCTGCCAGAAGGTCCAGCAAGAGACAGGCTATTGACCTTCATAGTTGTTGGTGGAGGGTTCGCAGGTATCGAAGTATTCGCTGAAATGCGTAACCTAGCTTCTTACCTACTTCGTTACTACCCAACACTTGAGTTCAAAGATGTTCACTTCCACCTAATCGAAGCTATGGGCAGAATCATGCCTGAGGTTTCACAGAAGACTTCTGAATGGGTTCTTGCAGATCTAGATCGTCGTGGAGCAAAGATTCACCTAAACACTCAGCTAGTTTCAGCTGCTGGTGGTGTTGTTGAACTATCTACTGGTGAAAAGTTTGAGAGCGATGTAATCGTTTGGACTGCCGGTGTTATGGCTTCTCCTTTTGTGAAGAACACAGACCTTCCACTAGATGACAGAGGAAGAATCTCAGCTCTTCCAACACTTCAGGTTAATAAAGATGGTGTTGCTGTTGATGGAGCGTGGACAGCTGGAGACGTAGCTGCTGTTCCAGATCTTTCTGGTGGGGGTGTTGGTGGCTTCTGTGTTCCTAACGCTCAGCACGCTGTTCGTCAGGGCAAGCTACTTGCTAAGAACCTAGTTTCTACTCTTCGTAACGAAGGCATCTTGGAATACAAGCACAAGAACGCAGGAGCTGTTGCAGGTCTCGGTCTATACAACGGTGTCTTCCAGTCAGGAAACATTGTCCTAAAGGGTCTACTAGCTTGGTTCGCTCACCGTGTTTACCATGGTTTGGCTATGCCTATGTTTGAGCGTAAGCACAGAGTAATCATGGGCTGGATTTCAAACTTCGTCTTCAAGCGCGACATTGTGTCAATTGCGGCTACCGAGAACCCTCGCCAGATCTTTGAGACCTGGGCCTCACGCCCTAAGGCTTAGTCAAGAACTAAATAGGTGCGCCCCCATAGCCCAATGGCAGAGGCAGACGACTTAAAATCGTCCCAGTGTGGGTTCGAGTCCCACTGGGGGCACCGTAACAGTTCGCTTAGAGAATACTGGGATTAGAGCGCAATTGCCCCTAAAAACCTTAGGCTTAAGCCAATACCGCTGAGTGCGGTTCTAACAAGGAGATGTAATGGTAGAAGTTCTGTTGGTTGTATTGGCTGTAGTAGTTATTGGCGGCATCTGGTTTGTCGCTATGCGAAACGGACTCGTCCGTCTAAACGTTCGAGTTGATGAGGCGTGGAGCGATATCACTGTTCAGCTAAAGAGAAGAGCAGATCTAATCCCTAACCTGATTGAAGCTGTTAAGGGTTATGCCAAGCACGAGAAGCAGGTTTTCGAGAACGTTACCAAGGCAAGAGCAGCAACCATTTCAGGTGCAGCTCTAGCAGACCCAGCTCAGGCAGCAGAAGCAGAGAACATGCTGCAAGGTGCATTGAAGTCTCTATTCGCAGTTGCAGAAGCATATCCAGCTCTACAGGCAAGCCAGAACTTCCTATCTCTTCAGGCAGAACTATCTGACACTGAAGACAAGATCATGGCGGCTCGTCGTTTCTATAACGGTGGAGTTCGTGAACTAAACACCAAGATCTTGGTATGGCCTAACTCATTCTTTGCTAAGGGTCTTGGATTTGTTGAGCGTGCATTCTATGAAGTTGCAGATTTAGCAGCTATCCAAAACGCACCTCAGGTTAAGTTCTAAAACCTCCTTAGGAATTACTAAATGTATTCAGCGATAGCTGCTAATAAGCGCAACACTGTCTTCATAATCATATTCTTCGTATTACTTATCGGAGGGCTAGCAACCTGGGCTGGTTATGCAACCGGCTATGGTTCTTCAGCTTTCATGATTATTGGCTTTGTTGCCTTATACGCTCTCATCCAGTACTACGCAGCAGGAGCATTTGCTGTAGCTGCCTCGGGGGCTGTTGAGATCACTAAAGCAGATAACCCAAGACTTTGGCGAACAGTTGAAAACATTGCCATCTCAGAAGGCATGCCAATGCCTAAGGTGTATCTAATAAAAGATGAAGCACCTAATGCCTTTGCCTCAGGAAGAGATCCTAAGCATGCAGTGGTAGCAGCAACAACAGGACTACTTGCCATCATGGATGACAATGAACTTCAAGGTGTAATGGCCCATGAGATGGCTCACGTCAAGAACTACGACATTAGAGTCTCAACCATTGTCTTTGGCCTTGTTAGCGCAGTCGGCATCTTGGCTGACTTCTTCCTAAGAATGGCTTTCTATTCAGGTAACGCAAGAGGCAGAGACAATGCTCAGCTAGCAATCTTCATGATTGCCATCGGTATCGTTGCCTGGATTATCTCAGCTCTCATCGGGCCGATTATTAGTGCAGCTGTTTCAAGGCAGCGTGAGTATCTAGCTGATGCATCAGGAGCAGAGATCACTAGATTCCCTGAAGGTCTACAAGGTGCTCTAGGCAAGCTAAGAGACTACGGAAGACCGATGAGAAAAGCTTCTTCATCTATGGCTCACATGTATATCAGCGACCCAATCAAGCCATCAGTTGCGCAAAGACTATTCTCAACCCACCCACCTCTAGATAAGAGAATTGAACGTTTGGGAACAATCGGTGGTAAATTCTAAGTAGTTTTCTTAGAAGGGGGAACCTATGTTGGAAGAAAGATTCCAAGAAGAGCTAGTCCGTTGGGAAGAACAACTCAAGGTTAGAAGAGAACACGGTGATCGTTTAGATCAGCCTAGACAAGTTGAGCACTTTGCTTACTTCCGCAAACTCGATAATGCCAAGAAGGTAGCAGAGGACCTAAGCACCATTGGCTATGAAGTATCTGTAGCGAAAGCAGGTCTTTTCAAGTTCAGCCTTCTAGCCACTAGAGAAGATGCTCTAGATGAGCACTTCGTTCAAGCCTTCAAAGCAGTCCTGTTTGTAGTTGAGGGTAATGGCGGAACTTATGACGGCTTCGGGGCAGAAGTAGTTGAGTAAAAAATCCTCTAAACCGTAAAGTTCCCTTTACCTTTAGATTCAACTGAATCTAGCCCCTGCCATTTCCTAACATCCACTAAGTGCTTAGCTATGGCTTTGGAAGATGTTCCAACTTCTTTAGGGTTTAGGTGTAATTCGTGCCAAGCAGATTGAACTAGGAGAGTCTTGTTTTGTCTGTCTGATTTGAGATCTATGCGAGCAACTAGGTTTTCCTTGTGAAGTGTTGGCAGGCTGTAATAGCCATGAATTCTCTTAGGTTCAGGAGTGTATATCTCAATACGGTAATCAAAGTTGAAGATTCTAAGAGCTCTTTCTCTTTGCCAGGTTAGAGGGTCAAAGGGGGAGAGCACTGTTGTTAGAGAGGGCTTTATCTCTTTGAAGTTGTAATCAATAAAGTCTTCATGAATAAAGGCCTTCTCTTTCCAGTTCTCAACTGTTACCTCTTGAATGATTCCTTTTTCTAGCAGTGAACTAAGTATTGGCTTAACTTCAGTTGCTGTTTGACAGTAAACATTGGCTATGTCTTTTACTGTGCCAACACCCATTAGTCTCGCAGCATTACCTAATAGCCGTTCTTGAGCTTTAGAGTGATCAACTGTTTTGTTGAGAATCTTGTTTGAAAGTACCTGTTCAGGAAGAGCATAGATTCTGCTGAAGTTAGATCTTCCAGCAGCGATTAGAACGCCTTGGTCAATCATTCGCTCTAAAGCTCTCTTGACGTTACTCCAACCCCACCAAGAGCCCTGTCTCTTGTTTTCATCATGTTCAAACTGACTGGAAGTCATGGGCCCATTAGCTTGGAGCTCTGCTTTGATCCAAGCAATAAGTTTCTTGTTCTCATTCTCAAAGCTGTCTTTTTGACTGGCTCTATCTCGGTACCACTGCATACGCCAGTCAAAAAGAGGGAAGTCTTCTGCTTTGATGAAGCTAGCCTGGTGAGCCCAATACTCAATAAGGGTTGGGTTCTTACCTCCGGTAAGAGAATCTAATTCAGCCTTATCAAAAGCTCCTAGCCTGCTAAACAGGGGCATGTAATGGGCTCTCTCAAACACATTCACACTGTCGATCTGTAACATCCCAAATCTAGTGATTACATCCAGGACACTCTTATCCTGCCTAGAGTCCAGCCCACAGGCATGTAAAGCCAATAGTTTGGCTTGCCTAGCACTTAGGGATTCCATGGGTTTACCGATCTTTGTGTTCCTTCCAATTATTCCCTTCAAGGACAGGAAAGCACAAAGAAGGAGACTAGCGGTAGGCTCTAGTTCTAGATGACAAAGGTGTCTTGAGCCCAGCTCGGCACCTACAATCCAGCCGAAAAACCAAGGCTTATCTGCCCTAAACTCTAATAAATACGCAAGAGAGAACAAATGCCTGATCAATCACCAGTGGTTAGCCCCACTCTTGAAGACTTTCAAGTAGCGCAGCTAAACGTTGCTGCTGTTGCCAAGAAGACTCCACTCCTAGTTAGCAGTTACCTAACAGAGATTACTGGCGGTCAAGTCTTTCTAAAGGCAGAGAACTTGCAAAGAACCGGTGCATACAAGGTTCGTGGTGCCTATAACGTCATGTCTAAACTCTCTGCAGCAGAGCGCAAACGAGGAGTCGTTGCAGCTAGTGCTGGTAACCATGCTCAAGGTGTTGCTCTAGCAGCTAGAGAGCTTGGAATCAAAGCCAAGATTTTTATGCCAGTAGG
>JBILRF010000020.1:0-23150 GCA_044372795.1 Rhodoluna sp. | reverse complement strand
CCACTCTGGTGAGAGAGTACTTCCTGGTGGGCCTAGGAGGACTTGAACCTCCGACCTCTTCATTATCAGTGAAGCGCTCTAACCACCTGAGCTATAGGCCCATAGAACGAACTTAACCTTATCCCATTTGAGTAATTGGCTCAAACTGAGATTTAGTTATTTGTGAAACCTACTGATACTCCGCCTGTGATTCGGGCAACAATGTTGAATATTGCTGCCCAAACACCGGCCAAAATGGTTCCAACCACGATTGTGAAAAGGGCCATACTGAGGGCAATAGCCATGACCGCTGGCAAAGCTACGTCAACGCCTACAAAGTCCTTTAGTAGGGCTGTTGCACCTAAAGCGCTTAGAACAAAGTAAACAGCCGTTACTGCAATAACTAGGCCGATACCAGCAGCGATATTGATAACAAAGCCCACTCTCACTGCTGACCAGAAGTTGATCTTGACTAGCTTCAGGTTTACAGGCTTAACGCTAGATTCACTGCGTCTTACGGTGCGTGAAAAGATACTCATTTACTCTCCGCTTTCTTCTGGGACAACCTCGACGTTGTTTGTGTCTGTGTCTACGCTATCCAAGTTTCGTTCGCTGTTCTTTGCTAATCCTAGGACGGAATCCTCATCATCGAAACGGGCAAAAACAACTCCCATAGTGTCTCTACCGCGAGCTGGGACTTCGCTCACTGCAGATCTGACCACTTTACCGCTGGAAAGGACGATTAGAACCTCGTCGTCGTCTTCAACAATTAGTGCACCAACGACATCGCCACGACGATCTTCAAGCTTGGCAACCTTGATACCAATACCGCCACGGTTTTGTAGACGGTACTGATCAACTGATGTTCTCTTGGCGAAACCACCTTCGGTGACAACAAAGACGAAGCCCTTGTCAGTAATCACATCTGCTGAAAGAAGATAGTCACCATCACGGAAGTTCATACCAATATTTCCACTGGTATCTCTTCCCATTGGACGAAGTGATTCATCACTTGCTGAGAATCTAATTGACATTCCCTTGCTTGAAACAAGAAGAAGATCATCGCTCTGGTTTACAAGCATCGCTGAGACAACTTCATCATCTTCACGAAGCTTGATTGCGATAACTCCACCAGATCTCGCAGTGTCATAAGCCTCAAGAGAAGTCTTCTTAACAAGTCCTGACTTTGTTGCCATGACTAAATACTCTGCTTGCTCGTAGTCGCGAATATCTAGAACCTGTGCAATCTTTTCATCAGGCTGCAAAGCTAGAAGATTAGCTGCGTGCTGACCCTTAGCATCTCTTCCTGCTTCTTGAACTTCGTAAGCCTTGGTGCGATAAACGCGTCCCTTGTTTGTGAAGAACAGTAGGTAGTGATGAGTGGTTGTGACGAAGAAATGTTCAACAACATCGTCTGCTCTAAGGCTTGCACCTTTCACACCTTTACCACCACGGTGTTGTGAGCGATAGTTATCGCTCTTAGTGCGCTTGATGTAACCACCACGAGTGATGGTGATAACCATCTCTTCTTCAGGAATTAGATCAAGATCTGTAACACCATCTTCACCAGGAAGAATCTGAGTTCTTCTCTCATCGCCGTGACGCTTGACAACTTCTTCAAGTTCTTCGCTAACGATAGTTCTCTGGCGATCTGGGTCAGCAATGATTGCCTTGTATTCGATGATTAGAGCTTCTAGCTCTGCGGCTTCATCAACAATCTTCTGTCTTTCAAGAGCAGCTAGCTGACGCAACTGCATGTTCAAGATGGCTCTTGCTTGAAGTTCATCAATAGCAAGAAGCTTCATCAATCCATCGCGAGCATCATCTGCAGTTGCGCTTGCTCTAATAAGTTTGATTACTTCATCAAGAGCATCAAGTGCTTTTAGGTAGCCGCGAAGAATGTGTGCACGCTCTTCTGCTTTTCTCAGGCGGTAGGTGGTTCTTCTTACGATCACTTCTATCTGATGAGCGATCCAGTAAGTGATGAAACCATCAAGACTTAGAGTTCTTGGTACACCATCAACTAGAGCCAACATGTTAGCGCTGAAGTTTTCCTGAAGTGGAGTGAACTTGTATAGGTTGTTTAGAACAACTTGAGCAACTGCATCTTTCTTTAGAACGATTACTAGACGCTGACCAGTTCTACCAGAAGTCTCATCACGAATATCTGCGATGCCTGATAGTCGACCTTCCTTCACCAACTCAGCAATCTTGAGAGCTAGGTTGTCTGGGTTAACCTGATAAGGAAGTTCTGTTACAACTAAACAAGTTCTACCCTGAAGTTCTTCAACATTAACAATTGCTCGCATCGTGATTGATCCACGACCAGTTCTATATGCATCCTTGATTCCCTGCGAACCAAGAATGGTTGCAGCCGTTGGGAAATCTGGTCCCTTGATGCGTTGCATCAATGCAGTAAGAAGTTCTTCTTGCGAAGCACCTGGGTTAGCTAGTGCCCACTGCGCACCTTCAGCAACTTCACGAAGGTTGTGAGGTGGAATGTTTGTTGCCATAGCAACAGCAATACCTATAGAACCATTAATCAAAAGGTTTGGAATACGGCTAGGTAGAACTGTTGGCTCTTGGGTTCTACCGTCGTAGTTGTCTTGGAAATCAACCGTCTCTTCGTCGATGTCTCTAACCATTTCAAGGGCTAGAGGAGCCATACGACACTCTGTGTATCGAGGAGCTGCAGCCCCGTCGTTACCTGGGGAACCGAAGTTACCCTGGCCATTTACTAGTGGATACCTAAGGTTCCACTCCTGAACAAGACGAACCAAAGTGTCATAGATCGCGCTGTCACCGTGAGGGTGATACTGACCCATCACATCTCCAACAACACGTGAGCACTTGGAGAATTGTTTATCTGGACGATAGCCACCGTCATACATCGCGTAAATAACTCTGCGGTGAACAGGCTTTAGACCGTCTCTAACATCAGGTAGTGCTCTACCTACGATAACGCTCATTGCATAGTCAAGGTAAGACCTTTGCATTTCTACGTTTAGATCTATTTGCTCGACTCTGTCGACTACTGGCTCGTTGTTTTCAGTCATAATTTTTCCCGCTCTAGATATCTAGGAAGCGAACATCCTTTGCGTTTTGTTGGATGAATGTTCTGCGCAGCTCAACATCATCTCCCATAAGTGTTGAGAAGATCTCATCTGCTCTTAGCGCATCATCAAGAGTTACCTGTAGCAATGTTCTTCGAGCTGGATCCATGGTGGTTGCCCATAGTTCGTCGTAATCCATTTCACCAAGACCCTTGTAACGCTGAATTGAGTTTTCTTTAGGGATCCGTTTTCCAGCTGCTTGGCCTGATGCAAGTTTTTCATCGCGCTCAGCATCGGTATAAACATATTCGTGTTCAGCGTTTGACCACTTGATTCGATACAACGGTGGTTGAGCAAGATAAACATAACCATGCTCAATCAGCGGTCTCATAAATCTATATAGAAGAGTAAGTAGCAGAGTTCTAATGTGTTGACCATCAACATCAGCGTCAGCCATCAACACACACTTGTGATATCTGATCTTAGAAACATCAAAGTCTTCACCGATACCAGTACCGAATGCTGTGATAAGTGCTTGAACTTCGCTGTTACCCAGAGCTCTGTCGAGTCTTGCTTTTTCTACGTTCAAAACTTTTCCACGCAGCGGCAAAATAGCCTGAGTCTCTGGGTCACGACCACGCATAGCTGAACCACCCGCTGAGTCACCCTCTACGATGTAAATCTCACTAAGGCGTGGATCTCTTGAAGAACAATCGCGAAGTTTTCCTGGCATACCTGTTGATTCAAGAAGACCTTTACGTCTTGTTGCTTCTCTGGCTTTTCTAGCAGCTAGCCGAGCAGTTGCTGCCTGAATTGCTTTGCGGCAGATTTCTTTTGCATGGGTAGGGTTTCTATCAAACCAGTCAGCAAGTTTGTCGTTGGTGATCTTCTGCACGAAAGCTTTTGCTTCGGTGTTACCAAGTTTGGTTTTTGTTTGACCTTCGAATTGAGGTTCCGCAAGTTTCACAGAGATAACTGCAGTTAGACCCTCACGAACATCGTCACCGGTTAAGTTCTCGTCTTTTTCTTTTAGTAGAGATTTGTCACGAGCATATTTATTTAGAAGTGAGGTTAGAGCAGTTCTGAAACCTTCTTCGTGAGTTCCACCCTCGTGAGTGTTGATTGTGTTTGCGTAAGTGTGAACGCTTTCGTTGTATCCGTTAGTCCACTGCATCGCAATTTCAACCGACATAGATTTCTGTGAGTTCTCAGATTCAAATGCAATGATTTCATCGTGAACAAGGTCGATCTTTTTAGCTGAGTTCAAATAGTGAACGTAGTCTTTCAAACCGTTCTCATACATGAACTTGTCGCTGCGTTCATTTCGATCATCGTGAAGTGAGATGCTCAGTCCCTTGTTTAGGAATGCCATCTGTTGGAAACGTGATCTAAGAGTTTCGTAATCAAATTCAACAGTCTCAAAAATTTCTGGGCTAGGTAGGAACTCAATAACTGTTCCTGTGAAATCTGCTGCCTTGCCTTTAGCTAGCGGAGCTGTTGGCACACCAGCTAGGTAACTCTGAGTCCACATGAAACCGTCTCTTGCAACGATTACGTTTAGCTGTGTTGAAAGCGCGTTAACAACAGAAGCACCCACACCGTGAAGACCACCGGAAACCGCATAGCCACCGCCACCAAATTTTCCACCAGCATGCAAAACGGTTAGAACAACCTCAACGGCAGGCTTCTTTTCAACAGGGTGCATGTCCACAGGGATACCGCGGCCATCGTCAGCTACCTTGACCCAGCCGTCTTTGGTAATAACAACGTCAATGTTCTTACAGTGGCCAGCTAGAGCCTCATCTACGGCGTTGTCTACAATCTCGTAAACCAAGTGGTGAAGACCCCTAGGGCCAGTAGATCCGATGTACATACCAGGGCGTTTGCGTACAGCCTCTAGACCTTCTAAAACTTGAATATTGGAGGCGTCATAGCCTTGTTTTGAATCGGTCATTGCGGGGTACAGCTCCTATTTCATCGAGTCAGGCCCTCACGACTGCATCTTCAATAAGACGACTTAAATCCGGGGTAACTAACCCCCTAATTCTACCCTTTTTAGGCCTCAAAAACAGCCCAAATCGGGCTATTGGGAGGCTTATTTGACCTGTGGATAACTGTCTGCAGGGTGCATATTTACAGGGGTGTTACTCAAATGGATGATTATCCGAAGGTATCCCTCGGACCCCTACCCTGGACAGTCCTAAAACCACGCTTAAAACTTGGTGCCTGAGGCCCAATAAAGCGCAATTCTTTCACTTCTAGATCAGGCAATCGCTCAGATATTCTGGCCAAAATCTCATTGCCCATGAGCCTTAGCTGGGTTGCCCAGGCTGTGCTTTTGCACCTGACAGTCAAAACTCCCTTGGTTAGATCCTCCGGAAAACTGCTCTGGGCTACTTGGTCGCCAACCAGATCTTTCCAGTTGGCAAATAACTCCCCCTCGGAGACCTTAGATTGCCAGCCAAAGCTTTGGATTAGTTCATCCATGGAATTAGCAATTGATTTTGGTGACCTGCCTGCATCAAATGGTTTTGAGCTTTGTCTGGCGTTGCTCTCTCGTCTTTTGGTGTCTCTGTCTTTACGCCCAGTTACTGCTGCACGCATACGGTAGTAGAACTCAACGGAGATATCTGGCTTATCTTCAGCCATTGTCTACCTCCAAAGTTCCATCTTGAACACTGAAACGACTTGCCTTTAATTCTGCAGGAACATCCTCTGCAACAGCAGCCGTGATTATTACCTGTTCATTATGCGACACCAAAGCTGCTAGGCGAGACCTTCTAGTCGAATCCAGTTCAGCAAACACATCATCAAGAATCAGAACTGGATCTCCGGCTCGTGCCTCTTTTCTAATCAAAGCGGCACTGGCCAACTTAAGTGACAAAGCGTAAGACCAAGACTCACCATGGCTGATATATCCCTTAGCTGGAAGTGTTCCTAGAAGTAAAAGAAGGTCGTCTCTATGTGGGCCAACTAAGCTAACGCCTCGCTCAAGTTCTTTTGGTCTTAGCTCCGAAAGTCTTTGCCTGAACAAGGATTCAATCTCAGCTCTGTCCCCTGTGTACAGAAATGAATCAGCAGAATCAGATTCTATGTCTTTAGCAACCAGTGAGCTTTTGACTTTGATTGATGGGTTGTTCTTTTCGTCCGCAATTGATGCATAAGCGTCAGCAAGATGCGGAGCGATTCTTTCGGCTATGTCGAATCTTGCTGCAACTATTTCACTGCCGATACGAACTAGAGAATCATCCCAAGAATCCAATGTGCTTAAACCACTGCTACTGGCTGTTAGGTTCTTAGCACTTCGAAGTAATGTGTTTCTTTGCTTGAGGACTCTTTCGTAGTCACTATAGACACCTGCCATCCTTGGTGTGAGTTGAACTATGAGTTCATCAATAAAGTTTCTTCGATTTATTGGATCTCTTTTGACTATGTCTAGATCTTCAGGAGAGAAAATAACTGCGTTGACATAGCCAAGAATATCTCTGACGCGTTGAGCATCGCTCTTGTTGATTCTGGCTCGGTTTGATCCTTCACTATTTAGCTCTAACTCAATAAGGTTTTCTCTATCTTCAAACCTGGCGAGCAATCTAATGATTGCTTTTGATTCTCCTTGTTTGATAAGTGGGATGTATCCACTAACTCGATGAGAACTTAAAGTTGCAGCAAAGAATATTGCTTCAGCAAGGTTTGTTTTACCCTGACCGTTTCTTCCGACCAAAAGATTAATACCTGTGGAAAGTGGAAGTTCAACCGTCTTGTAATTGCGGAAGTTAGAAAGAGTTAGATGCTTTACATGCATCTAGACACTAATCTGCTTTCTTGACCGCGTGACCACCAAATTGATTACGCAGAGCTGCAACAGCTTTCATAGCTGGTGAGTCATCTTGACGGCTGGTGAATCTAGCAAATAGTGACGCAGTGATCGCTGGCATAGGAACTGCGTTAGCGATTCCTTCTTCAACAGTCCAACGACCTTCACCGGAATCTTCAACGTAGCCTTTAATTTTTGACAAGCTTGGATCTTCTTCAAGAGCTAGTACTAGAAGATCTAGTAGCCATGATCTAACTACTGTGCCTCTTTGCCATGCAGCGAAAGTTCCGTGGACATCTTTGATGATGTCTTTCTTTTCAAGAAGTTCATAGCCTTCAGCAAATGCTTGCATCATTGCGTATTCAATTCCGTTGTGAACCATCTTGGCGTAGTGACCTGCACCTACATCGCCTACGTGTACGAAACCTTCTGCTCTTTCACCTTCAGGACGCAGTGCATCAAAGATTGGCATGGCTTGCTGAACGAGCTTCTCGTCGCCACCAACCATTAGACCGTAACCGTTCTGCAGTCCCCAAACACCACCGGAAACTCCACAGTCAAGATAACCAATACCTGATTCAGCTACCTGCGCTGCGTGGCGGATGTCTTCACTGAATCTTGAGTTACCACCTTCGATGATCAGATCACCTGCGCTCATGTGCTTCTGTAGCTCGTTGATTACATCGTCGGTTGCTTTTCCATGAGGAACCATAACCCAAACAATCTTTGGTGATGGCAGGGCAGCAACCATCTCTTCGATGCTGCCAACATCCGCAACGTTTCTATCGCGAGCGTAACCTGTTACCTCAATACCTTTGTTGCGAAGACGGGTACGCATGTTGCCACCCATTTTGCCAAGTCCAACTAGTCCAATGTGCATTTGTTGCCTTTCGATTAAGCTGCGCTTTTAGCGCTTTAACATGTTCGGGTTTAGTAAGTACCGATATGTGTCAGGCGAAGCTGCATCTTTGGAGGTTTGGCTTGACATGATGATTGGTCCAGGGCGAGATGGGTCGCGCTGGTTTTTTGTGAACTCAATTTTTACAAATTCACTAGTGATCTGAGATAGTCCGTCATGGAATAACCATGGCTTGAATCTAAGACTTGTTGGGTTTCCATTCAATGTAGCTTGAACAGATTCGGTTGCCGCATTTTCTGAACTTGTGGAATCCAGGTTAACAGCGCCATCTTCAAAAGCGTAACGAATGGTGTCTTCTGATTCATTCACAACAAGCTCGACTCTTCGAGTTGCGTCAATAAGGTCCTGCTTGTTTATGACAACTGATTCTTCGAGGTTGGTTGGGAAGTACTGATCGATATCTGGATAGTTCTCAATGTTAAGAACAACTGTTGTCACAGTTCGGTTCTTGGCTTGGAAAGCAACCATTCCACCATCTGGCGAGATAGAAATACTTACTTCACCTAGGTTAGAGAAAGTTTTTTCAATGTCTTGCATAGTTTTTGTTAATACAACAGCTGAAACTTCATCGGTAACATTCTTGCCCAGCCATGAGACCTGGCATCTAGCAATTCTGTTTGGATCTGCAGCAGTAAAAGTTATTGATGTAGCGATGGCTTTAAGTTGAATACCTTTTTGGAAAGGTCTGGTTGATTCTTTTGCTGAGGCAACAGAAACTCTTCTAATTGCTGAAATAAAAGCTTCGCCGTCAATTGTTCCTGTAACCGGTGGCACAGGTGGAAGTGTTGGGTACTGCTCGATAGGTAGTGTTGCCAATTCAAATTTTGAGGTTCCACACGTCAGAACTACTTTTGTTCCATCAACTACGAATGTGACAGGTTGATTTGGTAGGCGACCAATAATCTCGTTCAATAGGCGTCCAGAAACCAAAGTTGTTCCAGACTGATCAACATTGGCTACAACATCTGTTTGAGCTGAAACATCGTGATCGAAGACTGAGATTTGAAGAGAGTTTGCATCAGCAACCAGGCGCATACCTGATAGAACTTGCGATGTAGGTCTGGCTTGGAGCATTCTTGCAGCAAACGCTACAGCTTCTGCTAAGACATCTCTGTTGACTTGGAACTTCACAGTTCACCTTTCGTGGGATTACGTGCTTAATCTTCCCATAAAACTAACTTTGGTTAGACATAAAGCCTGGTTGTTAAAGTTATGGTCTTTGAATCTATATATCTTTAAACCTTTAATAGTCTTATTAACACTTGTGGATAATGTGGATAACTGTCGATATCCCAAATAAATAACCTGAATCACAAGCCTGCAACTTGTATACACATCTGGGGAATACTCTGTGGATAACTTTGGCCAATGTGGATTGATTTTCTCAAACTAACAATCAGGATTGGGTTACTAACAGAAATCGAAGGGTATTGAACAGGTTATGAACAAGTGATGGGGAAAACCTGGTCTACTTCAAACCAGCCATAATGTCGGTTACGTAGTTGTAGATAGAACGTCGTTCTTTCATCAGATCGCCGACTTTCTTGATCGCATACATAACCGTGGTGTGGTCTCTACCACCAAATAGAGCTCCAATTTTAGGTAAAGACATACTGGTCTTTTCACGGCACAAATACATAGCAATCTGTCTACCAGTCACAATTGCTTGTGATCGAGATTTGCCAAATAACTCTTCTTGGGTCAGTTTGAAGTAACTTGAAACAGCTCTAACGATTTCCATTGGAGCGATACTGTTCCCATCTTCACCCAATGGAACAACATCCTTGAGTACCGCCTGCACTAGAGGCATGTCAATCTGAGTACGGTTCAGGGCTGCGAAAGCTGTAACGCGAATCAAAGCACCTTCAAGCTCTCTGATGTTGGATGAAATTCGAGCAGCCATGTAGTCCAAGATCTCATCACTAACTCTGATCTTGTCGTTCTCGGCTTTCTTTCTCAAGATAGCTATTCTCGTCTCGAGCTCAGGGGCTTGGATGTCTGTCATCAATCCCCACTCAAACCGGCTACGCATGCGCTCATCAAAACTGTTTAGCAACTTAGGGGAGACATCGCTAGTGATAACCACTTGCTTCCCCTGTTCATGAAGAGCATTGAATGTAGCAAAGAAAGACTCTTGAGTTTCTTTCTTACCCTGCAGGAACTGTATATCGTCAATCAAAAGAACATCTACCTGGCGATATTTAGCCTGGAAATTAAAGCTTGTGTTTGTTTGGATCGCGTTGATGAAGTCATTGGTAAAGACTTCACTCGAGACATACCTGACCTTTTTGCCTGGCCAGTACTGCTGAACATAGTTACCAATGGCGTGCAGGAGGTGAGTCTTACCCAAACCTGAGTTTCCATAGATGAAAAGCGGGTTGTAGGCATTGGCTGGCACTTCAGCAACAGCGAAGGCAGCAGCATGAGCGAATCTGTTTGAGCTTCCCTGAACGAAACTTTCGAATGTGTATCTCGGGTTTAGCCTTGAAGATCCATCAGCTGGCTGCGAGCTATCAGTTGAGGTGTAAACCGGCAGGACATCCGCTGGTTCTTCCAGCTCAAGGTCATTTTGCTCTGTAGGGGTGAAGGCAATGGTTAGATCTGGGTTTACGACTATTCCGAGGTTGGTAGGAGCATTAGGCAAACCAATTTTGCTCAAAGTCTCTAAAAGAGGGATTCTGATTCTTTGCTCGATTATGCCCCTGGTCATCTCATTGGCGACCTGTAGATACAGGGTTTCATTCAAAACGCCTTGAACAGAGATCAGGTTGACGTAACCCAGGAGCTGTTTTCCAATGCGTTCGTCCTCTTTGAGGTTGGAGATAACGTCTTGCCACTGTTCAGTGGTAATGCTCGTTAGCTCAGCCATTAGAATCTTTCCAAGGTCAATGTTTTATTGGTCAAAACATAGTTTTCCACAACCAACTCCACAGATATTAACACCTGTGGACAACCTGTGGATAACTGCAGAACCAGGGTTTGCGAGTCTGTGGAAAACTATCTCTATGTATTCAACTGCCTAAGTGAATGAAATTGCAAATCGAAAAAGGCATTTTTTG
Source organism: Rhodoluna sp. (assembly GCA_044372795.1). Lineage (GTDB taxonomy): Bacteria > Actinomycetota > Actinomycetes > Actinomycetales > Microbacteriaceae > Rhodoluna. Next base: position 12,326 of record JBILRF010000020.1, on the reverse strand, counting down.
CTGTTTTTTCCAAAATGTTATGAAAAACGCTTATTCCAGATCCGAAAACTCGACCAAAAAATCAAATTATATTTCTCCAAAAACTTGACCTGCAGCCCTAAAGTGGCGTAAGTTTAACAGGTTGCTCAGCATTGGGTTCGCTGAGTTCCAGTTACCTTCACTTTTGACGTGGACCCACCAAATGTTTCGGAGTAACACCTAATGAGCAAGCGTACATTCCAGCCAAACACTCGCCGTCGCGCAAAGACCCACGGCTTCCGTCTGCGCATGAAGACCCGTGCAGGTCGCGCTATTCTTGCAGCTCGTCGCCGCAAGGGCCGCACCGAACTGTCTGCGTAATTTCTTTTGCTGGCTCGAGAGAACCGGCTCAAGACTGCCGAGGATTTTCGATCAACCATGAGAACGGGCCGCAAGTTGGTCGGCGACAGCATGGTCATCTATCTAAAACGAGATTCATCAGAGAAACCTGCTGAGTTTGGATTCGTAGTACCCAAAACTGTTGGCAATGCGGTTGAACGTAATTTAGTCAAAAGAAGACTCAGATCCGCAATTCGTGAAAAAGCTAGTTCTTTTCAATCCGGGCAAACATTAGTCATTAGAGCTTTGCCGTCAATCAAGTCTCTTTCCTGGACTCAACTAAACGATCAACTAGATGGTTGCCTCGCCAAGGCATCAGATTCGTTAATAAGGTAAACAGATGAGAGAACTTACATTGAATCTTTGGCTTCTGCCACGTAACGCATTCATAGCTTTCATAGTTACCTGGCGAAAGATTATTTCCCCGTTGTATGGAGATGTTTGCCGTTTTTACCCATCCTGCTCCGCTTACGGTTTAGGCTCTATACAGCAGCAAGGATTTGTTAAAGGCTCGGTTCTGACAACCTGGAGAATCTTGCGCTGCAACCCTTTTTCTAAGGGTGGAGTTGACGAGGTTAAATCAGGCCCTAAGTGGATCGGTCTAACCAAACACGGATTTGTTTTTGCACAGCCCCAAGCTGTGAAGTTAGAGAAGGATAAATAAATGGATATCTTTGCGGCCATACTCTGGCCTTTCAAATGGGTTATCGAAGCAATTCTGGTCACTTTTCACAATGTCTTGACCGCATTCGGGCTAGGTACAGATTCGGGTATCACCTGGGTTCTCTCAATCGTTGGTCTTGTGCTGGTTGTTCGAGCAGCCTTAATTCCGCTGTTTGTAAAGCAGATTAAGTCTCAGAGAGCCATGTATGTTCTGCAGCCTGACCTTCAGAAGATCCAGAAGAAGTACAAGGGCAAGTCAGACCGTGACTCACGCGAGAAAATGGCTAAAGAGCAGATGGCTCTATACAAGAAGCACGGTTCAAGCCCGTTTGCTTCCTGTCTTCCTCTACTGGCTCAGATGCCTGTTTTCTTTTCATTGTTCACAACACTTCAAGAAGCCCAGTTCAGCAAGCCTGGTGTTGGTCTTCTAACCAGAGAGCTATCTGAGTCCTTTGCACGATCAAAGTTCTTTGGTGCCAGCCTCTCTGAGACCTTCCTCACAGCTAGCAGCATTTCTGTTCAGATCATGGCAGCTGTGATGATTGTGCTGATGACTGGTTCTCAGTTCATCACTCAGAAGCAGATCATGGCGAAAAACATGAACCCGGATGCGATGAACTCCCAGTTCGCTCAGACCCAGAAGATCATGCTTTATTTATTCCCAGTAATCTTCCTGATCTCAGGTATCGCATTCCCTCTAGGTGTATTGGTTTACTGGCTTGTCTCGAACTTCTGGACCATGGGACAGCAATACGTCGTCATCAAAAGAATGCCTACCCCAGGCTCAATTGCTCACAACGAGCGTCAGGCTAAATTGCTGAAAAAGGGCAAAATCAAAGAAGAGGCACCAGCCGAAGAAGTTGAAGCACCACAACCAGTTCAGCGCGTTCAGCCAGTTTCAAAGGCCAGAGCTAAGAAGAAGCCGAAGGGCAAGAAGTAGGACTAATGTCAGATCAGATTGAAACCCCAGAAAACAAAGAAGAAACCACAGAGGCAGCAGAGCCAAAAACCTCAATTAAGGACCTAGAAGAAGAAGGCGAGGTAGCAGCAGATTACCTTGAGGAGCTTCTAGATATCTTCGACCTAGATGGCGATATCAACATCGATGTCCGCCAGGGACGTGCCTACCTTGAGGTCACAGCAGATGAAGAAAGCAACCTCAGATTGGTGTCTCATCCAGACACAGTTGAGGCCCTGCAGGAGCTAACTCGCATCGCTGTTCAGACCAAAACCCAGTCATTCAGCAGACTAATCATAGATATTGCTGGATCTAGACAGGTCCGCCTAGACGCCCTTACCAAGTCAGTAAACAAGGTAATTGACAAGGTCAAAGACACAAACACTGCTGTTGCAATGAAGCCAATGACTTCCTATGATCGCAAGATTGCACATGATTTGATTGCTGAGGCTGGACTAATTTCCCAGTCCGAGGGCGAAGGTAAGGAACGCCACATTGTGGCAAAACCTGCCGAATAGTTTCACGTGAAACATTCAGCCAGGGCAGATGTCCTGGCTTTTTGTTTTGTCTTAATGATTGGATTGTCCTATGAGCGATGAGCAGTTGGGAAGCTTCGAACCCGAAGCAGAACCGGCCGAAGCCGCTGCCGTTTTCGGGGAGAACATTGCCCAAGCCAGGAAGTTCTTTGACCTGGTAGTTCGTGACGGCGACTTGCTTGGATTGGTCGGACCTAGAGAGTTACCTAAGCTTTGGTCGCGCCACATCTTGAACTCAGCGGTAGTTGCTGAACTTGTTGAAGATGGCCAACTTGTTGGCGATGTTGGATCAGGAGCTGGTTTTCCTGGCATCCCGATGGCCATCATGAGGCCAAATGTAAGGTTCGTTCTGATCGAGCCTATGGAAAGAAGATCGAGCTGGCTTGCCGATGTAGTGGTACCAGAACTAGGGCTCCAAAACGTTAAAGTGCTTAGGGGGAGAGCTGAAGAAGCACCTCTGAGGAACTACGACGTTGTTACCGCCAGGGCTGTATCCGCCCTACCAAAACTCCTCAGAATGCTTGCCCCATTAGCCGTAAAAGGCGGTCAGATATTGGCCCTCAAAGGGTCAAAAGCCCAACAAGAGATCGATGACTCATTGCCTTTGGTAAAGAAACTGAAGCTAGATTCCTTCGAAATTGTTACAGTTGGGGAGAATTTTTTGGCTGACCCAACTACGGTCGTTCGAGTTAGGCTACTCTAGGTAATTGAGCAGGGAGAAGTTTTGACCCAAAAAGATAGCAAAGATTCGGCATTGGCAAGCGCAGCCGAGAGTTCTTCTGTGGCTAAAAGAACCGTTGTCAGCGGGCTCGGATACCCTAATGGTCGACTTGAAACTAGCCCAGAGCCGGTTGGCTGGCAGTCAAATATTGATGAAGTAGTAACTATAAAGAAGCAGGTTTCACGTGAAACATCCAGATGAATTTGGTCTAGCAGGAGGCTTTAAGGACGCACCCTTAGCCCAAGAAATCAGTGAAAACACTAGACGTATGGCTAACGTTCGAAACGCAGTTCTACCCCGTCCAGATACCACACGCATCATCACCGTTTCTAACCAAAAAGGCGGGGTCGGTAAGACAACAACCGCTGTAAACCTAGCCGTAGCTCTGGCGGACAAAGGCCTAGAGGTTCTGGTTATCGACCTAGATCCTCAGGGAAACGCATCCACAGCGCTTGGTATTGAGCACAGAATCGGCGTTAAGTCCATCTACGACGTGATTACCACCGACATGCCACTTAGTGAGGTAGTCCAGGTAAGCCCAGAGTCTCCGAGAGTGCGTTGTGTGCCAGCAACAATAGACCTAGCAACCGCAGAACTAGAACTAGTTTCCTTGCTTGCTCGTGAATTCAGACTCAAGAACGCCCTGGCTGAATACATGGCCACAAGCCCTGTCAAGCCGGATTACGTCTTCATCGATTGCCCACCAAGCCTTGGATTACTGACAGTGAATGCCTTCACTGCTGCCACAGAGGTCTTGATTCCAATTCAATGTGAGTACTACGCTCTGGAAGGCCTCAGCCAGCTGAAAAGAAGCATCGATTTGATCAGACAGGCCTTGAATCCAAGCCTTTCCCTTTCAACCATTCTTTTGACTATGTACGATTCAAGAACTAAGTTGAACCAGGCCGTGGTTGACGATGTTCGATCACATTTCCCAACTCAAACGCTGCAGACCTTGATTCCGCGCCAAATAGGTGTAGCTGAGGCTCCAAGCTATGGGCAAACAGTGATTAATTACGACAGAAGCTCTAACGGTGCCATCTCATACATGGAAGCAGCAATGGAGTTAGCAAACAGAGGAGTATCAAATGGCTGAGAAAAAAGGCGGATTGGGTAGGGGAATCGGAGCTCTGATTCCAGAAATCATCAATACCCAGGATCGGATGGAAAGACCAGCCGACGGCAATCCAATCAGCGTTTTCTTTGGCGGATCTACAAATGCTCCAGTGGACCTAGTTCCAGTGCCAGGTGCATCTTTTGGCTTCCTGAACATCGCAGATATCACCCCAAACGCGAAGCAGCCTAGAACTAACTTCGATCCTGTTGATTTTGCCGAGCTAGTCGGCAGCATCAGCGAATTCGGAGTCCTCCAGCCAATCTCAGTTCGTTCACTTGGTAAACAAAATGGCGTTGACAAGTACGAATTGATAATGGGAGAGAGACGCCTAAGAGCTTCTAAAGAAGCTGGATTAACTCAGATTCCTGCCGTTATACGTGAAACCGGTGACGAGAACATGCTGAGGGATGCTCTTCTTGAAAACCTTCACCGCAGCGACTTGAACGCAATCGAAGAAGCCAGCGCATATCAACAACTTCTAGAGGAATATGGCTGCACTCAGGATCAATTGGCTGAGAAATTATCTAGGTCTCGCCCACAAATTACCAACACCATAAGGCTCCTGAGGCTTCCTACAGCTCTTCAATCAAAGGTTGCAGCGGGGGTTCTTTCCGCGGGCCATGCCAGGGCCATTTTGTCAGTTGAAGATCCAGAAAGAATGACCGAGCTAGCCAACAAGGTAATTAATTTAGGGCTATCGGTACGTGCAACTGAAGAATTAGTTAAGAAACCAGGCAAAAAGGCCAAAATCAAGCAAGGCAGCAAGCAGCAAGCCCTGAAAACTTTGGCTGATCAACTTTCCGACTCACTAAACACTTCTGTGCGAATCAAGTTAGGACTTCGTAAAGGCACAATTGAGATTGATTTTGCCAGCGTCGAAGATATGAAGAGAATCCTTAAGGAACTTGGACAAGACTCCAGCTTTTAAATCCTAGTTTCGTTCAAAAGTTTTCCACACCCACAAATTTCGGGTTATCCACATGCTTTTCCACAGCGTTATCCACAATTTGGCCTTTGCAACCTGTGGATAACTCCAATTACGCTAAGTTGCTTAGTTCTGCTTTGATGGTCTCGGCCAGCCTGCCAACCCCAACACGGATGTTTTCGGGGGTTGGATACGAGTAAGAAATCCTTAAAAACTCTTGGCCGGTACCATTCCCGTAGAATGCAGTCCCAGGAGTGTATGCAACCAGATTCTCAACGGCTTTAGGAAGCATTTTCTTAGAATCAATACCTTTTGGCAGATCCACCCAAAGATAGAAACCACCACCTGGTCTTGTTGTCTTCAAGTCAGGCAGATATTCACTCATTGCTGCCAATGCAGAATCTCTTCGCAGCTGGTATTCACCCCTGAAAGTTGCTATCTGGGCTTTCCAGTCATTGCTGCTCAGGTATTCACTAATCATCATCTGTGAGAAAGCACTTGGGCAAAGAACTGCTGACTCGTTGGCAAGAACTAGTTTGTCTTTGATTGAAGGTGTAGCTAGAACGTAACCGACTCTGAATCCAGGTACAAGGATCTTGGAGAACGAGCCAAGGTAAATCACGCCATCTTCATCCATAGATCTAAGAGCGTTAGGAGCTTTCTCGTCGAAGTACAAAAGACCGTAGACGTTGTCTTCTAAAACAAGAATTCTGTTCTTGCGGCAAATCTCTAAAACTTTGGCGCGTCTTTCAGCGGCTAAAGTAACTCCGCTTGGATTAGCAAAATTAGGAACCAGATATAAGAACTTGATGTTCTTACCTGCTGCTTGAACTCTGCGAATCGTTTCTGCAAGAGCTTCAGGTGAGATTCCTTGGTCATCAGTGAAGACATGTTCGATGTGCGCTTGTCTTGCTCTGAAAACTCCAAGGGCGCCAACATAGCTCGGTCCTTCAGCAAGAACAACGTCACCTGGATCTAGAAACAACGAGGAAACTAAATCGAGTCCATGTTGTGAACCAGTAGTAACGACTATGTTGTCAACATCACTCTGAATGCCTTCCAGAGCCATGATTTCTCTGATGTGCTCACGCAGTTGAATATCACCTTGTCCACCCGAGTATTGCAAAGCAACAGCGGATCTATCTGACATTAGAGAGTTGAAGCTTTCAATCATTCTCTCTTTTGGCAATGCTGGAACAAATGGCATACCGCCGGCAAGGGACACAACCTCAGGTCGAGAAACAACAGCGAACAGAGCTCGAACCTCTGACGCCGATAATCCATTAGCTCTGGATGCATATCTGTCTGACCATAAATCTTTTGACATTGTTGCCCTCTTCGTTAATCGTGAAACATTACTAGTTAAACGAAAAACGACCACAGCGCTGAAGGCGCCGTAGCCGTTTAACTTAGAACTAACTTAGTTGATGAATGCACTCAAGTCTGCCAACAGCGCTGGCTTTGGCTTTGCACCAATGATTGACTTAACTACTTCTCCACCTTGGAATACCTGCATTGCAGGAATTGAGGTGATTCCATACTGCTGAGCCAAAGCTGGTTCCTCATCGACGTTTACTTTGACGATGGTGATCTTGTCAGCGTGCTCGCCGGCAATCTCGTCCAGAATTGGTGAAACCATGCGACATGGTCCACACCATTCAGCCCAGAAATCTACTAGAACAGGCTTGTCTGATGAAAGTACATCTGCCTGGAAAGTTGCTGTTGTTACATTTTTTGCTGCCATGATTACTCCTTATTTGTTAAGACTATTTTAGGTTGCTTAGGTAGTGTTCTGCGTCTAACGCTGCCACACAACCAGAACCTGCTGCTGTGATTGCTTGGCGATAGGTTGGATCAATAACATCGCCGGCTGCAAACACTCCAGGCAAGCTTGTCTTCGATGAACGTCCATCAACTTCGATGAATTTTTCAGGTGTGAGAGTTACTTGATCTTCAACCAACCAAACTCTTGGGTCGTTACCGATAGCGATAAATAGACCATCAAGATCAAGCTGAGCTTCAGTGCCATCAACTAGGTTCTTTGTTTTGATTCCACTGAGTTTTCCTTCACCCAGAAGTTCACTAACTTCAGTGTTCCAAATAACTTCGATCTTCGGATTGTTTAAAGCACGCTCTTGCATGATCTTGGATGCTTTGAATGAATCACGACGGTGAATCAGATATACCTTGCTAGCAAAGCGAGTTAGGAATGTTGCTTCTTCCATAGCAGAGTCTCCTCCACCAACCACTGCAATAACTTTTTCTCTAAAGAAGAAACCATCACAGGTAGCACACCATGAGATGCCATAACCACTTAATTCTTTTTCGCGTGGCAAACCTAGTTCACGATATGCAGCACCGGTAGCCAAGATAACTGTCTTAGCTTCAAAGGTTTTGCCGCCACCGGTTTTTACAATCTTCACTGGACCCTTGAGGTCAACTTCAATCACATCATCCAAAAGCACTTCAGTGCCAAAGCGTTCTGCCTGTGCTCTAAATGCGTCCATCAACTCAGGACCTTGCAAACCAGTAGGGAAGCCAGGGTAGTTCTCTACCTCAGTGGTCTTCATTAGCTCTCCACCTGCTTCAACAGAGGAGGCAATTAGTAACGGATTAAGGCCAGCTCTACCTGTATAGATACCTGCGGTATAGCCAGCAGGACCTGAACCGATGATGATTACTTCGTGCAATTTATGCTCCAGAAATTAGTTGATGGGGATCTTCGAAAGGCTAGTTTATCTCTGCATTATTTGCGACGCAGCAGGCGTACTACAGGCGCTAACAGAATGTTCACTTCTTGAACCCTAAGTAACTTAAGTACCAAGATGTAGACCACAGCCACGGCAGCACCGATAGTAAAACAGGTGGCTACAGAGGACAGCACAGACATTACAGGGAATGATCCAGGGGCTGTGCCACCCATGGCTTGCAACAACCCATATCCCAACCCACCAGAGATTAGCGCAGCAACTAGGAACTTGGCTATGACTAGGGAAAGAGCTACATGCCCAATAGACCCAAATTTCCGCCTAAACATGACAAAGGCAAGGATTGCTTGAAGGCCGATGCTGGCACTAGTTACTAGAGATAACCCAACAACTATCCATAGGTCAACAACATAGATTCCAACCAGAGCAGAACCAATCATGTTGAAACCAACTTGAACCACTGTGAACACAAATGGAGTTCGAGTGTCTTCTAAGGAATAGAAAGCTCTTTGGATCATGAAGACATAACTAAACGGCAATAGACCAACAACCATTGCCATTACAACATTTCCTAAAGCAATAGCACTAGGTAGCTCACCAACAAATACTCGGGAAACTGGATAAGCCAAAACAATAAGAGCTGTTGTAGCCAAAACGCTAATCATCGCAATTGTTCTAAGACCATCAACTAAATCTTTTTTCAGCTCATCAAACTTCTTCTCCATGGCATGGATAGACATTCTGGTGAAGTAAGCCGTAGCAATAGAAACTGTTGCAACTGAATGCGGAAGCATGAAAATCAACCAGGCTATGCTCATCGCAGCAACCGACGCAATAGCAACTGTGTTATCGCTAAGCAATAGACGTCCATCAATAGAACTTGATGCAACAAATGTTTGAACGATTCCGCCGATCTGGGTGACAATCAACATCCCTAGAGTCCAGGAAGCAGTCTTCATAGCTGGTCTTAATCCAACTCCACGCCAGGAGAAGTTTGGCGTGAAACGAAGACCCATCTTTTTCCAGAAGACAAAAAGAATAAGTGCTTGAGCTGCAACACCAATAGTTGCTGATCCAGCCAGCCAAGCAATCTGAGCCTGTGTCCATTCAGCAACACTCTGTTGTCCAGTTGGATCTAAACCAAACTGCCAAACAAAAGCACCCATACCAATAATTGCAACTACGTTGTTAAGCACCGGTGCCCACATGTATGGACCGAATTTACTTCTTGCGTTTAGAACTTCACCAAGAAGTGAGTAAAGGCCATAAAAGAAGAGCTGCGGCAAACACCAGTAAGCAAAGGCTGTTGCTAAAGCTAGTTGATCTGCTTCCCAACCACTTGTGTATAGCGAGACAAGTAATGGGGCACTAACGGTAGTGACGATTGTGATGAAAGCAAATGTGACGATAGCCAGCGTAAGCAGGCGATTGATGTATGCCTTACCGCCATCGAAGTGTGATCTTGCTCTAACAATCTGTGGAACCAGGACTGCGTTTAGAACACCGCCGGCGATGATTGCATAAATGTTGTTAGGCAGTTGATTAGCAACACCAAATGCATCTGCTGCGTTGGTTGTGACACCAATAGTTGCCGCTAGAAGTATTGCTCTTAGAACACCAAGGAATCTAGAAAGAATCGTTCCAGTTGCCATTAGCAACGAGGAACTAACGATGCTCACGCGCTAGCTCCTGATTTATTTCGCCTAGACATTCTTATTGCACCAAGAACGATCAGAACAGCGATCAGAGAACCAAAGGCAACGATTATCATTACCTCTATATCTGGGTTCACAGTTAAATTCATCGAAACAGTGTCGCCAACTCTAATGTCGTTAAAAGTAGTCAGCCAAACATTCAGTTTGTATTCCCCGCCAGAAAGGATACTGATTGGTACAAGAGCATCTTTTCTTGAATTAGCCGGAATGGTTATTGAAACAAATTCCGAAACAGTCACTGCAGGATCTGGTGCACTTGCATGAACTCGAATTTTCACCTGGCGGTCATAGTTGTTCTGAATGGAAACAGGGACCTTGGACTCACGTGAAACTATATTGATGTCAGATCCTGAGACAACAAAAACTTGAGCTGGTGGTAACGCTGCCGGGCTAGGTGTGGCAACACCAAGTACAACAAAGGCAAAAGCCAGCAGGGATTTGACTAACTTACTCATTGGTTAGCAATCCACTCTTGAACGATCAGAGCCAAACGTCTTTCATTTTCATGAGCTAGTTCAGCATGCAGCAAATCAGCATTGATCCAACGAATATCTACGGCCTCTTGGTCCGGATCATTTTCAATAGTTAGAGTTCCACCGGTTTGTCTCATTAGAAAGTGATGCACCGTCTTACTAATGATTGAGGTTGGAGTGCTGAACTCGTAATGAATTGATCCAAGCGATTCGATGATTTCTACTTCTAGGCCAGTCTCTTCAGCTATTTCTCTTATCGCAGCTTGCTCAATAGTCTCTTCACCTTCTAGGTGTCCTTTCGGAACACACCAGTCAATGCGGCCACCGCGGTTGCGACGACCAATGACTGCAATGCGGGGAGAACCATCAGCGGCTAGAACAAATCCCCCGGCTGATGTCTCCTCGACACGAGGTTTCTGTCGAGAGTTCATTGCTTTAGCCTAATGCGAGGCATTTGTTGGGCATACTTAAATCCATGCGAACTGTTGCCGAGGCGTTAGCAAATTTACAGCGGAGCTCTGAGACTCCGTTATTTATCAAACTCGGCAAACTCTTCAGCGAGGCAGGTTACGAGTTAGCCCTGGTTGGAGGCCCAGTAAGAGATGCCTTCCTAGGCAGGGTCACTAACGACCTAGATTTCACCACCTCAGCCAACCCAGATCAAATACTTGAGGTGTTAAATGACCACGTTGATGCCCAATGGGATGTTGGTCGTGAGTTCGGCACCATCGGTGCTCGTATTGGTGATGACACCGTTGAAATTACTACCTATAGAGCAGACTCCTATGATGCAGAATCAAGAAAGCCTGTGGTTGCCTTCGGCAACAATCTTGAGGATGACCTATATAGAAGAGACTTCACTGTTAACTCGATGGCTTTGCGTTTACCTGAAGGAACTTTTGTAGATCCCTTTAATGGCCTAACAGATTTAATTGATGGAGTTATTCGCACCCCAGGTAAACCTGAGGATAGCTTTTCCGATGACCCACTAAGAATCATGAGGGCAGCGAGGTTTGCTTCTCAATTAGGTTTCATGGTTCATGAAGATACTTTCAGAGCCATGAAGGCTATGGCTGATCGCATTGAAATTGTTTCGAATGAACGTATTCAAGTTGAGATCTCAAAGTTAATACTTGGCGCTAACCCTAGAGAAGGTTTAGAGCTTCTAGTTGATTCAGGTATTGCTGAGATTGTTTTCCCTGAACTACCTTCATTAAAACTTGAAGTTGATGAACATCACCATCACAAAGATGTGTATGAGCACACTCTCACTGTCTTAGAGCAAGCCATTAGCTATGAAGCTCAATACAACCTGGAGCAAGACCTCATACTCAGACTTGCTGCTCTTATGCACGATATCGGTAAGCCATCAACTAGAAAACTAGAAACCGGTGGCGGAGTTACCTTCCATCATCACGATGTTGTTGGAGCAAAGCTTGCAACTAAGAGACTTCGTGAACTCAGGTATGACAACGACACTATTAAGGCTGTTGCCAAACTAGTTGAACTGCACCTTAGATTCTTTGGTTATAGCGATCAGGCCTGGGGTGATTCAGCAATCAGAAGATATGTAAGAGACGCTGATGATCAACTAACCAGACTGCATGTTCTAACTAGAGCCGATGTGACCACCAGGAACCAGCGCAAAGCTGATCGCCTCTCTCACGCCTATGACGATCTTGAACAGCGAATCGTTGCTCTTTCAGAGCAGGAGCAACTCAACGCCATAAGGCCAGATCTCTCGGGTGAGCAGATCATGGAGATCCTTGAGCTAAAGCCAAGCCCTGAGGTTGGGGTTGCCTATAAGTACATGTTGGAACTCAGACTTGATGAGGGCCCACTTGAGTATGAAGAAGCAAAAAACCGCTTGCTTGCATGGTGGCAATCAAGGTAGAGTAGTGAAGTTGCCCTGATAAGACCCTGTGCTTTTCTCTTGGGCAGCAACTGCATATACCCTCCTGTCACGGAAACGCCGTGGCCGTTCTAGTCCAAAGGAGGTGGGTTAGTCATGCATAAATACGAAGTTATGGTCATTCTAGACTCAGACATCGAAGAGCGTACCGTCGGTACAAGCCTTGACAAATTCCTCAACGTAATTCGCAACGGTGGAGGCACCGTTGACAGCGTTGACATTTGGGGCCGTCGTCGTTTCG
>JBILRF010000039.1:0-6463 GCA_044372795.1 Rhodoluna sp. | reverse complement strand
ATTCACCACCGGGGTTGTCCGTGGCGATAATGCTGGAATACCTACTCATGTCCGCCTTGCCGCCAGTACCTCGGGCAAACACGGACTTCACTTGATCCCCGTCACGCAGGGCGACCATCAGACCGGGTTGATCGGACGGCATCCAAGCGTCATAGCCCTGAGCGCGAAGCGTATCGAACCAGATGGACTGCGAACGCTTGTAGTTGTCGGACACCACCGACTCAGGCATCTGGCCAGTAAACGGGTTCGCTGCGCGTAGAAACACGGGCATCACGCGGGGCTTGGTGTTCGTCTTCACAATGTCCCAGCCTTCGCGCCGGAAGCCCATGCTGTCATTGTCTAAGGCGTACCCGCTTGCCGACTCAGGGTCAGTGACGAACCAGCCACCATGACGGCCAACCTTGAATGACGTGAAGTCCTGATCCTTGGACGTGCCAGTGTAGTACACGACCGGATTACCGGATGCGTCCACAATGGCCCGCTCTCCATTGGGGCCGACAGACCACTTGGCGTAGTTTGGATCAGACGGAGCTCTCTCAGCAGCCACGCGAGACAGTCTGGTATCCGTCTCAGGCGCAGCATCAGCCTTGCGCTCACGACGACCGATGTCACCGAAGCGTACACCCTCGAAGATGAGGTTGGGATCGGTGATGCCAGCATCCTCGTGGGACTTCCACATGGCGCGGAAGAACCCCTTGATGCGATCCATGAGGGTCTTGGGCTTGCCGCCGATCTTGAGCGTACCAGCGACGTAGTCGCGGAACATCTCGGAGACAGCCTCCTCCACCTGAATCTCAGGGTCGCTGCTGGCGTACATCCCCTGCGCTCTCTGCAGGTAGGTGTATCCACGCTCCACGGACTTGCCGTCCTTGAGCTTCATGTAACGCTGCCGTGCGGCAAGGTCGCTGAGGCTCTTCCACTCTGCGTCCGTAAACAGGCCAAGGCTGCGTAGGGCGTGGATGACCTCGTGGTTCATCACACCTGAGATGGCGTCGAACAGTTCCTGCTGCGTCATGTTCGGATCATAGACGCCAAGGGCGAGCGAGATGATGCGGTTGCCGTTGCGGCGGTCCACATCCATCATGCCCTCAATGAGGGCATTCTCCGGCGATCCCTGCGGGCGCAGAACGCGCTCAGCGACCAGCTTCACATCCGACAGGCCGAGGTTGTCCAGACGACGGCGCAGCGCCTCGAAGAGCTGACCTTCCTTCTCGGTGTAGGTCGGGGTGCGGGCTGCCCTCTCCGCGGCGACAGAGGCCTCCTTGGCCCTTGCTGCAGCGGCCTGAGCCCTGCTCTGCTCGATGTCCTGAGCAGGACGTGCAAGCTGCGTCTTGATGGATGCCGCCTCACGGACTGCAGTCGCAGCCTCTTGCTCGAGCCGTGCGATCTTTGCCACGTCAGATTTGGGCAATTGAACTTTTTTGCCAGTCTCTCTGAGCTGACGAACCTGAGCCGCCTTCGCTGCGGCCTCCTTCTGGTAGTAGTCTAGGGCCTGTTTCAGGCGCTTCGTGCGGTTCGACACCGCAACGGTCTGGGCGGGCTGTGGTGCCTCAGTGATCGGGACAGCTGCCTTGCCTTCCGCGATCAGAGAACCCGGCTGCTCCACGCTAGGGACAGCCGCGCTGGCAGCAGCGGATGGGAGGCGAGCCTCAACCTCTTGACGGGTGGCCTCAGCGGTATCGATGGCCTTCTGGGCGGCGTCAGCCTGCAGCATAAACTTGCGGGCGTCTGCCTTGGTGCCAGTCTGCTCTGCGCGACGTGCGTCCTGCACCGCCTTCTCGCGGGCAAGCGATGCATCACCGATGTCCTTCTGCAGGTCATCAATGGTGCGCTGATAGCTCTCAGTCGGATCGACAACGGGCGCAGCGTCAGGGATGACGCGGTATCCACCCTTCGCCTTCTTGTCGGCTGCGATGACACCATCTGCCACCATGCGGGCTCTGACAGCCTTCGCAATAGACGGTGCTGTCTGCACCTTTCCGTCCGGGCTGAGTGCCTTCTGGATGGATGGGATCGATGCGTCACCGGAGCCAGAGACAGCCTGAACTGCCGCCGTGTAGTCGCGCCAACGGAACTTGACCGTCTTGCGCTGCGGTTGCGCCGGGGCTTCAGTGGTAGGTGTGACAAGACTCTCCTGAGGAGCGGCACCTGCAGTCGGAGCTGGCAGCATGAGGGTGCCAGTGACGGCATCCTCTTCTGCCTCTGGTGCCTTAACTGGCCGCTCTCCAAACTTGATCTGCTTGCTTGCCGCCTCAGCCTCCTCCCTCTGGTCCTCCTCGAGCTGAGCGGCTGCAGCCTCATCGTCTTTCTTCTTCTTAGCTGCGCGAGAGTCTCCGCCCAACACATTCACAGTGCCGCCCACGGTACCACCGATGAGACCGCCGACAATCGCTGCCTGCTTGTACTCCTCGATGGCCTCATCATCATCGATTGGCAGGCCAGCCTGCAGGCGCTCAAGAAGCTGCTGTCCGATTTCTGTCGGAGCTTCGACGACGGAGCCAGCCCCAGCACCCTTTACTGCTCTGGTGAAAATCCCACCAGCTGACAGGACATCAGGCTTGATCACTTTGCCGATCAGCAGGCGGTCAACAATACCGTCGAGAGCGGCCTGAGGGATGGACGTCAGGAAAGCAGCGCCCTCGCTGACCTCCGCGTCCTTGCCTGTTGACTCAATGACTTCCTTCTGGCGCTCGCGGTTTTGCCCGTAGAAGAATGGGATATTGGCGAGGATGCTGCCCGCGAGACCGCCAATGACCGCGCCAGCTGCCGTACCGACACCGGGTGCAATGGCGGTACCAATCGCTCCACCAAGCTTCGAGCCAGCATAACCACCGCCGATGCTGACGCCGAGCTGCGGCACCTGCTGTGCAAGGGTCTCGCCGAAGAACGACAGTGCAGAGCCGACGTCCTCGACGTCCTCATACCCAGTCAGCCCGGGGGTCGCCTCCATCACCTGCTGCTTGTTCGCCTCGGCAACGCTGGCACCGTAGTCACGCAGGAAGTCTAGGCCAGTGGATGTACCAAAGCCCTCCACCGCAGAGCCGAAGCCCTGCTGCAGGATGTCCACGCCAACGCCAAGGGCAGAGCCGAGGCCACCGCCTTCTTCCTCTGCAGCCTGAGCTGTAGATGTCGCGGACATGCGGGCATCCATCTGCGCGACATAGGCGTCGATGCGGGCCTGCTCCTCCGCAGTTGGAGTGTCTCCAGCGATGCGTACAGAGTATGCGCTGCCCGTTGCGGAAGAGGGTACGGAAATGACTGCCATCTGCAAGCTCCCTGATGCATGAGAGAGTATAGCCGCACTGGGCGGCTATCGCTAGATGTTACTGCCGCTACATCTGTGGGGCGACCTTGTTCCGTATCATGGCTGCTCTCTGTGCCTCGAGCTGCGCCAGCAAGGCCGCGTCAGCGCTGTTGGTAGCAACCGTTGTCTTGATCGGCATTCCTTCAGCGTCGAACCCATCCACTTCAGTGCTGAGTGACTTGATGTAACTGTCGATGTCAGACAGGCTGGGGCCAGACGAAGCCTTTGCCGCTGCAGCCCTCTGGGAAGCCCGCGCTGATTCAATGCCGGACAGCTCCTTGGCGAACCCAAGTCGCTCCTGCTCGTAGGCGTCCCGTGCCCCACGGTAGCTCTCTAGGCCTGCAAGGCCAGCCTCACCGAACGCACCAGCAATCGTTGGCTGCTTGGACGACATGAGGCCCAAGCCAACCTGAGCGAGGGCCATCCACTTGTCCTGCTTCGCCCTGCGCTCTGCCCGCGCCATGGCGTCCTTGATCTCGCTCTCATACGATGGGATACCAGACGGCATTGCAGGTGTGCGTTTTTGTGGCTGTGGCGCGGTGGTGGTGGCTGGCGGTGCAGCAGGCGCGGCCTCCGGCGCGGTCACGACAATCTCTTCCAGAAGGATGTCCTCCGGGTCATTGTAGTTGACGCCAAAATCCTCGATGAACTGACCTTCGGCCATCTTCATCACGGGGCCACCGCCATACATGCCCTGAACGTCAGCGGGCTCCCGTGCGTCGAAGATGAACTCTTCGCCCATGGGCTCCTGATACTGCATGCCGTACACTGGGCCACCAGCATACATGCCTTGGACGGAGGAGACGCCAGTGTTCCGGGTCATGTCGGTCTTCGGTGCCATGGCGCGAGCCATGTCGGCGATGCCACCCTGAGGGACGCCAGCCGCAGCCACGGCCTCTTGAGCCACGGTCATGCCGTTGGCTTGCTGGGACGCCATGCTGTCACGCATGCGCTTCCTGCGGGTGATCTCAGACAGGACCAAGAACTGAGGGACATTCTCAGCCGGAGCCTGCATTGCCTGAACGAGCTGCTGCTCAGAGAGGCCTTTGAGCTTGTCTTGGACGTCGAGCATATTCATTACTGGAGCCCTTTGTAGAGGCTGAGGCCAGCGAGGCCAGCGCCGAGTGCCTGTTGGATCGGGTTGTACGGGGTCCTTGTCACCGTCTCACCCGCGTTGGCGATGGGCAGACCCTGAAGGATGCCACTCATGAGGCCAAGCTGCTCCTTGCCAAACCCGCTCTGACGGAGGAAGTCCTCATACGCCAGATCGAGGCCAGCCTGCTCTTGGGTCTGCTGAGACTTGCCGATGGCCTCCAACAGCTGCGCCGCTTGGATGTCGCCAGCGCGAGCCTGCTCCTCCAAGTCGGAGATGAGCGATGCCTGCTCTGCGGAGAAGCCCATCATCTTGAGCTGGTCCTGCATTGCAGCGCGGTCCTCAGTGGACTGCCCGGTCTGGACGCGGGCCTTCTCCTCGGCGGTGAGCTTTTCGGTCTCGAGCTTCGCAGCACGATCAGCCTCAAACCGCCTGATGGCGTCGGCATAAGCGCCCTGCTGTCCAGTCGCCTCGATCTCCATCTGGCGTGAAAGAAGGTCGCGCTCCGCCATGGACTCGCCGACCTGCTGACGCGATCCACCAAAGGCCCCGGCGCTCACGGCAGCTGCGTTGCGGCCAGCTCTTGCGATCTCGTAGTCCTCTGCCGCCTTCTTCTTCTGCACGTCCAAGACGTTGCGAAGGTAGGGGTCCATGTAGCCCGCCGCTGTTTCGGCGGTGAGGTTCTGCGTCGGACTGTATCCGTACTCGGAGAACTGGTACGGCTGGTTGCCCGACATGAGGTCGCCAGTCATCGCCACGTTTGACGCCGCCACGTCGGTGGCAAGATCGCGACCGGGGTCACCCCTAGCCGCAACGTCACGGATCAGCCCGTATGATGCCGCAGTGTCACCCGTGGTGCCAGCTAGGCGCTCACCCTCATACGGAACGTACCCCTTCTGGGATTCGTTCTCCGTGCGAGCCAAGAGTCGGTCGAAGTACGGGAAGAACTCCTTGGGGATGTTCTGCTGTGTGACCGTTTGCTCTGTAGACTTGCCCTTGCCCATCTCACACCTCTAGCCTGAAAGCGACGTATTCTTCTTTCCATCCGTGCGGGTGCAGAAACTTGCTCCACGCCGGACGACCGTAACCCTCTAGGTGCGAGCACCCGTGGCTTCTTGCATGTTCCGACACGGTATCGTTCACCATGCCGATCCAATCCTTCATGCGCCTTCCGCCGATCCAGTCAAGCGCCATCCCATTACGCTGAGGGTATGTGATCACCCTCGTAGTGACAGCGGCAAGAATGTCCTCGCCATCGACAACAACCCACAGCAGGTAGATGTCCGACTCTATCCCGGCCTTGACGTCCTCTACGCTGCACTTTCCGCCTGCGGTCTCTACTGCTGCGGCCAGATAGCGCTCCACCTTCGGCCATACTATACCAAGAAGGTGCTTCGGAACAGGCGTGAAGATGAGCCCTTCACTACTCACGCTGGCATCACCTCTTCTTGTGGCACCTGCGGCGGCTGCTCAGGTGAGCCATTTCTGGCAGAGCGTACACGCTGCATCATCTCATCGAGGGCGCGAGCACCTGCGTCTGAGGAGCCATTGCCAAGGCCAGAGACAACGTCTGCTGGCACAACGAACTCACCGTCGCTCAGCAGTACGTCCTGATCGCCCTCAATGTTGGCGGGGATCAAGTCATCCATGCCATCACCCGGGCCGGACATCTTTCCTTCGCTACGCTCTACGGTGTCGTCCATCTCGCCAGACTCGACCTTATCGACGAGGTCACGCAGGGCGTCTTCTCCGTAGGACGACAGGAACGCTGCGAGGGCGACCTCTGGACTTGCGCTCTCACCCTTGATGGCCCGGATGGCCTCGGCGACAACCTCTTTCTCATTCATGCCCGACATTGCCTGAGGCTCACCGCGCATGAGGACATCAACGATGCCACCCTCTGCCAGATTGATCGGGCCGAACGTGCGCTCGATGCTGCTGATCAGGCCACCGCCAGCCATCGGCTTGGCTTGGTTCTTGCGGAACTCGAGGATTTCATCTGCTGTCTCTGGTGGACCGAATCCGTAGTTAAACTCTCCGCTAACGCCCGGTACATAATTGGAGCC
>JBILRF010000002.1:0-80433 GCA_044372795.1 Rhodoluna sp. | reverse complement strand
TCCTATTGCTGGGGCCACTCAGGTCGCTTACACGCCATCAAGAACAGATTATTTGAAATACATTTCAGCACAGGTCACCTTCAGCAGAGCTGGCTTCAACGATCTAGTTATCGAGATTGAGCCACAAGTAGTTGAGCTGTCCGAAGAGTCCCAAGGTTTGAATTTGGCTGGCTTGGACTTAAGCTCAACTGACTTGACGTTCTATAACTTCAAAGACGCAAATCTTGCTGGTGCAAACTTTTCCGCAGCTAACCTTAGTTACGTAAACTTCAAAGGCGCAAACCTTACTGGCGCTAACTTAGCAACTGCGAATTTCACTTTTGCCGATTTCTCGGGGACAAACCTGACCAATGCGGACTTAAGCAATGGAAACGCAGCCTTCACATTGTTTGTGGGAGCTAATTTGAATAACGCGAATGTGACTGGGCTTGCTCTAGACGGTAGAGACTTTAGCCAAGTAGACCTGTCAGGAGTGAAAGGTCAGCTTGAGGCAGGTCCTAGTCAACTCCCACCGGAGTGGTCAGTAGTAGAAAACAGAATGGTCGGCCCCACAGCAAATCTTTCTGGCGCTAACTTTTCTAGGGCAAGCCTCAAGGATCTGAATCTATCTGGGGCAGATCTAACCAACACCAACCTGGTTGGAGCGGATCTCACGGGGACCAATCTTTCCGGTGCGAAGTTGACTGGCGTAACTTTCCATCCAGGCACAATCGAGGCCACATCATTAGTTGGCGCAGCAACAGTTGGGTCAGAGTTGCGAATTGCTCAAACCGATTGGGCCAAGGGAATTGCCTATAGCTACCAGTGGTACGTGAATGGAATATCGCTCCCAGGTGCGACATCTCCAACGTTGGTTGTGAACTCCAAGGAGTTTGGCAAACGATTGTCTCTGACAGTCCTCGCCAAATCAAGAAATGTGACGATCGGCTCTGTGACATCACCTTCGGTACTAATTGGTTCTGGAACAATGGTCACAAAGGCAGTTCGGCTCTCAGGAGTTGCCAAAGTAAACAGCACTGTTCAGGTCAAGGTAATACCTTGGGTTCCAGGCGCAAAAGTTTCATATCAGTGGTATTTGGAAGGTAAGGCCATAAAAGGTGCAACATCTTCGTCGCTGAAGCTTCTCAAGTCGCACAAGGGTCGTAAGGTGTTCTTGAAAGTTTCGCAGTCTGCTACTGGGTATAAAACCGGCTCTGTAAGTTCAAATACGGTTAAGGTGTCTTAAGCTAACTACTGGATGGATCAGCCTTTATGCGCGTGAACAGATTCCCCGTGTTTAGTTAACCGATTCAGGGTCATCGATGAACTCTCTGACCTCTTGAGGGCAACGGCACCCTTTGGCTATCTTTGCTGCCCAGAAGTATGCCTCTTGGGCATTCTTTACTTCAAGTACTGAGAAGCCACCTAGA
Organism: Rhodoluna sp.; assembly: GCA_044372795.1. Classification (GTDB taxonomy): domain Bacteria; phylum Actinomycetota; class Actinomycetes; order Actinomycetales; family Microbacteriaceae; genus Rhodoluna. The sequence goes on along the minus strand of JBILRF010000002.1, from coordinate 79,024 downwards.
ACAACTTCGATCTTGCTTATTGGTCCAGGCGTGATGTTTCCATCTTCGGATACAACTACTGGCTCATAGGTATGGAATCCTCCGCCAAAGATCCAAACTCCAGCTGCTTTGGCTTCTCTAACAACTGCATGAGAGTCATCCGAAACTTGTTGCCATTCATCGTCAGCAACCTGCATGTCTCCGTCATTGAAGGAGATTATGTATCTTGGCATGGCTTCCACTCGCAATAACCATTACTTTATCGGGAAGTGATGGGCCAGCAGCAATAAAAGGGGAGTCGGACCAATAGAAAAAAGCAGTCCAAATTCATCCCAAATAGCAACATCCCCCTATACTCGAGGCATGGGAATCGTACTCTTAGGAATGTTTCTACCTATTTTGGCGCTATCAGTCTTTTCGCTGGTTCTGAGTGTGAGGGCAAGAAGAGGCAAGATCAAACCCGACGCTGCCTGGGTGTTTTTGTTCATTCAAATCATTGTATGTTTTCTAGTCTTCAATAACGCCGTCGGGGGAGAAGCTTATTTGCGAGAGGTGTGGGTTTTCTTCGCTAACGTCTTGATAACTGGCATTCTTGTGTGTGCAGTGGTCATGTTCACACCTCGATCTAAAGTTTGGACAAAGTACAGATAACTAGGTCCACTAAAAATTTTTAGAAATATAGTGACCACTGTTTCTAAGTGAATTTGCAAGACCCAAATGGAAACAGAAACACTAGAATTAGGCCCATGGGAATAATACTCTTAGCAACGTTTATTCCTTTCTTTGTGCTCTCCGTTGCCGCTCTATCAGTAAGCAAGAGAATTCGAAGAGGGGACGTCATAACTAAGTCTGCCTATGTAGTTTTGGGGCTTCAACTTACAGCAACAATCTGGTCCTGCGTAAATGCGTTTACAGGGCCTGAATTCACTAAATGGGCAAATGATTTCTTGGCGATTTTTATGCTGACATTTAGTGCTTTATGCTCGCTAATTCTTTTCACTCCAAAATCAAAAGTCTTTGAGAAGAACCGGTAAGCAGTATTGATCTAGGGGGGTGTGTCTTGTGGACCAAGCAGGCCAATAACCTTCTTGATTTATTGTTTTAGACTGGATCCAGAGCAAGTGCCGAAGCAAACTAGCGATTGTAGTTGAGAACTTTATGACAAACATCCGTGGAACCCTGATTGGGGTCTATAACGCCGACGGTGGACTAGCTGGCGAACTTGCTTACGTGTTTGGACACCTCATTGGTATTAGAAGCTGCAGCCTGTGTGACATCTCACATTCACCAGTCAAGAAGAAGGCTGCTTTCAAGGAACTTGAAAAGCACTTGCTATCAGAGCACGGAATCGTTGTAAGAATGATTCACCTCAACGAACGCAACGAACGTGAGACAAAGGCATCAGAAGGCCGTGAGCCATGCATGCTTCTGGAGTATCCAGACCAGTCGATTTCTATGTTCCTAGATGCAACAGACCTAAAGGCACTCTCTGGAAGTGTTAGCTCTCTCAAGAAGTTGATTACCTCAAGACTTGACCTATACCTATAGTCAGGAAGCTGAGACCCTCGCTTGCTGTAGTCGCGTTTTATGCTCAATTCTGCACGTACCCTTTGGAACATCTCTATTAGGCGCATTGACTTTGGCGAGTTAGTCTTTAGGGGTAGCCGGATTATTTAGCACTATGTTCAGGCTCTCAATGTTAAGAGAGAAACTCAATGAGAAAGCTTGCTGTTGCAGGGCTATTACTTCTCTCTGCTGTCAGTGGATCAATTGCGAACTCAGCTGAGATCACTTATGCGGGTTGCACCATCACGGGTGATAACCGAAACAACCTCATTCGCGGAACCTCCGGAGACGATGTCATTTGCTCCCTTGGTGGCAACGACATAATTTACGGCATGGGTGGAGATGATCTGATATACAGCGGCCTGGGTAATGACTACGTTGAAGGTGGCGATGGCAAAGACACTATTCACGCAGGGGGCGGAGATGACAGCATTTATGGAAATGCGGGAAGTGACAGTCTCTGGGGAGAAGGTGGAGCCGACGGACTCAATGGAGGAACAGCACTAGACCTACTGAGAGGTGGAACTGGCGCTGATACATGTTTTTCATTCAAGTCAGACAACTATCTAAGCAACGATTGCTTCTTCGATAAAGCTGCTCCAAAACTTCACTCAATTGCATTTTCTTCTCCAAACCTAAAGATAGATTCCACGAAGTCGGCAACTAGCTTAGAAGTCCAATTTAAAATATCCGATGCTTCCGGTTTCAAGAGTTTAGACATTCTGCTCTCTAACACCTCCAATCCTGATTCAGACAATGCCCTGGTTTCACTAAACTTTGTAAACACCAATAGGGATTGCGGGAAAGTATCTGAAGAATTTCCTGTGCCGGTCACGGAGGACTGCCGAATTAGTGGAACAAACAACAATGGAATTTACAAAGCAAGGCTGAACCTCCCACAGATTCTAAGTAAAGGCAACTACAAGGTGACTGAGCTATGGCTTGAAGACATCGCATTGAATCGAGCCTATTTCGAATCACCTGCCATCGAGCGAGCTAATCAAGGACTCAGTTTTACTCAAACTGGAATTCCCGATGGTAAGCCACCGGTTCTAATCGGCGCTCGGATTATAGGTTCCAACGTAGTTCAGTCGGAGTTAGATAGGTTGATTGCTCGAGTTTCCTTCGATGACGTTGGCGGTCATGGGATACGCAATTTTTCAGTGAACTATAAGACGCCTGAGACTTTCTTCACCAGTGGATCGTTTTCTCAATGGGCGGATGCCTCAGCGCTAATGCCATGTACTGAGCAACATCACATTGACACTACTTGCCTATACTCTGGCACCCCATCCAAGGGTGTAATTCAGTTCTCCTTAAATGCTGACTCACGACTCAATGACATACGGGCCCTAAACCGAGCCCAGCCGTTGGTCCCAGACAGTTATTCAATCTCAGATAGTCTCGGAAACCAATACGGTGGTGATCTTCCAGAAAAGCTAGTGGAAGCATTGACATTTTTCAAGGGTTTTTCTTCACCGTCAAAAGCTGATGACAAAGACGTCAAAGCACCAATTCTGGTATCTCTTACTCTGGATAAGAGAAGTGTTAGCACAGCAATTTCTGCCCAAGACATTACGGTTACCGCTCGAATCAAAGACTCAGGAGTTGGAGTTAATCGTTTCATTGACAGCACCAGGCTCGAGATGAATCTTGAAGGAGGAGGCGGAGTCTTCTGCACACCTAAAGGGTTTGCCTCGGGCACTGCAAAGGACGCAACATTTGTCTTCACTTGCACATTACCTGCCCATGCGGCAGAAGGTTTGTATGAACTTTGGCTCTCAAGCGAAGACATGTCGCTGCGAGAAAATCGATCTGAGTATTCCCCGACCAAGTTGAGGGCTCTAAAACTTAGAGATTCAATTATCAATGGCTAATACGAATCGGATTTGCAAGATTGGAACACTCAAACTTGTGGTGATTCACTGCTGGAATTTCCAGTAGCCAAGCAATGGCAACCTTGCGTGGGCTATCCTCAGACTAAGATTTCAAAAAGTTAGGTAAGAAGATGAAAATGTCCAAAGTAGCTGCAACTCTAGTTTTGTCAGTGTTGCTTGCAGGGGGCCTCACTGCCTGCAGCACACCTCAACCGAACCCAACTCCGAGTGCAACTTCAACTCCAACTCCCACAAAACCTGCTGCCATGACTCCAGCAGAAGCAAAACTTGCTTTCTCCAAGATTGCCAAGGACAGCTGCTTTGAGGCTCAGAAACTAGGAGTTGTCGAGAGCAGTGAAGGTTTCAAAGTGGTTTCACTCAATAAGGATGAAGCCTATAAAGATTTCTCAGCTGCCTATCTTGAGTACCCAAGCAACTATGGTTTGATTTGGGAACTTGATGCAATTACTGCTTGTGCAGACTATTACACCTTCAGCATGTCCGAAGAAGCAGGCAAAGAAGCTGACATTGACGTCACATTTGATCCAAAGGACTCGACCTACACAACCTTTGAAGATTTTGGCGAGTTTGGCTCATCAAATTACAAGTTCACGATTGTTGATGGCAAGTTTGCCACTGCTGAAAACCTCGACCCAAAGAATGCAGGTCTTACAGTCATTCGTTACGGCAGCATTACCGAAGAGGATAGAGCCGTTGTGAAAACAGCGGTCGACGAGTATCAAGCCAAAGATTAACTGAATCCTTATCCAAAGGGAAACCCCACCATCTCAATGATGGCGGGGTTTCACACTTGGTAGGCCCCGTCGGGATCGAACCGACGACCCACGGATTAAAAGTCCGTTGCTCTAACCAACTGAGCTAGAGGCCCAAAAATACAACCCCTTTATTCTAATCTTTCCCAGGGGTGATTCTGTCGGGTTATCTGATTTGGACAGGCCCGCAGACTCAATTGACCAAACAAAAGCCCCCAACCAGTGTTTAGATTGGGGGCTTTAGTTTTTAGGTATTGGTTATGCTCTGCGTCTGATTCTTGACACTGCTAGAGCAAGTGTTCCAGCAATCATCAAACCAAGTGCTCCAAAGCCAAGTGCAGAAGAGTCTAAACCTGTGTCAGCTAGAGTCTCCTCAGCACCTGTGTCGGTGGTCTCGTTGTCAGTGTCATCCACCACAGGCTCAAATAGGCCTGGGATGAATTCAACGTCAACTAGTGATGTATCAGGCTCAGTTTCTAGATCTGACACAGTGATGTTATCGAATTCGAATCCGCCACCACTTAGTTCAACTCGGTCGAAGCTTGTTCCACCAATTGCGTATACGTTCAAGTAAACAAACGGCTCGGAATCAGCTTCACCGTTGACTGGGTTGCCGTAATAGTTGGCAGATGTGTAGTTTGTGGTTCCATCTTTTGCAGTAAGTGTCGGAGATGAAAGCTTGTTGATAAGTCCTGCAGTTGTCATAGATGCAACTTCTTGGCCTTCACTATAGAACTTAACCTGGTTGCTTGGGCTACCAGCTGACCACCACAAGCCAAGGTACTTAGCAGGCTTGGTTAGGTCAATCACGATTGGAACCAACCCACTGTCAGGGTTTGTGTATGTAGACATGTACTTGCTTGAAGGGCCTCCGGTAACAGGATCGCCTGTAGTTGCAGAAGCACCTCCGTAAGTGCCTCCGTTCTCAACTCTTCCCGGGCTTGTGACTGTTCCGATACTTAGCGTTGTCGGGAGAGAGTTAGCTTCAAAAGAATCAAAGGTTTCAGTAGTGAAGTTTCCAGTCAAAGGAGTTCCTTGAACCTTAGGTGCTGACATATAAACGTGAACGCCATAGTCAACTTCAGCTTGTGCAGAAGAAAGCGGAAGAGCCGCAAGAACGGCTGTAGAAAGTGTGATTACAAGTAATTTACGCATTGTCAAATATTCCCATAAACGAATACCAAATCCAAACCGACAGGGCGAATATTTTGCTTATTTTGCGAATGAAATAGCGGCCTTTATAGCCTGTTTCCAGCGGCTATAGGCTTCTGGACCTACTGGCGTAGGTTGGAAAGAAGCATCTAATGGGTTTAGTTCTTTTAGCTCCTCTAATGAGTCCCAGAACCCGACCCCTAGCCCTGCTAGGTAGGCAGCCCCAAGGGCTGTTGAATCCAAGTTCAGAGGTCTTTCCAGTGGTACTCCTAGTTGATCTGACTGGAACTGCATGAGGAAAGAGTTGGCTGATGCTCCACCATCAACTTTTAGTTTTGAGAGTTTGATTCCAGTAAGAGCCATGGCATCGAAGATGTCTTTGACTTGGAAGGCTATTGCTTCAAGAGTTGCTCTAGCAATATGAGCGTTAGTTGTTCCTCTGGTTAGGCCAAGGATGGAACCGGTGGCTTTAGGTTCCCAATATGGAGCTCCTAAACCTGTGAGTGCTGGAACAAAAACAACGCCTCCGTTGTCTTCAACTGAAAGAGCAAGCTCTTCTGTCTCAGATGCTTGATGAATAATCTTGAGTCCATCTCTTAGCCACTGAACCGCAGCTCCTGCAACAAAGACTGAACCTTCACTTGCATATGTTCTTACTCCATTTAACTGCCAGGCAACAGTTGTGATTAGTCCATTGTCGATGACTGTGGAATTAGTTCCAGTGTTCTGCAAAATAAATACACCGGTCCCATAGGTGCACTTAGCTCCACCAACTTCAAACTGGGTTTGACCAAACAGTGCTGCCTGTTGATCTCCAGCAATACCTGAGATTGGAATAGCTAGACCAAAGAAACTTTCAGGATCTGTATTCGCCAGATGTCCACTTGAGTCAACAACTGTTGGCAAAGAATGCAGCGGAACATCAAATAGCTCCAGTAACTCTTTAGACCAAGTTCCTTGATGAATGTCGTAGAGCTGAGTTCTAGATGCATTGGATGCATCGGTGATGTGTGCTTGGCCACCAGTAAGTCTTGAGATTAGGTATGTGTCTATAGTTCCTGCAATTAGATTGCCGTTTGTAACTTCTTTCCAGATTTCTGGTTTGTTGAAGGCAATCCAGCGAAGCTTAGATGCACTGAAGTAAGGGTCTAAGGGTAAACCAGTTATTTGCTGAACTTTGTTTATACCTGGCTTTGATTTCAGATCTTCAAGGATAGAAGAGGTTCTTCTGTCTTGCCAGACGATAGCTGGGGTAGGGGAGACAAGGGTCTTTCTATCCCATAGACCAACTGTTTCTCTTTGGTTAGTAATACCTAAGCCTTCAAATTGAATCTGACCTAGGTGATCTAGAACTTGTTTGACCGCTGACTTGGTGGCTTGCCAGATCTCTTCGAGATCATGCTCAACCCATCCAGGTTCCGGAAAGTGTTGAGGAAACTCTTTATAGCCATAGGCAGCTTTTGAGCCATCCTTGTTTATGGCAATTGCGGTTACTCCAGTGGTGCCGGCATCAATTGCAAGAATCATTTTTAGTTCCTAGTGAGGCATCGGTTCGTAGATGACATCTTCTGGCTTGGTATCTTTTCTAGGCCATTCAATAAGTAACATAGCAGCCAGCATCAGCGTGCCACCAAATACAACCTGGAGGGAAAGAACTTCTTGGCCAACAGCTACTGAAGTAAGAGCGGCAAAGACAACTTCCATGGTCAAGATGATTGCAACTCTCGAAGCATCCATAATCGACTGAGCCCAGGTTTGAACAAAGAAAGCAATTGCAGTTGCAAAAACAGCAGTGAAGATAACTGCAAACCAAACTTCAAAATCAATAGGACCTTGGTAGCCATCAGGTAAAGCTCCCACCCAGCACAGCACAGCCACAGTTAGCAGCTGAATAACTGTTAGAGCATAAACATCTTTACCAGGTGACCACCTACCTAAACCGACGAGGTGTAAAGCAAAGCCAAGAGCGCACAGCATGATCCAAATCAGACTCAAGTCAAAGGTTGCGTCTTTGATAGTAATGAAACCCAATCCAACTGTTGCTAATAGAGCACCAATGGCAACTATTGACTTAGGTTTTTTCTTGAAGAATATCCAAATCAGTAGTGGAGTGAGAATCACATAAAGACCAGTAATAAAACCTGTGATGGCTGCCGTTGAAAGTGTCAGCCCGATTGTTTGGGTAACATAACTGAAAGTTAGAACGGCACCGAGAATTACTCCATAGATAAGAGTTGGACCTTTGAAGGCTTTGAGCACCTGAGGTTTGGCCACAATCATCAGAGCTGCTGCGATGGTAAACCTGATGGCTAGAAAGTCATAGACCGGGATTTTCTCCATGGCTGGCTTCATCACAACAAATGATGCACCCCATGCGATGGTCACAAACAACAGGGCAAATACAGCCACCGTTGTTTTCTTCATTACCCCAGTCTATTTGCGGCGTTTGATCTTGGTGTTATGGGCAATGTGCTTGACCATGCTAGGGAACACCAAACCGTGCATAGGAAGCACTGTCAACCAGTAAATGTGCCCTAGAAGGCCTTTAGGGACGAATAGGGCTCTCTGGATGACCTTGGTGCCACCTTCTGGTGTTGGCTCTAGGTTCCATTCCAGCCAAGCAAGGCCAGGCATCTTCATCTCAGCTCGAAGCCTAAGTAACCTAGGTCGGTCTAAGGCCTCTACGCGCCAGAAGTCTAAAGATTCACCTTCGATTAGGAAATATGGATCTCTTCTTCCTCTTCTAAGTCCAACTCCACCAACTAGTCGATCTTGTAGGCCCCTAAGTTCCCAAGCCCAAGTAGCAGTTGAGTAACCGTTGTCTCCACCGATGGATTCAACTCTTGGCCAGACCTTCTCAATTGGGTCTTCTGTGATTTCAGTTCTGATGTCTGTGTATAGAGTTCCACCAGCCCAAGTTGGGTCAGTAGGAAGAGGTTCGCTAGGACCACCCTGTAAAGCAGCGTTGGACCAACGTGTTTCAACGTTTGCTTCTTTGATGCGCGTTAGAGCTAAAGCAACTGCTGCCTTGAAAGTTGTTAGTCCTGATTGAGGATCTGGAATGTATTTCTTGATTCGATCATCAGAGCAAACAACTTCATTTTTCAAGCTGTCGATAAGTCTTCTTGCCAAAGTGATTGGTACCGGGGTGACAAGTCCAACCCAGGCACTAGAAAGTCTTGGGGTTAGAACAGGTAGTGGCATAATCAGTCTTTTTCTAAGACCAGCTGCTTCTGCATACTGCATCATCAGTTCTTTATAGGTAAGAACTTCAGGTCCACCAATATCAAAGTGATCGTTAACTTCTTCTTTGATGCCAGCAGCCCCAACTAGATAGCGAAGCACATCTCTAACTGCAATCGGTTGGATTCTCACTGTTACCCATTTAGGGGTAACCATCACAGGAATACGTTCGGTTAGATATCTCAACATCTCAAAAGATGCTGAACCTGAACCAATAACAACACCGGCTCTAAGTTCAACTGTTGGAACGCCAGAGGCTCTAAGAATTTCACCTGTCTCAGCTCTAGAAGAAAGGTGAGCACTAAGTTCAGATTGGCTATCAGCCATGCCGCCTAGATAAACCATTCTTTTGACGTTGTTCTTTTTGGCCATCTTGCCAAAGGTGGTTGCCCACTCTTTTTCTAGCCTTTCGAAATCCTCACGAACATGTAGAGCATGCAGCAGGTAATAGGCAACATCGACACCTTCTAGAGCCTTATCAACCGCCTGCTCATCATTAGCATCACCTTCAACCACTTCAATCTGTGGGAACCAAGGGTAGCTAGTCAATCTCTCAATGTGTCTAGCCATAACTCTCACTCGATAGCCATGGTGCAAAAGCTCTCGAACCAAACGGCCACCTATGTATCCGGTTGCTCCAGTTACTAGGCAAAGCGCTGGCTTGCCATCTTCATTTAGTAGTAGCGGTAAGCCTTTGGCTATCTCGTTGTTCAATTAGATACCTGTTCCTTTATTCCTTCGGCGGTAAAGCGTGTATCAGGTTTGGCTTCTCCAACTTCAACAGCTACAGAAAGATTGTTTTCAACTGGCGCTAATGGGCAGGTAGCAAAATCAGTATGTGCACAGAAGAAGTTAGTTGAGAAGTTGAAATCAATTAGGTATGTTCCATCAGGCTGAATTAGAGCATTAACTGATCTTCCAGTTCCATAGGTGCTCTTACCTGAAGATGCATCCTTGAAATAAACCATCAGATCATCGCTACCTGCTTTATCAAAAGCAGTTAGGCGATGAATAGAGCCGTTTAGTTCAAAGCTCAATGTTCCTGGTGATACATAAGCAAGGGTTAAACCTTGAACTACTGAGCCAACTACAACTTCTTGAGGTGCAGCATTTGCTTCTAGGGTTGCCACCACAGAAAACTCTGGGTTGTAATCAAAGGTCTTTAATCCTTTGAATGCTTTAAGCGCAGGAGAGTTTGGATCTCTAGGTCTAACAACCAATGAGCCTGAACGGGTAGCTAACTCAACTCTGATGCCTTCAAGTTCAAAAGAAGTGTCACCAAGTTTGGCTAAATCCCAAGAGTGTTCACCGGTTGCACTATCAATCACATGCACTTCTGAACCTTGGGCATACCAAGAACCAGTTAGTCCTTGGATCTCTTGAGGGTCTTCGGTAAGCCAAACAAGGTTAGTAATTGCCAAAAAGCCGGTTGGGTCAGAATAGACAAGGTTGCGAGATTGCTTCCAGTCAAGCCAAGATTGCGGAGTAGTCATAAACAAAGACTAATCGGCAAATGGAGGCTCAATCGATTCGATGGCAACAATCTTGCCTGGCTTCTTGGCTGTGTTTTTAGATAGGTGCAGAACATACATCTGACCTGGCTTCATACTCAAAACTTCTTCTAGTTGTTGACGCTGAGCCTTATCCCCATAGGCGCCTAATGCCTTGACGATTGTTGGCAGGGCTGGTCGATGGCTGCAGATAACAACGCTCTTGCCAGTTGCAACCAGCTTGTCCACTAACTTGATTGTTCGCTTAGGCCCGTTCTTAGCGCCGAGTTCGCTGAGTTGAGATCTCTCTTGAAGCTTTGCTTTGTGCTTGTTTAGGTATGGCAAAACTGTGTCCATGCATCTCTTCCAGCTGCTGGTTACTACAAGCTTTGGATAGTAAGCCTTGAGGCTGGTGGCTAGGGTTGCAGCTTGGATTCTGCCAACAGGAAGAAGGGGGCGGGTGGCCTCACCTTTTTTCCATTGGTCCCGAGGGGTTGCCTGAGCATGCCTTAGGACGATAAAAGTTCTAGTGTCGAGGATGTTTGCTTTATCCAATTGAACTAACTCATCAAGTGGATCATTGTCATGTTCATAGGTCAGTAACTTTTTCGCTTCAGCGACAGTTACCCACTTAAATGAACTAACTTCTTCATCAGGGGTGAACTTCTGTTTCTTTAGGGCACCGTCAGTAACTTTTGCTGACCAGTAATGCACAACCTTCTTAGTGCCACTTCCAATGGTGTATTTGCTTTCAAAAAGCTTTGGTCCAAGAGCAACTGTTAGGCCCGTCTCTTCTTTGATTTCACGGACAGCTGCGTCACTTATGCCTTCGCCCTTATCAAGTTTTCCTTTAGGCCAACTCCAGTCATCGTATCTTCCACGATGGATCAGTAGAACTTTCAAAGTGTCTTTTTCTTTACGCCACAAAATAGCGCCAGCTGCAATGATTGGCATTAGTTTGAACCCACCCGAGCCTTGAGTGTTCTAATCATCATGTGGTCTTGCATATCAAAGAACTCTTGATCTGGACCAACTACACCATTTCTTGTCCAGTTGCCATCAGGTCCAAGACTCCAAGAGCTTGCCTTCGGGTGCATAGCCATTTCGAATAGGTACTGCATCTCAGTTAGATGGTCTTGCTGTCTTAGGCGGACTAGCGTTTCAACTCTGCGATCTAGGTTTCTATGCATCATGTCTGCAGAACCAATGAAGACAATAGGGTCTGCGTTGTTGATGAATCTAAACACACGGGAGTGCTCGAGGTATCTACCAAGAATTGAACGCACAGTGATGTTCTCACTAAGACCTGGAACTCCTGGCTTTAGAGAACACATTCCTCTAACTAGAATCTCAACTTTTACTCCAGCTTTAGAGGCTCTGTATAGCGAGTCAATAATCTGCTCATCAACTAGTGAGTTCAGTTTGATTTGAATACCAGCAGGCTTGCCTGCCTTGGCATTATTGGCTTCTGCCTCTATAAGAGCAGTTAGCCCAGTTCTAACTCCAACTGGTGAAACCATAATTTCGTTGAAGGAAAGATCCTCAGCGTAAGCAGATAGACGGTTGAATAACTTAGCAATGTCTTCGCCAACTTCATCGCGGCTAGTAAGTAGTCCATAGTCTTCATAGAAGCGGGCAGTCTTTGGGTTGTAGTTACCGGTACCGATGTGGCAGTAGCGCTTTAGCTTTCCATCTTCGTGCCTAATAACCAGAGCTAACTTGCAGTGGGTTTTTAGTCCAACGATTCCATAAACAACGTGCACTCCAGCTTGCTCAAGCTTTCGAGCCCAACCTATGTTGTTTTGCTCATCAAATCGAGCCTTGATCTCAACTAGAGCTAGAACCTGCTTACCGGCCTTAGCTGCGCTAATAAGAGCATCAACGATTGGGGAGTCACCGCTTGTTCTATACAGAGTCTGTTTGATAGCAAAGACTTTAGGGTCAGCAGCAGCCTGCTCAATAAATGCCAGCACGCTGGTTGAGAAAGATTCGTATGGGTGGTGAAGCAATATGTCTCTTTGACGAAGAGCACTAAAGATGCTGATGCCTTCATCTGAGGCTGCCTGAAGGTACCGGTTAGTTACTCTCTGGTGCCCAGGGTAGTGAAGATCTGAACGCTTGAGGAAGGCAATGTCCGCTAGACCAGTTAGATCTAGTGGCCCATCTAGTTTGTAGACATCTTCTAATTCGATATCTAGTTCTTCCATAAGTAGTTCTAAAACCACAGGATCAATGCTGCTTGAAACTTCAAGACGAACGGCTGGACCTAATCTTCTTCTGGCTAGTTCAGCTTCAAGTGCTTGAAGTAGGTTCTCTGCATCATCTTCATCAACATCTAGGTCTTCGTTTCTAGTGACTCTGAAGTTATGGAACTGCAAGATGTTCATTCCCTCAAACAGTGTCTGTAGGTGCTGTCCCATTACTTCTTCGATGGTTATGAACTTCACTCCTGAGCTTGAGCCAGGCACACGAATAAATCTAGGAAGTGTTGGCGGCACCTTCACTCTGGCAAAAAGTCTTGAACTGTTCTCTGGATGCGCAATCATCACCGCAATGTTCAGAGATAGACCAGAGATGTAAGGGAATGGGTGAGCAGGGTCAACTGCAAGAGGAGTTAGAACAGGAAAGATTTGCTTACGGTAGTAATCAGTTAGTTGCTCTTGCTCAGTACGATCCAGTTTGTCCCATTCAGTGATGTTGATACGAGACTGCTCTAGCTCAGGCTCAATTTCATTGATGAACAGAGCGCTGTGTCTTTGCTGAAGTTTGTGAGCTAGCTCACTGATTTGAGTCAACACCTCGTTTGGTTCAAGACCTGAGCTAGAGGTGACAGCCAAGCCTGTCTCCATTCTTCTTTTTAGTCCAGCAACTCTAACCATGAAAAACTCATCAAGGTTTGAAGCAAAGATACTTAGAAAGTTAACTCTTTCAAGAAGTGGAAGTGATTTGTCTTCTGCTAGTTCTAAAACTCTTTCGTTGAAAGATAGCCAAGACAATTCACGATCTAGGAAACGATCGTGCGGCAAATCATGCCCATCGGGTGGGAGGGTGATTGCCATGGTCTCTTCGGACATGCTTCTAATCCTTGCAGTTGTTGCTTAATTTTGGGTAAAAACTTTAGTAACCACCAGAGACTTCAAAAGCCTCATCGGTGGTTGAGTTAAAGCGGTAACCGACGTGTCGAACAGTTCCAATCAGTGAGTCAAGATCGCCTAACTTTGATCTAAGTCTCCTGATGTGAACATCAACCGTCCTGGTTCCTCCAAAGTAGTCGTAACCCCAGACTTCGCTCAACAGCTGGTCTCTAGTGAAGACTCTGCCAGGGTGTTGGGCTAGAAACTTTAGTAATTCAAACTCTTTGAAAGTAAGGTCCATAGCTTGACCATTTACCTTTGCTGAATAGGCTGCTTCATCGATAACCACACCGGCAACTTGAATCTTGCCCTCTGACTCTTTGAAAGATGCCTTAGCCAGAGCAAGTCTGATACGAGCATCTATTTCTGCGGGTCCTGCTGAATCCAATAGGAAATCATCTGCACCCCATTCTCTTGAGATTGCAGCTAGGCCACCTTCGCTAATTACAAGAAACAGTGGACAAGAAAGACCAGTGGTCTTTAGAACGCTGGCTAGAGATTTAGCTACCACTAGATCTTTACGAGCATCTAGAAGGATAAGGTCTGCTCCCGGAGCATTTATAAGGGCGGCTGGTTCAGCTGGGATGTGTCGGACTTTATGGCTGAGCAGAGACAGCGAGGGAAGCAGTCCTTTGTCTGGATTTTCAGACAGAACGAGCAAGAGCGCCATATTTCCCTCCTCTTTAGTCCTTAAATCCTACCCGTCTGACCCATTGCATAGGGCATGATGGTTTTTATGAGAAAAGCATGGTTACCGATTGTGTCGCTATGGGTACTGGTTGCCCTGGGGGCAGTAATTGTGATCTTGACCATGGAGCAGGGTGAAGCCATTAGAAGCTTCGGAGTGCTAGCAGCTGGCTCAATTGCTTTGGTATCGCTAGTTCATCTTGTTACCTCACACACAGAAGGCATTGTCGAGCGATTGATTTACGTTGCTGGCGGAACCTATGCAATATTGGCTCTAGCAGGGGTGTACATACTTCTCAAGCCATAAACTTAACTCATGTCCATGTTGATGTTTATTGAGTTACTGTTCCTAGGCCTACTTATTCTTGCTGGTCTAGCTATTGGTGGCGTTAGTTTCCTAGTCCTATACAAGCTCTTCAAGGGTCAGCGCTAGTTGTTTGTTTTGCCCGAAGGGTTACCACTTGAACTAACCCCCCTTGCCTTTCTTGTTGGCAGCTGGGAGGGTATCGGTGTGGTGAGCAACAAATATGTTGCTGAAAAAGATTCCACTGAACAGAAGTTTCAGCAAAAGATTACCTTCTCTGTAGGCGAAGGAAATTACCTTACCTATCACGCAACCTCAAGACTTCTAGGCAATGCAACCGATGGCTCAGAGGATGTTGAGTTACCAGCTGAGCTAGGTTTCTGGCGTTTAGCTAAGCCAGCCGAACCAGCAGATTTTGGACCACTTGTCCTAGCTGGTAGTGGAGATCGCAAGATAAAGTCAGCTGAAGATTTAGAAACGCTTCGCAATGAGCGCGGTGGCTTTGATATAGAGGCATCGATCATTCACCCCGGTGGAGCTTATGAGTTTTATGCAGGACAGGTTCTCAAAGGTCGAATAGACATGAGAACTGTTGCTGGAAGTCATATGCCAATGCATCTAATTGAAGCAGGCAAAGGCTGGGGTTACGGTGAGCGGATGTATGGAACTCTAACTAAAGAAGGTGTCGTCAAATTACTTTGGGTAATGGAAGTAGCGGCATCGGTTAGAGATGAACTTGTTCCTTTGGTATCCGTTGAACTTGATCGCATCTAATGACTCAAAGTTATTCAAATCCTCTCGTTGAACAAAGAGAATTCATCGCGGGCACATCAGCGGTCTTACTTGAAGATAAAACTGTCATCAAAGTTTCAGGAGAAGAACGACTAACTTGGCTCAATGACCTATTCAGCCAGAAACTAGATGATCTAAAACCTAATGTTTCAGTTGAAGCACTGTGGCTTGATGCCCAGGGAAGAATTGTTAGAGATTTTCATATTGTTGACGGCGGTGAAATCTCTTGGCTGATTACCTACTCAAAAGAGATTGATGTTTTAGTAACTCAACTTCAAAGAATGGTCTTTAGAGCAAAGGTCTCAGTCGAACTTAGTTCTGACTATTCGGTTATTGCTACCTGGTCTAAACAGGTTCCTAACGCAGTCCTAAGCTGGCAAGACCCATGGCCTGACACAGCTCTTGGTGGTTGGAGATATGGTGAGAAACCAATAGAGCCTTGGCACTACTTAGAGTCACTAGTTCCTGTAAGCGAAGTTGATTCAGTATGGAAAGAGTTCAAGCACTGTGGCACTATGGCTCTCGATGCTCTAAGGGTTGCAGCTTTTAGACCTACAGGCCCTAATGAAATAGATGAGAAGGCTCTGCCTCACGAATTCGACTGGCTCGCAAGTGCAGTTCATATGAGTAAGGGTTGTTATAGAGGCCAAGAGGCTGTGGCTAAGGTTCATAACCTAGGTCACCCACCAAGACGGTTAGTCTTTCTACATTTGGATGGTTCAGGCCATGCACTTCCTGATCTTGGTGATGAAATCTTTGGTGCTGACGAGACAGTCATAGGCAAGATAACTTCTGTTGGTCAACATCATGAGATGGGACCTATCGCCCTTGGTCTAATTAAGAGGAATGTTCCAGCTGATATTGAACTAAGTGTTGTGAACCTGGCTTCTGGTGAGAGGTTAGGTGCAACTCAAGAAGTTATTGTTCCACTGGATGCAGGTTCAGTTGTCGATGTGAGTGGGCTTAGGGGTAAGCGATGAAGTGGAGTCCTAAAGATTCATTTAGTCGTGTAGTTGAATCTTTGGCACCTGCTATTCAGATCACCTTAGGTGCTTTACTTGCTTACTCAATTGCTCACTATGGTTTAGGGCACGTCTCTCCACTTTTAGCAGTAACCGTTTGTATAACTTCACTTGGATTTTCTAGAGATGCTAGACCTAGACGTATTCTCCAAACAGCCATCGGTATGGTAGTTGGAATTGCTATCAGTGAAATAGCAATCATTTATCTAGGTGCAGGGCTTTGGCAAATAGGTTTAGTTCTTATTCTTGTGTTGTTAGCAGCAAGATTCATTTCAGCAAGTTCAGCCTTTGCTGTAACAGCCGCCATTCAAGCGATGCTGGTGCAGATACTTCCAGCTCCTGCAGAAGGTGTCTTCATCAGAACCCTTGATGGACTTATCGGTGGAGTGATCGCTCTAGTTGTCACAGCTCTAATTCCAAGGGATCCTCGTGGTTTAGCCAGAACCGATGCCAACAAACTCTTTGACTTCTTTATAGAGACTTTGCAGAGCTTGCGTCTAGCACTTAGAGATAACAACAAGTCTTTGTCTAACCAGGCTCTAAAGAACGCTCGTGCCTCTCAGCCACTTATTGATAACTGGCGGATGTCTCTAGATAGCGCTCTTTCAATCAGCCGAATTAGCCCATTCCTAATGAAGCACAAGTCTGAGCTTAGAAAGCAGCGCATGCTGATGAGGGCCATGGATCTAGCGACACGGAACCTAAGGGTTATTGTTCGCAGGGTGAACTTCCTCTTGAAAGATGATGTGGCAAGGCCATACTTGGCTGATCTATGTGAGCAGATAGCTGAAGCAGTAACTAACCTGCAAGAGGGCTTATACGACCCAGAGGACATGCAATTAGCCAGAGCACAGTTACTTGAAATCATCAAGCAGCTTGACCCTAAGAAATTTGGTATTGCCGATCAGCTAAGAGAAGCAAGCGTTCTTCTATTGCTTAGACCACTACTTGTTGATTTACTCTGTGCTACCGGCATGAGTGAAGATGAGTCCAGAGCAGAACTACCTGAGGTTTAGTGGAGCAACTGCTTCAAAGCTCAGAGTTAGTTCCCCTAACGCCCAACGTTTTTGATTATTAGTGATTGGCCAACCTAAACTCTTTAGATCTTCGCAGGCAGCAATAAATCTCTGAGCCGGGGAGAAAGTTGATAGCGAAGAGTTTCTAAGCCAAGCATCATCCAAGTCTTTTAGAAGTTTATGTATGGCTTCGCCTTCAATGTTTCTATGAATCAAAATCTTAGGTAGTCGCTCAGCGACCTTGGAAGGTTTATCAACTTCATTTAGTTTCAGGGCAATTGTGAAACTGATTGCTTTCTCTTTGTCTAGCGTTACCCAAGAGCAAATGCGGCCAAGCTCATCGCTTGTTCCTTCGATAATCACGCCATCATCTTTTAGCCTTGATTGCATTAGCTGCCATGAGGGTATTACTTCACTCTCGTCATACTGTCTCAAGACATTCATAGCCCTAATCACATCAACTTTCTTTTCAGCATGAGGTTTAGGTAGTGGTACCTCAAAACCTCCTAAACCAAACAAGAGCTGCTTAGTTTGAAAAGGTAGTCCTCGTTCAACTCTTTCTCTGTCAATCTCGATACCGATAACAGTTACCTTAGGGTTTGTTTCAGCTAAGCGTTCAAACATCTCTATAGAAGTGGTTGGGGTTGCTCCATAACCCAGATCAACCACTATGCAATCTGCTGATTTTAGTTGGGGGAGGTTGGCTATGAACCTATCTATCCTGCGAAGACGGTTAGGGTTGGTGGTTCCTCTGGTTATTGCACCAACCGGTTTCTTTGTAGCCATAGCTTCTAGGCTAACTAGATAAACTTGGAGCATGGCTGAATACACACTTATCTTGTTACGACATGGCAATTCCACTTGGAACCAGGAGAACCGCTTCACCGGTTGGGTGGATGTTGATCTAAGCGACCAGGGTCGCCAAGAGGCTAAGCGAGCAGGTGAGTTACTAGCTGAGTCAGGGCTAAAGCCAGACCTTCTTTACACAAGCAAGCTCAAGCGTGCTATCAACACAGCTAACATCGCTTTAGCTGAGGCAGAGCGCTCATGGATTGATGTCAAGCGTGACTGGAGACTAAACGAGAGACACTACGGTGATCTTCAGGGTAAGGATAAAGCAGAGACCTTAGCTCAGTATGGTCCTGAGCAGTTCCAGATCTGGAGAAGATCCTTTGATGTTCCACCACCACCGATATCTGATGAGAGTGAATACTCACAGGCACATGATGAAAGATACGCAGAACTAGGAAACAACATTCCTAAGACTGAGTGCTTGAAAGATGTTCTGATTCGCATGATGCCACTTTGGGAAAATGAAATCAGCAAAGATTTACTTTCAGGCAAAACTGTTCTTGTAACAGCTCACGGTAATTCACTTCGTGCTTTAGTCAAACACCTTGATGGAATTGGTGATGCAGATATTGCTGAGCTAAATATCCCAACCGGTATTCCATTGGTATACAAACTAGATGCAAATTTAAAGCCTCTAGTTAAAGGTGGAGAGTATTTAGATCCTGAAGCTGCTGCCGCAGGTGCAGCTGCTGTTGCTAATCAAGGTAAGAAGTAGTGCTTAGCTGTCAATCTCTGACCACTCACCGGTGGTGAGGTAAGCGACCTTAGCGGAGATGTCCACTACGTGGTCAGCAAATCTTTCGTGGTATCTACTAGCAAGAGTCACGTCAACTGTGTGAATAGCATTCTCTTTCCACTTAGGTGAAAGAACTGTTTCAAACACTGAACGATGTAACTCATCAACTCGAGCATCTTCTGCCTGAATGCTTCTAGCCAAGTCAAGGTCGGTATTCTTTAGAAGTTTGGTTAGCTTCTTTCCTAGAGCAACATCTAGCTTGCCCATCTCAGTGAAAGTAGCAACTAGAGACTTAGGAACCGCTGACTCTGGGTAACGGAAGCGAGCAATTGTTGCAATGTGTCCAGCAAGAGCACCCATGCGCTCCAGGGAAGCACTAATTCTTAGGGCAGCAACTAGGACTCGAAGGTCTCTGGCAACTGGAGCTTGTCTGGAAAGAATGCGGATTGCCATCTCATCGATAAGGAGGGCTCTTTCTTCGTTTATCTCTGAAAGAGCGATTGCCTCATCGGCTTTCTTCACATCTGAGTTCATGAAGGCAGCTGAAGCCTTTTCCATGATTTCTGTTACTGAGACGGAGAGGTCAACTAGACGCTCTTGGACTTCGGAGAGTTCCTTTTGAAACAGTTCACGCATTGATCTATCGCTTTCTATGCCTTGTTAGACCATCCCAGCCAAGGGTTAACGTTTGCCAACATTCAGGTAAACAGCCCTATACAAAATGCGAGAAAGCCTATGTCTGTAAGTTTATGGCGTAAAGGTAGCAATAGTGTTAACCCAGTTAACGAATTCAAAGTTAGGGACTAGCAACCAATGGTCGGTTCACACAAGACTAAGAAAGTGGCATCTGATGCAGTTGCCTTTCTTGAAGTGCTTGACACTGCAGGTGTGATTGTCGATGTGACAAACCAGGTGGTTGACCAGAGCTCTAAAGCCAAAGACATGGGCCTAGTTGAATATGACAAGGTCATCAGCCCTGAACTTGTTGCTCTAATCGATGATTCACGACTCTCAAGGCAATCCGTCTCTGCTGAACTTTATTTCTCAAAGAACATTCGTTCGCCAAAGTTATACGTCTGGGCAAGAGCGACCTTGCTCTCTGAAGAGCTGGTTATCCTTCTGGTTGAAGACAGAACAGAAACTAAGAGACTTGATGAGACAAGACGTGACTTTGTTGAAAACATTTCCCACGAACTAAAAACTCCAATAAGTGCCATCTCATTACTCTCTGAAGCACTTCAGGTTGCCATCGAAGATCCAGAGCAGGTAAAGAAGTTCTCAAAGAATCTGCAGCGCGAATCAAAGAGACTCGGTGCTTTAGTAACCAAAATCATTCAGCTCTCTAGAATTCAAGCTGGTGACCTGCAAGGTGAAATTGAAGTGTTCGACCTTGGTGCAGTAGTAGATGAAGCAGTTGAACTCAATCAGTTTTTAGCCGATTCCAAAGCAGTGAAGATTACAGCTGACACGCCAAGTGGAGTTCTAGTTCAAGGCGACGCAGGACTTATTTCAATGGCGCTGAAGAACCTCATTGAGAATGCAGTTCTTTATAGCGATAACAACAGCAGTGTTGGTGTTGGGCTAGAAATAAATGATGGCTTTGCTGAAGTTGCTGTAATAGATAAAGGTATTGGTATTCCAGTAGATCAACAGGAGCGTATCTTTGAACGCTTTTATCGTGTTGACCCATCTAGGTCCAGAGATACCGGTGGAACTGGATTGGGCTTATCAATTGTCAAGCACGCTGCAAATAACCACGGTGGTGAAGTGACTTTGTTCTCAAGGCCTAACCTAGGCTCCACCTTTACTTTTAGAATCCCTATTCATCAAGTAGATAAAACAAAGGACAGCAAATGACCAAGATTCTTGTTGTTGAAGACGAAGCAGGTATGAGAGATCCTCTTGTCTATTTACTTCGAAGCGAAGGTTACGAAGTAATCGAAGCTGAGGACGGGGAAATGGCTGTCAGCGTATTCCAGAAGGAAGGCGCTGATCTAGTTCTTCTAGACCTGATGATTCCAAAGCTAAACGGCAAAGATGTTTGTAAAGCTCTTCGCACAACCTCAGATGTTCCAATCATCATGCTTACCGCTAAAGACACGGAGATTGATAAAGTCATTGGTTTAGAAATTGGTGCTGATGACTATGTCACCAAGCCTTATTCCAAGAACGAGTTACTTGCCCGAATGAAAGCGGTGCTGAGAAGAAACGGTGCACCAAGGCAAGCCGAGAATGGCATCCTGGAAGCTGGCCCAATCAGGATGGATATTGAAAGACACATCGTCTTTTTCAATGGCGAGAAGATAAACATGCCGCTCAAAGAGTTTGAGTTACTAGAACTTCTTCTGGAAAACAGAAACAGAGTTCTAACCAGAGGTCAGATTATTGACCGGGTTTGGGGAGCAAACTACTTTGGCGACACAAAGACCTTAGATGTGCACGTCAAGCGTTTGAGATCAAAGATTGAAGATGACCCGTCAAGACCTGCTCACTTACTAACAGTTCGTGGCTTGGGCTATAAATACGAGGTTTAGTTACTTACCTAGTTTTTCAACTAGATCGGCATACTCAACTAATGTTGCGTCCATAACTGGAACGTTGATGCTTGCCTGATCTGTGTCTGTGTAAACCAAGATGTTTCTAACATCGCCTGGCTTGCCACCTAGTTCTAGGTCTAGTGGTTGAGTGTTCTGGTAACCAAAGTTTCTGACCTGGTATGGGCCAACAGTGAATTCACGGTAACCAGATTCACCTGCTGCGTTGGTGTATTTGATAGCAAAAGTGATTTCTTGGCTACCTGAGTTAGCGAAAGCTCCAACTAAACCTGAGTTTCCAGCTTCATCCTGCAAAGAAATCAGGTTTCTAGCCTTAAGGTCACCAATATCTGCTTGAGAACCATCACTAGGTGCGTAATAGTCAAGAGATGCCACAGGGGAGAAGAAGTTACAGGCACTAGTTCCCAAAACTGTGGCGATTGCAATACTTGACGCTAAAAGAGCTCTACGAACTAGCAATTTTCCTCCTGATGAATACGTCTATATTCTACCTGCTGAAAAAATCGAACCTGTGGTAAACTGGGGGTTTGCGAAGGGAAAGCTATCCATGGAATTCAAAAAGGGACTGACAGTTGTCTACCCGCACCACGGAGCCGCCGAGATTCTAGAAGTTGCTAAGAAGGAATTCCGCGGTGAGAAGAAGCTGTACCTAAAGCTTAAAGTCGAGGCAGGAAACCTGATCATCTGGGTACCAGCAGAAACTGCTGAATCCGAGGTCGGAGTTAGAGACGTCATTGATGCCAAGGGTGTCAGGAAGGTCGAAGCCAAGCTCAAGGAAGAATTCATCGAAGAGCCAACCAACTGGTCTAGAAGATTCAAGGCCAACCAGGAAAAGCTAGCTTCCGGTGATGTTATGAAGGTCTCTGAGATCGTTCGTGACCTTTGGAGACGTCAGCAGGACCGTGGTCTTTCAGCCGGTGAAAAGCGTATGTTGGCTAAGGCCAAGCAGATTCTTGTGTCAGAACTAGCTCTAGCTCTAAAGACTGATGATGCTGGTGCTGAAGCCCACATTCTGAAGGTTCTGGCTAAGGGAGCTAAATAGAGCTTAAGAGCTCACTGCCCAACTAGGAGGCATCAAGATGAGTGAAATAGCAGTCATCCTCGTTGCCGCTGGCGACGGAAGCAGATTACAAGCAGGCATCCCTAAAGCCCTAGTTAAAATATCTGACAAGACACTTTTAGAGCATGCTCTTGAAAACATCCTAAAGATCAATGGCTTAGTTCAAGTCGTTGTTGCATCTCATGAAGACAGAGTCTCAGAGTTTGAAGCCATCGCCAGAGAATTTGCTGGCGATAAAATCCAACTTGATTTCACACCAGGTGGATTATCAAGACAAGGTTCAATAGCTAATGCTTTGAAAAAAGTTTCCGCTAAAGCACAAGTGGTTCTAATTCATGATGCAGCGAGGTGCTTCACCCCAACATCAGTTTTTGAAAGAGTCGCTAAGACCGTAATTGAAACTGGTTCAGCAGTTATTCCAGTGCTACCTGTTGTTGACACAATCAAAACAGTGAATCAAGATGTTGTGCTTGGAACAGTTGATCGAAATGAACTTCGAATCGCGCAAACTCCTCAAGGATTCTCAAGAGAACAGATTGTTAAAGGCTACGAGCTGGCTACCGAAGATTACACCGATGACGCAAGTCTTCTTCAAGCTCAAGGTCATCTAGTCACATCAGTGTTGGGCGATGCAATGGCTTTCAAAATTACTGTTCAAGCAGATCTTGAATATGCAGAGTTACTTCTAGGTAATAAATCAGAACAAAGAACCGGTATCGGAACTGACGTTCATCGTTTCTCTGAAGATCAAAACAAGCCTCTGTATCTTGGAACACTGCTATGGCCAGGTGAAACAGGTTTAGAAGGGCACAGCGATGGCGATGCTCTTGCTCATGCCATTGTTGATTCGTTATTAGCAGCTGCAGGACTTGGAGATATCGGATCTAACTTTGGTGTTGATAAGCCAGAGCATGCCGGGGCTAACGGTTCTGTGTTTATCAAAGAGACCTTGAACCTTCTGTCTTCTAATGGCTGGAAAGTTCTAAACGTTAGCGTTCAACTTATAGGCAATAAGCCTAAGCTTTCTCCACGCAGAGAAGAAGTTGAACAGGCTCTAACTGCTCTAGTTAAAGCTCCAGTGAGCGTTGGTGCTACCACCACCGATGGCCTTGGTTTCCTTGGTTCTTCTGAAGGAGTTGGGGCTGTAGCCACCGCTCTAATTGAAAGCACCAAAGGTAGGCTCTAGTCGTGGCCCTAGAACTATTCGACTCTAAATCCCAAGAACTTAGAGCTTTCAAGCCACTTACCCCTGGCCTAGTAAAGATTTATGTCTGTGGGCCAACAGTTCAATCAGCTCCCCACCTAGGGCACCTTAGAAGTGCTCTGGTTTATGACATTCTGCAGAGATGGCTAAAGGCCTTGGATTATGAGGTAACCCTTGTTAGAAATGTCACCGACATTGACGACAAGGTTTTAGTAAACGCTGGCACTCGTGACTGGCGTGAGTTTGCTAAAGAAGTTGAAGCAACCTTCAACGAGGCGTATTCGAATTTGAACATTATGGATCCAACCCATACGCCTCATGCAACAGAGCACATTGAGGACATGATTTCTTTAGTCAACAAGCTAATCAAACTAGGGCATGCCTACCAAGCAGAAGATGGCTCAGCAAATGTTTTCTTTGACACCGCTTCTTGGCCTAACTATGGTGAACTAACCAATCAGAAGTTAGAAAACATGGAAGGTGAAACAGATGCCAGCTTTGGTAGAAAATCACCTAATGACTTCGCCCTTTTCAAGGCGCACAAACCAGAAGAACCAGCAACAGCTGCTTGGAAGACTCCTTGGGGATTAGCAAGACCTGGTTGGCATATTGAATGCTCTGCCATGGCAAAACATTTCCTAGGTGAAGCATTTGATATTCACGGTGGTGGATTAGACCTTCGTTTCCCACACCATGAGAATGAACTAGCTCAATCAAGAGCCGCAGGTGAGGACTTTGCTAACTTCTGGTTACACAACGCGCTAGTAACCATCAATGGCAACAAGATGTCAAAGAGTTTAGGCAACGGTGTTTCAGTTGAGGATTTAACTAAAGCTGGCAGCTGGGGAGCAATAAGGTATTGGCTGTTATCTGCTCAATACAGATCTTACTTGGATTACTCAGAGTCATCCATAAGAGATGCTCAGGCAGCGCTGGATCGAATCGCTGGATTCCTCAAAAGAACTACTAACCTCAGGCGAATTGATATTGACCTGACCCAGATACCTGCAGAATTTGCAGATGCGATGAACTCAGATTTAAATGTTCCAGTTGCACTTGCGGTAATTCATGAGAGAGTTAGAGCAGGAAACACGGCATTTGATAGCAACGATCTCGAGAAACTTCTACTTTGTGTTGAAGAAGTCAAAGCCATGGTTCATGTTTTAGGTCTGACTTTTGCCTATCAAGAACCGCTTTATTCTGAAGAATTCTCAAAGCAGGTCGAGGGCCTCATCCAATTGAGACACGAAGCCAAGCTGGCTAAGGATTTTGCTCGAGCTGATGCAATCAGAGTTGAGTTAGAAGAATTGGGCGTAACGCTCAAAGATATGAAAGACATAACGATGTGGAGTTTTAATGGCTAGGAAACCAGGCCGTCCAGGCGCAGCAAAGGCTAAGAAGGGTGGCTCCAAAGGAGCTCCTAAGGTTGGCACCGGAGGCAAAGGCCGTCAGGCTCTAGAAGGTAGAGGACCTACCCCTAAGGCTGAAGACCGTAAGTATCACCCAGCTGCTAAAGCCAAGGCACTTAGAGAGCGCAAGGCTGCAGTGACCCCAAGGGTTGCTAAGGCTAAGCCAGGTACTGCTCTAACCACTAAGAAGGGTGAGTTCCTAGCACCTGGCACAAGAACAGCGGGTAACGCAGGTGGAGCTGCTCGTTCAGGCAGAAGAGTTCAGAAGGCTGCTGAGTCAGGTGAAGTTCTTTCCGGTCGTAACTCAGTTCTTGAAGCCCTAAGAGCGAAGGTTCCAGCAACCTCATTGTTTATTGCTGCTCGTATTGAAATGGATGACCGAGTTAAAGAAGCAATCTCACTTGCTAACTCAAGAGGTATTTCTGTTGGTGAAGTCACTCGCCCTGAGATGGATCGTATGACAGGTCACGATGCAGTGCACCAAGGTATTGCTCTGCAGGTTCCTCCATATAACTACCAGCACCCGAGTGAACTTCTAGACAAGATTTTGGCTAGAGGCCAAAAGCCACTACTAGTGGCATTAGATGGAATTACTGACCCTAGAAACCTAGGAGCAATCATTCGTTCAGTTGCTGCCTTCGGTGGTCAAGGAGTTATCGTTCCGCAAAGAAGATCTGTTGGTGTGACAGCTTCTGCCTGGAAGACATCAGCTGGAGCAGCTTCAAGAGTTCCAGTAGCACTTGCTGCCAACCTAAATGCAACTATTAAAGAATTCCAGAAGCGTGGACTATTTGTTGTTGGTCTTGATGGTGGGGGAGATATGTCACTTCCAACTTTCAAGTTAGGAAATGAACCACTACTTCTTGTAATCGGTAGCGAAGGCAAAGGCCTTTCAAGGCTTGTTCAAGAAAACTGTGATGCAATTCTTTCTATTCCAATCGCAAGAGATACTGAATCTCTAAACGCAGGTATTGCAGCCTCAGTCGCTTTATACGAAGTGTCAAAAGCAAGAATCAAGAACATCAAGTAAAGACCTTAAACAGATAAAGCCCCGACCAATTGGCCGGGGCTTTATCTTTAGAACTTTTAGCTCTTCTTCGGAGCAGCCTTCTTAGCAGCTGGCGTCTTGACCGCTGGCTTAGCAGCAGCCTTCTTGGCAGCTGGCTTCTTAGCCGCTGGAGCAGCTGCAGCCTTCTTAGCCACTGGAGCATCGTTGTTTAGGCGAAGACCAGTTGAAACATCGAATAGGTGAGTGATTCCACCCTGAGGCTTTAGGTAAACCTTGTCGCCTGAACGGATTGAGCTCACTGAGCCGATACGAGCGATGACATCTGTCTTCTCTCCCTCAACAACAGCTGAACCGTATAGGAATGCATCTGCACCTAGCTCTTCGATTACATCAACCTCAACCTGGATACCATCGCTCTTTGAGATCACAAGATCCTCTGGGCGAAGACCAACGGTGATTGACTTCTCTTTTGTCTTTGCAAGGATTGCTGAATCAATCTTCAAAGTTGAGTTACCGAACTTCACTCCGCCTGCTGCGATCTTTAGTGTCATCAGGTTCATAGCTGGTGAACCGATGAAGCCTGCAACGAATACGTTAGCTGGACGCTCGTATAGTGCACGAGGAGTGTCAACCTGCTGGAGAACACCATCCTTCAAAACTGCAACGCGGTCACCCATGGTCATAGCTTCAACCTGGTCGTGAGTTACATAAACAGTTGTTACACCTAGACGGCGCTGAAGTGAGGCAATCTGAGTTCTAGTTGCAACACGAAGCTTTGCATCAAGGTTTGATAGTGGCTCATCCATAAGGAACACTTCTGGCTTACGAACAATCGCACGACCCATAGCAACACGCTGACGCTGACCACCAGAAAGTGCCTTTGGCTTACGGTCTAGGTATGGCTCAAGGTCCAAAAGCTTTGCAGCTTCAAGAACACGAGCTGCGCGCTCGTCCTTCTTCACACCGGCAATCTTTAGAGCAAAGCCCATGTTTTCTGCAACGGTCATGTGTGGGTAAAGTGCGTAGTTTTGGAAAACCATCGCAATGTCGCGGTCCTTTGGTGGAACCTGGGTTACGTCGCGGTCACCGATCAAGATGCGACCTTCGTTGACCTCTTCAAGGCCAGCTAGCATACGTAGAGTTGTGGTCTTTCCACAACCTGATGGACCGACGAGAACTAGGAATTCTCCGTCCTTTACAGTCAACTGAACTTGGTCAACTGCTGGGCGGGTACCGCCCGGGTAGATCCTTGTGGCTTTTTCAAAAGTCACTGATGCCATGGTATTACTCCTTCAGCGGCAGGAACGAGCCGCACGATCCGTAGTGAATTAGTGGCTTTGGCGGATGCCAAGGCTTCTCCTATTATTACATTGCCAAGGAGTCGTTTAGACTAGAAAACCTATGCTTTAGGGTTTTTACCCAGATTGACCATAACCAACCAGAGGTGAAAGATTATGTCCCAAACTCCACGTCCAACCAGATCTGAACAGCGTGAGCAGGCTAGAGCCAAGGCACGTGAGCTAAGAGAAAAGAAAGCCCAAGTCGATAAGCGCAAGCGCATTCTTATCTCAATCGGTCTAGCTGTTGGAATCGTTGCAGTTGTCGTTGGAGTTATCGCGGCTGTTATGGCAATTTCTACTACTTCAAACACCAATGCTGAAAACGCTAAGAAGGTTCCAGCAAACACAACCGCTCTTGGTGGAGTTCTTCTTGGTAAGGGACTGCTTCCAGTGACCTCAGCTGAGGCCAAGAAGGGTAACCAGATCGTTATCTACCAGGACTACCAGTGCCCAATTTGTAAACTCTTCAAGGACCCAAACGCTTCTCAGATGAAGGCATGGGTTGATTCAGGCCTAGCAACCGTTGAGTACCACCCAATCTCATTCTTGGATGGCCAGTCACTAAACAACTACTCTTCAAGATCAACTAACGCAGCGCTATGTGTTGCTAACTCACAGCCAGAGAAGTTCTACGATGTGAACACTGCTCTATACACAAACCAGCCTCAGGAAAACACAGCTGGTCCATCAGATTCAGATCTGAAAGAAACCCTCAAGGGTGCTGGAGTTGTAATCAATGATGAGATCAATACCTGTATTGACCAGAAGCGTTATGCCAAGTACATCGAAAACAGAACTGCAGAAGCATTTAGCCAGCCAGCTGTAACAGGAAAGGAAATCCCTCGCGGAACTCCTTATGTTCTAGTAAATGGAAATGTTTATGACTGGGGAGGCAAGGCTGAAGATCTAATCAACCCTGCTCGCTTCGCTCAGTTCTTCACCACCCACCAAAAGAAAACCAATGACTAAGGAAATTACTTTGAAGAAATCAATCTTTGCAAGCGTACTCGTAACCCTAATTGCTATCACTCTGACTGCTTGCGCTCCTGCTGGGGCTAAGCAGATCGAGCTTCGTGTGGCAACCGGTGAAACCGGCACTTACACAGTTGGTGAAAGAGCCAACATCGTAGGCGACCTAGACCTAACTGATGCAACTATCGAATCATTCGATATTGTGGTTGAAGAGATGGCACCTGGTGGCTCATGGACGCAGTTCCGTAAGATCACAGCTAGCAAAGGCTCTTCAAGCGTTGGTTTTGCTCTGATCAAAGATCAGGTTGGCGACTACCAGTACCGAGCCATCGTTGGTGGCGAAGGTTATGGTCCTTTCACCTCAGCTACTTTGACTGTGAAGTACCAGGCAAAGAACTAGCCCAAGGAATTACAAGAAACCGGCTCTCACTTTTGTGGAGCCGGTTTCTTTTTTCCCAATATTCCTAAAATCAAAGTCAAATAAACGCTAAACTTTTCTTCGGACCAAGTGTCCTAGCCGACCTGGCGCAATTGGTAGCGCATCGCACTTGTAATGCGAGGGTTAGGGGTTCGAGTCCCCTGGTCGGCCCAGAAAACCTCCCTTGCGGGAGGTTTATCTGTTTAATCTAGGCGTTGAGACCATTCAGTGCAGCAAAGACTAGGAATGCAGGCCAAACAGCAGCCTTGAGAAGACCTAGAGCTCCTGCCCAGAAGTCTGGGGCTGTGGAGACATAGAAAATGGCAGCTCCTAAAAAGCCAAGGAAGTAAATGAAACCTCCACTTGACTTGGACACTTCAATGTTGACATTGCCCATTTTCTTCTTGACTTTTTTGTTGATTTTCTTTTTTAGCTTTGCGCCGTCAAATTCCTTCATACTAAAAAGATAGCAATTAGGTGGCGAATCTAGCTGATTTTAGAAACCGCTTCTTCAGTTGAAAGAATTTGAGCAAACTCTCCAGATAGGTTCACAGCAGTTGTTTGAGCTAGGTCTTCAGCAGAGATCTTGATGCCGTTGGCGGTCTTGGCGAAGGTGTGGGTGGCATCTAAAACAAACCATGTATCCAGCCCTAAGTTTCCAGCCATTCTGGCTGTGGTCTCACAGCACATGTTGGTTTGAATGCCACATATTGCAACAGAGTCAATCTGATTGGCTTTGAGCCAGCTGTATAAATCTGGTTCTCCGTAGAAGGCGGAGTTGACACTTTTTGTGACTAGGAGATCTGGGGTGCCGGTGATGACATCTTTGAAGTCGTTACCTTCTTGACCTGGATGTAAAACTGAAGTTGGGGATTTGGAATTGTGTTTCACAAAAACTATCGGTTGGCTAGAAGCTCTAAAAGCTTTGATTAGTTTCTCAACGTTTTCTTCACAGGCAGGATTGTTTCTCTCACCTGTTACATCGTGTTTACTGAAACCTTTTTGCACATCGATGACGATGAGTGCTCTTTTGGACAAGAGTTACTTCTCTTCGAAGGTGATGCTCACAGAGTTGATGCAGTAACGATCTCCAGTTGGAGTTTGCGGGGCATCTTCAAAAACGTGTCCTAGGTGTGAGCCGCATGCTCTACATAGAACTTCAACTCTTTTCATTCCGTGGCTATTGTCTTCTCTAAGTTCAACAGCGTGATCTTCTTTAGGCTCATAGAAGCTTGGCCAGCCACAGTGTGAATCAAATTTAGTGGTGCTTGTGAAAAGTTCAGCACTGCACCCTCTGCAGCGGAAAACACCAGTGCGCTCTTCATTTAGAAGTTCTCCGGTGAAGGCACGCTCAGTACCTGCCTCACGAAGGACGTGATATTCAAACTCAGTTAGCTCTTCGCGCCACTGTTCTTCGGTTTTCTCAACTTTGCGTTCGGTCATTGTTTTAGCTTTCTGAGGGATATCACAGGATAGAAACCTAATATAGAACAGTCATACGAAAACAAGGAGTGAGCAATGGCCAGGAAAAAGAAAGCAGATGCTATAGATCTGCTAAAGCCTGACTATAAGCACGTCGGTAAGCATCGAGCCAGAAGAACCGCAGGGGATCGTTGGGCTTCATTCTTAGCTTTGAGCCTTGCATCAGTAATCCTTAGCGGTGGTGGCTATTTCGGAGTTCAATCAGCACTTAGTTCGATAGCAACGCCCGCTCCAACCAAGAACGTGGTCAATGGCATTGACCTGAGCACCCCAATTACTGTCATCGACGGCTCAGGAACCAGGCTTTACGCCATTCGTATCGGTCAGCAGCTTCAGAACGCCAAACTGGTAGTTCCTTATTCAAGAACCCTTGACATGACTCTTCAGAAATCCTCAATCAACATAACCAAAGAGGAATACAGGCCTTTAGCCCTTAGAATCCAGAAGATCATTGGTGTTCTGCCAATAGTCCTCAAAGAAGACGCTAAGTATCCAATCGAGGTCAGACTGGGTGTTGGCTTCAAAATGACCGAATAATCGCTGTATAACAGTCCCGTTATCTAGCCAATATTGGCTTGCACACATTGACCTAAACAGCCCTAGACTAAACACAGTCGAAAAAGATTCGTTTGCTACAACACTCGAAATCAAACTTCCAGGTATTCCTTGAGGTGAGACTGCAGTGAAGGAAGTACCGGATCTGATTCAAAAAGTAATAGGAGCATCAAATGGCACAAGGAACCGTAAAGTGGTTCAACTCTGAAAAGGGTTTTGGATTCATCACACAGGACGGTGGAGCAGACGTTTTCGTACACTTCTCAGCTATCCAGTCTGAGGGATACAAGGAGCTTAGAGAGAACCAGCGTGTTGAGTTTGAGGTAAAGAACGGCGACAAGGGCCCACAGGCTGACAACGTTCACGTTATCTAATAACAAGTTTCAACTTTCTAGAGCCATCCCTTTGGGGTGGCTCTAGATCTTTAAGCCCAGACTTGCACTCGAGGGCTTTGAGTGCCAAAATGGGATTAGCACTCGCCTTATGAGAGTGCTAACTATCCAACACTTACCCGTCCAGGAGGGCGTAACCGAACATGGCAAAAATCATTAGCTTTAACGAAGAGGCACGTCGCGGTCTTGAGCGTGGCTTGAACATCCTTGCTGACACAGTTAAGGTCACCCTTGGCCCGCGTGGTCGCAACGTAGTACTTGAGAAGAAGTACGGTGCACCAACTATCACCAACGATGGTGTTTCTATTGCGAAAGAAATTGAATTAGACGATCCGTTTGAGCGCATTGGTGCTGAACTGGTTAAAGAAGTTGCTAAGAAGACTGACGATGTTGCAGGAGATGGAACTACAACTGCAACCGTTCTAGCCCAGGCACTTGTTAAAGAAGGTTTGCGCAACGTAGCAGCTGGAGCTGACCCAATCAGCTTGAAGCGCGGAATTGAAAAAGCAGTTGAAGCAGTTATTGCTGAACTGTTCAAGCAGGCTAAGCCTGTTTCATCTAAAGAGCAGATTGCAGCAACTGCATCTATCTCTGCAGGTGACACCACAATTGGTGAGATCATTGCTGACGCTATCGACAAGGTCGGTAACGAAGGTGTTGTAACTGTTGAAGAAGGAAACACCTTTGGTATTCAGCTAGAACTAACCGACGGTATGCGTTTTGACAAGGGATACATCTCAGGTCTATTCGTAACTGACCCAGAGCGTCAGGAAGCAGTTCTAGAAGATGCTCTAGTTCTAATTGCTAACAGCAAGATCTCTCAGGTCCCTGAGATTGTTCCAATCGTCGAGAAGGTAATGCAGTCAGGTAAGACTCTTCTGATCATCGCTGAAGATGTTGAAGGACAGGCTCTTGCAACTCTAGTTCTGAACAAGATGCGCGGAACTTTCAAGTCAGTAGCTGTTAAGGCTCCAGGCTTTGGTGACCGTCGTAAGGCAATGCTTCAAGACATCGCTATTCTGACCGGCGCAACTGTAATCACAGAAGAGCTAGGTCTAAAGCTTGAGAACGCGACTCTAGACATGCTAGGAACTGCTCGCAAGATTGTTATCACCAAGGACGAAACAACAATCGTTGATGGTGCTGGTAACAAGGAGCAGATTGCAGGACGTGTTGAGCAGATCCGTCGCGAAATCACAAACACTGACAGTGACTACGACCGCGAGAAGCTACAGGAGCGTCTAGCCAAGCTAGCAGGTGGTGTTGCTGTTATTCGTGCAGGTGCTGCAACTGAAGTTGAACTAAAAGAGCGTAAGCACCGCATTGAAGATGCAGTTCGTAACGCTAAGGCTGCAGTTGAAGAAGGAATTGTTGCAGGTGGTGGTGTTGCTCTAATCCAGGCTGGTAAAGCTGCATTCGAGACTCTAAAGCTTGTTGGCGATGAGGCAACCGGTGCAAACATCGTTCGTGTTGCTATCTCAGCCCCACTAAAGCAGATTGCTATCAACGCAGGTCTAGAGCCAGGTGTTGTTGCTGAGAAGGTAGCCAACCTGCCTTCAGGACACGGTCTAAACGCCGCAACTGGAGAATACGTAGACATGCTTGCCGAAGGCATCAACGACCCAGTGAAGGTGACACGCTCTGCTCTGCAGAACGCGGCATCGATCGCAGGTCTATTCCTAACTACAGAAGCAGTAGTTGCTGAAAAGCCTGAGCCAGCCGGTGCGGCTATGCCTCAGGGTGGGGGAATGGATTACTAGAACTTAGCCAGAGTCGCTCCGGCTAAAAGGGGTGGAATATCGAAAGATGTTCCACCCCTTATCCTTTACCTGGTTTCTACCCCATAAATAGGCGCTGGTTAGCCAACTCGATTTCGCTGTATTGGTTAGCCGCTATGCGCAATGCCTGACCTAGTTCACCTAGTTGAGCATCAACTGTTGTTGCAGTTACTTTCCAACGTGTGACGAGTTCTTGAAAGCTACTCGCTGCTGATCCACGCCAAACATCCTGCAAGCCAATTAGTTGAACGTGTAAGCCATCAACTTCGGCTTGTAGTTTTGCAATGGTTGCTTGAATGGTGCTGTTTGCAGCAAGTACGTGTTCGCTGTCTACTTGAATTTGTGCCATGTGTTTACCTCCTTCGGTAAACATGCTGACATTTATTTGAATTCAATTGGGAGCGAGCCAGGCTAACTGTGAGTAACTTTCAGCGCATGGGGATAACTAGCTAGGAAGTGTAATCCTGAATGTTGCTCCGCCATCTTTAGTTTCTTCAGCAACAATCTTTCCCTTGTGTGCTTCAACGATTCCTCGTGCGATTGCAAGACCTAGACCTGAACCACCAGTGTCTCTGTTTCTGGAGTTATCACTTCTATAGAATCTCTCAAAAACTTTTGTACGTAGCTGCTTTGGAATTCCTTCACCGTGGTCGATGACTTTGATTACTGTCTTTTCATCTCTAACACCCATTGCTATTTCAATGTCTTTTTCACCGGCAAAGATACATGCGTTAGCCAACAGGTTGGTAAGAACCTGAACCATGCCTGGCTGGTCGAAGTTCACTTCGAGAGGTGTCTTTAAGGGATTACCTGCTAGATCCACGATGGAGATTTTTGTCTTTGGAAAACCTGCTGAAACGTTTCTAACGACCTTTTCAGCTGTGGCTAGAAGATCACCTCTAGCAATTTGCAGTTTCGCATCCTCATCCAATCTGGCTAGTGCCAGCAGGGATTCAACCAGGGAAGACATTCTGATGGCTTCGTTTTCGATTCGAGTCATCGCATCATCAATTTGAGCTTTAGATTTGAAAGCACCCTTGCGATATAGCTCGGCATAGCCTCGAAGCGTTACCAGCGGTGTTCTAAGTTCATGGCTGGCATCGGCTACGAATTGACGCATTCGGTTCAAAGTCTTGTTACGAGACTGGATGGAATCTTCAATGGACCCAAGCATCTCGTTTAGTGAGTTGTTTAGTCGAGCTATTTCTGTTTTACCTTCCACAGCTGGAAGACGTCTATCGAACTTACCCTTGCGAACAGCATCAGCTGCTGCCGAGACTTCTCTAAGTGGCCTTAGGGCAGAGGCAATAGTTAGCCAGAGGGCAAAGCCACTGATGATTAGCAGAACCCCGCTAAAGCCAAAGGCAATTGATCTGTATTGGCTAATGATGCCTTGGCTTGGCTCCATTGGCACTCCAACAACTACAGAGCCTGCAAGGTTAGGTTTTGAAATGGCTACCAGTCGCCATTCCTCAGGAATCTTCGCTTCGCCTGGATCACCGACCGTGATGTCGGCTGAGAAAGGCAAACCTCTAGTTTTTTCAACTGCTATGGCATTGAACTCAGAGAGGTTAGGGACATCGCCATCGCGAATTGGAGATCCAACCATACCGATATAGATGCGGCCTTGAGGATCTAGAAAAGCTATGTAGTAATCACCTGGCAGAGGAGGGATTGGAAGCAGCCCCTTGTCAATACGTTCTTTGACCTTCATTGGATCTTCAGCTGCTAGCTTGACTGCTGCCTGAGTGATTTGCCTGTCAATGTTTTGCTGTAGGTAAGTTCTTAAGACAGCAACGGTACCGAACAGGCTTATTCCTAGAAGCATTGCAACAATGCTGACCGACAGTGCGGTCAACCTTGTTCTCAGGGAGATACGACCCCACAGCTTACTTAGAAAGTTAGGTGCAGGAACTGATCTAGGCATTTACTCTTCGTTCTTGAATGTGCGATACATGTAACCAACCCCACGCTTTGTGTGGATAAGTTGATTCTTGCTTAGAGGATCGATTTTCTTGCGTAAGTAAGAGATGTAACTTTCAACAATTCCCTGCTCACCATTGAAGTCATATTCCCAAACATGGTCAAGAATCTGGTCCTTGCTCATGACTCGGTTAGCATTCCCCATTAGGAATCTAAGCAGCTTGTATTCGGTAGGGGATAGGTCTATCTCAGATCCATTGACGAATACCTCGTGAGCGTCCTGGTTGATTCTGATTTCTCCAACTTCGAAAACACTTTCTTCAACATCTTGCTTTCTGGTTCTTCGAAGGATTGCATTGATGCGGGCAATAACCTCATCGATACTAAATGGCTTAGTCATATAGTCATCGCCACCAACAGTTAGACCTGTGACTTTATCGCCACGGTCATCTCTAGCCGATAGGAACAGGACCGGAAGGTCTAGGTTCATTGAACGAAGCTTCTTAGTGACGCTGAAGCCTGACTGATCTGGCAACATCACATCTAGAACCATGATGTCTGGCTTGGCTTTTTCGGCCACGGCAACAGCTTCTGTTCCGGTGCCTACTGAGTAGACGCTGAAGCCAGCAAATTTCAAACCAGCTTCGAGGAGGTCTCTGATGTTCTTTTCGTCATCGACGATTAATACCTTTGGGTTCTTCATGCTCTAAATGTGCCACTGAATAGTCCGTTTAGTCTGGATGTTTCCTGAATGTTTACTGGGAGATATTTATCTACAGGTCAACAGCATCAAGGATCTCGTAGGCATAGCCTTGCTCGGCTAGGAACCTTTGGCGGTTCTGAGCGAAGTCCTGATCCACGGTGTCTCTTGAGATAAGGGTGTAAAAACTAGCAGTGCGGCCATCAGCCTTAGGTCTAAGGATTCGTCCCAGACGCTGGGCTTCTTCTTGTCTAGAGCCATAGGAGCCTGAGATTTGAATGGCTACTGAGGCTTCAGGTAAATCAATAGAGAAGTTAGCAACCTTAGAAACTACAAGAACCTGGATTCTTCCCTCCCTGAAATCAGCAAACAATCTCTCTCGTTCGCTAACCGGAGTTTCGCCAGTTATGAGCTCTGCCTTGAGTGCACCCGCAACGGTAACCAACTGATCAATGTATTGACCGATGATCAATACAGGCTCACCCTGGTGTTTAGCAATTAGTTTTTGAATTACAGGAATCTTGCTGGTTGAACTAGCGGATAAACGGTATCTGTCTTCTTGGTTAGCAATTGCATATTCAAAGTGCTCATCTTCTGGCAAATCAATACGAACTTCATAGCAGGCAGCCGGAGCGATATATCCTTGGGCTTCAATTTCTTTCCAAGGAGCATCAAATCGCTTTGGACCAATCAAAGAAAAGACATCGCCTTCCTTACCATCTTCTCTAACCAGGGTTGCTGTTAGACCCAATCTTCTTCTTGCTTGAAGATCGGCAGTCATCTTAAAAATCGGTGCAGGCAAAAGATGAACCTCATCGTAAACAATCAAACCCCAGTCATGATCATTGAGAAGTGCTAGGTGAGCATATTCATTTTTGCGCTTGGTGGTAAGAATCTGGTAGGTAGCAATTGTTACAGGTGCTACCTCTTTCATAGAACCTGAGTATTCACCAATCTCTTCTTCAGTAAGAGTTGTTCGCTTTAGTAACTCAGCTCGCCACTGTCTTGCCGAAACGGTATTGGTAACCAGAATCAAAGTGTTGGTATTTGCTTTAGCCATGGTTGCCGCACCGACGATAGTTTTACCAGCTCCACATGGCAACACCACAACTCCAGAGCCACCATCCCAGAACTTTTCAACAGCCATCGCCTGATAATCACGAAGACCCCAACCATCCTCAACTAAATCAATCTCATGAGGGATACCTGGTGTGTAACCAGCCAGGTCTTCAGCAGGCCAACCAAGCTTAAGAAGCTCCTGCTTAATCTGACCTCTTGCCCATTCGGCAATTCGCCAAGTGTTCTCACTGATTCGATCTAGCAATAAATCATTGACTTTTCTTTGCCTTGTGGTTTCTAGAAGAACAGCCGGTTCAGCCGAATAAAGTTCTAGATCTCCTGACTCACCCTTTTGAATGACTAGCCGGCCATACCTTGACATGGTCTGTTCGATGTCAACTCTGATGCTGGCAGGAATAGGAAACTTACTGTATTTATCTAATACCCCAAGAACAAATGAGCTTTCGTGACCCGCTGCTCGGGCATTCCATAGACCCAGTTTTGTGATTCGGTAGGTATGGACATGCTCAGGGGCTCGCTCTAACTCAGCAAACACCGCTAGGTCATGGCGAGCATCAGCCGCCTGAGGATGATTGACCTCAAGCAGTGCTGTTTTATCGCTTTGAACGATTAGAGGCCCTGAAGACATCCTTCTAGCCTAAGCGAACACCGGTGATGCTGGCTAACGGTAATACTCTTTCGCAGTCAGCTTGACGGTCTTTGCCCCTAAGTCTGCCGTTAGCAAGCCCTGTTGGCTCAATAGAGAACTCCCTGGCTGTTCCATTCATAAGAAGGGAAATAGAGATGGTGGCTTTAGTCTTTATGGCCATCTCAATCTGTCTGACTAAATCATGACCTTCTGGTGCTTCACCTAAGCGCTTGTCATGATCTCTAAGTCTTTGGATGTCTTCTAAAACAGAGGAGGTTTGAATTGCTGCTTTTTGATTGAACCCCGCTGCTTTCCAGCTACTTACGACCTGACCCTTGCTGTCTTTTCTAATGGCAGCGTATTTCGATTCTCTAAGCATGTAATAGACGATGTCTAGATCAAATCTGCTAGTCAGCGTGGTCTCAGATTCTTTAGCTATTGAAAGAGTCTTTAGTGTTGAGTCATTTTGAATCTGAGTTAGCAAAATAGGTTCGCTTGATTGAATCAGTGTTCCATTAGGAATCTCTGTAAGGACCAATCTGCCAAATCGGACTGCTGCTTCTCTGATTAGGTAGTCAACTGGCTGAGGTAGAGAGGTGCCAGAAAGTTCAGTTAGTAAATCTCTGATCTCTTGTTCAGACATTCCAGTTTCAAGACCGAAGGTCACACTTAAAGTGTTGATGCGATATGTTGAGGCAACACCGATTCTCTCTGTCTCAACAAATCTTCTAAGCTCAAGTTCCTTATCGGTTGGCAGTGGACCAACAGCGATGATGGTTGAATCGGCCTGAATGATTATTCGGTTCTGTGTTTGAGGGAGATTAGCGGCAAGTAAAGCTGTTGCCTTAGCAGTATCGCCTTCAAGTAAAGGCTTGAACCAGCTGGTCAAATGTT
This sequence comes from Rhodoluna sp., assembly GCA_044372795.1. GTDB lineage: Bacteria > Actinomycetota > Actinomycetes > Actinomycetales > Microbacteriaceae > Rhodoluna. Next base: position 41,002 of record JBILRF010000002.1, on the reverse strand, counting down.
CTGAACCTGAAAGACCAATCAGGTCAGCTAGAGAGATCAGCCTTGAAATGTGCGAAAGAACGCCATCGTTGGCAATAGGGAAGTTCTCTTGGAAAGACTTTCTCAGATTCTTAGTGTTTGAAAGCTCAAGGGTTGAAGCTTCGCCTAGCAATGAAACCCAAGTCTTAGCAACTAATTGCCAACGCTGTGTAGGAGAACTAGTTAGCCAGGTTAGGTATTGGGAGCCAACCTTCCAACGCTTTTCCGAAACACCGATCAGGGAAGCTAGTTGAGCTAATGCATATAGCAGTCGAACAGATTCAACATCTCTTCCTAAGTGCAAACCAATTCGCTTTAGTTCAGGAAGTCCAACCTGGCCTTTGCCAACTTCTTTGACGTAGTGCTGTTCTAATTCAATAACTAGTTCAGTTAGAGCCTGAATGGTTTCAAATGCGATAAGTCCAGCCTGAGAATCAACTAACTTCTGGTCAAACTCAACCTCGACAATATCAACATTCTTGGCTTGTGCTAACTGCTCCAATAGCTTGGGTGAAACTGATTGCTTGAAGGCTGTTACCGCTGACTCAAGTGGTTTGAATTTACCAGGTGCTGTTTTCAAAACTAGAAACAGTGCTGCTAGCGCTTCTAACTGAGGTGTGTCAGCTTTGGTTGAACTATTGGAGATTAGATTACTAAAGGCAAGTATTTGCTTTTTAGTTAGAGCAGAGATAGCACCACTAATGTTCTGAGGTTTTAGAAGTGTGGTAGCAAAATCAAAGAAGTCATTGAAGGTGCTGGTTGGCATAAGCCTTATGCCAACTACTCGCACTAGATCAGAATCACTGGATTCAGATAGAGCTTTGGCAACCTGCAGGACTTCACTCATTAGTTTTAGTTGTTCCGGCTGGCTATTTTGCGATTGATTGCACTTGCTATCAGCAAAGCAATCAGGCAAACAAAGCCGAAAGGCATAACCAGAATAGGAATCATTCCCCAACCAACTGGCACCCAGGTGCTGCTGACTAGGGGAGCAAGCAAGATAACCAGAATTGCTAGAAATGAGACAACTACGCTCACAACGAATGCAAAAGCTAGGTATTTCTCCAAAACAGTGGAAGCAGAAGGCTTAGCCTTGCTTGAAGAGCGGGGATTAGATTTAGGTTTATTAGCCATCCTTTTAGAATACTGGCTTGGCTGGCGTAAAATAGACCTCGGTAGCGAAAGAGGTAGGTATGCCAACAGGACACGTGAAGTTCTTTGATAATGTCAAAGGCTTTGGCTTTGTGCAATCAGATGAAGGACAGGAAGCTTTCCTGCACGTTAGTAATCTGCCTGCAGGCATTACCGATGTAAAGCCTGGCACTCGCATCGAATACAGCATCGTTGACTCTAAGCGTGGTGCTCAGGTTATGACCATGCGCATCATCGAGGTTCCTGAGAGCCTAGAGAAGAAGCAGCGTGCTAGTGCTCGCATGAGTAACGATGACCTTGTGATCTTGGTTGAAGGCCTTATCTCTGCCCTAGACAAAATCCGTCCGGGTATTGAATCAGGACACATCCCAGAAGGCGCTAGCGCTGAGAAGCTAGCACGCCTACTTAGAACCCTTGCCGACCAGTTGCACAAATAATGGCTAGGCTCAAAAAACTTCCTAAGTTTGTCAAACTTCTGAAGCCTGAAAAGCAGGTTAAGAACCAGTTTGACCTAAAGACTTTTGCTGAGGTGGCAGCCAAATCTGCTGCTGATAAAAACGAACTGGGTTCATTCATCGAATCAGTTGATGAAGGCGAAGGCATCTCAACTTACCTATTTGAATCTAAGAAACTTGGCTATAAAGGCTGGCGTTGGTCAGTAACTATTTTCCAGGCTGATCCAGTTACTGAACCTAGCCTCTGTGAAGTTGTGATGGTGCCAGGGGAAGATTCGCTAGTTGCCCCTAAATGGATTCCTTGGTCCGAAAGACTTGCTGATTACCAAGCGCTACAACTAGAACTTGAAAGACAGGCATTCATTGATGCAGCTAATGCAATTGATGAAGAGGAAGCTGCTAAAGAGTTAGCGGTTACCGACCTTGAACCAAGCGAGGACGCCAAGAACTAGTCCCACCACACAGGTGTATGGATACCAAACCTTGTTTGGACTTGTGATCTGGTCATAAAAAACCACAGACACAACTAAGCCAATAGCAAACCCAATGCAGCCAATTACAACGGCTGTTCGAACAGTTCCTTCGATTGGGGCAGGATCTGGTTTTCTCTCAGAGTCTTTAGCAATCCAACGCATGAAATTAACTTAGCCTAGGTTTGAAACAACGTAGTCAATAGAACGGGTTAGTTGCTGAACATCACTTAGCTCAGTGGCGGTGAAGGTTGCGATACGAAGCTGGTTTCTTCCAAGTTTTCTATATGGCTCGGTATCGATAATTCCATTGCTACGCAAAATCTTTGCAACCTCAGCTGCATCAACTGACTCATCAAAGTCGATGGTTGAAACAACCTGTGAGCGGTGCTCAGGGTTAGCAACAAAAGGAGTAGCAAAGCTACTTTCTTCAGCCCAAGCATATAGATGATTTGAAGCAGCCTTGGTTCTAGCATCAGCCCAAGCCAAACCACCGTTTTCATTCATCCAGTCGATCTGCTCAGCCAATAGGAAAAGAGTTGAGATAGCTGGAGTGTTAAGAGTCTGGTTCAACCTTGAGTTATCGATAGCAGTCTTGAGCGATAGGAACTCAGGGATGTATCTATCGGTTGCAGCAATTCTTTCTGCACGTTCAATAGCTGCAGGAGACATTAGGGCAAACCAAAGACCACCATCGCTGGCAAAGTTTTTCTGCGGAGCAAAGTAATAAACATCTGTTTCCAGTGGATCAAAGTCAATGCCACCAGCAGCACTGGTTGCATCGGTTAGGAACAGAGCACCTGCATCAGCACCTTGAACTCTTTTGACGGGGGTAACAACACCGGTTGAAGTTTCATTCTGTGGATATGCATAGCCAGAGATACCTGCTTCTGCCACTAGTTCTAGTCTTGAGCCAACTTCACCTTGAATAACTGTTGGCTTGGTAAGCCATGGTGCACTTAGAGAAGCAGCAAACTTAGCACCAAACTCTCCGTGCACTAAAAGTTGTGATTTACCCTCAGCCAAGCTGTATGAAGCGACATCCCAGAACGCTGTTGAACCACCATTGCCTAAAACAATTTCGTAACCCTCTGGGTTATGAAACAGATTCATAAGTCCTTCTTGAACGCGCTTGACTAGGTTCTTCACAGGTGCTTGGCGGTGTGAGGTTCCCATCAACTCAGCACCAGCTTTAGCAAATGCTGCTAATTGGGCAGGTCTAATCTTTGAAGGGCCGCAGCCGAATCGGCCATCTAGCGGAAGTAACTCTGAAGGAATTGTTATCGTTGCCATTCCCTGAGTTTAGTAGTTCAAAGGCTCTTTAGATTTAGGCTTATCAGGTGACCGATTTGATTGATACTACCGAGATGTATCTTCGAACCATTTTGGAACTCGAAGAAGAAGGCCATGTGCCTCTGCGTGCTCGTATCTCAGAACGTCTAGATCACTCAGGTCCAACAGTTTCAGAAACTGTTGCTCGCATGGAGAAAAACGGACTGGTCATAGTCTCCGGAGATCGTCATCTAGAACTAACCGCCGATGGTCGAAAGCTAGCCATCGAAGTTATGCGTAAGCATCGCCTTGCTGAGTTACTCCTAGCCAACATCATCGGATTGGACTGGCATCTAGTCCATGAGGAAGCCTGTCGCTGGGAGCACGTCATGAGCGAGCAGGTTGAGCTCAAGATTCTGGAGTTAGTCAAAGATGTTGAAATATCCCCTTTTGGTAATCCAATCCCAGGTCTTGAGCACCTAGGCAGAGGTCCATCAACATCAATTGAGGAGAAAGTCACACCTCTTATAGAGCTGCTAGGGCAAGAAGTAATTGTGAAACGAATAGCTGAACCTCTTCAGGGCTACTCTGATGCTCTGGCTCACCTCAAGGCAGCCCAGGTGGTGCCAGGAGCCAAGATTGTGGCCTCTCAGGCTACCGATAGGGTTCTTGTAACTACAGCGGATGGCCAGAACTCAGTTAGCCTCACCGCCTTTGACGTAGCCCATATCTTTGTAATTCCTGCGTAAATACTGGGCTTTAGGGCTTTCTGGCCTCTGGATAAACTTTTTGAGGGTTAATTCGGGGTAAACTCATAGAACCTTGAAAAATCCAACCGATTTCAAGGTCGAGATCAGATCACTTGGTCCAAAACAAGTTATACAGATCCGCATAAGACTTAGGTTTCAACCGAAGAATTAGTTAGGAGGAATAATTTTGACTGAAAAGCCATCTGGACGTCGTCGCGCTGACGTTGAAATTAATGTCCTCGAATCTTTTGAACTTCGTAGTCGTCGCTCCATCAAAGAGAGCGAAAGAAAGCGCAAAACCAGAGCAGCTCTAAAGGCAGAAAAACGAGCAGCCAAACTTGACCGCAAATACTTTGCAGCAAACCCACCAATGGTTGAAAGTGCAACCGGAGCCCTTATTCGCCCAGTTGCCAAATTACCTCTTCGCAAAAGAGCTCAGGTCAAAACCGCTGTTGTTATGTCGGTCATTTCAGGCGTGACAGCAACCGCTACCTTGCCAGCATATGCATATAGCCCTGCTGTAACCGCTCTATCAGGTCTAGCCTCTAACTCTCAAGGTGCAGAAGGTGAGGCTCAGAGCCTAGCCATTGCAATTGAAACGACCATCAGCTATGAGCGTGGATCCTATGGAATCATGTCAGCTAATGACCTGCAAAGACTTACCGATAGAAACAACTACCTTGGCTACACCGGTCTAACCGCATTCGATCTAGCGGCTAACCCTAAGTACTCTGAACTGAACCCAGATGACATTATGAAGGTTGCTGCTAAGCACGTTGGTGTTCCATACATCCTCGGCGGTCAGCTACCAACTGGACTGGACTGTTCTGGTTATGTTCGTTTGGTATTTGCTGAATTTGGACTGCTGTTGCCTCACTCTGTGAACGCTCAAGCTGCTCACCCTAGAATCAAGCGAATCAAGAAGTCAGATGCAAGACCAGGGGATCTAGTAATCATGAGCAACCACAGCCACAACGGAATCTATGCAGGTTCTGACATGTTCTATCACGCTCCAAGACCAGGCGACCGAGTCAAGCTGGCTCCGATTTACACCCCTAACGTGTATTACGCGCGCGTAATTGACTAAAAACATAACCAATTCTTAACCTTCCAATTAGGTGTGTTAGTTACCCTTTATCCCCATAAGGTCGTAACCTTTTCCCAAGTCAACTTTTGACTTTGAAAGGAGAAACTAATGGATGCCTTCCCTGTGCCTGCCAAGCATGAGTTTGAACATCTTCACATAGTTTGTCCTTGTCAAAGATTCTCTGCCTAAAACGCGTCTCCTGTCATGGTGGCGCGTTTTTTGTTTGAGCCCTAAGTCGATAGATCCGAAAACCTGCAATCCGTGCAGGTGATTTCGAAAGGAACTAGCTTTGAGAACTTTAGTTTTGAATGCAGGTTATGAGCCACTGGGTGTGGTCTCATTCAAACGTGCCATAGTTTTGGTGCTGAACAAGAAAGCCACTGTGCTTGAAGGTTCAGCTGAAATGAAAGTGCATAGTGCAACTAATGAATATGAGTTGCCTTCAGTAATCCTGTTGAGTAGATATGTGCGAGTGCCAGGCTCTAGAAACATTCCGCTTTCTAGAAGAGGGGTACTCAGAAGAGATGCTCACAGATGTGCTTACTGCAATAGAGCTGCCAACACAGTTGATCACGTTCAACCTAAATCCAAAGGTGGAACTGACTCTTGGGAAAACCTAGTTGCTGCTTGCCTTAGATGTAACAACATGAAAGGCGATAAGACTTTGCATGAAATGGGTTGGACCTTGTCTTTCACTCCAAGGATGCCTCACGGTGGAGCATGGCTTATTAGAGGTGCTGAAAAACTTGAACCTGAATGGGATGAATACCTAGCTTTGCCTAAAGCTGCTTAACTTGTGCCCCCGAGAAGAATCGAACTTCCGCACATGGTTTAGGAAACCACTGCTCTATCCACTGAGCTACGAGGGCAAATCTTGGCTACAACTCTCAAACTTACCCGAATCCAGCCCAGCCTACGATGTTCGGGAAAGCGTAAAAGTTAGGCTAGTTCTCTAATGAGTGAACTAGATAGAACCCAAGAGCAATACAACCTGTGGCTTCAAGAGATAAGAGGTATTGGCGGAGCCAATCCTCTAACAAATCTTGACCAGGATGTCTTGGGGTTAGTCAATCTTGAGAAGTCTCACCCAGTTGGGCTATCGCTATTTACTAAGAGCCACCGTGGGTTACTAGCCAATCTAGTTAGAGACCCAATTGCTTACTCAAAGGCTTTGGCTGAGACCAAGCACATCAAGACTAAGAGCGAGAGACTTGCCTCTAACTTTGGTTTAGATACCATCTTCTTACTGGCTGGATCTATTGATTTCAGAACAGTCAATCTTGACCTGCGCATCCCAGCGATGATGTGGAGTGCTGAACTTGTTCGTCGAGGTAATGACTATGAGCTTGTTCTAGTTGGTGAACCTTTTGTAAACCCTGAACTTGTTATTACTCTCAAAAAGCACTTCCAAGTGAACCTCGATGTTCAGAAGCTAAACAGGGTTTATAGAGAAGCTACCGATCTTGTGCCAATTACTCTGCTTAGCTTCCTAGCTGATGCAACCAAAGATGTTCCAGAACTTGAGATTCAAAGAACACTGGTTCTAACCAACGCTGTGACAGCCCCAACCCTGATGCTTAGAGAGTTACCTCCTGCACCTAACTCATTCGTTGTAAAGCTAGCTCTAGGTGAACCTATTACCTATGACACCGATGTGTTACCCAATGTCTTGTTAGCTGCTGATGCTGATAGCAATCAGACTCAGATAATCCAAAGGGCAGTAGCAGGAGAATCCTTTGCTATTGAAGCTCTACCTGGTACTGGCTATACCCAGACCGTAGCTAACATCTTGGCTGCGTTATCTGCTGAAGGTAAACGAGCACTTGTGGTGGCTCCTAGAAGACAGACCCTAAACGAGCTATCTCGTCGACTAACCCAATCTGGCCTGAATGGACTAATGGTTCGCTCATACTCTGCTTGGTTGGATATTGTTAGTGCGATCTCTCGTTTTGAGAAGGTAACACCTGCCAATTTGCAGGATGCCGTTGCTGCTAGAAACTTAGCTGCAGAGAAGTTGACTGAGTATCAAGACTCCCTAACTGTGAGCCATCCTGTTCTAGGTATCAGCATCTCTGATGCATTGGTCAAACTAGCTGAACTTAGTGCTCTACCTAAACCACCTAAGACCAATGCTCGTATTGCTGGTTCTGCACTGTTTGAAACTAGAAACAGGACAGCAGCAATTGCATTACTTCATGAAGCTGTTGAACTAGGGGAGTTTGAACTTTCAGTTCAATCAAGTCCTTGGGCTAACTCAAGATTTGATGATCCAACTGAGGTTCCAAGAGTCTTATCTTTGGCTAGCCGACTAGCTGATGATGTGTTGCCTTCATTTGGTCAACGTTTAGATGACATCTCTAAGCAGGTTCATTTCCCTGATGCTATAAATGTGGCTCAGTGGGGAGAATACCTGAGACTACTTATTGCAATTAGAGGAACTCTGGACAGATTCCGTCCAGATGTGTTTGATAGACCACTGACAGATCTGATTACCGCCACTAGCCCTCGTCGCGAGAAAAACGGCATGTCTGGTAAGACTAGAAGAGCTTTGAGTAAGCACGCCAAAGAGTATGTTCGCGTTGGTGTTAGCGTCTCAGATCTACATGTTGCCTTACTTCAGATTGAAGAGCAGGCAACCCAGTGGAAAGCTCTATGCAGTGAACCAATCTTGCCTAATGTTCCACTGGGCCTTGATGATGCTCAGGTCATCTATCAATCGCTGGTTGCAGACCTCATCAAACTTGATTCACATCTAGACCAATCAAGCGATAGACCTAACCTCATTGAGTTACCTATCAGTGAACTAAGTGCAAAGCTTCGTGCCCTTGCTACAGAAACCGCACCTCTAGATAACCTGGTTGCCAAGAATGATCTTCGTAGGAGAGTCCAGGATGCAGGACTCACATCATTAGTTAGATCACTGGCCGCTAATGGTGCTCGTAATGAATCTCTGATTGCTGAATTTGATCAGTGCTGGTGGCTATCTGCCCTTGAGTATTTACTGGTGGGAGATAACGCCTTCACCTCTTATACACCTGAACTCCTAGCTCAGCTTGAGTCAAAGTTTGTAACAGCTGATCAGCGCATGATGATGGAATCTCGCAGAGAGATTTCCTTTAGAACTGCTAGCAGATGGCATAAAGCTACTCAAGAGTTACCTGAAGAAGTATCAGCTATCAGAGCACTTCTCAAAGAGAGAGTTTCATCTCTTCCACATCTCACAGCTAAAGCTAGAAAGCTTTGGCCTAATCTGGTAGCCCACGTTGCCTCAAGCCCATATGAGTTACCAGTTGAACTCATGCAGGAAAAAGCATTCGATGTTGTAATCATCATGGATGCTGCCGGTAGCACAATTGCTGAAAACCTATCTGGTTTGATGAGAGCAAGACAGGTTATTGCTATTGGTGATCCAATGATTACCGAACCTAATGGTTTTGAAGTTGAATGGCAGGCGACCCTCAAGGCTAAAGCGCCTGAGGCACCAAGTGTGTTTGATGTGATTAGTTCTATCTTTGGCAGGGAAGTACTCAAGCGTTCATATCGTTTGAAGGGGCAGCTATTCAGTCAACTAATCAATAAGGAGTTCTATCAGGGCAGATTAGAAGTTGAACCAACTGCCAACGAGTTTGATGGCAAGTCAGCCCTAGATCTAGTTATCGTCAACGGAGAAAACAGGACTTTAGGCAATAAGAGCGCTAGCACTGAATCCCCTAAAGCTGAGGTCGAGAAAGTCATTGAGCTAATCCTTGACCATGTTAGACACTCACCTGAAGAGTCACTATTGGTAGTTAGCGCTAGTGGGGTTCATGTTGAGAATCTTGATGCCGCTTTACAGGATGCCCTAGAAAAGCACCCTGACCTAATGGAGTTCTTTGAAAAGCACGGCCGTGAGAAGTTTGAGATTTCAACCCTGGCTGATCTCAATCACAGGATTGCTGACCGAATCATCTTCACTATTGGTTTTGGTCGAACAGGGCAGGGCAAGCTGCTTTCACACTTTGGGCTACTGAATGAGCCTGAAGCTAGAAGATGGCTAGCCAACATGCTAGTTAGTGCCAGATACTCACTGACTATCGTTAGCTGCTTCAGTGCATATGACTTACCTGAACTAGGGCCAGAAGGTGCCACCGCTTATCTATCAACTTTGTTGCGACCTATCTATAACGAATCAGTTGAAACAGATACCTTTGACTCTGACCCGATGTTGGCAGATCTATCTCGCAGGCTAAAGCGTTTTGGTATTCGAGTTGTTGAAGGCTTTGGTGAGCGTATGCCTTTGATTGCATCTTTCGGTAACCAGTCACTAATCGTTGAACCTGACTGGGCTAACTCAGATCTAAGCCTCACAGAGAGAATTAGATTAAGACCTGAACTACTTAGATCTCTAGGTTGGGGTTATCAGAGAGTGTATTCATTTGAAGTGTTTAGTGACCCTCAAGCAGTTGCCGAGAGAGTGGCTATTCGCCTAGGGGTTGAGATCACTCCAACCATGTTGAATACCCAGGCCGTTCCTCGAGTTCATGAGGATACCGATATCGCTTGGGGAGATTCAGATAGCTCTAATGATGATCGTCTCAAAAACGATAAGCCTCCACACTGGGGCTAAAAACTAATCTGATTTAGGTGGCGGTGTTGCACTGTCAGTTTTATAAAAACCTGAGCCCTTAAAAGTAATGCCAACCTTGCCAAACACCTTCTGAACCGGACCCTCACACTTAGGGCAGGTTGCAACAGCGTCTTCTGTGATCGACTGTTGAACGTCGAACTCATGGGAGCACTTGGTGCACTTGTATGAATAGGTGGGCATTGGACTAGTTTATTTTGAGAATGCGCTGCTGGGTTACCACACCATCAACTCTTTTGTCATGGCATTCAACAGGAACACTTGCTAGGACTTCAGAATCAAACACAACGGCATAGATAACTACTTGAGAAAGGTTCTCTATCTCTCTGTCAAAGTAACCTTTTCCTCGACCCAAACGATTGCCAGCCAAATCAACAGCCAGGGCAGGGACAAACAACAGATCACCAGCACTTAGAGTCACCTTGGTAGCTGTTCCAAACTCAAGCCAATTCAACAAACCATCAGGGAGTGTTTCAGGAACCATTACTGTGATTCCTTGCGCAATTAGCTTCTGGATAAATTCAGCTGTGTCAGGTTCAGAAGGGTAGGAAACATAGGTGGCCACCCGTGCAGGTTTAATCTCTGCAACAACGGCTAACAGGTTTGCTGTAAATAGTTGATTCTCTGGGTTACCTGATTTACGAAGGTTGAGAATTTGCTTGCGAATAGTTGCTTTAGCAAGCGAGATTTCGTTCATGCCACTAATCTTGCCACCATGAGCAACTCTTTCGCACTCACCCACGGTGAGATCTCCCTGCGGGTTATTAAATCCCGTGATGCTAAGACGGTGGAAAGACTTGTGCTCTCTAATCGTGAATGGCTAAGACCTTGGGAGGCAACAAATCCTCATGGCCCAACATCTTTTGACTTTAGAGCTCAAATCAGAGGATTACTCAGACAACTAGAGAACGATGAAGGAATACCTTTCCTGATCCTTTATAAAGGTGAAGTTGTTGGGCAGCTCAATGTTGCAAACATTCTGCATGGGTCAGTCTCCTCATGCGTTATTGGTTACTGGATCATCCCTGAAGTTGCTGGAAAAGGAATTACTCCCACAGCAGTTGCGCTAGCTATGGATTATGTATACAAGGTTGTTGGTCTTCACAGAGTTGAAATTGATATTCGACCAGAGAATAAAGCCAGTGTGCGAGTAGTTGAAAAGTTAGGTCTTAGATACGAGGGGCTCAAGCAGGATTACATCCACATCAATAATGGTTGGCGAGACCATTTGGTCTTTGCTCTGACAGCTGATGAAGTTCCAGGGGGAGTCTTGAACAGATGGCTTAGAAGAGAAGTACCAAAAATAAAATACGATTACCCCAACTAGAGCAAAATATGGCGTTTTAGACACGCCGAGAGCCAAAAAATTATATTCCCCGAATATTTCAATGACCTTAATAGTCTTGACATATGGAAATCACAGGCACAGGCGGATTGCTTCTATTAGTTATCGCTGTGTTATGGCTTGGCTTCATGACTCCGTCAGGTAAAAGTGGTTTGCGTGATGCAACTAAGCGAAGAAAAAGAGTTGAACGCGTTAGTCGCCCTGCACAGCAGTCAAATCAACCAAGAATTCAGCTTCGCACCCAGCAAAACCCTTGGATTCAAGCCGATATAGAGGCTATGGAGCAATCAGCCGCACAAGAAGCAGATCAGCCTAAAAAAGTAGAAATTAATCGTCTGCCTGATCCTCTTTCTGCTCGACTTGGAAAAATTGAGAATGTTCAGTGGGCAGAGGTTCGTGAATTAAATCAAGTTCGCGAAGTAAAAGAAAATATGAAACCAGAAACCTTAGATGAAATTCTTGAACGACGCCGATCAAATGGCTAAAAAATCTTTAAAAAAACATTAAAAAATAAGCACAAATTTATCGTCATGTGACTTATAAATGCCACTAATCTTTAATAGACCCCAAAGTAAGGATGTTGTAAATGGGATTCATAGATGACCTTGTAAGAGGTGGCCGCCGTGCCGCTAAGGAAGTCAAGAAAGATGTCAACCAGGCTGTCGACAAACTTGAAGACAAAATGGATGATGTTAAAGAAGATGCCAGAAAAGGCGTAGCTAAAGCAGCGAAGGCAATTGAAAAAGCCACACCTGAGTTAACTGCAAAAGCCTCGAAGGCGATCAACACAGCTGTAGTGAAAGCTGCTAAAGCAACACCTGCAATCACTGCTAAAGCCGAAAAGGCAATTAATAAAGGAGCGAAAATGGCAACAACAACCGCAAAGAAGGCAGTGGCTAAGAAGCCTGCTGCTAAGAAGGCTGTAGCAAAGAAGGCAGCGCCTAAGAAGGCTGCTGCAAAGAAGGCTGCACCAAAGGCTGCACCTAAGAAGGCAGTTGCAAAGAAGACAGTTGCAAAGAAGACTGTTGCAAAGAAGGCTGCACCTAAGAAGGCAGTTGCAAAGAAGACTGTAGCGAAGAAGGCAGCGCCTAAGAAGGCTGTTGCAAAGAAGGCTCCAGCAAAGAAGGCTGCACCTAAGAAGGCAGTTGCAAAGAAGACTGTTGCAAAGAAGGCAGCGCCTAAGAAGGCTGTTGCAAAGAAGGCTCCAGCAAAGAAGGCAGTTGCAAAGAAGACTGTAGCTAAGAAGGCAGCGCCTAAGAAGGCAGTTGCAAAGAAGGCTCCAGCTAAGAAGGCAGCAGCTAAGAAAGTTGTAGCAAAGAAGAAGTAAATTCTTTTTTGAAAGTTGAGCCCCAGTCGAAAGGCTGGGGCTTTTCTTTTTGTCGCTAGGCTTATCAAGCGTTAAGGAGCGTTAGTGTCTGCAAAATCCAATGACGGTTTAGGCCCGACTTTCAACAAGATCTGGTCCGCTGCCATGTTCAGCAAGTTTGCTGACGGCTTAGCCATGGCAGCCATTCCGCTAGTTGCTGCTTCACTAACCAGAGATCCTCTTTTGATTGCCATTCAATCAAACATGCTGATGTTGCCATGGCTCCTATTTGCCATTCCACTGGGAGCAATCCTTGACCGCGTAAACAGACGTTTGTCTATGATTCTGGTTCAAGCAACCCGGGTTGGCATTGGTATTGCTCTAGCCTCACTGATTTATACCGACCAGTTGAACCTGGTATCCCTGATGGCCTTAACCTTTATCTTCGGAATATCTGAAGTGGTCTATGACACTGCTACGCAGTCAACCATTCCATCCTTACTGAAGGATTCTCAATTAGAGCGAGGGAACTCAAGACTGCAGATTGCTGACACAATCATGCAGAGCTTTATAGGTCTGCCTCTTGGAGCACTAATCTATGTTTCAGCTGCTTACTCACCTTTCTTAGGATTGGCCGCCTGTTACATCGCAGCCATGGCCCTAGTCAGCACCATTCCTTCAAACTCAATGCAGGCACCAAAATTAGCAGATGCTCCTAAACGTGCATCCTTGAGAGTTGAGATAAAAGAAGGACTTGTCTATCTATGGCAGCACAAGGTGCTGTTCAGGATTGTTATGACAACAGGTGCTGTTGGTTTCTGTTATGCCCTAGGTCAAGCAACCATTGTCCTGTTCCTTCTGGATCACCTAGGGGTAACTCAGGTGCAATACGGTCTAGTGATGATTCCTTTGGCCGTTGGAGCACTATTAGGAGCATTTGCTTCACCTAAGCTCTCGAAGCGTTTTGGTAGGTCACAGACATTAGCGATCAGCCTGCCATTGTCTTCGCTATCTCTACTTATCGGTGGTCTTGCCCCAAACATCACCTGGTACCTAATAGCTAGCTTTGTTCATGGCCTCTTTATCGCTCAGTGGAACATCCTGCTGATGTCCACCTATCACGCCATGATTCCTAATGAAATCTTTGGTCGTATCCATGGCACCAGAAGAACCATAGTGTGGGGTCTTATGCCCCTTGGTGGCCTTGCTGGTGGATTGATTGGAAGAATCGACATCACACTGCCACTAATTGTTGGTGGCATAGCCGGCACAATTATTGCCGCCACTCAATACCGGTTTATGAAATCGGTTAGGACTTAGCAACAACCCAAGCACAAGCGCTTTTTAGAGTCGGGTGCTCAAAGACAAAGCCTGTTGCAAGCAATCTGTCTGCACTCATCTTCTGACTGCAAAGCAATAGCTCTTGAGCCCCTTCCCAGAAGGCTAACTTCAAAGCAAAAGCAGGAACAGGAATAAGAGTTGGCTTCTTGAGAGATTTGCCCAACTGCTTGATTAGCTGTTCACAGGTAGCAGGCTCAGGTGCGGTTAGGTTGTATGGACCACTTGCTGATTCTGTGTTGATCAGGTGAATGATCGCTCTTGCCTGATCTGGAAGTGAGATCCAAGCCCACCACTGTTTACCATTACCAAGCTTGCCACCAACACCTGCTCGAAGAATTGGAAGCAATCTGCCAAGCGCACCCTTTTTTCTAGAGAGCACCATTGTTGTTCTAGCAAGCACTACACGAACTCCAGATGGAGCCTTCATCGCTTCACGTTCCCACGCAACAGCTAGATCAGCAAGGAAACCAGTTCCACGAGGAGCGGTTTCAGTCAGTAAGAAATCGGCAGTGTCACCATAGAACCCAGAAGCAGAACCACTGACCAATACCTTTGGTTTCTTAGTTGCCTTGACCATGGCTTGAACAAGAATTCTAGTTGAGCCGAGTCTGGAGTCAATAAGTTCCTTTTTGTAATTCTTGGTCCAAGGAAGTTTGCCGGTGGTGGCTCCTGCCATGTTTACAACAGCGTCAATGGTTTCCATCACGGTGTGATCTAACTCACCTGTAGTTGGATTCCAGTGCACCTGGTTCTCTTTAGTGGCTTTGCCTCTAACTAAGACAACAGGGGTGTGTCCTAGGGCTAAGAGTTGTTTTTGAAGTTCTGTTCCAACTAGTCCACTTGCTCCAGAGATGAGAACTCGCATAACTCTTCCTAACTGCTAAATGGGCCGAAGACCGGGTTCCACGCCTCGATGGTGCGCTCACCGATAACTCCGGCAATCTCGTAAGGGTCTAGGTCTAATAGAGCGTTTAGCTCTTCAATAGAACCTGCCTTAAATATAAGCAACGCTGCAGGCCTGTCGACCATTGGGCCGCTAGCTAGGAGGGTTCCTTCAGCTAGCTGAGTGGCTAACCACTCACGGTGGGTAGGTCTAATCTGTTGTACTTCATGGGGCTCTGCGCTGAAGGTATAGGTAACCGCGTATGTGTACATTATTTTGCTTTCTTTTCTGCTTTGCTGTCTAGAAGTGTTGGGGTTATGGCAATAGCTGCAAAGGCCACGAGCATGGCAATTGCGTCTAGTCCTGATGCGAAGGCGAATGCTGAAGTGCTTGAAACCTCGTCAATCAGGATTCCAGCTACGGCTGCGGCAAAACCATAACCAATGTTCTGGCCACTACCAATCCAGCCATAAACCTCAGGGGTGTCATCTAGAGGAATTGATTTAGCAATAATCGCACTCATGGTTGCAAAGGCCAGAGCAACACCGATACCTGAAATGAACATACAGATACCAACCCAAACTGGGTCCTTATCATTGATCAAAATCATTAGCCCACCAAGTACAACAACACCGAGTTGCTTAGTTAGCGCTTTAGGCGATCTTGCTCTATGGCCAAACACCAATGCTCCAACTACTGAACCAACAGAGAGCATGGCTAGTACAAATCCTGCTCCTGCTTTTCCAACCGATGCAACGGCTGCTATTTCTAGAGCAGAGAAAGAGCCTACGAACAACAAGTTCACGACAATCATCACTCGGACCAGTGGAATGCGCAGAACTCTACCCATTTTCTTTGTAGATCTTGGGATAGGAGCTCCCTGAACCTGAGGCAGAAGAGCAAACCAGAGACCACCAATAATCTGGACAAACACCATTACAACCAGAGGCATGTATGTGGTGGTGGTAGCAATCAAAATAGTTGCAAGAACTGGTCCAACGATCCAGATAACTTCCTGCAAGATCGCATCGACGGAGAACAGGTTGTTTCTAACTGATTCTGATTTCACCAAGGTTGGGTACACAGCTCTAGCAGCAGGCTGAATAGGTGGAACAAAGAGACCAAGGGCAAGCGCTGTCAGAATTGCCTGACCTTCAGTCAGTGGTGCAAAGGCGATCAGTAGGAAACCAATAGGAGAGATCAGAGAACAGCTGATCACGACCACCTTGATGCCATACACGGCCACTAGGCGCCCAAGTATCGGTGCAGAGAAAGCAGCTCCAACGGTTGAGGCAGCAATAGCAAGACCGGCAACAGTGTAGTTACCAAAGACCTCTTCTAGGTGGATAGCAAAGGTGATTGTCTGCATTCCGAAAGGGAAACGGGCTAGTAGTTGGGCAAATAGAACTGCCGCTACTCCGGGGTTTTTGAAAAGTTCTGCATAGGTGCGCATCCTTCAAGCCTAACCGAGGCCACCGATAGATGCCTTTTTAGGCTAAATCCAGGAGGGTAGCCACATGTGTAGACGCCAAAAGTCGTAACTAATCCACATTCCAGTCCAGATGGGATAGAAGAAGGCTGAACCTAGGGCAGTCAAGGTAAGAAAGCCCGCTATCCAATTAGACGTAACCATAGGTCGATAAGACTCTTTAAACCAGATCCTAAGAGCTGCTACCAGCAGGAAGATAACCCAAGGGGAGAAGGAGATCACATAGAACTCAAACATGGTTCTGTTTGGAAGCAGTAGCCATGGCACATAACCAGAAATAATTCCAAGCGCTAACAAAGTTGTTGTCTTATCTCTAGTTCTAAACCAGGAGGCAGCTAAAGCACTCATAGCCACAATAGAAGCCCACCAAATGATTGGGTTACCAAGTGCGGTAATTGCAGAAACACAATCAGAAGTAGCTGAATCAAAAAGGCAACCTGTTTCTTTGTCTTCCCAGAAGAACGCAGTTGGTCTAAGCATGAAAGGCCAAGTGATAGCAGGAGCCTGATATGCATGTGACGAGGTGAGGTTGATGTGGAAGTTATAAATCTCAGTGTGATAGTGCCAGAGCGATTGCAGTGAGGTTGGAATCCAAGAGAACAACCCAGTTAGTGCATTACCTTCTTGGTCAGCCCAGTTCCTACTCCAAGCATCTTTAGATAACAACCAGCCAGTCCAGCTAGCAAGATAAACAAAGAAGGCTGGCAGAACTACCAGAACAGCATTTCTAGCCGCTTGCCAGATAGAAGGAATAATCCAGAAGGTATTTGGAAGTTCACTTTCAATCTTTGCTTCAACATTCTTTTTGAGTCTGTAGTTCAAGTTGGCTTCACTGAGCACAATGTATAAACCAAAGCCTGCAACAAAGTACAAACCTGACCACTTCACTGCCGTTGCACAACCTAAAGCAACTGCCATAGCTATAAGCCATGGTCGATCCCAAGATTGCAGCCTTACCTGCTTTCTGTCTTTGAGTAAGAAATAGAAAGCCAGAATTACAAAGAAGCCAAGTATTTGATCAAGGAGAGCTGTTTTGGAAAGAACAATGCCAACCCCATCGATAGCCATTAGGAAACCAGCAACCACTCCCCAGATAGTTGAGTTGAAAACCAGTTTGGCTGATTGCATGGTGAACCAAACAGCAGCTACGCCTAGAAGTGCAACAACGATTCTCCAGCCAAAAGGATCTCCAGCACCAAAGAACAAAAGCCCAATACCAATTAGCCATTTACCCAAAGGGGGATGAACCACAAAAGAAGGTTCATTCAGAATCCCAGTTGGATTGCCATCGGCAAAGCTTGAATCTGCTCCTTCAGCCCATTCGCGCTCATAGCCACCGTTTATTAGAGCAAAGGCATCCTTGACGTAATAGGTCTCATCAAAGTTCAGGCTGGTTGGATAGCCGAGGTTATAGAGCCTAAGGGTGGCTGCCAAAAGGATTATGCCAAGTGGAGCCCAGGTCTCGAATAGCGCTATCCGTCTTGGGCTCAAGGTAAATCTTTTGAAAAGTGTGAGCACATCTAAATGGTAGTTGCGAGAATGGAGTGTGCTCATTCTTGCTGCAACTCCAATAGGTAATCTTTCAGACGCATCTGCGAGGTTGATTGAGCATTTGGAGACCTCTAAGTTCATAGCTGCCGAGGACACAAGGACATTACTCAAGCTAGCCAGAGGCCTTGGGGTCAAACTAGATGCCAAGCTCTTTAGCCTTCATGAACACAATGAAGCAGAACGTGTTGAACAACTCCTAGAAATAGCAGCGACTGAAGATGTGTTGGTTGTTAGCGATGCTGGCATGCCAACAGTTTCAGATCCTGGTTTCGTTCTAGTTAGAGCAGCCATTGAAGCAGGTATAGAGGTAACCGTTATTCCTGGGCCATCAGCAGTTTTAGCTGCCCTTGCTGTATCAGGGCTACCTACTGACAGATTTAGCTTTGAAGGCTTTTTGCCTAGAAAATCAGGTGAACGCAAAAAGCTCTTTCAATCACTATTACAAGAAGCAAGAACCATGGTGTTCTTTGAATCACCTCACCGCATCGATGATGCTCTGAAAGATGCTCTGACCGTATTCGGACCTGATCGTCAGGCAACTGTGTCTAGAGAGCTAACTAAGAAGTTTGAAGAAACAGTGAGAGGCACCATCCCAGAACTCTTGGAATGGAGTGCCAATCCAACCAAAGGCGAATTAGTCCTAGTTATTGCCGGTAACACCGCAGCCCATGTTTCAACCGCTTCAATGGAAGACCTACTTGAAGAGGTCGAACAGGGTAGAGCTGAGGGTCTATCTCTGAAACAATCTGTAGCAAAGGTTGCCGATAAGCACTCTTTGAGCAAAAGTGATCTGTATCAGCAGGTCCTAGATTCCCGAGCAAGTTAAGATTGAACTAATGTCTAATTCAAATGGAGCATCGTTTTATGTAACGACTCCTATCTTCTATGTCAACGATGCTCCGCACATCGGCCATGCCTATACCGAGGTGGCAGCAGATGTATTGGCTAGATGGCACCGCCAAAGAGGCGAAGACAGCTTTTTACTTACAGGTACTGATGAGCACGGTGAAAAGGTCCTAAGAACAGCAGCTGCTAACAAGGTCTCACCTAAGGACTGGACTGACAAGTTAGTTCACGATGCCTGGTTGCCTCTTCTTGAAACCATCGACATCTATAACCAAGACTTCATTAGAACAACCGAAGAACGCCATGAAGTTAATGTTCAGAAGTTCATGCAGAAGCTTTATGACACTGGGTTCATCTACCAAGGCTCATTCAAAGGTGCTTACTGTGTTGGTTGTGAAGAATATAAGAACAAGGCTGATCTAGTTGATGGCTCAGGGGAGTTTGAAGGTCAAGATGTTTGTGCCATTCACTCAAAGCCGGTTGAACAGCTAGAAGAAAACAACTACTTCTTCAAGCTAAGCGAGTTTGAACAACCACTACTAGATTTCTATGAGCAGAACCCTAACTTCATTCAGCCTGAATCAGCTAAGAATGAAGTTGTTGCATTCGTTAGAAGAGGCCTAGAAGATCTCTCTATCAGCAGATCTAAAGAGAAGTTCGACTGGGGAATTGATATCCCTTGGGATGATTCACACATCACCTATGTCTGGTTTGATGCCTTATTGAATTACATAACCGCTATCGGTTACGGTCAGGATGAAGCAGAGTTCGAAAAGCGCTGGCCTGCAACAGTTCAGATTGTTGGTAAAGACATTCTTAGATTCCACGCGGTAATCTGGCCTGCAATGTTGATGGCGGCAGATATCAAACCTCCTCAACAGATCTTTGGTCACGGCTGGTTACTTGTTGGTGGTGAGAAGATGTCCAAATCTAAACTCACCGGTATCGCTCCTAACCAAATCACCGACATCTTCGGAAGCGATGCTTTCCGCTATTACTTCATGAAGGCAATTGCTTTTGGAACCGATGGATCATTTAGCTGGGAAGACCTATCAGCTAGATACCAAGCAGAACTGGCTAATGGTTTTGGAAACCTAGCTTCTAGATCTTTAGCCATGGTTAGGAAATACTTTGACGGAGTTATTCCAACCCCTAGCGAATACACCGAAATCGATAAGCAAGTTATCAAGGTTGCTGAAGATGCTGTTCTAAATGCCGATAGAGCTATCGATGAGGTTGCTATCCATGAAGCCATCAACAGTGTTTGGACACTGGTTGATGAACTAAATGGATACATCACTTCTCAAGAGCCTTGGGCTTTGGCTAAGGATGAAGCTAACAAGGCTCGTCTAGAGACTGTGTTGTATGTCTGTGCTGAAGGACTAAGAGTCCTCTCTGTTCTTCTGGCACCAGTTATTCCTAAGGCAACAGCAAAGCTATGGGCTGCTCTTACTGAAGGCAAACTAGGGGAACTAGCAGATCAGCCGCTAAGTGAAGCAGGTAACTGGGGGCAATTACTTCCAGGCATAACTGTTTCAGAACTAGAAGTTCTATTTCCTCGCATTGAAGCAGAGACAACCAACTAATCCCATGGGCACAGAGCCAAACAAGGACTTACCTAGCGAAAACTATATTCGCGTAAGACACCGTAAGGCTGAAGATGGTTCATCACGAGATCTAAGTTACCCAGATGTTCCTGAACCACTAGAAGTTGGCACCTACGACAATCACACTCATCTTGAAATTGCTGATGGTGAAAACCCAATGGATTATCGTGAACACCTTGAACTATCTGACCAAGCAGGAATCTTAGGAGCAGTTCAAGTTGGTGGTTCAGTTGAAACATCTAAATGGTCAGCAAGAACCGCTGCTATTGAACCAAGACTTCTGGCAGCTGTTGCGCTTCACCCAAATGTTGCAGCTGAATACAAAGACATCGCTGAATTAGATTCAGCTATTGCAGAGATAGCTGAACTAGCTAAAGAACCTCGTGTCAGAGCTGTTGGTGAAACAGGTCTTGATTACTTCAGAACAACAGAAGAACTATTGTTTCTTCAACAACACAGCTTTGAAGAACATATCCAGATTGCCAAAGAGAACAACATCGCAATGCAGATCCATGACAGGGATGCCCATGCCGATGTTGTTGAAACACTACTTAGAGTTGGAGCCCCTGAGAAGACAGTGTTTCACTGCTTCAGTGGTGATAGAGAACTAGCTCAGATACTGATTGATAACGGCTGGTACGCATCATTTGCCGGAACAGTTACCTTCAAAAAGAATGAAGAACTAAGAGCCGCTTTAGCGATGCTGCCACCTGAACTAATCCTGATTGAAACTGATGCACCTTTTCTGACCCCTGAACCGCTTAGAGGAAGACCTAACTCTCCGTATTTGATTGGGATTACCCTAAGAGCTATGGCCAAGGTTAGAGACATGAGCGTTAATGACCTTGCCACTCAGATAACTAAGAACACTGAAGCTGTTTATGGCTCATGGGCAGAGGGCCTCAATGGTTGAGTTACTAGGAGCATCTGACATCAGAGCCCTTGCTTCAGAACTTGGGGTAGCACCAACTAAGAAGCTAGGTCAGAACTTTGTGACCGACCCAAACACCATCAGAAGAATTGTTCAGGCAGCCAAGCTAACTGGATCAGAGACTGTAGTTGAAATTGGTCCTGGCCTAGGCTCACTTACCCTTGGTCTTTTAGAGCAAGTCAAGAACGTTATCGCAGTTGAGATAGATGCCAAGATGGCAGCGGCCATTGAAGGCACAGTTGCTAAACGTGCTCCAGGTAAGTCTTTTCATCTAGTAACTGCAGATGCACTAAAGGTTACTGACTTACCACTTCAACCAGATGCACTGGTAGCTAATCTTCCTTACAACATCTCTGTTCCAGTTCTTCTGCACTTTCTAGAGCAGTTCCCAACAATAAACTCAGGTTTAGTTTTAGTTCAAGCAGAAGTTGCTCATCGATTAGCTGCTGAACCTGGCTCTAAGGTTTATGGAGTTCCTTCAGCAAAGCTTGCTTGGTATGCAAACGCTAATCTTGCAGGCAACATCGGTAGAAACATATTCTGGCCAGCACCAAATGTTGATTCTGCCCTTGTTTACTTTGTGAAAAGAGATGTTGCCTTAGGTTCAGAAGAGCTTCGGTTAGAGACCTTTGCTGTTATTGATAATGCTTTTGCTCAAAGAAGAAAGACCTTGCGTCAAGCTCTTGCTGAATGGGCAGGGTCAGCAGCTAACGCTGAGGAGATCCTTCTAAGAGCAGGTATTGATCCAACTAAACGTGGTGAAGCATTAAACATTATGGACTTTGTGGCTATTGCTAAGGCAAGGCAGGTCTAGATGTTCAAGAAGAAAGCAAAAGAGCCAGGCATCTTTGATGACCTGCCTGTATTCCAAGGACACCCTTCAACTCAGCGTGAAGAAATCAAGAAATCAGGAAGAAGAGCGATGCTCATTCCTGATAAGCCAGCAACAGCAGATCTAAGTTCAGATCAACTAGTAGTAAACACAGGCAGACAAAAGGAAGAGTGGCTTGAGGTTATCTACCAGTCAGCTCATCGTGAGGCCAAGCAAAAAGCCATTGCAACCTGGTTACAGGACTCATATCGTGTTCAGAAGTGGTGGGCTAACTCAATCGCGCTGATGTATTTGAAGTGGCGTGAAGCACCAAAGAATAGCGCTAGCACCGATTCTGTGCTTCGAGTCTCTCAAAGTATTGAAGCTTCTAACTTTAGAGTCTTTAGCATTCTGAACTCAGAGACTATTTATGGCGGTGACTTCAAGCGTTTTCTAAAGCAGGTAGATTCACAAAGGCTGGTACTCAGCTTTGAAGATGAGACTAGAGCAACTATCACTTTGCAGGCAGTTGATGGTAATTGTGATGTATTGGTTGAACATGAGTTCATTGCTGATAAACCTTCAGTTAAGAATCGAACAGTATTCTGGAATTCACTACTCATCCAGGTTGCAAGTCAGGTATCTCGATGAACAGAATCATTAGAGCTTCTGCTCCGGCTAAGGTCAACCTAGTTTTTGAGGTTGGGCAGTTAGCTAACGATGGCTATCATCCAGTCAACTCTTTGTATTTTGCTTTGGACCTCCGTGAAGATCTAACTCTGGTTAGAGGCGAAGCGGGCACGGGTATCAGCATTTATGTTCACGGAGATTCACTTCCCGAAGCACATATCAATTCAGTGCCGACCGACCAGAGCAACCTAGTTCACAAAACAGCAGTGCTTTTAGCCGAGAAGCTAGGCATGCCAACACCTGATCTCATGATTGATATTCATAAGCGCATTCCAGTTGCTGGCGGTATGGCTGGTGGCTCTGCTGATGCAGCAGCCATGTTGGTTGCTATGAATGAGTTCATGCATCAAGAGCATGGAACATCAAGGTTGTCTATAGAAGAGCTAGCAGTCATTGGTGCACAACTAGGCTCTGATGTTCCTTTCTGTCTTTATGGAGGAATGGCTCTTGGCACAGGACGAGGTGAAGTTATTACTCCTCTTGAAGATTTAGGATTTGAAACCAATTGGGTTTTATGTGCAAGCAGTAAAGGGCTTTCAACCCCGACTGTTTATGCTGCCTTTGATGAACTAGGGCAACACAGTGCCTTTACAGACCTGAGTGAGATCTCTGACCTCTCAAGTGTTGCTGAACTGGGTTTGAAGATGAGTAATGACCTCGAGAAAGCAGCGTTCTCGCTGATGCCTGCTCTAAGTGAACTAGTGGGTCAGCTTCAAGAACTAGGGGCAACTAGGGCCATGGTCTCTGGATCTGGGCCAACCATCGCAGCTCTATTTGACTCTGAGACTAAGGCTATAGAGGTGTCTAAGGTGTTGGTTGATCAGGGCTTGGTTGCCTTGACGGCTAAGGGTGGGGCTCAAGGCTCCAGACTAGATGGCTAACTAAAGAATAAAGAGCTCTATCTTCTGGCAGAATAGGCATGTGTCAATCGCCCTGGCGGTTCACAATGCTCCCTAGTGTAACGGCAGCACGGCACCCTTTGGAGGTGTTCGGTCCAGGTTCGAATCCTGGGGGAGCAGCAACAAATGCACATTAAGGAGGTTAGATGAGCGAACAGCACTTAGCCGTAATCGTGCTAGCCGCTGGTGAAGGCACCAGAATGCGCTCATCAACTCCTAAAGTTCTTCATGAAATAGCTGGCCTTCCAATGCTTGGCCATGCACTTGCAACAGCCACTGCCCTTGGTGCCCAAAAAGTGATTCCTGTCATTAGACATGAAAAGGAAAGACTAGAGGCATACATCAATGCCTTCTATCCAAATGCACACATTGTTCAGCAGGATGAGATTCCAGGCACTGGTCGTGCTGTTGAATGCGCTGTGAATGCTTTGCCTGATGATTTCTCAGGGGCAGTTGTAGTTACTAGTGGCGATGTTCCACTTCTAGATGTACAAACTATTGAAGCCATGATTGATGTTCACCTAAAGACATCAGCTGGAGCAACCTTACTGACAGCAGCCTTTGCTGATCCAACCGGTTATGGACGCATTGTTAGAGATGATTCAGGTGCCTTTAGATCAATCGTTGAACAACGTGATGCAACTGAAGAAGAACTTGAGATTACTGAGGTTAATGCTGGTGTTTATGTCTTTGACTTCAAGTTACTTAAAGCAGCTCTTAGCGCTATTGGTTCACATAATGCAGCAGGTGAGAAGTATCTAACCGATGCAGCAGTTGAGATTCTTAAATCAGGTAGTGAAGTAAATGCTTTACAGGTAGCCGATAACTGGTTGGTTGCAGGGGTTAACAACAGAGTTCAGTTGCAGCAGGTAAGTGCAGAACTAAACAGAAGAATCTGTGAAGGTTGGATGCTTGCAGGTGTAACCATCACTCACCCTGAAACTACTTTCATTGACATAACCGCTGCCTTAGCTGAAGATGTCACATTACTTCCTGGCACTCACCTCAAGGGAATTACAAGAATTGGTAAAGGTTCAACAATTGGACCTGAGGTAATCATCACTGATACTCAGGTTGGTGAAAACGTAAGCATCACTAAGTCTCAGATATCAGGATCAGTTATTGATGATGAGGCAACTGTTGGTCCTTTCAGTTACCTAAGACCAGGAACTCATCTAGGCGCAGGTGGCAAGATTGGCACCTTTGTTGAAACTAAGAATGCTGTTATTGGAGTTGGCTCTAAGATTCCTCATCTGAGCTATGTCGGCGATGCCACCATCGGTGAGCATTCAAACATTGGTGCAGGCACTATCTTTGCTAACTACGATGGAGTGAATAAACACCACAGCGTGATTGGCTCTCACGTTAGATCTGGTTCACACAACGTATTTGTTGCACCTATAACTATTGGCGATGGAGCTTATACAGCTGCAGGAACTGTAGTTCGTAGAGATGTCGAACCAGGTGCTCTAGGGATGAACGTTGCTCCGCAACGTAATCTTGCAGAGTGGGTAATAGCAAAAAGACCAAATACAGCATCAGCAGATGCTGCTAAAAAAGCGACCGAATAACAGGGAACGAGAAAAGCAAATGCCAACTAAATCAACAGGAGAAAAGCGTTTACTTCTAGCAACCGGTCGAGCTCACCCAGCTCTTGCTCAAGAGATTGCCACACTGCTGGATACTCCTATTGTTCCAACGACCGCTTATGACTTTGCTAACGGTGAGATCTTTGTTCGCTTCGATGAGAGCGTGCGTGGTGTTGATGCTTTCGTAATCCAGTCACACTCAGCCCCAATCAACGACCAGTTGATGGAACAGCTAATCATGATTGATGCTCTAAAAAGAGCAAGCGCTAAGAGAATCACAGTTGTTTCACCTTTCTTCCCTTATGCAAGACAAGACAAGAAGCACAAGGGACGTGAGCCTATCTCTGCTCGTCTAGTAGCTGATCTATACAAGGCAGCTGGAGCAGACCGTCTAATGTCGGTTGATCTTCACTCACCACAGATTCAAGGTTTCTTCGATGGACCGGTGGATCACCTATGGGCACTGCCTCTTCTTGCTGACTACGTAAAGGAAACTTTCGGTGGAGATAACCTAACCGTTGTTTCTCCTGACTCAGGTCGAGTAAGAGTTGCAGATATCTGGGCTGACAGACTTGGTGCTCCACTAGCCATCATTCACAAGAGAAGAGACCCAAACAAGCCAAACCAGGTTCAGGTCAATGAACTTGTTGGTGATGTTGAAGGCCGTATCTGTTTGCTAGTGGACGACATGATTGACACAGCAGGAACTATTGTCGCTGCTGCTAAGGCGCTTAGAGATAACGGTGCAGGACGCATCATCGTTGCCTCAACCCACGCTGTATTTAGTGATCCAGCAGTGGAGAGACTCTCGGGAGCAGATGTTGACAATGTGATTGTTACCAACACCTTGCCAATTGACCCTTCAAAGATGTTTGACAAGCTAACCGTGCTATCAATTGCACCCCTTATCGCTAGAGCAATCTCATCGGTGTTCAACGATGACAGCGTAACTAGCCTGTTTGATGGTCACGTCTAAATCTGAGGTTGCCAACAGGGCTATAAGCCCAATAGACTTCACTAGAAACAACGGCGAGGGTTACAAATCGTAACCGTAATCGACGGGGTCAAGGCTTTAGAGCCAGGGTTCCTCGCGTAACACGCTTGAGTTGAACACCTAAAAGAAATGGAAAACTCATGTCAGAGAACAAACTAGTCGGCGAATTCCGTACCAGCTTTGGTAAAGGATCAGCACGTAAGTCAAGAGCAGCTGGAAGAACTCCTGCTGTTATCTACGGACACGGCTCAGAGCCACGTCACATCACACTTCCAGCTCACGAAATCGCACTTGTGCTTCGTCACAAGAACGCAATCATCGAGCTAGACCTAAACGGCAAGAAGGAAACTGTTCTAGTGAAGAGCGCATCTAAGGATGTTGTTACTCAAGTAATCGAACACGTTGACCTTGTTGAAATCGTCAAGGGTGAAAGAGTTCACGTTGAAGTTCCAGTACACATCGTTGGAGAGTCAATGTCAGGAACTGTTATCGATCTAGAGCACAAGACTCTAAAGCTAGAAGTAGATGCAACCACCATTCCGGAATTCGTTGAGGTTATCTTCAACAAGGAAGGTCTTGGTTTCCACGTAACTGCTAAGGACATCAAGCTTCCAGCTGGAGCAAAGCTTGACTTTGCACCAGATGAGCTAATCGCATCTGTTGTTGGTACCGGTGCTGGTGCAGCTGAAGAAGCAGCACCTGCAGCAGAAGCACCTAAGGCAGAGTAGTTATCTCTACTAAGACTTATCTAATAGTCGGGCTCGGTAATCCCGGGCCCGACTATTCTCACAACCGGCATAACGTCGGTCAAATGGTCTTAGATGTTCTTGCTAAAAGAACCAATGCAACATACAAACAACACAAAGCCCATGCACTGGTTGCCGAAGGCAAACTAGGAGTTGGCTTTGGCGCACCAAAGCTAGTTCTAGCTAAATCGCTTGGTTACATGAACACCTCAGGCGGACCTACCGCTAACCTTCTAAAGTTCTATGACCTAAAGCCAGAGAACCTAATCGTCATTCATGACGAACTAGACATTGATGCAGCAACCCTAAAGATCAAGTTCTCTGGTGGTCACGGTGGCCACAATGGACTCAGGGATATCATCAGTGCCATCGGCAATGACTTCATCAGACTAAGAGTTGGTATTGGTAGACCACCTGGACGCATGGAAACTTCCGACTTTGTTCTTCAAAACTTCAACTCAACCGAAAGAGAAGAACTGCCAACCACTTTGGAAATAGCGGCAGACATGATTGAAGCAATTACAACTAGTGGCTTAGCTGAAGCACAGCAGAAATACCATTCCCCAAACTAGTTGACTGCGATACTTTCAGCTGCTTCAAGCAGATACTTCTTGTTCTGATCAAGACAGCCTTCATTCCAGTAATCAACAACAATTCCATTTACGTATAAAGCTGCAGTCATGACTTCAGAATCACCTTCATTAGGTGCGTAGCAGTCGTATAGCAGCGGGTAATCCTCTAAAGATGTTTCAATGTATTCGTATGGTCCACCACTCTTACGTTGTTCGATAGAGGAGAGCCATGCCTGGTCATTGCCAATTTCAGGAGTGTAATAGTTGATGTCTGAGTAATGAACCTGTGGGCCAATACCAATAAAGGTTTCACCCATCCAGTTGCCTACAGAATCTCCAGTGCAGTAAAAGGTGCTTGGGTCTATACCTTCTTCAGAAGGGGCACCACCTTCGACTAACAAGCCATAGTCAGCTTGAAGTTGAGGTAGTTCACAACTAGTGGGCAAGATTGCAATTTTCTCTTTGTCGATGTTGGTAAGCAACAGGAAAGCAATCACACCAGCAGCGATTGCCACTAACGAGGTAATGGCTAGCAGCACTGATCTAAGGCGTTTAGGGGAGCTTGCTTTAGGGGTGGTTCCTGAATCTTGTGGCTCCATTGACTCACCTTTGCTCTTGAATGTGTAAACAAGACGATTTTACCTTCACATCCCTAGACATAGACTTGATGCCATGGACGCGATAAGAGTTTCTGAGGGGTGCTCGCGCCTTGTCGCACGCGTTTCAGATGCATATCCATTCGTTCAGGTCAGTAAAGCCCTACAAAACAAGCGTGTGGAGATAGTTGCACCTACAGGTGCCCAGCCCTGGATCTTGAGTGCTGTTGCTGAACTACGTAAGTCTAAGAAGCTATCTCAGCAGTGTTTGGTGGTTGTTAGCTCGGGTCGAGAAGCCGAAGATCTGGTTGAGTTTCTAAACACCACTAACCCAGATGCTGAAGTTCTAGAGTTTGCTTCCTGGGAAACTCTTCCTCACGAAAGACTTTCCCCTTCTGCTGAAACCGTTGGTCGAAGACTAAAGACTTTACATAGGCTCAATCAGCTCAACAAAGAAAAGAGCAACAAGGAAGTCTTTGTTATTGCATCTATTAGGTCTGCTCTGCAGCCAGTGGTCTTAGGTTTAGCTGACTATCCACCACTGGAACTAAAGGTGGGTGGAGAGTACTTACTTCCTGAGTTGACTCTGAAGCTAGTGGAGATTGCTTACCAAAGAGTTGACATGGTTACTAAGCGTGGAGAGTTTGCTGTTCGTGGTGGCATTCTGGATATCTTCCCAACAACTTCAACCCATGCCATAAGACTTGAGTTCTTTGGTGATGAACTAGAGCAGATGAGAGAGTTCAGCGTTGCTGATCAGAGATCTCTTGATGGCAGACCAGATGAACTAGTTATCTATCCAGCAAGAGAAATCATCATCACTCCTGAGGTAGCACTTCGTGCTCGTGAGATGGAACATGAGTTTCCTAACCTTTCAACAATGCTTGCCAAGATAGGTCAGGGAATACCTGTTGATGGCATGGAGTCGCTAGCTCCTGCACTAGTTGGTTCTCTAGGTCAGATCTCTGACTACATGGCTAAAGATGCTTATGTTGTTTTGCTATCTCCAGAGAAGTCCATGGCAAGAGCTGCCAACCTCATTGAAACCAATGAGGAGTTCCTACATGCAGCCTGGGATGCTGCATTAGAGGGAGCTAAGGCTCCTATTGATCTAAGTGCTGGAGGATTCAAGACTCTGCATGATTTCACAACAGCACTAGATGACAGGCAACTAGTTAGTGTTTCAGCATTCCTAGCTGATGAAACCCAACAGATACAGCTAAACCTTTTAGAGATCCCTAACTTCAAGGGACTAGATGTTGAACCAGTTGATTACATCACTGACCAGTTGGCTCAAGGCCAGCAGGTGGTTATAGCATCTCCTGGCCATGGAACAGCTGAGCGCATAGCTGAGTTACTTCAGGCAGCAAAGATTCCAGCAAGAGTAGTAGAAGAGCTTCCTGAAGCAATTGCAAGTGTTGAAGCACAGGTAACAGAAGTTATCTTGATCCAAGCACCAATAAGAAAAGGCTTTGCTTCAACTGAATCAAAACTTATCTTGCTAACCGATAGTGACTTCTTTGGTAGAGGTGCTGGCTATAACCAAGCTAAGCGACCAAAGCTTGCTGCTAAACGTGGGCAAGCTGTTGACCCACTAGCTCTCAAGGCAGGGGATTATGTTGTTCATGAGATTCATGGCATTGGTCGCTTTGTTGAGATGGTGCAAAGACAGATGGGTGTTGGAGCATCTAAACACACCAGAGAATATCTGACTATTGAATATGCTCCATCAAAGCGAGGGCTAGCAGGAGATGTTTTGTATGTTCCAACTGATCAGTTAGATTTCCTAACTAGATATGTTGGTGGGGAAGCACCTGTTCTTTCTAAGATGGGTGGCTCTGACTGGTCCAAGGTCAAAGGCAATGCTAGAAAAGCTGTTCGCAAGATTGCTATTGACCTAGTGAAACTTTATTCAGCAAGAATGAATGCCAAAGGCTATGCATTCTTGCCTGACACTCCTTGGCAAAGAGAGATGGAAGATAGCTTCCCGTTTGTTGAAACACCTGATCAACTAAACACAGTTGAAGAAATCAAGCGAGACATGGAACGACCTGTTCCTATGGACAGATTGGTTGCGGGAGACGTTGGCTACGGCAAGACAGAGATTGCGATTAGAGCAGCCTTTAAGGCAGTTCAAGATGGCAAGCAAGTTGCTGTTCTAGTTCCAACCACACTGTTAGTTCGTCAACACGTTGAAACCTTCATTGAAAGATTTGCTGGCTTCCCTGTAAATGTCAGAGCGCTATCTAGATTCCAAACCGCCAAAGAATCTAAAGAAACAATTGCAGCACTTGCAACCGGTGAAGTTGATGTTGTTATTGGAACTCATAGATTGCTGTCTTCAGGGGTCAAGTTCAGAGATCTAGGGCTAATCATCATTGATGAGGAACAACGCTTTGGCGTTGAACACAAAGAGAAGCTCAAGGACATAAAGACCAACGTTGATGTGCTCTCCATGTCAGCTACCCCTATCCCTAGAACCCTAGAGATGGCCATCACAGGAATTAGAGAAATGTCTACTCTGGCTACCCCTCCTGAAGAGCGCCACCCGATATTGACATACATCGGTCCATACAACGAGAAGCAGGTAGCAGCTGCTATCCACCGAGAACTCATTAGAGAAGGACAAGTCTTCTTTGTCCATAACCGAGTTGACACCATAGACAAGGTCGCATCCCAGTTAGCAGAGCTAGTTCCTGAAGCCAGGATTGCAGTTGCCCACGGCCAGATGAACGAAGCGCAACTAGAGCAGGTTGTTATTGACTTCTGGGAAAGAAGATACGACGTACTCGTTGCAACAACAATCATTGAAGCCGGTATTGATATTCCTAATGCCAACACTTTGATTGTTGATAGGTCAGAGAACTTTGGTCTTTCCCAGTTACACCAGATCAGAGGAAGAGTGGGGCGTTCTAGGGAACGTGCCTATGCTTACTTCCTATATTCACCAGATAAGCCACTATCTCCATTTGCTCTAGACAGACTCTCAACTATTGCTGCTAACAATGAACTTGGTTCAGGTATGCAGGTAGCGCTAAAGGACCTAGAAATACGTGGAGCAGGTAATTTACTCGGGGGAGAGCAGTCAGGTCACATTGCAGGAGTGGGCTTTGATCTATACCTAAGAATGATTGGTGAAGCAGTAGATGAATTCAAGGGCATCAAACATGAATCTCCTGCAGAACTAAAACTAGAGATACCAATCGATGCACACATCCCAATCGAATACGTTGATTCAGAACGACTAAGACTTGAGGCTTATCACAAGCTCTCTGCAGCTAGTGGAGAACTTGGAACAAGGGCACAACTAGATGCCATCTTCCAAGAACTCGAAGATAGATATGGAAAAGCACCTCAGTCAGTCAAGAACCTGATTGATGTAACAGAACTAAGACAGCAGTGCAACAGGTTGAATCTAAAAGATGTGATGATGATCGGTAACCAGTTCAAGCTAACCCCAGTTGAATTAACCGAAGCTCACCAGATTCAACTTAGTCACATGTATCCAGGGCTTAGGTATCTAGCCTCTGCCAAGCAACTATCCGTTCCAGCACCTAAGGACTCTCAAGGAGAGATTCTTGAAGACAGGGCTCTGATTGATTGGGCTTGGGTTTTCCTAGCTCAAGTATTTATCGCTGAGTAACTGTTAACTCAATGTCGAGCATGTAAAAAACTACCGATAGCGTGGAGATGGTTGGATTACCTTTTGCCTGCTCTAAATGAGAAACATCACGCTGGCTTATTCCTAGGTACTTAGCGAAATCTCTTTGATTCATGTCTAATGCTTCGCGCTTTGCCTTGATTAGCTTGGCCACATCATTTCTGAATGTTGAAGCGGCAACAATGGCCTTCAGGGGCTTGATCTGTCGAAGATCTTCCGCAGTGTAGGAAGCTTCAATCTTGGCCCAGACTTCCTCATGAGTGCTGGTTTTGGTTGAATTTGTTGATTTCATATATGTAATCATCTATCCCCCAGTTTCAAAAGTCAACAACTGCTTTCTAGCGTTTTCTATTGATTTAGCTTGTCTTTTTCCAGACCCGTAGCGCTGTTTATCGAATAACCCAACAAGCATGATTTGTCTATTTCTGAAAGTGCAATACACCCGGATAAGAATTCTTGTATTTGGAATAGGCAAAGGTGATCTGAAATTTGCCTTTGAGAATACTGCTTTGATGGAGGGGCCAATTCGAAACTCCCAAAGTCCACCCCTTAAACTCTTAAGCCAAGGACCAGCAGCTAAATCCATTCCTTGAGCTAAAAGAATGGATTCAAGTGCAATTTTCAATACATAGCGCGAATCTGAAGGCAAGTCACTCACATCCCGAAAGAACTTTGTCTCATCGCAATAAGTGAGCGACCAAAGCGATCCAGTTTCAGACATGTTGGTAAGTAAAGCAGGCTTGCCATTTCACTACCTGAGTTATCCCCAGCCTCTGGCAAACTAGCACCATGAGCGAACTAGACAAACTGATCCAAACAGCAAACAAACTTAGATCTCCAGGTGGATGCCCTTGGGATGCTGAACAAACACATGAGTCTCTAGTTCAATACCTTTTAGAAGAAACCTATGAGCTAATAGATGCAATTGAGTCGGGCACTAGAGAAGATGTATTAGAAGAACTAGGGGATGTTTTATACCAAGTTCTCTTCCACTCAGATCTAGCTCAAACAGGTTCTCTAGGAGAACCATTCAACATCGAAGATGTTGCTAAGTTCACTAGAGAAAAGATGGAGGGTAGACACCCTCACGTATTTGGTACCCCTGAAGAACTTGAGAAATACAAAGCCAACACAGGTGATGATGTGATGCTCAACTGGGATAACCACAAACAAAAAGAGAAACCTGAAAGAGCATCAGTATTAGACGGTATCCCTCCAGCACTACCTGCTCTAGCACTAGCTAGCAAAGTAATAGGCAAAGCCCAGAAGATCAACCTGCTAGATAAACAAGCAGAATCACCAATCCAACTAGAGGATGAAGAACAACTAGGAGCATTGCTCCTAGCCATAGTTCAAGCAGCTAAGACCAATAACCTAGACCCTGAAAGAGCCCTAAGAACAGCAGTTAGAGACCTATCAGATGACATCAGGAAAGCAGAAGTACTTTCAGCTAGTGATGCTGGGGTTATTGGGGTTGAGGACTAACAAAGTTTTTCAAGTTAATAATGTGCGCATTATGGAATGTCTGGCATGACCGTTTAACTCTGATCTCAAGATACAAGTCAGGTAAACAGAGATTCTTGAGCAATTTGTTCAAAATGTATTCATGAAATAGGGGGGGCTAGGATTGAGGTTGTATACATTTAGGAACGGGGATCTAATGGGTCGGCTTACTTTTTCATCTGCAGCAGCTATCGCTTTGATTTTTTCAGGACTCGCAGCAATCCCTGCACAAGCTGATACCTATCCACCTTGCACAATCGTTGGCACAAGTGCCTCTGAAACAATCAATGGAACTTCTGGGGACGATGTTATTTGCAATGCTGGTGGAGATGACACCATAAATGGACTAGCGGGTAACGATGTGATCATCGTTGAAGGCTCAGGTGCAGTGGTAATCGATGGCGGTGCCGGTGACGACAAAATCGATGCACGTCTAGGCACTTCCTCCAAGATTGTAGACAACTTGGGTTCTAATTACATTTTTGGAACCGATGGCGTTGACGTCATCAGTGGCGATGCTGCTCTGAACCAAATTGAAACCTTCGCTGGAAATGATTTGATAAATGGAGGTTCTGGAGTTGACTGGGCAAAAGCTGGTTCAGGCGATGATGTTCTTTGGGGAGGTGCAGGAGATGACAAGCTTTGGGGTGGGGAAGGCAATGACACTCTTGACGGTCAAGGCGGCGATGACATCTTGGCTGGAGACGAGGGAAATGATTCTCTTACAGCCGCTGGCCCAGGCTTCGAAAGCCTCGGTGGGGGAGACGGCAATGACGTGTTAACTTTCACTGGACCCGCAGGTGGAGGCATGAGCGGTGGTGACGGAGACGACATACTTGATGCAACTCTCGGTACCGGTGGAACTTTTTGGGGCGGTCGAGGCGATGACCTCATTCGAGCAACGCCAGGTGATGACACAATCGGCGGGGAAAAAGGTTCAGACAAGATTTACGCCTATGGAGGCAACGACACAATAAGCAACTATGCCGACGGAATTTCAGATGAGATTATCGATTTGGTTTATGCCGGACCTGGAAACGACATAATTTCTGGCGCAGATAACGTAGATCTAATTTACGGGGAAGACGGAAACGACAGAACTGAGGGTTCTGGAGGTAATGACGTCGTTTACGGTGGAAATGGTGACGACAAACTTGTTGAATCCTCTGGCTCTGACACTATCTACGGAGGTGAGGGTAACGACACATTGGAAGGTGGCGACGGTGATGACATCTTGCAGGGCGATTCTGGAAACGACATCATCTATGGGCAAAACGAAAACGACAGCCTAATTGGTGGAACAGGGGATGACCGACTAGGAGGTGGAGAAGGAATTGATACTTTTGACGGCGGCGATGGCACCAACCTCTGTGACTTTGACATCGGTGAAACAAAGAATGAACTATGTTCCTTTGATAGTGATGCTCCAGAGCTCACAATCACCAGAGATAGAGATTCAGTGGATGTAGGCGAGAGTGGCTACATATTCATCAACGTCAATTTCAAGGCGTCAGACATTTCCGGGTTTAAACGTCTCCAATATAATTGCACATCAGTTGGGGTACTGGATCTAAACTTCGAAAACAGAATTTTTTCCAATTTTTACCCAGTAAGCCAACCCTTTGAATTGAATGGGAACACTAATTCAAAGTCACTTGACGTCACAATTCGAATGGGAATCAATAAAGACGCGATGACAGGTCCGATACGATGTCAATCCTATGCCCAAGACATATTTAGTCAGCAGGCAGTTAGGCAAGAGCCACAACTGATTGTCTATCAGACCTTGGCAAATCAGCCAGCTGCACCAACAAACCTGAAGTTTAAGGCAACAAATCCAACTTCTGGATCTCTCACTTGGGATTTTCCTAAAACTTCCGGCTTGCCGCTGATGAGCTCGTACACAGTCCAGTATTCAGTAGACAATATGAACTGGACCACCACTACTGTTTCGGACATCTTGAAAACTTCGGCTCAGCTCACTGATCTTCCAGAGAATTCAAACTTTACTTTTAGAGTCAGAGGAAACAACGGTCTAGTTGCTTTTTCTAAATACCAATTATTTACTTGGGCTACAGTTTTTGGATCCACGCCAAGCGCAAACAATGCCCTAAATCCAACAAAACTAAAAGTTAGCAACTTAACTTCTTCAGGACTTAAGTTGAACTGGGTTCCACCTGTGGGAGGTGCAGACTTCAACCTGACCGGATACTCTGCAGAGATATCTTCAAACGGAACTGACTGGCAGGCTTTGCCGGTGTCCTCTGCAAAGTCCACATCATTGACTGCAAAGAACTTAAAAGTTGGTACAACATATCAGATCAGGTTAGCTTCAGTCTCGGGACAAAAAATCGGGGCATATTCTTATACTTCTGTGCGCACTTTGTCTTCAGCCCCAGGTGTTCCCAGAGAATTTGAAGTTACAACCAACCCGAAGGCCAAAGTTTATTTAGTATGGCAAAGACCTGAGTCTACCGGTGGTGAAAAAATCACTGGCTACAAAGTGGAGTTTTCAACAGACAAAGGTAAGACTTGGAAATACCAATTCAAGTCCCCAACGCCATCGTTTCATTTCTTTATCGGCATCACACCGCCTAAAACTTACTATTACCGAGTTTCAGCCATCAACAAGATCGGCACAGGAGCACCTAGCGCGATTACAAAATTTACCACTAAAAAATAGGTTCTCGACTTAAAGCAGCTCGAATTGGTCTTCGTGTCAGCATCTAGTGACTTATTGTTATGTGCCAAACTTGACCCATGGCTAAAGACATAAACCCACCTAGAGGTATGAGGGACTTCCTGCCTGCCGAGAAGGCTAAGCGGGAGAGTGTTTTAGGGGTTATTAAAGGTGTTTATAGCTCTTTTGGTTTCCAGGAGGTTGAAACACCTACTTTAGAGAACCTAGATCGTTTGACCTCAGGTCAGGGTGGGGATAACGAGAAGCTTGCCTACCGAGTTATGAAGCGTGGGGCTGAACTAGACAGTGCTTTAGAGTCTTTGGAATCTGTTGATGTGTTGGCAGACCTAGGTCTTCGATTTGATCTAACTGTTCCTCTGACTAGGTTCTATGCAACCAACAGGTCTTCGTTACCTTCTGTCTTCAAAGCTATTCAGATGGGTCCAGTCTGGAGAGCTGAAAGACCACAAAAGGGTAGATACCGTCAGTTTGTTCAGTGTGATATCGACATCATTGGTGATGACTCTGTTCTTGCTGAGATTGAACTACTAAATGCTTCTCTCGCTGCTTTAGATGCGCTTGGGTTATCTAAGGCAGTAATAAGGGTGAACCATCGAGAACTGCTTCTTTCTTTACTTGATTCTTTTGGTGTGAAAGAAGCAGATAGATCTTCTGCGCTTATTACCTTGGACAAGTTAGACAAGATTGAAGTCACAGGTGTTGTTAGTGAACTGCGTGAGCGTCTAGGGGATGAGGTTGCTGATAAAGCCAATGCTTGGTTATTAGCTGCTGACCTAACTGTTCCTTCAGTGCTGTCTCCTTTGTTCTCTGCGGTTGATGCAGGACGTTTACGCTTTGATCCAACCCTGGTTAGAGGTATGGGTTATTACACCGGAACCATCTTTGAGATTGAGATGCCAGGTGAAGGTTCTGCTATTGGTGGCGGTGGCCGCTATGACGGCATGGTTGGTAAGTGGCTAGGAACAGATGTTCCTGCAGTTGGTATATCTATTGGCTTTGAAAGAGTAGTGGACCTAGTTGAAACAACTACACCTACTAATGGAGTGCTACTAGTCCTTGAAGACTCAAGTGTTGAGTGCATAAAGAATGCAGTTAGGTTCCAGAAGGAACTAATTGCGGAAGGTAAGTCTGTTCGACTTGAACTCAAGCCTAAGAAGCTCAACATCCTGCTAGATAGCATGCTTGAGGCTGGTTTTAGCCAGTTTGCTCTGGTTGCTGGCGACACTGCCGAACTGAACTTTAAGCCAATCGGCAACTAAACTTGAGAGTAACCCCAAAGGCGTGATTTTTAGAGGCTAAGGCCTTATTTCAAGAAATAAATAACTAGGAGAACAATGTCCATCATCGACGCAATCGGCGCAAGAGAAATCCTTGACTCAAGAGGTAACCCAACTGTTGAGGTTGAAGTATTACTTTCAGATGGATCATTTGGTAGAGCTGCTGTTCCATCAGGTGCTTCAACCGGTGCTTTTGAAGCTCACGAATCTCGTGATGGCGACAAGAAGCGTTACATGGGTAAAGGTGTTCTAAATGCAGTGAAGGCTGTTGTTGATGAGATTGGTCACGATGAGACTGGTCTGATTGACTTTGACTCACTAGATCAGAGACTTGTTGATGCAGCTCTACTCCGTATGGATGGAACTCCAACTAAGTCAAAGCTTGGAGCTAACGCAATCCTTGGTGTTTCTCTTGCTAACGCTCGTGCAGCTGCTGAGTCAACTGGTCAGCCGCTATACCGTTACCTAGGTGGACCTAACGCTTACACACTTCCTGTTCCTCTAATGAACATCATCAACGGTGGATCTCACGCTGACAACGGTGTTGACATTCAGGAGTTCATGATTGTTCCAATCGGTTTTGATTCTTTCTCAGAAGCACTCCGTGCTGGTACTGAGGTTTACCACTCACTAAAGGCTCTTCTGAACTCTAAGAACCTAGCAACTGGTCTTGGTGATGAAGGTGGTTTCGCTCCTGATCTACCAACTAACCGCGCAGCTCTAGAACTTATTTCAGAAGCTATTGGTCAGGCTGGTTTCGTTCTAGGTAAGCACTTCGGTCTAGCACTTGATGTTGCTGCTACTGAGTTCTTTGATGAGAAGACTGGTAAGTACAGCTTCGAAGGTAAAGAACTTTCTGGCGATGAAATGATTGCTTACTACGAAGGGCTAGTAAAGGACTTCCCACTAGTTTCTATCGAAGATCCACTAGCTGAAGATGACTGGGCTGGTTGGACAAAGATTACAGCTGCCCTTGGTAACAAGGTTCAACTTGTTGGCGATGACTTGTATGTAACTAACCCTGCTCGTTTGCAGAAGGGTATCGATGAACTAGCTGGTAACGCTATCTTGGTGAAGGTTAACCAGATCGGAACTCTAACTGAGACTCTAGATGCGGTATCACTTGCACAGCGTTCAGGTATGAAGGCAATCATCTCTCACCGTTCAGGTGAAACAGAAGACACCTTCATTGCTGACCTAGCTGTTGCAACTAACGCTGGACAGATCAAGACCGGTGCTCCTGCAAGAAGCGAAAGAGTTGCTAAATACAACCAGTTACTTCGTATTGAAGAAGAACTAGCTGATGCTGCTTACTACCCAGGAGCAGCTGCTTTCCCTCGTTACAAGGCTTAGTTAGATAAAGATGGCAAAGAGTCCAAACAGGAAGGTCAATGTTAGAGCATCTGCTCAAAGCAAGGTTGGCACTGTTCGACAAAGAGTAACCAGTAGGTTCTCTTGGACTCCTTCAACTCTTCTAACTATCATCCTGATTGTCTTTGGTGTTGTATCTATTGGTCCTGGTGTCAGCGATTACTTTGTTATGCAAACTACGATCAATCAACTAGAGGCAAAGCTTAATGAAGCTAAACAAAACCTAGAAAACATCACTGAAGAGAAAGAACGCTGGGATGACCCGGTATACATCAGAGCTCAAGCTAGAGACAGATTGTTCTATGTTGTTCCTGGTGAAATCAGTTACCTAGTTCTAGATGCCGATGGTCTAAACCTTTCTGACACCAGTGGAACTGTTGGAGCATTACTTGCTCAAAAGAAGAACAGCTCTGACTTCTCACAAACTATTGGCACAACTAAGAAAGACTGGGCCAAAGGCCTAGTTCAATCGGTCATTAGAGCAGGCCTAGATCAACCAGTTTCCGAAACCAAATCCTCAGCTAGTAAATAATGCCAATAACTCAAGCAACAGAAGCTGATCTTCAAGAGATGCAAGCTCAACTAGGTCGACCTATGCGCGATGTCTTAGGTATTGCTGCAAGATGTGTTTGTGGGAAGCCTATGGTTGTGCAAACCTCACCACGACTTGCTCACGGTGAACCTTTCCCTACCTTTTACTACCTAACTCACCCTGCTACCTCAGCTGCTCTTAGTGGTTTAGAAGCAGAGGGCTTTATGGTTACTCTGCAGGATCGCTTAGCCGAAGAAGCTGAGCTAGCCGAGAACTATCTAAAGGCTCATGAGGATTACATCGCTGAGCGTGAGGCTATTGAATTCGTTGAGGAACTGGCTGGGATTAGTGCTGGGGGAATGCCAACTAGAGTCAAGTGTTTGCATGCTCTGGCAGCTCATTCCTTGGCTAAAGGGCCAGGATTCAACGTTATTGGTGATTTAGGGCTAGAAGCTGCTGGCTTTGATGCCAACAAGTGCTTCTGCAAGCGTTCTAACCAGTAAAATCAAAGGAGCGCACAGTTGCTCTCACCAAAAGATAAAAAACACTTAGGACTTACCAGCATGCAAAAAATCTTGATCATCGGTGGCGGTTACGCCGGTTTCTACACAGCATTCAAACTAGAGAAACTCCTAGGTAAAGGTGAAGCAGAGGTCACATTAGTTGACCCACTTCCATATATGACTTACCAGCCGTTCCTGCCAGAAGTTGTTGCAGGTTCGATTGAGGCTAG
Source organism: Rhodoluna sp. (assembly GCA_044372795.1). Lineage (GTDB taxonomy): Bacteria > Actinomycetota > Actinomycetes > Actinomycetales > Microbacteriaceae > Rhodoluna. The sequence goes on along the minus strand of JBILRF010000002.1, from coordinate 1,201 downwards.
ACACACAGTTGTCTCACACCGCAGACACCTAAAGAACACCAACATCATCAACGGCACCATGATTGACGTTGATCACGCCAACAAGGTTGCCACCTTAGTACTCCCAGGTGTTGGTGAAACTAAGCAGTCATACGATCACATAGTTATGACAGCGGGAGCTGTTTCAAGAACTTTCCCTATTCCAGGTGTTGCTGAGCACGCTATTGGTCTAAAGACTGTTGAAGAAGCAGTTGAGATTCGTAACACCATTCTTACTAACTTCGATAAGGCAGCTAACCTGCCGGAAGGTCCAGCAAGAGACAGACTATTGACCTTCATAGTTGTTGGTGGAGGATTCGCAGGTATTGAAGTATTCGCTGAAATGCGTAACCTAGCTTCTTACCTACTTCGTTACTACCCAACACTTGAATTTAAAGATGTTCACTTCCACCTCATCGAAGCTATGGGCAGAATCATGCCTGAGGTTTCACAGAAGACTTCTGAGTGGGTTCTTTCAGATCTAGATCGTCGTGGAGCAAAGATTCACCTAAACACTCAGCTGGTTTCAGCTGCTGGCGGTGTTGTTGAACTTTCTACTGGTGAGAAGTTTGAGAGCGATGTAATCGTTTGGACTGCGGGTGTTATGGCATCTCCTTTTGTTAAGAACACAGACCTTCCACTAGATGACAGAGGAAGAATCTCAGCTCTTCCAACACTTCAGGTTAATAAAGATGGTCAAGCACTTGAGGGTGCTTGGACAGCTGGAGATGTTGCTGCAGTTCCAGATCTATCTGGTGGCGGTGTTGGTGGCTTCTGTGTTCCTAACGCTCAGCACGCTGTTCGTCAGGGCAAGCTACTTGCTAAGAATCTAGTTTCCACTCTTCGCAACGAAGGCATCTTGGAATACAAGCACAAGAACGCAGGAGCAGTTGCAGGTCTTGGTCTATACAATGGTGTCTTCCAGTCAGGAAACATTGTCCTAAAGGGTCTGCTAGCCTGGTTTGCTCACCGTGTCTACCATGGTCTAGCTATGCCTATGTTTGAGCGAAAGCACAGAGTAATCATGGGCTGGATTTCAAACTTCGTCTTCAAGCGCGACATTGTTTCAATTGCGGCTACCGAGAACCCTCGCCAGATCTTTGAGACCTGGGCCTCACGCCCTAAGGCTTAGTCAAGAACTAAATAGGTGCGCCCCCATAGCCCAATGGCAGAGGCAGACGAC
>JBILRF010000003.1:0-76728 GCA_044372795.1 Rhodoluna sp. | reverse complement strand
TTCTTGTTATCGCTCTTGCTGTTGGCATACCTGCTGGTCGCCGCAACAAGAAGGCTAAAAAGCGCCCTGGCGGTTCTATGGGCGGAGCAATGTTTGCCATGAATGAAATATTCGCCCCATCAGCTCACAACTCAGCTCTGATTATTGAAGAGCAAAAGCTTGAAGTGAAACAAACAGGAAAACCTGAAGATTTATAGAAATAGGTAATAAGAAAAGCCCCGAGATAACCTCGGGGCTTTTCTCTTTAGATCTTTAGGCTAGCTGAGCATCTCTAGCGACGATGGTTACTACATCGTGCTCAACTGAAAGGAACCCTTCAGCAGCTGTTGCCTTGATGCTCTCTCCTGTTGGTAGGGTGATGCGAACATCTCCTACTCCTAGGATTGCAAGCAATGGTTCGTGTCCTGCGAGTATACCGATTTCACCTTCGATTGTCTTAGCGACCACCATCTTGGCTTCTCCTGACCACACTGCGCGGTCAGCAGCAACTAGTTCAACACGAAGTGTCTTCATTACTTAGAAGTCTCTGCCTGGATCTTTGCCCATTGACGCTCAACGTCTTCCAAACCTCCAACGTTGAAGAACGCTTGTTCTGCTACGTTGTCGAAGTCACCGTTAGCGATAGCTGAGAAGCCCTCGATGGTGTCCTTTAGAGGAACTGTTGAACCCTTAACACCGGTGAACTTTTCAGCCATGTAGGTGTTCTGGGATAGGAACTGCTGGATACGACGAGCACGAGATACGGTGATCTTGTCCTCTTCGCTCAATTCTTCAACACCCAAAATCGCAATGATTTCCTGAAGCTCTTTGTTCTTCTGGAGGATCTGCTTCACTCTGGTAGCTGTTGCATAGTGGTCAGCGCTAATAAAGCGTGGGTCCAAGATACGAGAAGTTGAAGTTAGTGGATCCACAGCTGGGTATAGACCCTTAGAAGCAATTTCACGGCTCAACTCTGTTGTTGCATCAAGGTGAGCGAATGTTGTTGCCGGGGCTGGGTCGGTGTAGTCATCGGCAGGTACGTAGATTGCCTGCAGAGATGTAATCGAGTGTCCACGGGTTGATGTGATGCGCTCCTGAAGAAGACCCATCTCATCGGCAAGGTTTGGCTGGTAACCCACAGCAGAAGGCATACGGCCTAGAAGTGTTGAAACCTCAGAACCTGCCTGAGTAAAGCGGAAGATGTTGTCAATGAACAGAAGAACGTCCTGCTTTTGGACATCACGGAAGTACTCAGCCATTGTTAGAGCTGACAATGCAACACGCAAACGGGTGCCCGGTGGCTCATCCATCTGACCGAAGACCAGTGCTGTCTTGTCGATAACACCTGACTCAGTCATTTCGTCGATAAGGTCGTTACCTTCACGGGTACGCTCACCAACTCCAGCGAACACTGACACACCATCGTGGTCTTCAGCTACACGGTAGATCATTTCCTGGATAAGAACTGTCTTACCGACACCAGCACCACCGAATAGACCAATCTTTCCACCACGAACATATGGGGTTAGCAGGTCAATGACCTTGATGCCTGTCTCGAACATCTCAGTCTTTGACTCAAGCTGGTCGAATGAAGGTGGGTTACGGTGAATTGGCCAGCGCTCAGAAACTTCAACCTTGTCGCCTGGCTTACCGTTGAGGATCTCACCGGTTACGTTGAAAACTTTACCCTTAGTGACATCACCCACTGGAACAGAGATAGGTGCACCGGTGTCAGACACTGCCTGGCCACGAACCAAACCATCAGTTGGCTTCAGTGCGATAGCACGGACTAGGTCGTCTCCTAAGTGCTGAGCTACCTCAAGGGTAAGAGTTGTAATCTCACCGTTTAGGTTGATCTCAGTGGTCAGAGCGTTGTAGATACCAGGGATGCCATCGTGTGGAAACTCGATGTCAACCACAGGACCTGTTACGCGGGCAATACGTCCGGTAGCAGCGTTCTTGTTCTCGGCCATTTTCTTCTATCTTTCTATTCTTTGTCGCTAGTGTCGACAAGTGCGTCGGCACCACCAACGATTTCGGAAATCTGTTGGGTAATTTCTGACTGACGAGCGGAGTTCGACAATCTGGTGTAGTTCTTGATTAACTTGTCAGCATTTTCAGTTGCTGACTTCATTGCTTTCTGTCTTGCTGCGTGCTCAGCTGCAGCGGACTGCAGCATTGCGTTGAAAATACGTGATTCGATGTAAACAGGTAGTAGAGCATCTAGAACCTTTGAAGCATCCGGTTCAAATTCGTACAGTGGGAAGATTTCGTTATCCCCAGGGGTCTCAACACCTTCAACAACTTCCAAAGGCAACAGGCGAACAACCTGAGGCTCTTGGCTAATCATTGACACGAACTTGTTGTATACCAAGTGAATTTCGTCAACGCCACCATCAGCGAAGCCCTTGTTGAATAGAGCAACAACTTCTTTAGCAATTTCTTCTGCAGTAGTGAAAACAGGAAGATCTGTTCCACCGGTCCACGCTCTAATAGAGGCACGCTTACGGAATGAGAAGAAGCTAACTGACTTACGTCCAACTAGGTAGTAAACAACATCTTTACCCTGGTCTTTTAGAAGCTGAGTTAGTTGTTCAGCTTCCTTTAGAACGTTAGAAGAGAAAGCACCTGCTAGACCACGGTCGCTTGTGAAGATAACAACCGCTGATCTACGAATCTCTTGAGGCTCTGTAGTTAGCGGGTGATCGATGTTAGAGAAGGTAGCAACGGCGGACACGGCACGTGTAATCGCACGAGAATATGGGCTTGCTGCAGTCAAACGCTGTTGTGCTTTGTAGATGCGTGAGGCTGAGATTAGCTCCATGGCTCGAGTGATCTTCTTGGTCGTCTGAGCAGATTTAATCTTCTGCCTATAGACCCGAAGTTGCGCTCCCATGTCTTTGTCCTTTACTTTCTCTTGAAATCAAAACGCTTTTTAGCGCTTCTGCTTCACAATCTTCTCTTGATCAACTTCTTCTTCTTCAATTGCAGCAACAGACTCGTTGCCGACTGAAGTTAGAGGCTTACCAACACCGGTTAGGAAGCTCTTCTTGAACTTCACAACTTCTGCTTCAAGAGCTTGGATTGTGTCGTCCTTTAGATCGTTAGTCTCACGGATGGTTGTTAGAACCTGTGAGTTGCGACGAAGGTGATCAAGTAGTTCACTTTCGAATCTCAAGATGTCTTCAACAGGAACTTCATCAAGCTTGCCTGTAGTACCAGCCCAGATAGAAACTGTCTGCTCTTCAACTGGGTATGGAGAATACTGAGGCTGCTTTAGAAGCTGCATTAGACGAGCACCACGAGCAAGTTGCTGACGTGAAGCTGCATCTAGGTCGCTTGCGAACATAGCGAAAGCTTCAAGTGAACGGTACTGAGCAAGTTCAAGTTTCAATGTTCCAGAAACCTTCTTGATTCCCTTAACCTGAGCTGCACCACCAACACGTGAAACCGAGATACCTACGTCAATAGCAGGTCTCTGGTTAGCGTTGAACAAGTCTGACTGCAAGAAGATCTGGCCATCGGTAATCGAAATTACGTTGGTTGGAATGTATGCAGAAACGTCGTTTGCCTTGGTCTCAATGATTGGAAGTCCAGTCATAGAACCTGCACCCAGTTCATCGTTCAACTTTGCACAACGCTCTAGTAGGCGTGAGTGTAAGTAGAAAACGTCACCTGGGTAAGCCTCGCGGCCTGGTGGACGACGAAGAAGAAGCGAGATCGAACGGTAAGCCTCAGCCTGTTTTGATAGGTCATCAAAAATAATTAGGACGTGCTTGCCGTCATACATCCAGTGCTGACCAATTGCAGAACCAGTGTATGGAGCTAGGTACTTGAAACCGGCTGGGTCAGATGCAGGAGATGCAACGATAGTTGTGTACTCCATTGCTCCAGCAGCTTCGAGCGCTCCCTTTACAGATGCAATAGTTGAACCCTTTTGACCAACAGCAACATAGATACAACGAACCTGCTTGGTTGGGTCCCCTGACTCCCAGTTAGCCTTCTGGTTGATGATGGCATCGATAGCGATTGCAGTCTTACCAGTCTGACGGTCACCAATGATTAGCTGACGCTGTCCACGACCGATAGGAATCATCGCGTCAATAGCCTTGATACCTGTCTGTAGTGGCTCGTGAACTGACTTACGAGCCATAACACCTGGAGCCTGAAGTTCTAGAGCACGACGAGCAGAAGACTTGATCTCTCCCTTACCATCGATTGGCTCGCCTACAGGGTTTACTACACGACCTAGGAAGTCATCACCAACAGGAACAGAAAGAATCTCGCCTGTGCGCTCAACCTTCATACCTTCAACAATGTGAGTGAACTCACCAAGGATAATCACACCGATCTCACGCTCGTCTAGGTTCTGAGCTAGACCCAAAGTGCCGTCTTCGAACTTTAGAAGTTCGTTAGCCATAACGCTAGGCAAGCCTTCAACGTGAGCGATACCGTCACCGGCATCGATGACGTGACCGACCTCGGTACGGCTAGCTTGAGCTGGCTCGTAAGACTTAGCAAAGTCCTTCAGCGCGTCGCGAATCTCATTCGGACTGATGCTTAGATCTGCCATCTTGTTCCTCTACTTCTGAAGCGTTAGCTTCGGTTGATGCTGCTGGAGGCCTTTACCAACTGCAGCTTTAGGTTTTGCAAACGGGTGCTTACGCTTCCGTCGATTATTTCACCAGCAATTTGAACAACCATTCCACCGATAATCGAAGGATCGATTTCGATGTTAAGGCTTACTTGCTGGCCGTAAGTGCCAGCCAGTGTTGAACGCAAGCGCTCAATCTGGCTTTGTTCTAGTTCTTTAGAAACGGTGACTGTTGCAACAAGTGCTTCTCCATATGCTGCAACTTGCTTAGCAAACTGGTCAATCACAATAGCTACGCGACGTCCACGAGCAGAACCAACCGCCTGGTTGATAAGTGCCTGTGTTACAGGGTTTGCCTTGTTACCAATAAGTGCCTTAACCAAAGCAAGCTTGGTTTCATTAGGTGCACTCTTGTTACTTAGAGCAAACTGCAAATCGCGATCGCTAGCAACTACTTGCTGGAAACTAAATAGCTCGTCTTGCACTAGATCCAAAACGGATGTCTTAGCTGCTGTTGCAGAAGCGGCGTGAACGCCTAGCTGCTCCAACACGATAACTAAGTCCATGCTTCTTGAGAATCTAAGTGCAGCGACTTTCTTCACAAACTCGAGTGCATTTGCACTGACCTTTGTCTTGAAGACACGATCGATTAGATCTGCCTTAGCAGCACTCTCAGTGGAAGTGTCTGAGAGGATGCCGCGCAACTGGGTACTACCCGAGATTGCATCGGCAACGACAAATAGGTCAGTCGCAAAGGCTAGGTCTGACCCAAGGTATGCAGATGCATCTGCTTTAGCTTGAGCTAGCGATTGACGAGTTGATGAAGCCATTAGTTCTTCTTGCTGTCTTTCTCTAGATCTGCGAGGAAGCCTGAAACCATGCTTGAGGCGTTCTTGTCTTCTTTTAGATTCTGTGCAACAACTGAAGATGCAAGATCAAGAGCCAAAGAACCGACTTCGGCACGCAAAGAAATGATTGCTGCCTGGCGCTCTGATTCGATTTGCTTCTTAGCAGTTTCTGTCATGCGAGCTGCTTCAAGTGCTGCCTGCTCCTTTAGCTCTGCCAAGATAGCAGCGCCTTCAGATCTAGCAGCTTCACGAATCTGTGCAGCTTCTGCACGAGCTTCGGCTTGTTCAGCTTCGATGTTTGCAGTCTTAGCTGCCGCTTCAGCCTGAGCCTTCTCTGCAAGAGCAAGACGACCTTCGATCGCCTCAGTTCTAGCATCGATGTTCTTTTTGAAGCTAGGCAAAACCTTGACCCAGAAGAAGACCAGCAGAATCGCGAATACAACAGCAGACCAAACGATGTCAGCTACCGCTGGTAACAGTGGGTTAGCTGACGCCGCAGTCGGCATCAATAGTTCGTGAATTCCAATAGTCATTTATGAAACCTTAGGCTGCGAAGATGAATGGGGTTGCAAGACCGATAAGAGCCAATGCTTCGGTAAACGCGATACCTAGCCACATTGTTACCTGAAGTCTTGCTGCAAGTTCTGGTTGACGAGCGATTGACTCGATTGTCTTTGAAACAACTAGTCCTACACCGATACCAGGACCAATCGCTGCAAGGCCGTAGCCAATTACGCCGAGGTTACCTGTTACCTGTGATACCTGAGTTACAGTTTCTGCTGCTATTTGAATAATCTGCACTTTGTTTTCCTTCCATGGTTTGAACTAACGGTTTGTTAGTTCATTGTGTTTCTTAGTGTTCATCTGCTAACGACAGCTGAATGTAAACAGTTGTCAACAGGGTGAATACGTATGCCTGCAAGAATGCCACCAAAATCTCAAAGAGAGTGAAGACAAACCCGAAGGTGAATGTGAGCAAACCAAAGGCCTTGAAAGGGCCATCGGCGTACAAAAAGAAGAAGTGGGTTGCTGTGAAACACAACACCAGCAAAAGGTGTCCGGCGATCATGTTCATCATCAGACGAAGAGCCAGGGTAACTGGTCTAAGAATAAAAGTAGAAAGGAACTCAATAGGAGTTACCAATACGTAGAACGCCTTTGGCACACCTGAAGGGAACAGAGAGTTCTTGAAGAACTTGACTCCGTGAGCTCTAACACCTGCGTAAATGAAGGTCACATAAGCAGCTGCTGCCAAAAGCATTGGCAAGCCGATTACTGAGGTTCCAGAGATGTTTAGTCCTGGAACGATACCGGTGATGTTCATACCCAAAACAATGAAGAAGATTGTGGTTAGCAGAGGTAGGAAGCGATCGCCGTCCTTCTCCCCTAGCTGCTCGTGAGCAATTGACTTACGAACGAAGTTCAGAGCCATCTCACCAAACATCTGGAATCTACCTGGTACGAACTGGCCTGTTGCAGTGCTCTTACGGAATTTGTTTGCCCAAAGAGTGAAAAGAACAACAAGGAGTGTGGTCACCAATAGACGAATCAACATGATTCGGTTTAGTTCAAAAGGGGTGCCTTCGAAAGCGATAACCTCTGGATAAAATTCACCAATAGTTGGAGGAGTGAATTCACCCTCGCCAGCGGCGACAGGGTTGAATCCTGCAGTCAGCAGTAACAACTTTTCAGTGAACAGTTTTGACTCCTGTTTCGGGGCAGGCTATGCCTAACCTTGCGGCGATTTACAGTGGGTTATCGTTACTACTTCAGCAATCGATACTCAAATCGTATCAGCATTCGTGAAGTGAAAATCGCCCAATTCAGCCAAATTTCCAGTAATTTAACTGGATTAGACGGCTGTTGTTAATCTGGCCTTGGTGACAATCCAAGTGTCCAAAACAAGGCCCCCAATAACAGCGGCCACGATGGTGAAAAACACGACCGGTCTTGCTTCAAGAGTTAGCCATTCTGCTCTATTTAGAAGGCTGAAGATAACTAGGAACAGCACCATCTTTAGAAGCCAGCCTCCTAGAACCATGGCTAAAAATCCTCCAAGCCCTAGCTTGGAGCCGATCAAAAGACTGAAAACCGTCAAACCCGTAAAAGCCAAGGCTGCTGCCCCGCCTGACAAAGCCGCTAGGACACCAGGGAACCCAGCTACCAAGTACCCAATAGCTGAACCAAGGGAAACCACGGCTAGAACAAGAAGGGAACCAAGTCTTAGAACCCTAAACATCACGGACTTCAGATCATCAAACATTTTTTATCTTTCTTCTTGAACGGATGCGAGCAATTTCAGGCCACAGGGTATACAAAAGTGAGCATGAGATAGAGGTAACGGCAAAGGCTACTACCCAGACGATGTCGGTCAAGAATAGAAGCAGACAGCTTACCGAGACCGATGCGCTCCAGAAATAGAAAACCAGCACAGAGCCAACGTGACCATGGCCAAAGTCTTGAAGTTTGTGGTGCAGGTGGAATCTGTCTGCAGCAAATGGAGATTTCCCTGCTGCAAGTCGACGAACAACAGCCAGAGCAAAATCAAGTAAAGGCAGTAGCAGGATAGAAATAGGCAAAATCAAAGGTAAGACTGCTGGAACCAGATCATCTCGCTTCAAAGAAGCAGGATCTATCTGGCCTGTAACTGTTAGAGCAGAAGCTGTCATTAGAAGACCTAGAAGTAACGCTCCCCCATCACCCATAAATATCTTGGCTGTGTGCCAGTTATGCGGAAGGAACCCAACGCACATACCGATAACTATTGCCGAAATAACGGTAGCTAGGTTGAAGTAGTTGGTTGGCGAAATCTGTTGAGCCAACAAATAGGAATAGATAAAGAAGACAACAGTTCCAATTAGAACTACACCGGCAACCAAACCATCCAGGCCATCGATGAAGTTGACGGCATTCATGACTAACACTGCAAGAAACACAGTCACAACAAATGAGACTCCGAAAGATCCAACTGTGATTCCAAAGATTGGTAGTGAAACAATCTGGACACCATTCCAAGCTAGAACACCAGCTGCCAAGAACTGGCCCGCCAATTTGATTGTCCAGTCAAGGTCGTAAAGGTCATCTAGGAAACCAATAGCCATAACTACTAGAGCGGCAAGGGAAATAGCAATAATTGGCCCTGGGTCTGCAAAAACAACTTCAAACCAACCAATTGGTGCAGCAATAGCAACTGAAACCACAAAGCCAATAAACATAGCCAAACCACCGATACGAGGTGTTGGCTTTGAGTGCATGTCTCTAGATCTAATTGCCTTTGGGTAGATCTTGTATCGATCAGCAAGTCTTCTAACTACGAATGTTGCAAGGTAAGTAACAACACCGGCTATCGCCATGAGAAGTAGATAGGCCCTCACTAGCTGGCACTTACTTCAAGTAAATCCCCGACCACAGAGCGAATCTTCGCTTCTGAAAGTGCACCTCTTCTAACAATCTTTATCTTCCCTGAAGTGATTAGCTCGCCTTCAGCGTCATAGCTTTCAGCCAAAGAGGTTAGGTCAATAATTGTTGATGCTTCGCCCTTAGGGCTAGGACCACCATCTAGGAATACCTCAACTGAATTTTCAAGGTAATCAAATGCTTGTTTGCAAGTTGTTGCCGATGGCTCACCAGTAAGATTTGCACTTGAAACTGCAAGCGGCCCGGTTTCTTCAATCAACGCCAGTGCAATCTTGTGATCAGGAACTCTTAGGGCAACAGTTCCCTTAGTTTCACCTAGGTCCCATTGCAAAGAAGGTTGTGCTCTGAAAATCATTGTGAGTGCGCCAGGCCAGAATGTTTCGGCAAGCTTCACAGCAGCTTCTGGAAGAACCTCAACTAGAGCTCTTGCCATGTTTAGATTCGCAATTAGAACAGGAGGTGGAGATTGTCTTCCTCTACCTTTTGCATCAAGCAATGCTTGAACTGCTTCTGCAGAAAAAGCGTTAGCGGCAATTCCATAAACGGTATCGGTTGGAATAACAGCAAGTTCAGTTCTACCTAGGGCAACTTTTGCTAATCGCATTCCAGTAAGCAGGTCTGTGTCAACTGAGCAGTCAAATATCTTCTGCACTTCTAGTTACCCGCCTATCTAATCGCTGTGGTCGCTCTATCGCGACCTGCTAAATCCTTATGAGTTACACATTGACGCCAACCCAGACTCAATATTAGTTGCCTAATGGATTCGCCTTGCATGTCAGCATGTTCAATGACTAATGCTCCGCCTTTTCTCAGCAATCTTTTAGCTGCAAGTTCAACCTTGCGAACCAAATCAAGCCCGTCGGAACCTCCATACAGCGCCATGCTCGGATCATGTAAATGAACCTCAGGATAGATGGGAATCATGTCATCTGGGATATAAGGCGGGTTTGATACTAGAACATCAACTTGACCATCTAGTTCAGGAAAAGCATCAACTAAATCGCCTTGCACCAGAGTTGCGGTAGGTGCGTATTTACCAAAGTTTCTCTTTGTGTATACAAGAGCTTCTTCGCTTAGTTCAATGGCAAAGACCTTTGCATTAGGAACTTCAGTGGCAATTGATAGAGCGATAGCCCCAGAACCCGTTGCAAGATCAACTGCTATGGGATTATCTGCTGGCACCAAACGCAGTGCATCGATAGCTAACTGGCTAACAGACTCTGTTTCAAACCTAGGAACAAATACTCCAGGACCGACGAGAAGTTCAAGCTGCCTGAAGTAAGCAACACCGGTTAGATGCTGAAGAGGGAATCTTTCGGAACGTTTTTCAACTAGTTCCATGAACTTCTGTTCTTGGTTCTGAGCTAAATCTTCGCCTGTGATGGCCTTAACCTGTAACTCTCCCCTAGAGATATCAAGCACGTAGCTCAAAAGTATTTCAGCATCGGCTTGGAAAGATTCGATGCCTGCCTTTTCAAACTGGCTTGAAGCAAGTTCGATGGCAGTGGAGAGTTTCATTACTGGTTCTCACCAAGAGCTGCTAGGCGAGCTTCCTCATCAGCCTGAATTGCTGATTGAACAACAGGCTCTAGTGCGCCATCCATAACCTGATCAAGGTTGTATGCCTTGTATCCAGTTCTGTGATCGGCAATACGGTTTTCAGGGAAGTTATATGTTCTGATTCGCTCTGAACGGTCAACGCTTTTAACCTGTGACTTTCTAGCAGCGCTAAGTTCAGCTTCTAGTGCTTCCTGCTGAGCTGCTAGTAGACGAGCTCTAAGAACACGCATCGCTGCTTCACGGTTTTGTAACTGAGACTTTTCATTCTGCATAGAAACAACAATTCCTGTTGGAATGTGGGTTAGACGTACCGCTGAGTCAGTTGTGTTAACAGACTGACCACCAGGACCTGATGATCTGAAAACATCAACTCGAATTTCGTTAGCGGCAATTTCAAGCTCTTCAGGAGCATCTACTTCAGGGAATACAAGTACACCAGCAGCTGAAGTGTGGATACGGCCCTGAGTTTCAGTTACTGGAACACGCTGAACTCTGTGCACACCACCTTCATACTTCAGGTGAGCCCATACGCCTTCAGCAGGATCTGATGACTTGCCTTTGATAGCAATCTGAACATCTTTGTATCCACCAAGATCAGATTCATTCTTGTCAAGAATCTCTGTCTTCCAGCCCTTGCTGTTGGCGTACTGGATATACATTCTGAAAAGGTCAGCTGCAAATAGTGCTGATTCAGCACCACCTTCACCAGCCTTGATTTCCATAATCACATCGCGACCATCATCAGGGTCTCTAGGAATAAGTAGTCTTCTGAGTTTCTCAGTTGCTTCGTGAAGCGCTTCTTCCATTGCTGGAATCTCTTCCGCAAAAGCTTCATCTTCTTTAGCCATGTCCTTAGCGGCATCAAGGTCTGCTTGCATTGAATTAACTGCATGGTAGGCAGAAACGATTGCGTTTAACTCTGCGTATCTACGGTTAAGTTTCTTTGCAAGAACTGGATTGGCGTGGACTGAGGCCTCTGAAAGTTGCTGTTGCAACTCTGCATGTTCAGCCAGTAAAGCCTGGACTGAAGATAGCATTATTCGCTTTCAGATCCGCTTGCTACTGGCATTGACTTCTGAACCATCATCAGGAACTCAACGTTGCTCTTAGTTTCCTTTAGACGGTTTAGCACAAGCTCAAGTGCCTGCTGCTGTTCTAGACCTGCAAGTGCACGACGCAGCTTCCAAACAATCTTGGTCTCATCAGGGCTCATCAACATTTCTTCACGACGAGTACCAGATGCGTTGACATCAACAGCTGGGAAGATTCTCTTATCAGCAAGTGAACGTGAAAGACGAAGCTCCATGTTTCCAGTTCCCTTGAACTCTTCGAAGATAACTTCGTCCATCTTTGAACCAGTTTCAACTAGAGCTGTTGCAAGAATTGTTAGTGATCCACCATCTTCGATGTTACGAGCTGCACCAAAGAAACGCTTTGGTGGATACAGTGCTGATGAATCAACACCACCGGAAAGAATACGACCTGAAGCTGGAGCTGAAAGGTTGTATGCACGGCCAAGTCTTGTGATTGAGTCAAGCAACACAACAACGTCGTGACCCATCTCAACTAGACGCTTTGCTCTCTCAATTGCAAGCTCTGCAACGGTTGTGTGATCTTCTGCTGGACGGTCAAAAGTAGAAGCAATAACTTCACCCTTAACTGTTCTCTGCATGTCGGTAACTTCTTCAGGACGCTCATCAACTAGAACAACCATTAGGTGCACCTCAGGGTTGTTTACAGCAATTGAGTTAGCAATAGCTTGAAGAACAAGTGTCTTACCTGCCTTAGGAGGAGAAACAATCAGACCACGCTGACCCTTACCAATTGGAGCTACCAGGTCGATGATTCTGGTTGATAGCTTGTTTGGCTCTGTTTCTAGACGCAGACGAACCTGTGGGTATAGCGGAGTTAGCTTGCCGAATTCAACACGGTTCGCTGCCTCTTCAGGGGTCTGACCATTAACAGTGTCAACACGAACGATTGCGTTGAACTTAGTTCTTGACGGTGAGTCGGTGTCACGAGGCTGACGGATCGCTCCAACAACTGCGTCACCTTTACGAAGTGAGTACTTCTTTACCTGACCAAGAGAAACATAAACATCGTTAGGGCCGGCAAGGTAACCTGTGGTGCGAACGAATGCATAGTTATCCAAGATGTCCAAGATACCCGCTACAGGTACTAACACATCATCTGGAGAGATTTCAGTTTCAACTTCATCGCGGTCGTTGTTACGTCTTGGACCACGGTCTCTGAAACGATCGTTTCCGCCACCACGGTTGCGGTTGCGGTTACGGTTACGGTTTTGACCCTGACGATCATTTCTTTCAGAACGCTCTGGACGTTCGCTGTCTACTTCACGGTCACGGTTAGGACGCTCTTGTGAACTCTCTGAAGATCCTTCTGACTTTGTCTCTGGCTCAGATGCTGAACGGTTACGAGTTCTGGTGTTTGAACGCTCTGCAGCTGGAGCTTCTGAAGATTTGGTTTCTGGTGCTTGGGCAGCAGGCGCTGCATCTTCACTCTTACGAGCACGGGCTGGCTTCTTAGCTTCAGCAGGAGCGTCAGTTGCAGGAACTGCAGTTACGCGACGTGATCTCTTTGGTGAATTTTCTTTTTGGACTTCATCCATGTTTTATTTGACTCTTTCTTAGTTAGCAATCGATTTCTTGTTTGAGGTGGATTGCTTGGTGCACGACTCTTGTCATGCAGGAACCGTAAGTTTTTACGGGATTAGATTTTGGGAAGCTATTAGTTAGCCCCAAGATTTCTGTACGTTGTAACAGTAGCACCTTTGAAGTCAACAGCCAACATTAAAGGGCTCCATGTTGGGAACTTCTCAGCTGCCAGGCTGGCTGCAGCCAGCCTCTGGGCTGGATCACTAGCCAAAACCAGTACCGATGGGCCTGCCCCCGAAACAACGGCAGCATGTCCGGAATTACGAAGAGCAGTGATTAGAGCATCGGTTTCAGGCATTGCCTTAGCCCTATAGTTCTGGTGCAAACGGTCTTCAGTTGCAGCCAATAAAAGCTCCGGTGATTGGGTCAAAGCAGCAATCAAAAGAGCTGATCTTGACACATTGAACACAGCGTCATCATGTGGCACAGACTCAGGCTGCAAAGATCTAGCCAGCTCTGTTGACATCTTGTTCTTAGGAACTAGAACCAAAGGCGAGACTCCTCTGTGCACAAAAAGCTTCTTGTGCTTAGGGCCTGTCTCATCTTGCCAAGCAATGGTTAGTCCACCAAAAAGTGCTGGGGCAACATTGTCTGGATGACCTTCAAGTTTTGTAGCGATATCCAATAGTTGCGCTGGAGTGATTTCAACAATTCCTTCAAGTAAACCTTTGGCTGCCATAATTCCAGCTACAACAGCAGCACCTGAAGATCCCATACCTCTACCGTGAGGAATAAAGTTGTGTGCTCTAAGTCTTAGGCCAGGAAGTGGTTGCCTTAGGTATTCAAAAGTGAAGGCAATTGCTTTAACCACGAGGTTGGTATCACCTGTTGGAACTTCACCCTGACCTTCACCAATAACTTCAACCTGAGCATCAAGTGCATCAACAGCCTGAACTTCTAATTCGTCATAGAAAGATAAAGCCATGCCCAACGTGTCAAAGCCTGGGCCTAGGTTCGCACTAGTAGCCGGAACCTTGACTACAACTTTTCTACCCAACATTTCGTTGGCTTGGTCTAAACGCATTAGTTCTTATCCAATCCAAGAAGTTCAGCAACTTCACTTGTTTCTTTGGAACAAGAAACAGGACTGATCTCATTTCCTTCAGCATCCTTCAAAGCCCAGCCAACATCTTTGAGACCATGGCCTGTGACTGTAACCACTATCTTCGCTCCAGCTGGAACCTTACCTAGCTTTGAGTTCTTGAATAGACCTGCGGCCCCTGTTGCTGATGAAGGCTCAACAAAGACACCAACTTCATTAGAAAGGAATCGATGCATCCATAGGATCTCTTCATCGCTAACTGCACCAAACTCTCCCCTGCTGCAATCCTTAGCGCTCAGAGCCAGATCCCAAGATGCTGGGTTACCGATACGAATAGCAGTTGCAATAGTTTCTGGGTTGGCAATTGGGTGGCCAGCTACAAAAGGGGCAGAACCTTCAGCTTGGAAGCCCCACATCACAGGCACAGCCTTGGTGTTGCCTTCGTTGAATTCTTCTAGATATCCCTTGAAGTACGCGCTGTAATTACCAGCATTACCTACTGGCATCACATGAAAATCAGGAGCAAAACCTAGAGATTCGACCACTTCAAAGCTGGCTGTTTTCTGGCCTTCAATGCGGTCAGGGTTCACCGAGTTCACTAGGTGAACCGCATAGTTCTCGCTGAGTTCACGGGCAAGGACTAAACAGTCATCAAAGTTTCCACGCACCTGCAAGATATCTGCCTTGTGAGCAACAGCTTGGGCTAACTTACCCATGGTGATCTTGCCTTCAGGAATTAGAACTACAGATTTGATTCCAGCAGCAGCTGCATACGCTGCAGCACTTGCAGAAGTATTACCTGTCGAAGCACAAATAACTGCCTTAGCTCCTTCAGCAACTGCTTTGGTAACAGCCATGGTCATGCCACGATCTTTGAATGAACCGGTTGGGTTCATGCCTTCAACTTTTAGCCACACTTCAGCTGCACCAACAAGTTTGGCAAGAGCAGGTGCTTGAACAAGTGGTGTTCCACCTTCGCCAAGAGTAATAACTTTTGTACCAGGAGTAATATCTAGTCGATCAAAATACTCGTTGATAACTCCACGCCATTGATGTGCCAATTTATACTCCTTCAACTCTGATAACAGAGGTGATTTGTTCAACGGCAGCACTGGCGTTGAGTTCACTTACTACAGCAGCTAGCGCTTTATCGCTGGCTTCATGAGTTCCAATTTCCAACCAAGCTGTTGTTTCGGCTTGAATCATCTTTGATGACTGCTCAACAGTTTCAATAGAAACATTGTGAGAGGCAAAAATACTTGCAACCGCAGCCAAAACACCTGGCTGGTCAGTTACCTCTAATGTGATTTGGTAACGAGTCTTGATTCGACTAATAGGTAACACTTCCAACTCAGCGTGCACAGAATCAGCAAGCCCAGGTCCACCTGCAACGTGACGCTTAGCAGCAGATACCAGATCTCCCATAACAGCAGAGGCTGTCTGGATACCACCAGCACCAGCACCATAGAACATCAAAGATCCGGCGGCTTCCGCTTCAACGAAGACAGCGTTGAAGGCTCCTCTAACCGCAGCTAGTGGGTGCTCTAGTGGAACCATTGCAGGATAGACACGAACTGAGATGCCTTCGTCTGGGTTCTCTGCATCGGCAGAAATCTTTTCACAGATAGCAAGCAACTTGATTACATAGCCATCACGCTTAGCAGCAGCAATCTGCTCAGAAGTTACCTTGGTAATTCCTTCACGGTAAACCTTCTCAAGTGGAACCTCAGTGTGGAAAGCAAGTGAAGCCAAGATGGCTGCCTTTTGAGCAGCGTCATAACCTTCAACATCCAAAGCAGGGTCTGCTTCTAGGTAACCAAGCTTTGTGGCTTCGGCCATCGAATCTTTTAGAGTTGCTCCAGTTGAATCCATGAGATCAAGAATGTAATTTGTTGAACCATTCACGATTCCCATAATTCGTTTGACTTTATCGCCAGCAAGAGATTCACGAAGAGGTCTAATGATTGGAATTGCTCCAGCTACTGCTGCTTCAAAGTAAAGCTGAGCACCAACTTGCTCGGCAACATCAAATAACTCTGTTCCGTGAGTTGCAAGCAGCGCTTTATTAGCAGTGATTACATCGCTACCAGAATTCAATGCAGCAAGAATGTATGTTCTAGCTGGCTCAATGCCACCCATAACTTCAATAACAATATCTGCGCCAAGAATCAGTTGATCAGCATCGGTTGTTATTAGGTCCTGAGGAATGTCATAACCTCTAGCTGATCTCTTGTCTCTAACTAGAACTCCAGCAAGCTGTAACTCTGCTCCAACACGAGCTGCTAATTCAGCTTTGTTCTCCAGAATCAATCTGGCAACTTGAGATCCAACTGAGCCTGCACCTAGAAGAGCAACTCTTAGCGGTCTGTAATCAATCATTTGGATACCTTAACATCTCTAGAAAGAAGGTCCTCTTCCGTTTCAGCTCTAACAATTAGTTCAACTTCCCCATTTTCAACAGCAACTACAGCAGCTCTTGCTAGGTAGTTGTAATTACTAGCTAGCGAGAAGCAGTATGCACCAGTTGTTGCAACAGCAAGTAAGTCATTCGGGGTTATGTCTTCAGGAAGGTAAGCATCTCTAACCACAATGTCACCTGACTCACAGTGCTTACCAACCACTCTAACTAGAGCAGGTTCGCTATCTGATTCACGAGAGGCTAGGCAAACGCTGTAATCAGCGCTATAAAGGGCAGGTCTAGCGTTATCACTCATACCGCCATCAATGCTGACGTACTTTCTAATATCTGCATCCTCGCCAACTAGAACATCTTTAGTTGTTCCAACGTTGTAAAGAGTTATACCTGCAGGACCAACGATTGCTCTACCTGGCTCAAAAGCTAGGACGGGGATTTCAATGTCAAACTTCTTGCATTCAGAAGCCACCGCATCAACAATGGCTTTGGCAACCTGCTCAATAGGTAGCGGTGAATCCGCAGGAGTGTAAGCAACCCCAAATCCACCACCGAGGTTCATCTCAGGAACTGGTCCACCCTTAAGGATTTCAGCCTGCAGTGCTACAAGTCTCTTAGCAGCTTCAACAAAACCTTCAACAGCAAAGATTTGTGAACCAATGTGCGAATGTAAGCCTAAGAACTGTAGGTGCTTATGTGATCTGATCTTTTCAACAAGAGCAGGAACATCAGCCATGGCAATACCAAACTTCTGATCTTCTCTGGCTGTAGCTAGGTATTCGTGAGTGTGTGCATGAACACCGCTGTTTACTCTAAGTCTTACTGGTTGAATACGGTCCTGTGCTCCAGCTGCTGAAGCAATTCTTTCAATTTCAATATCGCTGTCAATCACGATCACACCAATACCTGCTGAAACTGCTCTGCCTATTTCACCGTGAGATTTATTGTTACCGTGCAAACCAATTCTCGATGGGTTAATTCCGCCAGCAAGAGCAACAGCTAATTCACCACCAGAAGAAACGTCAACATTCATTCCAAGCTTGTCTACCCAACGAACAACCTCAGTTGATAGGAAAGCTTTTCCTGCGTAATAAATCTTTGACTTCGTTCCATGAGATTCTGCCGCCTTATCAAAAGCATGGATAACTTCATTTGCTCTACTGAAGAACTCGACTTTATCTAAAACGTATAAAGGTGATCCGTATTGAGCAACTAGATCGCCAACGGCTACCCCACCAACAACTACGTTGCCGTCCTTATCGCGCTTCATGCTTTTAGGCCAAATACCAGGCAATAGAGCATTCACATCTTTAGGCTTTGATAGCCAATCTGGAGCTAATTGATTCTCAGTCATCACATACGCTCCGGTGCACTTACGCCAAGAACCTTTAGGCCATTAGCTAGGACTACTGCAGCTGCATTGTTTAGCCACAGTCTTGTTCTGTGAACGCTTTCAACAGGGTTACCTGAAAGTGGAGTTACTCGACAAGCGTCATACCAGCGGTGATAAACCCCGGCTACTTCTTCAAGGTAACGAGCCACTAGATGTGGAGCTCGCTCAGTAGATGAGTGAGCCATAACAGCTGGGAACCGAGCCAAAGCAGCTAGCAGGTTGGATTCACTCTCGTGAGTCAGCAGGCTTGGATCAAATTCACTGTCAGTAACATCTAGCGATGCTGCGTTATTAGCAACTTGCTTTGTTCTAGCGTGTGCGTACTGAACATAGAACACAGGGTTATCGTTGGTCTTCTTAGATAGTTGATCTAAGTCAATATCAACCATGGAGTTGATAGAAGAACGAGTAAGGGCATATCTAGCTGCATCTACCCCAACTGCATCAACTAGATCTTCCATAGTCACAACAGTTCCTGCACGCTTGGACATACGAACTGGTTCACCGTCTTTGACTAGGTTTACAAGTTGACCGATAAGAATTTCTAGGTTTACTCCTGGCTCATCACCAAAAGCTGCACACATGGCCATCATTCTCTGAACATAACCGTGGTGATCAGCACCAAGCATATAAATTGCCTGATCAAATCCACGTTCACGCTTGTCTAGATAGTAAGCAAGATCTCCTGCGATATAAGCCGCTTCGCCATCACTCTTGATGACCACACGGTCTCTGTCATCGCCAAAGGTTGTTGAACGTAACCAAACCGCACCATCTTGGTCATAGATGTGGCCAAGTGCTCTTAGTCTTTCAATTGCTTTTTGAACAGCACCCTGCTCATACAAAGAGTTCTCGTGGAAGAAAACATCAAAGTGAACACCAAACTTTTCTAAAGATTCTCTAATTTCACCAAACATCAACTCCACACCAGCTGCACGGAAAGTTTCTTTAGCTTCATCTTCAGGCAACGAGGTAGCGTTCGGGTGAGCCTTTAGAACTGCTTCAGCAATCTGGTTGATGTATTCACCTGCATAACCATCTTCAGGAGCAGCTTCACACTTTGCAGCAGCAAGTAAAGATCTAGCGAACCGATCAATCTGAGCTCCATGGTCGTTGAAGTAATACTCTCTTGTTACAGCTGCTCCTTGAGCTTCAAAGATTCGAGCTAGCGAATCTCCAACAGCTGCCCACCTTGTTCCACCGATGTGAATAGGGCCTGTTGGGTTAGCTGAAACAAACTCTAAGTTCATCTTTACGCCAGTAAGAGTTGATCCTTTGCCGTAGCTTTCCCCTGCTTGAACAATTTGCTTGGCTAGTTCACCTGCAGCAGCAGCGCTCAAGGTGATATTGATAAAGCCAGGACCTGCAACATCTACTTTTGAGATTCCAGAAATGCCTTCAAGTTCTTGAGCCAGCATGGAAGCGAATTCTCTAGGGTTTGAGCCAAGCTTGACCGCCCACTGCATAGCAACATTCGTTGCCCAGTCACCGTGATCTCTGTTCTTAGGTCTTTCAACCACAACCTCGCTAGGCAGATCAGCAGCTGCCAACTTGCCCTGGGACTGCAATGAGCCCAAGATGGCAAGAATATGGCGGGATAGATCTGCAGGGGTCACGCATTGCACCTTTACTTTGATGGATAGATTGGTTGGGCTTCAAGGCCACAACGCCTACGCCAGTAGTTCTTGAAGTCTACCAAAGTGCCTAAGCAGGCCATAAGGGGCTCTGCCCCAATAGATTAGGTCGCTGGTAGTCTGGGCTTATCCGCTAAGCCCCCATAGCTCAGGGGATAGAGCACCGCCCTCCGGAGGCGGGGGCGCAGGTTCGATTCCTGCTGGGGGCACGTGAATATAAACGACATCCTGCACTTTGACTATGAAACCGTCCTCTCTGGCATGGGGCCTGCGGCCATGGTCCTGGTCTGCCTTATTGTGATAGCCGAAACAGGGCTGTTTATTGGGGTCATCCTGCCAGGTGGCGACTCGCTGCTATTTGCTGTTGGAGTGATGATCGGTGCTGGTGTTATCGACTTCCCCATTTGGCTGGCCTGCATCCTTATTTCAATTTCTGCTGTGATAGGCGATCAGTTGGGATACTTCATAGGACGAAAAGCAGGACCTGCAATATTCAAGCGCCCTGATTCAAAATTCTTTAGCCAAGACAATGCTGTTAGAGCTCAAAAGTTCTTTGAGAAGTACGGAGCAAAAGCTGTAATCTTTGCTCACTTTGTTCCAATTATGAGAACTTTTATTCCTGTGGCCGCAGGTGTAGGAAAGATGAAGTACTCCTACTACCTTCGTTACAACATCATCGGAGCCTTGTCTTGGGGATTGATTGTTCCACTACTTGGGTTCTTCCTAGGAAGCATTACATTCATTAGTGAAAATGTGATCTTGGTAACGCTGGTTTTGGTGGCTATCTCGTTTATCCCAGTATTACTTGAAGTAATTAAGGCTAGAAAAGAAAAACTAGCTTCTAAAGTAACTGATTAGTGCACTAAGCGCTTGAGCTCTGTGGCTTAGAGCGTTCTTGACTTCTGGTTCAAGTTCAGCTGCTGTTTGAGTTAATCCTTCAGGAATAAAAACTGGGTCATAACCATGACCATTTGTGCCACGTTCTTCTGTTGCAATAGACCCAGGCCAAATGCCTGTGAAAGATGTTTCACCCTCATCAGTAACTAGAGCGATAGTGCAAACAAATGAAGCGGCTCTATGTTCAGGGGCAATGTCTTTTAGTTGAGCCAAAAGCAATTGACGATTAGCAACATTGTCTTTTGTGCCAGACCAGATGGCTGTAAAGATTCCAGGTGATCCCCCAAGTATCTCAACTGCTAACCCAGAGTCATCAGCAAGCGCTGGTAACCCTGTGTGTTCATAAGCAGCGCGAGCCTTTATCAAAGCATTCTCTAGAAAAGATATTCCATCTTCAACAGGTTCAGGACCCTCATAGCCAACAAGCTCTAAACCGACAGGCTCCAGAATCGCTCTTAGTTCTTGAACTTTGCCTTGGTTATGAGTTGCTAGAACAATCTTCATAACTTAGTTCTTAGCCAAACTTGAGATTTGAATCTCAGTGAGTTCTCTTGTGCCAATCAAGGCTAGATCCAATAGCGCATCAAGTTCAGCTCTATCGAAAGGAACACCTTCGGCTGTGCCCTGAACTTCAACAAACTTACCGTTACCTGTTACAACAACGTTCATGTCTGTTTCTGCTCTGACATCTTCTGTGTAGGCAAGATCAAGCATCGGAGTGCCATCGATGATTCCAACTGAGATAGCTGCGATTGAATCAACAATTACCTTGTTCTTAGCTGGAATGTGTCCATGTTCAATGCCGTAGTTCACAGCATCCACTAGTGCCACATAAGCACCTGTAATAGCCGCAGTTCTAGTTCCACCGTCAGCTTGTAAAACATCACAGTCAATAACGATGGTGTTCTCCCCCAGAGCCTTGAAATCGACAGCTGCTCTAAGTGCTCGTCCAATCAATCTAGAGATCTCGTGAGTACGTCCACCGATTTTGCCTCTAACTGATTCACGATCATTACGGTCGTGAGTAGCTCTTGGAAGCATGGCATACTCAGCGGTTACCCAACCTTCGCACTTACCTACTTTCCATCTCGGAACACCAGGAGTGAAAGATGCAGTGCATAGGACTTTAGTTGAACCAAAAGAGATAAGTGCTGAACCTTCAGCATGCTCACTCCAGTTACGTTCGATAGTTACCTTACGTAACTGATCTGGATTGCGGCCATCTGCTCTACTCATTTGTTTTCCCTACTGATTATTGAATCTGTTCAACGCTTTGAACTTCTGGCCCTAAGAATCTTCTGGCAAGCTTCGCAAAGCTCTCTGCATCACCAGTGGCTTGGAACCTAAGGGTTGGCTTGCCACTATCAGTTCTAAGTAGATTGTGTGCAACTAGAGTGCGGTAAACATCTTTAGCTGTCTCTTCAGCACTTGAAACCAATGTCACGCTCTCCCCCATCACATAAGACAGTGCACCGGTTAGAAGTGGATAGTGAGTGCAACCAAGAACCAAAGTGTCAACATCTGCTGCTTTGATTGACTCAAGGTAGCTCTCCGCAAGAGCAATCACTTTAGGCCCTGAAGTAATTCCTTGCTCAACGTAATCAACAAACTCAGGGCAGGCAGCAGTTACTAATTCAAAATCAACTGCGGCAGCAAAAGCATCATCGTATGCTCTGGAGGTTATGGTTGCCGTGGTTCCAATAACCCCGACCTTGCCATTTCGAGTTACTGCCACCGCTCTTCTAACTGCAGGTTGGATTACTTCAAGCACTGGGATGCCTCGACCTTCTGTATATCTTTCTCTGGCATCTCTAAGAACTGCAGCAGAAGCTGTGTTACAGGCAATGACTAGAAGCTTCACACCTTCATCAACCAGTCGATCCATCACATCTAGGGCAAGTGTTCTTACCTCTTGAATGGTCTTAGTTCCATAAGGTGTGTTTAAAGTGTCACCAAGATAGATGACAGATTCATTAGGTAACTGATCGATGATTGCTCTAGCTACGGTTAGACCGCCAACACCAGAGTCAAAGATACCTATCGGAGCATTATTCACGCCATAAGTCTATTGGCGAATGATTACTCGTCGCCTGAGCCCTTACCGTCTTCATTACGCTTCATTTGCTCATAAACCTCTTTGCATTCAGGGCAAACAGGGAACTTCTCTGGGTCACGGCTAGGAATCCAAACTTTGCCACACAAAGCAACAACTGGGTTTCCCATTACAGCTGATTCAACAACCTTGTCTTTTCTCACGTAGTGAGAATATCTCTCGTGATCGCCAGGCTCAATGTTCTGAGTCTGTGGATCTAAAGAGACCGAAGGTTTACTGATTGTTTGCTGTTCCATTTATCCCTTTACTACTTAGAAGCTAGTCGAACTGCATCAGCTACGCGCTGCGTAACATCAGCGTGGAAAACGCTAGGAACAATATACGACGCATTTAGTTCATCAGCTTCAACACAGGTGGCTAAAGCATCAGCTGCAGCTAAAAGCATTTTCTCTGTTATGACATTTGCTCCGGCATCCAACAGTCCTCGGAAAAAGCCTGGGAAAGCAAGAACGTTATTAATCTGGTTAGCAAAATCGCTTCGACCAGTTGCAACAACCGCAGCGAACTTAGCTGCCTGAGCTGGATCAATCTCAGGAGTTGGGTTAGCTAGTGCAAACACGATGGAGTCTTTGGCCATCTTTTCAATGTCTGTTGCATCCAAAAGATTTCCTGCAGAAACACCAATGAACACATCAGCACCAACAAGGGCATCCTTCAATGTGCCAGTCTTGCCTTCGGTGTTAGTGTTCTCGGCTATCCAAGAAAGAGAAGTGCCTGCAATGATGTCTCCTCGCCCAACATGAATCACACCCTTTTGATCAGCAACGGTGGCATGTTTTAGTCCAGCAGCAAAAAGCAACTTCAAAACAGCAGTTCCAGCAGCGCCAGCTCCACTCATGACTAGGTGAACATCCTCAATACGTTTGCCCACAACTTTTAGAGCGTTTCTTAGTGCTGCCAAACAAACAATTGCTGTTCCGTGCTGGTCATCATGGAAAACAGGGATATCAAGTTCTGCTCTTAGTCTTTCTTCAATTTCAAAACATCTAGGAGCAGAAATGTCTTCGAGGTTGATTCCAGCAAACACCGGAGCAATAGCCTTCACAGTTCTAACAATCTCTTCGGTGTCCTGAGTGTCCAAACAGATTGGGAATGCATCAATGTTGGCAAATCGCTTGAACAGTGCTGCTTTACCTTCCATCACAGGAAGAGCAGCAAGTGGTCCGATGTTACCTAAACCAAGAACAGCAGATCCATCGCTAACAACTGCGATGGTATTTCTCTTGATGGTTAGCCTTCTGGCATCTGTCGGATCTTTGACTATTGCTTCACAAATACGGGCAACACCAGGAGTGTAGATAAGAGAAAGGTCATCTCGGTTTCGAATCGGTAGCTTAGATTCAATTGTTAGCTTTCCGCCAAGGTGAGCCAAGAATGTGCGGTCGGAAACCTTACCAACAACAACTCCAGTGATTTGCTTTAGTTTGTCGACAATCTGTTCAGCGTGCTCTGAGTTAGTGCAGGCACAAGTAAGGTCGATACGAACCCGCTCAGCATCTGAATGATTCACGTCCACTGCAGTGACAGAACCACCTGCACGCTCGATTATGGAAGTTAGCTCGCTGACTGCTGTGCTTTTGGCAGGAGCTTCCAGACGAATAGTTATTGAGTACTGAACAGATGGCAACGTTGACATGTATTTAGTCTCCCATAACAAGTACGAGATGACTAACTCTTACTTGTTTGCTGCGGCATCTCCCAAAGTCACTGAAATGGTGAATTCAGTGCCATCTCTAAGAACCTTCAGGGTTACCTTGGCAAATGCAGGGTTTGATCTAATAGCAGCGGTCAAGGTTTTAGCGCCATCAATGGCTTTACCCTCGCACTCAATAATCACGTCTCCCTCTTTTAGTCCGGCTTTCTCAGCAGGACCACCAGGAGCAAGACCCTGGATCTGCGCGCCTACGCTGAATGAAGCTGCGGCGTCAGAGAACTTAGCGTCATTAACAATCGCGCCTAGAAGACCGTGGGTTACTGTGCCTGTCTTGATGATTTGATCAGACACTCGCTTAGCGACGTTAGAAGGAATAGCAAAACCTACACCGATGTTGCCTGCTTCACCCGAGATACTTCCAGAACTAGCGATAGCTACGTTCACACCAATTAGTTGACCCTTGTCGTTTACTAGAGCACCACCTGAGTTACCTGGGTTAATTGCAGCGTCTGTTTGAATCACATTTAGGTTTACAGGAGGAACATCCTGGTCTTGCCAAAGTTGAAGACTTGAGCCACCATCATCTGGCGCTTCTGCAGACTCAACAGAAATTGTTCTGTTCTTAGCTGAGATAACACCTGAGGTTACTGTTGCGTCATAACCAAGTGGAGCACCAATAGCAACAGCAAAATCTCCAACATTTACTAGAGCACTGTCTGCAAATTCGATTGGGCTAAAGCCGGAACCTGAGGCTTTGATAACAGCTAGATCATTAGTTGGATCTGTACCAACTATTTTTGCTCTGAATATTTTTCCAGCAGAAGTTTTGATTTCAATTCTCACGCCTTCGGTTTGGCCATTCATGGTGACAACGTGAGCGTTAGTAAGAATGTATCCATCGTTGGTTAGGACCACACCTGAACCAGTTCCCGAAGCAGTTCTTCCTGAAACTGAAAGAGTTACAACAGATGGCAGACCTTTAGCAGCTGCAGCAGAAACCCAGTTGACGCTACTTGGGTTATTGATCACAACATTCTGGGTTGAAGATAGAAAAGGTACTGACCCGTTTGCTCCGTACGCTCCAAGATAGGCACCAACGATTGAACCAATTGCTGCTACTAGAACAATCACCAAGGTTGTAGGTGCTTTACGAGTGCGAGCTGGTGGAACACCAATGCTCTGAGCAGGAAGCTTTACAGACTCCCCTAGAAACTGAGTGTTGTAGTGACTCTTCTTTTCTGTCAATCTGGACTCCTTTATCTAAGCGTTCAGGCTTCAACTTTATGCAAAGAACTACATAATTTTATGAATATCGGCTGATAAAGACCTGAACGTCAGCACCTCCAATCGCTAGAGCCAAGTAAACAGGCTGAGCTAACCAGCCGCGGCGGCCCTAGTCTTAGCGCTGGAGGCTCAATAGTTCCAACCTCGAAAGATATCGGATTTGCGTTGACTACTAGATCTGGTTTCACCAAGGTCCAGGAAGTAAGTCCAGTGAAGAGATACTCAACTGAATAACTCACTGTAAGAGAGGCTTTGGCAACCCCAGCACTGCTTAGAGCAATCACCGGCTTTGCTAGCGTGCTTCGCTTGGTTGTTTGCGAACCTTCTATCACTGTCCATCGGTATCGCAAAGGCTTAAGCCTGACCTCAGCAGGAAGGGTAAGCAGCTTGGTCTTTATGGTCTGCACTTTTGCCGATGATTGAAAGAAAACGCTATTTCCCACTTCTATGCCCTTGGTTGGTTTGTAGAAGATTCTCGGAACCTCTGGCCTGAAGGTCTTTAGTGCTGAACGCAGCGTGACTTGACTGGGTTTGCCAACATTAACAATTGCCATGGCGTGGTTTGGTGGATAGAGGCTCCAGCAACCAACATGCCCTGAAGAGAGCAAACTAAAAGTTAAATCCAGATTTAGCCCATTGGGATAAACCAAACATCTTGGTGCTGGGCTTATCTGATTGCCTAAAACCAAAGTGAGTGAACCATTTGTGCCCTTCACAAATGTTGCTTTGGAAACACACAGGTTTAACTGAGCGGAATTACTGATTGCTCCAACAGTTGTGTTCACAACACTGAAGGCCGCTGGGCAGCTAGGTGCCGCATTCCAAGCAGCAGATCCCAAAAGTATTGAGGCAAGAACGAGCATGCAAGGAGCCTACGTAGTTCTTGTGAATCAGGTTGAGGTTATCTACAGACAAAAGAAAAGGTCCCAACTTTCGTTGGGACCTTTTCACTATTGGTTGCGGAGGCAGGATTTGAACCTACGACCTCCGGGTTATGAGCCCGGCGAGCTACCGAACTGCTCCACCCCGCGGCGAAGTTTCAGCCTACCACAAAATAGTTACTACTTGCTTGCCTCTAGAGCCGCTTCAATTGCTGCCTTGAGGCGGGTGTCAGCCTTGCCGTAAGCAGTCCAGTCACCGGCTCGCATAGCAGCTTCCTTGTCAATCATTGCTTGACGGGCGTTAGCTAGAGCGGTTGCAAGTTTCTGATCCGCTGTTTGACCTGGGTCGACAGGAGTTACAGTCCCGCCACCATCTGCTCCGCTATCCCCAGAGAACAGAGCATTTAGTGCAGCATCGAGGTTATCTTCGAAGGCGATCTTGTCACCAAAGGCAACAAGCACCTTCTTTAGAAGAGGGAAAGATGTTTCACCAGTTGACTGAATGTACACCGGCTGAACGTAAAGCAATCCACCACCGATAGGCAAGGTTAAGAGGTTACCGTTTAGAACCTTGGTTGAACCTTGTCTCAGGATGTTTAGAAGCTTCGATACTTCGCTATCGGAGTTGAAGTTGTTCTGCACCTGACCAGGTCCTGGCACAATCGTTGTCCTTGGCAGCGTTAGAAGCCTGAGCTTTCCATACTGGTCAGAGACCACTCCGTCTTTCTCTCCTGCATCCGAATCAGCAACTAGATAACCGGTCAGCACGTTACGGCTAGCATCACCGGTTGATTTAGGAATGAAGGTTGAGTAAATAGAGAAGGATGGCTTCTTCTGAGTTGGCACCTGCAAGGTCAAGTAGTAAGGAGGTTGCAATGAACCTGTTCCTTGACCTTGATCAACTGGATCGTTAGGTGTCATCCAAGCATCTTGCTGTGAATAGAAAGCACCTGCATCAGTTACGTGGTACTGGCCCAAGATTGCACGCTGCATCTTGAAAAGATCTGCTGGGTATCTAACGTGTGAAAGCAAAGCTCCAGACATTTCTGAAACAGGCTTTACGGTGTTAGGGAAAACCTTCATCCAAGTTTTCAAGATTGGATCTTCTTCATCCCAGGCATATAACTTCACTGAACCGTCGTAGGCATCAACTGTTGCCTTGACTGAGTTACGAATGTAGTTGATGCTTCCTCTTCTAATTGGAGAAGTTGTTGAGCTATCTGCAATTGCTCTATCAAAGTTTTCGGCTCTTGAGTATGGGTAGTTTGCTGAAGTGGTGTAACCATCAACAATCCAAACGACCTTACCGTCAACAATTGCAGGATAGATGTCATTGTCCAAAGTTAGATAAGGAGCAACTTGTGACACGCGATCAATCGGGTTTCGGTCGTAGAGAATCTGTGAGAAATCGGTAACCGCGTCAGAAAGCAGAATCTGCTCGCTCTGGAACTTCAAAGCGTATGAGAGTCTCTTGAAGATATCGTCAAGCTTTGGACCACCATCACCCTTGAAGGTTGTCATGGTTTGGTCTTCAGTCGAATCCGTTCCATCACCTGCAGGGTAATCAAGTTCTTTATCTGCAGCGCCTTCAGGGGCGCCAACGATTGAGTACAACGGAGATCTCTCACCGAAGTAAATGCGTGGCTCATAATCGCCAAGCAGACCCTTTGAAGGAATTCCTGACTGAAGGAACACAGGCTGGCCATCAGTTGAACGCTGGTTACCGTAGGCTGCAACAACTCCGTAACCGTGGGTGAAAACAACTACGTTGTTATACCAAGACTGTGATGCACCCAAACCAGACTGGTTTAGTTCACGTACGGCAAGAACTGTGTCTTGAACCTTGCCATTGATCTTGTAACGGTCAACGTCTAGGTGATTCTCAAAACCGTAGTACTGACGGTACTGCTCAAGCTGCTTGAATGAAGAGCTAACTAGGTTGGGGTCCAGGATACGAATCTGTGCAGCAGTTTGTGCATCTTTCTTTAGAGCACCTGCTGTAGCCGTTGTCTTAGCGTCATATTCGACAACTTCTACTTTGTCCAGACCATAAGCTGCACGAGTAGCTTCAATGTTGCGCTTGATGTATTCAGCTTCCAAAGTTCTTTCGTTTGGAACTACCTGGAAGCTCTGCACGATGCTCGGCCAGACTCCACCAAGGATTACTGAGAGAACTAACATCAAAGATGTTCCTAGGATTGCCAATCTCCACTTGGCGATAACAGCCACAGCTAAGTAAATAAGTGCAACGACAAATGCGATTGCAGTCAAGATCTGAGCAGCTGGAATGCTTGCGTTCACATCAGAGTAGGTAGCACCTGTGAAAAGACCTGCTGAACTGGTCATTGTTTCGTACTGACCTAGCCAAATAGTTGTGCCAAGAAGAGCCATGAATACAGAGGCAAGAACTGCTAGCTGGATTCTGGCTGTCTTAGTAAAGGTCGCTTGCTTGCCGTTGAACTTGATTCCGCCATAAACAAGGTGGAACAAGATTGCTGGAATCAAAGCAAAGAAAGTCACCACCATTAGGTAAGAAACCAAAACGATGTAGAAAGGCAGATCAAATAGATAGAAACTGACATCCAATTGGAACTGAGGATCTAGAACACCTGTTGGAGTGCTGTTTAGGAATAGTGCCGCTGACTGCCATTCTGAAGATTGTGAACTTCCAATAAAAATGGCTATTGCAACAGGAACTAGAAACAGAATTCTCTTACGAAGGCGGTCCAGGATTTCTCTGTATTCAGTCAGGTCTCTTCCAAAGAAGTCGTTGCCCGTTACATAAATAGGTCTAAGGCGCCAAGCAAGATAAAGGTTGATCCAGACAACAAGACCAGCGAACAGCGCACTAGCAGCAAAGACCGCTACTTGACCCCAGATCTGTGTTGTGAACACAGACAAGAATCCAAGCTGGTCAAACCAAAGCACATCTGTATAGACGCCAGAACCGCTAATCAGAGCCACCGCTAAGGCAGCAATGATACCTACTGAAATCGCTAATGGTGCGCGCTTTCTCACGTTGGCTTGACTTGTTTGACTCATTTGTTTTTCCTTACCCTTTTGTTTACTTTGTGCAAGTTAGAAGTTGTTCGGTTCCAGTATTGGATGCAATTGCTTGTACTGCTCGAAGTGAATCTTGAATTGTGGAAACCTTGACGACTCTGATGCCATCAGGAATGTTTCCAATCACCTGATCGCAGTTTTCGCTTGGAGCTAGGAACCACTTCACTCCAGCATTCTTAGCTCCATACATTTTTTGTTTGACTCCACCAACAGGCCCAATTTCACCTTCTGGAGTAATTGTGCCAGTTCCAGCAATCTTCTGCCCACCGGTTAGTGATCCTGGGGTTAGCTTGTCGTAGATTGCCAATGCCAAAATCTGTCCTGCGCTAGGTCCACCAACATTTCCAACTTGAACATCAATCGGGAATGGGAATGTTGGGACAGTTTGGACATAAATACCCATGCGCCACTTATCATCAATCAACTTAGGCAAAACGCTAACCATTTGTCTTTTGCCATCCCGCTCAATTTCCAAATCAACGGTTCGCTTACCTTCTGTTTCAGCAACAAGTCTTTGAACTTGCTTCAAACCAGTTGCGGTCTCACCTTGGACTGTTAGCAAAGTGTCAGCAGCTTTTAAAATGTTTCCAGCTGGTCCACTCTTTTCAACCATGGTGACTTTGATTTCAGCAGTGTATGGGATCTCCAGAAGCTGCAGTGCAGCTGCCTTTGCGTTGGATTGAGAATCGAGCATCATTCTGTCGGACTCTTCACTGAACTTGGCATCATCCCAACCTTCAGGATAGATATCTGTGATGTTCACAATAGAAAGCGAAGAATCTATTTTGGCTAGACCAACATCTAACCAAGATGCACCTCGAGAAGAATTTCCTCTGATGGTGACAGTGAGCATATCTAGATCACCTGAAACTGGGTAAGTTTGTTGTCCTTCGATGTTGATCATGGGCTCACCGTTGATTTCACCCAGAAGGTTATAAACAGGGCCGGGTTGTTCAACCAAGTATGGGGTCGGTGCAACAACAAGGAAAAGACCACCACCAACTAGAGCAGCAGTCAAACCCCAACTGACTAGCCTCCCCAGTAGGGCTTTTTTCTTAGGTTTTGCATCGAATAAAGTCATTAGCACCAGCCTAAACGAGCCCCCTATCTAGCACGGCCATCTTCAGGAAGTTCTAGGCTTTCCAGCCCCTATAGGCAACGCTATTGGCGAACAACACCTAAGTTGCAGCAAAAGGTATGGAGTTTTCAAGGACTATGCGTTTAGCGTAGAGACGAAGAGGACAAATGAGCGACGAGAACCAAAACGGATTACCTGACCCAGAAGAGCTAAGGCGCATCTGGGAGGAAATGCTAAGCCAAGGGTTTGACCCGGAGGCGTTAGCTCAAGCTGCTGGGTTTGATGGCTCACCTGAATCACTCAAAGAACTATTTGCAAACATTCAAGGAGCATTCCTTATCCCTAACCCCCCTGCAGAAGGTTCTGGAGTTAACTGGCAGGCTGCAGCTCAAGGAGCCAGAGAGCTTGCCAAGGTTGGCGCAACTTCATTTGATGATGGTGGTAAGAAACAGCTAAACGATGCAATCGGGATCGCAAACCTTTGGCTTAATGAAGCAACGAGTATTTCTGAAGTTGTAGTAGAACCAAAGTTACTTAGTCGAACACTCTGGGTGGATGATGCTCTTCCACTATTCAAACTTCTTGCAGAACCTGTAGCTGATCGAATGAACAGAAGTTTGGGTGATGCTATCCAGGAGCAACTACCAGAAGAATTACAAGAATCTCTAAAGGGTGCAAGCGAGATTATGCGCTCTGCTGGAGCAATGATGTTTGCAATGCAATTAGGCCAGGCTCTAGGTCAGCTTTCACGTGAAGCACTAACTGGCACTGAAGTTGGTTTACCTATTTATACCGATCAAAGACCAGCTTTTGTTATTCAAAACCTGCAAGAGTTCATCGCAACCTTAGAACTTGGTAATGATAAAGACCAGGCCTACATATACATGGTGCTAAGAGAGCTAGCTCACACCAGATTGTTCAAGCATTCTCGTTGGCTTAGAGAAAAAGTTGTTGCCCAAATTCGTGAATACGCGGCTGGAATTTCTTTCGACACTTCTCGAATGCAGGAGATGAGCGAAGACTTTGATCCTAAAAACCCTCATGAACTTCAAGCAGCTTTGGAATCAGGTGCATTCCTTGCTCCTCGCTCCCCTAGCCAACAGTCAGCTCTAGACAGCATCGAAACAAACCTTGCCTTGATCGAAGGCTGGGTTGATGCAGTTACCAGCGATGCTGCTAAGCGCCTACCAAAAGCAGATGCTATCCGTGAAGCAGTAAGACGAAGAAGAGCAACCGGTGGTCCAGCTGAAAGAACTTTCCAAACTCTAGTTGGTCTTGAACTTAGACCTAAGCGACTAAGAGAAGCAACAGCTCTTTGGCAGCAAGTTGGTGTTGCATTGGGAAGTGAAAAGCGAGATGCGCTTTGGGATCACCCAGACTTTCTTCCAACGGCACAGGACATTGATAACCCAGATAAATATGTAGCAAGAATGAAATCCGCTTTGGGTATTCCTGATGCAATGGATCAAGCCTTGAGAGATCTTCTAGGCGAATAGCTGTTGAGAACCTGAACACTGCTGATTTAATTTAGGCAGACTGTGTAAGTGTTCTTCCGAATAAACAAAGCCCAACCAGCAGTATGGCGAGACCCAAACACTATTCAGATTGGTCTTCACGAAAACAGCGTGGTGATTCCTGAACTTTCACTAGCCCAACAACAAATCATTGATGCCCTTTATAGCGGAGTGGTTGATGGCCAGCAGATCGCCTTAGATGAGAACTTCAAGACAAGTAAAGGCACCACTGCAGATCTAATTACAAAACTAAGTTCAGTTCTAGAAACCAAAGAGACAGTTAGTAACTCTTACGGACCATGGCAGCAGCTAGCATTTGCCGAGCTAGCTCGAGCAGCCCTTGATTATCAAGTGAACCCCGAGATGGTGCTAGCTGAGCGTTGGCAACGGGTAGTGCATATCGAGCAACTGGATAAAGGCGGTGCTCTGCTAACAAAGTCTTTACTGGCTAGCGGAATAGGAAAAGTAGTAACGCATGATGATGGCAAAGTCCTAAACACAGATTTGAGTGAACTTGGCTTTGCTAAGCAAGACCTAGGCAACTCAAGATTTCAAACTTTGAAGAAACAGCTTTCAACTGAAGAACACATAGATTCAAGATTTCTCAATCTGAACTTGAAATCAAACAACCTTCAGAAGATATCTTTTGCTGTGATCGTAGGTCACCTTGCTACTAGGCCTTCTACTTATTTACGTTGGCTAAATCGGGATGTGCCGCATCTAAATATCAACTTTGACTTGCATTTGACCCAGATAAGTCCGATTGTGATTCCAGGAGTAACTGCCTGCCTGAATTGCCTTGCCGAATACAAGGTTGATGATGATCCTGCATGGCCTGTTATCGCCTCGCAACTTATTGACTTACCTAGAACCAGAGATGACAGTGCATCCTTGCTAACTGCAACAGGATTGGCACTTAAATCAATCCTTAGAGAACTGGACCAAGCAGCAGGATTTAAAGTGGCCAACGACATTGAGCAGGAGTACAGGTCTGGTTATCAAGTGGATTATGCAACAGGCAATGTTTCAAGGACAAAATTCAAGTTTCATGAACTCTGTAATTGTAAAAATCTAGATCAGGTCTAGGTATCTACTTCTAGTTCTGTTTCTATCTTCTGCAGTGTCTTTATTTGCCCAAGTGATGAACAACATATCTTTTGCTCTAGTTACCCCAACATAGAAAAGGCGCTGCTCTTCTGCAATCTGTTGTTCTGTCTTGGCATAGCTAATCGGAAGATAACCTTCAACAGCACCAATAATGAACACAACTTTGTATTCAAGACCTTTGGCTGCGTGAATGGTGCTTAGTGTTATGGATTCCCTAGTTGGCTCATGCTGAGAACGCTGTCTTTCTTCAAGTTCACTAGCAAAGCTCTTGATGGTTGCCTCAGGGCCCATCTCATCAGCAATCTGAACTAGAGAGTTCAATGCTTCCCATTGCTCCAGAGCAGTTCCTGAAACCTCTGGCGCAATACTTTGCCAACCTAGGCTTCTAGCAATAGCTGAGACGCTTTCGTAGAGACTCTTATCTGATGGGTTAGCAGCTTCTGCTCTAACCATGCGAACAGCAGACATAATCTCAGGTCTACTGAAGTATCTTTGTCCACCTCGAACCTGATACTCCACCCCTGCTTTGCTAAGTGCGTTTTCAACATGCTCAGATTGCACATTGATTCGGTACAGCACAGCTATTTGGCTTGCCTTGATTCCTTCGGAAAGTAAGTCCTTTATCTTTCCTGCAACAAAATCACATTCTTTTTCTCTAGTCGCAAACTCGATAACCGCAGGTTCAGGTCCACTTGGTCGAACTGCCTCTAGTTGATCAAACTTTTGATTACCTCTAACCCTGTTTGCCAGATTGATGATTTCGGGTGTTGAACGATAGTTGTTCGTTAGTGAAATCACATTGGCGTCAGGGAACCTGGATTCGAAGTTCTCTAGGAACGAAGCACTTGCCCCGGTGAACGAGTAAATGGTTTGGTTTGGGTCTCCAACCACACAAAGATCACTTCTATCGCCTAGCCACGTATCCAAAAGCTCTTGCTGCAATCTGGAAATATCTTGATACTCATCAACTGTGAAGAAGCGGAACTGCTGGTGAACGTGAGCTAATGCTCTAGGTTCTGCTCTTAGTAACCCTGTGCAAAGAAGTAGAACGTCTTCCCAGTCAATCTGCTTTGCCTTAACTTTTGCATCTTCGTAAGCAACCTGAATTTCATAGGCCTTAATCGGAGCCAGGCCTTGGATCACCGAACGAGTGGTTGCTTTGTCAAAGTACTCTTCAAGGCTTAGCATCGAATACTTTCGCCATTCAATCTCAGCGGCTAGCTCTCTAATGGTGTTGGCATCAAGTCTTATCTTTAGTGAATCAGCAGCATTTGCTATTGCTTTGGATTTTGATTCCAAAACTCTTGGTGCTTCAATCCCAAACAGATCTCGCCAGAAGTACTCAAGCTGAGAAAGTGCAGCCGCGTGAAAAGTTTTAGCACTCACCGAGTGAGCACCCAGTGCTCTAAGTCTTGCTCTTAATTCACCTGCAGCCCGATTGGTGTAGGTAAGGGCCATGACTCGATTCTCAGGAAAATCCCCTCGAAGAATTCCATAGGCAATTCGATGCGTGATGGTTCTAGTTTTTCCTGTACCCGCACCCGCGAGAATCACGGTTGGACCTAAAAGCGATTGAGCAGCTTCACGTTGCTGCTCATCTAAGGCTTCGAGAATGTCATCGGCTTCGTACTGCATTGACTATCCGCTGAGTTCTGTGGCAGATGTAACTTCTTCGCCTAGCCAGTGTTCAATCAATGCTCTAGCAATAGAGATTCTTGATGGCAGCAGAATGTCTTTGGCTTCTGCTTTTAGCTCTTCTCTTGAGAACCAACGAAGCTTGGAAATCTCAACACCATCTGGACGAATAGATTCAGGAGAATTACTTGGATCTACTTTTGCTGTGAAACCCAGCATCAATGAATAAGGGTATGGCCAGGCTTGGCTAGCAAGATAAACAGGATCAGTAACTAGTAACCCAGATTCTTCAAGCATCTCTCTAACAACCGCTGCCTCTAAAGATTCTGCAGCTTCAACAAACCCAGCCAGGATTGACCAACGGTTCTGATCCCAGCTTCCTTGGGTGCCTAAAAGGATTCTGTCTTGGTCATCGGTGATGCTCACAATCACTGCAGCATCAGTTCTTGGAAACAGCTGTCTATCTTCTGAAATACAAAATCTTGACCAGCCACCTTGCTGCATCACAGTTATCTCTCCGCAGTTAGGACAGTGTTGATGAGTTTCGTGCCAGTTGTGAATAGCAAGTGCTTGCGTGAAAACTGCAGCATCGCGCTGAGTTAGGCCTGCACCACTTCTTCTAAGTTCATGCCATTTAGTTTCATCAGGTTCAATTGCCTTTGCAGCATTATCAGTTAGGACAGAAAGAACTATGGCTGTGCCAACTTTTTGATCCCTTAGCTCAACAGTTGTTCGACCTAAATAAACCCGGTATTTTCCTGCTGTAGCTTGCTCAGTGTTTAGTAGACGCAAGTGCCCATCTTCAATGAGTGTCTTGCCCTCATGCAAAACGATGATTCTGGTCTCTGCTTCAAGCCATAGTGAATCAAAAAGCTCAGAGTTATCCCTAGCGTCAGCATCGCGGTTTAGTACCGCTTGTGCCATTGGCAAAACTAGAGGGATATTCATGAGTCTTTCTTATATGTGTCTATTCAATGCGTGGCGATAACAGCAGTTATCAAAGTTTTTGTCTAACCTAAAAACTATGGGTAAACCTTCCTTGATTTTAGCGGCGTTAGCAGCCGATGCGCTCCCTGGTCTTCAATTCGTGCAGGTTCAGAACCTCACTAGAGACGATGCGGCTGTTGCCGTTGAGTTGCTGACAACCAGCGAGGGACGCCTTATTCTTCTGAAGTCTCCCCTGGACTCACTAGCAACAACAGATCTTGGCACAGAGGTTAGAGCCCTGCAGGTTCTAAAAAATGTATCCCTGCCATTTAGCATTTCCGACTACCTTGGCAAAACGTCCCCAAAGGCAATTAGAAACGCCCTAGCTTTTGAGTACGTTCCAGGCTCACCTGTCGATTTGTCTAGATTGAGAGTAGATGATCCTTTAGTTCTATCTATCGGACAGACTCTTTCAGCTATTCACTCCATCCCAACCCCACTGGTTTCAGATGCGGGACTACCTGAATACGAACCTGTTGAGCGAGTTCGCGCTATGGTTGCTGAATTTGATAGAGCAATGGACACCGGAAAGATCCACCCTGATCTTCTAGAGCGTTGGCAGACAGCACTGTTTGATGTCAACCTCTTTAAATACAGACCAACTGTTGTGCACGGTTACCTGAGAACTGATTTTGTTCTCGTTGAAGGTAACCAGGTTGTTGGCATAACCGAGTGGGGTCGCCTTTCAATAGATGACCCAGCCCTAGATCTAGCTTTTGCCATTAGTGAAGCTGAGCCTGACACCTTCGAGGCAATCAGGCTTACCTATGAAGGTTCAACTAGAGCGGATAAGAACATGGTGCAGCGCGCCAACCTGCACTATGAACTAAGTTACGCTTCAGAACTTCTTGAATCCCTAGCCAGAGGCTACGAGGATGAAATTGCCGAGGCTGTGGACAACCTTGCAATCCTTCACGAGAGGCTTGTGGCTGGATTGCTACCATCTCTAAGCCCTACCGAGTTTGCCTCAAGTAACCCAGAGGTCATTGTGCCAATCTCTCAGGCAGCCTCCTTCACAGGTCCTGTAACCATAGTTACCGAATCCATTGAAGTGGTAGACCTTGCCCAGGTATCCCCTGAAGCTCAAAGCGAAGAGCCTAAGCCTAA
This sequence comes from Rhodoluna sp., assembly GCA_044372795.1. GTDB lineage: Bacteria > Actinomycetota > Actinomycetes > Actinomycetales > Microbacteriaceae > Rhodoluna. The sequence continues at coordinate 39,853 of JBILRF010000003.1, read as the reverse complement.
AAAGGACGAAGACGAACTTTTCTAGAAGTTTCTCATCTGGCCCTAGGTGCAGGTAATCTAGTGAGAGAAAAGAAAGAAGTGTCATGGAAATCAGAATTGGCTTACAAAACACAGCTCGTGAACTGTCCTTTGAATCTAAGCAAAGTGCCGGCGAGATCGAGAAGAGTATTGAAAGCGCTCTAAGTTCTGGTGTGAAACAACTAAAACTTACTGATGAAAAAGGAAGAGTTTTTATTGTGCCAGTTGACGCTTTGGCTTACGTAGAGATCGGTGCCGAAGAAGCCCGAAGAGTTGGATTTATTGCCTAATGGAACTTGCATTCATTCTTGTTTATGGTTCACTACTTGGCCTTATGGCCCCATACATTATTGCTGGTAAGGAGAACTACGGAGTTCTTCTAGCCCCAGGCATCGCCCTGGTCTATGGCTGTGTCTCTTGGACTATCTGCACATGGGCAGGCTTGGCTTACGAAGACTTCTGGATCTGGCTAATCACCATGTTGGGTATGCCAGCAGCAATGATTTTTGGTGTACGTTTTGTTCGCGAGCGCAGACTAAAGAAAGACCCTCTAGCGATCTAATTTTTAGGCCGCTAGACCCAGTGCTTCCATGCGTGCTGCATGAGCACCAGTTAGTTCAGAAATCAAAGGCTCTAATTTTGCATAAGCTGCCAAGTTAACCTGGTTCTCTTCCTCAACAGTAAGTGTTGCTGTCTTTGGAATGTGGGCAAGCTTGCGGTTATCAAAGGCTGCTCTTAGTTCCAAAAGAACATCCCCCATCAACCTTCTTCCCCAGAGAGCCAAACGGTGACCCAAAACTGGATCAGCTTCAACAGATTCAGTCAGCACTCTTCTAGCAAACTTCTCAAAGGTCTTATCTTTCAAAGCCTTCTCAACTTCTGCTTGAAGTTCGTCATTTAGACCAGAAGCAAGTCTTGAATAGAAGTCATCTAACAAACCTGAAGTTAGATAAACCTTGATAACAACCTCGTACCAGTCCAATCCACTGGTGTTCGAGTGAAAAACTGCGATGCGTTCTTTGAACGGCGTCATCTCAACAGCTGGATCTGCACCCAATTCAACAAGCTTCTTAGAAAGCTGACGATACTTATCAAAACTCTTGGCTGTTGCTTCACTAAGTTCAGCTTTGTATTGAGTGTTAGGTGAATACTTCAAAGCAGCAGTAAGAATTTCAAAGTTAGATAACTGTAGGTAAGCCAATTGACCTAGGAAAGCTTTAGGGTCTGGAGTGTATGGCTTTAGATTAATAGCTTTGGTATTGCGAGCTACCTTCTCCTCGGTACGAGGAGCAACAGTAAGTTGCTTGGCAACCTTACGAAGACGCTTAAACCATTCGAACACCGAACCATCTTAACCTGCCAAATAGGTGGTTAGACTTGCCTAGATAAGACAGGCGGCCAAAACTATTGGATTTTAAAGACTTAGGCATCGATTCAGACATCGTTGCTGCCCTAGCTTCAAAGGGTATAACCCAACCATTCCCTATCCAGGAGCAGGCTATTCCCCTCGCCCTTACTGGCCAAGACCTCATTGGCCAAGCCAAAACAGGGACTGGTAAAACCCTTGGATTCGGCCTTCCAATCATTCAAAGGCTAGGAACAGACCCAGCTCATGGAGCCAAAGCACTTGTTGTTGTGCCAACCCGTGAACTAGCAATCCAGGTTGCTGAAGACCTAACTCTTGCCTCCTCAAACAGAAACCTTCAGGTTGCTGCCATTTATGGTGGTAAATCTTATGAAGGCCAAGTAGCCCAGATTGATGCTGGAGCTCAACTAATTGTTGGAACACCAGGTCGACTAATTGATCTAAGTAACCAAAGGAAGCTAGATCTTTCAAAGATTGAGTGCATGGTTCTAGACGAAGCAGACGAGATGTTAGATCTTGGCTTCTTACCTGATGTTGAAAAACTGTTTGCTTTTACTCCGGCGGGACGCCAAACAATGTTGTTCTCAGCAACCATGCCAGGACAAATCGTTTCACTAGCTCGTAAATACCAAAACAAGCCTGTTCACATTAGAGTGAACGACCCTGATGAAGGTCATACCAAGGCAGATATCAAGCAGTTCTTCTATCGTGCTCATGCCATGGATAAAGATGAAGTGGTTGCCAGAATCTTGCAAGCCGAAGGCCGAGGCAAGACAGTGATTTTCACTAAGACTAAAAGGCAAGCAGCCAAAGTTGCTGATGAACTAACCGATCGTGGCTTTAGTGCAACAGCACTGCATGGAGATATGTCTCAAGAAGCAAGAGAAAAGTCCATGGACTTTTTCAGAAGTGGCAAAAGAGACATTCTTGTTGCAACAGAAGTAGCAGCCAGAGGTATTGACGTTGATGATGTGACCCACGTAATCAACTACACAGTTCCTGAAGACGAGAAGGCTTACCTTCACAGAACAGGTCGAACAGGTCGTGCAGGTAGAACTGGTATCGCAGTAACATTTGTGGACTGGGAAGATCTTCTTCGTTGGTCAAACATCGATAAAGCTCTTGAACTAAAGACCCCAGACCCTATCGAAACCTATTCCTCTTCCCCGCACCTGTTTACAGACTTAAACATTCCAGCAGGAACCAAAGGTCGAATTGCAGCTTCTAAGCGTCCAGCAGATTGGAAACCAGGCGATCACGAAAAGCCAAAGGGTCAAAGAGGTGGCAATAACTCAAAGCCTCAGCGCAAGCCTCAAAACAATTCTTCAAAGCCGCAAACCCCTAAAGCTCAAACCCCGAGAACTCCAAGCGATCGCCCTCCTAGGAACAGAACTCGCACCAGGAAAACTAGCGAGTAGCTTCTAGAACTTGTGATTCAAAGTTGGCTTAGTGCCAGTTCCTAACTCAAGAATTCTCTGGAGCATTTCAACTGATGTGGTGTGCAATCCAAGCGGGTTTTTTGGCTTGGTGCCTAGTCCGTGATAATCACTTGAACCAGTAGTTACTAAGCCATGCTCGACTGCAAATGCCTCAAGAGTCTCTCGGATCTCAGGATTTACTTCCTTATGTTCGGTTTCAAGACCCAAAAGTCCTGCAACAACCATTTTCTCGAAATGCTCTCTCGGGAATGACTCTGGCTGGACATCTTCGCTGCTTGTTCGGGCAAGGGGATGCGCAATTACAGGCACGCCACCCGCCGCACGCACGATTTTTATAACGTCAAGAACATCTGGTGCGTTGTTCTTTACATAAAAAGGGCTTTGCTTTGAGATCGGAGAATTAGGTGAATTGAATACCTGATCTACGTCATCGAACTTTCCTAGATGAACCAATGCCTTGGCGATATCAGGTCGACCCATTGTTGAATCTTTCTGAGCCTTGTCCATGACTAACTCGAAACTCAACTCCGGATAGCGCGGTTTTAGATTAGCCACAAAATCCTTGATTCTTTGAATTCGGTCTCTCCTATTGTCCTCAAGCACTTTTAGGAGCTCGGCATCTTCTGGGTTAGGCAAGTAAGCAAGTAGATGAATGCCGAAGGGCTCTATGTTACCGTCGCTATCAGGAACACGGCCTTCGGTTGTTATCTCTATGCCAGGGATGAAGGATAGACCCAGCTCGTTGGCTAGCTCTGAGGCCTTAGCCCAGCCATCAGTTCTATCGTGGTCAGTAAGTGCAAAAACATCGACACCTGCCGCCTTTATCTTCGGAATTAGCTGCTCTATGGTGTCTTCACCATCAGAATTAGCAGAGTGAATATGGAGATCTATTTTCATAACGATTCCTTTCCTACTCTTTCAAGATACAGGCAACCACTGACAGTTCTTCAAGAAAACTGGCAGAATACTTTCTATGAGCAAAGACGCAACTTCAAAACTAACCGCCAGAGGAACAGCTAGATCACATCGGCCTACTGGAGATAAATTCGTCAAGTACATCGGTAGCAACTGGGCCCCGGATACTTCTAAGCTTCCTGCACAGGACAAGGTCGCTCCTTTTGCAAAAAAGCGCAGAGACACTGTTGCTAAAGCTTTTCAAGGAAAAGTTCTTGTAATTCCAGCTGGTGGCGAGATTCCTAGATCAAACGACACCCACTACCGCTTCAGAGCCCACTCAGCGTTTGCTCATCTAACCGGTTGGGGATCAGCTACTGTTCCAGATTCAGTTCTAGTTATTGATGCCAGAGGCAAGACTGCCAAATCAGTTCTTTACTTCAGAGAAACAGCTGGAAAGAACACAGACGAGTTCTTCGCAAACTCTGCAATCGGAGAATTCTGGGTTGGTTCAAGACCAGGTCTAAAGCATGTCTCTGCTCTCCTAGGTCTTCCAACAAAGTCTCTTTCAAAGTTTGAAGAAGATCTCAAGGCAATCAACAGCAAGCTTGTTCTAACTATGGAAAAGAGCACAGCACTGGTTGAGTTTGTTAGCGAATTGCGTCTCATCAAAGACTCATACGAAATTAAAGAGATGCAGAAATCAGTTGACGCTTCAGTCAAGGGATTTGAGGCAGTAGTAAAGAGCTTGAAGAAAGCCACCAAGCACCCACGCGGAGAAAGAATTGTTGAAGGTGCCTTCTTTGCTCAAGCTAGAGCTGAAGGTAATGACTTAGGTTATGAGACCATCGCTGCAGCAGGTAACCATGCCTGCACACTGCACTGGATCATCAACAACGGTCCAGTAACACCTGGTGAACTAATTCTTCTAGACGCTGGTGTTGAAGTAGATAGCCTCTACACAGCTGACATCACAAGAACCCTTCCTATAAATGGAAAATTCAGCAAGATTCAAAAGGAAATTTATCTTGCTGTTCTTGAAGCTGCCGATGCAGTATTTGCGATGGCTAAGCCTGGAGTTACCTATTCTGAGATGCACAAAACAGCAATGCGAGTAATTGCTCAGAAGACTGCTAAGTGGGGTTTCTACAAAGGTGGCTATGAAGAATCTCTAAAGCCTGAGAACCAGTGGCACCGCAGATACATGATCCACGGCACAGGCCACCACCTAGGTCTTGATGTTCATGACTGTGCTCAAGCTAGACGTGAGATGTATCACGACAAGGCTTTAGAAGAAGGAATGATCTTCACCATTGAGCCAGGTCTTTACTTCCACAAAGATGACCTAACCGTTCCTAAGGAATTTAGAGGCATTGGTGTGCGTATTGAAGATGACGTGTTGGTGACCAAGAATGGTGTGAAGAACCTTAGCTCTGCACTTCCTAGAAAGCCTAAAGAGATTGAGGCTTGGATGAAGAAGCTACAGTCCTAAGCTTTTTCTTCTCCACCTTTTACATAAGCAGCATTAGCTTCATTTAGAAGATCGCTTGGAACAATAACCTCATACTTAGCTGCGATTACTTGCGAGGTACTAGCAAATCCGCGTTTACCTTTTGAAAGACTAAAGCGAATAACCTGAAAGAGCATTCCAAAACCTGCTCCTACTATCAGTGCTGAGCCAATGTTGAATAAAGGCTCTGGGGTTGTATTTCCAGGAGTAGTTCCAAAACCAAAGAGCACATAGAAGATCAAACCAAGCCAAACGCCAAAGGCTGCTCCGTTGAAAGCAACCCTCCCGTAGCTAATGCTTGCTCTAACTCTTTCAACTGAACTCAAGTTGGTGCCAACAATAGCGATAGATGTTGGTGGGAACTGTCCAAGTATTAAGCGATCAACGTAAGCCACTGCTTGTTGATAATCCTTGAATTCACTAACTGCTGAGCCGTTTGGAATTGATTCTTTGAGTCCCCGAGGGTTTCTTTTCGCCATTTGGCTATTCTGCCAGAGACTAAGGCACTGGTCTAAGGTTAAGGGGTGAATGCCTCAAGAGTTTTTATCGCCCGCTTAGTGGGTTGTGGCGTCTTTGACCCTGCAGGTGATCGAGTAGGTAAAGTCATTGACGTTCTATTGGCATACCGTAACTCAGGAGCTCCTCGTGCTACAGGCATGATGATTGAGATAACTGGAAGACGCAGAGTTTTCGTACCGATTGCAAGAATCACCTCAATTGTGCCAGGTCAGGTAATCACCAACGGTCTAGTTGACCTAAGGCGCTTTACCCAGCGCGGGCAAGAAGTTCGAGTTATCGCAGAGATGCTTGGCAGAAAAGTAAGTTTTGTTGATGGTTCAGGTCAAGGAAGCATCGAAGATCTAGCTATCGAGCAAAACGATAGAAAAGATTGGCTAGTCAGCGATCTCTTTATTCGTCGACCTAAAACTTCTAACTCTCCTTTTGGGCGAGGTGCAACCGAGTTCGCCAAATGGAACCAAGTTTCTGAAGATGGCAAGAGTGAAGAGAGCCAAAGTGCTCAGCAGCTAATTGCTACCTACTCAGACATGAACCCAGCCGACCTAGCTTCAGCCCTTCTAGATCTTCCTGAAGAAAGAATGATTGAAGTTGCTGAAGAACTAGATGATGAACGTCTAGCCGATGTTCTTGAAGAACTGCCTGAGGATGAACAGATTGAGATTGTTCAGGACCTAGACGACGAACGTGCAGCTGAGGTTTTGGACCTTATGGAACCAGATGACGCTGCTGACCTTATGCAGAACCTGCCAGGTGATAGAGCCGAAGCTATTTTGGAACTAATGGATGAAGAGGAAGCGGAAGACATTCGAAGACTAATGTCTTTCGGTGAGTTTACAGCCGGTGGTCTGATGACCACAGAGCCAGTTATCTGTGCATCTGATGCAACTGTTGCTGAGGCTATGGCTTTGATTAGAAGAAAGAGCATTGCTCCTGCACTGGCCGCATCTGTTTTTGTGACCTTGCCACCTTTTGAAACTGTTACAGGTCGTTACCTAGGTATGGTGCATTTCCAGCGACTACTTAGATACCCGCCACATGTTCGACTTGGCACAATTCTGGATACCGATGTTGAACCTGTTCTAGCGGACACACATATCTCTAAGATTCACCGCACTATGGCTAACTACAACTTGGTTTCTATTCCTGTAGTTGATTCGGAGAACAGACTTATTGGTGTTGTCACAGTAGACGATGTTTTGGATCACCTACTTCCGGATGACTGGAGAAGCGATGATGGAGGTGAGATCAATGGCTAAGTCAAGAAACAGACTAGATACTCCCCTAGCTGCAAAACGCAAAGCATTGGTTCCACGCATCAACCGTGAGCAGTTTGGTCGAGCCTCTGAAAGCTTTGCTAGAGCTTTAGGAACAAGTGGTTTCCTTATTGGGCTTACCTTTTTCTGTATCATCTGGATCGTTTGGAACACAGCCCTTCCAGCAGAACTAACGTTTGACCCTAGAGTTACTAACTTCACCTTGCTCACACTGCTTCTCTCGCTTCAGGCCTCCTATGCAGCTCCTTTGATTCTTCTTGCTCAAAACCGTCAGGACGACAGAGACCGAGTCAAGACAGAGCAGGACCGTCAACTGGCAGAGCGTAACCTAGCTGACACTGAGTATCTAGCTCGTGAGGTTGTTGCACTAAGACTTGCTTTAGATGATGTGGCCACTAAGGACTTTGTAAGAGATGAGATTAGAGATGCCTTGGAAGAGATCCTTTCTGAACTAAAGAAAGACTCAAAAGACAGTAAGTAATGAATACTTTGATTGAACAGGTAACAGCAGCTTTGAGCCAGGTCATTGATCCTGAACTAAGAAAGCCAATAACTGAGCTGGATATGGTTGGAGATGTTCAGGGCACAGAAGAACAATTCAGTGTTGAGATCAAACTCACTGTCAGCCACTGCCCTCAAGCAACGCAGATTGAACAGAGAGTTCAGGAAGAGCTAACAAAGGCTTTTCCTAAAGCAACCGTAAAGGTGCTGATGGCTGTTATGAGCAAAGAAGAGCTTGATGCCTTAAAGATAAAACTTCGTGGTGGTCGTGAACCTAAATCAAATCCTTTTGGAGTTGGCAGTACAACTCAAGTATTTCTAATTGGTTCGGGTAAGGGCGGGGTTGGCAAGAGTTCTTTGACTGTGAACCTAGCTGTTGAACTTGCTAACCAAGGCTTTGATGTTGGTGTTCTAGATGCTGACATCTTTGGGTTTAGCATTCCAGCTCAACTAGGCACAACTGATCGCCCTACTCGTTTGGATGACATGATCTTGCCTCCGATAGCCTTCGGGGTAAAGGTAATTTCTATCGGAATGTTTTTGCCTAACAATGAACCTGTAGCTTGGCGTGGACCAATGCTTCATAAGGCTGTTGAACAGTTCCTAACCGAAGTGCACTGGGGTTCTTTGGATTACTTACTTATTGATATGCCTCCTGGCACAGGAGATGTTGCCATCTCAGTTGGTCAACTTCTTCCTAACGCCAGGAGCATTGTTGTCACCACCCCTCAGCAAGCAGCTTCCTATGTTGCTGAACGAAGTGGATCGGCTAGCCACAAAATAGGTCAAGAAATCTTTGGTGTCATCGAAAACATGAGCTTCCTAGCAATGCCTGATGGCTCAATCCTTGAAATCTTTGGTTCAGGTGGAGGGCAAAAGGTTGCTGATTCACTAACCGAGTACTCAGGCAAACCAGTATCACTACTAGCCAAGGTGCCAATCAGCGTCGCTCTTAGAGAAGGTTCAGATAGCGGAAACCCTCTAGTTATCACTAACCCAGAAGACCCGGCAGCCCTAGAACTAGCCAAAGTAGCCAAATTGATTGCTAACGCAAAGCTTCCTGCGACTAACCGAACTTTGAAAGTGGAGATTGCCTAAAGCAACCTAAACTTTAGGTTATGAAAGAAACCTCAATCCAAGACCTTATCTCCCACCTAGGTGCCACAGCAACAACAGTAGGCATCATCAACCCAAACACAGGCAAGGTCTTTTACGAACTGCCTCAGCACAATGCTGAGCAAGTTGCCTCAGCTGTTAGTGCAGCCAGGGTTGCCCAGAAGGCGTGGGGAAAAACAGATCCAAAGATTAGAGCTAAGTTTCTATACAGATTGCATGACCTAATCCTTGAAGACCAAGACGAACTTCTAGATATCGTTCAAATTGAAACAGGCAAAGTAAGGGCGCACGCTTTCGAAGAGGTTGCCGGTGGCTTAGGTGCTGCCAGATATTTCGCAAAGATCGGACCAAAAGCTCTAAAGCCTAAGAGCACAGTTGCTGGCGTTCCAATCATCACTAAGACCTGGGTGAACCATATTCCAGTTGGTGTGGTTGGAGTTATTACCCCTTGGAATTACCCACTAGCTCTTTGCATGCTTGAAGTCTTGCCTGCACTTATGGCAGGTAACGCAGTTGTTCAAAAATCAGACAACCAAACCACCCTCACTGCTCTAAAAGCAAGACAGATGGCAATCAAAGCTGGATTAGATCCAGCGCTATGGACAGTTGTTGCAGGCGATGGGCCAACTGTAGGTAATGCGCTAACCGATAGCGCCGATTACATTGCCTTTACTGGTAGCGCTGCAACAGGAAGATTAGTTGGAGCAAGAGCTGCTGCCAGATTGATTCCGTTCAGCCTTGAGCTTGGTGGCAAGAACCCTCTTATTGTTTTGCCTTCAGCAGATCTAGGTGAAGCAGCAGAGGCACTTATTGGTGGAGCCTTTGGAAGCGCAGGTCAGCTCTGTGTTTCAATCGAAAGAGCTTACGTTCCAAATGATCTCAAGAACCAATTCCAAGAAATCTTGGCTAAGAAGGTCAATGAACTAAAGCTTGGTAGCAGCAGGGATTTCAGCTTAGACATCGGAACACTAACTGGAGCAAACCAGTTGGCTAGAGTCTCTGGCTTTGTTGATGATGCTGTTGGTAAAGGGGCAAAAGTTCTAGCAGGAGCCAAAGCTCTACCTGAACTTGGTCCTTACTATTACGCACCAACTATTGTTACCGATGTTGATCCTTCAATGAACATGTTTGCCAATGAGGTCTTTGGACCTGTGGTTGCGGTTTATGGCTACGACACCATCGATGAAGCTGTTGAACTAGCCAACAACACAACTGAAGGTCTTAACGCATCAGTTATTGGTGATGTTCGTGAAGCAAAGAAAGTTGCTGAACGAATCATGGCTGGAACAGTAAACATCAACGAAGGCTTCAGGGCCACCTTTGCTTCCCTTGACACTCCGATGGGTGGAATGAAGAATTCAGGTCTTGGCAGAAGAAATGGTGTTGAAGGTTTATTGAAATACACAGAATCTCAAGCAATCGGTGTTCACAAGGGGCTACTGAGATTCCCTAGCCGCGGACACCAATACAACAAGATGGCACCGTTACTGAACCTGCTCTCAAAGATTATGAGAAGACTCTAGGTCGCTTCGTTATCGAATGGTGGGGCTTCACCTAAGTTGAGTTTTTGCTGGCTTCTAGTTTTCACTTGATTCAGATCAGCGTGTTTGACAACCGGTGTGTCATCAAGAAGAGCTTCTCGAATGATTCTTCTTGGGTCATACTGTCTTGGATCTAACTTTCTCCAGTCAAGATCTTCAAAACCTTCGCCAAGTTCATCTTTCATTTGTGCTTGAGCTGAGTTAGCCATGGTACGCATTTTCTTAATGAACTGAGCAAATGATCTGGCATAGCCAGGTAGGCGCTCCGGCCCCAAAATAAATAGGGCTAGCACCAGCAAGATCATTATCTTTTCGCTACTTAGTCCAAACACCCTTTTAGGTTACCTGCTTGCTTACCATCTAGAAAGCCAAACCCTAGATATGCTCGTATCAGACCATGATTGACAAGATATCGAGCTGGAAATTTACTGAGGACTTCCATCAGGAACCCGAGGTAATTGCTCGCGCCAGGGCTAGAGCCGAGGAAATGGGCATTGAGTCAATTACCCCTTCGGTTGGCTCTGTGCTGGCAGTCTTAGTTGCCAGCATGAATGCCAAAGCCATTGTTGAAGTTGGCACAGGAGCTGGTGTCTCAGGGCTTTGGTTACAGTCTGCAAGTCAAGCTTCTGTGCTTGCAACCATTGACACCGAAACCCAACATCAAGATTTAGCCAAGATTGCCTTCGAGCAAGCAGGAATTGCCAACTCCAGGCTTCGAATGATTAATGGTCGTGCCAGCGAAGTTTTAGTGAACCTAGCTGATGAGGCCTATGACCTTGTTTTATTAGATGGCGATATTGATTCTTTGCTGCAGCAGGTAAAAGAAAGTCTTCGACTTCTAAGAGTTGGCGGAGTGCTAGTTATCCCCCATGCCCTATGGAGAGATAGAGTTCCAGATCAAGTGCTTAGAGATGAAAACACCGAGCATTACCGTGATGTTCTGGAATTTGTGAACGACAGTGGCTTATTCATTACCTCATTGAGCACAAGCGGTGATGGATTACTAGTAGCAAGTAAGAAGTAGTTAAAAGAAAAAACCACCCGATCACTCAGGTGGATTGATCTACTAGATCTTTAGCGCTTCTTGATTCCGGCTAGAACCTTCTTCAACTGATCAACTTCATCATCATTGACTGAGATAACTAGACGACCGCCACCCTCAAGTGGAATACGCAAAACTATTAATCCGCGAGCTTCGCGCTCGGCTTCCATTGGACCGTCACCGGTACGTGGCTTCATTGCTGCCATTAGAGACTCCTTGATACTTAGATACTCTATTAAACCACGCTTTAGGGACAGATTTTGGGCCTGTAAGAAACCGAAGTTATCCTTTTCGTTACCTTTAGGCAGATAGCCAGGCAGCCAAAGCCTTCTCACAGGCATAAATCTGGTCTATCTCAACACCTTCATCGTCAGCATGAGCCTTATTTGGGTCACCTGGGCCAAAGTTCACAGCAGGTATGCCAAGGGCACTAAACCTAGCCACATCGGTCCAACCATACTTAGGGAAAGGCACAGTTCCAGTTGCAGCCACAAATGCTGCTGCCTCAGGAAGGTCCAAACCAGGTCTAGCCCCATCGGCAAAGTCTGTTACCTCTAGATCAAAGCCAACAAAGAGCTCTCTCAAATTTGCTTCAGCATCTTTACTGTTCTTACTAGGAGCAAACCTGTAATTCACAGTAATCAAAGCCTCATCAGGAATAACGTTGGCTGCAATACCTGAGTTCATCAGAACTGCATTCAAGCTCTCTCGATAAACAAGTCCATCAACTTCAATCTCTTGAGGGACATAGTTAGCCAGAATAGCCAGAGGCTCTGCTGCCTTGTGCAGAGCGTTCTCCCCCATCCAAGGTCTAGCTGAGTGAGCCTTCACACCAGATAACTTAATGACCGCTCTAAGGGTTCCATTACAACCACCCTCAACTCGAGCATTGCTTGGTTCACATAGAACAGCAAAGCTGCTCTCCAGTAACTCAGGTCGGTTACGAGCAATACGCCCCAAACCATTTAGCGCTGAATCAACTTCTTCATGGTCATAGAACACCCAGGTCACGTCAACATTTGGAGATACTAGAGCAGCTGCAAGCTTTAGCTGAACTGCAACTCCAGCCTTCATATCAACTGTTCCTCTGCCCCAGAGAACATGAGATCTTTCAAGATTGATGAACTTGGTAGGCAGGTTATCGGCTACCGGGACTGTGTCGATGTGCCCTGCGATAACCACTCGCTTATCTCTACCCAGGTTGGTTCTAGCAATAATGGCATCGGCATCACGAATAACCTCTAGATGGCCATACTGCTTCAGGGCTGATTCAATGGCATCAGCCAGTTCCTTCTCATTACCTGAGACTGATTCGATGTCACAGATGACTTGGGTCAGCTCAACAACATCACTTTTTAGATCAAGATTTACACTCACCTTACGAGCCTACTTGTAACCTTATAGGGATGAATAATTTAGACGCACCTACAAAAGCCTGGGGCATGGGCCTTGCCACCATTTCAGCCGATGGCACCATCTTGGATACCTACTACCCAAAGCCTCAATTAGGACCAGCTCCAACCGGCGATGAGGTTTACCTCATGGACAAAAACTTTGATGCCCTAATCGGTAAAGACCCTAGACGTAACGTCGAGGTCAAGGCTGTGAGAACAGAGATAAATCTAAATGACCCTGTTTCATCAACCCCTGATGCCTACCTAAGACTTCACTTACTCTCTCACCTATTGGTCAAGCCAAACACCATCAACCTAGAGAACCTATACCCGAACCTGCCAATCGTTGCCTTCTCATCTATCGGACCTATTGCAGTACCTGATTACGAGAGCCTGCTACCAACACTTTCTAGAAGTGGTGTCACAGTTCACTCGGTAGATAAGTTCCCAAGACTTGTTGACTATGTAGTTCCTAAGGGTGTCCGCATTGCAGATACCAACCGAGTAAGACTAGGTGCTTACCTATCCCCTGGAACAACAATCATGCACGAAGGCTTTGTGAACTTCAACGCTGGAACATTAGGGGTTGCCATGGTTGAAGGACGAATCTCTCAAGGTGTTGTTGTTGGTAACGGATCTGATATCGGTGGTGGAGCTTCAATCATGGGCACACTATCCGGTGGCGGAAGAGAAAGAGTTCAGATTGGTGAACGAGCTCTTCTAGGAGCTAACGCAGGTATTGGTATTTCTATAGGCGATGACTCTGTTGTTGAAGCTGGCTTGTATGTAACAGCAGGAACTAAGGTGACCATCATTGATGGTTCTGAAGAAAGAACTGTGAAGGCTACTGAGCTAAGTGGCCAACCTAATCTTCTTTTCAGAAGAAACTCAACTAACGGAAGAGTTGAAGTACTACCTAGAACTGGTGCAGGAATAACTCTTAACGCTTCTTTACACGCCTAAAGAAAGATCTTTAGCAAGCTGATTTGCATCTGAAGTACCCAATATCACTTGATTCAAAACACCAGATTTCAAGTTAATCACTAGAGCCTGCTGCCCCCTTAGCCAAAAGACCCAGATTTGTTTCTTAGATTTCCTAAAGTGACCCCAAGCAATCACTGATGGTAGATACGCTCCAGCAAGTCGCCACCCAAAAGTCTTCACAGTTGGTTTTAGAACTACTTCGACAGATTCAATGTTGGAAACCTTTATCGAGTGGCTCTTTGAGACACTTCCCACTGTTTCCAAAAGATTCAACTGAATCTCAAGCATTCCATTAGTTACTGATACTTTAGCCACGTACTGAATCCCATCCATTTTCTTGTAATTCAAGATCATCAAGTAAAATAAGATGATCTGATTGTTTCAACACTCGACCTATTGGTTTGAACTCTCTAGGAATGTCAGCACCCTCAGGGAAGGTTGCCAGCAGAGCATGATCTTCTCCACCAAAAAGCACCCAGTTCTCTGGTGTTACTTCTAATCTCAAGGCAGCTAGTTCCAGAACTGCTTCAAAGCCCAATAAAGCAGACTTATCAATCTGAATTGTTACACCTGATGCCTTAGCAATTCTTGAAGCATCTTTAGCTAAACCATCTGAAACATCGAGCATGGATGTTGCTCCTGCCTTATTAGCTAAGACTCCTGCTGGTATTGGTGGCATTGGTCGCAATTGAATTGAAACTAAATCATCAAAGGCATGCTTAGCATCCACAATCACTGATTGCAGTATTTCTAAACCTGCCGCTGCTTTGCCAAGGGTTCCAGCTACCGCCAATATGTCTCCTGGCTTTGCTCCGCTTCGTAGTACTGGCTCTAATCCTTCAAGATCTCCATGAGCAGTCACAGATATAAACACTTGGTCTGCTCGAGCTAGATCTCCGCCAACAACTGATGCTCCTGGTGCTAGTTGAGTAAGCCCTTTGTTGAGGCCTTCAGCAAAATCCTCAAGCCAAGATATTTGAGTATCTCCAGGAAGAGCTATCGCTACTACCAGCGCTGTTGGTTTAGCCCCCATGGCTGCAACATCAGCGACATTAGAAGCAATTGCCTTGAAGCCAAGATCAAAGCCTTTAGACCATTCAAGTTTGAAGTCGTGACCTTCAATCATGGTGTCTGTGGTAACTACAAATCTGCCATCAGCACTGCTTACTACTGCGGCATCATCACCTGGTCCTACGATTGCGTATTCACCTTGGATGAGCCTTCCGATGGTACGACGAAGCGACTCGCTTTCGCCCAGATTTGCCAAGGTGTAATTTTGCTCCACATTTCAAAGGTAGCCTGTTTATGATGAAGATTTTGCGATTATTGGCTCTAGCCTTACCCCTAGCCCTAACTGGCTGTTCAGCCACCGTAGTTATGCCTGCAGCCCCACTAGCAAATGACCCAGGTTGTGCCGAGGTTATCGTCAGACTCCCTGCAGATACCGATGGACAATCAAAGAGAACAACTAACTCTCAATCAACTGCCGCCTGGGGCTCCCCTGTGGCCATTACCTTGACCTGCGGCCTAGAGCCTGTGATGGTAAGCGCATTTCCTTGCATAACAGCAGGAGATGTTGACTGGTTGGTAGATGATTCAGACCAACCAAATTACACTTTCACAAGCTTTGGTAGGACCCCAGCCACAGCAATAACTATTGATTCGACCAAGTCTTCAGGTGCAAATGTGTTAGAGGATCTAGGTCAAGCTGTTCAGTTCACTAAACAAACTAAGAAGTGCTTGAACTAGTTGCGCTCAAACGCTAACTGAATCAAGTTATCGATTAGCTCTGGGTAAGTTACCCCTGATGCTTGCCAACACTTTGGATACATCGAAATAGGTGTGAAGCCTGGCATTAGGTTTAACTCATTCACAAAGAAGCCGTCTTTAGTCAAGAAGAAGTCTGCTCTTGCTAAACCGAAGCAACCGAGGGCTTTGAATGCTCTTCTGGCTAAAGCCTGTAGTTCAAAAAGTTCATCAGCAGAAAGATCTGCAGGACAGATCAGCTCAGCTGCATCATTACGATACTTGGCATCAAAGTCATAGAACTCACCCGAGCGAACAACAATCTCACCGGCAACAGAGACTCTTGGAGCTCCGCCACCTAACTTGGAAAGAACAGCGCACTCAACTTCTCTACCTACTAAACCTTTTTCAACAGTTACCTTGCTGTCTTGAGCAAAAGCAACCTCAAGCGCTTTAGCAAAGTCATTCATGTTTTTGACTTTAGAAACACCAATAGATGAACCTGCACGAGCTGGCTTCACAAACAAAGGAAGTCCACCTAGGTTTCTTACCTTCTCTAGAGCAGATTCAGGATCAGCTAGCCAAGAGTCTTCAGTGATAACAACGTGAGGTGTTACTGGAAGCCCAGCCGCAATAAAAAGTGCCTTAGAGAATTCCTTGTCCATACCCGCAGCACTAGCAAAGACACCATTACCAACGTAAGGAAGATTGTGTAATTCAAGGAAGCCCTGAATGGTCCCATCTTCACCGTTAGGTCCATGAAGAACTGGGAAGACAACATCTACGTTGCCAAGTGATGTTGTTCCTTGAGAATCCTGAACCTTTAGTTCTTTAGATTCACCGGTAGGCCAGATCACAGTCTTACCTTCAAACTCAACTACAGGTAGTTCACCTTCGGTGAGAGTCCATTTGGTTGAATCATCAACGGCTGGGACAAATATGCCGTCGCGAGTGATGCCTACTGGAATAACTTCGTACTTATCTCTATCGATAGCTGATAAAACTCCACCAGCAGTTGCGCAAGAAATAGAGTGCTCGCTAGAAGCTCCACCAAAAAGGATTACAACTCTTTGTTTAGCCATTACTCAGCCTCTGGTGCATCATTACCACTAGTCAATGAAGGGCCAATGTCCTTAGGGCTCATCTTGCCTTCGATTACTAACTGCACTTGCTCAACAATTGGCATCTTCACTTCTTTAAGAGCAGCCAGACGAAGAATAGGTGCAACCGAGGTTAGACCTTCAGCTGTCTGAGATAAGCGCTTGAGAACTTCACGCTTTGAATAACCCTTACCAAGCATTTCACCGGCTTTGTGGTTTCTAGACAATGGAGATTCAGAGGTAGCGATCAAATCTCCAAGACCTGCAAGACCAACCATGGTCTTGCGCTTAGCTCCGTGAGCCACCGCAAACCGAGAGATCTCAGCAAGACCTCTTGTCATAATTGAAGCTTTAGTGTTCTGGCCATAGCCAACACCGTTGACGATACCGATTGCAACCGCAATCAGGTTCTTTAGGATTCCACCAAATTCAGTTCCAATCACATCTTTGTTAGTGAAGGTAGTGAAGTAACTGTTAGTTGCAGCTGCTGCAACCTTGGCAGCATTTTCTTTAGATGTGCAGGCGGCAACACAGGCAGCTGGCTGCTCGCTGGCAATTTCTAAGGACAAGTTAGGTCCTGAAACAACGCAGATCAAATCTTTATCAATCTTCAGAACATCTTCAATCACTTCACTCATGCGAAGGGATGAGCCTTGCTCAACACCTTTCATAAGTGAAACAACTATTGCCCCAGGTTCAATGAACTTGCCCCACTCTTCTAAGTTAATACGAAGTGACTGAGATGGAACAGCGATATAAACCTGCTCTGCTCCTTTTAGTACTTCTTCGATATTTGAAGAAACAACTAGTTCTTTAGGCAGGTTGATTCCTGGCATGTAATCACCATTACGGTGAGTGCTGTTGATCTCTTCAGTTAGTTCTTCGCGGCGTGACCAGAGAAAAACATCGTTGCCTGCATCAACTAGAACCTTGGCAAACGTAGTGCCCCATGAACCTGCACCAATAACAGCTATACGAGCCATGACTACTTGCCCTTTACTTTCTTCACAACAATCTTGCCGCCAGATACCTTGGCATGAGCAGGAAGGGGCTCTAACCCTGCTGCAGCTCTTCTATCGTTTTCAGCCTTTATGATCAGGAACTTCTTGTAGTTACCGTGCTCAGGTAGTCCATGCTCAGAAGGAACGAATCTCTTATCAGGAGCCTTTTCACCTCTAAGGCCTTCAACAAGCTTTGTGATTTCAACCATCACATCATCGCTTAGTGCAACCAGGTCATCAACATTCATCTTCTTGTCTGCATAGCTAGACATGTCGATTGGTTTACCGATAATCATGTTCACCTTATGCCAAGGCTTCGGTCTAATCTTTGAGGAATAGGTTTCCATAACCTTTTCAGTTCCCCACTGGCCCAAAGGAACAATAGGAACACCAGTTTCTAATGCCAAACGAATAGCTCCGGTTCTTGCTCTCATTGGCCATTGGTTTGGATCTCTAGTAAGAGAGCCTTCAGGGAAGATACCGATGCAGTGTCCTGCTCTAAGAACTTTGTATGCAGATTCCATAGGGTCTTTGTTTCCACGACCTGTTCTGAACACTGGAATCTGACCACAAGCCAGCAAGATAGGTCCAACAATAGGAGTTCTGAACAAACCCTCTTTAGCTAGGAAGTGGGGAGCTCGCTTTAGCTGGAAGAACATCATGTATGCGACTGCAACAGCATCAAGGCTAGTTACGTGATTTCCAGCAAGAACATATCCACCAGTTTTAGGAAGGTTTTCTTTACCAGTTACTTTGATTCTAAAAAGTAGTGCCACCCATGGTCTTAGAAACCATGCCAGTAAAAACATTTGCCAAGTTCTCTCAACTCCTGGACGAAGTTCAGGCATTTTGACTGATTCAGCACTTTTCTTAGCCATCATTTACTCCGAGTAACTAAACGTCGCACCAAGGGCTGTTAACTTATCTAGGAAGTGTTCGTATCCTCTAGAAATAAGTTGAACGTTAGAAACGTTAGAAACACCTTCAGCAGCAAGGGCAGCAACAATGTGGCTAAAGCCTCCACGAAGATCAGGAACTCTAATGTCTGCTCCGTGTAACTTAGTTGGACCTGAGATTACAGCTGAGTGGTTAAAGTTTCTCTGACCAAAGCGGCAAGGGTTGCCACCTAGACACTCACGATAAATCTGAATCTGAGCACCCATCTGAACTAAAGCCTCAGTGAAACCAAATCTGTTCTCATAAACAGTTTCGTGCACAATAGACAAACCAGTTGCCTGAGTAAGAGCAACAACTAGCGGTTGCTGCCAGTCAGTCATAAAGCCAGGGTGAACATCTGTTTCAATAACAACAGGCTGCAGTTCTCCACCTGGGTGTGAGAAACGAATACCGTCATCTTCGATAACGAAAGCTCCACCGATTTTTCTAAAGACGTTTAGGAAAGTGGTCATCTCCTGCTGACGAGCACCGCCAACCATGATTTCACCACCGGTAGCTAGAGCTGCTGCTGCCCATGAGGCTGCTTCGTTTCTATCAAATAGTGCACGGTGTGAATAGCCGTTTAGTGATGCAACACCCTCAATGCGAATAACACGGTCAGTATCAACGGAGATGATGGCACCCATCTTCTGCAAGATAGCAATAAGGTCCATGATCTCTGGTTCAACAGCAGCACCAGAAAGTTCAGTTAGACCTTCAGCTTTAGTGGCAGTAAGCAGCACCTGCTCAGTAGCTCCAACGCTTGGATAAGGCAAAGAAATCTTTGCACCCTTCAAACCATTAGGGGCTGACATACGAGTTCCGTTAGGAAGCTTTTCAATAACAGCACCGAAGTTACGAAGAACTTCTAGGTGGTAATCAACAGGGCGATCTCCGATGTGGCAACCACCAAGGTCTGGAATAAAGGCCTCGCCTAACTGGTGAAGTAGTGGTCCACAGAACAGAATAGGGATTCTTGAAGAACCAGCGTGAGCATCAATATCAACCATGCGAGCAGATTTCACATTGGTTGGGTCTAACTTCATTACGCCATCGTCGCTGAAGTCAATCTTCACACCGTGAAGTTCTAGAAGTCTTTGAACTACTTCAACATCACTGATCTTAGGAACATCTCTAAGCTCGCTAGCAGTATCGCCTAGAAGTGCTGCCACCATGGCTTTAGTCACAAGGTTCTTAGCACCACTTAGCTCAACTCTTCCGTTGAGTGGCTTGCCACCTTGTATTTGAATCTGACTCATTTAGCTCCTAGTGCTTCGCTGGTAGTGTCTTTGGCATCCAATTTGGACGTCTGGCTTCAAAATCTGTGATGGAACTCTCATCTCTAAGGGTAAGACCGATATCGTCTAGGCCCTCTAATAAACGCCAGCGTGTGTATTCATCGATTGAGAATTCAACTGTTAGTTCGCCTAAAGTAGCGGTTCTTTGAACCAAATCAATAGTTATCTCTACCCCAGGGTTATCAAGTATTGCTGCCCACAGCTTCTGCGTATCCTCATCGCTAATCTCACCTGCTATAAGACCCTGCTTACCTGAATTGCCTTTAAAGATGTCAGCAAACTTAGATGAAAGCACTGCTTTGAATCCGTAATCACGCAAAGCCCAAACAGCATGCTCACGAGATGAACCAGTGCCAAAATCAGGACCAGCTACTAATACAGAACCATGCTTATACGCAGGATCATTCAAAACAAACTCAGGATCGTTTCTCCACGAAGCAAACAGCGCATCTTCAAAACCAGTTTTTGTTATTCGCTTTAGATAAACAGCAGGAATGATTTGGTCGGTATCAACATTTGATCGCTTAAGAGGAACTGCGATACCACTGAAGGTAGTGAACTTCTCCATTAGTTCTCCTCCAAATCTGCAGGTGCAGATAGTGTGCCGCGAATAGCAGTAGCTGCTGCTACCAGAGGAGAAACTAGATGTGTTCGAGCGCCCTTACCTTGACGACCTTCAAAGTTTCTGTTTGAAGTAGAGGCAGCTCTCTCCCCTGGTGCTAATTGGTCTGGGTTCATACCAAGACACATTGAGCATCCAGCAAATCTCCACTCAGCACCAAAGTCTTTGAAGACTTTGTCTAAGCCTTCAGTTTCAGCCTGAAGTCTTACCCTTGCACTTCCTGGAACAACTAGCATGCGAATATTCTCTGCTTTTGATTTACCTTTGATAATCTCAGCAGCTGAACGTAGGTCTTCAATTCTCGAGTTAGTGCAAGAACCCAGGAACACAGTGTCAACCTTGATGTCTTTCATCTTGGTGCCAGCAACAAGATCCATATATTCAAGTGCTCTAACTGCAGCTGCTTTTTCATTAGGGTCAGTAAAGGAATCAGGTGATGGAACAACGTCGTTTAGTGAAACACCTTGACCTGGGTTAGTTCCCCAAGTAACAAACGGATCCAAAGTGTTTGCATCTAAGAAAACTTCAGCATCAAAAACAGCACCTTCATCGGTAGCTAGTGAATCCCAATACTTAACTGCCTCATCCCAGTCACTACCTTCTGGAGCATGTGCCCTGCCCTTTAGGTAGTCATATGTAATCTGATCAGGAGCAACCATTCCTGCTCTTGCTCCAGCTTCGATAGACATATTGCAAATAGTCATTCGAGCTTCCATAGACAAAGATCTAATCGCTGAACCACGGTATTCAAGAACATAACCCTGACCACCACCGGTTCCAATCTTGGCGATAACTGCCAAGATGATGTCTTTAGAGGTAACCCCTGGTCTAAGGGTTCCCTCAACATTGATAGCCATTGTCTTGAAAGGCTTTAGAGGAAGAGTTTGGGTAGCTAAAACATGTTCAACTTCACTTGTTCCAATACCCAAAGCCAAAGCACCGAATGCTCCGTGGGTTGAGGTGTGTGAGTCACCACAGACAACAGTGATTCCAGGCATAGTAAGACCAAGCTGTGGCCCAACTACGTGAACAATTCCTTGCTCAATGTCTCCTAGTGAGTGAATACGAATGCCGAACTCTTTAGCGTTATGTCTAAGAGCCTCAATCTGAGTTCTGCTGGTTGGGTCAGCGATTGGCTTATCAATGTCTATGGTCGGAGTGTTGTGATCTTCCGTCGCGATAGTCAGATCTGGTCTTCTTACCTGTCTGCCAGCTAATCTCAAGCCATCAAAAGCCTGAGGACTAGTAACTTCGTGGACTAAGTGAAGGTCAATGAACAATAAATCAGGTGCACCGTTCTCCCCTTTGACCACAACGTGGTCATTCCACACCTTTTCGGCGAGGGTAAGGTTCGTTTTAGTCAATTTGACACCTTCAATACGGTTGAACTCAAAGTTTACCAGCGTGGCGTAGATTGACTAGGTGAGTGATATCGAGCAAATACAGCGTAGAACGGTCAAAGTTCTGGCTTTAGGCCAAGTTCTAGGCGGTTTTGGGCTAGGTTCCACCCTTTCTATTGGCTCGCTTTTAGCCCTCGATTTGAGTGGTTCTGAGGCCTGGGCAGGCTCAGCAGCCACCTTCAGCACCCTAGGTTCAGCCATTTGGGCTATCCCACTATCAAGATTGGCCTACGCCAGAGGTAGAAGAGTTTCTTTAGCTCTGGGAGCTGGTTTTGCGATCTCTGGAGCCCTGTCTGTTATCAATGCTGCAGGCCTTAGATCTTTCCCGCTATTGCTTCTAGGTATCTTCCTACTAGGTGCAGGTGCTGCAACCTCACTGCAGGCAAGATTTGCTGCCACAGATATTCCTTCTGCTGGTAAAACAGGACGCTCCATTGGTCTTGTTGTCTGGGCAACGACAGTTGGGGCTATAACTGGACCAAACCTGTTTGGTCCAGGTGAACAACTAGGCCAGGCAATAGGTCTTGCTCCCCTGGCAGGTCCTTTCCTATTTACTGTCGCAGCGCAAACTTTCTCCACTCTGGTTTTCTGGTTTGGACTCAAACCTGATCCACTGAAATACGCTCAGCAGTTACAAAAAGATGCTGGTAAAGCTAGACATAAGATTTCCTTCAAGTCAGCTATTCAAACCTTGAAGCAATACTCGGTTGCCAGATTTGCAGTGTTGAGTATTGCTATGTCACATATGGTGATGGTTTCCGTGATGGCTATGACCCCTGTTCATATGCAGCACCTTGGCTATGACATTGTGGTGGTCGGATTTACCATCAGTTTGCATATCGCCGGTATGTATGCCTTATCTCCTCTTATGGGATATCTTGCTGACAAGTTTGGCAAGATCCAAACCATATTCCTAGGCCAAGCTCTGTTTGTCTCAGCACTCCTGTTTGCAGGATTCGGGCATGCTGATCGTTTGATGGTAACCATTGGACTTACCCTTCTCGGCTTAGGTTGGTCAGCTTCAACTGTTGCAGGTTCTGCGCTTCTAACATCAACTCTGCCTGTAGAAGAAAAGACCAACGTTCAGGGATTGAGCGATTCACTTATGAATCTAAGCGGTGCCTTCGGTGGTGCTATCGCTGGTCTGCTATTAGCAAGTTTTCACTTTGAAGGCCTCAATGCAATTGCACTTGTCCCAGTAACTGTTGTTACTTTTCTTGCATTTGCAATATCTAAGAAAAAAGATTTAGCGAATAGCAAGTAGTTCATCCCAAGTAGGGCCTGAACAGCCACCTTCTTTTTGAATAGAGAACTCTGCTGCACGGCAAGCAAGTTCTAGAGATTCCTGTAATCCATTGCCAGCAGCTAGTGCAGCTAGGAAGGCACCGGTGTGGACATCCCCCGCACCATTGGTATCAACAACTGGAACCTTACGGCCAGGGGCAACTGCAACTACTATTCCTTGGTGATGTAGTTCAGCACCTTCAGCGCCCTTACGAAGAAGTAACCAGCAGTCATCAGAAACAAAGGCGGATAATCTTTCTGATTCACTTTTATTGCATGAAATCAAACTGGCGTTCTTACCTAACCAAGTAAGAACTTCATCGCTTAGCTGAGAAGTTGTTGGTCCTGGATCAAAGACAATCTTGCTCTTTATAATTCCACTTGCAAACAATTCATCAAATGCTGCCTTAGAAGTTGGATAAACAAGTTCATAGCCATACACAATAAGCCAAGAATCTTCTGAGTAGTCATATTGTTTGAGTTCTTCAAAGCTTCTAATGCCCTCAGCTCCACTCTGGGTAACAAAGCTGCGCTGACCATTAGGTTCAACCAAAGTAATGCAAAGACCTGAATCTCCAGTTGAGTAATCCTCAACACCTAGTGCCTCAACATTTTCTTTAGCCATAGCAGATTTGATTTGATCTGCTCTAGGGCCAGTTCCTAATGGTGTGCAGTGTGCAACATTCATGCCCAAGCGAGATGCGGTTGCCTCAAGGTTGAGCGCTCCACCAACTCGATTGAAGGTCTTGGTCGCTAAAACATCTCCGCCAGGGGTAGGCAGGTGAGGGACATAGGTGATCTGGTCAACTAGCCCACTGGCTAAGGACAGAACACGCTCTGGACGGAATTCATCTAACTGCATCGGTATAAGCCTAGCCTTGTGCCTATCCCTTAAAACAAAAGCGCCTCCAAGAGCCTTGGAGGCGATGTTTGTGACCCCAGCGGGATTCGAACCCGCGCTACTGCCGTGAGAGGGCAGCGTCCTAGGCCGCTAAACGATGGGGCCGAAGAGCAACTTCTCTATTATGCCAGAGTCTTTGAAGCCTTGCCAGAGTAAGGCTGATTAGGCCAGCACATTCAGGGCTTTGGAGGCCACCTTGCAGCTAACCGGGGAAGCCCCAACATGCTCACCATCTGAATAGGCTGGCATGCCATCAGAGTGAATTTCAAGACTGTCCACCTGAACAATCTGTACTGCTGGATGCCCAACATGGCCACCGTAGTAGACCTTAGGGAATAGCCTGATCAGCTCTAAACGGCTAATGGCCTTTAGGACAAAGAGGTCAAGCTTGCCATCGTCTACTTTGGCATCAGGTGTAATCAATAACCCACCACCATATGATGGTGAGTTGGAGACTGTGCAAAGGACTGCTTCGAATACCTTCTCTACTCCGTCAGCAACGGTTCGATATGAGATTGGTTTGAATGCCGCAAGCTCGCGATACATGGCAAAACGATATTTGATTGGACCTGTAATCCACTTCCACTTATTTGCCCTGGCATTACACAGAGCATCAAAGCCAGCGCTTACTGCACCAAAGGAGTAGAAGGATCTGTCATCTGAGCGAGACTCGATTAGATCAACTTTGCGAGTATTGCCAATCTTGGCAATAAGAGCAGCAACACCTTCAACAACATTATGAATAGGTAAACCTAATGCTCTAGCAGAGTCGTTACCTGTTCCAGCAGCAATTAGACCCAGAGGAATATCTGTCTTTGCTGCTGCATTTACGCCAAGGTGGAACATTCCATCGCCACCAACAACAACTAGTCCATCGATGATTTTCTTCTCAACTGCTTCTTTGGCATTTTTTGCAGCTGCTTTGAAGTTCTCTGCTGATAGATCAATGATTTCAATAGCTTGCTTAGCAAACTCTGCTAAAGCCTGTTCCCCAAGAATCCTTCCCTTGCCTCTACCTGAGGTTGGGTTAATAACAATCCCTAATGTGGTCATTTCAACTTTCCAATTGAATAAGCATTTACTGTTACAAATAGCAACGAGAGTGACCCTATCAGCGCAGCTATGGCAGGTGGAGTTGGAATCAGTAAGAGTGACACAATCGCAACAAAAGAAACAAGAGATAAAATCCCGTAACTAAGGGCAAATCCCAGTCCTAGGTTGGTTTTACTCCTCAACCTTGAGCTAAGTGACACAACTTGAGCTGCAAACGCAGGATCATCGCCCTGAACAAATACATCAGCAGATTCAGAGATCTCTTCCGATTCCCCCATAAGAGCAATACTCAAATCGGCCTGTCTAAGGGCTTCCAGATCACTTTCTGGAAGGCCAATAACACCAACGGCGCTCCCCTTAGTCTGCTCCGAGGAAACAAAAGCAGCTTTTCGTGATGGAGATAGTTCTGCATAAACTTCTGAGACATCTAGCTGATCTGCTTTGTTTTGTGCTGTGCCCTGAGCATCTCCAGTCAAGATACCAACACGGATTCTCTCAACTGCAACTAGATAAACAGCCTCGGCTGCTGTTGGTTTTACTACATCGCTGAATCTAAGTAAGCCTTCTAGTTTTCTATCTACGACAACGCACACAATCGAGTAACCATTCTTTGTGCTCTCATCCGCGTAGATAAGCTCTTGGACTTCCATCCTGATGTTTCTTTGCAGAAGTAATGCAATTGAACCAACCATGACTTGGTTTTCTCCGACTAAACCTTCAACACCGTACCCCCTAAGCTCTTGGAAGTTCTTAGGTTTGGTTAGTTTCAGATTTGCATTGCGAGCGGACTTTGCAATTGCCATAGCAAACTTGTGTTCAGACATTGATTCAACACTTGCTGCCAGACCCAGGAGTTTGCTCTCATCCTTGATGGTTGAATTACTTGCAAGATGGATAGTGTTCACCCCCGATGGATAATCGGTAAGAACACCTGATTTAGTGAAGAGCACAAGCTTTAGTTTGGCGGCAGCCTCAAATGCTTTTCTGTTTCGAATTACAATTCCCTGTTCAGCTACCGTTCTTAGAGTGTTTGATACACCCATAGGAATTGTTGTCGATATTGCATGTGCATTAGTTAGAAGAAGCGCAGATGAAAAGACAGTAAGAGCAGTAACGATATTGAATTGCTCTCCAATTGAAAGAACAACGGCAGCTATTGCCATTACTAAAACAAATATCGGCCAATACTTAGCTACCTGATTAGCAAAGATTTCCTTCTTAGCCTTTTGGCTCTCTAAGAGTTCAATCCGCTCTTGGATCTCAGCTATTTCAACTGGTTGATTCACAATCTTTTTTACCCTGCGAAGAAAAAGACCAGTTAGAACAATAAGGCCAAAAACAACGCCGAACTGAATCCAAAGTTGTGCATCTAGAATGGCGGCAACTAAGAGGGCCACTAGGGCTAGTGCAGATACACCTGCCTGACCTAATAGCCTTGTCAAAGGATTGGGCTTGGCTGTTGCAAGCGAAGCTGGGGTTTCGGTGTTCATAACCTTACAAGGCTACCTGAGCAGATAAGGTCTAAGCATGAAGATAACAAAGCAAGGACACGCCTGCCTAATCTTTGAAGAGCAAGGTAAAAAGCTAGTCCTAGACCCAGGTTCATACACGACTCCGCTAGATGGTCTTGCCGATGTGGTGGCAGTAGTTATCACTCACGCCCACGATGACCACTGCTTTGAGGCCCAGATTGACCGTTTACTTGCAAATAACCCAGACCTAATGATCTTTGGTCCACCTCAGGTTTGCACCCGTCTAGCAAATTACAACACCACTGCTGTTTACCACGGTGATCATTACCCAGTTGGCCCATTCACTATTGAAATCATGGGCGATCTTCACGCTCAAATCCATCACAGCATTCCAGTCATAGAAAACAGAGCCGTGTTGATCAATGACAAAGTGTTTTACCCAGGGGATTCCTTCACACTGCCAGATAGAGAAGTTGAGTTACTTGCTGTTCCAACTAGCGCCCCATGGCTAAAGATCGGTGAAGTAATGGATTTCGTAGCAGCCATCAAACACAAGAAATCAATTGCAACCCATAACGCCTTGCTAAGTGATTTTGGTCATGCTCTGAATAACGGCAGAGTCAAACAACTGACAGAAGCACAAGGTGGAGAATTCACCTTCCTGCTTGATGGTCAGTCAATAGAGATCTAGCCCTAAAGCAGTTGCTTCCTTCGGCCTTCAATTATTGTCTTTAGAGTTTTATTAGAGACCTTCTCATCCCAACCAAATCTCAAGGTGGCTTTATCTAACTCCCCTTGGTCAAGTTCTTTGCCAATCTGTGCACCTAAGTTACCATTTAGAAAATAAATTGAGTAAAAGTTCTTCCAAGCAGCCATAGCTAGAAACTTCTTTCCTTTGACCTGAATGGTTGGTAACTGGTAGCTCATGATTACCTCATCATCAGCCTTAGCTAGTTTCATCATTCGATCTCTAAGGTCGATAAGAACCTCTGCCTGCTCCTGAGGGAGCAGTTCAAAGTAAAGATGAGCTTCATTACGCTCTAGTTTTCGCATTCCCCTATTAAAGCAAAACAGTCAGACTTTTTAGTCTGACTGTCAAAGCTGGGGTACCAGGACTCGAACCTAGAACAAATGAACCAGAATCACTCGTGTTGCCAATTACACCATACCCCAAGGGTTTTACTCCGAGCTTTCGCTCGACTCCCCATTCTACCTAGGACTATAAACCTCGAGCAAACAGGCTAAGACGGGCAAGGGTTTCAGCCTTGCCTAGGATCTCCATAGATTCAAACAACGGCGGTGAGATTCTCTTGCCTGAGATAGCTGTTCGTAGTGGTCCAAAGGCATTTCTAGGCTTTTGAGCCATTTCTTCAATCAGTTTCTGGTTCAGAACCTCTTGGATACTGGCAGTCTCGAAAGAATCTAATCCCTCTAGAGCTGAGATAGCAGCCTCAGTGATTTCCTTGCTGTTTTCAGGTAAACCAGACTTGGCATCATCCTCAACAACGATTGCTTCAGAGGTAACAAATAGGAAGGAAAGCATAGGTACTGCTTCACTTAGGACAACGATTCTCTCCTGAATCAAAGGAGCGGCCTTGGCTAACACTTCTAGTTCTGAAGCGCTAACCGTTGAGCCCAGCACGCCAGCTGATTGCAAATAAGGGATGATTCGCTTAGTGAAATCCTCAACAGTTAGAAGCCTTAGATGACTTGCGTTAATCGAGTCAGCCTTCTTCTGGTCGAAACGAGCAGGGTTAGGATTCACATCCTTCACATCAAATGCCTGAACCATCTCTTCAAGTGAGAAGACGTCTCGATCAGCGCTGATACTCCAACCTAGAAGAGACAGGTAATTCAATAAGCCTTCTGGAATGAAACCACGGTCTCTGTGGTGGAACAGGTTAGATTCTGGATCTCGCTTAGAGAGCTTCTTGTTTCCCTCACCCATAACAAAAGGAAGGTGGCCGAACTGAGGAATGAACTTAGTAATACCTGCCTCATACATTGCGTTATACAGAGCAATCTGTCTTGGAGTTGAAGACAATAAGTCTTCACCTCTAAGAACATGGGTAATACCCATAAGAGCATCATCAACTGGGTTTACCAAAGTATATAGAGGCTGACCATTGGGTCTCACCACAACAAAGTCAGGGAATGATCCTTGAGGGAAAGTAATCCCTCCTCTAACCAGGTCATTGAACGTGATATCAACATCTGGAACACGAAGACGCAGAGCAGGAGATCTTCCCTCTGCTTTATATGCAGCCTTCTGCTCTTCAGATAGATCTCTTTCAGAGTTGTCATAACCTAGCTGAACAGCACGACCGTTAGCTTTGTTTCTCTCATCGATTTCTTCACCGGTTAGGAAGCTCTCATAGATGTGGCCTGAAGCTTTTAGATTCTCGATTACCTCCAGATAGATATCAGTTCTCTCTGACTGTCTATATGGCTCGTTAGGTCCCCCAACACCAACGCCTTCATCCCAGTTCAAACCCAACCACTTGAGACCATCAAGAATCATTTCAAATGATTCTTCGCTGTCTCGTTCGGCATCAGTATCTTCAATACGAAAAACAAAGGTTCCACCGGTGTGACGAGCATAAGCCCAGTTAAACAGTGCTGTTCTAACTAGCCCTACGTGAGGAGTACCAGTAGGAGAAGGACAGAAACGGACTCTGATATCAGATCCAGAAGCTGTAGTGAAAGGTGCAGTAATTAGGTTTGTCATAACCTGACAAGTCTAAGCGACAGGGTTAGTGAGAGTCCCGATGCCTTCAATGGTTATCTCAACAGATTGACCAGACTCGATCTGCCCGATGCCTGCTGGGGTTCCAGTGAGGATTACATCTCCAGGCAGTAAGGTCATTGCCTGAGATACATGCTGGATGATCTTAGGAACCTTGTGTATCAACATGTCTATGGATGCGTGTTGTCTAACTTCCCCATCAACGCGTGTTTCTAACATCTGCCCATCAACAACAAACTCTGTTTCAACCCAAGGACCTAGTGGGCAGAAAGTGTCAAAGCTCTTAGCTCTGGTCCACTGAACATCTTTGTTTTGAATATCTCTGGCAGTCACATCGTTAGCGATGGTGAAGCCCCACACGTAATCAAGTGCTTTGTCTTCAGAGACGTCTTTAGCCACTTGACCAATAACTATTGCTAGTTCACCTTCGTGATCTACTCGTTCAGAAATCTTAGGTAAAACAATTGCTTCATCAGGGCCGATGACGGTAGTCAGTGGCTTTATGAAGATAAGAGGTTCTGGCGGAACATCTCCGCCCATCTCTGCTGCGTGATCGGCATAGTTCTTACCAATACAGATGATCTTGCTGGTTGGAAGAACTGGAGGTAATAGTTGAACATCCTTTAGAGCAACTCTCTCCCCTGTTGTTTCATAGCCTTGGAATATTGGATGACCTCTAAATACAACTACCTCAGGACCATCCACCACACCCCAAGAAACCTTGTCTTGGACTATGAACTTAGCAATTCTCATTAGCTAAGTTTTACCAACCAGTTGTGACGGTCTTCAATTAGACCGTACTGAATTCCAGTTAGTTCTTCACGAAGTGAAGCAGTTAGCTTGCCAGGCTCAGGATTCTCAGGACCGATGGTGCCTTCTTTAGACTTGAACTGACCAACTGGAGTAATAACGGCAGCTGTTCCACAAGCGAACACTTCAGTGATCTCACCTGAGTTATAGCCTTCACGAACTTCATCCAAGGTAACTGCACGCTCTTCTACCTTGATGTTTCTGTCCTTTAGTAACTGGATGATTGAGTCTCTAGTGATACCTCTAAGAATGGTTCCATCGAGAGATGGAGTCACTACGTGACCATCTTTGTATACGAAGAAGACGTTCATGCCACCAAGTTCTTCGATGTAGGTGTGAGTTTCTGCATCTAGGAATAGCACCTGAGAACAACCGTTCTCGTAGCCTTCACCTTGAGCTAGCAAGCTAGCAGCATAGTTTCCACCGGTCTTAGCTTCACCTGTGCCATAACGTCCTGCTCTTGCTGAATCTAAAGCAATCCAGATAGACACTGGCTTGAGTCCCCCTGTGAAGTAAGGGCCAACAGGAGATGCGATAACTCGGTACTCAGCTCGATGAGCTGCTCTAACACCCAGGAAGTTCTCTGCTGCTATTTCAAAAGGTCTAAAGTAAAGAGTCTTTTCATTAACTGGCTTTGGAACCCATGCACCATCAACTGAAATAAGAGCTCTAAGGCTTTCAACGAACACATCGATAGGTAGTTCAGGAAGAGCCATACGGTGAGCTGACTTTTGCATTCTTGCGCCGTTGGACTCTGGTCTAAAAGTATGAATAGAACCGTCTTGGTGTCTATAAGCCTTGATGCCTTCGAAGATCTCTTGACCGTAGTGAAGAACAGCACTTGAAGGATCCATCATGATTGGGCCATATGGCTCAACTCTGGCATTCTGCCAGCCATCTTCTCTAGTCCACTCAATGATTACCTGGTGGTCAGTGAAGTTCACACCAAAGGCAGGGTTTTCAAGTAATGCCTCACGCTTTTCATCTGGCATTGGGTT
The DNA here is from genome assembly GCA_044372795.1 of Rhodoluna sp. Lineage (GTDB taxonomy): Bacteria > Actinomycetota > Actinomycetes > Actinomycetales > Microbacteriaceae > Rhodoluna. Next base: position 8,888 of record JBILRF010000003.1, on the reverse strand, counting down.
ATCAGATTTGATGATCTTGAATTCCATGAGCTTCTCTTTCTAAAGTTGAGCGAAAATACTTTGAGCTATCTCAGCGGTAGTTCTCTTGCTATCGCCTCTTGCCGCTAAATCAATTGCAACAGCTCTTTCAATTCTGGCTGCAGCTACTGGGTTACCTAGGTGATCTAACAACATGGCTGCTGAGAGAACTGCAGCAGTTGGGTCAGCTAGACCCTTACCTGCAATGTCAGGAGCTGATCCATGAACAGGTTCAAACATTGAAGGGAATGCTCCAGTTGGATTGATGTTTCCTGAAGCAGCAATACCAATACCGCCACCGATAGCAGCGGCAAGGTCAGTCAGGATATCGCCAAATAGGTTATCGGTGACGATTACATCAAATCTTTCAGGATCAGTAACCATGTATATGGTTGCTGCATCAACGTGTTGGTAATCAACGCTTACTGCAGGGAATTCCTTAGCAACCTCATCAACAGTTCTCTGCCATAACCATCCAGCGTTCACTAGAACGTTGTGCTTGTGAACAAGAGTTAGCTTTTTACGATCTCTATTCGCTGCAAGTTCAAATGCATATCTAACAGTTCTTTCAACACCAAATCTAGTGTTTACAGAAGTTTCGTTAGCAACTTCGTGGTCTGTGCCAACACGAATAGAGCCGCCGTTACCAACATAAGCACCTTCAGTGCCTTCACGAACAACAACAAAGTCGATGTTGCCAGGCTCGGCTAGTGGGCTAATGACTCCCGGGTATAACTTGGTTGGACGAAGATTGATGTAGTGATCAAAACTGAATCTCAGTTTTAGTAGTAGTCCACGCTCCAGAACACCGGACGGAACACTCGGGTCTCCAATAGCGCCTAAAAGAATTGCATCGTGAGCCTTTAGCGACTCGATGTCCTTATCGGTAAGAATTTCCCCAGTTGCCGCATACCGCTTAGCACCTAGGTCATATTCAGTCGTTACAAACTCAACACCTGAGCCACGAGTTGAAAGGTTCATCGCCTCAAGAGCAACGGCAATCACCTCAGGGCCAATACCGTCGCCACCGATGACACCTATGTTGATTTGCTTAGTCACTTGAAAATGATTCCTACTCGTTTTCTATAACTTTACTTGAGAGAGGTATCTCTAGAGGGGTCTGTGAGCCAATAAAACCAAGGTAACTGAAGGTTTCAAGCCTTCTTTAGTCTGGATTTGCCCATCTCTGTTCTCCAGAACTTCAATTTCAAGACCAGTTCCAGCTAAAGCTTCGGTGATGCTTTCCACACTTGGGCGATCACTTGGTCCGCTAAAGCCGCCTTCTAGATTGTCTCTGGAATGCCAAACACCGACAAGATTTCCACCAGGAGCAACATGTTCACTCAAACGACTAATGGCTACTTGAAGATCCTTTTCAGGTATTTGCATGTAAGCGATAACTGCAAGTTCCACTGGAGACAGTTGAGGAACAAAAGTTAGTCCATCAGCACAAGTAGCCAAAGTATTGGCTTCAACACCTTCTTCTTTAGCAAACTGTAGGTATTTATCTAAAGCAACTTGAGAGAAATCAATGTTCTCAACCTGCCAACCATGTTTGGCTAACCAAACACTATTTCTACCTTCACCACCAGCAAGATCAATAGCTTTCTTGTTTGTTCCATCAAGGTCTTTACAGAACTCAACGACAAACCTATTTTCAACCTTGGTATAAATGAACTCTTCGGTTGAGTACTTCTGATCCCAAGTACTGGAATCCACTATGGGGTTACACCTAGTGGCAAGACATTCTGAGCGTCTTCGAATGAGCCTAGGTTCACAACATTCGGATAGCCCAGATCTCTCATGTATTGAACAGCTAGGCCAACCTGCTCTTCTGTTTTGCCGTAGACATATATAGCTCCCTCTTTTTTGATGGAAACTACGGTAATGATGAAATCCCCTAGTTCAATGTCAATATTCACAGCCCCAATAATGTGTGACGTTTCAAATTCTTCGGCTGTTCTAACGTCAATGATGGCTGTGACGTTGTCCATGCTTAGTTTGCCTGGAGCACAAGCGCTAACACTGGTTAGCAAAACAACAGCAATGAGGGCAGCTAGCGAGGCCTGCAATTTCTTCATTTCAACCCTTTCAAGTTCTTCAGTTCCTAGAATAACTCAACAAGATTTGGTTAAGATGGATAAAAAGATAGGAACTGTTATGGCAACCGAAGTAACCCTTGATGAGCTAGCCGATGTTATTGACCGCGGGGGCTTTGTCCTTGATGTTAGAGAACAGGACGAGTGGGATGCAGGGCATGTTCCTAATGCTCACCATATACCTATGAATGAGGTGGCAGAAAACCTAGACAAGCTTGATGATGGTGCCCGAATCTTCATCATTTGCCGTTCAGGTGGAAGATCTATGACGGTAGCAAACTTCCTAGAGGGCCAAGGCTATGACGTAGTGTCTGTTGCCGGTGGAACTGATGGTTGGGCTAACTCAGGCCGAGACCTCTCTAACGACCCAAGCCTTTAGTCAAGCTTTAGATCAATAGCCTTTAGAACATCAGCTTTAATAGCAACTCGAACAGCCTCTAGAACATCTGCATCGACTTTTGAGTCAACTGTGATTACAGATAGAGCTTTGCCACCCTTAGAGTTTCTAGCAATCTGCATAGCTGCGATATTGATGTTGTTCTCAGCAAATGCTTTTCCATAAACAGCAACAATGCCCGGTCTATCTGCGTAGACCATCATCACTAGGTGCTCAGCCATAGCAATTTCAACGTCGTAACCATTGATGTTAGTGATCTTCTGCTGAAGCTTAGGTCCAATAACAGTTCCTGAAACAGATGATGTTGTTCCATCTGCTAGGACTGCTCTAATGGTTGTGACGTTCCTGTATTCATCGCTGTTTGAATCAACTGAGAGCTTTACATCTACGCCCCTAGATTCAGCCATTAGAGGAGCATTCACGTAAGAGACCTGCTCGGTAACTGCATTCTGATAGAAGCCTTTTAGGCCAGCAAGTTTTAGAACAGAAACATCGAGAGATGCAATCTCTCCTCTAACTTCAACTTCAATAGAACTTACGTTGCCACCTGAGATATCAAACAGTAATTGACCCATGTTTTCCATAAGTGCAATACCTGGTCTAACAGCAGCGTCAATAACTCCACCGGCAACGTTCACAGCATCTGGCACTAGATCACCAGCAAGCGCAAGTCTTACACTCTTAGCAACTGAGATACCAGCCTTCTCCTGAGCTTCATCTGTTGATGCTCCTAGGTGAGGGGTAACAATGATGTTTTCTAGTTCTAGTAGTGGTGAACCTGTTGGAGGTTCATTCACAAACACATCTAAACCTGCTCCAGCAATTCTGTTTGACTTCAAAGCAGCATAAAGTGCATCCTCATCGATGATGCCACCGCGAGATGCGTTCACAATACGAAGATTAGGTTTAGCAATTGCAAACTCTTGAGTTCCGATAAGACCAGTTGTTTCAGGAGTCTTAGGAATGTGAATGGTAATGAAATCAGATCTCTTCATGAGTTCTTCAAGAGAAACAAGTTCAACACCCATCTGCTCTGCTCTTAGCTGAGTTACATAAGGGTCGTAACCAATCAAGGTTGTTCCAAAGCCACTTAGTCTTTGAGCAACTAGAGTTCCAATACGTCCGAGACCAACAATTCCGATGGTCTTCTCATAGAGCTCAACACCGGTGAACTTAGATCTCTGCCACTTACCTGCCTTGAGGGAAGTATTGGCATCAGGCACGAACCTTGCCAAAGAGAAGATGTGAGCAATAGCAAGTTCTGCTGCAGAAATAACGTTAGATGTCGGAGCATTGACAACCATCACCCCTGCATTGGTAGCTGACTTGATGTCTACGTTATCTAGACCAACACCAGCACGAGCAATAACCTTTAGGTTAGGAGCTGCTGCAATAGCCTCCGCGTCAACCTGAGTGGCTGATCTAACCAGGATTGCATTAGCGGTCGCAAGTGCTTCAAGTAAAGCTTTGCGGTCAGTGCCATCAACGTTGCGCACTTCAAAATCAGGCCCTAGAGCTTCAACGGTTGCAGGTGAAAGCTCTTCAGCAATAAGAACAATTGGTTTAGCCAAGGTAAAGATCCTCGAAGTTAGTTTGGTTGGATGTTTGCTGCCACAGCGAAGCGTGCTTCAATCTTACCCAAGCCATGACTAGTCTTTTACTGTGAATGAACGTATCTTCTATGCCGCTATCTCAAGCGATGGCTATCTAGCTGGCCCTAATGGAGATATGACTTGGGCAGAGAAGTACCTATCTTCAGGAGAAGACTACGGATACTTCAACCTCGTAAGCACCTCGGCTGCGATCTTGCAGGGTCGAGCAACCTTTGACTTTGAGATAGAAAGCGGAGTCCAAGGGCCCAGACCACTGCCAACTTATGTCCTAACCCACATCCCAGAACTATACGAAAACGTAGTTCAAGAGAATATCTATTTCACCGGTGGAGATATTGAGCGAATTGTTGAGCTCATTCAAGAAAACCATCCAGGAAATCTATTTGTCATCGGCGGAGCAGATGTGGTGAGACAACTTCTAGATGCTGACCTAATTGACACCATGAGATTGTTTGTTTGCCCAGAAGAACTAGGTGCTGGAACTCCAGCATTCAAAGATGACTCCATCTACGACAAGTTCAAACTCCAAGATGAGAAGCAGTACCAATCAGGAATCATTGAAGAGGTTTATAAGCTCATTGCCTAAAGAAAAAGCCCTCGTCCTAAGACGAGGGCTTCTCCATATAATCTTTAGCGAGCTGCTTTGCCTTCTTGGTAATCATCTGAGTTCTTGATCCAAGAGAAAAGCTTACGTAGGCTACGGCCAACAGCTTCGATTGGGTGAGCTTCACCCTTTGCTCTTAGGGCTAGGAACTCTGGAGCTCCTGCATCCTGGTCAGCAACAAAGCGGTTAGCAAATGTGCCATCCTGGATGTCGGTTAGAACATCGCGCATACGCTCTTTAACCTCTGGGCCAATAACTCTAGGACCTGAGATGTAGTCACCGTATTCAGCTGTGTCAGATACTGACCAACGCTGCTTAGCAATTCCACCTTCATACATAAGGTCAACAATTAGCTTTAGTTCGTGCAGAACTTCGAAGTATGCAACCTCAGGCTGGTAACCAGCTTCGATTAGAGTTTCGAAACCATACTGAACCAACTGTGATGCTCCACCACAAAGAACTGCCTGCTCACCGAATAGGTCAGTTTCAGTTTCTTCAGTGAAAGTTGTCTTGATTGTTCCAGCCCTGGTTCCACCAATAGCTTTTGAATATGAAAGAGCTAGCTCCATGGCGTGACCAGTGAAGTCCTGCTCAACAGCAACTAGGTTAGGAACTCCTCTTCCGTCTTGGTATTCACGACGAACAATGTGTCCTGGACCCTTAGGTGCTACTAGGAATACATCAACATCAGCTGGTGGCTTAATGAAGCCATAACGGATAGAGAATCCATGACCAAAGACAAGTGCCTTACCTGCAGTTAGGTTAGGAGCGATCTCGTTAGCGTAGATGTCTCTCTGACGTGGGTCTGGAGCAAGAATCATGATTACATCTGCCCACTTAGCTGCATCCGCAACATTTAGAACCTTTAGTCCTGCTTGTTCAGCTTTAGCTTTGCTTTGAGAACCTTCTTTAAGGCCAACCACAACATCAACACCTGAATCCTTCAGGTTTAGTGAGTGTGCGTGCCCTTGCGAACCGTAACCAATAACAGCTACTTTCTTTCCTTGGATCAGCGCTAGATCGGCATCCTTGTCATAAAAGATTTCAGCCACTTGTTTTATCTCCTTGTTTTTTTGTTTGAAATTACTTAAGAACCTTCTCAGTGATTGACTTTGAACCTCGTCCAATAGCCAACACACCCGACTGCACCAATTCCTTGATGCCGAAAGGTTCGAGAACTTTTAGAAATGCTTGGCACTTGGCTGTTTCGCCAGTGACTTCAATAATGAGAGCATCGCTCGCGACGTCGATGACGCGGGCACGGAATAAGGTTACTGCCTCTAGTACCTGTGAACGGGTAGCTGCATCGGTTTTCACCTTGATGAGCATGTGATCACGTTCAACTGTTGTCTCAGGCTCTAGTTCAACAACCTTGATTACGTTGATTAGTTTATTTAGTTGCTTAGTAACCTGCTCCAGAGGAAGACCATCAACGCTCACCACAACGGTGATACGAGATAGCCCTTCAACTTCGGTTGTTCCTACAGCCAAAGACTCAATGTTGAAACCACGTCGAGCAAACAGTCCTGCTACACGGGTTAGTAGACCTGGACGGTCTTCTACTAGAAGAGATAGTACGTGCTGTGACATTTACTCCTCCTCCCCTTCATCCCATACGGGTCTTGTGTCTCTAGCAAATTGAACTGCATCGTTAGATAGACCTGCTGGAACCATCGGCCATACCATTGCATCTCTACCAACAATGAAGTCGATAACAACAGGTCGGTCATTGGTTTCGATAGCTAGTTTGATAGCCGCATCAACATCTTCTTCTTTTTCAACTCTGATACCAAGACATCCATATGCTTCAGCTAACTTCACAAAGTCAGGAACCATGATGGTGTCTGTTCCAGTGTTCAGATCAGTGTTTGAATATCTTGAGTTATAGAAAAGTGTCTGCCACTGCCTAACCATTCCCAAAGAAGAGTTGTTGATAATTGCAACCTTGATTGGAATGTTGTTGATTGTGCAGGTAGCAAGTTCTTGGTTAGTCATCTGGAAACAACCATCGCCATCAATTGCCCAAACTAGACGCTCAGGTTCAGCAACCTTTGCTCCCATAGCAGCCGGAATTGAGTACCCCATGGTTCCAGCTCCACCTGAGTTCAGCCATGAGTTAGGTCTTTCGTACTGAATGAACTGAGCTGACCACATCTGGTGCTGACCAACACCTGCAGCAAAAATGGCTTCAGGCCCAGAGATCTCACCAATGCGTTTGATCACGAACTGAGGTGACATCTTGCCATCATCAGGTTGGGTATAACCAAGTGGATAGCGAGTGCGTAGATCATTTAGGAATGTCCACCACTCTTTGATATCTGGCAGTTTGCCCTTTAGTTCATTAGCCAGTTCAACATTTAGTTCAGGAATAACTTCCTTCAGATCACCAACAATAGGAACATCAGCAAAACGAATTTTGCCAATTTCAGCTGGGTCAATATCAACGTGAATAACCTTTGCTCCAACAGCGAAGGTAGAAACCTGACCTGTTACACGGTCATCAAAGCGAGCACCAAGAGTAATCAAAAGATCGCTCTTCTGCAATGCAGTAACCGCAGGAACAGTTCCATGCATTCCAGGCATACCAAGGTTCTGTGGGTTTGAGTCAGGGAATGCTCCTCTTGCCATCAGAGTTGTTACAACTGGAGCACCAATGAGCTTTGAAAGTTCAAGAAGTTCTTTAGAAGCGTTTGATCTAATAATTCCGCCACCAACATACAGAACTGGACGCTTAGCTTCCAAAATCATTTGGGCTGCTGCTTGCACTTGCTTACCATGAGGTTTAGTGACCGGCTTATAGCCAGGAAGATCTACCTTTGGTGGCCAGATAAATTCCATTTTGCCAACCTGAGCATCTTTAGCAATATCAACAAGCACTGGTCCTGGTCGACCAGTTGTTGCAATTTGAACTGCAGCAGCTAACACACCAGGAATATCTTGTGCCTTAGTAACAAGGAAAGAGTGCTTAGTAATCGGCATAGTGATACCAACAATGTCTGCCTCTTGGAAAGCATCGGTACCAATAGAGGTTGAATTAACCTGACCTGTAATTGCCAGAAGTGGAACAGAGTCCATGTGTGCATCAGCAATAGCTGTTACTAGGTTGGTAGCTCCTGGTCCTGAGGTAGCAATACAAACACCAAGTTTTCCTGAAGCAGAAGCATATCCTTCAGCTGCGTGACCTGCACCTTGTTCGTGACGAACAAGGATATGTCTGATCTTGGTTGAATCCATCAGTGGATCGTAGGTAGGCAGAATTGCTCCACCAGGTAAACCGAAGATATCGGTTACACCAAGTAGCTCAAGGCTTCTAACGATTGCCTGAGCACCTGTTAACGTTTCGTGCGCCATAATTCATCCTTGTTTCATGAAACCTTTGGTGCCCGAACTAACTGCAGTATGCGCCTTCAGATGCTGAATGCACAACCTTTAGATATTTAGCAAGGACGCCGCGGGTATATTTGGGTGCCAAAGGTACCCATTGAGTTTTCCGGGCTGCCAACTCTTCTGGCTCAACTAGTAGTTCAAGCGTTCGAGTTGCGATGTTAACTCTGATCAAGTCTGAATCGCGCACTAGAGCAATTGGACCGCCATCGGTCGCCTCTGGTGCAATGTGTCCGATACATAAGCCGGTTGTGCCGCCTGAGAATCGTCCGTCCGTTAAGAGTAATACATCTTTACCTAAACCAGCACCCTTGATGGCTGCAGTAACGGCAAGCATTTCACGCATACCAGGGCCACCCTTAGGGCCTTCATAGCGGATAACTACTACATCTCCAGCCTTGATCTTTCCTTCGGAAAGGGCTTCCATGGCAGCAACTTCCCTGTCAAAGACACGGGCAGGGCCAGTGAACTCTGCTAGAGCAAAGCCAGCTGTCTTCACAACAGCACCATCTGGAGCAAGGGAACCCTTAAGGATTTCAATTCCGCCGGTCTTGTTGATTGGGTTAGACATGGCTCTGATGATCTTGCCATCTGGGTCTGGTGGGTTAATGCCAGCTAGGTTCTCAGCAACAGTCTTACCTGTAACGGTCATGCAGTCACCGTGGATTAGACCTGCATCTAGAAGAGCCTTCATCAAAACAGGAACTCCACCAACACGGTCAACATCGTTCATTACATACTGACCAAACGGCTTTAGGTCTCCTAGGTGTGGA
>JBILRF010000019.1:0-25999 GCA_044372795.1 Rhodoluna sp. | reverse complement strand
CATCGATTTTCAAACCAAAACGAACAGTCTTGATGACAGTGTTTGTCTGGTTCTTTCTCGCTTCACGAATCTTCTGGGCTGCTTCGTATTTGAACTTTCCGAAATCCATAAGCTTGCAAACCGGTGGTGCTGAGTTTGGTGAGACTTCTACCAAATCAAGGTCCACTTCCTGCGCCATACGCAGTGCTTCTTCGATTTTGATGATGCCAAGTTGTTCTCCGTTAGGGCCAACTAGGCGTACCTCTGGTACACGGATTCGTTCGTTGATACGCGGGTCGCTGATCTGCTGCTCCTTTTGACGTGACTTAATGGCCACGTAGGGACAAGGAAATCCTTGCCAACGCGCAGAACTGAAAAGTTCAAAGCTTACCCGGCAACCTAATAAGTCGGTGGACGCGGGTGGGAAATGAATCCACTTCTGACTGAAGACCATAGATCTTCAGAGCCATGGGTTAGCCTAGCAGAGAACCTTTGTGAAAGTGAAGCCCTGAATGACAGAAGATTTTGAAGCCCAAGCCATGCGTGAACTTGAAGAAGTTCCAGCAGTTGAGGTTATTACCGCTACCGCAGTGCACCTTATGAGCGCTGCCGCTGTCCAGGTTGGACTAGCTGAAAGTGGCTATAAAGGAGACCTTGATGAGGCTAGAAAGCTAATCAATGCCCTTGCAGGCCTGCTATCTGCTGCGTCCCCTGACCTAGGCGATCACCACGCTAGACCGCTAAGAGATGGGCTTCGCAGCCTTCAACTAGCCTTCCGTGAGGCTTCAGTTATCAAAGATGAGCCGGGCAAGGGTCCAGGTGAGAAGTTCACCGGGCCAGTTAACTAGCCTTTAGGAACTTAACCCCAACTGAGTCAACTAGCTCCACAAATCGCTCTGAGTTAGATATCTTGGCAAAGAAGTCTTCTTCTAAAACCTTGAGTTGTTCTTCTGTGAGCCCAGGCTCAAGATAAAGAACCACCAGAAGCTCTTGTCCCTGCAACCTGCAAGCAGGATCCCCCTCGACCAAGGTGAAGCTGTCCACAAAGTTGCTATCAGCCAAAACAGAGTTGATGATTTCAACGACTTCTGGGTTATTTGCTGGTGAAACCCAAGGCAAATCTTGAGCAATTGCAGCAATACCAGGACGTCTAACCACAAATTCAGTTTCACTCATTGGGTCTAGAACAAGTCTGGTGTTGCCTTCACTTGCTGCTGCAAGACAAACCTTGCGACCATCATTAGGAACAGGCCTAGCCTCTTTGTTCCAGTGGTTCATCGCTGCAACTGAACTAAAAACAGGTAGTGCTCTTTGATTATCTGGAGTTAACACAGTAACGATTGAGAGATCCGCACTCTTATCAACCTCATGCCCGTGAGCACCTTCCCCACTTTCACCAAGGTTGGCAATCAGCGGAATCAACAATCTGGCTTTGCCGATTGCCTCAAAAACTTTTTCAGGACCTACTGCACCTGATTGAAATGATTTGATTGCAGAAATCAAATCCTGATCAGCTTCACCACTATCGCCACTGTATGGATTGATATCGAATGATCGCCCTGCCCATGGAACTCCAGCCGAGTCAGTGAATTTTGAATTCTCAGCGTCAGACACTACTGACCTGCAACTTCCAAAGCCTCCTGCAAAGTGAACTTTCCTGCGTATAGAGCTTTACCTAAGATGGCACCTTCAAGACCTAGTGGAACAAGAGCACGTAACTTTTCAAGATCTTCAAGCGAAGATATTCCACCCGAAGCAATTACAGGCTTACTTGTTCTTTGCATTACCTCTTTGAGCATGTCGATGTTTGGGCCAAGAAGCATGCCATCTTTAGTTACATCAGTGACTACGTATCTAGGGCAACCTGCTTGCTCCAAGCGATCTAGGACTTCAAATAGATCTCCACCGTCTTCGGTCCAACCTCTAGCAGCAAGGGTTGTGCCACGAACATCCAACCCAACTGCAATCTTGTCTCCATACTTGGCAATAACTTCTGCTGTCCAGTCTGGATTCTCTAAAGCAGCAGTTCCTAGGTTTACTCGCTCAGCACCTGCCGCAAGAGCTGCTTCTAGTGAAGGAGTGTCTCTAATGCCGCCACTTAGTTCAATGTTGACATCTCTGCTGTTTGCCACAACCTCACGAATGATTTCTCTGTTCTCTCCTCTTGAGAAAGCAGCATCAAGATCAACTAGGTGAATCCATTCCGCACCTGCATCAATGAAAACTTTTGCGGCATCAATTGGTGAACCATAATCGGTTTCACTGCCAGCAACACCTTGACTAAGGCGAACTGCTTTACCATCGGCAACATCCACAGCTGGAAGAAGAATTAGTCGATTGCTCATAAGGTTTCCTTTACAGAGTCTTTAGCCAGTTACCAAGCAAGGTAAGTCCTGCCTTGCCAGATTTTTCTGGATGAAATTGAGTTGCTGTTAGTGGACCATTTTCAACCGCAGAGACAAACCTTGAGCCGTACTCAGACCAAGAAACCACAGGTTTCTTGAATGGAGTCTCATCTTCAAGAACAAAAGTTGAAGCACCATAAGAGTGCACGAAGTAGAACTGTTCATCTTCGATACCCTCAAAAAGTTTTGAACCACTAGGAACTTCAACATCATTCCAACCAATGTGAGGAAGAGTCGGAGATTCTAGTTTTGTCACTGATCCAGGCCACTGCCCCAAACCTTCAGTCTCAATACCGTGCTCAGTGCCATGTTCAAACATGACCTGTAATCCAACACAGATACCGAACACTGCTTTTCCTGCAGCAAGTCTTTGATCGATGATGCTTGGTGCACCAACCTTCTGAAGCTGTTGCATAACAGTTGAAAATGCACCAACACCAGGGATTACAAGGCCATCAGCAGCAATAGCTTTTGCTCTGTCAGAAGTTAGTTCAACTTCTGCTCCAACTTGTTCAAAGGCTTTGACTGCTGAATGGATATTGCCACTCCCAAAATCTAGAACAACGATTTTGGGAATGCTCACAAAGTTCCCTTGGTTGAAGGAATACCAACAGCACGTGGATCTTTCTCAACTGCTTTACGTAAAGCTCTCGCGAATGCCTTGAACTCCGTTTCGGCAATGTGGTGCGGATCTCTGCCATCAAGAACAGTGATGTGAACGGTCATGTCTGCATTTAGACAAATTGCTTCAAAGACATGGCGCACCATAGAACCCGTGAAGTGTCCGCCGATTAGGTGCATCTCAAACCCTGCAGGCTCACCTGTGTGTGAAAGAAAAGGTCTACCTGATAGGTCAACAACAGCTCGAACCAAAGCTTCATCTAAAGGAACTGTTGCATCACCAAATCTAGAGATCGAATTCTTATCCCCTAGCGCCTGTTTGATGGCTTGACCCAAAACAATAGCCGTGTCTTCAACAGTGTGGTGAATATCAATTTCAGTATCGCCACTTGACTCAACAGTTAGGTCAATCATTGAGTGCTTAGAGAAAGCAGTTAGCAAGTGGTCAAAGAATGGAACTGAAGTTGAAATGGTTGATTTACCAGTACCGTCTAGGTCAAGGCTTAGCTTTACTGAAGACTCGCTGGTCTTTCTTTCAATAGATGCAACTCTTGTCATCTTGATTGCCTTTCAAACTTTATAAATGAATAACTTGACGTCTATGGCAATAAAGCCAATTCTACTTCTTACCCAGTAGTTCAGTAAGAGCGTTTATAACTGCGGTGGTCTCAGCCTCAGTTCCAGCTGTGATTCTCAGTGAGTTTGGGATACCAATATCCCTTACCAGAATTCCTCGATCAAGTAACGCTTGCCAAATCTCACGAGGCTTATCAATACCAGCTACCAGAATGAAGTTGGCATCACTTCGATAAGGATCTAATCCCATATCCTGCAAGGCAACATAAAGCCTGTCCCGCTGGTCTCTGATATCGGCAACTGTTGCCAGCATTTGCTTACTGTGAGTAAGAGCTGCTTCAGCGGCCGCCTGAGTCAATGCGCTTAGGTGATAAGGAAGGCGCACAAGTCGCATTGCATCACAAACTGCTGGGTCAGCAACAAGGTATCCCAACCTGGCACCTGCAAAAGCAAACGCTTTGGACATTGTCTTACTCACTACTAAGCGAGGTCTCCCCTCAAGCAAAGTAAGAGCGCTGTTTTCATTTAAGGAGAATTCTGAGTATGCCTCGTCAACAATAACGATTCCTATTGTGGCATCGTAGGCAGCTTTGATTACTTCAAGATCTACTGGAGTACCTGTTGGATTATTTGGCGAACAAATCAACGTGATGTCTGGCTTGTGAGTTGCAATTGCTTTGGTAACTAGCTCCACATCAATTTCATATCTTTCAAGACGTGGAACTTCAACATACTCGGTATCTATAGACTTAGCGATCAATGAATACATGGAGTAAGTCGGTGAAAAGCTAAGTGCTTTCCTTGAATGTCCACCAAAAGCCATGAATAGCTGCTGAAGCACTTCGTTCGAGCCATTTGCAGCCCAAAGATTATCCGCGCTCATGCCGTGACCGACATACTCGGCTAACAGTTCTCGTAGTTTTACAAATTCACGATCTGGATATCGGTTGATGTCTTTGAGAGACTCAGCAACCCTACGAATTACATCGAGCAATATGTCTTCTGAGATTTCGTGGGTGTTTTCATTCACGTTCAGTGCAATAGGCACATGCAACTGAGGAGCTCCATAAGGAGTTCGGCCTTTGAGGCTCTCTCTTATTGGTAGATCATTTAACTCAGTCATTGGTCAAGGTTACTAACCTCAACGGAAATTTGCTTAGTTCTTTGGAAGAGCCAGTCTCATGCCAGCATCAACAACAGAATCACTCAAGTTGTTCAGAGCCACGATGTCGGCAATAAAGGCTCTTGGATCTCTATCAGGAGCATAGGTTTCTGCAACACCCCAGAGAGTGTCTCCACTCATGATGGTGATGTACTCGAAGCTCTCAACCTGGCTCACTCCAACTTCAGAGTTGGTGGCCTGTGCCGGCTGCAGTTGCTTACCGACTCCTAGTAGAAGAGCTGAAGAAATGATCAGAATCAAAGCCCAGCCAAAGATGGCTCTGATTACGGCAACCTCATGTGAGACTGTGCGGGTTGGTCTTGAAACCGGTCGTGAGCTGTATTCTCTGGAGGTCCGAGGAGCCTGCTGGGCAGGGCGTACTCTGTTCATCGGGAACTCGATAATCTGAGCTGACATTTGGAACCTTTCTCCGAACATTTGTTCTAATACGAACAAGATTACGACCTTTTTTCAATAAAAGTCAAGAAATATTCACATTTTTCCGAAAATGTGTTTGATTTTCTTGCTGTTTTGAATTAGATTCTAGGCAGTTGCCTTATTAGAGATTCAATAGGTAACCACCGACACGACCCAGAAACCTTGTTTTCTAGGGCAGAAAGGCACCTCATGACACGCAAAAGCAGTGACTCTTTGACGGAAAAACAGAAGGCTATCCTTCAGGCTATTTTGCAGAGCAAGGCTAGATCAGGCATTGTTCCGTCAATGCGTGAGATTGCTGAGGGCGTAGGCCTTAGCTCAGTAGCCAGCGTGTCTTACCAGTTAGACAACCTTGAGGAAAAGGGCTACATCCGCCGCCAGGACAACCTTTCCCGCAACGTAGAGGTCCTGATTGCCCCTGATGGCTGGGATGATGCAGGGAGCCTTGAGGCAGAAAGCAGCATTCCTATGGCAGCAACCGCCATGGTTCCTCTTGTTGGAAGCATCGCTGCTGGTTATCCGATCACAGCTGATCAGAATGTTGAAGAAATCTTCCCGCTTCCTAAGTCTCTGGTTGGTTCAGGAGAGCTATTCATGTTGAAGGTCAAAGGTCCTTCGATGGAAGAGGCAGCTATTTGCGATGGAGACTGGGTGGTTGTCCGTCAACAGAAGACCGCTAACAACGGGGACATTGTTGCGGCACTTCTAGATGGTGAAGCCACAGTAAAGACTTTTAGAAACCGTGACGGCAAAGTTTGGTTGCTGCCTCAAAACAGAAACTATGAGCCAATCGATGGAGCCCATGCAGAGATCATGGGAATCGTAGTTACAGTCCTTCGCAAGGTCTAAACGCTGAACTGCTCTAGTTCGCTGGCGATGTCAGGTCGAACAAGCGCATCGACGAAAGTTCCTGTTTCCTGATACTCGATCTTGTTTATCTGTGAGTTCAAATGCAATCTGGAAACTAAGTCTCCCCTGCTGTATGGAATCAGAACCTTCACCGAAACGTTTGGCTTTGGCAACCTATCTGCAATTGCTTGCTGAAGCTCTTCGAATCCTTCACCTGTTCTTGAAGACACGAAGACACAGCCCGGCTCTAATCCTCTAAGTGCCATCAATGTGCCTTCATCAACTAAGTCAGATTTATTGAAGACAATCAGTTCAGGAATATTTCTAGCCTCAACTTCACCAATAACCTGTCGCACTGTGGCTATCTGTGCTCCTGGATCAACATGAGATGCGTCCACCACGTGAAGAATTAGGTTGCTATCTGAAATCTCCTCGAGGGTGGATCTGAAGGCCTCAACTAGTTGGTGAGGTAGGTTACGCACAAACCCAACAGTGTCCGAAAGCGTGTAAGCACGACCGTCTGGGGTTCTTGTTTGTCTAACGGTAGGGTCAAGCGTTGCGAACAAGGCGTTTTGAACCAAGACTCCAGCTGAAGTCAATCTGTTCAGGAGCGATGACTTACCGGCGTTTGTATAGCCAGCGATTGCTACCGATGGCACCTCAAAGCGTTTGCGGTTAGATCTCTTGGTCTCACGAGCAGGTTTCATGCCTGCAATCTGCTTACGCAGCTTTGCCATCCGGATGTTGATTCTTCGCCTATCTAACTCAATCTTGGTTTCACCAGGACCTCGAGAACCAATACCTTCACCACCTGCTGCACGACCACCAGCCTGACGAGACATGGACTCACCCCAACCTCTAAGACGAGGTAGTAGGTATTCGAGTTGGGCAAGCTCAACCTGTGCTTTACCCTCTCGGCTCTTGGCATGCTGAGCGAATATCTCCAAGATGATTGCAGTGCGGTCAATGACTTTTACCTTGACAACATCTTCGAGAGCTCTTCTCTGCGATGGGGCTAGTTCAGTATCTGCAATCACAGTGTCAGCCCCGATTGCCTTGACTAAGTCATGAAGTTCAAGTGCTTTACCTTTACCCAAGAAAGTTGCCGGATCTGGATGGTATCTGCGTTGCAACAGCCCATCCAGCACTTCCGCTCCCGCTGTTTCAGCAAGTGCTGCTAACTCACGAAGAGAATTCTCAGCATCCTTTAGAGTGTTCTCTCCCCAGATACCAATTAGAACAACCTTCTCAAGTTGAAGCTCACGATACTCAACTTCAGAGATGTCTTGCATCTGGGTGGAAAGCCCTGGCACCCTTGCAAGAGCTGCTCTATCGAGCAGATCCTGTTGGTCACCGTCGTAAGCATTTGGCTGATCGTCACTTAGCCCAAGAGCTTGAGCTCTAAGGTCTCTACGAAGAATTCGGTCAATAGTTGAATTGGCCTGGTCAGTAGAACTCTCATCTTGGAGTTCCTCGAAGGGTTCTTTATCTTTGGACGTCATTTCGTATTTAAGACTACTCTCCTAGGAGTAATGTGTGATTCGTGGCCGATAATCACTACTTCTCCGAAACCCCTGAGGGGCCGTTGGTCACACGAGAAATAACCGTGAACCTGAATGGAAACAAGACTCAGGTTCTAACAGCAGGCGGGGTTTTTAGTCCAGAGCACATCGATCAGGGCACCCAGGTTCTTCTAGGTCATTTAGAAAGTGCTAACCCAACAGGAAACTTCCTAGACATTGGTTGTGGCTGGGGGCCAATCACACTTGCGTTAGCTCTGCACTCCCCTAAGGCAAGAATTTATGCAGTGGATGTAAATCAACGAAGCCTTGAACTTACAAAAATGAATGTTGAAAGACTCGGAATCAAGAACGTTATTGTTTGCACTCCGGAACAAGTTCCTTCAGATTTACTTTTTGATGAAATTTGGTCCAACCCACCTATACGAGTTGGTAAAAAAGTCCTTCATGAAATTCTGAATCTATGGCTAAGAAGACTAGCTACAGGTGGCACAGCGAGATTGGTTGTTCAAAAGAATTTAGGATCAGATAGTTTGCACAAATGGTTGATTCAAGAATTTAACCCAGAATTTGAGA
This sequence comes from Rhodoluna sp., assembly GCA_044372795.1. Taxonomy (GTDB): domain Bacteria; phylum Actinomycetota; class Actinomycetes; order Actinomycetales; family Microbacteriaceae; genus Rhodoluna. The sequence goes on along the minus strand of JBILRF010000019.1, from coordinate 17,873 downwards.
GCACAAGAATAGATTCTTCAAAAACATTCAGGGTCTTGAAGGTCTCTAAGAACTAGAGTTCGATAACTCCATCAAAAGACAGCTCAGCAGGTCCACTCAAACCAACGTGCTCGCCTTCTTCAGTTGCAAACATTCTCACTCCAAGAGTTCCACCAGGAACTTCAACAGTCCACTGGTTCGGAGCATCTGCTCCAGCCCACAAGCGCGTGGCTAGTGCGGCAGCAACAATTCCTGTACCACAAGACAAAGTTTCGCCAACACCTCGTTCAAACACTCTCATTGAGATCTTGCCAACACCGTTAGTAATCATTGGATCTGCAGGAACAACAAACTCAATGTTTGCACCTGCTTCCGGCATTGGATCCATTACAGGAGCAACAGTTAGGTCTAAAGAGTTGAGTTCTTCCTGGGAAGAAAGAGCTACCACTAGATGAGGGTTACCAACGTTGATTCCTTGTGAAGGTCTTGGCACATCAACACCTTTTGCTTTGACTAAAACTTCAACAGAATCTGGCTTCCATCTACCCATGTCAACTGCGAAACCAGCTTTGTTCTTTTGAATGTCTCTTACCCCAGCGCGTGTACCAATATGGAGCACCTGCCCTTCTGGGAGTTCGACTAAACCCTTTTCAGTTAGAAATCTTGCGAAGACCCTAACGCCGTTGCCACACATCTCAGCTATTGAGCCATCAGCATTTCTGTAATCCATAAACCAGTAAGCAGAAGACTCTTCGTCCAGTGATGATTTGCCTTCAGGAATCAAATGTGAAGGCACTACGCGAATCAAACCATCAGCACCAATGCCAAAATGGCGATCACAAATCTTTGCCACCTGAGAAGGAGAAATGTCCAGCGATCCATCAGCATCTAGGACTAGGACAAAATCATTGCCCGTTCCCTGACCCTTAGTGAATTCAATCCTGCTCATATCAGTAGCCTACTTTGCCTTGTTCTCAAGATTCGAATGAACAAGAGACATAACATCAGTCAACAAAGTTTCTGATTGGTAATCAAACCAGTTGATTCTTGGATCTCTTCTAAACCAAGACATCTGACGCCTTGCATAGCGTTGAGTTAGAAGTGTCGTCTCAGCAATAGCTTCATCCTCGGTGAACTTGCCGTCTAACTGTGCAAGTGCCTGCGAGTAACCAATTGCTTGACTGGCAGTCTTGGAATCACGGATCCCCAGATCAATTAGCCCTTTGACCTCATCAACAAGACCAGCCGACCACATCCCCTGCACTCTTTGTGCAAGGCGCTCAACCAAGTGTTCTCTAGAAGAATTCAAGCCGATCTCAAGAACAGGCAGGAACGATTCAAATTGCTCTGGAAGAGATGCTGCGAAAGGCTCCCCGGTAATCATCACAATTTCTAAGGCACGAACAATTCGCCTTCCATTTTGCGGCTCGATACGACTTGCCGCTACTTCATCCAGAAGTTCTAGGCGCTTATGCATAGCTCCTGGACCTAGGTCAATGAGGTCTTGCTCTAGTTGTGCTCTTAGAGCTTCGTTTCTGCCAGGAAACTCAAAAGTGTTAATCAAAGCAGCGATGTAAAGCATGGAGCCGCCAACGACTATAGGCAAAACATTCTTCTCAATTAGTTCAGCAATGACTTTTCGTGCTTCAACCTGATATCTAGCAGCCGTGTTTTCTTCCCTGACCTCTAGCCAATCAAGAAGGTGATGCTCAATCCCTTGTCTCTCTTGCATAGAAACTTTTGCAGTACCAATGTCCATCCCCTTATAGAACTGCATCGCATCAGCGTTCACAATCTCTGCTTTGATTCCGCTTTTCTGAAGCTCAAGAGCAACATTGATTGCCAAGTTGCTCTTGCCAGATCCTGTGGGTCCAACTATGCAAAGTAAGTCTGGAGATACTGAAGTTGTCATTGATTACGAATTTACTTTTACATCAACACTTAGGCCGATAGCGCCTTTTTTGACTGCAGTGGCAGTTGAAGGGACGCCGCAGCTCTCTGCTTGTGCACGGTCATAGGCATCGCCAGCAATAGTTCTTCTGACCTCAGGTTTTTCTCCTGCATCAGCAATCAAGAAGTATGGCTTGGCATCGATTACAGTTGCCCAAACTAAATCGCCAGGTCTTGGATTGTCTGCATCAACTGGCCAATCAATGTGAACAAGGCGAGCATCACGTGCTCTTCCAGTAATTCGGTTGGTTCGATCATCCTTGCGACCCTCGTTGTTACCAACTAAAACTTCGACCCGCTTACCGATTTGTTTCTTGTTTTCTTGCCAAGCCATGTCATTCACAACTTCAAGCAATCTCTCATAACGCTCTTGAACGACTGCCTTGTCTAGTTGATCAGGAAGCTCTGCTGCTGGAGTGCCAGGACGTTTTGAGTATTGGAAAGTGTATGTGATTGCAAACCTTGACTCTTTAACGACTCGAAGGGTCTCTTGGAAGTCTTCCTCAGTCTCAGAAGGGAATCCGACGATGATGTCTGTCGAAATTGCTGCATCAGGAATTAGTTCGCGTACCTTATCCAAGATACCCAGGTACTTAGTGCTCCTGTAGCTTCTCTTCATCTCCTTAAGAATCCGATCGCTACCTGACTGCAGAGGCATGTGCAACTGTGGCATGACATTGTGAGTCTCAGCCATCGCAAGAATTACGTCTTCTGTGAAAGCAGCTGGGTGAGGACTCGTGAATCGCACTCTTTCGAGTCCTTCTATTTCACCACAAGCTCTTAGTAGCTTGGCAAAGGCACCCTTATCCCCGAACTCCACACCATAGGTATTTACGTTCTGCCCAAGCAAAGTGATTTCAATAACACCTTCGGCAACCAGAGCCTTAATCTCGGCAAGGATTTCCCCTGGTCTGCGATCTTTCTCTTTACCGCGAAGCGCTGGCACAATGCAGAAAGTACAGGTGTTGTTGCAGCCAACGCTTATTGATACCCATGCTGCATAGGTTGAATCACGCTTTGTTGGCAGATCACTTGGGAAAGTTTCTAAAGCCTCAAGAATCTCAATCTGGGCTTCATCGTTGTGCCTTGCTCTGTCTAGAAGAGCTGGCAGAGAACCGATGTTATGAGTGCCAAAAACAACATCAACCCAAGGAGCCTTCTTGACGATAACGTCCTTGTCTTTCTGAGCAAGGCAACCGCCAACAGCGATTTGAAAGTCAGGGTTCTCTAGCTTGCGCTCATAAAGCTGACCCAGGTTCCCATAAAGCTTATTGTCAGCATTTTCTCTAACTGCACAGGTGTTGAACACCAAAACATCCGCTAACTCCCCTTCGGATGCCAGAACGTACCCAGCGTCTTCAAGTAGACCAGATAGACGTTCACTGTCATGAACGTTCATCTGACAGCCAAAGGTCTTTACCTCGTAGCTGCGTGTTTTGGTTTCCATTCCCCCAATTTTAGCCAAGCAATGGCTTTATGAGGCTACTTCCCCTGAAGCATGACGGACAGCCGCCCAAACAACACTGCTTGAGTAGCCTTTTCGCATTAGAAAGCTGGCAAGTCTTCGTGTTCTAACCTCTGGTTCAAGTTTCTGAAGTTGCCTGATTCTTGATTCAGCTAAACCTTTAGCTGCCTCTAGTTCAGAGTCGCTGTCGATCTCTGCGATAGCTGCATCGATAGCTTCCTGAGGAAAGTTCTTGGCTCGAAGCTCCCTGGCAATCACTGATTTAGCCTTAGCTTTTCTTGATACGGCTACTTCGGCAAAGCTTCTAGCCAGTGCAAGATCATCGATAAGCCCAACTTCAATGAAGCGATCAATGATTTGATCGACAATCGGTGCTGGGAATTCCTTTTCCAAAAGCTGAATTCTCAGTTGCCCAGAGGATTTGCCACTGCGTTCAATTAGCCTCAGCAATGCTTGACGAACTTCTTCTTCAAGCGAATCCACAGACTTTAGCGAATACTTATTCGCCTCTTGTGCAGGGGCAACTTCCTTTAGGAAAGTTTCGATGTCCACTTTTACTTGTTTACAGCTTTGAGTTCTGTAACTTCTTCAACTGGAAGATCTGCTACCGCTCGTGGAACACCGATACCAAGCTTGGTCTTGATCTTCTGCTCAATCTCGTTTGCTACCTCTGGGTTCTCTAGAAGGAAGTTACGTGAGTTCTCTTTACCCTGGCCTAGTTGCTCAGCCTCGTATGTGTACCAAGAACCTGACTTCTTTAGGATCTCTTGCTCTACACCCACATCTAGAAGGCTGCCTTCACGTGAGATTCCAACACCGTAAATGATGTCGAACTCAGCCTGCTTGAAAGGAGGAGCCATCTTGTTCTTGACTACCTTGACGCGAGTTCTGTTACCAACAGCGTCTTGGCCATCCTTTAGCGTTTCAATTCTTCTAACATCTAGACGAACAGATGCGTAGAACTTCAGAGCCTTACCACCTGCGGTAGTTTCTGGAGATCCGAAGAAGACACCGATCTTTTCACGAAGCTGGTTGATGAAAATTGCAGTGGTCTTGGTGTTGTTAAGAACACCGGTTAGCTTGCGAAGAGCTTGTGACATCAAGCGAGCCTGAAGACCCATGTGTGAGTCACCCATCTCACCTTCGATTTCTGCTCTTGGAACAAGAGCAGCAACTGAGTCGATGACGATGATGTCGATTGAGCCTGAACGAATTAGAGTGTCAGCAATTTCTAGAGCTTGCTCACCAGTGTCTGGTTGGCTAACTAGAAGCGCGTCGATGTCAACTCCCAATGCCTTTGCATACTCTGGATCCAGAGCGTGCTCCGCGTCAATGAATACTGCGATTCCACCAGCGCGTTGGCAGTTAGCAATTGCGTGCAAAGCAACGGTTGTCTTACCTGAAGACTCTGGGCCGTAAACCTCAACGATTCGACCCTTAGGCAGTCCGCCAATACCAAGGGCAACATCCAAAGCGATGGAACCGGTTGGGATTACTTCAATAGGAGCTCTTTCGTCGGAACCCAGGCGCATGACCGAGCCTTTTCCGAACTGTTTGTCAATTTGCGCTAGCGCAGTGTCTAGGGCTTTATCGCGATCTGATGCTGATGGCATTTTCTTTTCCTTTTCTGCCGCCTTGGCGACTGGTTTTATGCTGTCATGACACTACGAAGAAAATCTGCTTTGAAACCGGTGTCCAACTGAATTGTTGATAACTTCTGCTGGATTACCTCTTGTGAACAGCCTAGCAATATCCGAACAAAATTACGAACAAAATATCATTCGGCGTGTCCATTTTTCGGCTTTTTGTTCAAACCGTGCCAGCGCTCAACTGGGACGCTTTCAGCCCTACAAATAGCCTGCCAAATCTCTTTAGGCTCAATCCCCAGCTCCAAAGCCTTCTGCCCTGTTAGATCGCTTAGCTCGGTCAAAACCAGGTCCCTGAGCAGCACAGCCGCGTATTCTGAGCCGAACTCATCGGTCATCAGGGTATGAAAGGCACTTAGTCGCACGTTTAGAAGATAACCCTAGATGGAGGCTTTGGCTGGCAGAAATGCCCACCCAGCCTAAAAGAACAGCCCCTAACCAATGGATAGGGGCTGTTACTTCAGAATCTTTAGTGAGTGTTAGTCAGGGCAGATGAGTCAAAGTTGGTCACAAACTCAGTCGGAACTGTGTCTGGAATTACAACGGTCTCAACCGCTTCAAATCTCTCTGCAACGAGGTGCATGATCTGAGAGATTGGCACATCTAGTGCATAAGCAACTGAAGCCAGAATCTCAGAAGAAGCTTCTTTTTGCCCTCTCTCGATTTCGCTCAGGTATCCCAAAGCCACTGCGGCACGGCTGGCCACTTGGCGAAGGGTGTGACCCTTTTGCTGGCGAAGGTCGCGGAGAACATCACCGATTTCTTGACGAACTAGAGCCATGTGGATCTCCTTTCAATGAGCTGCGATAGCCAGTTTAGCTAAAGCTTGGAACCTTGGTGTTGCTGTACAGATAACTTACTGCCTACCTAGGACAAAATGCCCAAAGATTGCTGAATGTTACCTTGGAATTTCTTCCCCAGAAACGTTCGCTCCAAGTAATAGAACCCAGTTACTGGCTGAAGTATTCCCAAATGTGAGAGAAAGCTGATTCTACTGTTTTAGCCCTAATTGAGGCCCTGTCACCTTCAAAGTGCTCTTCCCAGACCTTGACTCCCTTAGGCCCAGCAACTGAGATAAACACCGTTCCAACCGGTTTGCCATCTTGCTCTAAAGGTCCAGCTACTCCAGTTGTAGCTACCCCGATTACCTTGTCTGTTGACAAAAGTAACTGAAGCGAGAATCTAGATCTAACGCCCTCAGCCATTTGAACTGCAACCTCTGGATCTACTGCACCTTGGGTTTCAAGTAATTCAGGATTGACTCCCAATGCTGAAGATTTAAGTCCAGTTTGATAAGCAACTACCGAACCCAACACAACATTCGAAGCACCAGGAACTGAAACTAATTCGCTGCAAAGTAATCCCCCGGTTAAAGACTCAGCGATAGCAAGTTTTAGGCCCTTCTTTTCAAGAAGATCTAGAACCTCTTTTGCTGACATTAGCGAGACTCTCTGTAGTACTGCAAAGCAGACCACCAGGTCAAAAAGACTGCTCCGTAAATCAAGCCAAATCCGATATCAAAGCCTGGGTTCAACCACAAAGTGCTAAGCGGAGAAATTAGATATCCGATTGCAATGGCTTGCATGATTGTTTTTGATTTACCGCTACTTGATGCAGGAATGACTTTGTTCTTAACAACAACAAGGCGATAGATGGTCATTGCAACTTCTCTTACCAAGATGGCAATTGTTGCCCACCAAGGCATTGGCCCAAGGACAGATAACACAATGAAAGTTCCACTAAACAAAACTTTGTCTGCGATTGGATCAAGGAGCTTACCCAACTTGGTAACTTTGTTCTGTCTTCTGGCAACAGCACCATCGATACCATCGCTAGCGGCAATCAAAATGAATACAGCAAGCAGAATCCAGTTCACTGGATCCCCAGCTTTATAAGTGGTTAGTAGAAACCATAGGAATACAGGTGTTACGGCAATACGTCCGATGGTTATAAAGTTTGCTGCATTCAACACTCTAAAACCCTACTCTTACTGTCTACCCGTAAGTTGCCAAGCGTCGCCATCGTCTTCATCCTCGTCAGTAGCCTTTGGAACGAAGTCTGAGAATTCCCCTGCTCCCATGGCGCTCTGGTCAATGGCATCGGCTGCCTGAATCATGGCTTCAGTAGCTTTTGCACCACTCTCGCCGCGAAGTTGGGCTAGCACAGTTGGAAGATCTTCAGGTCTAACTAACACATCTCTAGCTTTTGAACCTTCACTTGGGCCAACTATGTTCCTTGACTCAAGTAGATCCATCAAACGCCCCGCTTTAGCAAAACCAACTCTAAGTTTTCGCTGCAGCATGGACGTTGAACCAAACTGTGAAGAAACAATCAACTCAGCAGCTTGCAATAAAACATCAAGATCATCACCGATGTCTGCATCGACAACGTTCCTTGTTGCAACCTCATTGACATCAGCACGGTATTCCGGCTGCATCTGTTGCTTGACATGGGTCACAATCGCGGCAAGTTCACCTTCGCCAACCCATGCTCCTTGAACGCGCATCGGCTTATTGGTTCCCATCGGTGAGAACAACGCGTCTCCCTGACCAATAAGTTTTTCAGCTCCTGGTTGATCCAAGATAACTCTTGAGTCAGTCAAAGATGAAACAGAGAACGCTAGCCGTGAAGGCACGTTGGCTTTGATAAGACCAGTAACAACATCAACCGATGGTCTTTGAGTTGCAAGGACTAGATGGATACCAGCAGCACGAGCAAGCTGAGTGATTCGAACAATAGAATCTTCGACTTCACGAGGAGCAACGATCATTAGGTCTGCTAACTCATCGACAACAACTAGTAGATAAGGATACGGCTGAAGCTTTCTTGCTGAATTCTCAGGTACTTTGACCTCACCTGCAACAAGAGCTCTGTTGAAATCGTCCACATGCTTGAAACCAAACGAAGCCAAGTCATCGTAACGAGCATCCATTTCCTTGACTACCCACTGCAGTGCTTCAGCTGCTTTCTTTGGGTTAGTAATAATTGGCGTGATTAGGTGCGGAACACCTTCGTATGCCGCTAACTCGACTCGCTTAGGGTCAATGAGAACCATGCGAACTTCAGCTGGCTTTGATCTCATCAAGATAGAAGAGATCATCGAGTTCACAAATGAAGACTTACCTGCACCGGTTGCACCAGCAACCAAGAGGTGAGGCATCTTGGCTAGGTTTGCAACCACAAAGCCACCTTCAACATCTTTACCAATACCGATGGTAAGTGGGTGCTTGCTCTGCTGAGCAACTGTTGATCTGAGGACATCGCCTAGTGAAACTGTTTCTCTGTCAATGTTTGGAATTTCAATACCAATCAAAGACTTGCCAGGAATTGGAGCAAGGATTCGAACCTCGTTGCTGGCAACAGCATAAGAAATGTTTCCTGCTAAGCGAGTAACTGCCTCAACTTTCACACCAGGCTTTACTTCAACTTCATAACGGGTAACCGTAGGTCCTCTTGAAAAACCACTTACCTTGGCATCAACACCAAACTCCTTGAACACAGAGTCCAAGGATTCAACGATTGTGTCATTTGCTGCTGTTTTAGCCTTCGGCGGTGTTCCAGCTGCTAGCAGGGTAACCGGAGGTAATACATATGCGCGTTTAGGTTTTGGCGCTTCAACAGTTGTTGGCTCAGGAGTGTTTTCAATAACTTGAGTTTCCGAGGCATCAACAACAGCAATTGGCTCTGTTACATTTTCTGCGACTACTGCAACTGGTTCTGTTAAAACAGGCGCTTCTGCACTGTCGAACAGTTCTTCCAAACTAACTGTCTCTGCTCCTGTGACAACAGGAGTATCAAAAGCTTCCTTTTCGTTTTCCTTAGATCTCTTCCACCAAGGAGCTTTGGTGCCATCAAAGGCATCATCAATTTCATCTTCTTGTTTTTCAGCTTTTGGTTCACGAGCACCTGGAAACAGTCGGTTATACAGCTCAGACAATCTAGGGCCAATCTTGTTTGGCGCAGTGTTGGTGATAATCAATAGTGAGCCAAGAGCCAATACGAATAGCACTACCCCAGCTCCCCAGACCGTAATCGTGTTTATAAACACAACTGTTACTAACCAACCTAGAAGACCACCAGATGCAGCAAGAGCTGCAACTCCTCCGGTTCCAGGTTCAGCAGTTGGGTTGAAAAGATGGAAGAACCCAGAAATACTGATCAGCAGAACCACCCAACCAAGACCAACTCTTGAATTGTCTTTCACTGTGGATGGGTGTCTCATCAAATACATTGAGAAGACGATCATGAATACCGGTAGTGCTACAGATAGTTGACCGAAGAATAGCCCTCCGGTGTAATCATTCAAGGTCTCGGCTACTGAGCCCTCAACGCCTGCGAAGAACCAGGTGACGATGGCTCCAGCAACGCCCATCAGGAATAGCAGGAATGGCGGGCCATCCCTTCTGTCCTCGTGGGCAACCTTTTCAGAGCTAAATGATCTAGCTAAGAAACCTACTGTTGCAGCCCCTGCTAGATAGAACCAAAATAGAGCGCGAACGAACCAGTTGTGCTCAGAATTAGAGGTTCTAGCCTTGGCGACCCTAGCTTTAGGCTGAGGCCTTGCTTGGGAAGTCTTGGATCTAGGTTTAGAAGGTTTGCGTGTTGCCATGCCTTCAAAAATAACAGCGACCCCCGTCAATACAGGTCAGGCAGGGCTGTAAAGGTTACGCCAGTGGCTTATTAACCTTCAATAACTACGGGAATAATTACTGGACGACGTCTATGGCTTCGGTTCACCCAAGTGCCAATTGTCCTTCTGATTACCTGCTGCATGGCATAGGTATCTCTTACCCCTTCAGCAGCTGCTTCAGCCAGGGCCTTAACAATCAAAGGTTTAACATCATCAAAGACATGGTCGTCCTCAGCATAAGCCTTGGCTCTGATCTCAGGGCCAACAACAATTCGACCTGAATCCTTATCCATTACAGCGAAGATGGAGATGAAACCCTCTTGAGAGAGCAGTCTTCTGTCCTTAAGGTCATCTTCAGTAATCTTGCCGACAGTCTTACCATCAACATAAAGAAGGCCGCACTCAACAGCCCCAACCACTTCGGCCTTGCCATTTACTAAATCAACAACCCAGCCATCTTCAACAATCTGAATTCGCTCAGTTGGGATACCGGTTTGCTCAGCAAGCTTGCCATTAGCAATCAGGTGTCTAAACTCACCGTGCACAGGCATAACATTCTTAGGCTTCAAAATGTTGTAACAGTAAAGAAGTTCTCCTGCTGCAGCATGCCCTGAAACGTGAACTTTAGCGTTGCCTTTGTGAACAACGTTTGCCCCAAGGCGAGTAAGTTGATCAATTACTCGATAAACCGCATTCTCGTTACCTGGAATAAGTGAAGAAGCCAACATTACTGTGTCGCCTTGGCCAACGGTTATTTCATGTTCCCCGTGAGCCATCTTTGATAACACAGCCATTGGCTCTCCTTGAGAACCTGTACACATATAAACAATTTCATTCTCAGGAATACTCGTAGCATTCTTGAATTCAATAAAGATATCTTCTGGAGCTTCTAGATAACCTAAGTCTTCAGCGATGTTCATGTTACGAACCATCGATCTACCAACTAGAGCTACCTTGCGATTATGAGCGGCAGCAGCATTGATAACCTGCTGGACTCTATGCACGTGAGAAGAGAAGCTAGCAACAATTACTTTGCCTGGGGTTCTAGAAATAACATCATCAATTACAGGACCAATGTCTTTTTCTAGAGGGGTAAACCCTGGCACATCAGCATTAGTTGAATCTGACATGAAAAGATCTAGACCCTCTTCACCAATACGTGCAAATGCTCGAAGATCGGTCAGTCTGCCATCAAGAGGAAGTTGATCCATCTTGAAATCTCCAGTGTGCAAAACAGTGCCAGCACTTGTTCTAATCACAACTGCAAGTGCATCAGGGATGGAGTGATTGACGGCAATGAATTCCAAATCAAATACATCAACTACCTTGCGGTCACCTTCTCGAACCACATACTGATTGCTGTGTAACCGGTGTTCCTTGAGCTTTGCATCAACAAAAGCAAGGGTTAGTTGAGATCCAAATAGTGGGATATTTTCCCTAAGTTTCAAAAGGAAAGGAACTCCACCAATGTGGTCTTCATGTCCGTGGGTGAGCACAACACCGACGATGTCATCGAGTCTGTCGTTGAGGTAGTTAAAGTCAGGCAAGATAAGGTCAACACCTGGCTGGTGTTCCTCAGGGAATAGAACACCGCAGTCAACGATAAGAATCTTGCCTTCTATTTCAAAGACAGCCATGTTGCGACCAATTTCACCTAGGCCACCCAAAGGAATAATCCTTAGAGTGCCTGGCTTTAGCTTTGGTGGAGCAGGAAGTAATTCAAACATTGGCGAACCTATCTGGTCGTGCCTGCAACCTTAGGCAAAGCACCACCTGCTGCAGCATTGCGATCAGGGCGGAAGTTGGTGAAGTCCAAACCTGAGACTTTACCAACTTTGTCAATGTCCGCTTCAATCTTTGCAGCTTCAGATTCTTCAGGACCAACAAGTGGAAGACGAACACGAGGGCTACCAATTAGACCTAGTCCATCAAGAATGTATTTTGCAGCAACTGTTCCAGGAACATGAGTCATGGTTGCTCTAACCAAAGGTTCAAGAGTCATGTGAACATCAAGTGCAGCGTTGAAATCATTTCTGTTTGTTGCATCAACCAGGTCTCTGTATGCCTTAGGTGCGATGTTTGCAGTCACACCAATGAGACCGGTTGCACCTAGAGAGATGTGTGGCAATACGTTGCTGTCATCACCTGAGAAATAGATTAAATCAGTTTCATTCAGCACTCTAGAAACTTGAGCAAAATCACCCTTAGCGTCTTTGATAGCAACAATGTTTGGGTGCTTAGCTGCACGAAGAATTGTTTCAAACTGAATAGGAATACCAGTTCTACCAGGAATATCATAAAGAATTACAGGAAGATCAGTTGCATCAGCAATCATTCTGAAGTGAGTCAACACACCAGCCTGAGTTGGCTTGTTGTAATAAGGGGTGACAATCATCACACCGTCTGCACCAGCTGCTTCGCTGGCCTTATAAAGCTGAATAGCGTGGGCTGTTTCGTTAGCTCCACCACCGGTAATAATCTTGGCTCTGCCCGCTGAAACGCTCTTACCAACTTTAACCAGCTGGACTTTCTCAGAATCTGTAAGGGTGCTGGTCTCACCAGTTGTTCCTGTGACAACAACGCCATCAGCACCGTTTGAGATCACATAGTCAAGGTGCTTCTCTGTGGCAGCCCAGTCAACTTCACCCTCAGGAGTCATGGGGGTTACTAGGGCAACCAGTACTTGGCCAAATAGGCCTTTATCTTTTTCCGACATAAATAAAGATTAGTGGGCGAAAGATGGCCAATTGCGCTAAAAGTATGGGGTTACCTAACGATTTAGTTGTTCCTCATTAGCAGTGGTACCAACGTAATGAATCGCAAAGAATCATTTGGAGCCGCAATGAAGCCCTATTCTTGGATTATGCCCCTTGATCAGAGATTCCTTGCCCTTGGTGGATTAGTTTTACTGGCATTTACCCTCGGAGTTCTGTTGATTGCCATTTCTGGGAAAGCTCGCCGAATAAAAAATGGCGAGCAGGTCGAATTGTTTGAAATCAGAGCAACCAAGAACGGCAAACCAGTAACAAAATTTGGTGAAAAGACTACCCTTTTGCAGTTTTCAAGTGACTTCTGCTCAAGCTGCAAGCAAACATCGACTCTTTTAGGTGAAATTGAGAAATCCCGAGAAGGCCTTCTTCACATTGACCTAGACATCGCCGACAGGCTCGATCTGGCAAAAACATTTGGTATTTTAAAAACTCCAACCATATTGATTCTCAATTCCAAAGGTGTAGTTATTTCCAGAATTGTCGGAGCTCCAAAGCTAACGACAATCGAATCAGAGCTAGGAAGATTGGCAAATAATGACTCAAAGTAAAATTGACCCACGTGGCCCGAGATTCGGAGCAACAATAACCAGCGTTCTGATGCTGGTTGTTATTTACTTCGCATTGGATGAATCCACTTATTCGATAGCTGCTGGGATCGTTGCTGTTGTCACAGTTCTGTTTGCTATCGGGGCATCCTTAGGAACCGCAAAACATCCCTACGGCCTGATCTTCAAAGCCCTGGTTCGCCCGCTGCTGCCAGCACCTAAAGAACTCGAAGATTCCAGACCACCAAAATTTGCTCAACTAATCGGCTTTACAATTTCTAGCGCTGGACTAGTTTTTGGATTACTTGGTCCGGACTTTCTTCCAGGACTGCTAATCACCGCGAGCGCAACTTTCCTGGCAGCATTTTTGAACTCGGCATTCAACTACTGCGTAGGTTGTCAGATTTGGTTAGCTCTTGCTCGCTCTGGTGCGATCAAGGCGTAATAGCATTCAATCCGTAACGACAGAAGTAGCTAAATGTTACGGAGCTACACGTCCATTGTTGTTGAAGGCCTCATAGGTATAAGGCATAAGCTCAGCCCAGAATTCTTCCATCTTCTCAGCACACATTTCAATTTCACGCTGTGGGTAAGAAGGGAAATGGGTTCCCTCACGCTTGGTTCTAAGGCTTAGGAAGTTCATCAGGGCACGAGCGTTCATGGTCACATACATCGATGAATAGATGTTTAGTGGTAAAACAATACGAGCAACTTCACGTGCAATACCAGCTTCAAGCATTCGCTTATAAGACTCATAGGCAACAGTCGAGATGTTTCTTGATTCTTGCTCAACTAAAGCAATCTGCTCAGCAGTTCCTGGGTGGAACTCGTAGTGACCAGTTTTACCAGTCTGAATTAGATTGCGATCTGGAGCTGGAACATAGAAAACAGGGTTCAGTTCCCGGTAGCGACCTGACTCTTCGTTATATGAAGCAATTCGGTGACGCATGAACTCACGGAATACGAAGATAGGTGCCTGAACATAAAAAGTCACTGAGGTGTGCTCAAAAGGAGAACCGTGGCGGTCTCTCATCAAGTAATTGATAAGACCCTTGCTCTTCTTCTCATCTTCGCTGGCATCAATGGCGGCTGCTGCGCTCTCAAGAGTTTGCTCACCCTGGGTTGACACGCGAGCAGCGAACAGCACATCGCTGTCAGCAGCACTGGCTCTAATAAGTTCGACTGTTACATCGCTACGAAAAATAATCTCAGACACGTCCTAAATCCTACCTTTGAGATCTCTCAATTGCTTTACGCATCGCCATTCTGGCGCGCCTTCTATCACCGCAGGCATCATAAATGAGCCCTAGCGCAAACCACTTTCTCCAGTTTTCAGGATCGGCATCGGCTGCTTGGCAAAATTTATCAAATTCTAGAAGGGCCTCGGCCTTGACTGCTCGACCCGATGGTCTAAGCGAGAACTCAAAACTAGGCCACCCCTTTTCATCTTCAAGCTTTTTTCCCAACTTCTCGACAGCAAGCCCAAACTTGAGTTCACGAAAGATACCCCAAACACCAAATACTGGAAGAACAAGAATTGATGCACCCATAATCTGTGACACCAGATTGTCCTGCATCAAGAAAAGGTAACCCTGTTGACCTAAGAGAACGATGTAGAAAACAACCAATACGGACATACCTAATGCCCCTAGTTTTGCTCTCACACTAAATCCCTAGAACTTGATTGAGCCCAACGGTAACGCCAGTTGCTTTAGCTGTGAATCGAATTGATTCCAAAATACCCAACGCGTAGGCGTTAACAGATCCTGCGGTGTGAGAGATGGTTAGCAACTCATCAGCTCCACCAAGATTTACTTCTTGCTTAGCTGAAACACCATTGATTCGAAGGCTATGGATAGGAACCCCTGAGATAACCTCTCCCCTTGCACTCTGACCAACTCCAGGAATAAGAGACTGAGTTTTGCCAGCTACTTCACGGCTGGATGAAATCATTTCAGCTGTTCTGATAGCTGTACCTGATGGAGAATCAAGTTTGCCTGCGTGATGAGTTTCAATAATTTCAATGGAATCAAAATACTTGGCCGCTTCCGCTGCAAACTTAGAAGCCAGAGTTGAACCAATTGAGAAATTAGGAATAACCACTACTGCAGCAGAACCACTTGCCTTGCTTTCAAGTTGTGAAAGGGCAGCCTGAGTCCAGCCGCTTGTAGCAACAAGGACCTTCATCTGATTCTCCACCGCAAAATCAACTACAGCCTTACTAACCTCTAGGTTGGTGGCTTCAAAGATCACATCTGCTCCAAGTGCCTGAGTTAGTTCACTCTTTGAATCAAGGGCAGCGTGAAGAGATAGATCAGCTGACCCCTTGATAATCTCTAGAGCCAGTTTGCCCATACGACCGGTGGCACCAACTACCGCAACTTTGATTGTCATGAAAAATAACCTATCAACTAACTAAATAAACTCATCAAACAAATCATCTTTGATGTCCCCTACTGCAACAAAAGACTTCTTTGAAGAGTTCATCAACTGAGCAACTGCTTGAACATCAGCCAAGCTAACTGCTGCGTATCGACTCAATGATTCATCAAGGTCAATAAACTCACCGTCGGTAAGTTCTGCTCCAGAGAGTCTAGACATGCGAGCCTGGGTGCTTTCAAACTTCAAAGCAAGACCACCGGAGATGTTTCCCTTAGCCAGATCAAGCTCAGCATCGGTGATTCCATCTGAGGCAACCTTCTCAAGTTCAGCCAACATCAGTTTGATGACTTCCTTAGCCTTCTGAGGAGAGCAACCTGCATACAAACCAAAAGCAGCTGCATCGCTATAACCCTGGTTGAAAGAGTAAACAGAGTATGCAAGTCCACGCTTTTCACGAATCTCCTGGAACAGTCTTGAAGACATTCCTCCACCCAAAACAGTATTCAGAATAGCCATCGCGTACCTGCGATTATCTCCAGCAACAAGCCCTTGTCCACCAAGAACAATGTTGGCCTGAGCTATTGGACGGTTGATAACTTTCACTGTTGGTTCAACAGCTAGCTGTTCAAAGCTCTGCTTACGCCATGCACGTGGAGTTGCTTTTTGGTTCAAATCCCAACCTGCAGACTCAAGGTTCTCTTTGACTAGTTCAACGAGCCCATCATGATCAACCCCACCTGCAGCTGCGATAACAAGATCTTGTGGACGATAGTTTCTTTGGTAGTGATCCCAGACAGCATCTCTGGTAACAGCTTTGATCGTGTCAGGGGTACCACCAATAGGTCTTCCAAGCGGATGCCCGCCAAGAACTGCTTCAAAGAACTCTTCATGGGCGACATCTTGAGGATCATCGTCGTTCATGGCTAGCTCTTCAAGAATTACAGTTCTTTCATTCTCGAACTCAACTGGATCAATCACAGAGGAAGTGAGCATGTCGGCTATTACTTGAACAGCAACTGGAATAGCTGTGTCCTGAACTCTTGCGTAATAGGAAGTGTGTTCCTTACCTGTGGAAGCATTTGATGCTCCACCAACAGAATCAAAGGCAACAGCGATATCTAATGCTGTTCTGCTCTTAGTGCCCTTGAACAACAGATGCTCTAGGAAGTGAGTTGAGCCATGGTGTCCATCAACTTCATCTCTTGAGCCAACTGCAACAGAGAAAGCCACCGATGCCGATTGAGCACCAGGAATAACCTCTGTTAAAACGCGAACACCGCTCGGAAGAACAGTACGGCGAACCGTACTGCCTCCCGAAGCGGTGAACTCAGTTTCGGGTTGATCGAGAATAAATTGGGTAACACTCATCTCGAACTAACTTTTTCTACTCTTCGTCTTCGTCAGCTGCAGCAACTTCACCTTCAACAACAGGTGAAAGCGATAGCTTTCCTCTGTCATCGATCTTGGTAAGTTCTACCTGAATCTTCTGACCAACAGAAAGTACATCTTCAACATTCTCAACACGCTTGCCAGCTAGCTTGCGTAGTTCAGAGATGTGAAGTAGACCATCTTTACCTGGAGTAAGTGAGATGAATGCACCGAAGGTAGCAAGCTTCACAACAGTTCCTAGGAAGCGCTCACCAATTTCTGGCACGTGTGGGTTAGCAATTGCGTTAACCATCGCACGAGCAGCTTCTGCTGAGGTTCCATCGGTAGCACCAATGTAAACAGTTCCATCATCTTCAATAGAAATGTCTGCTCCGGTGTCTTCCTGGATCTGGTTGATCATCTTGCCCTTAGGGCCAATGACTTCACCAATCTTGTCAACTGGGATCTTCACCGCGATGATACGAGGAGCGTTTACTGACATCTCGTCAGGCTCATCGATAGCAGCCTTCATCAGATCAAGAATGCTCAAACGAGCTTCCTTAGCCTGGCTTAGAGCACCAATCAAAACATCGGTTGGAATACCATCAAGCTTGGTGTCCAGCTGAATAGCTGTTACAAACTCACGAGTTCCCGCAACCTTGAAGTCCATGTCTCCCAATGCATCTTCTGCACCAAGAATGTCTGTCAAAGCAGCGTACTGAGTCTTGCCATCTACTGTGTCTGAGATCAGACCCATAGCAATACCAGCAACAGCAGCACGTAGTGGAACACCAGCGTTGAATAGTGAAAGTGTTGATGCACAAACAGAACCCATAGAAGTTGAACCGTTAGATCCAAGAGCTTCAGATACCTGACGGATTGCATATGGGAATTCTTCACGTGAAGGAAGAACTGGAACCAATGCACGCTCAGCTAGTGCTCCGTGACCAATTTCACGACGCTTAGGAGTTCCAACACGACCAACTTCACCTGTTGAATAAGGTGGGAAGTTGTAGTTGTGCATGTAGCGCTTAGAGGTTACAGGTGACAGTGAGTCAATCTGCTGTTCCATCTTCAACATGTTCAAGGTAGTGATACCCAAGATCTGAGTCTCTCCACGCTGGAAGATAGCTGAAC
>JBILRF010000018.1:0-26047 GCA_044372795.1 Rhodoluna sp. | reverse complement strand
ATGGTCATTCTAGACTCAGACATCGAAGAGCGTACCGTCGGTACAAGCCTTGACAAATTCCTCAACGTAATTCGCAACGGTGGAGGCACCGTTGACAGCGTTGACATTTGGGGCCGTCGTCGTTTCGCATACGAAATCAACAAGAAAACTGAAGGTATCTACGCGGTCCTATATCTGACCTGTAACCCTGCTGAAGTTCTTGAGTTGGATCGTCAACTATCACTGTCAGAAGCAGTTGTTCGCACCAAGGTTTTGCGTGCTGAAGATGCTGTATTCAGAATCAATCCAGTAGTAGTCCCAGAGGTAAAAGCTAGCGAAGATAAGCCAGCTCGTGCCAAGAAGGCTCCTGCTGCGAAGTCAGCTGAGTAATCCTCATGGCCGGTGAACTTACTATCACTGTTGTTGGCAACCTAGCCAACGATCCAGAGATTCGTCATGTAGCAGGCGGTATCGCTGTTGTTAACCTAAACGTGGCTTCAACTCCTCGTACTTACAACAGAGAAACCAACACCTGGGTAGATGGCGACACCGTTTGGGTGAAGTGCACTGCGTGGCGTGAACTAGCTGAGAACATCGGCCAGTCACTAACCAAAGGAACTCGTCTGATCGTCACAGGTCGACTAAAGCCAGCAACTGCTTACCAAGCAGCCAGCGGTGAAGCTCGTGCCTCGATTGAGCTAGACATTGACGAAGTTGGTCCATCACTGAAGTACGCAACAGCAACTGTAACTAGACGCTCACGCGATGGTCAGGCACCAATCGACTCAAACCCATGGAACAACGCACCTCAGGCAGGTGCAGCAGCTCCAGCTGTTGCAGCTTCAGCCGCTGATGCATGGTCCAACCCTGGTGTTTCAGATGGCGGTTTCGCATCTGGCGAGAACACCCCTTTCTAAGAATTCATAGGAGAAAACAATGGCAGCAAAAGTAAACAGCGACAGAGTCAAAAAGGGCAGTCGCAATGCAAAGAACCTGAAGCTTGCACCACCGAAGCCAATCAAGGTTGGAGTTATCGATTACAAGGACATCGCAACCCTGCGTAAGTTCGTATCAGACCGCGGCAAGATCCGTTCACGTCGCATCACCGGTGTTTCAGTTCAGGAACAGCGTCTAATCGCGAAAGCCGTCAAGAACGCACGTGAGGTAGCTCTTATGCCTTACGCTGGCGCTGGCCGCTAGGAGGAAAGCAAATGTCTAAAATCATTTTGACTAACGAAGTATCAGGCCTAGGTTCAGCAGGCGATGTTGTTGAGGTTAAGAACGGTTACGCACGTAACTACCTTCTACCTCGCGGTTTCGCAGTGATGTGGACCAAGGGTGGCGAGAAGCAGGTTGCTCAGATCAAAGCTGGTCGTGAGGCACGTGCTCTTGCAACTGTCGAAGAAGCTCAGGCTTTCAAGGATGCTCTTCAGGGCACCACAATCAGACTTGCAGTCAAGGCTGGTGTTGGTGGCCGTTTGTTCGGTGCAGTCAAGACCGGTGACGTTGCAGCAGCAGTTGCAGCAGCAGGTCTAGGCGAGATCGATAAGCGTAAGGTCGCTTTCTTCTCACCAATCAGAACCACAGGTTCATTTGAGGCGACTGTAAAGCTGCACTCAGACATGACTGCAACCCTAAAGCTAGAGGTTGTAGCAAAGAAGTAACCAGTATTTCTAACTAAAGGCAGGCTTTCGGGCCTGCCTTTAGTCTTATCCAGGCCAAAATCTGTGGATAACTTGTGGATAACTGAGCTAAAAACAGCCCCATTCCTGAGAATTACTAACCTTCATTCACAGGTTTAGACTTTTCAGGATTTGGTTTGTCCAGCACAAAAACCCAGTAAACCATTGGCATATAGACGGTTATCCACAATTTGTCCCCAGAGTTATACACATTTTATCCACAGACTTATCGGCGTGTTGCCATATTTATCCACAGGTTTTGCCACACATCGAATTGGTTTGGGCATGTCAGATGACGATGCTAGTAATAAGTTTCTATAGTTTTACTACTAATCAAGAAAGTTTTTCATGTCTATTGCCCCAGTTGGAAAGAGCTTCCGAAGCGAAGATCGCCTTCTACCTCATGACCTAAACGCTGAACAAAGCACTTTAGGTGGCATGCTGCTGTCCTTGGATGTTGTGCAAATGATCCTGGCTGAAGGAAAAATTCAAGCTCGAGATTTCTATGCTCCAAAGCACGAAATCATTTTCAACGCAATTTTGAGTCTTGCCAACCATGCAGAACCAACAGACGTTATTACTGTGAACGCTGAACTTACCAAGATGGGCAAGTTGGCAATGGTTGGAGGCGCAGAATATCTGCACGAATTAACTGCAATTGTTCCAACTGCAGCTAGCGCAACTTTCTACGCAAAGATCGTTCGTGAAAAAGCAATCCTTCGTCGACTAATTGAAGCAGGAACCAGAATTGCGCAGCGTGGTTACGACGCTGAAGGTGAAGTTGAAGATCTAGTTAACACCGCTCAAAGTGAAATCTATACAGTTGCGGACGAATCAACTGGAGCAGACTGGACTCGTTTAAGTTCTGCATTAGAGAATGCCGCAAACGAAATTGAATTCGTTCAGAAAAACAAAGGACTAGCTGGAGTTCCAACCGGCTTTACTGAACTGGATAAAGACACTAACGGATTGCACCCAGGTCAGCTTGTGATCATCGCAGCTCGTCCTGGTTTGGGTAAGTCAACTCTTGCTTTAGATATCGCAAGAGAAGCGTCAATCAATCAGAAACTTGCAACAGCTGTGTTCTCTCTCGAAATGAGCACGACAGAAATTGCGATGAGATTAATGTCTGCTGAGACAGGCATTCTGTTGCAGAGCATGCGTAAAGGAAACATCAGCGACAACGAGTGGGCCATCATGGCTGAGCGCAGAAGCAACATCGGTGCAGCGCCACTGGTTATTGACGACAGCCCTAATCTAAACATCGTTGAGATTCGTGCAAAGTGTCGACGAATGATGAAAGAGTTCGATCTAAAGCTGGTAGTCATCGATTACCTCCAGCTGATGAGCTCAGGTAAGAAAGTTGAAAACCGTCAGCAAGAAGTTTCTGAGTTCTCAAGATCGCTGAAGCTTTTGGCAAAGGAACTCAAGGTCCCTGTAATCGCCCTATCCCAGCTAAACAGAAAATCTGAGGATGGAACGAACAAGAAGCCAGAGCTTTCACAACTTCGTGAGTCTGGATCTCTTGAGCAAGACGCAGACGTAGTTATCTTGATTCACAGAGATTTATCGGGTGGTGAAACTGCACGCCCAGGTGAGGCAGAATTAATTATTGCCAAGCAAAGAAACGGACCTACTGGAACATCAACGGTTCTTTTCCAAGGGCAGTACTCAAGATTCGTTAACCCTAAGGAATAGGCATGCGCCAACTGAACATTCTGCGTTCAATTGTTCTATCAATTGGTGCGGGTTACTTGATCTTCAGCCAAGATCATTCAGCACCGGTTGGAATTCAAGTACTGCAGTTTGTATCAATTGCACTTGTTATTGGATCTCTAGTAATGCTCCGAGTTCCAAGTTTGAAACTAACTCTTAAGGAAATAGCTATCCCAACAGGTATAGCTCTAGTGGCTGCGATTCTGTCTGTGGCATTAGGTGGACAGTATGCAGGTGAAAACACAGATGAACTTTTCACACTTAGATCACTAGTGGTTCTGTTTGTGGGTGGAATGGCAGTTCTTGAATTCATTCTTTCTCTCAACGCAAAACAGGAAGATATCCTCGAGTTAAGAATCTCTGCGACACTAGGTTTTTTGACAGGACTGCTCTTCAGCTTTGCACCACTTGACGATTTAAACTCAGTTGGTTTCTTTAGTGCTTACTTGGCTATATCCGCGGTGCAGCGAGGCGTTTGGGCTGCAACACCAACAAACCGAAAGAAGATAAAAAATGCCTAAGAAAAAATCTCCAACATCTACACAGTCAATGGCAATCTTTGCGGCAGTTGCCGCAGTGTTTGTGACACTGATTGCTTGGGGCGCATTCGATGACTTGTCGCGAGTTGCTTTAGCAGGCGGTTTAACTTTCGTTATTGTTTTCGCAGGCTTGGCTGCTTTGAATAAATTTTCTAAAGATGATGAAGATGTTGAGCCAGGAAAGCCCCGTCTAAAGTAATTACTTTTTGCTAATTATTAGAACTAGTTCTGATGCAAGACCTGTATAGGTACTTGGCTTAAGCATCATCAAACGGTCTTTAGCATCTTGACCGATGTTTAGTCCTTGCACAAACAAGGCTAAGTCTTCGCTTCCGATTCTTCTTCCGCGAGTTAGATCCTTAAGTAATTGATATGGATCAGTGATATCGCTTCGGCCTGCCGCAACTTCAGCTCTAATAACTGTTTGGATGGCTTCGGCCAATACTTCCCAGTTCTCTGCAAGATCTGATTCCAAAACAGCAGTCGATAGTTCAACTTCACCAAGACCTCTAATGGTGTTGTCGATAGCTAATAGTGAGTGACCAAAACCTAGGCCGATGTTTCTCTGTGCACTTGAGTCAGTTAGATCTCTTTGCATCCTTGAGGTTACTAGTGTGCTGGATAGAGAATCGAGAATTGCATTTGATAACTCCAGGTTTGCTTCAGCGTTTTCGAAACGAATCGGGTTTACTTTGTGAGGCATAGTCGATGAGCCAGTTGCTCCTGCAACAGGAATCTGTTTGAAGTAGTTCATCGAGATGTATGTCCACATGTCTGTGCATAGGTTGTGCAGAATCCTGTTGAACAAAGTTATCGCTGAGTAAAGCTCTGCTTGCCAGTCATGAGATTCAATCTGAGTTGTAAGTGGATTGAAGTTAAGACCTAGGGATTCAACAAAAGCTTTTGATTCGTTGAACCAATCAACTTCAGGAGCCGCAACCACGTGAGCAGACCAGGTACCGGTTGCACCCGAGAACTTTCCTAAATACTCTGCGTTTTCAATTCGGGTCACTTGTCTTGTGAGTCTGTGAACAAATACTGCGAGTTCTTTGCCCATTGTGGTTGGGGTAGCAGGTTGACCATGAGTTCTAGCCAGCATCGCTGAGTCTTTGTACTTTTCAGCAAGTGTAGAGATTGTCTCAATAAGAGTTCTAGCTTTAGGCAACCACACATCTTTGACAGCGTCACGAACTGTAATCGCATACGAAAGGTTATTGATGTCTTCACTTGTGCATGCGAAGTGGGTTAGCTCTAGAAGATCTTCTCTACCTAATTTGGTTAGGCGATCACGTAGGAAATACTCAATGGCTTTAACATCATGCTTGGTCTTAGCTTCGATTTGAGCAAGTTCTTGAACATCTTCATCACTGAAGTTTGTAACAAGCTCTTTCAGATTTTCTCTCTGCACACCGTCAATCGGGGAATCGGTGCCAAGCAAATTTCTATTGGCTAGAAAGATGAGCCATTCAATTTCAACTAACAGCCTTGCCCTGTTCAGTCCTGCTTCGCTAAGGAACTGACCTAGTTCAGCTACCGCAGGTTGGTATCTACCATCAAGCGGGCTAAGTGGCTGATTTGAAAGATTACTCACATGTCTATATTGCCCTGCTTTATGCACATAAAGCTCTAATCCTTGAACTCTTTGTCCATGAATATTAGAGATTTCCTACATGAACATATTCAACAATCACCTCGCGGTAACAGTCGCTCTTCTAAAACATGCCGAACCCAGCCCAACTCTTTGGAAAGGGCCAGCAGCTGACACTTGTCGGCTGGAGATGCAGAAACTTCAGCATCAAATGAATTCACTTATGTGGCAAATGCAGATTCTTGGACTTATCCCATGAAGCCCGATATCTGCACACCTCCGGTAACCCCTGTGGTCGTAGTTGCAACCCACGAAGAACTTGTCCGAAGCGCAAGAGACATGTGGCTGGTCGCAGTCAGTTTGCTGAGTGAGCTGAACCCAACTAAATTCACCACCGCACCATGGGCTGCGGCCAGGTTCTGCGTTGAGCTGCCTTTCCTACTGGCAAAACTCTGGCACATCCAACAAAGTTTGATTACTTCGGCAAACTCATACATGCAAACAGAGACCATGCTCACAACATTCCTAGAAACCATCGATGTTCCAAAACTTCTAAAGGAGCTGGGATCTTGGGCTTTGGAACTGGCACCGGTGCTGAATCTTCCTTCAGGGTTTATTCAACACGTTCCGCCAGTGACGATCATGCCGCCAACAGATGTCAAAATAATCAGCCAAAGATTCAGTGAAACAACCTGGTCAGACACATCTCTTATTAGAGAGGAGACCTACCAGCTAGAAAATGGGTCAAGCTCACACTGGTTCTATTTGCCTAAGGAGCAGGACTGGGCCGTCATAAACGGCCATGCACCTTTAACTCCTGCGGATGATCGCTTGGCTGATTTTGTGAACAACAGAATCGGTGGCAGCGGACAGGCGATATACGTCGGAATGAGAGCAGGGGAACTGATCCTTCCAGATGCACAAATAATCCAGTCACACGCAAACCTCCCAGAAGGACAGGTTCAGGTGTTTCTTATGGACGGCCTAAAGGATTCGAAGAGCCTTGAAGATGCCTCGACCAATGAATGAGCAAATACTGATGATTATTGAGGCCAGGATCGCCCAACCCAAGGATTCAATTTCTAACCCTTCAGAGGTGAAACCATCAATTGTGAAGGTGTCTGGGCTTAGCTGCTGGCTAATCCAAGCCACTAGAAGCAACAGTGCTCCGTTGATCACAAATGAGATGAGCCCAAAGGTCAGGATGTATAGCGGGAACGCAATTACCTTGATTACCGGTGCAATAATGGAGTTGATTAGCCCAAAAATGGCACCAATCACAAGCAAAGTGGCAATTAGTTGCCATAGTTCGTTGCCACCATAAGGCTTCAAGCCAATACCAGGGATGATTGCGGAAACCAGCCAAATGCCCAGACCGTTGATGATGGTGCTAATTAGAAAACGTTTCATGTGTTTTATTGTGCCACCACTCAAGTAAATTGGTATCTGTGACCGGCTCATCCTCAGAAATTCCTATGGTTCAACTTTTGACAGTTGACGGGGATTTCATCGAACCCAAAGAGCACGCTGTTTATGGCGATCTGGTTAGACAACTTCGCGAAGCAGATTTTCTAAAGTTCTATCGCGATATGGCTCGCATTCGTCGTTTCGACGAAGAAGCCACAGCTCTGCAAAGACAGGGTCAAATGGGTCTTTGGGTTTCTGCCATTGGACAAGAAGGCGCTCAGATTGGCTCTGGCTACGGAGTTGGACCTAACGACCACATCTTCCCTTCATACCGTGAGCACGGAGTTGCCATAACCCACGGCGTAGATCTGATGTCAATCATCAAGATGTTCCGTGGTGTGAATCACGGTGGCTGGAATCCTCAAGAAACCAGATTCCATTTATATGCAATTGTTCTTGGTACCCAGGCTCTTCATGCCACAGGTTATGCCATGGGCCTCAACTTCGAAGGCTTGGTTGGAACTGGTGATCCAGACAAAGACCTAGCTGTAATCACCTACTTCGGTGACGGTGCAACTGCTGAAGGAGATGTCAGCGAAGCTTTCCTTTTTGCTGCTACAAACAACACCCCTCAAGTATTTTTCTGCCAGAACAATCAGTGGGCTATCTCTTCCCCTGTTGGAACTCAAACCAAGGTTCCTCTATATAAACGTGGTGAAGGTTTTGGTGTTCCAGGTATTCGCGTTGACGGTAACGATGTTCTTGCTTGTTATGCGGTTACCAAGAAACATATGGATGATGCGAGAGCCGGTAGAGGCCCATCACTGATTGAAGCTTTGACTTACCGAATCGGTGCACACACAACTAGTGATGATCCATCCAAGTATCGTGATCCAGCTGAAGTAGCTGAGTGGGCAGCTAAAGACCCACTAATTAGATTTGAACGTTTCTTGCGCAAGCAAGGTATTGGCCAGGAGTTCTTCGACGAAGTTAAAGCAGCAGGTGACGAACTTGCTAAAGAACTTCGCGAAAAAACTTTTGCGATGACAGAGCCTCCTCTGGAACTTATGTTTGACCACGTCTACTCTGAGCCTCATCCATTAGTCGAAGAACAAAAAGCTTGGTTGCAGGGTTATGAGGAATCGTTGGGTGGACACACCTCGACTAGTAATGGTGACGACACACCAAGCTACGGAGGTACTCACTAATGAGTAATTTCGTAGAGCTTTCAATTGCAAAAGCAATCAATGCTGGTATTCGCAAGTCCATGCAAGACAACTCAAAGGTTCTTGTCTTCGGTGAAGACGTAGCTCAGCTTGGTGGAGTGTTCCGAGTCACTGAAGGTTTGCTCGACGAGTTTGGATCTAAGCGAGTTTTTAACTCACCTATCGCTGAATCAGGAATTGTTGGAACAGCAATTGGTTTGGCAATGCGTGGCTTTAGACCAATTGCGGAAATTCAGTTTGATGGTTTTATTTATCCAGCCTTCAACCAAATCGTTAGCCAACTAGCAAAGATTACCAACCGAAGCGAAGGCTTCTTCGAGATGCCTGTTGTTATTCGAGTTCCTTACGGTGGTGGCATTGGTGCTGTTGAGCACCACAGCGAATCACCTGAAGCATATTTTGCTCACACCGCAGGACTTAGAGTCATCAGTCC
Organism: Rhodoluna sp.; assembly: GCA_044372795.1. Lineage (GTDB taxonomy): Bacteria > Actinomycetota > Actinomycetes > Actinomycetales > Microbacteriaceae > Rhodoluna. Next base: position 17,477 of record JBILRF010000018.1, on the reverse strand, counting down.
ATCAAATGCAAACGACGCTTACTGGATGATTCAGCAAGCAATTGAATCAAAAGACCCAGTGATGTTTTTTGAACCTAAGCGTCGCTACTGGCAGAAAGGTCAAGTCAATCTTGACCAGCCACCTATGTCTATGCACTCAGCAACAACTATTCGCCAGGGTTCAGATGTGACAATCGCAACCTATGGACCAATGGTTGTCACAGCTTTGCAGGCTGCTGAGAACGCCGCAGCAGAGGGCATCAACATTGAAGTTGTAGATATCAGATCTCTTTCACCGATTGACTTTGGACACATTGTTGAATCAGTCAAGCGAACTGGAAGATTGATTGTTACTCATGAAGCAGGAACTTTCGTGAGTATCTCGTCTGAGATTGCAGCAAAGATTTCCGAGCTTTGCTTCTACTATCTAGAGGCACCTGTGATTAGAGTTGGTGGCTTTGATGTGCCTTACCCAGCAGCAAAACTTGAAGAACTATATCTTCCAGACGCAGACCGCTTACTAGAAGCAGTCGATCGAGTGTTGGCTTACTAGGGCGGTAGAGATGTCACAGATTGCATATTTCGATTTGCCCGATGTTGGTGAAGGCCTTACTGAAGCTGAAATTGTTTCTTGGAAAGTAAAAGTTGGCGACACCGTTTCCGTCAACCAGATCATTGTTGAAATTGAAACTGCTAAGTCTTTAGTTGAACTTCCTTGCCCATTCGCCGGTGTTGTGTCAGAACTTTTAGCTAATGAAGGTGACACAGTAAATGTTGGTTCAGCCATCATCGCTGTGACAGTTAGTGAAGCAACAGCAGCTGTTGCAGCTGGCAGTGCACCTAGCTCGCTTCATAGTGCTGTTGCTCAGAACGCTGTGACAACAGAGGCTATTGCAACTGTTTCAGAAGTAGCATCATCTAGTTCTGAAGAAAAACCACAACCTAACCTTGTTGGCTATGGAGTATCAGCTGCTGCACCAAGTAGAAGACGTCGTGGAGTTGCCGCGGTAGCAGCAACTGCAGCTGCTCAATCTATTGCGAATGCAACTGCACCTGGAACTGATCTAATTGCAATAGTTCCTGCAGCAGATGTTGTTTTAGCTAAACCACCGATTCGCAAACTTGCTAAAGACATGAATGTTGATATTTCAAAAGTTAAGGCAACCGGTGTTTCTGGTGAAGTTACTAGAGAAGATATTCTTGCTGCAGCTCAGGTAGCTAGTGTTTTCAAAAATCAAACTACTCCTGAACCTAAAACAGAACGTGAAGAAAGAATTCCTGTTAAGGGAGTTAGAAAAGCTATTGCAACAGCAATGGTGCAATCTGCATTCACAGCTCCGCACGTAAGCATCTTTGTTGATGTTGATGCAACTAGAACTATGGAATACGTGAAGAGACTTAAGGCAAGCGCTGACTTTGCTGGAGTTAAAGTCACACCACTTTTGATTATGGCTAAGGCAATGATTTGGGCAGCCAGAAGAAACCCAACGGTTAACTCAACTTGGACTGACACCGAAATCATTGTTCACAACTACGTGAACTTTGGAGTAGCTGCTGCGACACCAAGAGGACTGATTGTTCCGAACATTAAAGACGCGGACAAGATGTCGATGCTTGAACTTGCAATGGCATTAGAGAAACTTGCTGCAACTGCTCGTGAAGGAAAAACAACTCCGGCAGATATGCAAAACGGAACAATCACTGTTACTAACATCGGTGTCTTTGGCGTTGACACTGGAACACCAATCTTGAATCCTGGTGAAGTAGGAATCGTCGCGCTTGGTTCAATTAGACCCAAGCCTTGGGTTGTTGATAACGAGATTCTTATTCGTCAGGTCACAACCATTGGAGCTACCTTCGATCACCGAGTTGTTGATGGAGATGTTGCCAGCAGATTTGTGCAGGATGTTGCTTCTGTAATTGAAGAGCCAGCCCTATTGTTGGATTAGAAAGTTCCCATCGGGGGAAAGTAAGGAATAGAAAATGAGTAACGTAACTCCACAAAACAACCAACCAGCAAGCGACGGAGCACTTCCTGTCATAGCTTTGGTTCTCGCATTCTTGGTTCCACTAGCAGGGGCAATCGTTGGGCACATCGCCTTGAATCAAATGCGCGATGGAAGGATTGTTGACACCAACAAAAGCCTTGCTAAAGCTGGAATGATCCTTGGCTGGGTATTCACAGGCCTGACAGCTTTGGTTATCGCATTCTATGTTGTCCTTATCATTTGGCTTGGTTCAGCAGGGTACGACCCTTACATGTAGTTCTTATTGCTATTGAATATCGTTCTCAATAGCATTATGCTCTTCTCATGAAGAGAAAATCACTACTTGCATCCCTGTCCATTCTCGGCCTATCACTAGGTCTATCAGGCTGTTCATCAACAGACTCAGCAGATAATCGCCCAACCATCGTTGCAACCACATCTGTCTGGGCAGATGTTGCCAGCCAGATAGCTGGCGATAAGTTCAACGTGATTGCTCTTATCGACAAGCCAAGCCAGGACCCTCACTCCTTCGAGGCATCAGCTAGAGATCAACTTGCGGTATCTGAGTCAAGCTTGTTCATCATGAACGGTGGAGGCTACGACGAATTTGCCACCAAGTTGGCAAGCGCAGCTGAAGTTGTTCCATTCGATGTCTACGAGAATCACGAGAAGGCTCACGGCACTGAGCATAAAGATGAACATGCTGGTGAACACACTGGTGAGCACACTGATGAGCACACAGACGAGCATGCCCACGGTCATGACGGTTCAGATCACATCTGGTATGACTTACACGTGGTTGAGGCAACAGCACTTGATCTTTCAAAGCAGATGGCAGTTCTTCAACCAGAGAACAAAAACCTGTTCGATGAGAATTACAAGAAGTTCGCTGCTCAAATCGAAGCATTAGAAATCAAAGCAGAGAAGCTAACTGGAAAGCTTTCATACTTCGAAGCACACCCTCTAGCTGCTCTATTGTTCAAGGAGCTTGGTTTCAACAACTTAACTCCAGAAGGTTTTGCTGAAGCAGAAGAAGCTGGCTTAGAGCCTTCTCCTCTAATTATGAAAGTAGCTAAAGATCTAATTGGAAATAGTGAAGTTGATTTCGTTGCCGTGAATCCTCAGGCAACCTCAACCTCACTTGAGCAACTGATTAACTTAGCCAAAGAGAATTCTGTTCCAGTTCTAAACTTTGATGAACTTCTGCCAGAGGGAAAGAACTACCAAGAGTGGATGCTGTCAATCCTGGATGAAATTGAGAGCGTAACTCTCTAGTTGATTTGTCCCGCTAGGGATAAACTCAACACATTCAAACGGAAGAAGAAACACATCTCCACTAAAACCAAAGGCCCAGTGCTAAGAATTAGCAAAGCCACTCTCGGTTACGATGAGCGGCCACTCTGGAGCAACCTCGATCTTGAGGTTGCCCAGGGTGAATTCATAGCAATCATTGGTGCCAATGGTTCAGGTAAGACAAGCTTGCTCAAGGCAATTCTTGGTCAAGAGAAACTAAACTCAGGTCAAGTTCTTCTAAATGGAAAACCTGTTACTCATGGCTCAAGAGAAATTGGCTACATTCCTCAATCTCGCTCAGTAGATGTGCACACACCTTTACTAGCTCGAGATTTACTAACCATGGGCTTGAATGGTCATCGCTATGGTTTGCCTTTCACTTCAAGAAAAGACAAGGCAAGAGTTGAACACATTCTCAACTGCATCGATGGTCATGATTTAGCTAAGCTACCGGTTGGTCAACTTAGTGGTGGTCAACTACAAAGATTCAGAGTCGGGCAAGCAGTAATTGATGAGCCCGATTTGATTCTTGCTGATGAGCCTCTAAGTGCATTAGATCTAGGTCAACAGGGAGTACTTGCAGATCTAATTGATCGTGAAAGAAAAGATCATTCAGCTGCTGTTCTTTTTGTGACTCACGATGTGAACCCAGTACTAGATATGGTTGATCGCGTTCTTTATCTTGCTAATGGTCAATTCAAAATTGGAACACCAGATGAAGTTATGCGCAGCGAAGTGTTAAGCGAACTTTATGGAGCACCAGTCGATGTAGTTAGAAACCAGGGAAGAATCGTAGTTCTTGGGACTCATGGCGCTGATCATGAACATCACAATCATGAGGAGTGGAAATAATGCTCTTTGACTTCAGTGATTACGATCAACTATTACCACTAGTCACAAACTCGCTACTGGCAGCAGCTCTTCTTGGGCTTATGGGTGGACTTATAGGAATCTTTGTAATGACAAGAGATTCTTCTTTCGCAGTTCACGGCATAAGTGAAATATCTTTCGCAGGAGCAGCGGTTGCACTACTGATTGGAATAGATGTTGTTCTAGGTTCGGTAATTGGTTCAGCAGCAGCTGCAATTCTGATAGGCCTCTTAGGAACCAGAGCTAAAGACAGAAACTCAATCATTGCGGTCTTGATGCCTTTTGGTCTGGGCATTGGAATTCTGGCTCTTTCGCTTTATGAGGGCAGATCATCAAACAAGTTTGGTCTGCTAACCGGACAGATCATCGCAATTGATGAACCATCACTTTTCTGGCTGACAGTTATTTGTATTTTTGTAATTCTCACTTTGCTTTTTATATGGCGTCCTTTGCAATTCGCTAGCCTCGATCAAGAAGTGGCTAAAGCAAGAGGAGTTGCAACAGGAAGACTGGGGTTTGGTTTCCTATTGCTTCTAGGACTAGCGGTTGCAGCAAGCGTTCAAGTTGTTGGTGCATTACTTGTTCTAAGCCTTCTAGTAACTCCGGCAGCAGCTGCACTAAGAGTTACCTCATCACCGAAGGTTGCTCCAGTGCTTAGCGTTGCATTTGCAGTAACTTCAGCAGTGGGTGGAATTCTCCTAGCATTAGGTGGTGGGTTACCAGTTAGCCCATACATCACCTCTATATCTTTTGCGATTTATCTTCTAGCTCGACTTTATGAAGTCATGAAGAAGAAAACAGCAAAATCATCTGTTGTTAAAGGTTTGAACTAATGAGCACAGCAAAAAGAAACACCTGGCAGAAAGATGCAGTGATGCATGCTCTAACCGAAGCCAAGGGCTTCGTTAGTGCTCAGCAATTGCATCTTGTTCTGAAGCAGCACGGATCCACTATCGGATTGGCAACCGTATATCGAGCGCTAACAGAACTTGTGAGCCTAGGAAAAGCAGATAGCTTGCAGAGTAATGACGGTGAAACCTTATATAGAGACTGCTCAACCCATCATCACCATCACCTGATCTGTGAGAACTGTGGAGTGACCATTGAGATCGAAGCTGAAGCTGCTGAAAAATGGGCCTCTAAGGTGGCTAAAGAACATGGCTTTACCCAAGTCACTCACACCATAGACATCTTCGGCCTATGTAAAGACTGCAGCAAGTAGAATCTAGTCAGGTTAGATGCCTTCCTAAGGGGGACAAATGGAATTTATAAGTCAAGCAATCAAACAAACAAAATTAGTAAGAGTTACCTTTAAGGTTCTTTCAATCATCTTTGGTCTACTGGCCCTAAGCCCACTAGTCGTTGGTGGTTTGATGCCTCAGCAACTTGTATCTTCCTCAAATGCTTACCTACTAAACATGTCTCACTTGCTCACTTCGGTATTTGCTGCGGCATTTACATTTGTAGCGCTTGACTACCTGCTGAAACCTCGAGTGACTGACCTGAAGGAAATGCTGAGTTTTGAGCAGAACCGAGAGGTACTTTCAGCTCTTATTGGGGCATACACCCGCAACCTAAGTAACAGCTCCATATTTCTCTTTGTAGCCAGCGCAGGGTTCGTATTCAGCTCACTTTCGCAGCTTGGGGTAGCAATTCAGTACACATCTCTAGGTTTGGCTGGAAATGGTGGCCCGGCGGCTGAGGCCTACTTCCTACAAGCATTCCAACCATTCCTGACAGCCTTGGTTTTGGGCTTTTTGGCCATATTCCTGCTCAGCCAGGTGAAGAGACTGAGATCAGGTCTAGCAAAGCTGGAAACCGCAAATATTGCCCCAAATTAGGACTTGCACACACCACCCAAACAGGTCTAAACTTGAGCAGTTGCCCGAAATCTTCGGGACTTACAAACTGGTCTCTTTTAGACCATCCATCATTTTTATAAACGGAGGAAGCCGATGTCTGCTTACTGCCAGGTCACTGAGACCCGTCCGCAGTTTGGGCACGCTGTTTCGCACGCTCAGAACAAGACCAAGCGTCGTTTCAACCCAAACATCCAGAAGCGCACCTACTTCGTGCCTTCACTAAAGCGCAACGTCACACTAACCCTGAGCGCCCGTGGCATCAAGGTTATCGACGCTCGTGGCATTGAAGCTGTTGTTGCTCAAATCCTTGCCCGTGGCGAGAAGATCTAAGGAATAGACCATGGCTAAAGACAGAGACATCCGTCCAATCATCAAGATGAAGTCCACAGCGGGCACTGGTTACACATACGTAACCAAGAAGAACCGTCGTAACGACCCAGACCGTATCGTGCTAAAGAAGTACGACCCAGTTGTGCGTAAGCACGTTGAATTCCGCGAGGAGCGCTAAAAATGGCTAAGAAGAGCAAGATTGCACGTAACGAGCAGCGCAAGGTTGTTGTTGAGCGCTACGCAGCAAAGCGTCTAGAGCTAAAGAAGGCTTTGGTTGACCCAAACTCAACAGACGAGCAGCGCGAAGCTGCACGTCTAGGCCTACAGAAGCTTCCACGTAACGCATCTCCAACCCGTGTCCGTAGCCGAGACGCTATCGATGGCCGTCCACGTGGTGTTCTAAGCAAGTTCGGTGTTTCTCGTGTGCGTTTCCGCGACATGGCTCACAAGGGCGAGCTTCCAGGTATCACCAAGTCTTCTTGGTAATCCGCTAGTTTTCAGGGAGATCCGTTGCCGAAAGGCAGCGGATTTTCTGCTTAAATGTGCGAAAATCCGCTTATTCACAGGGAAATATGCCTAATAGTTATCCGCAACACGCCGAAACCCTAATAAACACGCGGTATCTAGGCGTATAAGGTGAATACGAAGTTCCAAATTGAATCTTTATGAAAGTCCAGGAGGACAACATGTCAGCACTAAACAAGAGCGAGCTAGTAGCCGCAATCGCAAGCCAGACCGGTGAGTCACAGGCAGCAGTCAACAGAATCGTTGACGCTTTCTTTGAGACCATCGCAACAACAGTTGCCAAGGGCGACAAAGTAACAATCCCAGGCTGGTTGTCAGTTGAGAAGGGTTTCCGTGCAGCTCGTGCGGGACGCAACCCACAGACAGGTGCAACAATCCAGATCGCTGCTTCTAACACCGTAAAGGTTTCAGCTGGAAGCAAGCTAAAGGCAGCTGTTAAGTAGTTTCTAGTTACACAAGCAGGCGACGCACTTCGGTGCGTCGTTTTGCTTTAACTTAGGCTTGTTCAATGACCACAATCAAAACCATCAACTGGGTAGTTCTATCTACCCTTTTGATTATTGGCGCAGCGCTTGGTTTGGTTGCGGGAATGATTACCGGTGGTGCAGCGGCTCCGAGCTTGCTTGGAGATACCGGAGATGTTCTTAGGTGGGCCACTCCATCATTTAGATCGATAGGCAACGTGGCTCAAGCAACTGCTATCGGCTCACTGATTTTCATCGCCTTCTCTCTAGGTGAGAAAACCAAGGCTTTCAACAAAACACTTTCTGTTGCAGCCATTTCATCTGCAGTATGGGCGTTAGCTGGAACTGGTTACTTACTTTCAACATTCCTGATGGTTACAGGATCTGATCTTTCACCTGACGTGTCTTTCGCGGATCAACTATTTGTATTCGTGACAGACATTGAGTTAGGGCAACTCATTGGACTGAATGTTCTGGCCGCATTTGTTTTATCAATCGCAACACTTCTAGTTAGAACACAATTTGGTGTTGCATTTAGTGCCGCTATTGGTTTGCTCTCGCTTGTTCCAGTTGCCCTAGGTGGGCATGCTGCTGGTTCAGCTAGCCACTCAATGGCGGTGAACTCTTTAGGTCTTCACTTAGTTGGTATCAGCATTTGGGTTGGTGGGCTAGTAGCAATAGTTTTTGCATATAAAGCTGATCAGCAGCTGGGGTTTATCAAGAGATACTCATCGCTAGCTCTAGCTGGATTCGCTTTAGTTATTGTTTCTGGCTTTGCTTCTTCACAGATACGAATAGGCACAGTAGAGAACTTATTCACTACAGGTTATGGACAAGTTGTAATTCTAAAAACAGTTGCCTTTATCCTGCTTGGCTTTATTGGCTATTTGCACAGAAAAAAACTAATAGGCGAATTACAAGAATCATCTAGGAAGTTCTGGCAGTTAGTCGCTGTTGAGTTCCTAATCTTTGGTGCTGCTATTGGCTTGGGTTCAGCTCTGGCTAGAACAGAAAATCCTGTTTCTGATTTTCCAACAGGCGATCTAACTCCAGCAGAGATTCTCACTGGAGAGAAGTTGCCTCCTGAGCCTGGTGTGTGGACCTGGGCAACCACTTTTGATCCAGACATTCTTTGGCTAGTGATCACCGCAGCATTAGCTGGCTTCTATCTCCTTGGAGTTTGGAGATTGAAGCAGCGAGGAGACAGTTGGAACTGGAGCAGAACTGCTTCATGGCTTGCAGGTGTTGCCCTACTGGCTTACATCACCAACGGATACTTTGCGGCTTACGAGCAGTACCTGTTCAGCTCCCACATGCTTGCTCACATGCTTCTAGCTATGGGCGTGCCTGTGTTGTTGGTGCCAGGAGCTCCAGTAACTTTATTAGCCAGAGCAGTAGCCAAGCGTCAAGATGATTCACGTGGGGTTAGAGAGTGGGTGCTCTGGGCTATTCACACTAAGTATGCACAGTTCATTTCTCACCCGTTGATTGCAGCCCTGAACTTTGCTTCTTCTCTGGTTGTTTTCTACTTCACACCAATATTTGGATGGGCAACTAGAGAACACATTGGCCATCAGTGGATGATTGTTCACTTTGTGATTACCGGTTACCTCTTTGTTCAGGCTCTCATAGGAATTGATCCAGGGCCTTCACGATTTGGTTATCCGCAAAGACTGATGCTGCTTATTGGAACACTTGCCTTCCACGCTTTCTTTGGACTTGCAGTTATGGGTTCAACCACTTTGCTTTTGCCCGACTGGTTTGGTGCGATGGGCAGAACTTGGGGAGAAGATCCACTGGCTGATCAACAACGTGGTGGCGCAATTGCCTGGGGTCTTGGTGAATTACCAACGGCAGCTATCACCCTCATAGTTGCTCTCCAGTGGGCCAGAAGCGATGCCAGAGAAGCTAAGAGATTAGATAGAGCAAGTGATAGAAGTGGCAACGAGGATTTGGCCGAATACAACCGTATGCTTGACGTTCTTGCCAAACGTAAAGATGATTCTAGGAACTAAGTGTCAACGGTAAAACTCTCTAAAGAACAACTTGCTCTATTTCAATACATAGAGAAAGACGGCCAAACCGTCTTTGTTACTGGTCGCGCAGGAACTGGTAAATCAACTCTGCTTAGTTACCTGAGAGATAACACCGGTCAGAAAGTTGTTGTTTGTGCACCAACTGGAGTTGCTGCTTATAACGTTGGTGGAATAACCATTCACTCACTGTTCGGATTTGCTTTCGGAGCGCTAACTCCAGGTGATGTTGCTAAACACCTAGGCCGTAGAACCAGAGAAGTCCTAAGAGAAATAGACATGCTCATCATCGATGAGGTCTCAATGGTTTCAGCTAATCTCATGGACGCCATTGATGTTGCCCTCAAGACAGCCAGAGGAAAGCCTAAGGTTCCCTTTGGTGGTTGCAAGGTGGTTATGTTTGGAGACCCATACCAACTAGCACCTGTGCCAGCTAGGGGCGAAGAGCTAGCCAAATTGCATGAAATGGAATATCGATCCCAGTGGTTCTTTGATGCCAAGGTTTGGCTATCTGAACGCATGGAGATATTTGAATTAGTTGAAATCTTTAGACAGAGAGATCCTGAGTTCAAACAGATCTTGAATGCTATTCGTGTTGGTGAAGTCACTCAGGAAATAGTTGATCGCATCAACCAGGCTGGTAATAGATTCCCTCCCCATGACAACGTCATTCGATTGGCAACAGTCAATGCAGCAGTTGACTCAGTTAACTTTGCCAAGCTTGCAACGCTTGAAACTGAAGAGCGAGTATTCAAATCATCTTTTGCTTCAGGCGATGCAAGCTCCTTTGGGGCAACACTTCCAGCTGAGTCAGAGCTAAGACTAAAAGTTGGAGCGCAGGTAATGTTCATCAAGAATGATGATCAGAAGCCAGTTAAGAACTCTGAAGGAACTATGAGTTGGCGTTGGGTTAATGGAACCATCGGCAAGGTTGTTTCATTCGGTGAAGGTAACCATGTTCTAGTTGAAGCCGATAATGAGATACACACTGTTGGTGTTAGCACATGGCAGAAAGTTAAATACTTAGTTGAAGAAGACTTCAACGAGGAAACTGGAAAGTTTGTTGAAACCATAGTTCCTGAAATCCAAGCAGAGTTTAGACAAATACCTTTGCGATTAGCTTGGGCTGTTACAGTGCACAAGTCACAGGGGCAAACCTATGACGAGGTCACAATTGATATGGGAAGCGGCGCTTTCTCATCAGGGCATACCTATGTTGCTCTTAGTCGAGTTAGATCTCTTGAAGGTTTGTATCTAACTAAGGCAATCAGGTTGAAAGATATTCAAGTTGATCCGAATGTTGTTGAGTTTATGAGTGGAGCAAGAAGCCTAGTTAACGAAGATCCACTGGGCTAAGAGTTCAACCACCAGTTGATTGGGTGCTCAACTCTTTGACCCCACCAATTCTCATTATGACCAGTGCCTGGCCATAGCTCGGCTCTGTAACTAACATCTCTCTGCCAACCGGCTTTATCCATGCCTTCAACAAATTTGAAATGCCAAGGGAAATAAGAAGCGTCAAGTTCTGTTGTTCCGCAGTCACTGTAAATACGAACAGAACCTGGCTTACCCAGTTTCTCTATCAAGATATCAATTAGCTCTTGACCACCAAGAGGCCAACTGGTTGATAGTCCCAAAGCAGTTCCAAAAACATTTGGATGCTTCATTACCCCATAGATAGTTGCAAGCCCACCAAGACTTGCCCCTAGTTGAGCTGTTCTTGAAGGGTCTAGTTTCAAAGAGTATCTTCGAGCTATTTCAGGAACTAAACGCAAAGCCAAAAGCTCTTGATATTCATTACCTCGGTATTGCAAATCAGTTGGGCGATGGATCGGATCAACTTGATTCAGTAACTCAGGGTGAGCCTTCAAGATATCTTCAGGAACCAGTTCACTCATTCGAAGTGAATCATCAGTTCTATGCACACCAACAAAGATTGGCAACCTGCCATTGACTGCAACTATGCGACCAGTTGAGATAGCTTCAGGAATACCCCAGTTCTGGCCATTCCAAGTCTCAGATATATCCATCAAGAAGTTGCCACCATCGTGAGCTATCACTAACGGTGTGAGTTCATCTCTAGATTCAGGAACCCACACATCAATTCTTCGACCCTCAAACTCGAATGTTTCGATACTGCCTTTAGGGCTGCCACTATTCATCGGCACAGTGTGAACTCGATTAGATGAACGCTTAGTACCTGTCTTTTCTTGTTTGGAAAGATGTAATTCGCGCATACCTAGCCAAAAAGGAAATACAAAAGCTATTGCGGTGACAAAACTTGAAAGGGCATACCAAGCAACGTTCTTCATGCCAATACGTTTTGACTCAATAAACATGAATGGAACGGCAGCAAAAGCTGTAACTAGAAGATCAAATGAGAGTACTAGATCAACTTCACTACCAAACCATGAAGCTAAGTAATCTTGTGATTTCATAATTGCTATGGTGTTGAAGTACCATGCAGTGATTAATCCCACACCAGAGACGATGAAGAAGAAGGTTGCTCTGTGATTCCTGTTAATTGTCTTCAAAGCGGGATTCTTTCCTAGGTAAACAATTTAGACTTGAGCGAATGAGACCTCTTAGCAATTTTGTCATTCGTCACAGCAAACTCTCCTTATTCGGCTTTATTGGTCTTATTTTGCTATCCCTGATTGGTGGTCTTCAGGCCTTCGGTAACCTCTCTGGCGGAGGTTCAAATGACCCAGGCTCTGATTCAGCCAAAGTCGCAAACATCTTGGTTGAAGAATTCAAACAGAATGATGCCGATGTCGTTCTAATTGCCGATATGGGTCAAAGTGTTGATTCCCCAGAGTCTGTGAACAAAGCAACCCTAATAACTAGAGCTTTAGACAGCGTTGTTGGTGTTGACACGGTCACCTCTTATTACTCCCTGGGTTCTCCAGCAACCCTCAAGTCAACTGACGGTAACGCCACCTACTTCTTTGTTGAACTAGATCCAGAAGTTTCAATGACCGAAGTTTCCTCAGTTATTCAAGACCAGTTCACTGGTGAGAACTACGGAGCCACACTTTATGTTGTTGGTGTGGGAGCTGTAACAAGTGAAATCAACCACACCATTGAAGATGATCTGATCAGAGCAGAATCCATTGCTCTGCCAATAGTGATGCTGCTGATGATTTTCGTGTTTGGTTCAGTAGTTGCAGCAGGTCTCCCACTGATGATTGCCATTCTGACAATCCTCGGTTCATTCTTCTTTATCTGGCTATCATCACTTGTCACAGAAACATCAACCTTCTCGGTCAACTTAGTAACAGGTTTAGGTCTTGGTTTGGGTATCGACTATGCACTTCTGATGGTCAACAGATTTAGAGAAGAACGTCAGCGCAAACAAGATGTTGCTAAAGCTGTAGAGACAACAATGTTGACCGCAGGTCGAACAGTGTTCTTCTCTGGACTAACAGTTGCTCTTGTCATGGTTGCCCTTAACTTCTTCCCACAAACATTCCTAAAGTCATTCGCCTATGCAGGACTAGTCTCTGTATCGCTAGCTGTCTTAGCAGCTCTAACAGTATTGCCAGCGATGCTAAATCTTCTTGGTGACAAGATTGATCGCTGGCCACTGTTCAAGCACCGTCCAACTAAAGATGTTGGTTTCTGGTCAAAGCTTGCAAGATTTGTAATGAAGAGACCTATCCCCATCGTTCTGGTTTCAGTAATAGCTCTTGGCTCTTTGGCTTCATTAGGTTCTAACATCAAACTAGGTCTTGTTGATGATCGAATCTTGCCACCAGATAACAGAGTGGTAGTTGCTACCGATCAGATTCGTGAAAGATTCGCAGGTCGTGAAGGCTCTCCGGTCGAGATCATGGTTAAGACTTCTGGTGCGGATGAGATAGCAACATTTGCTAAACGTGTTGCTAATCAAGAACATGTCGTTAGAGTGCAGACACCTCAGGGCATCTACTCCAAGCTAGAACTACCTGATGGCAGCATGACCGATGTAATGCTCGTGCCTGGCACAGAAACACTGTTCACAAACTACGAAACCAGCAACTGGAATCGCATTGTAGTTATCGCTGATGTTGAACCTAGAAGTCCAGCTGGTGAAGAGATGACTAAGAGCTTGAGAGAGCTACCAAATACTTTCTCAGAGATACTCATCGGTGGATCTGCTGCGTCATATACAGACTCGCTTCTAGGAATTACAAATAATCTTCCATGGGCAGCGCTGTGGATCATCATGACAACTTTGATTCTGCTGTTCCTTTTCACCGGATCGATATTGCTTCCTATCAAAGCAGTGTTACTGAATTTCTTGTCTTTGTTTGCAACACTTGGTTTCTTGGTGTGGGTATTCATGAATGGAAACCTCAAGTGGCTACTTGGTGATTTTGCTACCCCAGGCACTATAGATTCTTCATCCATAGTTCTAGTTGCAGTAATTGCGTTTGGTTTATCCATGGACTACGAGCTGTTCTTACTTTCAAGAATTAAAGAGCAACATGACGCTGGAGAAAACACCATTGACTCGGTTGCCCTTGGTCTGCAAAGATCAGGTCGCATCATCACAACAGCCGCATTAGTTCTGGCAGTATCGTTTGTTGCTTTTGCAACAAGTGGTGTGAGCATCATGAAGATGCTTGGCCTTGGAATTGCATTTGCTGTGTTGCTTGATGCAACAGTTATTAGAGCACTGCTTGTTCCTGCATTGATGAGATTGTTTGGTAACGCTAACTGGTATGCACCTAAGTGGATGCTTTGGGTTCAGAAGAAGATTGGCTTAGAGCACTAGTCGTTGCTCTTTAGATCTTTCTTTAGATGCTCAGCTAACTTGCTGCTAAGTCTTAGATACTCAAGTAATTCAGAATCACTAAAGACACTGAATAGTTCTGACATCTTTTTCTCGTGCTTAGGCATCATCTGCTTTGCCAGAGCTTCAGTCTTGGCCGTAACAGAAATTAGGTAAACCCTTTTATCGTGGGGGCTTACTTGCCTCGTGACTAAACCTTCTTTTTCTAATGAATCAACCAGTCTGGTTATAGCTCTTGGAGTCACATCCAGTAATTCAGCAGCTTCACCCATGGTCAGGCTTTTATGCCTGACTAGGACAGCAATCAACATTAGTTGAGGGGCTGAGCCCTGCCAATTAACATCAATGTTGCGTTCCAACCATCGAGAAAACAGGTGACTAAGGCGAAGGGTAACCGCCCCACCTAAAGGCCCTCTTTTGTTCTTAGGGACCTTGTTCAAAGCCTCTGCTTCACCCTCGAAAACTCTTCTGATTTTCTCGGGTGGAGTGATCCGTCCCTCTTTATCGCGCATAGGTTCTATTTTGCCTTACACACTGCCAACCAACAGCACCCAAGAAGAATCTCAGGGTAACCTTTTGATTATGTTAATGTCAGACAGAGATATCAGAAGCCAGATCGAGCAAGGCCGTATTGGCTTAGACCCACTAGAGATGAGCTTGTTACAGCCATCCAGCATGGATGTGAGATTAGACAGGTTCTTCCGTCTATTCGATAACCACAAGTACGCCTTCATCGATCCAGCTATCGACCAACCAGATCTAACCAGACTGATTGAAGTAGAACCAGATGAGGCATTCATCCTGCACCCAGGTGAATTCGTTCTAGGTTCAACCTACGAGTTCGTGACACTTCCAGATGACATTGCAGCAAGACTAGAAGGTAAGAGTTCTCTTGGAAGACTAGGTCTTCTAACTCACTCAACAGCAGGATTTGTTGACCCAGGTTTCAAAGGTCACGTAACTCTAGAACTTTCAAACACAGCAACACTGCCAATCAAGCTATACCCAGGTATGAAGATCGGTCAGCTTTGTTTCTTCCAACTATCAAGTGCATCAGAGACACCATATGGTTCAGCTAAATACAACAGCAGATACCAAGGTCAAAGAGGTCCAACAGCATCTCGTTCATTCATGAACTTCTATAAAACAGATGTTGGTAATGAACCTCTAGAACAAAAGGATTAAAGAAAAGCCGCCCAGAAAGGCGGCTTTTACTTTTTAACTTAGAACTAATTTATAACTGCTGGTCTTGGATGAACTCTAGTTAGAAGAACCAGTCCAACAATAAGGATCACCATTAGACCCCAAATACCGTAGATGGTGGTGTTACCTTCTACACCAAGCTGGATTGCAATCCAGATGCTTGATGCCCAGAAAGTTCCTGACAAGAATGAAACTGCTCTTCCAGTGAACTGGTACAGACCAAACACTTCACCTTCACGACCAGTAGGTGTGAATCTAGAAACAAATGTTCTGCTTGATGCTTGAGCAGGCCCTACGAATAGACATAGAAGCAAACCGAACAACCAGTAAGCAGGCTGACCGTAGCTAGCGAAGATGAACACACAACTACCAGCAACAATGAGACCAACTAGGGAAGCGATGATGACTGTTCTTGAACCGATTTTGTCATCTAGTACACCACCGATAGCTGCACCCAGACCGGAGACTATGTTTGCGGCGATTCCGTAGAAAATAATTGATGTCTGATCAAAACCAAACGCTAATGTTCCAAGCACTGCACCGAAGGTGAAGATACCTGCTAGACCATCTCGATAAACGGCACTAGAGATTAGGAACTTTAAAGTTTCAGGAGCCTGTTGACGAAGGGTCACTAACTGACCCCATAGCTTTTTGTATGAAGACAAAATACTTTCTTTTGCAACTGGTTGCTTTTCAATCTCTGGTACGAAAAGTAACAACGGGATTGAGAATATCAAAGTCCAGATTGCAGCAAAGATGAATATTGATCTGATGTTTAGTGAGTCCTCCGTTGGAATGCCAAACCATGGGACATCAGGAAGTGCAAAACCAATTAGAGAAACAAGAAGAAGAATAATTCCACCGGTGTATCCAAGTGCCCAAGCGAAACCTGAAATCTTTCCGATGTTCTTCTCTGTTGTTACACCTTTTAACATGGCGTAGTAGTTAATGAATGCTGACTCTTGAACAAGAGAACCTATGGCATAGAGAACCAAACCAAACAGGAAGTATTCAGGCTTTGGCTCAACAAAGAATGCCGAAATCATGATGGCAACCAAGACCAGGGTGAGAAGTACAACCCAGAACTTTCTTCGACCATTCACATCAGATCTTCTACCGAGCACCGGAGCAATCACAGCTAGAACAACACCCGCTATTGCTGTTGCCCAACCGATAGCTTGATCAGGGTTCTGAGCTGCTGTTGCAACTGCACCTGCCAGATAGACAGGGAAGATGAATGTCTGCATGATGGTCGGGTAAGGCTGCTCGGCCCAGTCCCATAGCATCCAGGAGAAAGTCTTTAGTTTTGCGCTCGGTTTCTTCATAGCCACTAGTTTGTCTGGTTCGAAACCATTTATCCTTCGGTTTCGAGCACTTTTTCACAACAATTGGGCAAAAGTTAGCCTTGAGCGAACTTGAGCCAGTTCACATCAAGTTTTCAGGGTATTTGCTTGACATAATGCTTGGGATTTGTGAAACTTGAGTCAACAAGGCTCAAGTTCGAGTTTTGAGTAATAAAAGCTGCGGCCCAGTAAGGGCGAGCACTAATAAGGAGAACAACCACATGGCACGTGCAGTAGGTATAGACCTAGGTACAACAAACAGCGCAGTGAGCGTATTGGAAGGTGGAGAACCAACCGTTATCGCTAACGCTGAAGGATTCAGAACAACCCCTTCGATCGTTGCATTCACAAAGGACGGCGAAGTGCTTGTCGGTGAAACCGCTAAGCGCCAGGCAGTAACAAACGTGGATCGCACCATCGCTTCTGTGAAGCGTCACATGGGTACCACATGGAACTTTGATGTTGACGGTAAGAAATACACCGCTCAGGAAATCTCAGCTCGTATCTTAGGAAAGCTTAAGAGAGATGCAGAGACCTATTTGGGTGAGCCAGTAACAGACGCAGTTATTACTGTGCCTGCATACTTCAATGACGCAGAGCGTCAAGCAACTAAAGAAGCAGGTGAGATTGCTGGTCTTAACGTTCTAAGAATTATCAACGAGCCAACAGCAGCAGCTCTTGCTTACGGTCTTGATAAAGGTAAAGAAGACGAACTTATCTTGGTATTCGACCTAGGTGGTGGAACATTCGATGTTTCACTTCTTGAAGTCGGTAAAGATGATGGCTTCTCAACTATCCAGGTAAAAGCAA
>JBILRF010000037.1:0-7365 GCA_044372795.1 Rhodoluna sp. | reverse complement strand
CGAGAATGAAGGTTGCCGATAACACCGGTGCCAAAGAGCTTCTTGCTATCCGTATCCTCGGTGGCTCGGGTCGTCGTTACGCAAGTATCGGTGATGTCGTCGTTGCAACTGTTAAGGATGCAATTCCTGGTGGCAGCGTCAAGAAGGGTGATGTCGTAAAGGCAGTTATCGTTCGCACTACAAAGGAAGTTCGTCGTCCAGACGGTTCCTACATCAAGTTTGACGAGAACGCAGCTGTGATCATTAAGAAAGATGGCGAGCCTCAGGGCACACGCATCTTCGGTCCAGTTGGTCGTGAGCTTCGTGACAAGAAGTTCATGAAGATCATCTCGCTAGCACCGGAGGTTATTTAATCATGCCAGCTATCAAAAAGGGTGACACAGTAATGCTTATTACTGGTAAGACTCAGGCTCGTGGTGGCGACCGCGGCAAGACCGGAATCGTTTTGTCTATCGACAAAGAGAAGAACCGCGTCATTGTCGATGGCCTAAACCTAGTCAAGAAGCACGTTCGTAAGACTGAAACATCAAAGGGTGTATCAGATGGTGGCATCGTAACTGAGCCAGCTCCGATCCACATCTCGAATGTTGCACTACTCGACCCAAGCAGCAAGAAGCCAACCCGCATTGGTGCAAAGGTTGAGACCGTTACTGTAAATGGCAAGAGCAAGATCGTAAGAACTCGTATTGCTAAGAAGTCAGGTAAGGAAATCTAATGACTGACGTAAAAATCCAGCCACGCCTAAAGACTCGCTACAAGAGCGAGATCAAGGATGAACTTCAGACCATGTTTGGTTTCAAGAACGTTCACCAGGTTCCAGGGCTAACCAAGATCGTTGTGAACATGGGTGTTGGTGAAGCATCTAAAGACGGCAAGCTAATTGAGTTTGCAGTTAAGGATCTAACCGCTATCACAGGTCAAAAGCCTCAGGTTAACTTGGCTCGCAAGTCAATTGCGCAGTTCAAGCTTCGTGAGGGTCAGCCTATTGGTGCACACGTAACTTTGCGTGGAGACAGAATGTGGGAATTCCTAGACAGACTTCTTACACTTTCTCTTCCACGTATTCGTGACTTCCGTGGTCTATCAGACAAGCAGTTCGATGGTAAGGGTAACTACACCTTCGGTCTTACTGAGCAGACTATGTTCCACGAAATCAACCAGGACAACGTTGACCGCCCACGCGGTATGGACATCACCTTGGTAACCACAGCTTCAAATGATGCAGAAGGCCGTGCGCTGCTTACAGCTTTGGGCTTCCCATTCAGAACCGCAGAGAACAACTAACTACTAATTGGATAGGTCTGATTACTCGTAAAGTTTTCAGAAACCGACAAAGAAGGAAACAAACAACATGACAATGACAGACCCGGTAGCAGATTTCCTGACCCGGCTGCGCAATGCCAACTCAGCGTTCCACGAGGAGATTAACTTGCCTTACAGCAAGCTAAAGGCAAACATCGCAGAGATCTTGAAGGCAGAGGGTTACATCTCTAAAATCACGATCACCGATGCAGAAGTTGGCAAGAACCTAAACATTGAGTTGAAGTACGGTCCTAACCGTGAGCGCTCAATCTCAGGTATCAAGAGAGTTTCAAAGCCTGGCTTGCGTGTATACGCAAAGTCAACTGAGATCCCTCGCGTTCTTGGTGGCCTAGGTATTGCAATTCTTTCGACTTCGTCAGGACTACTAACTGACCGTCAAGCAACCAAGAAAGGAGTAGGCGGAGAAGTTATCGCCTACGTTTGGTAAGCCACGATGTCACGTATTGGAAAGATGCCTATTTCAGTTCCAGCTGGAGTAGAAGTAAAGATTGATGGACAGGTTATTGATGTGAAGGGTCCTAAGGGAACTCTTTCACACACAGTTCCTGCTCCTATCACCATCGTTTTTGAAGAGGGAACTATCACAGTTACCCGTCCAGATGACGAGCGTAACTCTCGTTCACTGCACGGTCTAACTAGAACCCTTATTGCCAACAACATTGAAGGTGTAACAACCGGATTCACCAAGGGCCTAGAAATCGTAGGAACTGGTTACCGTGTTACAGCTAAGGGTTCAGGAATCGAGTTTGCGCTTGGTTACTCACACCCAATCATGGTTGAGCCTCCTGCCGGAATTACTTTCCAGGTTGAAGGAAACACCAAGATCACTGTTTCAGGTATCGACAAGCAGGCTGTTGGTGAAGTTGCTGCCAACCTGCGTAAGCTTCGTAAGCCAGAGCCATACAAGGGCAAGGGTGTACGTTACGCCGGCGAAGTTGTTCGTCGCAAGGCCGGAAAGGCAGGTAAGTAGTCATGGGACTAACTCCAAAGACTCGCGGTAAGAGCAAATCTGCCGCCCGTACCCGTAGACACCTACGTCTTCGCAAGAAGATTGAGGGAACCGCTACTCGTCCACGTCTAGTTGTAACTCGTTCAGCTCGTCACGTATTCGTTCAGATCGTTGACGACGCTAAGGGCCACACCCTAGTTTCTGCTTCAACAATGGAAGCGGATATGCGTAAGTCAGCTGATGACAAGTCAGCTAAGTCAAAGGCCGTAGGTCTTCTACTAGCACAGCGTGCCAAGGCTGCTGGAATCTCTGAGGTCGTATTCGACCGTGGAGGTAACAAGTATGCAGGTCGTGTAGCAGCTATCGCTGATGGTGCACGTGAAGGTGGGTTGGTTCTGTGAGTAACGAAAACAAGGAGCAAGATTTGTCTACTGAGCAAGAAGCTGCAGTTGCAGTTGAAAGCACACCGGTTGAGGCACCAGCAGCTGAAACTAACGAGCGCGATGCTCGTCGTGGCAGCCGTGAGCGTGCACCTCGTGGTGAGCGCCGTGATCGTGAAGAAACTAAGAGCCAGTTCCTAGAGCGTGTTGTAACTATCAACCGTGTATCAAAGGTTGTCCAGGGTGGTCGTCGTTTCTCATTCACAGCTCTAGTTGTTGTCGGTGACGGTAACGGCATGGTTGGCGTTGGTTACGGTAAGGCTAAAGAAGTTCCAGCAGCTATCGCTAAGGGTGTTGAAGAAGCTAAGAAGAGTTTCTTCCGCGTACCTCGCATTGGTGGAACCATTCCTCACCCAGTTCAAGGTGAAGCAGCAGCTGGTGTTGTCTTGCTTCGTCCTGCATCAGCTGGTACCGGTGTTATCGCCGGTGGTCCAGTTCGTGCAGTCCTAGAGTGTGCCGGTGTAAACGATGTTCTTTCAAAGTCATTGGGATCAGCGAACACTATCAACATTGTCCATGCGACAGTTGCAGCATTGAAGAAGCTTGAAGAGCCTTCAGCAGTTGCTGCTCGTCGTGGTCTAACGCTTGAAGAAGTTGCACCTAAGGGTCTACTTCGTGCTCAAGCCGCAGCTAAAGAAGCAGCAAAGGCAGGTGCCTAAAATGGCAGCACGTCTAAAAGTGACCCAGATTAAAAGCGGTGTTGGCAACAGCCAGCGTCAGCGTGACTCACTTCGTACATTAGGTCTAAAGCGTATCGGCGACATCATTGTCAAAGACGACAGCCTAGTTGTTCGTGGTTTGGTTCGTGCTGTTGCACACCTAGTAAAGGTTGAGGAGATCAACTAATGACCGAAGAAAAAAAGAACGTCGAAGGCGCAGAGAAGCCTGTAGCAAAAAAGCCAGCAGCGGCTAAGCCAGCTGCAGCTAAAGCTGCTAAGCCTGCTGCCGAGAAGGTTGAAGCTGCTGCAAAGCCAGCTGCTGCTAAGAAGACTGTTGCTAAGAAGCCTGCTGTTGTTCAGGAGAAGAGCAACCTTCTAAAGCTGCACCACTTGCGTCCAGCTCCTGGTTCTAAGAAAGACCGCACTCGTGTTGGTCGTGGTGAAGGATCTAAGGGTAAGACCTCTGGTCGTGGAACTAAGGGAACCAAGGCTCGTTACCAGGTTCGTCCAGGCTTCGAAGGTGGTGGAGTTCGTCTAGTAATGAGAACCCCTAAGCTTCGTGGTTTCAAGAACCCTTTCCGCGTTGAATATCAGGTTGTGAACCTAGAAACTATCGTTGAGCTTTACCCTCAGGGTGGCGAAGTGACCGTAGCGTCACTAGTTGCAAAGGGTGCAGTTCGTAAGAACGAGAAGGTCAAGGTCCTAGGCCAAGGCGAACTAAGCCTTAAACTTGACGTCAAGGTTGACAAAGTTTCTGAGTCTGCAAAGGCAAAGATTCTTGCTGCAGGCGGATCTGTAACCGAGTAATTTACCCACTGGGTATTTAGCCACAGGAGACGAAATATGTTTAGTGCAATCAAGAGAGCGTTTAGTACTCCAGATCTGCGCAACAAGCTTATGTTTACGATTGCCATCGTTGCCATTTATCGTTTGGGATCTTTCATCCCTGCGCCATTTGTTAACTACGGTAACGTTCAGCAATGTTTGAACACTGGTGACACCAGCACTTCAGGCATCTACGAACTTGTGAACCTATTCTCCGGTGGAGCTTTGCTTCAGCTATCCATCTTTGCTTTGGGAATCATGCCTTACATTACGGCTTCGATTATCACCCAGCTACTTAGAGTTGTTATTCCTCGCTTCGAGACTTTGTACAAAGAAGGTCAAGCAGGTCAGGCAAAGCTAACTCAGTACACCCGTTACCTAACTATTGGTCTTGGTCTTCTACAGTCAACAACTTTGATTGCGGTTGCTCGTCAGGGTGCACTGTTTGGTTCAAACTGTACAGTTCCAGTTTTCAGCGATAACTCATGGTGGGCTATCTCACTAATGGTTATCACAATGACTGCTGGTACCGGTGTGATCATGTGGCTTGCTGAAATGGTAACCGAGCGTGGTATCGGTAACGGTATGTCACTTTTGATTTTCGCTTCTGTTGCAGCTGGTTTCCCATCAAGCTTGGGTCAAATTGGTCAGCAGCGTGGACCTGAAACTCTTATTGCTGTTATCGCAGTTGGTGTTGTAATCGTTCTGCTAGTTATCTTGGTTGAACAATCTCAGCGTCGTATTCCAGTTCAGTATGCAAAGCGCATGGTTGGTAAGAGAACTTACGGTGGCCAGGCTACTTACCTTCCTATCAAGGTAAACCAGGCTGGTGTTGTTCCAGTTATCTTCGCATCAAGCTTGCTATACCTACCTGGTTTGATTGCTCAGTTCAATGGTCCAGATGCAGCCGGTAAGGTTTCTGACTGGGTTATTTGGATCAACAACAACCTAACCCAGGGTGACCAGCCACTATACATGGTGATGTACTTCCTGATGATCATTGCCTTCACATACTTCTATGTATCAATTACCTTCAACCCTGAAGAAGTAAGCGAGAACATGAAGTCTTACGGAGGCTTTATCCCAGGTATCCGTGCGGGACGTCCAACAACTGAATACCTTGAGTATGTTCTAAGCAGAATCACTCTGCCTGGTTCTATCTACCTAGGTATCGTTGCGTTGATTCCTTTGATTGCGCTAACTCTTCTAAACGCTAACCAGAACTTCCCATTCGGTGGTACTTCGATTCTGATTATCGTCGGTGTTGGTCTTGAGACTGTCAAGCAGATCAGCGCTCAGATGCAGCAGCGAAACTACGAAGGTCTTCTGAAATGAGTCGGTTTCTCTTGATCGGACCTCCAGGTTCCGGCAAGGGAACACAGGCTGCCCTCCTAGCGCAGGCATATGATGTCCCTGCGATTTCAACTGGAGATCTTTTTAGGGATCACATTAAGAACAAAACCGAGCTTGGCCAAAGAGTTCAGGCTCTTATTGCGCGCGGGGAATATGTTCCTGACTCAATAACGAACGAGCTTGTTCGCGACAAACTTTCTGAAGATGATGCTCAAAAAGGTTTCCTTCTGGATGGATATCCAAGAACTAACGATCAGGTCAATGAACTTGATGACATTCTTTCTTCACAAGGAAATGTTTTAGATGCAGTAGTTTTGCTCGTTGCTGATTCAAATGAACTAGTTCGAAGATTACTCAAGCGTGCCGAAGAGCAGAACAGACCTGATGACACAGAAGAAGTTATCCGTCATCGCCAAAATGTTTATCTGGAGCAAACCAAACCGCTAATCGACATCTATTCTTCAAGATCTATCGTTGTTGAAATCGATGGCCTCGGCCAGGTTGGTGAAGTCACTGAGAGAATTCTCAATGCTCTAACTGCTCGTGGCTTTAGCCCAATTCCTTAAGAGGTTCTTGTGGCTCGTGAGCGTATAACGCTAAAAACTGACGCTGACATTGTCCTGATGCGTGAAGCGGGACTTATAACAGCTGCTGCCCTTAATGCTGTTCGTGAAGCTATTGCCCCTGGTGTTTCCACTCTGGAACTAGATGCCATTGCTGAGGCAACCATCATCTCAATGGGAGCTAGAAGTAACTTCAAGTTAGTGCCTGGCTATAACCACACCATCTGCGCATCAGTTAATGATGAGGTTGTGCACGGAATCCCTTCCAAGGACAGAATCCTTCAAGCTGGAGACACTATTTCAGTTGATTGCGGAGCAATCACCCCTTCAGGTTGGAATGGTGATTCCGCTTTCACAATGGTGGTGCCAGGCGGGGATCCTGAGGTTATGGCTCAAAGACAGGCTCTAAGCGATGCCTGTGAAGCCTCACTTTGGTCAGGAATTGCTGCTTTTGCTAAGGCTAAGAGGCTCAATGAGGTGGGTCGAGCAGTCGAAAACAGCATCAGATCAGCCGGAAGATACGGAATCCTGCAGGATTACATTGGCCACGGGGTTGGTAGGTCAATGCATGAAGATCCAGCTGTTTTCAACTACCAAACCCGTGATTTAGGGCCAGTTGTCGAATCTGGGATGGTTATTGCCATTGAACCGATGATCACATCGGGTAACCAGGCAGTCAAGGTTTTAGGGGATGATTGGACCGTTTCGACCAAAGATGGCTCAGATTCAAGCCATTGGGAGCATACGGTAGCTCGTCACAGCAAGGGAATATGGGTTTTGACCGCTGAAGATGGCGGGGTAGCGGGGCTGGCCAAATACGGCATTATCCCTGTTCCTCTGGAATCTTAACTACCATTATTTCCTTAAATGTCCTAGGATTGAGTCTTGGTGTTTCGGCACGTAAAAATCCCTATTTCTAGCTGGTCTTTTTGCGTGTGTTTGAGGCAACAGAAGAATAAAGATAAGTGAGTTTATGGCCAACAAAGACGGCGTCATCGAGATCGAAGGCACAGTTTACGAGGCTCTTCCGAACGCGATGTTCAGAGTTGAGTTGACTAACGGGCACAAGGTCTTGGCACACATCTCTGGGAAAATGCGTCAGCATTACATCAAGATTTTGCCAGAGGATCGCGTGATTGTTGAGCTTTCAACCTACGACCTAAATCGTGGGCGAATCATTTATCGATACAAGTAAATCGGTTTTGTAAAAAACCACGAACAGAAATAAAGAGACATGAAGGTTAACCCAAGCG
>JBILRF010000017.1:0-28012 GCA_044372795.1 Rhodoluna sp. | reverse complement strand
CTGAGCCAAAGCTTCCATAGATACGTTAGGAAGATCTGCAGTGATCTCTTCCTTACCTAGCTTGGTGTCTCTAGCTTCAACTTCGTGAGCTTCGATGTGGATAGATGAAAGAGTGTCTTCTTTAACCAGTGACTGGCTCAAGATGATCGCGTCTTCGAAGTTGTGACCTTCCCAAGGCATGAATGCAACTAGAAGGTTCTTACCTAGTGCTAGTTCACCCTGATCGGTAGCTGGACCATCAGCAAGAGCTTCTCCAGCTTCAACTTTCTGACCAACAGAAACAATTGCACGCTGGTTGATAGCTGTTCCCTGGTTTGAACGCTCAAACTTACGAAGAGTGTATTTCTCCTGCTTGTTATCATCGCCTCTTACAACGATTGAGTCAGCGTCAACTTCTTCAACAACACCAGCACTTCTTGAAAGAAGAACTGCGTGTGAATCCATTGCAGCTGCACGCTCCATACCGGTACCAACAAGTGGTGCTTCGCTACGGATTAGTGGAACTGCTTGACGTTGCATGTTCGCACCCATCAAAGCACGTGATGAGTCATCGTGCTCTAGGAATGGGATTAGAGATGTTGAAACAGAAGCAAGCTGACGAGGTGAGATGTCGATGTAATCAACAGTGTCGTTATCAACTTCAACAACGTCACCCTTGTAGCGAGCGAATACCTTCTTGTTAGCAAAAGTCTTGTCAGCGTTTAGTGGAACATCAGCTCCACCAATAACCTTGCCGTCTTCTTCTGCTGCATCTAGGTAATCGATCTTGCCTGAAACTTTTCCGTTTACAACTCTGTTGTATGGAGTCTCAATGAAACCGAATGAGTTGATACGTGCGTATGCAGTTAGAGATCCGATAAGACCAATGTTTGGACCTTCTGGAGTTTCAACTGGACACATACGACCGTAGTGAGAAGGGTGAACGTCACGGACTTCCATCTGTGCACGCTCTCTAGCAATACCACCAGGGCCAAGCGCTGAAAGACGACGCTTGTGAGCAAGACCTGCAAGAGGGTTGTTCTGATCCATAAACTGAGATAGCTGGCTAGCACCAAAGAACTCTTTGATAGCTGAAACAACTGGACGCAGGTTGATCAGGGTCTGCGGAGTAATAGCCTCAACATCCTGGGTAGACATACGCTCACGAACAACACGTTCCATACGGCTTAGACCAATACGAACCTGGTTCTGGATTAGCTCACCAACTGAACGAATACGACGGTTCTGGAAGTCATCGATATCATCTGATGAAATCTTTACGTCTGCCTTCTTACCAGCCATCTTCAGACCGAAGGTCATGTTAGATGTGATATCAGCCTTGTTCTTTAGAGCAAGGTCGAAAACAAGCAAGTACTTCATAGTTGCAACGATGTCTTCAACTGTAAGAACAGTGGTGTTCTCTTCAACAGTTAGACCTAGCTTGCGGTTTAGCTTGTGACGACCAACGCGAGCAAGGTTGTATCTCTTCTTGTCGAAGTAAACACTCTTCAACCAAGCTTCAGCAGCATCTGCGTTACCTGATTCGCCACGAACCTTACGGTACATTTCCTTCAATGCATCTTCTTTAGTGATGACTGGAGTTGTGAATGCACGTGACTCGTCGTAGTTCAAAGTGTTTTCAATTAGATCGATGTCGATTTCCCAACCATTAGCTGGAGTAGCAACAGATTTAACATCTGAGAATGCATCGATAATTTCTTCACGTGAAAGACCAAGAGCCTTTAGGAAGATAGTTGCAGAAACCTTAGTCTTACGGTCAACCTGCACTTGAAGAATTGGCTTACCAAAACGTGATACTGACTTACGGTCATCCTTAACCCATTCGGTTAGGAACTCTAGGTAAGAACCACGTGAAGGAATGATCTGAGCCTTGTTGTTCTTCACATCCAAGTTACCTGTGGTGTTAGTTGACACAGAGAAGTAAACACCAGGAGAACGAACTAGCTGAGAAACAACTACACGCTCTGTTCCATTAACAATGAAGGTACCTTCATTAGTCATGATTGGGAATTCACCCATGAACACAGTCTGAGACTTGATTTCACCAGTTCTGTAGTTTGTAAACTCTGCCTTGATATACAAAGGACGAGCGTAAGTCTTACCCTTTACCTTGCACTCATCTGGAGTGTAGTTAGGAACATCCAAAGCAGGTGCCTTGAACTCAAGACCCATCTTGGCTTCAGCTGGGTTGTTCGGGTTATCCTCGATAGGAGATAGCTCTTCGAACACTTCCTCGAGACCGGTCTTAGCGTCTGGGCCAACCTTAGCTCTCCAAGAGTCAGCACCAACAAGCCATTCAAAGCTTTCGGTCTGCAGAGTTAAGAGGTTAGGTAGTTCGATTGGTTCGCGAGTTTTTGCAAACGATAGTCGTTGTGCTGAGCGAATGTTTTTGGTGGTTTTCTTGGCGGCCAAGATGATCCCTTCAAAGGCGGTTTACATTTATAGAACGGTCTATGGGATTAGTCCCTAACAAATGCCGCCAAAATATGCGTACAAAATGCGCAGCCAAAATATGCTTACGAGTTGTTGGGGAGCAAACCTCTATCTTATAGGGGTTAAATAGGTTTCTGCAAGAAGAATATTCGAGAATATCCTCAATTTCCCCTTAAATAGAGAGACCTGCTCTCCCAGGAGCAGGTCTCAACCTATCACTTGAGCATTACTGAGCTGGAGTTATCTCAATTCCTTCAGAAACTGCTCTGGTGGTCTTGTAGCCAGGCATGTTAGCGGTCACCCTGACAGAGATGGTTGCGTTGCGGTCTCTTACAGTTGGGGTGTAAGTGGACTCAGCGGCTCCGTTGATTACTCGGCCATTACGCATCCATACATAGATGTATTCAGCTCCAGGTGGATACTCTCCTGGGTCGACACTTAGGGTGCCGCCAACAAAAGCATCTCCAGAAACTGTTGGAATACTAGGTTCGGCCACGGTTCCAGGCGCGATCTTACGGGCCTTGACCACGTGGGTGAAGGTCTTGTAACCAGCAGCTCGGACAATGACTCTCATACCAATGCTTGAACCGAAGTCATCCAAGGTGAACTCGTACTTGTTGTCATCGCCTGGGCCTGAGTAGAACTCAATGCCGTCACGGATCCAAGAAATAGAGATGTCTACTTCTTCAGTCCATTCACCAACGTTGACCTCAACATTGCCACCGGTCACAAATGGACCAGTAACAGAAGGTCTAGTCGATGGCTTTAGAGTGCCAAGGGCAACAACTAGGCCGTTACTGAACTTCTCAGTGGTCTCGTAACCTTCTAGAGCTCCAGTGATTCCAACGCTAATTCGGGCTCCACCGTCTTCACCTGTTAGTAGGTATTCCTCTGATTCTGAACCAAAGATTGGCTCACCATCGCGGTACCACTGGTAGCTAAGCTCTGTGCCATCCATCCATTCCTTAGTAGCTGCAGTTAGAGTGCTACCAACTACTGCCTTACCCTTCAGGGTAGGAACTGGAGCCTTGGTCATTAGACCTTCGGTAATGTCAATCGCCTTACCTAGAACACCGTAAGGAGCAGCGCCCTTTCTGGTGATTTCAGTTAGGACACGAACATCCTTACCGTAGTCTTCGGCGGTCAATAGGTAAACAGAAGATGCAGCGCCATCAATTTCTTCACCATCGCGTAGCCAGGTGTAAGTCAACTTAGCGTCCTTAGGGAACTGTGAACGAGTCACCTTGATGAAGGTTCCAACTCTTAGGAAGCCATCGTTCACGATCGCGTTAGGAACAACGTTTACGATTCTAGAAGCCCAAAGCAAAATGGTTGCACTCTCGACTGTTTCACCATCTTGAGCAGTAACCTCAACAACTAGCTCACTAACACCAGTAGCTGTTGTGACGTTTCCAATAACTCGAACGGTTGCGAATGCGTTGTTCTTAGCAACAACTACGTTCACAGCTCCTGCTTCAACTTCAACTCTCTGTCCATCAACCCAGTTTTGTCCGTTGACAGTAATACCAGAGAAGGTTGCATCAGATGAAGGAAGAACATTCAAAGTAATAGTTGTTGTTTCTTCAGTTTCACCATCAGGTGCAGTTACAACAACTTCAAGAGTGTTCTCGCCTAGAACTAGTCCAGTTCCACCGGTGATTTCATAAGTAGATTCTGAGTCGGTTGTCTCAACTTGAACTTCAACTTCTGTGGTGCCAGCAGGAAGATCGATTGACTCACCATCAATAGCACTTGCACGTTCTTCGCCTTCAGGGCCAGCATAAACAACTGATAGGTCAGCAATGCTTGCGTCGTTGCTCAAACCAACAATTACGCTCACGAAGTAGTCAGTGAAAGTTAGTTCATCCGCAGCTGTAACAGTAATGGTGATGATGTTTTCTCCAACAACCAAACCTTCGTTGCCATCAACAATGTATGTTGCTAGCTCATCGTTTAGAACTACATCAACTGAAACTTCTTCAGTGAATGGAGGAACCTCAACTGAGCCACCATCTTCAACTTCTTCACCGTTTACGGTCATCGAAGCAAATGTGGTGTCAGTGTTTGGAAGAACTCTAATGGTTACAAAGTATTCCTGAGTGGTTTCACCATCGAATGCTGTAACAGTGACCCTTAGGTCGTTGTCGCCAGGAAGAAGCTCAGATCCACCCTCAACTTCAAAGGTAGCGTCTGGGTCGTTAACTTCAACAACCACGTCAACATCTGTAGTTAGGGCTGGAACAGTCACAAAGTCGGCATCCTGAACGTCAATACCAGCAACGTTGAAAGCTGACAAAGAGGTGTCAGTGCTCACAACTAGGGTCACTGTGTACTCATAAACCTGAGTAGTTACCTCATCAGCAGCGGTAACTGTTAGTAGAACGGTGTTCTCGCCAACCTTTAGGTCTGTGTCGCCAACAACTGCGTAGGTTGCATCGGTATCAACGGTGTCAACATCAATTGCAAGTTCAGTTGTACGAGAGTCAAGTTCGATGCCTTCGCCAACAATAGCTGGGAATCCATTAATCAAAACTGAGTTCACAGCAGTGTTTGGGCTTCTCAATACCTCAACAATGAATGAGTAATCCTGGGTAGTTAGTGCATCTTCAGCAGTTACAGTAACAGAAACTGTGTTCTCTCCTGTTTCAAGACCAAGCTCACCAGATGAGAAGAATGTTGCTTCTGTATCGGCAAGGGTAACAACTAGATCTACTGCGGTAGTTCCATAAGGAACTGTGATCTTGCCATCAGCCTGAATAGCTGTTCCATTAACAGTGAAAGTAGCTCCTGTGTTCTCCGCTGCTGGAACTACTAGGTTCACTTTATAAACATGGGTAACAGTTTCTGATTCGACGATCGTAACAGTTAGCTCATTGGCACCAATTTCAAGACCGGTGGCTCCTTCAATAGAAACTGTGGCGTTCTCATTTACTGCAGCTGCAACAACGTTGACGCTTTTTGTTTTTGGCTGAAGAGTGAGCGTTGCACCATCAGCAACTTCTGCTCCATTGATTTTTAGAGAGCTCAGTGCAGGAGCGACTCTAAGGATTACTGACACAACGTTGCGGTCGCCAAGTGATCCAATGTCATCGTATGCACGGACATAAAGAATGTTGTCGCCAAAGTTTAGGTTCGAAACAGTTTCAGAGATTGTATCTGTTGTTCCAGAGACAACGCTGGTTAAAGATTGGCCATTGACATTTCCTTCAAGCGCAACACAGCAGTTATCTGAAGACTCGATGAGGAGGTCAACGCTCTTTGTCTCTTGGGAAACTTCGACAACAGTGCCTGCAGCAACGCTTCCACTAAGACTTAGCTCGGTGCCATTCACCTGGAACTTGGAAAAGACCGATTCATTACCATTTGCATTAGCCGCAGTTGCAGATAGACCTGATATAGATGTGACTACCAGCGCAAAAATGGTTAGTAGTGAAAGGCGTTTTGATCTAAACAATTGCTTCGTCCTTTATTGAGTGGCTTTAAATCTACTTATGTAAAACATTAGAGCAAAATAGGGCTTTCTCCCTAGTCTTTACCAATTCGCAACCTGATATTTATGAGGCAGGAGCCTTAATCCCTTGGGTAGACAGCTCCGCTTTGATGCCCCTTCAAGACAGAGAAAAGCTCAAACTGGTCCCCAGAGGTCAGGTAAATTTCATCAAAAGCAGGGTTCAGCAGGAGGATCCTGATACAGCGCTGCCTGTTTGGACCTATAAATAGGCTTCTCTTTACCCCATTTTGATATTCACCGGTTCTAGAGAACGGGAGCCAGCCAAATTTGGTTTTCTGCCCTAATTCATTCTTCTCTGGAGTTTCCTCAGCTGAGACCTTGATAATGCGATCTAATTCAAAGGCCACGTAGTGCCTGCGAAGCAGAAACCTCTCTACTCGAGAAAGTTTAAGCAAGGCAATCCCGTCGGTAAAGATGAGTTTGGCCATACTAGTCCTTTGAATGATTCGCTTAAGCGTACAAATCTTAGTTTATTTGGGAAAATGACTAATCAGGTAGTTTAAAAGAGCAAATTCGGAAACAAAATTTAAATCAAACCAGGTCCCAAAACCAGCCTAAAACCTCATTTTCAGCTGTTCAAAGAGCTTGACCTTATCTCCAAAGGTTATGTAGAGACCGGCTCAAATCCAGACGTAGCCTAGAACGGCCCAGAGCCCTCGACTCGGCAGGGCTCAGATCTAGCTCCAACGCGCCAGTTAGTTGGAGTTTCTAAAAGCAGCTAACTTCTTCTCTAGCTCCAAAGCTTCAGACCCACAAACCCATATCTCATCAATACTTGGGTGTGACAGAGCGATCTTCAAACTAAGCCCAGATCCCCTCAAATTACCTAAAACTAAAACCCTCTTCGAATCTGAGCGATATGCCCCCATAACCCCTGGAAACAGAATCGCCTTAGAAACTCTTTCCCCCAAAGCCGCTTTACCCGGAAACTCCAAAAGATGAACAGCCGAAACTCTAGCCTTTTCTAGGCTCAAGTTAGGCCTTCTCAAAGCCTTACTCTCCCTAGCGGTTAGCTTGATATTGAAAGTCCGGTTCGTAAATGAATAACTAGCCATGCCTTCCTTCCGATATTCCTAAAACCGAATATGGACTCAAACCTACCATGAATGCAAGGACCTAATGTCCCCAGATGGGATTGTTTTAGAGAGATTTAACCTGCTGGTCATAATGGCGGTGACGGTGGGATTTGAACCCACGGTGGGCTTTCACCCACACAACTTTTCGAGAGTTGCACCTTCGGCCGCTCGGACACGTCACCGTTAGTTAGGTTACTCCATTTGGTTGGGTGGGTTCTTAGGGAAATGAATACACGGAGATTTAGAAGGATTCGACTAGAGGGCCTGAATTGCGGTTCAGCTATTTCGGATCTTTGTCCGATTCCGATTTAACCGCTAAAACGACAACTGCTAAGGCAGCAGCTGCAATAATTCCTGTTCCTGCCATCTTGAAGAGGTCCGAAATAAATGCTTTGTTCTCTGAATCTTTTGCGTAGGTTCTTTCAGCGCTTTTCTCAAGTTTCTCTGTGATCGAGGCTCTCTCTTCAGGTGTGAGTGCCTCTAGTTTCAGTTGTTCCGCGTGAACCCTGGCTATGAAACTCTCGTGATCCATGTATTTTTCTTGGCTTTTATCATTTGAATCCGTTGAGTTTTTATAAATATTTTCAAAGGCTTCTGTGCCACGGGAAAGCAGTTTCCCAAGATCCGAAAACACTTTCATTGCGACTTCCTTGGTAACCCCAAGTTTTAACTGAAGGAACTGTGCCAACCTCTCCTGTGGAATCAGATCAGCAGAATTCTTCTCGGGCTTGCCCGCATCGTTATTGTTCATATCCACCCAATATACACCCCATTTGAGAACAAATATACACCCCATTTGAGAACAAATATACACCCCATTTGAGAACATTTATAGTTTTGAA
The DNA here is from genome assembly GCA_044372795.1 of Rhodoluna sp. Classification (GTDB taxonomy): domain Bacteria; phylum Actinomycetota; class Actinomycetes; order Actinomycetales; family Microbacteriaceae; genus Rhodoluna. Next base: position 20,150 of record JBILRF010000017.1, on the reverse strand, counting down.
CGATTTCTATACAGGTTCGCTAAACGTGTATAGCGTCAGCTATGTTTTTGAGTTGCCCCTCCCGAAGATTCGGGGCTCCAGTAGAAGGGGACTATACAGGTTTTTGAAACGTGTATAGTCAAGACGATGTTTTTCGTCGACTACCCCCGAAGAATAGGGGCACAAGGAAAATGTGACTATACATGTTTGTCAAACCTGTATAGTTTTTGGCGATTTCTATACAGGTTCATAAAACCTGTATAGTCACCTTCTTTGCTCGAAGAACTCTTTCAACATAGAACTTGCTTCAGAACCTAAGACCTCTGGAATAACTTCAATCTCTGAACCCAAACGCTTATCCCTGACAAGGTCATATAGAGATCCTGAAGCTCCAACCTTTTCATCCCAAGCACCAAAGACAACTCTGGAGATCCTCGCTGCTTGAATAGCTCCTGCACACATGACACAAGGCTCTAAGGTCACCACAAGAGTTAGATTCTCTAGACGCCAATCTCCTTGAAGAGAAGCAGCCTCTCTAATTGCAACAATCTCAGCATGAGCTGTTGGGTCTCCCAACAGCTCTTTCTCATTTCTGCCACGAGCAATGATTTCCCCTTGAGCATCAACTAAAACAGCACCCACTGGAACATCCCCTGATGTATCCATGGCTATCTGAGCTTCAGTAAGAGCAGCCCTCATGTAAGGCTCCCAGTGCTTGCTCATTGCTACTCCCTTTTGATTGCTAGATTTATGTTACGCCAGTCGTTAAACCGAATACCCGTCTTTGAAACAGGAGCAAGAACCTTGAGAATCGCGCCTGTGTTATCAAACCCGAACGAGTCCAGAATCCTGGCCTCTTTAGATTCAGGCAAAGAGATTCAACTATGGCTAGAAGCCAATGTTGATCTGGATGACAAATTAGACTGCTGGCTCTTTCTGATGCTGCCAGTGTGTATGAAGCTAGGTGAAGACCTAGAAGTAACTGGAACTATCTCTCCAACTTCAGTGAATGCTTTTCACAAAGCTCAAGAAGAACTTCTAATTGCGCATCCTCATCTCCAGAAGATTTCACTCCTCCATGAAGGTGATCTTCAAGAAGACATAGCAAAACCAAACAGAACTGTTGGCTCTTTCTTCTCTGGAGGACTGGACTCTACATACACAGCCGAAACAATTGAAGAGATTGAAACTCTGGTTGGAGTTTGGGGTTTTGATATCTCACTCAAGAGAGAAAACCACTGGAACCTTTCCAAAGACCTGCTTGAGAAATATTCAAAAGCAACTGGCAAAGATTTGATTCTTGTGAAGACAAACATTAGAGAACTCTCTAATGGTTTACTCTCCTGGGGAGCTGACTACCACGGGACAGCGTTGTCGGGAATAGCTAAAGCTCTTTCTAATCACCTCAAGAAGGTTTACATCTCAGCTACTCACTCAGAAGAAACAAAGCGCTGGGGTCAGTTCCCTTCGCTGTCTAAAGCATTCAGCACAGACACCCAAGAACTAGAAGAGCACGGTGCAGTAATAAGAACAGAGAAAGCATTTGCTCTGGCTAACAAGCCAGAGACAACTCTTCTCAGGGTTTGCTACAGAAACAAGACAGACCTGGCTAACTGTGGGGTTTGCCAGAAGTGCATAAGAACAAGGATTGAGTTCTCGCTAGTAAAGGCTAAATACAGACCAGTAGGACTAGAAAAGAAACCAACCTTCATAGAACTACTAAAGGTAAAGATCCTGGGCAATGACTTTCTATTCTTCAAAGACTCAATAGGTTGGGCTAGAAGAGCAGGCTTTCCAAACACATACCAACCTCTAATTGCTATCAACTTAGCGAGGCTAATAAGCAGGGTTTACTACGGACTTAATCCAGATAAGAAGACTAAGGACTAGGGAGGGATCAGTGAAAGCAACAAGGCTTGACTCCCCCAACAACATCTCAAAAATATCTTTAGAACTAGCCTCAGGAGAAGCTAAAGAACTCTGGATCGAAGCAGATGTTGAACTATCTAAAAACTCAGACTGCTGGGTTTTTCTTTTACTTCCAATAGCAATGCAACTTGGTGAAAACATCCATATCGAGGGTGAAGCAACAAAAGGGTCTATTGAAGCTTTTGATCGAGCTCAAAAATACCTTCTTCAAGGTCACCCAAACATGAAAGCAATCAAGCTCGAAGTTAGCAACCCGATTGATGATTCAAACGAAGTTGAATCATCAAGAGGAGTTGGCTTGTTTTTCTCCGGAGGGCTTGACTCAACATTCTCGGCTGAAACCCTAGAAGATGTCGACACCTTGATTAGCGTCTGGGGATTCGATATTCCAATTACAAACTCAGCTCACTGGAATCTAACTCTTGGCAGTATCAAACCATACGCCAAGGAACTCAACAAAGATTTGATTGCTGTGAAAACAAACATTAGAGAGCTCTCTAATGGACTTGTTGAATGGGGAGGCGACTACCATGGCACCGCACTAGCAGGAGTGTCTATTGCTCTAACTAAACATCTAAAGAAGAACTACCTGGCGGCAAGCCGCCAGAGAACAGAACCAGACTGGGGTCACTCAGCTGAACTGGCTGACGCTTACACAACACCTAACCACCTCATTGAACAAACAGAAGGCATCGAAAGAATTGCCAAAGCCCACGGGATAGCAAACATTCCAAGAACTACCTACGTGAGGGTTTGCTACAGAAACGTTAAAGGTAAGGCAAACTGTGGGACATGCAAGAAGTGTGTTCGCACAAGACTTGAGTTTGATCTCATCAAAGCTAAATACCGACCACAAGCTTTAGAAACCAGACCGACCTTCAAAGAGCTACTCGCAACCAAAGGCTCCCCTTGGGACTACTTGTGTTACGTCGAAGCTCTTACCTGGGCCAGACAAAACAAGTACTCAGGAACAATAGCCCCACTTATAGCGGTTTCACTAGCCAGACTAAAGAACAAGCTCAAACCTTTTCCTGCCAAATCAAGAAAGAAAGACATGATTAAAAGGAAGCCCTAGATTTTAGGCACTACGTTGCTGAGGATTTCCGGAATTGAGAAGACCACAAGTCATTTTTTGCGATTAATGCTGTTCCAGTTTCTCCGCTGCTCAAGAATCCTCAACAAAAGCTTCATTTCTGATTTAAAGCCACGTTGCCAATGTGAGCGGCCGTGGACCCTAGATCCATAAGGTACTTTTGCTCTGTCTAGCTTTAGACCTAGTTGATGCAGGCGAAACATTACGAATGCTTCGAAACTAAAATCATCTGGGCCTTCTAGTAGCTGCTGAACGAGGTCTTTCCGAACAACAGTTGGTGTCCCCCCAGAGTCCGTGAGATTAGCCCCGTACCAAAGAGACACTGCGAATCCAGCCAAACCAGTTTTCAAGTCTTCAATTTTGGATCTACGCGCCCGATTTGCTTTGAAAGCATTTTTTACAGCCTTCAGTTCGAATGCATCAACAACAAGGTGGAGATCTTTGGGTCTAACTTTGCCGTTACCAGGCATCCAACCAACAAATTCGTTATCCATTTTCTGAAGTAAGAACTTTACTCCTCCACCAAAACCAAAATTTTCTTTTGATGCGATGGTCTTGACGTTAGGTATTTTTAGCGAGTCTAAGAAATGTGTCAGCTGCTCGTCATTAGAGCCATGATCGAGAATGTAGAAATCAATAGGTAGATCTGGTAATTGCTCAATCTCAGATATCAAGTCTTTCAAGTTCTCGAGATCCATGTAGATCGGAATCCCCATACCGAGCCTATTCAACCAAAATCTTTTCTACTAGTTGCAAATACTCCTTAGGGGTCCCACAGTCAAAATACTCACCTTCTAGGGCAAATCCTTGAACGTCAAGTGCAGAATCAAGAGCAGGATTAATAATGTAGCCAACATGCGGCATTTCTGGTTGGCCCAGCTCTATGAACTTTCTATTGAATGACATCGCCCCCCAAGAATGTTCAAACTTACATTCTGGATCTTTGTCTTTGGAGCTAGAAATTTTTCCGACAGTAGCCAGCGGGTTTTCGAATTCAACTTGCCCTAGTTTTCCCATTTGCTCAGGTCGAATACGCCAGCAGGCCAACTTTGCGTCTGATTGCAATTTGGACAACTCTTCATAAGGGAGTTCGCCGTAAAAGTAAGTATCAGGCATGCAAAGCATAAATCTCTCTGCGCTGGATATGTTCGCGATTTTCATGGCAGTCTCGGTCATTGACTGCGTAGACAAGGAGACAATCACGACTCGATCGGACGCAAACCCAAGCGACTGCAGAAGAGGCACAAGATCGGGCCTGGTTGGAAGCCATACAGTGTCGCAGTAATTAAGCATGTTAGACACATGACGCTCCAGTAACGTCTCATAACTAGTGCTTGAAGGAAGTAAAAATTTCGGAAGACCCCTCATGCGAACGGCTGAACCCGCGGCTGGAACTATCCCATCCATTGTTGCGCCCTCATCTTCTTGGTAAAAATAAACAAGTTTCCCAATTAAGGAGACTAGCCTTGACAAGAGTCTACAAGGTGCCCTTTTGGTTTTATACCTGCGTCCAGCGGACATAGAACCTGGCAAGGGTGAATCTGGGAAGATCTTCCGCTGCAGTTAGAAACAGCGAGAAGTGACTTAGGGAATTAGACCCTTTAGAGCTCCAGTGTGGGCCAGGGCTAAGGTAATAAAAAGCAGCAGCCCGCAGATTATGCTCACCTTGTCCTTGGCGGCAAAAATTATAGGGTCTTCATTCATTTCACCCCTGTAGGCAATTAGCCAGACTCTGCAGAGCCAATAGGTGAGAACTGGCAAAGCGAGCCATGCAAAATCAGCGTGTTGGTAGCCTCCAGAGGATTGGATATTCTCTATGTACAGGGCGAAAACAAGTATAGAAAGCAAACCGGATGCGGATCCAAGGCCAAAAATGAATGTTAGATCGCTTTTGAAGTAACCCCTCCCAGATACTTTCTCCTTAGAAGTTGAGTTATGCAACTCCGCGTAACGCTTCATCCAAGCCAAAGAGAAGAAGATGAACGAACTGAAGGCCAGTAGCCAGTTTGTTATTGGAATTCCCGTTGCGATTCCACCGGCTATAACGCGAATGGTATAGAGGCTAGCTAGAATCACACAGTCCAGGACTGCAATTTGTTTCAACATGAAGCTATAGGAGGAAGTGAGAAGTAGATATCCTATTGCCAGCACCAAAAAAGATTGATTTACAAAAACTGCAGCTAGCAGGCCAGCTGTAACTAAAACGAATGCTGCAAGTGTTGCGACTGGCACTGAAACAAGACCTGCCGCAATTGGCCGAAGCCTTTTTTTATGGTGCTCCCTGTCGCTATTGACATCGGACAAATCATTTATCAGATAAATTCCGGATGCTAGAAACCCAAAACTAAAGAAGGCCACAACGCTCTTTGATGTCAATTGGAGATCATAAAACTGGTAGGACGTTAAAAGTGGTACAAAAATCAGCAAGTTCTTGATCCACTGATGAATGCGCATTGACTTTAAAAGCGGGTGTTTTTGATCTTGGGTTGCGACCACTTGGACATCTACGTTCACCTTTGACGCCTCTCTGAGAAGAAATGTAGATTTTGTCACCACATAAGCCACTTTTGCGCTTTCCCAAACAGGCAAATCGGCCTTAGAATTTCCAACGTAGTCAAAACCTTTATGGCCAAACTTTGCTACCAAATAATCAGATTTATTTGATCCACTCAGATTTTTTGAGTTAGACCCTATCGCCTCATCAAATAGGCCGAGTCCGTCTGCCACGGACGAAACGAGGCTTTGATGTGAAGCAGATACTAGAACGACAAGTCTGTTGCTTCCTTTAGCTTTACGAATCAACGAGATAACTTCAGAGTTGGTAACCAAGTGATTGTTGGCGGGGACATACACTGTCGCTAGGAATCTCTTCAGTGCAAGTTTTCCTTTGAGCAGGTTATTGAATACTTGAACAGTGAGCAGTGGCCTGCGAATTAGAAGGTAGAGCAGGCTGTCATGCAGCAAATCGTTCCTGATTAGAGTGCCATCAAGGTCAACGACTAAAGGTCTCGATTCGCTTTTCATACCTACCATCTTTTCAAACCGGCACATAGAAGCCCTATGAAACCGAACAATTCGTCTCTGTAACATCAAAATCGATTAACCTTAAAGCTAAGGCTAAGCCCAATACTACTTAGAACAAGGTGTGTCACTATGGAAAACATCGCGACTCGAAGTGCGTTTAGAAAATGGTTCTCTCTGCTTTTTCTGATTACTATCTTTCTTAGTATCGCCGCGCGGCAATTTGACGATTCCAAACGAGGTGGAGCTGCATACCAGACAGCCGACTGGCTAATCAATTACAGCGGTGGATTTGTTAGGCGAGGGCTATTCGGCGAGTTGTTCTTAAGCATCCCGGTACCTGGCTCTATCGGCATTTGGTTGCTGTATCTTGTACAACTTTCGCTCTACGGAGCAGTTCTTTTCTTTGGATATCTGATGATTAGGCGGCAGGACTTTAGTTGGATTTCTATCGCCGTCTGGCTAGGTCCTGCAGTGCTAGGTTTCTTTGCTTGGGATGAGGGAAGCCCGTTTAGAAAAGAAGTGCTAAGTTACATTGTCCTAATCGCCTTGGTATTAGCTAGGGGCAATTGCTCCAGCAAAGTGCGTCATTCGATTACAGCGTTTGCCGCACTTTTTTTTGCCTTGGCCATGTTTACATGGGAGGCAAGCGCTTTGTTCATACCACTAATTGCATACCTTGTTTGGACAAATCCTGCATTGACCGAAAAGCTTCGAGAGAGGTACATGTATGTTTCTGTCTTTGTAATCATAGGACTATTAGGGGCAATAAACTCAGTTTTGAATCACGGCGATTCAGATACAGCCGCAAAGATATGCGAGCGAGTCAGATCTGAAGGCTATTCTGGCGAGCAGCTCTGCTCCGGAGCAATTGAAGCAATCGGTTGGTCTAGTAGTTACACTCTGAATCTGGTCCAAATTAGTTACCCTCTGTATTTTGGATATTTCGTTTTGGCACCTTTGGGTTTAGCCGCAGTCCTCTACGCTCTTCGCAAATCCGTTAGCTATGTTTGGATACTGGTTATTGCGGGCAGTTTTGTCCCGCTTTTTATAGTTGTCAACGACTACGGAAGATGGATTAGCATGGCAGTGATTTCTCTGGCATTCCTTACCACAACTGTAAAAAAACTTCCTGAACCAAAGAAGATTTGGTTTCCGTATCTATCAATCGCATATCTAAGTCTTTGGGGGCTTCCCCACTGGTTGGACCCGAACACTGCTCAGTGGCCTTGGTTAGGGCTGCTCTCATCAGTTCTTGAATTAGCCCAAAAGGCTCTTGGGTAATCAATCCGGATTACGTTCTAGCAACCTGAATGGATTGAGGGAACTCTGTTGATCCCTCATTCGGATACGGAAAATGTTGCGCTTAGGCCATAACTCAACCGGTGGTAACTTAGATTAGATTAGTTCTATGCGCATACACATTGCAGATCATCCTCTAATCACTCACAAACTAACTGTTCTTAGAGATAAGAGCACTCCTTCTCCTGTTTTTAGACAGCTAGTAGAAGAGTTAGTAACCCTTCTTGCTTATGAGGCAACGAGAGAAGTAAAAACCACCAAGGTAACAATTGAGACTCCAGTAACAACTACTCATGGCCTAAAGCTCTCTCGCCCAAGACCAATCATCATCCCAATCCTGCGTGCAGGATTGGGAATGCTCGAAGGCATCGTAAAACTTCTACCAACAGCTGAAGTTGGTTTCTTAGGTATAAAGAGAAATGAAGAAACACTTCAGCCTTATACATATGCCAACCGTCTGCCAGATGATCTAACCGGCAGACAGGTATACATTATTGACCCAATGCTTGCTACCGGTGGAACACTAATCGATTCGATTGATTACGTGTTTGAAAAAGGTGCAACAGATGTTACTTGCATCTGTCTTCTAGGAGCACCTGAAGGTGTCGCAGCTGTTGAACAACATGTTGGCGACAGAGACGTAAAGATCGTTTTAGGAGCTCTAGATGAAAGGCTCAACGAACACGGTTACATAGTTCCTGGTCTTGGTGACGCTGGGGATCGGTTATACGGGTTGGTTGATTCATAGCTTCGACAAATCATCCGCGTTAACATCTTGCCTACTTCACCCCTAGAACTGGGGATTCAAACCTTTTGCCTACCACTTTCCACTTCATCCAATTCACTAGCAATTGTGTTGTTCGCATGGAGATAGAACGACAAAGCAATAAGAGTTACAAGAACAGGTACTGTTCTGGATTGGCCGAAGTAAAAGAGTCTAACTATTTCCAATAGGCCGATGCTTAGGAATGAGTAAGTAAGCAACGCAGGTATAGATCCCATCGAAATGAGTCGGTTATTCTTCACTATTCCAATCGATATCAAAGTCCACAGCACCCAGCTGCCTAGAATCCCCAACGCCGAATACGTAATCAAAAGGCTAGACACATTGCTGAATTCAGGATCTGAGTAATTCCAAAGCATGTTAGAAAATCTCTCTCCCGAGGACCCACCCGCTGCGTTTAAGAGCTCTTGGACTCCCAGGAAACCGAAGTTTCCTTGAAGGAGTGCCAGTGGGTCCCATCCGAATCCGTTTGACTCTATAAACAAAGCTCCATTGTTAACAGCAGTTGCATAATATGCAAGGGCTCTGTCAACAGCGAACTCGAAGACGCTAACGTTTGACACAGTTGAGTAGAATGTCCAAGACCTCACAAGCTCCGTAACTGCAAAAAACACTAAATAGGAGAAAATTCCGAGAATCCACAGGCCGCCAACTCGAGCAGGTGTAGATAGAAATCGCGGGATACTAGGGCTGGTCATTAAAAAAGTGATTGTGGATGCTATGACAACTTCCACTAGGGCTAGCCTTTCAGAAAAGAAGACTGCTCTAAGTAAAGTGGCAACAATCAAACCCACCAACAACGGCAAGGGGTTCTGGCCGCTCAAGCGCCATCGAATCAATGCCAAAGGACCTAGCAAAATTCCCAATTGAGTCCAAGTTGTTACACCACTAATTGGTTCCAAGATGTTGGTCTTTAAGGCCCAAATTGCACCGTTACTACCTGCGAGAGCATTGATTAGTACAGAGAGTGTTAGGCCTCGTGTCAGACCCGAAACAGCCCAAGCGCCATAGGCCAAAAAGGTAATACTGGCAATTAATGAAGTGGCTCTTCCTATTCTGTCTACAGTTTTTTTGGAATATGTGAAACTACGAATGACTTGTGAGCGATTCCTACCAATCGAAAAGATAAAAATAATAATTGCAAGATTGATAAGTGCCAGGACTTTCAACTCTTCCGTGAGAAAGAATGGTGGCCCCCACTTGGGAAAGCTGCTCTCAGGCACAATGAGGGCAAACGTCAACGCCGGCAGGGGCAGTAGCAACACCAACGAAAGCGGCGACCAGGCCCAATGGAGATTTACGAACAATGATCTGGAATCTGTCATTTGAACCACCGGTCTTACTTTTGATTGCAGAGCTAACTGGTCGTTTGCACTCCCTCCAAAAGCCTAGCGCAGTCAGGAAACACTATTCTCACATCATGAAGTAAGAGGAGGTATTTTTCTAGAAATATTCTTGATTGTGCTCACAAACATCTCCCTCGATGCCCGGAAACTAAACAATGTAATAAAAAAGCAAACAAGGCCAGCCAGTGTCTGTAGTAACAGGACCGCTAGCAGAGGAAGGCCGACAGGCATTAGGAGTATCTGCATCGCTAAGGAAACTACAAACCCAACCATTCCTGCTAAGAGAAGAATTAGTCCTTGAGTGAGAAAATCTTTGAAGCCTAAATTCAATAACCTGTGCTGCACTGACAACCCCACCGCCCAATACACCAGTTGATTTATCACTATAGCTATTGCGACCTGGGTGACGCCAAAAAAAGCTGAAACAATAATATTTATAATTGAAAAAGATCCCGCAATGGTGGAGTAAACCAAATACTGACGGCTCGCTCCATGAGTCAAAAATCTCCAGTGGGTTACGAAATTGAGCGATTCAATGCAGCCAGCTACAGCCAATACAACAAACAGTTGAGACGTAAATGCCCAGTTTGAACCTAGGACTGCTGGCAGCAGAATGTTGCTGGCGGCTGCAAGTGCTGAGAAAAATGAGATCGTGGATATTCCCACCTTGAACTGTACTCTTAAGAGTTCAAGGTCTGAATCTTGACCCTGGCTTTCGAGCTTTGTGAGTCTAGGAACAAACACATTTGTAAGAGGCCATAGAGCCCCGACAAGAGGAAGGCTCTGTAATTGAAAAGCCCTTGAGTATTGACCGAGTGCGGTAGGTCCCCATAGAAGCCCAACCATGAAGTTGTCCACATTCTTTGCACCAAAACTCAAGAGCTGCCCGACTCCGTACTTGCTACTTACCTTCAGGACTTGTATTGTTTGTTTTACATTTTGAGGCCTAGAGGGTAGCCAGGTTGACCCGACAAACCGGACGATGGCGAGAGTAGCTGGAGTGGTAACTAATTGAACGGCTATAGCCCAGTAGCCAAAGCCCAAGAAAAAGAAGCAAAGCCCCAAAACCAATCCTGCAATCTGCGCAAAAACCTCGGACAATCCCAGAAGGACAAATCTTCCTTGATGGGACAGCCTGACTTGATATTGAATTTGGAATCCATTGATTATTAGATTCATTGCAACAAATGGCTGCAAAACAAGGAGCTCTTCTTGATTGAATAATGCTGCAAGCGGGGATGAAAGTAATGCGACAAACATTGCTAATGCAAATCCGAAGGTTAAACTGAGCCAGAACAAATTTGACGATTCCTGCTGAGTCAAGTTTCTGGAAGAAAGCCCAGTTGCACCCAAGCCAAAATCGCGGAGAGTTTCTCCCGCTGCCATAACGATTGCAATAATTGCAAACAGCCCGAATACCGCAGGTGGAAACAAATTCGAGAAAATCACGATTGACGCAACTTGCACACCGATTCTGATGAACTGGGATATTAATGTCACGCTGGACGGAGACATTTTCGCTGGCAGGCGGAATTTCATTTTCTGCTGCGATCTTTGGGCAATGGTCTAGTCGATACAATACCTAGAAATCTGCCTGCAGCGATTTGAACCGCGACACGGAAATCGAGCTTGAACTGAATGGCTCTTATAAACGGCCCAACCAATGAGGTAATTTTCTTTCTCAGGCTAAATCGATGCTTGCTAAGCAAATGGCCATACCCCCAACCGTACGACCTCACTTTTTTCCTGTAAGCGCTTTTTGTGAGTGAATAATCCTCAGGAACACCATGAACAGAAATATCTGGCGACCAACGGCAACGTGGTTGGATTACCAAGGATCTCAAGAGTAAATCTGTGCCCTCACCACTCTGATATGGTGTGGAAGAGCCAGTTCCGATCTTTTCATCAAAACCTCCTACCTTCCGTAAGAGTTCCATAGAGAACACGGTCGCTGATTCTAAAACCAGCCAAACATTTGAATGGTTTATGGGGTCAGACCCTTGGGCAAAGACATACCGAGGTTTACCATTTTGCTCGTAACTTAGAACATGAATTTCTGTCTCACCTGTGGTTCTTTTTATCTCTTTTACAAAGTCACGGTCAAAAATACTAGTGTCGTTTGGGAAAATCACGTGAGATGTGTCCTCAGGGGAAGATGACCAAAGCAAATTTCTTCCAAGAGACGCGCCTCTCATCATTGTTGGAACAATTTCTAGTTTCAATTCCAGGCCCCTGAAATCAAACAAATCGGCTATGTTGCAATTCTCGCTTTGATCGCAAATGATCAGTCTAAAATTCTGATCAGTCTGCTGCTTTAGAGAATCTAACGTTTCTTGGAATCTACCCCTTTTGCCGAGAGTGGAAATTGCAATCAGCAGCCTGACTTCTTTTGTTGGCTTTCTACTCACAAAACCCAAACTCCGAGGCGAAGACTTCCGACCAAATGGCCTAGCATTAGCCCCCATCTGTGAGCAAATTTTCCAGACACCTTTCTATCGAAAGGCGCAGAAACGGTGCTAAAGATTAAAGACACCAAGTTTCTCGCTGATTCGGATTTACTCACCGAAACACCACTGCTCTGATGTTTCTTCAGTAGTATCGCGTCACCAATTCCGTACTTATAGGCCTGTAAGAATATTGACTTATTGGAACTCCTCAACCTATAACTAACTATTGCATCTTCAGCGAAGCCTAGGACAAACCCGCTGGTCTGAGCTCGCCAACAGAAATCGATGTCTTGCGCGCATAGTAATTCTTCGTCAAATCCTTTAGTTGTCTCAAGTACTTCCCTGTGCACTCCAAGATTACAAGTTGGGGAAAAAGGCAAGTAGGAGAATTTACTAGGCAACTCTGACGACCTACTCGGCTGCCAAACTGAATGCCTTTCATCATTTAATTCCTGATAGTCAAGACTTCCCCCCACTAAATCGAAGTGACTGAGTGAGTCCAACATGTTTTTCACCCAATCCTTCCCGACGACATCATCGTCATCGCAGAAAAGGAAAATCTTGGCGTTTGTTTTTTTCCAGGCTACATTCCTTGCATAGCTTGGTCCTTTTTTGTCGCTTGAATCAAGAAGCAGCACATTGACGCTTCGCATTTGCAAATACTCGACTAGATCCCTGGTTTCGCTGCTAGAAAACAGCGGCGCTGAATTGCAGGACAAAACTAGGATGCCTTCATGGCGATTTGCAAGCTGAGGAATGAGTGATTCCACTTGCATGCTCAAGAGAGCTGCCGTTTTTGCGAACGGGATTACTACTGCAAAACCATAAGTTTTGGACATTGGTGAGCACTCTTTTCGAAAGAACTAACGTGATTAACCTATCTTCGCACCTAAAGTCGCCTCAAGAATTACTTTGGCACTTTGACTCCAGCTAAATTTATTCATGTATCTAATCCTGTCTTTGGGGGGAGAAGTTCTGCTAACTCGAAGCTTAAGTGCCATACCTAGTTGCTGTGCCCCTAGAGAGCAATCCACAAAAGTAGCTTCGTCCCCGCAAATCCATCGAAAAACTTCAATATCATTCAAGATCAATTCAGCGCCGCAGGCCATTGCCTCCACTACTGGCAATCCGAACCCCTCAGCCTTGCTTGGGATAACAACCGAAGCCGCGTTTGAGTAAAGGACCGCCAACTTATTGTCAGGCACATCAGTCAGTAAGTGGATGTTTTCAGCAACCTTTAGGTCAACTGAACCAAAGACTGGAAAACTAGCTCCTACGATTACAAGCGGAAACCCTTCCCTTTCTGAATCTTCCAAGAGACCGTGGGCTTCAATTAGTAGGTCTAGGTTTTTTCTTGGATCATGAGAACCTACGGTAAGAAAGTATTGGTTTGCCCTGAGGCCGAAGGAGTCCAAGACTTCTCTAGTGAATTGAACATCGACTTCGCTTGCCAAAAAAACTTTTGCTGGAGCGTTCGGCGCCACAATGATTGGTGCTCGCGCCAATCCCAGTCTTTGCACCTGTGCGCGAATAGGTTCGCTCACGCAAATGATTAAGCTCGCGTGCTTAATCTGTGCCTTGAGTATAAGCCCATGTGATAGCGCATAGAATCTTCCAAAGAATTCTTTATTCGTGATAGGAAATAGGTCATGCACCACAAAAGCGTGACGCTTTGAAAAAAGTGGCCCTCTGCTAGTCATGGTAAGTAACCAAGAACCTCGTCTTTTCCACAACCATAGAGAAAGTGCGAAAATCCACTCCACTAATCTTGACCCACTTTCAGGTATCTTGATTAGCTTTACATCCAAATTTTCTTTTTCACCAATCTCCAAGATACTGCGGGTGATCTCGGTGGCATACCTCTGCTGCCCAGTTACCTTTTGATGCGCGAATGCATAATTAATATCTAGTTTTTGGCTCATTCTTCGGTCCATCTTTGGATGTTAGTCCTAAACACACTGGAATCGAACTTCATCGCCTCTGAGATGCAGTTAATGCTGTTTATTCTGTCAATTTTGTTGAACCCCTCCAAGATGCTTGATTTGCTTTGCATGTCAACCTGCCAGCCATTCATTCCTTGGGTAATTGTTTCTGCTGCCCCTCCTATGAAATTAGATATAACAGCGGTTCCGCAGGCCCCAGCCTCAAGAGGCATTACGCCAAAGTCCTCAACTGGAGGGAACACATAAGCAACAGCGTTGCTGAAGAGATAGAGTAGAAGATCATCATCGGGGCTTTCAATGATTGTGACAGGAACTGAAGCTGAGTTTGCTCTGAGCTTCAACCTCTCCAGCAACGGCCCTGAGCCTGCCAACACAACTGGGGTGTCTGTCCATTCACCAATGTCGATTACACGATCAAGGTTTTTGTATTCGATGAAACGGCTTGCTCCGAGGATATATGCCTCGGGCAGGGAATCAACAATTGCGTTTTGGGTGTCAAACAGCCTTATCCCACCCGCTAATTTTCTTTGAATCTCAGAAACGCGAACTGGGGGATGGATGACCGTTGATTCTCTCTCCCAGGCTAGAGCAATTTTCTCTTGCGTGAAAGCGCTATTTGCGGCAATCTTGTGGGCTTCTCCTGCCCGCTTTCTATCGACGGGTTTGATTAAAGAAGCAGCAAGTTTAAAAAGCGGATTGTCTCCCCTTCTGTCTCTTTCTGGCTCCCAGATGTACCTCGCAGGAGTATGTGCGTAAACATATTTTTTTGCAGTACACGGGTTTGGGAGCTTAAAATGGTGTGCAAAAAGATGTGAACTTACCAGTATTTGCTCATAGCCAACGCTTTTTTCTTTGAAAGACCTCCAGGCGGCAAGTTGAAGGGGTAAAGATAAGGCCTTGTGGTTTCGAAGGAAGGTGCTCGCCAAGACACTTTCATGAGTAGGTATAGGGTACCGCTCAGGAAAGTTGCTCCAAAGGACAAAAAGATCCGACTCAGGAAACATTTTTACAAATTCGTCAAGAACAGCTTCAGACCCACCGAATTTCTCTACCCATTCATGGACTAGCGCGAATCTCCCTTGACTCATCTTTTGGCATCTTTCACTTGTATTGTCTTATAACAAGCAAAGATGGGCACATACCAACTGGCCACTTCTTCATCTGACGAAACAAGGTCATCCCATGCAACATGATCTCTCCATTTGATGAGAAAACCTCCTGCTTGAAACAACTAGAACGCCTTTCTTGTTCCAGCGAGATAGCGAATAGTTTTTACGATGATAGCCACGTCACTGAGAAGGTTCCAGTTTTCAACGTAGCCTACGTCGAAAGCAACACTTTCATCCCATGTCAATTCTGACCTCCCGCCAATCTGCCAAGGACCTGTTATTCCTGGCTTAACGAGCAATCTCCGCAATGCGTAGTCATCGTATGCTTCAACTTCTTTGTGTACATGTGGCCTTGGACCAACTACGCTCATGTCGCCTTTGAGGACATTTATGAACTGTGGCAGTTCATCGACGGAGGTCTTCCTTATGAGCTTTCCGATTGAAGTTACACGAGGGTCGTCTTTGAGCTTAAATTGAACGGCATTTACTTCATAACCCGCTTTGGAAGCTAACTCATCGAACTCTTTTTCAGCACCTACTTTCATGCTGCGGAACTTGAGAATTTGAAATTCTTTGCCGTTCAATCCAATTCGAGTTTGCTTGAAGAAGATGGGTCCTCTGTCTGTTAGCTTGATGGCAATTGCAGTAGCAAGCATCACAGGGAATGCAACAATTAGGGCAATCAATGAGAAGACAATGTCGAATGTTGTCTTCACGAAGTACTGAGGACCAGAGAACTTAGTTGAAGAGATCTTTATCAAAGGTGATCCTGCGATTACTCGGGTTGTTAGCTTCGAGCTTGATACTCCTGTGATGGCAGGAGAGACAACAAAGCTGATGTCCCAACCATCTAGAGCCCAGTAGAGCTTTTTATGCATCTGAGCAGAGCTAGGGCCTGAACCAACTACTTGAAGTATTTCTATGTTCTCTTCAGCTAAGACTTCTGGAAGCTGTTCTAGATCTACTGTCTTGGTTTTGTCTGAGTTCAGGTATTTGAGAACTAGAAGGTTGTTGTCCTCAATGGTCATGATTGGCTCAAACTCAGATTCTTTGTGTGACGCGTACTTTTGTAATTCAAGAGCTAGTTCACTGGTTGGACCATAGATAGCGACTCTTCTGGTGAAGTTACCTTGCTTACGCTGCTTGCTAAGCCAGTTTCTTCCTAGACGCCTTGATAGGAGAAGAGCTACTAGGCCAATGACTAGTACTTCGGTCACGTAAAGACGTGAAACGTCTACTTTGAAATACAGAGAAACAAAAGCTAGTAAACCCAACACTGAAAGTGTTGCGTTTAGAACTCTTCTGTATTCGCTGAAGTCTGAACCAACAATCTTTGGGTCTCTACTCTTAAACACTGAAAGCAAGATGAGCCAGGTGACTAGAAGGCCTGCTCCAACTAGCTGAGGGCTAGCAGTAATTCTTAAGAGACCTTCATCGTAGATGTTGTCAACTATCTGAAACGAGCGGTAGTTCTCTAGATAAACAATGAGAGTGGTTGCTAGTAGGACTAGAAAATCAACAAGGATAACTCCTCTGGCATAGTCGCGCATGGTCTTTCTTTTCATGCGCTCATCCATTCAACGATTATCTCTAGCATCACATCTATATGTTCTGCTACCTGGTTATAAACTTCAATGCTTTCCCCATATGGGTCGATTACATCTTTAGGGTCAAGGTTAGTTGGAACCATTCCTCTAAGCAATACAGCTTCCTGCATTGCTCTTTTTAGATACTGGTCTCTAGTTTCTTTGGACTTCCTCTTGAACTCTTCCTGGAACTCAGGATCTGCTCTTAGGAATGAAGTTAATCTTGCAAACTCGTCGATGGTGAAAGAGTACTTACTTGCCTTAGGCAGCATCCTTGCTATTGCACTTCTGTGATCAAGGGTCGCTGTTAGAACTAGATCTGCTTCTTCTAGAAGCTTTGGGGTTAGATCTTGTGAGATGTGCTTGGTTGGTGTGAAGCCCCTTATGGTCATGGCATCTGCTGACTGAGGAGTCATAGGATCTCCGGTCATGGCCATGACTCCTGCGGAGACTACTTTGATTGGAAGTTTGTTCTTCTCTGCTTTTTGGATGAGCATCTGCTCAGCCATAGGAGATCTACAGATATTGCCTGTGCAGACAAATATGACTTTGAATGTTGCCTTTGAGGCAGACATGGTTAGGCCTTTTTAGTGGTCTTGCGTGGCGTCTTTGCCGCTGGCTTAGATTCTAGTTTTGCCACAGTCTCTGCTTCTTCGCCGTAAGCCTGTGTGTAAGCACCATATGCTCCATAGTTACCGTACTTACCGTAAGCCCCGTAGTTGCCATAGGAGCCGTACTTGTATGAATAGCGGTAACGGTAAGCGTCAACACCCTTGGTTGGGATCTTGTTCATGATGAAACCTAGAACGCGTCCGCCTACTGTGTCAACGTGACCAAGGGCAGCTGATAGCTGAGGCTTAGTTGTTTTACCAACAGCGACTACTAGGGCTACACCACCGGTTAGCTTAGAAAGGATCGCAGCGTCGGTTACTGGAAGTAGTGGTGCTGAGTCAATCAGGATTACGTCGTAGTCTTTCTCTGCTTTGGCTAGGAACTTCTTCATGGCTTCGCTGCCTAGAAGTTCTGATGGGTTAGGTGGAACCTGACCTGCTGGAAGCAGGTCTAGGTGCTTTCTACCCCATCGTTGAACAACATCGTTTTGCTTTACTTGGCCGACTAGAAGGTTAGTTAGACCCACTGCACCTTCAATAGAGAAGTACTTGTGCATCTTAGGTTTACGGAAGTCACAGTCAACTAGGAGAACTTTTGCTCCGGTGTCTGCCATTGCGATAGCTAGGTTCGCAATTGTTGAAGATTTACCTTCTGAAGGAATAGAAGAAGTAACAACAATTGATTTCTTTACTTCAGCAGCTTCAATGAATTGAATGTTTGTTCTTAGCTGTCTGAAAGCTTCTGCTCTAGTGCTCTTAGGGCTGGTGTGGACAATGAGAGGGTTCGAGTCGGCATTAGGGTCGAAGACAATTCCACCAAGAACGTTGATGACACCATCTTTATCTGGAACATCTTCAACGCTTCTAATTCTTAGATCTAGTGATTCTCTAAGCAGAGCTGCGCCAAAACCTAGAGCCAAACCAATTAGTGCTCCAAGAGCAAGGTTTAGTAAAGGTCTTGGTGCTGCAGGTGCTTTAGCTGCTTGTCCTGGCTGAATAACGCTTAGCTTCACAGGGGATGCAAGGGTAGGGTCAATGGTCTCTAGGTTGGTTACTACCTCCTCTAGAGAGTTAGCCACGGCGTTAGCGATGTTTGCTGCTCTGTATGGAGATGGGTCAGTAACTGTGATCTCTAGGATGACTGTGTTTAGAGGCACGGTTGCTGTGATCTGGTCAGGGAGCTTGTCTTGGAACTCCTGGAGGTTCAATTCAGCTACCACAGCGTCCAAAACTGCTGGAGAAGTCACGATATCAGCATAAGACTTCACTCTTTGCTGGGTGAAGGAGTTACCGGTAAGAAGATCTGAAGCTGAGTCATTAGCGCTAGTTGAGACGAAAAGACGGGTAGTTGACTCGTATGTCGGGGTGGTTAGGGCTGTAACAGTGAAGGCTGAGACTATTGAGACTAGGAATATGGCCGCAAATAGGATGAAACGCTTGCGGACTACTAGTAAATATTCGTTAAATCTCAAAAGAACCCCTAAATCTGGTTAGGGTTCTAAACTAGCCGATATTGGCTCATTTTGGGGGTTTTCGGCTAAAACTGGCTTTTTTGGCCTTGATTACGGTTTGGTTAATAAAAGTGTTGATTTTGTTGGTTTCTGGGGGTTAACTCCTATAAACTAACTCGGTACTTACCTGAATAAGAGGAAATATGAAAAAGTCACTTTTAGCTATCTCTGCAGTTGCAGTTCTATCTCTTGGAACTGTTGCACCAGCCATGGCATACCCAGCTGGTCAAGCTCCGACACTTAGCCTTTCATCTGTTAGCCGCCTAACACCTGGTGACAACATCTCTGTTGTTGTTGCTCGTGTTAAGAGTGCATGTTCTGTTTCTGTTGGATGGGTTTCTGGTAGCGGTGTTACTGCCACAGCAACTGTTGGTAGCAGAGGTAGAACTCCTGTTATGACAATCGCAACCCCTTCTACTGCGGGTTCATACACTCTTAGAACAACTCTTTCAAGCGCATGTGCTGGTGCGGGAGAACCTACAGTTATCTCTAGATCAGTAACAGTTGGAAAGTTTGCAAGCGTTACTGCAAAGCTAAGAACAACAACCGGTTTCGTTACAAAGAGCCCAACAGTTTCAATCACTGGAACAGTTAAGTCAGGTTCAGTTGCTGTTGCTGGCAAGTCAGTCTCAGTTTCACTAAGACTTGGTGGTACCGAAGTAAAGACTGAGTCTGCAACTACTAACGGTTCAGGTGTATTCACAGCTAGCTTCTCTGGAACTACTTACACTGCAGGTCTATACACTGCTGTTGTTTCATTCGCAGCTGATGCAACTTATGCTGCTAAGACTTCAACAACTGCGGCTCTAAGACTGAGATAATTCTTAGTTTTGCAACTTTCAAAAAATAAACGAAATGCCATCGCTCTCGGAGTGGTGGCATTAGTTTTATGCATTCTGTATGCGGTAATCCGTGTTGTATTAATGGTTGTATCCCTGCAAGGAACTCTTGCTGAAGTAGACAACCTCAGAGCAGCTGCTGCTAATAAAGATCTAGGTGCACTGAGTGTCAGCATAGGTAAAGCAGCTGACGCTATTGAGATGGCTGACTCTTCTGCTAAAGATCCTCTAGTGCAACTTTTCTCTAACACTCCGATCATCGGAAACGACATCAAGGCTGTCTCCGTTGTTGCATCTGATGGTCGCATGGTTTTGCTTGCTGCTGAAGAAGTATCTATGGTTGCTTCTCAACTACTCAAGGCAGACATTGGTAAGAAGCCTCTGACAGACAGCACCCTTGTTACTTCCTTGCGAGATGGCATGAGCCAGCTGGATTCTGCTGTTCAAAATCTGAATACACGCCTAAAAGGTGTTGATGAGACTCAACTGCACTTTGGTTTAGCTGAACGTGTTAAATCGGCTAAAGAAACTGTTTCAGCTTTTGCTACAGCAACTTCTCGTCTTACTCCCCTAGTTCAAGTTGGCACTACAGTTCTTGAACAGACTGGTAAGAAACGTTGGTTTGTTTCTATCCAGAACCTAGCTGAGCT
>JBILRF010000016.1:0-28037 GCA_044372795.1 Rhodoluna sp. | reverse complement strand
TTGTGGCTCAATCTCGATAACTAGATCGTTGAAGCCAGCTCTGCTGAAGGTGACCTGTGCTGAAATGTATTTCAAATAATCTGTTCTTGATGGCGTGTAAGCGACCTGAGTGGCCCCAGCAATAGGAAGGCCTTCACGGAACCACCTATAAGACACCGACTCCAAAACAGATTTACCCTCAACAACCACTTCAACCTGTTTACCAACGTTAGGCGTATCACTCACCCTGGCACTATGGCTACCTGTAATCGAACCAAGAGCAACACTTTGAGCTGAACTAGTGGCAGTCAAATCACGGAAACCATCAGCAACCAAGACAACACGAACCGAAACATCCTGATTTAGATCATCAGCAGTCAACTCATAAGTAGCCCCTGTAGCACCAGCAATCACAACACCATCACGCAACCACTGAAAAGAAGCTGAGGCACCCGAAACACCAGCAAAAACATTCGCAGTCAAAACCTGACCAACCGCAAACTTGCCAGAAACCTGAACAGAACTAGCAGGCTGAGAACCAAGCGCAACAACCGAAGAAACACTAGTTCTCTCAACAGTTGTATATCCAGTAGCAGAGCCAGTAACACGAACCGATATATCACGCCCAAAATCAGCTCCAGTGAGCCTATAATCCCTAGAAGTAGCGCCACTAATCACAACGCCATCACGCAACCACTGGAAAGACAAAACAGCATTCGCATCCCACAGACCAGTAACAGCAGTAAGAGTCCCACCGCTCTCAAAAACACCCTCAACCACAGGAACAGGAGTCAACGTAAAAGAACCAGCAACTACGAGTTTGGTTGCGCTTGTTACGCTCACTTCTGAATAACCAACTCCCGTTCCAGTAACTTGAACCGCCAAAGAATGGCCGAAATCCGAAGAGGTTACCAAGTAGGACGAATTAGTAGCACCGCTAATGGCATCTCCATCACGCAACCATTGGTAGCCCAACGAAGCATTTTGATCCCATGTGCCGGAATCTGCAATTATTGTTGATCCAACAGCAGCTTTACCTGTGATGCTTGGCCGTGGAGTTTGGGTAAATGTCTTCAGCGATTTGAATCGGGCCACTCCTGCCCCATATCCAACATATAGAGTTCCTTCGTTGTCGAAGTCGAGGGTTCCAAACTGATTTGGCCTTGTGTCTCGGGGTTGAGGAATCGTCCCAATATGATTTCCTGAGGGATCAAATATCCAAACAAATTCTCCTTCAGCGGCCATCAGTATGTTTCCGTTAGGCGCTAACGCCAAATTCCCGACAGCGTAGTGCCTTGAGTCATCTGGGAAGTTTAGCGTTACAGTCTTAAAACTCTCAGTGGGTGAATCAAAATTCTCCACAATCTGAATTTGCGCAGAACCTCTCCCAGAGCAGGATTCGTTCACCATAGTATTTCCGTATCGAGTCCCGTAGTAGATGTATGTTCCGTTAGATTCATTTAGAACCTGACACGGAGGGGACGATCTATGAATTGCAGGAAACCAGCCTGTGGAGGTTATGGTGAACGATGTCAATCCTCTATAAGTGCCATAGTCAGTAATTAGCCTTCCCTGTGGGTCAAGTAGAGCTGCAGCAGCACTCTTGTCTTCCCGCACGTAAGAAGTGATGATGTTTCCATCGGTTGTGTATGAGGCTGAAGAAACGTCCGCTGGAAAATGTTCCAACTGTACTTTTGAGAGTTGTAACCCTGAAGAATTTAGAGTCAGGAAGTTTCCTAAATAGTCCGAAACATTTATGTTTCCATTAGCCGCCACCGAAACGCTGCTTGCGCTTGCAAAATTGGTAAACCCAAATGTTGTGAGCTGATTGGAGTTCAAGTCAAGTCTCCGAAGACCATCGCGGGACTGGACCCATAATGCCTTTGGTCCTGCAAGCGCGAATTGAGTAATGCCATCGAAGTAGCTACTTCTGTTCCGAGCAATTGGAAGCGCAGAACTATTCGTAACCGTGGAGCTTCCTAGGAGTTCTCCCGTCAGTGGATCATACTTTCTTTGAGTTGTTCGATCAAATGACAAAACATGTACCTCATATGTACCATCCTCATCCGACAACCAATAATTTCCCCAGGAGTTCCACTCGGTGCCCAGAAAGGAAAATGTCTGTTTCCAAGTGCCACCGATGTTTGCCCAGACAATTGTTCCTGGTGACCCTGCGGCGAGAATGACTAGGCCATCCTCGCTCACTTGTAGATTCGCTCCTCCGTATCTGTTGCAAGTATCACTACCAGGAATCAATTGCTCGGCGTTAATGCGCCCTTGCGCAACGGACAATTTCACAATTGTAGTAGAACCAAAATACGCACAAGCGTAAAGATTTCCAGCATTGTCTGTTGTTATATGAGTTCCGCTTATGTAGCCACTGTTCATTTTCTGTCCGCCGAAGTAAACATCCTTGGCAACTAGTACACCTTCAGCATTAAAAGCCTTGACCGACTCACTGTCGCTAACGAATGTGTATCCCTGGGAGTTAACACCGACGTCGTGTGGATAATTCAATGGTGTTTGCTCTGGCCCTGCATTGCCGAAGCTGTTGATGAAGTTTCCGTTGGCGTCGAAGTTGACCACGCGCCCGCTGTCGTGGTCAGCGAAGTACCAGGAATCTGTGTAGTTATCCCAGTTTGGGAAGGCAGTTCGGTATTCACCATCACCAAGACTTGGGGTTACCATGCCATCGAAGTAGTAGGGATTCTGCGAGATTCCCGCCGAGGCTGGGCTTATTGCTGCCAGTGGGGTAACTACGAGAGACAGCGCTGCAGCTCCTGAGAGAAGCCAATTTGAGATACGTTCCATATGGAAACGATACCCGCTAGGGTGTGATAGATGGCAATTTTTTCGATGGTTTTTAATTGAAAAGCGTCGAAAACACGGTGTTTTCCCTAACCTCAATGAGCTGAGTTGCATCTAGGCATACGATTATCCTTCAATGCCTAAAAGAGATGTAGTTCGACGTAATCTGAATCAGCCTCACCCTGAGAGGTTGAATGAGTCGAACCCTTTTTATGAAGAGATAATGTGTGAACACAACAAATCTCTAGAGCTAAATGAGCCTGGCTACATTGACCCTGAAACTGGGTTCTTCGTCTTCAATGCAAGATCTTTGGCTGACCAAGGCAAATGCTGCGCCAACAACTGTAGGCATTGCCCTTATAAGCGCTGAGGTTGGCTAGGTCTCTGGGCTCCTCGTTTGGGTAGCCAAATCGGGGGTTTGAAAGCGGTTCCAATAGCCTGAGAGTTTCCCAGAATTAGATAAATCGGCAGTGTTAAACCACTAAATCTGTTGCTAGATTTCTATAAAGCTAACGAATAGGAGATTCCTGATGCGCCGCAGATCACTAGCAATTGCAGCCCTAGTGCCGCTTTTCATAACTAGTTTGCCTACAACTAGTTTCGCCCTATCTCTTCCTGCCTGCAGCATTTCTGGAACATCATTTGCTGATCGAATCAATGGCACCCCAGGTGATGACGTTATTTGTGCTGGAGCTGGAAATGACATCGTCAACGGACTTGGTGGAAACGACATTATCTATGGTGGTCCAGGTAACGACCGCATCAATGGTGGATCTGGTGCAGATGATGTTTACGGTGACGCGGGTTCTGATTACATCGACGGCGGTTCAGGCAAAGATGATGTTTTTGGTGGCATAGGCAATGACACCATTATCGGCGGAACAGATGCTGACATTCTTAAAGGTGATACAGGAACTGACATTATTTCTGGGGGCACAGGCGAAGACGAGATTTACGGTGAAACTGGAAACGACAAAATCGATGGTGGTGACGGTTCAGATAAATTAGCCGGCGGTGACGGGATTGATCAAATCACTGGAGGCAATGGCGAAGACTTAGTGCAGGGTGGCTCAGGTAACGATAATCTCTCAGCTGGTAGTGGCGAAGACATAATCGATGGCGGCCAGGGTAAAGACACCATCACAACTGGCGCTGGTAATGACCTTTGCAACGCGGATTCCGCAGACGTGAGACTTGACACCTGCAGCCTAGACAGCAAAGGTCCAAAGTTTGGGGCTCTTCCTATGGTGGTCAGGCAAATCCAAGCAGGGACAATGGCAGTGTTCACTGTTAATGTGAGCGACGTGGCTACAGTACAAGCGGTTTATGGGTCGATTGGTGGAGCTCCTGGATGGATCACCGAATGGTGCGGGTTTCGCATCCCAACCGAAATAGTGTCAGGTTCAGAAAAATCTGGAACCTACAAGCTGAGCTGTACTGTTCCTCCAAATGCAGTCAACGATAACTACACGCTATTTCTTGGAGCTGTCGACATGATGGGTCACACCACAGAAGAGAGAATCGCGTTTGAAGTTGTCGGCGGATCATCTGATAACCGCACGCCAACAGTTACCAAAATTGACTTACCGGAATCTGCATCTCGTGGCGAGAATTTTGTTATTCGCGTTGAAGCAACCGATGAATCGGTAGTGGCAGGAATCTACTTTTGGTTCATGCTAGAAGGTGGAGGTTTCAGTGGTGAATACGGTCTGCATGCATCTGGGTCTGATCCCCGAACCCTAGGTTTCACTCCAACCGATTTGATTCTTGAGCAGGATTATGTATTCCTTGAAAACGCTCCCGCAGGAACATACAAAGCTTGGATTAGCGTTCGCGATGGTGTTGGCAACCGTGAATTCTATGACACAGGTCGCAAGATCACTCTAAAAAGATAGCGTTTTGAATCTGGAAGTTAGCTAACTACTTAACACCCAGAAGATCGATAACAACCACAAGTCTCTTGAGCTGAATGAGCCTGGATATATTGGCCCTGAAACTGGGTTCTTAGTCTTTAATGCAAAGTCCTTGGTTGACCAAGGCAAGTGCTGCGCCAACATCTGTAGGCATTGCCCTTATAAGCGCTGAGGTTGGCTAGGTCTCTGGGCTCCTCGTTTAGGGGGCTAAATAAGGGGTTTGAAAGCGGTTCCAATAGCCTGAGAGTTTCCCAGAATTAGATAAATCGGCAGTGTTAAACCACGAAATCTGTTGCTAGATTTCTATAAAGCTAACGAATAGGAGATTCCTGATGCGCCGCAGATCACTAGCAATTGCAGCCCTAGTGCCGCTATTCATAACTAGTTTCCCTACAACTAGTTTCGCCCTATCTCTTCCTGTTTGCAGTATTTCTGGAACAGCTTTTGCTGATCGAATCAATGGCACTCCAGGCGATGACGTTATTTGTGCTGGAGCTGGAAATGACATTGTCAATGGACTTGGGGGAAACGACATTATCTATGGTGGTACAGGTAACGACCGCATTCTAGGTGGCACAGGTAAAGATGCGATCTACGGTGAAGCTGGAACCGACAACATCGATGGTGGCTTAGGTGCTGATGAGATTAACGGTGGCGCTGGAAATGATTCAATACTTGGCGGTAGTGGTCGAGACCTCATCAAGGGTGAGGATGGCTCTGATTCACTAAACGGTGGTAACGACGCAGATCTGATTACTGGTGGTTTGGGTAAAGATATGATTCGCACAGGCCCTGGCGATGATCTTTGTAACAAGGATTCAGCTGATGTGATGCTTGACCCATGTGTTCTTGATCGTCAAGCGCCTGAAATAGGTGCTAACACAGCAGTGGTTAGAACTTTCGAAGCAGGCTCAAACCTGAAACTAACTTGGTCAATTTCAGATGCTTCCGGTGTTGAGAAGTCCTATGCCTCTATTGGTGGAGCACCAGGTTGGATTACTAGCTGGTGTGGATTCCGCATCGAAGGTGAACTTGTTAGCGGAGATGCAAAGAACGGCACCTACCAGATCAATTGCCAGATTCCAGCTAACGCAGTGAATGACAACTATTCCCTATTTGTTGGTGCTCACGACGTACTAGGTAACTCAACTATCAATAGCCCGCAAATAGCATTTGCAATTACTGGTGGAGCAAGCGACTCAAAGGCTCCAAAAGTTGAGAAAGTTGATATCGCCAAGTCAGTAAGTTCTGGTGAAGAATTCTCTATGAATTTAGACGTAACAGATGAAACTGGTGTCAATGGAGTTTACGGTTGGTTCATGCTTGATGGTGGTGGATTTGCTTCTTGGACAGGCAATGGAAGCCATGTAAATGCCACAGGTGCTGCTGAGTTAGTAAACGGAACCAATCGCGATGGAGTCTACAGACAGTCGTTTAAGTTCTCAGACAAAGCACCTGCCGGAGGTTACACCCTATGGCTAAGTTTGCGCGATGAACTGGGTAACAAAACTTTTGAAGCCACTGGAGTCAAAATCAGATACTCAGGAAACTAGGTCAAAACAGTTCCTTAGTTTGTTTTGAACTTACTTGACACCTAGTAGATCAATAACAAAGACCAGAGTCTTACCTGACAGAGCGTGACCGCCGCCAGCTGGTCCATAAGCCATCTCAGGTGGGCAGATCAGCATTCTTCTGCCGCCTACCTTCATACCTGGAATACCTTCTTGCCAACCCTTGATCAAACGGTTGAGAGGGAATTCAATTGATTCTCCACGACCCCATGAAGAATCAAACTCCTCACCAGTCTCGTAGTCAACACCTAGGTAGTGAACATTCACTACTGAGTTGGCAGGAGCTTCTGCTCCATCACCAATAACCATGTCTTTAGCAGTCAATACAGATGGAGCTGGCTCCATCATCGGTTCAATTTCAGGGCGTTCTAAATTAGTCATAACCAAGAGCATACCTTTTTGAGGCTAAACCTTGAGGTTTATTCTTCGAAGAATGAAACCTGATTCAACTCAAAGCTGGAAATAGCAAGCACCACGATAACTATGAAGCCAACCAGCACTAGAGAGTTCTTCTTGCCCAGGGAAACTGCAACTCCCCCAAGTCCTGCCTTCAGGTCTATTTCAATATCTGGCAGAGCATTGAGTAGGTGAATCACTACACCTACCAAAGCGCAGATGACAAATAACCCAGTAGTTGGGTAAAAATCTCTCGATGCGGTCTGGGCGATAAAGAGTGGGAGAGCGCTGAAAGATATCGCATACGGCAACCAAGAGAAGCTTGTTCTGCATAGATACCTGTTGTATGCAAAGGCACTGGCCACTGCCAAAAGATGAGCAAGGCCGCCTATAAGACCTCCTGCTAGAAAAGATGTAGGTATAACTACAACCAGGCTTGCAACCATGGGCATTACCAGGTCACTCTTTTGAAGTTGATCTCTAACTGTAGGTTTAGTTTCTCTACCCAAGGACTTATCTAGATCTGCATCTATGTAGTCATTAGACCAACCTGTAAAAGCTTGTCCGCTAGCCGCTGCTAAAAACAAATACAACAGAGCAGAGTCTTTAACACCAAATGCATAACCAAGTAATACCGTTAGCAGCACCATAGCCAGAGCCTGCGGAAAGTGAGTAGCCATCACTATCGCAATTACTTTAGGTCTTCTTGCCTTCAAGGAATGGCTCTCTGTCTGTTTGAAAGTCGTTCTGCTTACACCTTTAGTTTCTCACTAAAGTGTCCAGTTCAAACCCTAGGCTAGATCACCTGAGTGAAACAGTAGCTTGTTTGCTCAAACTAAAGTGATTGCGCTAACTCTGGTACAAAGACAAGCGATAGCGATTGGGTAATGATAAGAGCTATAACAAGTTGTATTACGCCAAGTCCTTGACCCATAATCACTGAAGAAATTGTTACCACCGCAAGCATTTGGGTAATTGCAAAGAAGCCGATGGTGAATGCGACGTGGAACCGGCTAGGGTTGTGCTTTCTTGACATCATTAGCACTTGAACAGTTCTAGCTGAAACCCATACAAACACAGCAATACCATACAAGATCCAAGCAAACCCAATACCTAGCATTACCATCCCACCCTCAGGAGAGAGCGCGTTCCTAGGTCCTAGGAATGGAAATACAGGAAGGTACATATAGAGAATGAACGTGAGAACAATAATTCCCAAATGTATGTTTTTGGTTCTGCTGAGTGAAGCGAATTTACTCTGTGATTTGCCGGTCACTTAACTAAATCTTCCTTGGTTTTCAACTTGGCATAGAAAGCTAGAGAGATTGCTTGATTGGGGATCATAAATATTCCGATAATCAAGGCATAACCAAGGACGGGAAATCCATAAAGCATATTCGATAGTCCGATGTACATGATTGTGCCAACAGCTATACCTATGAATAGAGTCAAGGCTAGAAACACTGTAGAGATGTTTGCCCAGCGCTTGTGTTGCTCAGATGCCAAACCAATCTTCTTGGCTGCTCTAATGCCTTTTGCTGTTGTTATTGAAGCCCATGCAAAGAGCACTAGAGCGCCAGGAATAGCAACGTAAATAAACAGGACAAGAATCAGATAAATCAAAGGCCCTATAAACATAAACAGTGCCGGACTGATATAAATCGATGCGGCAACTGAAACAAAAATGCCCATCCAGTTAATTGCCTTGAAGTAGAACTGAGCTGATGTTTCCCTCGGATTCAGAACCTTTACTTGTTGAACTTCAGGAACGGCCTCTGGGAATCTTGCTTCTCGCCAAGCCAAAAGGATCAAAGGGAAGGAGTAGGCGACAAAAGCTAGCAGAAGGAAAACCCTGAAATAGAAACCGAAAGGATCCTCCATGCTTAGATCAGATAGGTATCGTTCTAGAGCTCTAAATGATTTGGCGGTAGTGCTGTAGCCAGCAGAGGATCGTGCCATCTGGTTTCCAAAAGTAGCCAAGAAAGCAAAGAGCAACGCAGCAGCAAATCCAATTCGTCTGACTACTAGGTAGCCAGCCTTGAATGCCCAATCACGGTTAGCAATTTGGCGTTCATCTAAATACTCGTTTGGAAGCACAGTTACTCGCCTCATTGAAATACGTAGAAGGATATAACTCCAAACTAATAACAGCAGAGCAAGCCCTTGGGTGACATCTCTAAATTCGTAAAGCCAGTTGCCCTCCATTGCCTCACGGTCGGCGTAGATACGATTCGTCTCGCTAATCCAGTAAGGAGTTGGGATAAGAAGAGTTGCTAACATCGCATAGCTTGAGAGTATTGCTATCAGGCTAAGTGTTCGTCTCATCCATGGGGATGTGAGCACAGGGCTCTGCTTAGCCTCGAGAATGCGTTCTACTCGAGCATTTCTAAGTTCCAGGATGATGTTTTGCTTTTTCAATGCAATTCAACTTTCTTCTTGCAGGGCCGTCTCTGCAGATCAAGCCTTTGATTCAGAATTTTCTAACTTAATCTCTTTACTCAGCTTTGATGCAAAACTCACAGAGATAGCTTGTGCAGGGATCATGAGCACTCCAAGAACAAGAATTACACCGAGCGGATGAATCTGATTAAAGCCACCGCCATTCCACTGACCAGGAAATACGAGTGTTACGAGCACCAAAATAGTGATCAACAGCGTCCCGAGCAGATGGGTGATAACGAAAAAGGTAGTCGCCATAGTAGAGTTTGAAGTCTTTGTCTTAACAGCTTTTAGAATCTCAACTGTCTTTATGCTGCTCCAAATGTAAACATAGACCCCAAACCAAGCGGTCAGGACTGCCGCCATGATAGCCAGTCCGTTCATCATGGCATAAGGCACAAGCCAACCAATCAAGATGCTTCCAAGGAATCCCATCACAACGATTAGGACTCGCTTCAAATAAGCCTTTTCAAATGCTTGGGCTTCCTTGAAGACCTGATTTTCAACTTTAGGCAGTGCTTCATTGAACTTTGATTCCCGCCAGGCTAGAAGAATTATAGGGAACGCATAAGCGACATAAGTAAGCAATGCAATGACTTGGAAATAGAAATCTAAGACTCCATCTGAAGTAAGGCCTTCAAAGTAAGCCACAAGTGCGTCTTTCGCTTCTTGAAGTGGGTGCTTAGGGCTAGGCCACTGCCAAGTTCTTGGAGTTGTGACAAACAGGGTGAATAGCGTAGTGAATCCAATAACAGTCAACGCTAATCCAACTCGCCTAATCACCAGGTAACCAGTTTTGAATGCCCAGTCACGATTAGCTATCTCTAGTTCGTCGAGATACTCATTAGGCAAAGAAGTAATTCTGCGAATAGATGATCTGAGTAAAAGAAGACATGTCAGAAGAATCAATGGAGATAGTGTTCCAATGCCAGCAAGAACGTATGCAAACTCATATGTAAATCTTTGAGACGCATCCAGCTTGTCTATGTTTATGCCGTCTTTGCCTCGAAGTGGATCGTGAAGGATTTCCGTAATTGGGATCAGCAAAGTGAATAGGTAGTAGTAACTAAATACAACTGACACAACAGACAGTGTTCTTCTATAACCCTTAGAGATCCAAAAACCACTTGGTGGTGAACTCAATAAGCGCTCTATCTTGGCTTGTCGCATATCAGACAATAGTGAACCCGGTGTTTTCATTAGTTTTCTACTTTCAATTTGAATAGTTGTTCCACTTTGCAATCAAGGGCCGCTGCTAGGCGCAGGGTAAGGGCGAGAGTTGGAGCGTATTCCCCACGTTCGATGTAACTCATGGTTTGGTAATGAACCCCCACCAAATCAGCTAGTTCCTGCCTGGAGATCTTTCGCTTCGTTCGCCACTGCTCTACGAAGTTATCCAGCTGGTCTTTATCTTGCTTAGGCTGTCTTCCCATGATTAGAGTATAAATGCTCTAGAGCATAAATACTCTATTTCTCCAAAGATTAGTTTGTTCTCAGATGACCCTAGGCTAGAAGCCATGAGTAAATCCATAACCAGCTACCTGTCTCACAACCTAGACAAACTAGGCCCTAGCGAGCCTGTGGTGGTCTTTTTGCATGGTTATGGAGCCGATGAGGCAGATCTGCCAGAGATTATTTCTCACCTACCTAATCAGGCTTGGGTCTCCCCTAGGGCCCCTCTGAGTAACGGTGGCGGTGGTTTTGAGTGGTACCAACTGACCATGGAGAATTACACCCCAGCGCCAGAGATAGCCGTGGCCACCGAGAAGCTATGGAACTGGATAGATCAGGTAATCCCGGCTCAAAATCCAATTATCCCTATAGGGTTCTCCCAAGGTGCCCTAATGGCCACCCAGCTTCTTAGAACCAGACCACAAAGAATTAGCCGAGCAATAATCATGGCGGGATTTATAAACCCGATTGAACTTGAAGCAGACGTCGACTGCCAAAGACTAAAACCTAAAGTTCTTTATTGCCGAGGTGAAGAGGACAACAGGATATCTGAAGCCGCAGTGACAAGGATTACCTCTTGGCTTCAAGCTCACACTTCTCTTCAAATGAAGAGCTACCCGGGCTTAGGTCACAGTGTTGATCAAAGGGTGATCAACGATGTGTCGAACTTCCTTTTAGCCAAATAGCTCCAACAAAAAGGTGGGACCGATTTCTCGATCCCACCTCTTGGATTTGCTTTAAATAATCGTGATTACTTGATCCAAACAATCTCAATTTCAGCTCTTCTGTCTAGCGGACCACCAATACGGTAAATTCCCTTACCGTTGACAGTGATCTTCGCCTTGACTCCTAAGCCCTTTAGGTAGTTAGAGGTCA
The DNA here is from genome assembly GCA_044372795.1 of Rhodoluna sp. Taxonomy (GTDB): domain Bacteria; phylum Actinomycetota; class Actinomycetes; order Actinomycetales; family Microbacteriaceae; genus Rhodoluna. Next base: position 16,603 of record JBILRF010000016.1, on the reverse strand, counting down.
CAGTTGCTCTGGCCAAAGACAGCTTCGCGTCGTTGCCTGTGTAGGAAGTACGCATAACCCATCCGTTGACGTTTACAGACAAGATAGTCGCATCTTTTGGAATACCCTGCATCAACTTCTTTAGGCCTGCAATTGCAGGGTCAAGAAGAACTGATGAGTCTCCGTTGAAGATTATGACCGCGGTGCTTGTCTTAGCGCCTGGAACATATTCGAATCCATCGGCGAAAGTAAAGCTTCCGTCGTTGGTCTCAACCTTGATGTCCATCGGACCTTGTGGGTTTGGCGGAGTAAGGAACTCAATAGTGTTTCCATTCTTAGAGACCTTGATGCCTGTTGCTAGAACACCGTTGACGTAGATCTTGGCAGGCTTACCGTCAGAGCCCTTGAAGGCTGAACCTGTCATTGTGACCTTAGTTCCACCAGCTGTAGTTCCCTGACCAGGCGCAAGAGCCAGGATCTGAGGAGTTGGCTTAGGTGGGAAGTAGGTGTAGATCTCGCCTAGTTCAAGAGTTCCAGCATCTGTGACTAGAGTCACTGATACAAGACCTTCTGGGTGAGGTGGTGTCGCACCAACAATCTGAGTGCTTCCATTCAGTGTTACGTCAGTGGCATCTACTCCATTGAATCTAACGATTGGGTTATTGAATCCAAAACCAAAACCGTTGATGGTGAATCTAGTTCCACCAGCTACAGGTCCTCGCTTAGGGTCCATCGCCACAAAGAACGGAGAGTTGATTGTGTAGGTCGCAGGAACAACTGTGATCTCGTAGTTATCTGGAGTTCCAGTCCCAAATGTTGCGACTGTTGCTGCCAGAGCATAAGAACCAGGCATCGCAGGCTCTGTAGCAGAACCATTGAAGGTGTAGTTGAATGTGCCCAACTTGTCACCGTTCACCAAGCCTTCAGAGCTGCTCGCTCCAGCAGGTCTTACAGGGTCTCCCCAGTCAGAGTTGCTGTTTGCTAGATAAATAGTCAATGCAGCCTTAGTAATTTCTAGCGCACCCTTTACATAGGTGAATTCGTAGTTACTTGCCTGACCTGCTGACAGAACTGCTGCACTTGGAGTGATGTCGTAGTTTCCGACATTTCTAGGTGGGTTAGTTGAGTAAGCGTAGGTGACTCCAGTAATGGTCTCTGAGAAGCCCATGTTTCCTGAAACAATGAAAGTGTTCGCCGGCAGAGCTACACCATAAACAACTTTGTGACTTCCAGCTGTGATGGTGATTGGCGCTTTCTTGATTGTTAGCTTTGCACCAACAGAGATAGTCGCGGTGTAGTTAGAACCTGCAGACAAAGTACCAGCTGTGATTAGGTACTCTCCCACATTCTCGCCAGCCACTCTAGTAGGTGAACCAATTAGAGTAATCGCTCCACCATTACCCAAAGTTGACGGGCTGAAGGTGAAGGTGTACGCAGGGTCTGCCTCGCCATAGAACTTCTCCATGTCATTCACAGAAACAGTGATCACAAGTTTCTCAATGGTGAACTTGTTTGCTGTATCTAGAGTGATGTCGTAGTTCGGGTTTGATTCAGCCAGGTCTCCCAGGTTGTATGCATACTGAGCTACATCCTCACCTGAATCTCTACCTAATCCACCATCAAGCTCATCTGAGAATGGCAGGACGATGTTGGTAGTGAAGGCATAGTCAGGATCGTTATCTCCATAAGACTTCTTTTGGTTCGGTGAAGGAATAACACGAATCGCTAGTTTGTTGATGGTTAGTTTTCCACCCTCAACTTCAACTTCGTAGTTGTTTCCAAGAGTCAATGAACCAAGAGTTAGGTCGTATGATCCAACGTTTTCACCTTCGTCTCTTGAAAGAGTTCCAGTGAATGCATCTGAACCAACCAAAGTTCCTTCGCTAATGCTGTAGGTGAAGGTTGGGTCAGTTTGACCGTAGGTCTTCTCCTTGTCAGCTGCGGTTACCTTGATTAGACGCTTCTCGATAGTCAGGGTTCCTGCTACATAGGTAAATGCGTAGTTCGCTGCATCCCCTGAAGTAAGAACAGCAGCACTAGGAGTAATTGCATACTCACCAGCGTTTACAGGGTCAGCGATTGGGTAGGCAAGAGTCGAGCTTCCGAACGAATCGCTTCCAACAAGCTCACTTTCAGCACATAGTGCAGAAGTGTTTGCTGGTCTGCTTTCGCCATAAACCATGCTCTTGTCATCGGCACAGATACTTACCTGCTTAGGAAGAACTACGAGCTTTCCTCCTGTTACAGAGTCAAGGATGTAGTTATCGCCACCAGCTAGATCACCTGCGGTGTAGTTGTAGTTTCCTACGTTTTCACCCGGTGCTCTATCTAGAGCACCAGTTAATCTGTCGCTGCCAACAAGTCCTGTTGATGTGTAGTCAAGCTCAGGATCTTCATCACCGTAGTACTTCTGAGTGTCAACACCGGTAACAGTGATTCTCTTCTTGTTAATGGTGAACTTGTTCACATTGTCTACAGTGATGTCGTAGTTCGGGTTAGCGTTTCCGAAATCACCCAAGATGAAGTCATACACTCCAGCGTCTTCACTGCCTGCACGGTCAATGCTTCCAGTCAAAGTATCTGATCCAACTAGGCTTCCAGCAGTTACTGAAATAGTCAGGGTAGGGTCATCTTCACCATAGGTCTTGCTCTTTGCGGCAGGAGTAATGGTAATTGGACGCTTGGTAATTTCTAGCTCACCAGAACTAACTTTCAGTGAGTAGTTGTTACCTGCAGTTACAGTTCCTGGAGTGATGTCATAGAAACCAACGTTGTTGCCTGGTTGTCTTGCAAGTGTTCCAGTAACAGCGTCTGGTCCAATCAGTGAGTAACACTGAGAGTTAGTAACTAGAGTGCTTGTAAATGCTGGATCAGCATCGCCATACATCTTGCTCTTGTCATCAGCTGCTAGACACAGTGGTCTCTTCACAATTGTGAACTTGTTTGTTTTGTAGGTAACTGTGTAGTTAGAGCTTGCAGCTAGAGTTCCACGGTTAATTGTGTACTCACCGATGTTTGCGCCTGCAACTCTAGTTAGAGCACCGGTCATCACATCGTCAAACTGCAGACCATAGTCGCCATCGAAGTAATAGCCCAGAGTTGGGTCTAGTTCACCGTAAATCTTGCTCTCTTCGTCAGCTTGAACAGACAAAGGACAGGTTGTGATGGTTAACTGTCCACCTGTAATCGAACTGATGGTGTAGTTGTTTCCACCATTTAGATCTCCAGCTGTGTAAGCGTAGTTACCAACGTTGTTACCTTCAACACGTGAAAGTGAACCGCTTAGCCTATCGTCGCCGACTAGACCTGCTGATGAATATGTGAATTCAGGATCCGGCTGACAGTAGTTCTTGGTGCTGTTAACACCAGTAACGTTGATTGGCTTCTTGTTGATGGTCAACTTACCCCAGTATGAGTAAGTGATTTCATAGTCAGGGTTTTCATCGTCAAGGCTTGCTGGGATGTAGTCGTAGTCTCCAACATTTTCACCCAGGTAGCGATCAACGATTGCTGAACCTGAGAGGTTTGTGTCACCAGGAGCAAGGTTCTTGTTCGATGGGTTTGTGAAGGTCCAGGTTTTAGCTGGATCTTGAGAACCATACACCTTTTGTGTGTCTACAGCCTCGATAGAGACCGGACGCTTGGTAATCACATACTCACAAGACTCGTAAGTAAACGAGATCGAAGGCGTGTTTGCTGAGTTTAAGACTGCATCTCGAGGAGTGATTGTGTACGAACCAGCTCTTGTTGGCATCACTGTGGTTGGACCATAGGCTGCGCCAGTGTTTCTAAATCCTTCGTAGATGTAGGTTACTGAGCCAGCTTTAATGGTTTCTGTTTCAGGAAGACCTGTTACAGAGTAAGAAATGGTTGGGTTTGGATCACCGTAAATCTTAGTTGTGCACTGAATTGCTCTAACAACTGCAGGAATACCTTGAATAGTGAAAACGCCATCAAGGTAGACGTAGTTGTAGTTGCTCAAAGTTCCAGGACTCATCACTGCATTGCTTGGACGGATCTGGTATCTTCCAGCAGCAGTAGGCACTGTGGTGCTTGTTGCGTAGTTAGTTCCATCAATTCCAGTGAATGAGAATAGAACCGAAGTGACCTTGTCACTTCCACGTTCACCACTAACTGCGTATAGGAATGGGCCTGGAGCTTGACCAAACATGATGGTCTTGTCTTGAGCCTGAATCGGAAGATATGCCAGGTTGGTGAAACAGTCGTTAGTGATAGACCCAGCGTTCTGGCCCATTCTCACAACAACTGTTACTGCACCAAGAGCTAGCGGTGGAGCTGTTGGAATAGCGAAAGTTACGAAGTCTCTAGGGCTTTGACCTCCAGTGTTTCCAGCAGCAACAATTGGAGACTCGGTGCCATTGACTGTAACAGTAGGAGTTCCAAGCTCACCGAGCATGAGAGATCCGTTATTTAGATAGATGGTGCGGTTACCGCCACCGTCCATGTTTCTTCCGCCTCCGGTGTTTACATCACAACCACCTGCAGGGCCTGTCGGTCCCATTGCCACTCGGAAAATGTTTCTCCAAGCAGAACCTTCGTTGGTTGTGATTCTAAACTCATAGGCACCGCCTGATGGAGCAAGAGGGGGTGGAGTAAAGGTGACGCTCTTACCGTCAGCTGAAATTGTTGCAGGCACTAATGTGCCAGCAATGTAAACCTTGCCAGGCTTACCATCAGTTCCAATGAAGTTAGTTCCAGTCACTGTTACAGGAACCCCACCAGCTGGTGGTAGCCAGGTAAGGCTTGATGCATTTAGCTGAGGTGCAACCTGAAGTTCAAAGTACGCGTATACGGTGCTGCTTGAAATTGGCGTTCCACCTGCAGGGGTGACTTCAACTGGTGTGAAGCCTTTAGTTCCTGAAGGTGTAGTTGCTGTGATTGAGAATGCGCTGACTCGAACAACGTTCGTAGCTAGCTTGCCACCAAATTTAACAACTGGGATTCCAGTAGTTCCAAAACCATCACCGGAAATAACAACGTTAGTTCCACCCAGTACAACACCGCTGTTTGGTTTGACGTTGTTGATTACAGGTGCTTTGTAAGTGAAAGCATTCGATTTCTTTATGGCTGTTCCACCAATAGGGGTTACAGAAACTTCTTTCGCTCCTACGGTGTTAGCTGGAACAGTTGCGGTCACCACAGTGTTTGAAACACGAACAACGTTAGTTGCGTTTACTGTTCCAAATCTAACCTGCGGAATTCCTGACTCACCGAAACCTAGGCCTTCAATGGTTACTGTTGTTCCACCCTGTGTCCAGTCCACTGCAGGTGTGACCTTGGTGATCTCCGGTGGAGTTGGTACAAAGTAGGTGTATCCGTTTGATAGGAATGAGTAACCGTTAGCAAAGGTGATACCGACGTTACGAGGTCCAGCTGGGTTTGAAGGAGCTGTTGCTCTAATGGTCTTGTCATCAACACGAGTAACACTTATTGCACAAGAGTTACCAAACATAACGTTTGGTGTTCCTGCAGGGAAGACACCTGTGGTCTTGAACTCAACTGTGTTAGCGCCTGTTGTAGGGCCGCGATCTGGAGTAACTGAACTGATTACTGGAGTCACTGCAGGAGCTTGGTATGTGAAGACGTTTTCTCTAGTTACGATTCCACCACCTGTGATTGGAGTAACTTCAACATCAACTTGACCAGCAATATTGTCTCTGGTCACTGCAGTGATCTGGGTTGGGCTGATCAGCTTGACACAAAGTCCTACTGATTCACCAAACTTAACTAGAGGAATACCAGCTGAACCAAAGTTAGTTCCGTTGATGGTAACTAGAGTTCCACCCTGGATTACACCACTTGAAGGTGAGAGAGAAGTAATTGTTGGTGGTGCGGCGTAAGTGTAAGCGTTAGCAACTGTGCTCGAAGAGTCAACGTTTGTTGCAACTAAGCTAACTGGACCTGCAGGTCTTGCTGGAGTAATCATCGTCGCAGACAAACCATCTGGAGCGACAACTACGTTAGTTGCAAGTGCTCCACCAAAACTGAAAGTTGCAGGTAGGTTGTCACTTCCGCGAAGGTATCTACCAGTTACTGTCACTGGAGTTCCACCGGTAATAACACCACGATCAGGAACAATCAAGTCAACCTTAGGAGCAAGAACTTCTGGTGTGTAAAGGAAAGCTTTTGCCTGAGTAATTACGTTTGCAGAGTAACGAACGTTAGATTGTCTTGGGTCATTTCCAAAACTAATTTCAATAGTTGCATCACCCTGTGCACCTAGCGGAGTGGTTGCAGTGATTTGAGTCGGGCTAACTCTTTTAACTGCTGTTGCATTAACACCATTGAACTTAACAACTAGTGAACCGTCTCCCCATTCCACTGGACCAAAGCCTGTTCCACGAATGTTGACAACTGTTCCACCTCTGAATGTACCCAGGGCAGGGGTGACAGAAGTAATTGAAGATGCTGTGTAGGTATAGAACTTTGGCTCAGTTACGTTAACTGTGCTCAAGAAGGTCACATCGACAGGGCCTGTCTTTGAGCTGTATGGAGCTCTGAACGTGATCCATTCACCGATTGGACTCTTTTCAAGGTCTTCTCTAAATACCCTTGTACCGCCAACCTCGATGTCGTTGACTCTCTGCAGGTTTTGACCGGTGATAGTAACTAGGTCACCACCAGTGACAGTTCCGCTCGATGGGAATATGGTTGCCATGATCGGAGGCGCAAAGTTTGCCTTAGCCGATTCAGTGTTGGAAACCATGGTCAGCGTTAGAGCTGCTCCAACTAGGAGAGATACGAATTTACGGATATTTGAGTTCAATGTGAACATGTTTTTGTGTGCCCTTCAAAACTAGACGGAATGCCTAGAAAAAATACAGTTATGACGCAATAATAGTCGCCAATATCCAAAAAAACGAATGTCTTGGGGTAAAAACATTTGAATACGAATGAAATTTACAGAAATGCCATTCGAATAGGAGATGTTGCCTTGAGTTAGCGCTCCAGCGGGCTGCGCAGGAAGCGAATAGCCAGAGTTGAGAAGATCGTGGTTAGAACCACAACTCCAAGTGTGATTTCCTTGAGCCCTGCAAAGGCAGTGCTAGCAACTACGGTAGCGGCAATAATCATAGAGAACTCTCCCCTGGCCACTAGGAAGGCACCTATTCTGCGCCAGCTCATCTTGTCTGTCATATCTCGACCTACCCACCAGCCAACCCCCAGCTTTCCAGCAATTCCCAGTATCGAGAAGGCTATGGCAACAGGCAAGACACTCACTACATCCATAACTGAGATGCTCAGGCCAAAGAATAGGAAGAATATTGCTGAGAATATTTCTCTAAGTGGGGCAAATCTACTTCTGAGTGATTCGGCCACCTCTCCAGTTAGAAGCATTCCAATCAAGAAAGCTGCAATAGCTCCAGAGAACCCAGCAAGCGTTGCAGCTCCAGCAGCGGCTAATGTCACTCCAAAAACTAGAAGTAGAAGTACTCCCGGTCCTCGGTTGGCCAGTGACTTGAGCCCTGGGATCTCTCTTCCGATAGCGATTAGGAAGATACTCATGGTGACCCCAAGGGCAACGGTCACTGAAATAAGTCCTGCCCACACACTTAGCCCCAAGGTTACTGCTGCCAATATCGGTAGATAAGGGGCCATCAAAATATCTTCAAAGACCAAGACGCTGGTTACTCGCTTGCCAACATTAGATTTACCCCAACCGCTTTCCCTGATTAGTTGACTTGCGATACCTGAGGATGAAATAAACATGATTCCAGCAAAAGCAAGGGCTCCGACCGGCCCATAGCCCAAGATCAATGCCAGTATTGCTGCAGGAACAGCGTTGAGCAAGATGTCCATCAACCCTGCATGCCAGCGCTTTTTCATACTTGCAGCTAACTCACTAGCGGAATACTCAAATCCAAGAACTAGCAGCAAAAGAATTGCTCCAATTTCAGCACCGACGTTGAGGAAGTCTTCAGAGACATTTAGGGGAACTATTCCACCTTTACCCAAGGCAAGTCCAGCTATAAGAAATAGGGGGATGCTAGAAACATGTAGTTTGAGAGCTAACCAGGAAAGTAGACCAAGACCTATAAATAGGAGTCCAACTTCAACCAAGGTCAGATTCACAGCTAACGTAGCTTGGCTTGCTGTGAAAAAAGTTCCCATGTCTCAACTTTAGCCTTGATACGAATCTGAAAGAAGGCTTAGGTAAACTCATCCGATTTAGACTTATGACATGACTGAAAAAGAACTTTTAGAACTCTGGCTAAAGACAAGAAACCAGTTGGTTATCTCCCAACTAGCCCCAACATTCCTTCTGATTACAACAGTTGGCCTAATTGATGAAATCAAGGGTCTCGGTCTTTATGCGTCCCTTGCAACCGCGGGCATTCTTCTAGCCTCAGGGATACTAGGTGCCCTAGTGCAATACTCAGCTTCAGCCGAAGGGCAGGCAATCGCCCGAGATCTCAAAGCGCTCCCCTCTAAGAGTTCGCTGGCAGCAAGGGTCTCATCACTTGGAATCTGGCTTAATGTCTCAAAGTTCCTAACTCCAGCCATATTTACCGGCATCTTCGCATTCCTGATGCTTGCCCTATTCGGCTAGGTATCTAACGGAGACTTTGGTCTCACTGGGGTAAAATTATGAGGTTAGAACCGCGACGAGTTCTTAATCTCAAATCCAACTCATGTGAGGACCCAAGTCCATGGCAGCATCCAAGTCATTAAAGAAGTTTGTTAAGCGTTGGGGGCTAGTTGTTGCCCCTAAGCAATTTGAAAAACTTCGTGACCTCTTGAAACTCCGAATGGTCAATGATTACCAAAGCCAAACCATTGAGAAGCTCTCTGGAATAGTGGCCAACCCACCAGTCATTGGCAAGGTAGCAGCTGGCCTCAGCATGGAAGAGGCAGTCTGCGATTACGCGCGCAATGTAAAGACTCCACAAGAAAGACTTCTTGCTCGATCTTTCGTTCAGTCTTTATATGACAACTCAACCCAAAAGGACATTGGAGCCCTTGGATTTGGCACAATGCTTGCAGGCTTTGGCTTGTTTGAATCTTCTTACCACTACTTCAAAGAAGCAGGCGAAGACAAGGCAAAAACTTATGCAACGTTTGAATACTTTGAGAGCATCTTCTTCGTTGATCTAAAGAAGGGCTTAGCTGAGCTTAGAGATTACTTCGCTAAGCACCGCGACAGCATGCCTGCTCAGACCAGATTAGCTCTTATGAAAGTTTTAGCTACCTACACTCAGGTTGAAGAACTGCGCACTGAAACAGACCTTCTTTATGCAGACAAGACTGCTATGTCATCACTTTCAGATGGTGATAGAGAACTAGTTGAGTGGTTCGACACTCAACTAAACCACAACGAGCCAGAAGTTAAATCTTTACCTGACACCATCAACATCGCTGTGATGGATTACAAACTTCTAGACAAGTCAAGAACTTCACGTAACCGTGGTGATTATGTTCAGACATTGGCTGCCCTTTCTAATCTTCTTCGTTTCCAAAACATTGATTACGTAGGTAACACAAAACTTTCTAACTACCTAAACTCTTTGAAAAAGAACATTCAGCCACACCGCAAGATCACTACCCATTCGGCTAAGGTTCAACCCGTAGCAATCGATAGAGATTTCTCAAGCGGTCGAGAGTACCCAGAGAACACCTGGTTGATTTCTAACGGTTGGTTCATGCACAGAAACTTCAAGGGACCAGTTGACTTCCCATACCCGAAGAATGTTTTGCCTCTGATGATCTCGTTCCACATCCAGGACCCAGATGTTCTAACTGAAGACGTTGTGAAAGAACTAAAGCGCATTGAACCAATTGGTTGTAGAGACTGGACTACTTTGTATCGCTTGCGCGACTTTGGTATCAAGGCTTTCTTCTCAGGTTGTGTGACCACTACCGTTGGTCAGGTTCTTCCTCCTGCAACTGGAACTACCAAGAAGAAGCTTGCTCAGGTTGAGACCAAGATTGATGAGAGAAAGTACCTAGGCTGGCAAGTTGACCAGTTCATCCAGGTTGGTGAACAGGTTAGAGGTTTCGATCTAGTCGATGGAATCGAAGATGCCAGAGTGATGCTTACCGAATATGTTGACTACCGTGAGGTAGCAACTAGCCGTCTGCACTGCTACCTACCAGCAAGATCCATGGGGCTCCCGGTTGACTTCAAGCCTAAGAACCTAGCTGATGTTCGCTTCGAAGGCCTAATCAACCTTGATGAAACTGCTTTCAACAAGATTAGAAATGGCATCGAGGACAAGTTAGAGGTAACTCTCAAGGCAATCCTTGAAGGCAAGAACGAGAAGGAAGTTCGTAAGCTTTGGGCTGAGATCTGCCAAGCAGAAGTTGAGTTTGCTGACAAGTATGCAACTACATACAGCAAGGTAACTCCTTCTAACATTGATGTTCCTCAAGCAGTTGCTGCCCTAGAAGCATCAAAGATCAACGTTGGCAATAACCCAAGAGGGAAGAACGTTGTTGAAACAGCTCTTGCACTAGACCAAAACCTAGAAGACATGATTCCTGTTGTTCTTCAGTCATTGGTTGATCACACTACAAGAGAAATAAATGCTCACGTAATGACTCGTGGTTTGGGTGATGCTTTCCGTTCAAGAATGGGCAAGCTATTCCCACAGATTAACTTCACCTTCTATAACTTCGATGAAGTTCACTACGGTGAAGATATTGCACTTCTTTCACACATCTCTGTTTCAACCATGGACAGGCTGTTCCTACCTGAGATGTTGAAAAATCTAGAGAAGGTTCTCTACCTAGACATAGACATTTTGATTCAAGGAGATGTTGGAGAACTATACGATCTAAACCTTGGTGAGAATGTTTTCGCTGGTAAGAGAACAAGACTAAAGACCTGGGCTAACATGATCCGTCCTATCACTAGAGCAACTTTGCACTTTGCTCCAGAGAAAGCGTGGGATATCAGAAAGCGCCTACACGACAAAGCTGACCTAACCTCTAGAACATTCAACGCAGGAATCTTGGTTCTAAACCTAGAACTAATGCGAGCAGAGAACTTCACCGCTGAGCACATGTATCTTGTCGAGCAGTGCCGTATGAATGACCAAGATGTTTTCAACATCTACTCAAAAGACCGTGTGCTAGAGATTGATTCAGAGTGGAACCACGTTCCATCTCAGGACTTCAACGCATCGCCAAAGATAATCCACTGGGCAGGGCCAGCTAAGCCTTGGAAGCCAGAGTATGTTCTACTAAAGACACGCTTTGAAGCCACCAAAGCAAAGGTTGAGTCAAGACTCTAAACCAAACCACTAAAGCCCCTCTGGATCCAAGGAATCTGAGGGGCTTTAGTTTTTAAGCCCAATTCGAGGGAATCTTTTGTCAGTTGAATCGCTTATCTTTGAGTGAGACACACATTTCCCAAGTTCTGGAGGACCATGGAAACCCTAACAATTCTGGTTATAGCTAACCTTGTCGCATTGCTAGTCCTGTTCGTGATTGTGCTAACCCGTAAAGGCAGCGGTGGCTCTATGGATGTCAGCAAAGATCTTCAGATACATAGAGATGAGTTGCGCTCCGCTATTGCGAGCAACCATGACATCGTCGAAAAGCGTCTGTCGGCATTTAGCGAAGCGTCTCAGAATTCAGCAAAACTTCAACGAGATGAAGCTGGAAGCTCTAGGGTCGAACTCCAGAAATCACTAAGTGATTCACTAAGAAACATTGAAACCAAGATTGCCGACCTCACAGCATCAAATGCAAAGAAACAGCAAGAGATGCAGATTACCCTGCAGACAGAGATCGAGAAGATGAGCAAGGGTAACGAGGAAAAGCTAGAGAAGATGCGTGAAACAGTTGATGAGAAACTTCAAGGGACTCTTGAAAAACGACTGGGCGAATCATTCAAGCTGGTGAGCGAAAACCTAGAGGCTGTTGCCAGAGGCATTGGTGAAATGAAGAACTTGGCTAATGATGTTGGCAGCCTCCAGAAGGTTCTAACCAACGTGAAATCTAGAGGTGGCTGGGGCGAAGTTCAACTGGAGCGTCAGCTAGAAGATGTATTGGCTCCAAGCCAGTATGAAAAGAACGTGAAGATTAAGCCAGGTTCAAACGATCTGGTTGAGTTCGCCGTGAAGCTTCCTGGCAGAGCAGACGGTGAGTACGTCTACCTTCCAATCGACAGCAAATTCCCGCATGAAGACTACGAGAAACTTCAGAATGCCCAAGAAAGCGGTTCAGCTGATGATATTGCGGCAGCAGCCAAAGCAGTTGAGAATGCCATAAAGACACAGGCCAGAAAGATCTCAGAGAAATACCTCCACGCTCCTGTGAGCACCGACTTCGCAATCATGTATCTGCCAACTGAAGGCCTATTCGCCGAGGTAGTTAGAAGACCAGGCCTGACCAGTGATCTTCAGAACAATTTCAGAGTCTTGGTTACAGGACCTACAACACTGATGTCTTTACTAAACAGCTTGCAAATGGGCTTCAAGACATTAGCCATCGAAAAGAGCGCCTCCGATGTCTGGAAGGTGCTAAGTGCTGCCAAGACAGAGTTCGCAAAGTACTCAGGAGTTATGGACACCCTGGCCAAGCAACTTGAAACAGCTCAAAGAACTGTGAGCCAAGCAGGAACAAGGACTAGAGCAGTAAATAAGGCTCTAAGCAAGGTAGAAGATCTAGAGCTACCATCTTCCTCTGCTGAAATTCTCGGGATTTCAATAGGACCAAATTCCCAAGAAAATGAATTCGATGATGTTGATCAAGATGAGTTAGATCGTCCAGATTAGGTGTGAGTTTACCTCAGCCGATTTGACGGGGTCCAAAACTAGACTTTAGATACCCGAAAAATCGATTGAAGGCTAATTTGAAATTCTCAACCGCTCGCAACAACAGATTCTGGAAACGCTTAGGCCACCACAAAGCATTAAGCATTCCTTCCTTCATGTTGGCATTGGCCTTTACAGCATCTCTGAGCTTCACTTTTGACGCTGTGCGACTTTCAAACTTTTCATGGACGTGGATCCCTATCAACTTAATTTCCGTCGCAGGTGCTCTACTACTTATCGTGCCTGCAGTGCTGTTGAAAGCAAAAAGAAATGTTCAAGGGGATAATCAACCGGTCTTCAACCTTGTAATCGCTGGCCTTTATTTTGGAATCAAGAACGTCATCACGCTCTACATAACGCCGCTGTTAGGTATTCCGGATGAAGGTGTTCTGTTTGTCCGTTTCTTTGGTGGAGTCGTTATTGGTATTGCGGTATTGGTTATCTACACCAACATAGTAGGAACCCGACTTGAACGTGAAAACAGCCTAAACAAGTTGGGCGAAGTCGAATCTCTACTACTTGATTTCAGAGAGATTGCTTTTGACCGCTTAGAAGAAGAAAACCTTGTTGCTGCTCAGCGAGCCGTGAAAACTCTGACTCCTCAAATTGACGAACTAAAGCGATCCGTGAGCCAATCAAAAGACATCGTTTCTCTTGCTAACCGGCTCAAAGCTTTCATTGAGAATGACCTTCGTCCCCTAGGTTCCAAGCTTGCTGAGGATGCCTTTCAGCTCTCGAAACTCGAGCCATCAAAGCCTTCTGAAAGCGCTAAAGAGGGCGAGCTATTTGTAAACATTTCAAGCTCAATTAGGGTCTGGATCTCTTTCTTCCCAGTGCCGTTAACGCTGATCATGATTTCTTCATACGCCATACCTGAGGCAACCCTTTTAGATAATCTTCTTGCTTCAGCAGCATTCGGGCTTACGCTGGCACTTCTAAAGGTTCTTCTTCGAAAAATGCCGGAGATCTCGGTTTCAAGGGCATTTATAGCCATCACAGTCATTGCACTAATCTCCGCGTTCCCTACCTACTATCTTCTTGCGCTTATCCCTAACCCCCTAGGTGTTAGCGAACTTATGCCTGTGTTCTATTGCCTACCAGGGTTTGCTGTGCTTTCTGCCTCGCAGGCCTACATCTTGGACCAGAAGCAAGCACGAGCGGAAGCCAGATTGAACGAAGTGATTAGGGATCTAGAGTTTCAGAACAAGATATACGAACAGAAGGTATGGCTAACCCGTCACGGCTGGTACCTTCTGCTTCACGGAGTTGTTCAGCCTGCTCTAACTTCAGCAGCGATAAGAGCTAGCCATTTTTCTGACCTAACCGAAGAAACCAAATCTCAGATTTTGTCAGACCTTGAAAGAGCCCTCGATTCTTTATCAAAGGACAAGGAGGAACGCAGGTCTATTGAAGAACATATAGCCGAGATCCAATCTGTTTGGACAGGTGTATGCGAGGTTAGCTCTAGTGTTGACGTCAAAGTAACTGCCCTTGCTGAGAGCAACCCAACTCTAGTACGAGTGCTGAATGAAATTCTGAAAGAAGTAGCCAGCAACGCAGTAAGGCATGGTAACGCCTCTAAGCTCGACATCAAACTAACAGTGGCAAGCGCTAACAGCGTTAGAGTGCATGTTGCCAACAATGGTAGAAAGCCCAACATGGATAACGCATCAAGTGTTGGCTCTCTAATGCTTGAGGCTCTATGCCTCAGTCGCAGTCTTGAGTGGAACTCAAATGCTAAAGTCACCGAGTTCAAAGCCATTGTTCCAGTAAGTGGCTAGTCCTTAAATAGAAAGTGCCCCGCCAGTAAAGACGGGGCCTTTCTTATGAACTACTTAGTTGACGGTTAGAGCTGCTGCCGACTCAACTGTTCCACCAGGAGTTGTAACTGTAATCTTTCCGCTTGTTGCATCTGCAGGGATTACGAACTTCAGTGATGTTGAGTTAGCTCCAGGTAGCAAGGTAACTGCAGTTGAACCTACAGTAACTGTTGCTCCCTTGAGTGCTGTTCCTCTAACTGTCACAACTGTTACGCCCTTCTTACCTGATGGTGTGAAGCTTGAAACAGTTGGAGTTGGTGGAGTGACTGCGAAGCCCTTAGTGAAGTAAGTACCAGCACTTGTTGTGATCTTGATTGGACCACTTAGTGCACCTGCAGGCACAACTACTGTCACTAGACCGTTTTCGTTGATAACTGGCTTTGCACCCTTGTTACCACCAAATACGATGCTTCTAACCTTCAAGCTGGAACCAGTCAAGGTAACAGTCTCGCCAACCTTCGCTGCGGTTGTAGCGTTTTCGATTACCGCGGCTTGGTAGATGAACTTGCTTGTGGTGGTTGTTCCACCAGCGTTAGTTGCACTGATCTTAGAACCTGACTGAACACCAGCTGGAACTGTTACAACGATTGAGGTCGCGTTCACAATTCTGAACTGTGCTGCAACTTCACCAATTGTTACTGATGAAACTGAAGCCAAGTTGTTTCCTGTCAGAGTGATAGTAGATCCAATCTCTCTCACCAATGAAGCTGGCATTGAGATGGTCGGTCTAGCAGTTGTAGTGACGCTGGCAGCAAAGGCAGTTGAACCTGCTGAGCCACCAGTGTTAGTCACTACGAAAGCACCCTTCTGAGTTAGCTCAGGAGATAGCACAGTCATTCTTGTTCTATCTGCGCTAACAAACAAAACTGTAACCGGTGTGCTAATTTCGTTTGTCTTTGCAGTTGCAGGTGAAACTAGAGCAGCTGAGTGTGTCAAAGCGTCACCCAAGTTTGTTCCAACAATGTCAACTGCCTGGCCTGCTCTAGCGTTTCTTGCAGAAACCGAAGTTACTGTAGGAGCCGCAGAAGGCTTGGTAGCGATGATGTTAACCCAGTCTTGACGAGTAACAGTGTTGCTTCCATCAACCTTGATCTTCACTTGCATGAATCTAGGGTTCAAGCCATCTGGGTTAGCGGTTGCGTGACCAGGGTTGGCTGATGCATCAGCAATAGTGTCGTTTGACTTCAGCGATACAGTTGCGAATCCATTGGTAACAACGGCAGTAACTGTTGCCATATCTTCTTGACCGTTACCGCCCCACTTGGTGACACCATCAACGACAGTGTTTCCAGCAGCGAACTTAGCGTTTGAGTTAGACCACGCAGCTCCGAGGCTCAAAGTAACGACAGTTCCATCTGGAGCGTTAGCACCAGTTGAAGCGTTAGTAACTTTGTAGCGTAGGTCGAATGTTGATCCAGCTGCAACGTACTTAGCGAAGTAGCGGGTGTGAATATCGAACCAGCCTTGACCAATTCCTGCGTCACCCCAGATCTTGGTTCCATCGAATGAGTTAGAAGCGTTCCAGTCTGCAAGACGAACGTTGTAGACAGTAGCTGGAACTGTAATGTCAGGAGTTTTCGCTCCATTGACTCCAAAATTGTCTACATAGTAAGCCAATGGTTCGGCTGCAGGAGCAACTAGGAAGTCAGGGAAGATGGCTGCCAATGTGTACTCAGTAGTTGCTGACCAAGCAGCAACATCACTGAAGTCAACCACAACTTTTGACCAACCCTGAGGAACGTTTACTGTCTTACCAACCGCACCTGGGTTTAGCTCAACACGAACTGGAGAGTCAGCCTTAGGTGAGAAGTAGTTGAAAGTAACAGTCTTGTTAGCCGCGTTAGTGATACGAACACCAGAAGCAAAGTTCAAGATGTTTGCACCAGCCCAAGGCTGACCACTCTTTACAATCTTCAATGCCTTGCCACCGTTACCGCCAGCAGGAGCATCTTCAATAGTTGTTACAGCACCTTCAAATGATCCTTCGATCTTTGGAGCAGCTGCACCACCAACCACGCTTTC
>JBILRF010000015.1:0-29145 GCA_044372795.1 Rhodoluna sp. | reverse complement strand
GATCGCGTGATTGTTGAGCTTTCAACCTACGACCTAAATCGTGGGCGAATCATTTATCGATACAAGTAAATCGGTTTTGTAAAAAACCACGAACAGAAATAAAGAGACATGAAGGTTAACCCAAGCGTTAAAAAGATTTGCGACAAGTGTAAAGTCATTCGTCGTCATGGTCGCGTCATGATCATCTGCGAAAACCCACGCCACAAACAGCGCCAGGGCTAAGCACTTTAGATTTGCACCAGCTCACTTCGGTGAGTACAACTAAATAAAAAACAAGGCAGTGTTCAAGATTTATTTCTGGCACCTCTCGGAAAGGCGAGAGCCTGAATTTATTCAGGACAACACTGCTGCAGACCTTTCATAACAAACAGGAGAAATCCAATGGCACGTATTGCCGGAGTCGATATTCCACGCGACAAGCGCGTTGAAATCGCCCTAACCTACATCTACGGAATCGGACCAACTAGAAGCAACAAGGTTCTAGCCGACACCAAAATCGATAAGAACATCCGCGTAAAAGATCTAACTGATGACCAGTTGGTTGCTATTCGTGACTACCTAGACGGAAACTACAAAGTCGAAGGTGATCTACGTCGTGATGTTGCAGCTGATATTCGTCGCAAGGTTGAGATCGGTTCATACGAAGGTATTCGTCACCGTAAGGGCCTACCTGTTCGTGGTCAGCGCACCAAGACTAACGCTCGTACTCGTAAGGGTCCAAAGCGCACCGTAGCCGGCAAGAAGAAAGCAGCGCGTTAGTAGCCCGCCGGCTCGTCGCGTCTAATAAGGATTCAGGAGAAAACTCATGGCAGCACCGAAGACCAAAGCAGCAGGCTCAGCCCGCAAGCCACGTCGTAAAGAAAAGAAGAACGTTACCCACGGTCAAGCTCACATCAAGAGCACCTTTAACAACACCATCGTCTCAATCACTGACGACACCGGTGCTGTTATCTCATGGTCATCATCAGGTGATGTTGGCTTCAAGGGTTCACGTAAGTCAACTCCATTCGCCGCACAGATGGCAGCAGAAGCTGCAGCTCGTAAGGCTCAGGAGCACGGTTTGAAGAAGGTAGACGTTTTCGTAAAGGGCCCAGGCTCTGGTCGTGAAACAGCTATCCGTTCACTTCAGGCAGCAGGTCTAGAAGTTGGATCGATCTCAGATGTGACCCCATCAGCTCACAACGGATGTCGTCCACCAAAGATTCGTCGTATCTAGTTTTACCGTTTCTTCTTTTGAAGAAACAGCAGTCTCAAGCAACAAATAACTTAATACAGCTGTTTAGTGGCCACTGAATAGCAAACCCAACAAAAGAGATATCAAATAGCGGATGTCTCAGTGAAAGGAACCAACGTGCTAATTGCACAGACTCCAGTTCTGAATGA
Organism: Rhodoluna sp.; assembly: GCA_044372795.1. GTDB lineage: Bacteria > Actinomycetota > Actinomycetes > Actinomycetales > Microbacteriaceae > Rhodoluna. The sequence continues at coordinate 27,762 of JBILRF010000015.1, read as the reverse complement.
AGAAATTGACAACAATTTCCCGAACCGCTCACGCTTCACCCTAGATCCACTAGAGCCTGGTTTTGGATACACACTAGGTAACTCACTTCGTCGTACCCTGCTTTCATCTATTCCAGGTGCAGCAGTTACCAGCATCAAGATCGAAGGCATCAGCCACGAATTCGGTCCTATCGATGGTGTTAAGGAAGACGTAACCGAGCTAATCCTGAACGTCAAGGACCTCGTTGTTTCATCTGAAGCAGGAGAGCCTGTAGTTCTAGAGCTTAAGAAGGGTGTTGGCGTAGCAACTGCTGCTGACATCGAAGCTAAGGATGGCATCACTATTCACAACCCAGAGTTAGTAATTGCTAACGTAACCAAGGGTTCCCTTCACATGTGGTTGACCATTGAAGCTGGTCGTGGATATGTTCAGGCATCTCAGAACCGTCAGCCAGACATGGCTAACAACTCAATCATCCCGGTTGACTCAATCTATTCACCAGTTCTAAAGGTGTCATACCGCGTTGAGGCTACTCGTGCTGGTGAGTTCACAAACTTCGACAAGCTAATTGTTGATGTTGAGACCAAGCCATCTATTTCTCCACGTGAAGCAATTGCTTCTGCTGGTATCACTTTGGTTAACCTATTCGGTCTAGCAGCTGCTCTAGATGAAAATGCAGAAGGTATCGACCTTCCAGTTTCAGCTGTTGCAGTTGACCTACCACCAGCACTAGCTAAGCCAATTGAAGAACTAGATCTAACCGTTCGTTCATACAACTGTCTAAAGCGTGAAGGTATCAACACCGTCAACGAACTAATCAACCTAACTGAAGACCAGTTGATGAACATCCGTAACTTCGGAATGAAGTCAGTCGATGAGGTTCGCGACAAGCTAACTTCAATGGGACTTCGTTTCCGTGATGCAGTGCCAGGCTTTGATGCTGCATATTTCAGCGCCAACTTCGATGAGGATGACCAGGCTTAATCCTGGCTCCAGATAAGTAATAGGAGAAACAAATGCCACGTCCAACTAAAGGCCCTCGCCTAGGAGGCGGTCCTGCTCACGAACGTTTGATGCTAAACAACTTGGCTTCATCACTGTTCACCCACAAGGCGATCACTACAACTGAGACCAAGGCTAAGCGTATGCAGCCGGTAGCAGAGAGGCTAGTTACCCTTGCTAAGCGCGGTGACCTGCACGCTCGTCGTCAGACCATGGCCGACATCACAGACAAGAACGTTGTTCACGAGCTATTCGCTAACATCGCTCCACTAGTTCAAGACCGTAACGGTGGTTACACAAGAATCACTAAGTTAGGTTTCCGTAAGGGTGACAACGCTCCTATGGCTCTAATCGAACTAGTTCTTGAGCCTGTTGTTGCAAAGCCTGCTCGTGCAAAGGCAAAGCTAACTAACGCTGTCAAGGGAACCGCTGCAGCTGTAGTTGCAGCTGAAGTTGTTGAAGAAGCTGCTGCAGTTGAGCACACTGAGCCAGAGACTGTAGTCGACGAGAACATCGTTGAAGAAGCCGCTGTTGCTGAAGAAGTAGTTGAAGCACCAGCTGAAGAAGCTGAAGCAGGCGAAACTCCAGAAGCTGACCAGGCTAAGTAATTATTCAAAAACAAAGACTCATGAATCAAGCCGTTGACCAATTGGTTGACGGCTTGATTCGTTATCGGATAGATCTTGCCTACGATGGCACAGATTTTGCTGGCTGGGCTAAACAACCAAAACTTAGAACCGTTCACGGTGAAGTTATGAAAGCCCTCATCACTATCTTTGGTCCAACCAAGAATGACTTTGCTCTTAGAGTTGCTGGTCGAACAGATGCCGGGGTTCATGCTGAGCATCAGGTAGTTCATATTGATCTGTCCCCTGCACAGATTAAGCGTCTTGGCAGATCTGATGATTTGAAGCTCAAGATGAACGCTATTTTGCCTCAGGATATCCGGATTATTAAGGCAGCTGTTGCCCCTAAGCATTTTCATGCCAGGTATGCAGCTACCCATCGCAAATACCGCTACACAATTGCTGATGCAACAAGTGGCTGGAACCCCCTGAAGGCAAGATTCAACTTATGGATCAAATACCCGTTGGATCTAAAGGCTATGCAGGAAGCTAGCCAAGAGTTCCTAGGGCTTCATGATTTTGCTGCCTTCAGTAAACCAATGCCCCATGGCACCACAATCAGACTCCTAAGGTCCATTTCAGTCAAAAGAAACAAGGCTTTGGGAGGAGTAGTCGAGATAGAGCTTCTGGCTGATGCTTTTGCCCACAATATGGTCAGATCCATAGTTGGAGCCCTAATCAAGGCTGGGGCTGGACGAACCACAGCCCAGGACATAGCCAAAGCTCTCAAATCTAAGTCCAGAGTGGGGCATAACTATAAGGTGGTAACCCCTGAAGGATTGAGCCTTATTGAGGTCGGATATCCAGCCAATAAGGACCTAGAAGCCCAAGTGAAAATGACCCAGCACACCCGATCTTTAGAGGATGACTAGCCTTTTGGGGCAAAACTTCGGGTTGCATTTCTTTGTTGTTTCGGGCTAAACTTGGCTCTTGGTGCCTGAAACCATTTGGTTTAGCACATGTTGATGAATTACTAATTCATCGCCAATCCGATAACAAATAGAAGGCAATCTAGCGTGCGTACATATTCACCGAAAGCTAATGAGCTACAGAACGACTGGCTCGTAATCGACGCCACCGATGTGGTTCTAGGCCGTTTGGCTGCAACTGCAGCTACGTTACTACGTGGCAAGCACAAGGCAACTTTTGCTCCTCACATGGACAACGGCGACTTCGTTGTAATCATCAACGCAGAGAAGGTAGCTCTTACTGGATCTAAGTTGCAGAAGAAGAACGCATACCGTCACTCTGGTTACCCAGGTGGTATGACTGCAACTACTTACGCTGAACTTCTAGAGAAGTCACCTGAGAAGGCTGTTGAGAAAGCAATCCGCGGAATGCTTCCTAAGAACACTCTTGGTCGTGACCAGCTTTCAAAGCTTAAGGTTTACCGCGGTGCAGAGCACCCACACGCAGCACAGGCTCCAAAGCCTTACACAATTGGTCAGGTAGCGCAGTAAGCGCTGTAGAAGAAAAAACTAGAGGACTCTAATGCCAACTAAGAAAGCTGAAGCTGCAGAAACTGCTGCACCAGAGAGCTACACCACAGAAACTCCAACTGCTGCAGAAACAAAGCCAGCTAAGTCTCGTGGACCACTAACTGTTCCAGGCGCAGGTCTAGGCCGTCGTAAGGAAGCAGTTGCTCGTGTTCGCATCAAGCCAGGCACCGGAGTGATCAAGGTCAACGGTCGCGACTTGGCAGAATACTTCCCAAACAAGTTGCACCAGCAACTAGTTACAGACCCTTTCAAGGTTCTTGGTCTAACTGACTCTTACGATGTAACAGCACGTATCAACGGTGGTGGAGTTGCTGGTCAAGCAGGTGCACTTCGTCTAGGTATCGCTCGTTCACTAAATGAGATCGACCGCGACAACAACCGTCCAGCTCTAAAGAAGGCTGGATTCCTAAGCCGTGACGCACGCGTTATCGAGCGTAAGAAGGCTGGTCTTAAGAAGGCACGTAAGGCGTCTCAGTTCTCAAAGCGTTAAGTCGCTTCGGGCAACTGCTCGTTTAGTCTTAGACCATGGCTCGCCTATTCGGTACCGATGGTGTTAGAGGAGTCGCTAACCGCGATCTCACAGTTTCCCTCGCCCTTTCATTAGCTCAAGCTGCTGCATCTGTTTTAGGTGAACAAGCACGCAATGATGGCAGAAGACCGGTAGCGGTTATTGGCCGTGACCCAAGAATCTCAGGTGAATACATTGCAGCTGCTGTTGCAGCAGGATTAGCTTCATCTGGCATTGATGTATTTGATGCTGGTGTCATTCCAACACCTGCTACTGCTTTTCTAACTGCAGATATAAATGCTGATTTTGGTGTGATGATTTCTGCTTCACATAACCCAGCTCCTGATAACGGAATTAAGTTCTTTGCTTTCGGTGGACATAAACTCCCTGATGAAGTTGAAGACCAAATCGAAAAGGCAATGAGCAATCCTGCCCTGTCTCCAATTGGAGCGGGTGTTGGTAGAGTGCAAAGATTTGCTGATGCTGAAGATCGTTACATCGTTCACCTACTAGGTGCGATTCCAAACTCTCTTGAAGGTCTAAAGATTGTCATTGACTGCGCTCATGGTGCAGCATCTGCTATTTCACCTCAGGTGTTTTCTGATTCAGGTGCTGAGGTCATTGTTATTGGTAATGACCCAGATGGTCTAAACATTAACGCTGGCTTTGGTTCAACCAGCATGAGTGCTTTGCAAGCTGCGGTTCTAGAACACAACGCTGATATGGGCTTTGCTCACGATGGTGATGCCGATAGAGCACTAGCCGTTGATGCGACCGGAGCCATTGTTGATGGCGATCAACTAATGGCAATACTTGCGCTATCACTAAAGGCCAAAGGTGAGCTTGCTCGCAATACTTTGGTAGCAACTGTTATGAGTAACTTAGGTCTTCGCATTGCCATGAAAGACGCTGGCATCGAGATGATTGAAACCAAGGTTGGCGACAGATATGTTTTGGAGCAGATTCGTGAAGGTGGCTTTACTCTAGGTGGCGAGCAGTCAGGACACATTATCTTTAGTCGCTTTGCAACTACTGGTGATGGCATTCTTACCGGGCTAATGATTGCTGCTGAAGTTAAGAGCACTCAGAAGTCTTTGGCTGAACTAGCTGCTCAGATGAGGACCTATCCTCAGGTTCTAATCAACATCAAAGGTGTTGATAAGAGCAAAGTTGATTCAGATCCTGGCTTGCAAGAGATTGTTTCTCAAGCAAGCGCTGAGCTAGGTGATTCAGGAAGAGTATTGCTAAGAGCCTCTGGAACAGAGAACCTGGTTCGCGTAATGGTTGAGGCAGCCGATGAGGGAACTGCACACTCTTGGGCTGACCGTATTGCCCGTGTGGTTGAGAAGAACCTAGCTATTTAGCTAAATCTTTCTAAGCAAGACTCTTTCAACTCTGTGCTTGGCACCTTTTTGCAAAACTAACGTTGCTCTTGATCTAGTGGAGATGATGTTTTCCATCAAGTTAGGTAAGTTGATGGTTCGCCATATCTCTTTAGCTCTATCAAATGCTTTGGTTTCTTCCATCTCGGCATAGCGGTGGAAGTAGGAAGCTGGATCCCTAAATGCTGATTCCCGAAGGGCCTTAAACCTGTCCAAATACCAAGACTCGATTTCTTCAGTTGGCGCATCAACATAAATCTTGAAATCAAAGTAATCGCTCAGAGCTACCTCTTGACCCAAGGCCGGTGGTTGCAAAACATTAAGACCTTCAATGATCACAACATCAGGGGATGAAACAACCACGCTTTCCCCAGGAACTATGTCGTAGGTGAGGTGTGAATATAAAGGAGCTGATACTTCACTCTTACCGGATTTGATATCCGCTACAAACTTCAGAAGTGCTAGTCGGTCATAAGATTCTGGAAAGCCTTTGCGGTTCATGATGCCGCGTTGTTCCAAGATAGCATTCGGGTGCAGGAAGCCATCTGTTGTTACTAGAGCAACTGTTGGGGTGGACGGCCATCTTGATAACAATTCTTTGAGCAATCTTGAAACAGTTGACTTTCCTACAGCAACCGATCCTGCAACTCCAATAATGAATGGGATTCGCTTATTGGTTCTGGAGAGGAAGTTATCTGAGGCTTCATGAAGTTGTTGAGCTTGGGTCACATAGAGATTTAGCAGCTGGCTAAGGGGTAAATAGATGTCGGAAACTTCAGCCATGTCCAGAAAGTCGCCAAGACCACGGATCTTCTCAATTTCTGCTTCAGTAAGGGGAGAAGTCGAACTTTGGGCCAATTCAGCCCATTGGCTTCTAGATATCTCATCAAAAGGGGAAACTGGTGCCTCATCTGCTGAAGTCTCTAGGGGTAAGCCAGTCACATAAGCCATTCTGCCTTAAACTAGACCCATGTGTGGAATCGTCGGCTATGTGGGCCCTAAGTCAACAGTAGAAGTCTTGCTGGGTGGGCTTAAGCGCCTTGAGTATCGAGGATATGACAGTGCTGGGGTGTCCGTTATCAACAAGCAAGGTCTATTAGAGACTCGCAAAAAGGCTGGCAAGCTGACCATCCTGGTTGAAGACATCGAAAAGGCTCCTCTTGGGGAAGCCAACATTGGTATTGGGCACACTAGATGGGCAACCCACGGAGCTCCTACCGATGGTAACGCTCACCCTCACCTAGGTGGCGCTCACCAGAAACTTAGCCTTATTCATAATGGAATTATTGAGAACTTCTCAGAACTCAAAGCTGAACTATTGGCTCAGGGCGCAGTTTTCTCAAGTGAGACTGATTCAGAGGTAGCAGCCCATTTAGTTGCTGCCGAGTATGCCAGAACAGGGGACCTTACTGAGAGCTTCAGGGTTGTGGTCAGAAGACTGCACGGAGCCTTCACTATCTTGGTCATGCACGAAGATCAACCAGGTTTGGTTCTAGCCGCTAGAAGAAATGCTCCTCTGGTTATTGGTTTGGGCGATGGAGAGAACTTCCTTGGAAGTGACGTCGCTGCTTTCGTTGAACATACTAAGCGAGCTATTGCTGTTGGCCAGGATGAAATTGTAATTCTCAAAGCTGGCAGTGTTGAGATTGAAAACTTTGAAGGACAGAGCGTAACTCACGAAGAGTTCACCGTTGACTGGGATGCAAGTGCTGCTAGCAAGGGTGGCTGGTCTTCGTTCATGGCTAAAGAAATTGCTGATCAGCCTCAGGCAGTTGGCGATACCTTAATGGCAAGAGTTTCAAGTGACGGCTATGTGAATCTAGAAGAACTAGCTTCGATTTCTAAACTGCTTCCAAACATTGATCGCATCATCATGGTTGCATGTGGAACTGCTGCCTATGCATCTGAAGTTGGCAAGTATGCAATTGAAGCTTGGGCAAAGATTCCAGTTTCTGTAGAACTTTCACATGAGTTTAGATATCGTCAACCTATTTTGACTCCAAACACTTTGGTTGTTGCTGTTTCTCAATCAGGTGAGACTATGGACACTCTGATGGCTACACGTTACGCCAAAGAATCAGGAGCGAGTGTTCTTTCTATCTGTAATACTCAGGGAGCAACTCTTGCTCGTGAAGCAGATGCAGTTTTGTATACCCACGCTGGACCTGAGGTAGCGGTTGCTTCAACCAAAGCTTTCACAGCACAGATCACCGCAATCTTCTTGCTAGGCCTTCATCTTGCAACAGTGCGTGGCACTCACTCAAAAGATGAATTACAAGTTATTGCTAGAGAACTTCTAAAACTTCCAGGAGATATTGCTGAAGTTCTCCTAAACACAAGCTCAACTAGAGATCTTGCTAAGCGCTTCAAGGATGCAAGAACCGTCCTCTTCCTAGGCCGCCACGTTGGTTTCCCTATTGCTCTAGAGGGTGCTCTAAAGCTTAAAGAGCTGGCATACATCCACTCTGAAGGCTTTGCAGCTGGAGAACTCAAGCACGGCCCGATTGCTCTAATTGAAGAGGGTCAGCCAGTGATTGTTGTTGTTCCTAGCCCATCTGACCCTGATTCTTTGCATGCCAAGGTGGTTAGCAACATTCAAGAGGTCAAGGCTAGAGGCGCTCAAGTAATTGCTATTGCTGAGCAAGGGGATACTGAGGTTGCTAAGTATGCAGCCGAAGTCATCTATGTCCCAGCTACTCACAAGATGCTTGCACCTATCTTGAATGTGATTCCATTGCAGATCTTTGCTATGGAACTAGCTTCAGCTAAGGGCTTGGATGTGGATCAGCCACGAAATCTTGCCAAGTCGGTAACAGTCGAGTAATCATGATTAAAGGCGTCGGTGTTGACCTGGTCGATCTGGCCCGTTTTGAATCTAAACTCACAGAAACTCCAGCTTTAGTTGAACGTATCTTCACTCCCTCAGAACGTGATCGCTCAATGCAATCACTTGCTGGAGTATGGGCATCAAAGGAAGCGTTGATCAAAGCCATTGGCAATCCAAGTGGATTGAATTGGCAGGATGTGACGGTTGCTAAAGATTCTTTAGGCAAACCACACTTAGAACTTTCTGGTGCAACAAAAGATCGTGCAGATCAAATGGGAATCACTTCTTGGCACCTATCTATTTCTCATGATGGTGGCATGGCTTGCGCCTTTGTTATCGCGGAAGGAAACTAATCCATGCGTAAACTCACCATCGATCTAAACAATGTCGCTCACAACCTAGACACCATGAGAAAACTAGTTAACTCATCTGGTAAAAAAGTTAAGGTAATGGGTGTTGTGAAAGCCGATGCCTATGGCCACGGTATGGTGCAGGTTGCTAGAAAGATTGAAGCAGAAGGCGTTGACTATATTGGTGTTGCCGATCTGTCTGAAGCACAAACACTTAGAGCAGCTGGACTAACTTCTAGAATCCTGGCTTGGTTACATGACCCGCAAGATGATTTTGTTTCAGCAATCAAACACGATATTGATGTTGCTGTTTCTTCACAGGAACAGTTGCTCAGAGTTGTCACTGCAGCTCAAGAAGCAGGCAAGCCATGCCAGATCCACATCAAAGTTGATACCGGTCTTGGTCGTAATGGTGTGACTATCGATGAACTTGATTCACTACTTCTAGAAACTAAACAAGCAGTTGCAAAAGGCTTTGTTCAAACAGTTGGCATCTTCAGCCACCTGTCCTCAACTGGGGTCAAGGAAGATCTAGTTCAGATTGAAAGATTTGAGCAAGCGCTAGCTATGGCAGCAAAGGCTGGTGTTGAGTTTGAGCTAAGACACCTAACCGCTAGCGATGGAACTCTTAGCTATCCGCAGGCTCACTACGACATGATTCGCACAGGCATTGCTCTCTACGGTCTGTCCCCATTCAGCGATAACAGAGCAGCTGAGTTTGGCCTTAAGCCAGTTATGTGTGCAGAGGCCAAAGTAGTTCAAACCAAGCGGGTTCAGGCAGGTGAAGGAGTTTCCTATGGGTACATGTATCACACAACAAAGGAGACCACGCTTGCTTTAGTGCCAATTGGTTATGCAGAGGGTTTGCCTCGAAATGCTTCAGGTAAAGCTCAAGTCTGCATAAACGACAAGTTGTATACGATTCAGTCCCGCATAGCTATGGATCAGTTCGTAGTTGATGTTGGGGATGACTCAGTATCCCCAGGTGATCGAGTAGTTATCTTTGGTGACTGTGGACCAACGGCAGATGATCTGGCTAATGCAGCGGACACTATCAACTACGAGATTGTCACCAGAATCGGTTCAAGATTCAACAGAGAATTTATCGGCTAATAAGTGAGCAGCAAAAACACCATCTTTGAAGCAACTATCGCATCAAGCGAAGATATGCATGAACTTGGCCTAAAGCTAGCTAATCAACTAAAAGCGGGAGATCTAGTTATTCTCATTGGTCCACTTGGTGCAGGCAAGACAACTCTTACTAGAGGTGTTGGTGAAGGTCTACAAGTTGAAGGTAATGTTTCTTCACCAACCTTTGTTATTGCAAGAACACATAAGCGTGCAGGCAAAGCTCCACTAGTTCACGTTGATGCCTATCGCTTAGGTTCACCGCAGCAACTAGATGATTTAGATATTCCCTTTGCATCTTCAATTGTTTTAGTTGAATGGGGCAAAGGATTAACCGATGAAATATCTGAGCATTGGCTAGAAATAGAAATCAGTCGAGACACAACAGGTTCTTCAGAAGATCGTCAAGTTATGATTACTGGCTTTGGCGAGCGCTGGGCAGGGGTCTCAATCTAATGAAGACTCCAGCTGCATCAACTCGTCTAGGGGAATACTCTTTAGCCATTGACACATCTTCAGGAACAACAGTTGCTGTGTTATCTATGGGCTCTGTCTTATCCGAGTTGAACTATCTAGAACCAATGACTCACTCTGAACGTATTGGTTCAGCAATCGAGCAGGTTATTCGAGATGCAGGTATTGAAGCAAAACAGATCTCCACTGTTGTTGCAGGCATAGGGCCAGGACCGTTTACTGGTTTACGGGTAGGACTTGCAGCAGCAAGATACTTTGGTATTGGAGTTAGCGCTCAACTAGTTGGCGTCTGCTCACTGGATTCAATTGCTTTAGATTTTTATGCCGAAAACCCTGAAGCTAAGAACCTTCTAGTCACAACCGATGCCAGAAGAAAAGAAGTCTTCTGGGCTTCATACTCAGGGGTTGTTGCAGGCATCCCTGTTAGAACCAACGGTCCTTCGGTCAATAGAGCAGAAGACATCGGAACGCTCATTGATCTGTCTATGCATGCAAGCACTGAGTTAGGGGTAAGAGCAGGTGCTCTAGGGCAGATAGCCTTTGCTCTTGGGTTATCTCCTGAAGGGGCCAGCAAGGACATAACACCTATCTATCTGCGTGAACCAGATGCAGTTCCTAGTAAGGGTAAGAAGGTGAGTGGCTAATGGCAATAGAGATACAAAAAGCCACCCTCCTAGATCTTCCGGAGATCATGAAGCTTGAACTTGCAAGCTTTGCTAACGATGCTTGGCCTGAGGAGTCTTTTAGATCTGAACTAGCGGCAACTCACACCTATTACATAATCGCTCTTGAAGACAACTCAGTTGTTGGTTATGCAGGGCTAAGTAAACTGCCAGGTAGTGACCAGGCTGATATTCAAACTATTGCGGTTAGAGAAGATAAACGTGGATTGGGCATTGGCCGCATGCTCATGGACACTCTCACAGCTCAGGCTGTTGAACTAGATGCCAAACAGATATTTCTTGAAGTTAGAGCAGATAACTCTGTTGCTCAGAAACTTTATAAGCTCTTTGGTTTCAAACAGATTGGCACTAGAAAGAAGTATTACCAACCAGATGGTGTTGATGCTTTCATCATGAAAACAGATCTGAAATCCAAAGTTAATAAAGAACCTGTTGTTCTAGGAATTGAAACATCTTGTGATGAAACAGGCGTTGGCATTGTTAGAGGAAACACCTTACTTGCTAACATCATCTCTTCAAGCATGGACAAGCACGCAATCTTTGGTGGAGTAGTTCCTGAGATAGCTGCAAGAGCACACCTTGAAGCGCTAACGCCAGTTCTTGATGAAGCTTTAGAAAAAGCTAATCTCACCCTTGATGACATTGATGCAATTGCTGTTACCAATGGACCAGGTTTAGCCGGAGCGCTAATGGTGGGAGTTGGTGCTGCTAAAGCACTATCAGTTGCAACCGGCAAACCTATCTATGCGGTGAACCATCTTGTTGGTCACGTAGGAGCAGATATTTTAGATCGAGGTGAATTACACACTCCAACCATTGCTTTGCTGGTTAGTGGTGGTCACACATCTTTACTTTTAGTTAGAGATTTACTAAATGATGTTGAGCTATTGGGTGAAACCATCGATGATGCTGCAGGTGAAGCTTTCGATAAGGTGGCTAGGGTTCTAGGGCTTAGTTACCCAGGTGGGCCTGAGATTGATCGGGTAGCTAAAGAAGGTAACCCGCAAGCAATTAGATTCCCTAGAGGCTTAACTCTTCCTAAAGACATGGAGAAACATCGCTATGACTTTAGTTTCTCAGGTCTAAAGACAGCAGTTGCAAGACATATAGAACTGGCTGAATCAAAGGGTGAAGAATTCTCTGTTGCCGATATTGCAGCAAGCTTTAGGGAAGCTGTGGTTGATGTTCTAGTCAAGAAGGCAGTTAGTGCTTGTAAAGACTATGAAGTGCCAAGGTTATTACTCGGTGGTGGGGTAGTAGCAAATGCAAGGCTTAGGGAAGTAGCTAAAGAGCAGTGTGAGGCTAATGGAATTGAATTACGCATTCCACCCTTTAGTCTCTGCACAGATAACGGAGCCATGATTGCAGCTATTGGTGCTCAACTGATTATGGCTGGAAGAGCTCCTAGCACCTTGAACTTCTCAGCAGATTCAACTCTGCCTGTGACAACAGTTCAGTCCTAATTTGAAGCTAAGGGCTTCACAATCAAAACTCTGTGAGCTCCATCAACCCGGGTCACAATCAGTGTGGCTGACTCAGGGCCTTTAGGGTCTAGTTCTCTTCTTAGTTGTTCAGGAGTGATATCTGCTCCACGCTTTTTGATCTCTAAGGTTCCTATTTTCTTTTCACGAAGATAAGCCTTGAGCCTCTTTCTATCAAAGACTAGGTTCTCAATAACTTCATAACCTCTAAGCCAAGGTGAGACAATCGGTTCATCACCTGAAAGGTACGCAATCTCATTAGAGAAAATGTTTAGGCCTAGTTCAATGGCCAGATCACCAACAAGATGAGATCTAATAACTGCAGCATCAGGTTCATAGATGTATTTGCCAAGTTCAGCTAGTGGCGCATCAAGTCTTTGAGTTGAGGTACTTGTGATTTCGTGAGTGCCAGTAGGAGTTAGTAGAAGTGCCGCTCTCTTTACATCTGGTCTTTTGACTTTTCCAAAGTAAAGCGTTAGCTCAACTAAGTCACCATCATCGGATACCCATACTGCTTCAGCATCATCAGGAATATCTTTGTGATCTAAACCAGGGCCAAGTTTTACTATGGTTGGCTTTTTACTTGCAGCTTCAATCACATAATCAAATGAAGGGCTGAAGTCATTGATATCGTATTTGCGTTTATTGATGCTGGTCTTTGAATCTTTGAGATCTCTTCTAGCAGGATCAATAAATAACCCATCAAAATCATCAAGATCTATCTTTGTTACATCTGCCTGCTCCACTTTCACATTCTCAAAGCGAGCAAGGTTATAGGTAGCGATAGCTGCTGTTACTTCATCAAGTTCATACGCACTCACATCAAGATCAAGGCCTGCAAAAACTAAAGATTCCGCTCCAATCCCACAGCCCAAATCAGCAATATGTTTTAGCCCCGCAGACCTGAATCGGCCAGCGTGGATAGAGGCAACTTTTAGTCTTGAAGCTTGTTCTAAACCCTCTTCGGTAAAGAACATGCCTTCGGCAAATTCACCGAATTTGGCTTTGGCTCTTCTTCTTAGTTTGAGCTGGGTTAGTACTGTTGCTACAAGTTCGGCTGAATGACCTTTGCCCCTAAGTTTGGAGACTATTTTGACTAGGTCTGCCTTAGAGTCGATGTCTCCAACTTCGGCTAGTAGAGCCTGCCCTTGTGGGCTAATGAGGCTCAGAAAGCCGGTGCGGTCCATAGAGTTAACGCTAACAGCGAAGAGTTAGCACTCTGGTTGCAAGAGTGCTAAAAACAGGTAAACTTGAGGGCAGGTGAGCCAAATCACCAACAATCCAGTTAACAAAGAAGAGGTTCAAGTGTCAGTTTCAATCAAGCCCCTAGAAGATCGTATTGTCGTTCTCCCAGTTGAGGCAGAGCAAGTAACTGCATCTGGTCTAGTAATCCCAGATACCGCTAAAGAGAAGCCTCAGGAAGCCGAAGTTATCGCAGTTGGCCCAGGTCGCGTTGATGACAACGGTAACCGTGTGCCACTAGATATCTCTGTTGGCGACCGCGTTATCTTCTCTAAGTACGGTGGCACAGAGCTAAAGTACAACGGCAAAGAGTACCTAGTTCTTTCAGCCAGAGATGTACTAGCTATCGTAGAGCGCTAAAAAGTACCCCCAAAACTAACCCCTCAACCTCGAGCAATGCTCGAGGTTTTGGCTTTAAAAAGGAGTAACTTAGATAAATACGCTAATTACGGAAGTTGAACCAAATGGCTAAGCAGCAGGAAACTGACAACGGCGATGACGTCGTAGCAGTTCCGCTTAGACACCCTGGCCGTTGGATCGCAGGCGTTCTGGCAGTTGGGCTGCTACTGAGTTTTGTTCACTCAGTCGTTAGCGCTGAATCTATTCAGCATGATTTAGTTGCTAAGTTCCTTTTTGACCCTCGTATTTTGCAAGGTGCGGGTATGACGGTACTAGTAACGATCGTCTGTATGTCAATCGGTGCTATCTTGGCTACTCTTCTTGCAGTTATGAAGCTAAGTGCAAACCCTTTGCTTAGGTGGCTCGCTACCGGATACATCGAGTTCTTCAGAGGAACACCTCTGCTATTGCAGATTGTGTTCTGGGGTTATCTGGGAATCATTTTCCCTGAACTATTTCTTGGTATTCCATTTACTGACATCATCTTTATCAGCGGTGAAACCAGTGACATCATTCCTGCTCTTGTTGCAGGTGTAATAGCGCTCTCGCTAAACGAAGCAGCTTACTCAGCTGAAATCGTTAGAGCAGGAATCTTGGCTGTTGATCAGGGTCAAACTGAAGCAGCTAAGTCTCTAGGAATGTCTAGCCGATACACCATGAGAAGAATTGTTTTGCCTCAGGCGATGCGAGTGATTATTCCGCCGATGGGTAATGAGTTTATTGGAATGCTTAAGAACACCTCTTTATTGCAGGTGATCGCTGTTGCAGAACTTTATACCCAAGCCAGCACTATATCTTCGGCTAACCTGGCTCAGATTGAGCTATTGATTGTTAGCGGATTCTGGTACTTGCTAATGACAACAGTTCTAGGTTTCCCACAGCGTGCTTTGGAAAAGAAGTATGGCAGAGGGTTTGAAACAGTTGGTGGCAGAGCTGCTCCTCGAGTCTTCAAGGTAGGTAAGCGCTAATGGCAGAACTAATGGTGGACGCTAGAAGCGTTCGTAAAAGATATGGCTCTAACGAAGTTCTAGCCGGTGTTTCACTAAGCGTTGAAAAGGGCGAGGTGCTTTGCATCATCGGCCCTTCAGGATCTGGTAAATCAACTTTCCTAAGATGTCTAAATCACCTTGAGTCAATCAATGGTGGACGCATCTATGTCAGCGGTGAGCTAATGGGTTACCGCCAGGTAGGCAATGTTCTCTATGAAATGAAGCCTAAAGATATTGCCAAAGCACGTCAGGCTATTGGTATGGTGTTCCAGCGCTTCAACCTATTCCCGCACCTAACTGCCTTGCAGAACATTATTGAAGCTCCTATTGGAGTACTAGGTTTAGATCCAGAGCAAGCTAAAGCGCTTGGTTTGGAATTACTTGAGCAGGTAGGACTAGCTGATAAAGGTGATCACTACCCAGCCCAGCTATCCGGTGGTCAACAGCAAAGAGTTGCGATAGCCAGAGCTCTTGCGATGAAGCCAACCCTGATGCTCTTTGATGAGCCAACCTCAGCACTAGATCCAGAACTTGTTGGTGATGTGCTTGATGTTATGAAAAATCTTGCCAAAGCAGGTATGACCATGATCGTTGTAACGCACGAAATGGGCTTTGCTAGGGAAGTGGCCGATAAAGTGGTGTTCATTGATAAAGGCCAGATAGTTGAATCAGGAACACCAAAGCAAGTTCTGGACAACCCTCAAGAAGCTAGAACCAAGGCTTTCTTGAATAAAGTCCTCTAGAGTTATCCCAAGTAAAAACCAAACATAAGAAAGTAGAGAAAAATGGCAATAAAGAAACTAGGTTTCGCAGCCGTAATTACAGCCAGCCTTCTAGTGCTAACTGGTTGCGCAAGCGGACCATCTAATGGTGTTGACCAGTCAAAGGTTGACAAAGCAGCTCAGGCACTTCTGCCAGCTGAATATCTTGAGAATGGTATCGATGTTGCAAGCGACATCCCTTACGAGCCATTCGAGTTCTACGATGAAGACGGTAACCTAACCGGTGTTGACGTTGAACTAGGTGCACTAATCGGTCAGAAGCTTGGAACAGAACTTCGTTTCAACAAAACTGTCTTTGACACCATCATCGCCAACCTTGAGGCAGGAACTAACGACATCATCATCTCTTCAATGAGTGACACTGTTGAGCGTCAGGCAAAGGTTGACTTCATTGACTACCACATCGGTGGATCACAGATGATTGTTGCTAAGGGTAACCCTGAGAACATCACTAACCCAATGGGCCTATGTGGCAAGACCGTTATCGTTCAGAACGGAACAATCCACATTGACCTAGTTGGTTCAATGTCAGAAAGTTGTGAGATTTCAGGTAAGAGAGCGATCACAATCACTCAGCTACCTGATTCTCCTAGCATGCAGAATGCACTTCGTGCAGGCCAGGGCGATGCAGTAATGATGGACTCATTCGTAGCTCAGGATGCTGCTGCTAAAGCAGGTAACGGCGAGTACTTCGATGTAGTCAACGACCCAGATGCTCCTAACGGATATGACGCTGGCTTTGTTGGTATCGCTGTATTGAAGAAGGACACTGAACTGCGCGATGCAATCCAGGCTGCCCTTCAGTCACTAATCGATGACGGACAATACCAGGCTCTTCTAGACAAGTGGAACATGTCTGCAAACGCTGTTGTTAGCGCAAGCATCAACGGAACCAAAGAGTAACTAGTTCTATAGAGAACGGGCCGGCTAATTTAGTCGGCCCGTTTTTCTTTACCTGTTGAAAACTAGAAACAGATTTCAATAAGTTTCTTATTCTCTAGAGATGAGAAAACTTAGGAATGTAATCATTGCAGTATTGATTAGCGCTGGTGGAATCTATTTGGTTTCTGTTGGCAATGCCAAACCGATAGCGCCAGGTCTAAAGGTTTCTATTCTTGTTTCAGATAGCGGTGAACTAAGTTTCGCTGGACCCATTCAAAGAGCAGCTGCACGAGTAGCAGTAAGTGATCTTGCTCAAGCCAAGAATCCTGTTCGAGTGGAAGTTGGTTTCATTGATGTTGGCGATACACAATCGCAACGTCAAAGAGCAATGGCAAGACTTCGGGCCATAGACACAGACGTTGTCATTGCTCCTATCGAATCTCAATCCGCAGAGGCTCTGGTTGAAGCAAATACTCAATCGCCAATTCCAATAATTGCTCCATCTTCTTTAGAGGATGACCTTGGTTCTAAATCAGCTAAGCCTTGGTTGTTCAGATTAGCTACTAGCCCTAGCCAAGATAGTTATGCTCTGGCAGAGCTGATATCTAGAGCCAAGCCAAAATCAACCTTGGTTGTTTCAAGTTCGCAAAGTATTGCCAGAGCACAGCAGAGATCTGTGTCATTTGGTTTAGCCATGGCTGGAATCAGAGTCACAAATTTAGGAATCAAGGATGTCAAGACAATTCAAAAGTCCAGCCCAGATGCTCTGGCCTTGCTTTCAATGGGTGAGTCAATCGAGTTCTTTCAAACTCTAGAAACTTGGGTAGCCAAGGTTCCAAAGTTTTATCTAGTGCCAGGGAATATGGCTGATTACTCTGGATACCCATGGGCCAAGGTTCTCCAAGGTGCTCAAGCTATAAGCCCTAGGGAGGATATCCCATCCGCCTTTAGGTCTGATTTAGCCAAAGCTATGGGTAATAGGGCGCTAACTGGGCCCAGATCTAACGCTGTTTTGGGGTTAGGCAAAAGAACTTACGATGGGCTCAAAATAGCCGCTGAAGCCCTTTTGAAGGCCAAAAACAGCACTCCTGAAGCTCTAAGGCTAGCCATTTCAAGTGCTCAGAGAGACTCAAAACCACTATTTGATAGGCATGGGTTCTTTGATCAGGGAGAGTATTCGATTTTTCGCTACGGATCAAACGGCACCTTCTCGCTTAGCTCTGTCATAGCCCAAAATTGACCCTAAACAAGGGCTAAGTAGTCAGGGTAGAATTGGCTAATCTAAACTCCTGACAGGTTGAAAATGACTCAAAATGACCCTTTTGGCTTCACTGGGCTAACTTATGACGATGTATTGCTTATGCCTGGCCAGTCCGATGTGGTGCCTAGCCAGGTCTCCACTAAGACTCAGGTAACCAAGCGCCTTTCAATCAACATCCCTCTTCTGTCTTCAGCTATGGACACCGTAACCGAGGCTCGTCTGGCTATTGCCATCGCACGTCAGGGTGGGCTGGGTGTTCTTCACAGAAACCTTTCAATTGATCAGCAGGCGACTCAGGTTGATTTAGTAAAAAGATCTGAAGCAGGAATGATTACCCATCCTGTGACAACCCACCAGCTAGCAACATTGCAAGAGGTGGACACTATTTGTGCAACTTTTAGAGTTTCAGGTCTTCCGGTTATTGATGAAGATGGAACTCTGGTTGGAATTGTTACTAACCGAGACATGAGATTTGTGAACGAAGTTCAAAAGACCACAACCTTGGTTAAAGATGTCATGACACCAATGCCTTTAGTAACAGCACCCGTTGGAGTTTCTCCTGAAGCTGCCATTGCAATCTTTGCTCAACACAGAATTGAAAAACTTCCACTAGTTGATCCAAGTAACAAACTAAAGGGTCTAATCACAATCAAAGACTTTGATAAGAGTGAGAAGTATCCACTAGCCAGCAAAGACTCTAAGGGTCGTTTGCTAGTTGCTGCTGCTGTTGGTGTTGGTGACCAGGGTTGGGAAAGAGCTATGGCTCTTGTTGATGCCGGTGTTGACATTCTTATTGTTGATACCGCTCACGGACACAACTCAGCTGTTCTAGATATGGTTGCCAAACTAAAGGCAGAACCAGTTGCAAAGCACGTTGATGTTATTGGTGGAAATGTTGCTACCCGTGAAGGTGCTGCTGCTCTTGTTGCAGCAGGTGCCGATGGTGTGAAGGTTGGCGTTGGCCCTGGCTCTATTTGTACAACTCGTGTTATCGCTGGTGTTGGTGTTCCACAGATCACTGCAGTTTATGAAGCAAGTTTGGCTTGTAAGCCAGCTGGTGTTCCAGTTATTGCTGATGGTGGCTTGCAGTTCTCGGGAGATATTCCTAAAGCCTTGGTTGCTGGAGCAAATGCAGTAATGATTGGTTCATTGCTTGCCGGTACCGATGAGGCACCTGGTGATATCACATTCGTTGGTGGCAAACAGTTCAAGACCTATAGAGGCATGGGATCTCTTGGGGCTATGCAGTCTAGAGGCGAAGCCAAGAGTTACTCAAAAGACCGTTACTTCCAGGATGATGTTCTTCGTGAAGACAAGCTTGTTCCTGAAGGTATCGAAGGAAGAGTTCCTTACCGTGGCACCGTTGGTACAGTTGCTCACCAACTAATTGGTGGCCTTCGTGCTGCTATGGGTTACGTTGGAGCTTCAACTATTGATGAGTTACAGGCTAAGGGTAAGTTCGTAAGGATTACTCCTGCAGGCCTTAGAGAAAGCCACCCGCACGATATTCAAATGACTGTCGAAGCACCGAATTACAACAACCGCTAGGAAATCAAGATGAGTGAAATAGAGATTGGTCGCGGTAAGCGCGGTAACCGCAGTTGGGCTTTTGACGATGTTGCGATAGTTCCTTCAAGAAGAACTAGAGACCCTAAAGATGTCTCAACCGCATGGAACATAGATGCATATAGTTTTCAACTACCGGTACTAGCTGCTCCTATGGACTCAGTTGTATCTCCTGATACTGCTATTGCTATCGGCAAGCTAGGTGGTCTGGGTGTTCTAGATCTTGAAGGTCTATGGACAAGATACGAAGACCCTTCAAAGCAACTAGCCGAGATTGCAAAACTCTCTCCAGCTGATGCAACTATTGCCATGCAGAAGATGTATGCAGAACCTATTAAGGCAGAACTAATCAAAGAGCGTCTTTCATACATTCGCAAATCTGGTGTGACAGTCGCTGGAGCGCTATCTCCACAGAAGACTAAAGAATATGCCAAGGCAGTTATTTCTGCAGGCGTTGATCTTTTTGTGATTCGAGGAACAACAGTTTCTGCTGAGCATGTTTCAAAAACCCAAGAGGCATTAAACCTTAAGGAATTCATCTATGAACTAGATGTGCCAGTAATCGTTGGTGGAGCAGCTACCTACACTGCAGCTCTGCACCTAATGAGAACTGGTGCTGCAGGTGTCTTAGTTGGTTTTGGTGGAGGAGCAGCTTCAACTACTCGTAAGGTTCTAGGTATTCACGCACCTATGGCAACTGCTGTTGCCGATGTTGCTGGAGCCAGAAGAGATTACATGGATGAATCAGGTGGTCGTTACGTTCACGTAATTGCCGATGGTGGTCTTGGTACTTCAGGAGATATCGTTAAGGCGATAGCTTGTGGCGCAGATGCAGTAATGCTTGGTTCAGTACTTGCAAGAGCTACAGAAGCTCCTGGTCAAGGCTGGCACTGGGGTCCAGAGGCTTATAACCCTGAGCTACCTAGAGGTGCTCGTGTTCAGGTTGGATCTGTTGGCTCACTAGAGCAGATTCTTCAAGGCCCATCAACTTCTGCTGATGGAACATCAAACCTAATGGGTGCTCTTCGTAAGGCTATGGCAACTACTGGTTATAGTGACCTAAAAGAGTTCCAAAGAGTTGAAACAGTAGTAGCTCCTTACGGCGCTTAATCTATGCTCAAACTTGCTCTAACCGCTAGATGGATTGCAGCTTTATTCTTTTGTTTGATGCTGGCTGTTGTCTTTGCACTTATGGCACAGTGGCAAATCAGTCGAACCTTCATTGAAAATGCATCCAATGATGCCTGGACCCAAGTAAAAGTGGTTGAACTTGAAAGCATCACTCAACCAAACGACTCTTATGTCTTTAACGAGATTTCACAAGTTGGTAAAGAAACAGTTTTAACCAAAACAAGAACTGAACTGAGTTTTAACACTTCAAGAGCAGTTTTGATTTCTGATCGTATTCAACTAAATGGTGACAGAGGTTATTGGTTAGTAATTCCAGCTAGAACTATGGATGCCGAGTTGTTTGTTGCAGCTGGATTTGTTCAAGGAGAAGAAAAAGCTAAACAGGTTTTGGCTAATGTGAAGAAATCTGTTTCCATTCAGGCACTAATGCCTGTAGTTGGTAGATATCTACCTAGCGAAGCTCCGGTTGAATCCTTGAGTCAAGATGTTTATTCAACTCTCTCGGTGCCACAGTTGATAAACAATGAGCTCGATGAAGGTATGGACTCTAATACATATACGGGGTTCCTTGCAATCACAGAGCCTAGTGTCTTTAGTGATATTGAAGGGGTTCAGTCGTTGACCATTGGCTTAGCCAAGAGTGAGAGTGAAGTGAACTGGCTAAGTGCCTTCTATGCCATCGAGTGGACCATATTCGCTGGCTTTGCAGTGTTTATGTGGTGGCGCTTACTAGCTGATGCCTATAAGAAGCAGCAGGCTGCCCTGCTGGCTGAATAGGGTCCAAAGCCGAAGTAAAATGGGCATATGATTCCAAAAGAACAAGCCCTCTCAGCCCTGAAGTTCTATCGTGTGAGCTCAAAAGTAACCGGTGTCTTTCTGATCCTGGTCGGTGTGGAGATGCTTCTAAAGTATGGCTTTGGTCTATTGATCTGGTCAGGTGGGGCAGCTGGAATTCTTGGTTTAGTGCCAGATTCAGTTGATGGAACAGGCTTGCCAGTATCTGGGGTAGATATCTCGAAGTTGTTGTTGCAGGTGCATGGAATCTTATACATCGTTTATCTGTTTGCTGATTTCCGTATTTGGCGACTAGCGAACATGAAGTTCCAGGACTTCCTAATGATTGCAATGGGTGGAGTTGTGCCTTTGTCAGCATTCTTTATTGAGAAAATCTATGATGCCAAATTCATCAAGATATTTGGACTTGAAAAGACAGGTGCCTAGTTATTAACACCTCAGTTGAAAATAGACCTGTACTGGTTGTTGATTTTGGAGCTCAGTACGCTCAGCTAATTGCACGTCGAGTGCGTGAAGCAGGGGTTTATAGCGAAATCGTTCATCACAACATTTCAGCTGATGAAGTTAGACAAAAGAACCCTCTAGCAATCATTCTCTCTGGTGGACCATCAAGTGTTTATGAACCAAACTCTCCTCAGCTGGATAAGGGAATCCTGGAACTTGGGATTCCTGTTCTAGGTATTTGCTATGGCTTCCAAATCCTTGCCTCGTCTCTTGGTGGTCGAGTGGATAAGACTGGTCTTCGTGAATATGGAGCTACTGAGCTAAAGGTTGTTACTGGCGGAGAGATTTTGTCGGGACAGCCTAATGATCAGATCTGTTGGATGAGCCATGGCGATCAGGTTATGCAGGCACCAGCTGGCTTTGAAGTTCTAGCCGGCACAGCAACAACTCCGGTAGCAGCTTTTGCTAATAGTGATAAGAAGATTTATGGAGTGCAGTGGCACCCTGAGGTTAAGCACTCACAGTTCGGTCAAAACGTTCTAGAGAACTTCTTACACAATGCAGCAGGGATTCCTGCAACTTGGAATAGCGGCAATGTTATTGCTCAACAGGTTGAAAGCATTAGAAACCAGGTAGGCACCGACCGGGTTATCTGTGGGCTATCAGGTGGAGTTGATTCAGCTGTTGCAGCTGCCCTAGTTCACAAGGCAGTAGGGGACCAGCTGGTCTGTATCTTTGTCAATCACGGTTTACTCCGCGAAGGCGAAGTTGAGCAGGTTGAGCGAGACTATGTTGCCTCCACTGGAGTACGACTGATTACGGTTGACGCTGAGGAGAAGTTCCTAAGCGCTCTTGCAGGAGTTACTGACCCTGAAACCAAGCGAAAGATTATTGGACGTGAGTTCATCAGATCATTTGAAGAGGCTCAGGCTCAATTGATTGCAGAATCAAAAGCGGATAACCATCAAATCAAGTTCCTAGTTCAAGGAACTCTATATCCAGATGTTGTTGAATCTGGTGGTGGTGTTACAGCAGGAATCAAGAGCCACCACAACGTAGGTGGATTACCTGAAGACTTACAGTTTGAACTAGTAGAGCCACTTAGAACTTTATTCAAAGATGAAGTTAGAGCTATTGGTTATGAACTTGGTTTACCTAAAGAAATTGTTAGTAGACAGCCTTTCCCAGGCCCTGGGCTTGGTATTCGTATTGTTGGTGAAGTTACCAAAGAGCGCCTAGATCTTCTTCGTAAGGCTGATGCCATCGTAAGAGCTGAACTAACTGCAGCCGGTTTAGATGGAGAGATTTGGCAGTGCCCAGTAGTCCTTCTTGCTGATGTTAGATCGGTTGGAGTTCAAGGAGATGGCAGAAGCTATGGTCATCCGATTGTTCTTCGACCTGTTTCCAGTGAAGATGCGATGACAGCCGACTGGTCAAGAGTTCCTTATGACCTACTAGCTAAGATTTCTAACCGAATTACTAATGAGGTGGCTGGAGTGAACAGAGTAGTTCTAGATGTCACTAGCAAGCCACCTGGCACTATTGAGTGGGAATAACAAAACTTAAAAACTAATGCCGCCTGATAATTCAGGCGGCATTAGTTTTACCATCAGTTACTAACCAAGAGTTAGATACACAGTTCTGATTTGAGTTGTGATCGGCTTCTTAGTTACAGCGTTGATCGGCTTGTATGTGGTTGGATACATTCTGAATCGGCTAATAGTTACCTTCACCTGTAGGCCATTGAAGCCAGCCTTTAGTGCCTTGAAAGCAGCTGCTTCAGTTTTAGCGTTACAGAATGGCACAGTTGCCTTGAATGTCTTCTTAGCCATAGCTGCCTTCTTTTGAGCAGCAGTCTTAGAAGGCATCGCCTTTAGCGTTCCGAAGTTCACTGCACATTTATAGGCCTTGCCAGCGATTCTGAACTCGCTAACAGCAGAGATTTTTCCGATCCAGACACCATAGGTTTCTACACGCAGAGCACCCTGAGCCTTGTTCCAAGTGAAACCAACATCGCCCATCTTGGTCAAAGCGCCGCTAGCAAGGCTAGTTGGCTTGCTTGGATCACCTGGATCAATTGAAGGGCCACCAGCATCCTTGGTGATGGTGAATTCCATTCTGGTTGGACCAACAGCGTTGAATCTTGCGTTACCTGCTTGAGTAACATTCACGATACAAACGCCAGGCTTGATACCGGTTACGAATCCATCTTCAGTAACGTCACAGATTGCTGGTGTTGTGCCTCTGAAGACAACTGGCAAACCAGAGCTTGCTGAAGCAGTCAATTCAAAACCATCCGCAGAGTCTGTTGCCTTGGTAGGCGGCACAGTGTTCTGTGGCAAGACGATGTTAACTGTCTGGCTTGATTTGGCTACTGTGATTGAAACATCATCACTAGTACCTGCCTTGAAGGTAGGAGTTTCTGCTGTTGATCCCGCTACTCTACAAATACCAACAGCCAAGAAGGTTAGTTGGTTGCCGGTTACTGTACAGATGCTTGTTGTCTTTGAGACATAGATAACTGGCAGAGTCAAAATCGCAGACAGACCAGGGGTGGTTACTGTCGCTGACAATGTTCTGACAGGCTCTGCTGCCCCTGCAGTTAGAGCACCTGCATTGACCTCAATCTCAACATCCATCTTTGCGGTACCGGTGTAGGTGAACGTACCAGCTTCCAAAATACCCTGAGGGTAAATCAGGCTGATGGCAGCGTAACCTGCGGCTGTAGCATTTGGCACAGCCAAGACAATCTGAGTTGCAGTCTTGGATGTGATGTTTGCGTTTCTGCCACCAATGATTGCACTTGTTACTAGATCAAGGTTTGTTCCAACAATGGTCACTGTAGTTCCAGCAGGAACAGTGTTTGTTGAGATACCAAAGCCTGGGGCAGTAACAACTGGGATTGGTGAAATTGAACCAGAGAACACTCTAGAGAATGATCCAGCACTGTTAGATGCAGTAACGGTAAAGCTGTATGCACCTACACCTGTTGGGGTTCCTGAGATCTGTCCGGTAGCTGCATTCAAGCTCAATCCAGCAGGAAGAGTTCCAGCTGTCACAGCGTAGGTAACTGCAGGGAAACCAACAGCTTCAAGAGTGTCGCTGAACGGAGACTTTGTTTGCATAGGAGCCAAAGCAGTCTTGTTGAATGCTGTTGGAGCCTTAGTGATCAGGAAGTTAGCATCTTCACCAGTCACAGAGTTGTTTTCAACACTTGAATCTGGAGTGCTAGATGTTAGAGCTAGGCTTCCACCTGCGCTCATGCTTCCACCGACAGCAGAACCAGGAACAGAAACGCGAATCGAGAACTTCACGGTTCCATCTGCTGGAATAACTGCTGAGGATACACAACGAACTAGGCTGCTACTTACAAGTGAGCAACCTGCCGGTAGCGGAGCAACTGCACTGAATCCAGTTGGAAGAGTGTAGTCAACAGTCGCATCAGCTGCTGCTGCGTCACCAATGTTTGTAACAGTGATCTCAACAGTGCCTGTTGCGCCTGCAACTAGATCTGCTGCAGCATCGATGCTCACAGTTAGGTCAGTAGAAGCACTACCAACAACCATTGTGTGCGATAGCGGTGTTGCATCTAGGAAGTTGTAATCTCCGTCCTTGTTTACACGGAACTCACAGTTACCTGCAGCAATAGCGGTCACATTAACTCTTTGACCTACTAGTTCAACAGAACAGATGCTTGGCGATAGACCAACTAGAGTGTGTGCTCCAAAGCCATCACCTCCGGTGAGGATCATCTGAGTTGTCTTGGTTCCATTCCATTCAGGAGAAGCAACATGTCCTGGTGCAACGCTTGCAACAAGAGCATCCTGAGCTGCCTTAGTGAATGTGATTGTGATGTTTGCAGAAGCAGAGTTGAAGAATGGGTCTGCTTCCTTAGTTGCAACAACCACACAGCTTCCAGCTCTTAGAGATACAACGAAGTCGCCGTCAATTTCACAGATAGCAGCGCTTGCCGGTGAAACAGAGTATTCAACCTGGCCATCTCCAGAACCACCTGCGACTTCAAGCTCGGCCTTGGCTGGTTCGTTCTTGTCATACGGTAGTGACTGCTTGTCGGCAGTTAGAACTAGAGGAGTTTGAGTTCCCTTCTGGATTACAACGGTAGTTGAACCAGTAGTTGGCTCGAACTTGCTGTCACCTGCTTTAGTAGCAATAACAACACAGTCACCACCAGTAATTACGGTTACTACGTTGCCCACTAGAGCACAGACACCAACTGATTGCTCAGCTAGTTCATAGGTAACTGCCCCATCACCTGAACCACCTGTGGTTGACAGAGTGGTTGAAGCAGGGTTAGTGCTTGTGTAGGTAAGGGTTGGGTTAGTTGCAGTAACAGTCAGTGCAGCCTGAATACCCTTAGTGATCTTTAGCACTAGGGAATCGGTAGTCGCAAAGTGGTTAGCATCTTCTGCCTTGGTAGCAACAAGTTCACAGTCACCACTGGTTAGAGCAGTAACAACATTGCCTGCTACTGAACAAACAGAAGCACTGCCCTGAGCAACAGCATATGTGACTGCACCAGTACCTGAACCACCGGTTACAGACAGGCGAGTTCTAACTGTTACACCTTCTAGGTAAGCAAGGGTTGCATCTTCTGAAGCTAGCACTAGCGGAGCCTGGTTGGCCTTGATGATCTCAATAGTCACCGAGGCAGTTGCAGCTAAGAAGTCGCTATCGCTTGCCTTAACCGCATCGATAGTACAGAAACCTGCACG
This sequence comes from Rhodoluna sp., assembly GCA_044372795.1. Classification (GTDB taxonomy): domain Bacteria; phylum Actinomycetota; class Actinomycetes; order Actinomycetales; family Microbacteriaceae; genus Rhodoluna. Next base: position 1,598 of record JBILRF010000015.1, on the reverse strand, counting down.
AAGAGCCACGATGTTGTTGTTCTGAAGAGCACAGACAAGAAGGCTTGATGAGGCCACGGTGTAGCTAACTGCACCATTTCCTGATCCACCTTCTGGCAACAGTCCAGTTCTAACAACATCATCAACGTCATACTGCAGAACATCATCAACAGTTGATAGTGAGAATTGTGCTTGAACACCCTTAGCGATGATGATTGTTACACTCGCTGCTGCTGAGTTGAAGTAAGGGTCAGTAGCCTTTTCAGCGTTTACCTTACAGGTACCAGCCTTTAGAACAACTACGTTGTTTCCATCAAGTGCACAGATAGCAGCACTTTCTTCAGCGATGCTGTATGTGATCTCACCATCACCTGAACCACCGGTTGTTGATAGTTCAGTTTGAACGGTTTCACCCAATACATACTGCAAACTCTCATCAGCAGCTGTCACAGAAAGTGCTGACTGAGCACCCTTAGCAATCTTGATTGTTACATCATCAGTTGCATCTGCGAAGTTAACATCGCCTGCCTTGGTAGCTGTAACAACACAGTCACCACCGGTGATAACTGTTACAACGTTTCCTGAAACAGAACAGATAGTTGCTGAACCTTCGGCAACTGCATAACTTACATCACCAGTGCTTGAACCACCAACGGTGCTCAGAGTTGCAGTTACAACATCTGATGCTGAGTAAGTTAGAGCACTTGGGCTAGCAGTAACAGTAATGTCAGCCTGCTTAGTCTTCAAGATGTCTACCTTGTAGGTTGTCTCGTAAGGAGCAAACCCAGCGTTACCATCCTTGTTGAAGTTGATTAGACACTCACCAACTTGAAGAGCAGTCATTGTGATTTTGTCACCAGCAACAGTTACTGAACAGTTCTCAGCGCTAGCTGGATCAACTGTTGCAGTGATAGCAGAGCCTGGAACTCCACCAGCAACAGTGATTACAGTAGTGGCCGCAGGCACTGCATAGTAAACAGGTGATGGGGAGTGAGATAGCACTACATCGGTCTGGTTGCTTCTACTAATAGTGAAAGTAGCAACAGAGCTAGAAGCAATCAGCGTTCCATCTGGAGCTCTAGAAACGTTGATAGCCAATACGCTACACACACCTTGAGCAAGAGCTGTAACAGTCGCGGTTGCACCGTTACCGGTAACACGACAGATGTCCCTGCTTGCTGGGTCAACTGAGTAGCTGAGGATATCTCCCTCTTTAGAGCCATCAACATAAACAGTGTTTACAACTGTTGGAGCAGATACGAAAGGAACTTCGTTCTTAGGAACAGTTGCTGTTATGTCTGTTCCAGGCTGAGAGATACGAATGGTTGTGGTTGCAGTTGCATCCGCAAAGTTGACATCTCCTGCCTTGGTGACATTGATCACACAGTAACCGAAGTAGTTCGCTGTAACAGTAGCAACCTGGTTGACCACGGCTACTGAACAAACACTTGAGCTACCTGGGTCTACAGAGTAGGTAACTGCTCCAGTTCCAGTGCCACCGGTTAGGTTCACAACTGTTGTGGACTTAGGTGACTCTGAGAACTGTAGGAATGAAGACACTGGTGTAAGAACCAATGGTGTCTGAGCAATCTTGTTGATTGTTACAGACAACTTTCCTG
>JBILRF010000030.1:0-8390 GCA_044372795.1 Rhodoluna sp. | reverse complement strand
GAAGCCCCGATTGATTCGCGGTGGAATGAACTAAAGAAACTTGCTCAAGAAAGTGAAGACTGATGCCAGTACCAAAGAGACGCCTATCGAGATCAAACACTCGTCACCGTCGTTCAGCATGGATTGCAACTAACACACAGTTAGTTAAGACTGTCGAAAACGGTAAGACCGTATACAGCTTGCCTCACCGTGCTCGTGCCGTAGAAGACGCTAATGGCGTTGTTCAGTTCTACGAGTACAAGGGCCGCAAGGTAGCAGACGCCTAAACTTCGGTTCACACCTTGAACTACGCCTCGCTCACTCAAAGACTTGGCATAACTATTGAAGCGGATCTACTCGAGTTAGCTTTAACTCACAGTTCTTACGCTTACGAAAACGGCAAAATACCCAACAACGAACGCCTAGAGTTTTTAGGCGATTCAGTGTTGGGTTTTGTCGTAACTGGGCATGTCTTCTCAGAGAACCCAGATCTTGATGAAGGATCACTTTCAAGACTTAGAAGTGCAACTGTTTCTGCAAAGACTTTAGCTATCGCTGCCAATGAAATTGGCCTTGGTGAATTCATCCGTCTTGGTAAAGGCGAGATCTCAACAGATGGCAGAAACAAAACCAATATTCTTGCTGACACTTTTGAAGCAGTTATTGGCGCTGCATATCTTTCAGGTGGTTTAGCCCCGGCTAAACACATTATTGATTCACTAGTGCTTCCTCTTCTAAGTTCAGAAGACGAACACCTAGAAACTTCGGAACCTAGAACTGTCTTGAGTGAACTATTGAAATCTCTAGGAAAATCAGATGCTTCATTTGAAGTTACCCATGAAGGGCCTGATCATGACAGAACTTTCTTCTCCAAGGTAATCGTTGATGGTGATGCTCTTGCTTCTGGTTCAGGAAGAACACGTAAGGCCGCTGAAGCTCAGGCAGCTATCGCTGCACTTAAAACTCTTAGAGGTTAGTCATGCCTGAGTTACCTGAGGTTGAAACGGTAAGGGCAGGACTTGCTGAAGTTGTTGCTGGAGCAAAAGTTACCAAAATCAAAGTTCATGATGTTAGAAGCTTGAAGCGTCATCCAGCGTCTTCGGGAGATTTTGTTGAAACACTCACTGGTAGAACTATTCAAGCTGCTGTTCGTAGAGGTAAGTTTCTGTGGCTTCCTTTGAATAGAAAAAAGAATGAACCACAGTTAGCTCTAATTGGCCATCTAGGGATGAGTGGTCAGATGCTACTCAGAACCCCTGGCTTTACTGAAGATGCTCTAACAAGAGTGACTATCTATCTGAAGGCAGAAGATGGTTCTAAGTATGAGCTCAGATTTGTTGATCAGAGAATCTTTGGTTCTTTGGCTATCGATGTGATGGAACCAACAGCTGATGGATTTCCAGGTGGGTATAGCGGTCAGGATAACTCAGGGGAGCCTTGGGTGAATATGATTCCTAACCAGGTGGCTCATATATCTAGAGATCCACTAGATCCTGTTTTCAGTGTTGATGAAGTCTTGAAGTTATTCAAGAAGAAGCAGTCAGGCATCAAGAGAGTCTTATTGGATCAGGGTGTGCTTAGCGGGATTGGCAATATCTATGCTGATGAGTCGCTATGGCTGGCCAGGATTCACTATGACCAGCCAGCTGCCTCTATATCTAAGCCAAAGGCTAAAGAGCTGCTAGAGCATGTTCGAGTGGTTCTAGCCAATGCCTGTGAGGCTGGTGGAACCAGCTTTGATGAGCAATACAAGAACATCAACGGTGAATCGGGTTATTTCAGCATTAGCCTCAATGCCTATGGGCTTACCGGGTTGCCTTGTAAAAGGTGCGGTAGGGCCATAAAGAGGGAGAACTGGATGAACCGAGGGTCCCATTTCTGCCCCTCTTGCCAAAGACTTAGGCGATAAAGGCCCTTATCTTTAGGCAAATCTGGCTTAAGGGCAAAGTGAGGCCCTTAGATAAGGTAATTTTTATAAAGACCCCAAAGTTTAGGCTTTAGCCTTTACACCCTCCTACGAAAGCGAACTGTTTTGCATCTGAAAAGCCTGACCCTCAAGGGCTTTAAGTCGTTCGCAAATCCAACGACTTTTATCCTTGAAAAAGGTGTGACCGCGGTCGTTGGACCTAACGGTTCAGGTAAATCTAACGTCGTTGATGCTCTTGCTTGGGTTATGGGTGAGCAGGGAGCTAAGACTTTACGCGGTGGAAAGATGGAAGATGTCATCTTTGCTGGTACCGCAACTAAAGGACCTCTAGGTCGAGCAGAGGTTTCTCTAACAATTGATAACACCGATGGTGCCCTACCAATTGATTACACCGAAGTTACTATCTCAAGAACACTGTTTAGAAACGGTGGATCTGAGTATGCGATCAATGGCGAACCTTGTCGACTACTTGATGTTCAAGAACTTCTAAGTGATACAGGTCTCGGTCGTGAGATGCACGTCATCGTGGGTCAAGGAATGCTTGATGGTGTTCTAAGGGCAACACCTGAAGAGCGTCGTGGCTATATCGAAGAAGCTGCCGGTATCTTGAAGCACCGCAGAAGAAAAGAAAAGACTGAGCGCAAACTTGAAGCAATGCAGGGAAACCTAACTCGTCTAAACGATTTAGCTGGTGAAGTTAGAAGACAACTTAAGCCTCTAAGTCAGCAAGCTGAAACTGCTCGTCAAGCTCAAGGTATTGCCTCTGTTGTTAGAGATGCCAAAGCAAGATTGATGGCAGCAGAAGTTGTTGAATTGCTAAAAGGCTTAGATCAGACTTCACAATCTGAAGCTGATAGAAAAGCTGAAAAGAACATCCTCAAGCAGCAGCTGGATGAAAACACTTCAAGACTTACCGAACTTGAGAACCAGCAGATGTCAAGTGAAGTTGAAGAGGCTAGATCTCTTGCTTTCGCATTCGACACTGTTACTGAGAAGTTCCGCACCATGCTGGCTATTGCTAACCAGAGAGTTGCATTACTTACCTCGCAAAAGACATTGAATGCATCCCAGGTTGATCCTGCTGCTATTGAAGAAGAAGCTAAAGCAGCTGATTCAAGTGTTGTTGAACTAAACGTTGCAGTTGAAACCCTTCGTGGAGCACTGCGGGATGCTGTTTTACTGCGTGATGAAGCAAGATCCGTCCTAGAAGAATTTGACAACCAAGCTGCTCAAAGAAGTGCTGAGATTGCGGCCTTCGATGCAGAGCTAGCGCGTCTTGCTGGTGAAGTAAATCTAACCAAGGCCAAGCTTGCTTCATCTCAAGAGGAACTCTCTCGTCACGAGGATGCTCTTCAGGAAGCCAACTCAAGATACCAGGCCGCTCAATCAAGTTATGAGTCTTTAGAGTCAGAACTTAGTTTCTCTTCTCCTCAGGAGAGTACCTATGAGCAGCAGTATGAAAAGGCTCAGAACGAAGTAACTTCTGTTTCAGCAAAGATTGAATCGCTAAGAGATGAACTACACACAGCTGAGCGTGAGAGAGACTCTCTTCTAGCTAAGCGCAATGCTTTGAATCTAACTCTTGAGCAAAAAGATGGAACTACAGAGCTGAACTCTGCAGGCCTTCAAGGTATTAGAGGTCTAGTTGCCTCACACATGAGAATCGATACTGGCTTTGAAGCGGCTATCTCAGCAGCTTTAGGAACCCTAGCTGATGCAATCGTTGCCGATAACAGAGCAGATGCTCTTGCAGCTATCGAACACCTCAAGGGTAATAACGGTGGTCGAGTTGAACTAGTTGTTGCTGATATTGAAAGCAAGATCAAGCCAACTAACTTGCCACAGATCTCTGGCGCTAGAAATGCTGTTGATGTTGTTGATGCACCAACAGGCATTCTTGCCAACCTAGTAAACGTTGTAATAGTTGATGACATTGCAGCAGCACGCGCTCTATATGCAGCACAGCCAAGTGCAAACAAACTAGTTGTTATCACCAAGGAAGGTGATGTTCTAACCGAGTCTGTAATTAGAGGTGGTTCAGGGCAGAAGCCTTCAAAGGTTGAGCTTGTTGCTGAACGCGATGGTGCTGAGACTGCTCTTGCTGATGCGAACACCAGCATCGAAAGACTAAGAGCAGAGCTAAACACTGCTAGATCTCAAGAGACCACAGCTAAAGAACAAGCTGCTCGTGCTCTTGCTGAACTAAAAAAGCACGATGCTGAACTTGCTTCACACGCTGAAAAACTGGGACGACTAAGAGTCCAGGTCGAAGCCTTAGATGGTGAAAGAGCTCGTTTAGAAAGAGTTGCTGATACTGCTCGTGAAGGTATTGCTGTTGCCCAGCAGGCTGTGAAGCTAGCAACAGAGCTTCACGAAGAGTTCTCTAGACGTGAAAGACCAAACCTAGACACCTCAGCAAGAGTTGATTTAGCGCTGGCTTTAGATAATGCCAGACAAAAAGAACTTGATGTCAAAGTTGAACTTGGTTCAGCAAGCGATCGCCTAAGAGTCGAATCTGAGCGAGCCGCCTCACTTCGTTCACAGATCGGTGATGCTCTAGATGCTATTGAAAGGTCTAAGGCTGCTGCACAATTACAGGCAAGGCAACTAGCTAGCGCTCAGAGTGTTCTTGAATTACTTCCAGTGGCTATTTCAGCAATTGAGAAATCAGCTCAGGTTGCCAAACTCGCTTTGCACGATCTTGAGAGCAAGAGACGCAACCAGAACGAAGAGCTAGTTCGTCTTCGTGGTGAAACAGCAACAGTTCAAAACAGGCTGTCTGCGCTAACTCAGACAGTTCACGACATTGAACTTTCTAACCACGAGAAGAGACTGAACCTGGCCAACCTTGTTGCCAAGGCAAGCGAAGACCTTGCTCTAGATCAGCAAGTATTGGTTACTGAATATGGCCCAGACCAACTCATTCCAGACCCAGAGAACCCAGAATCTCCCAAGCCTTTCGTCAAGTCGGAACAGCAGAAGCGTCTTCATGAAGCAGAGCGACTACTTGAGCGTCTAGGTCGAGTAAACCCCCTTGCTCTTGAAGAGTTTGCAGCCCTTGAGCAAAGACACAAGTTCCTAACTGAGCAGCTGGCTGACCTTACAAAGACCCGTGCGGATCTGATGGATATCATCAAGGAACTAGATAGCAAGATGCAGTCCATCTTCGAAGAAGCTTTCGAAGACACAAAGAAGGCATTCGAACAAGTATTCCCAGTGCTATTCCCTGGTGGAACTGGTTCTATCTACCTAACCGATCACGACAACATGCTCACTACCGGTCTTGAAGTTAACGTCAAGCCAGCAGGTAAGCGTATTGAAAGATTGAGCTTGCTTTCAGGTGGTGAGCGTTCACTTGCAGCTTTGGCACTACTAGTTGCAATCTTCAAGGCGCGTCCTTCACCGTTCTATGTGCTCGATGAGGTTGAGGCTGCACTTGATGATGCCAACCTAGGACGTCTACTGGATATCTTCTTAGATCTGAAGAAGTCATCTCAGCTTGTGATCATTACTCACCAGAAGAGAACAATGGAAATTGCCGATGCTCTCTATGGTGTTTCAATGCGTCAAGACGGTATCAGCGCTGTTGTTAGCCAGCGTCTAGAAGTTAGCGAAGACTAACCTTGGCTGGCTTGAAGTTCTGGCGCAAAAAGGACCAAGCAGCCGACCAAGCTGTTGAAGAGCAAGTAGTCCAAGAGCAAGAAGTCTTAGTCGAAGCTCTTGTTGAAGTAGAGCCTCAAGAACTAGTCAAAGTTGAATTACCTAAGCGAAACCTTTCTAAAGGATTCAAAGCAGTTTTCTCTCGCATCAAGTTCGATGTTGAGAACTTAGAGGAACTCGAAGATGTTCTTATTCAAGCTGACTTTGGTATTCAGGCTTCCGAAGATATTGTCTCTGAAGTTAAGGCAAGGGCTAAAAGAGCCGGAGCCAGAACAGAATCTGAACTAAAGGCAATTCTCACTGAACTTCTTACCGAGAAGCTTTCAAGAACTGATGCTGCACTCAATCTTGATTCAGGCAAGCAGCCTTATGTGATTTTGGTGGTTGGTGTGAACGGAGCAGGTAAGACAACAACCATAGGCAAGTTAGCCAACTACCTCGTTGAAGGTGGAGCGAAGGTAACTCTAGGAGCTGCTGACACCTTTAGAGCTGCAGCTGTTGAACAGTTAGAGACTTGGGCTACTAGAAGTAACTCTGAAATTGTGAAGCCAGTAACCGAAGGTCAAGATCCAGCTGCTGTTGCCTACGAAACAGTTGAGAAGGCTATTGCTAATGGCAGCGATGTTCTGATTATTGATACTGCAGGGCGACTACAGAACAAACAGGGTTTGATGGATGAGCTAGGAAAGATCAGAAGAGTTATTGAAAAGCAGTTGCCTATAAGTGAGGTGTTGCTGGTTTTGGATTCAACCACAGGTCAAAACGCTATGACCCAGGCTAAAGCCTTTACTGAGGTTGCTTCGGTAACTGGTATTGCTCTAACTAAGTTAGATGGCAGTGCTAAGGGCGGAATTGTTTATGCAATCCAGGACCAGTTGAATATTCCTGTCAAACTAGTGGGTGTCGGTGAAGGCATCAACGACTTTGGTTTCTTTGATGCCAAAGAGTTTGCAATTGGGTTAGTAGGTGAGAATTAGTGTTTGGAAATCTTTCAGATCGTTTAGTCGAAACGTTCAAGGGTTTACGTGCCAAGGGTAAGCTCTCTGCTGCTGACATTGATGCAACCCTTAGAGAAATCAGAAGAGCGCTACTTGAAGCTGACGTTGCTCTTGAGGTTGTAAAGACATTCATCGCCGCTGTTCGTGAAAGAGCACTTGGCGATGAAGTATCGAAGGCGCTAAACCCTGCTCAACAGGTAGTGCAGATTGTTCAAGAAGAACTGATTGTCATCTTGGGTGGGGAAGCAAGAAGAATTCAGTTTGCTAAGAACCCACCAACAGTAATCATGCTGGCAGGTTTGCAGGGTTCTGGTAAAACAACCCTTGCTGGAAAGTTAGCCAAGTGGCTCAAAGAGCAGGGGCAGACTCCTTTACTTGTTGCCTGTGATCTACAAAGACCTAATGCCGTGAATCAACTTCAAGTTATTGGTGAACGTGTTGGAGTTCCAGTATTTGCTCCTGAAGAAGGTAATGGCAAAGGTAACCCGGTAAGCGTTGCTAAAGATTCAATCAAGCACGCTAAGCAGAAGCAGTTCTCAGTAGTGATCGTTGACACCGCAGGTCGTCTAGGTATTGATGAAGAACTAATGAAGCAAGCTAACGACATCAGGAAAGCAACTGACCCTGATGAAGTGCTGTTTGTTATTGACTCAATGATTGGTCAAGATGCTGTCAATGTTGCCAAAGCCTTTGAAGATGGTGTTGGCATCACAGGTGTAGTTCTAACCAAGCTTGATGGCGATGCTCGTGGTGGAGCTGCATTATCTGTGGCTCAGGTAACAGGTAAGCCAATTCTGTTTAGCTCAACCGGTGAAGGCATGGATGCCTTTGAGCCTTTCTATCCAGATCGTATGGCTTCAAGAATTCTGGATATGGGAGACATCCTTAGCCTCATCGAACAAGCTCAAAAGTCTTACGATGAGCAGGAAGCTCTGGCCATTGCAGAAAAGATGGCCAAGGATGCCTTCACGTTAGAAGACTTCCTTGAGCAAATGCAGCAGCTTAGAAAGATGGGATCACTCAAGAGCATGCTTTCGATGATGCCAGGAGCAGGAAAGCTCAAAGGTCAGCTAGATAACCTCGATGAGAAAGAGATTGATCGCACTGAGGCAATCATCAGGGCAATGACTCCTAAAGAGCGCAGAGATCCAAAGATCCTCAATGGTTCAAGAAGGCTTCGTATTGCTAAGGGCTCAGGCATGACCGTTACCGATGTGAACTCTTTGGTCAATAGGTTTGAGCAGGCAGCCAAGATGATGAAGGTTATGTCTAAAGGCGGTAACCCTGGTATTCCTGGAATGCCACCTGGCATGGGGGCTATGCCTAGGCCTCAGGCTAAGAAGGACAAGGGCAAGAAAAAGGCTAAGTCAGGAAATCCTGCTAAGCGAGCAGCTGAGATCGCAGGTATTCAACCTCCTAAACAGGGCAATTCAGGTTCATCCTTCGGTTTAGGGGGATAGTTGGTTGCTCCTGCCAGTTATTTCTGGCAGAATAGAGAGGTTGCCTGCAGCTTGACCCTCTAACCAAGCTGAATGGGCAACCCATCAGAGCTTTTATACCGAGTGTGCCCCCACGCTCACGGTTGATTGTTCGCCCCAATTCATAAACAGGAGCATTGTGGCTGTAAAAATCCGCCTTAAGCGTCTAGGAAAACTAAAGACGCCTCACTACCGTATCGTCGTAGCCGACTCACGTAAAGCACGTGATGGTCGCGTTATTGAAGAGATCGGTCGTTACGTACCAACTAACCACCCATCAATCATTGAAGTTAACTCAGAGCGAGCACTTTACTGGCTAGGTGTTGGCGCACAGCCAACCGAGCAGGT
>JBILRF010000014.1:0-31162 GCA_044372795.1 Rhodoluna sp. | reverse complement strand
CGACCCAACTAGACATCCTTTTGATCGCTGCAATCCCCCTGGGCATTCTGCTTGTAGGGCTGTTGTTCTGGCTTCCACCTAGAGCTCAACTTCTTTCTTGGGCCGCAGTGACTGCATGGCTTTTGTCATCTGTCTACCTAGGTACTTCAGATATTGAGTACTTCATGTTGATTCTGGTATTTCTAGCTGCAATCGCAGGAGTCTTCTGGTCGCCATGGTTTATTGCTGCTATCTGGTTCATTCATCCGCTTTGGGACCTAATCCCTCGCGATCTTCCTGAGCATCAACATGATCTACCTCTTGCCTGTTTGATGTATGACTTGGTAGTTGCCTTCTACCTAATGTGGCGCATACGTAAAGGATTCTTCAAAGAAGCTATTGTCTCCACTTCATCAGCAAAGGGATTGCTCACCACTGGCTCGGGAAGAACACTAGGGGCTGTGGTTATGTTGTCAGTTCTCATTATTGAGATCATGATCGTTGGAATGGTTTCCATGGATCAGCTATCGGTTTGGGTTGCTGCTCCAGTTGCCATAGGGCTTATAGCAAGCACCCTCTGGCTTCCTATCGAAGGCAAGAAAGCTTTCTGGCTGGTTTTTGCAATGTGGACGGGAATGACTTTTGCCCACTCCGGAGAACTAATCGAAATCCTGATTTTTGGACTCATGATCCTTCTTGCGGTTCTGGGCTTCAGAGTTTCCCTCTACTATTTCGGAATCGCATGGGTTTTTCACGCCTTCTGGGGCCTATTGCCGAGAGAGCACATTTCTCATGACACAGCCATGCTGATGGGTCACTGGATGATTCCACTTGCTGGATTTATCTTCGAGCTAACAATCGGAGCTTACCTATTGTGGCTTGCCAAGAAAGACTCAAGCTCGGTTAAAGAAAGTGCTCTGTAAGTAAAGCTAACTGATTTCTTATTCGAACCTAAGTGCATCAATTGGTTCTAGCTTGGCTGCCTGCCTTGCTGGCCAAACACCAAAGACAACACCAACTAGCAAGCTGAAACCTAAGGCTAGCCCTATGGTGTCTAGTCGTATGGAGAATACCCAGTCACCAATGATGGCCAGGAAAAATGCGGCTATCTGACCAAGAATCAGACCCACTACTCCACCAGCGAGAGATAGCACTATTGCTTCAATCAAGAACTGAGTGAGGATGTTTGACTGCTTGGCACCAATGGCTCTTCTAACACCGATTTCTCTAGTTCGCTCTCTAACTGAAACCAGCATGATGTTCATGATTCCAATACCACCAACAATCAAGCTGATGGCTGCGATACCTGTAAGTAATAGTCCTAGCGTGGCAGTGATGGATCCAACAGCAGCTATCAAAGATGCTTGGTTAGTAATTGTGTAACGAGCAGTGGTGTCTTCTCCTAGACCATATCTTTCTCTTAGAAGGACATCTGCCTGCAATTGAAGAGTGTCAACCTGTTCGGGGGTATTAGCTTGAATAACAATGCTTGAGACGTATGGATACTGGCTAAAAAGTTTTCTAGCTGAGTCAATAGGAACATAAACTCTTCCAGAAGTTCCAAACCCTGCCTGATCATCTAAGACTCCGACAAGCCTGAAATCCTGTCCATTGAGCTTCACTGTTTTTCCGAGCATGTCACTAGTTAGACCAAGGTCATTAGCAGCATCTGCTCCAAAGACAACATCCTTTGCTGTTGCTGCAAATGAACTACTAGATAGATATGAGCCAATAGCAATCTCAGGCTTTACTGCTTCGAAGTATTTGGCGGATACCCCAACTAGCCGAGCATTCACTCGGTTATCAACTGTTGCGATAGTTCCCTGGTTTTGTGATTGAACAAACATCACTGACACGTTCTCTAAAGCACCAAGCGCTTCAGCATCTTGCTCAGTTAGAGAATCAGCAGCTAATGCTGTGATGTTCAACTGATTGGTACCAAGGGTTGCCAATGACTTATTGATTCCTTGAGAAGCTCCATCCACGATAGATGTCAGAGCAACAATGGCTGCAACACCAATGACAACACCGAGCATTGTTAGAAGTGATCTGATCTTGGTGGCCCAGATTCTATTTAGGGCAAGAGCTGCTGTTCCTAGAAGTCTCATCTTGAACCTCGTTCATCTCGTTCAATCTGGCCATCTCTAAGGAAGACTCTTCTAGGTGCACTAGCTGCAATATCTAAATCGTGAGTAATAAGGACGATGGTGCGACCATCTTTATGTAAATCCTTTAGTAGCTCTACAACTGCTGCCCCTGTCTTGGAATCCAGGGCACCGGTTGGTTCATCAGCTAAGACAATGTCTGGGCTAGTAACAAGTGCTCTAGCGATCGCAACTCTTTGCTGTTGTCCTCCAGATAAACGGTTCCGATCAAAGTTCAATCTGTCGCCAAGGCCAAGTTGAGTCAGCATCGCTGCTGCTTTGCGCTTAGCTTCTTTAGGGCTAACACCTTGATATAAAAGTGGCGCCATAACGTTCTCAATAGCTGTGGTGTTTGGAAGTAGTTGAAACTGTTGAAAGACAAAGCCAATAGCTTTAGATCTAAGGCTGGTTAGCTGGTTATCAGTAAGCTCATTGGTTGAATCGCCAGCAATCATGACTGAACCTTTGCTTGGTCTATCTAGGCAACCAATTAGGTTCATCATGGTGGACTTACCACTTCCCGAAGGGCCTACGATAGCTACAAACTCACCACGTTCAATAACTAGATCAACACCATCAAGAGCTGTAGTTACCTGATCGCCAACTAGATAATCTCTACGAACCTTGTCTAAGCGAACGACTTCATCAGCCATTGTTTCCGGCTCCACGTGGAGGACCGAATTGAATTTCAGCGGGAATCTTTCCATCAATACCAGTGATGACTAAATCACCTGCAGTAACACCAGAGGTAATCTCAACCAAGCTATCGCCCTTGATACCTAGAACAACTTTCACAGTTTCAACTTCTGATGCTCCACCAGAATCATTTCTAAGAATCTTAACTTCAGGTAGTTCACCAATCAGGGCACTCATAGGGACAGCTAGGACTTCGTCAGCTCTTTCAACTTCAATCTCTGCAGTTGCGCTCATGCCAAATCTTGCTCCTGCTGGAATCTTCTTCACTTCAACCAGCACCTCATACTGCTTGATACCGCTCACCGAGTTAGCAACCTGGCCGATAGATATAACAGCACCTTCAAAGACAGCGTTGATGGCATCAAGTTCAATAGTCGCCTTCTGGCTTAGATCCAAAAGATCAGCATCGTATTCACTAGCGAATACAGAAACGATTGGCTTGTTGCTTCCGATAGAAACAACCTGACCCGAGGTTCTTAGACCTTCTGCTGTATCAACGGTTCTAACAACTCCAGCTGATTGGGCTGTCACTCTGGTGTTTAGTCCGAACTGATTTCTATAGGTGAACAGCAGATCACCATCGGCAACTTTGTCACCAACTGAAACTTCAATGCTGCTTATTTCAAGGCTTACCCCAAACTGAGCAGGGATGGCCACTGAGCCATTAGCTGCTAACTGCACAGGCTGTTCACTTGGGCCGTAGGCAAGTAACTGAGTTTCTGCTAGCTGCCCATTGGCAGCCACTGTCTTCACAACAGATGTTGGAATAACCTCATAGGTCTCAAAGTTAGATTCTCTAGTGAGAACTCGATTGGTTGCTAGACCAATCACGACAATTAGCACTAACGCTGTGGCGGATAACCAGATCCAACGCTTTTTACTCATCTAACTAGTTCTCCCTGTTATCTCGGCTTCTACCCCTAATCTCTCACATAAACCCGAGAGTTACCTGCTAGAAGGCTTTTCTGTGCATCGGGCACAGGGCTTCGCTAGCAAGGCTAGAGCGAATCTCCGTAGTATTTGACTATGCCGATAACAATCAGACCACTGGAACTGAGGGATGCCGATGAGTGGCACATTCTTTGGGCTGGCTACCTTGAGTTCTATGAAGCAGAGATATCTAGAGAGCAGACCCAGCTGACCTGGCAAAGACTCAACGAACCTTCTTTTGATATGCACGGGTTAGTTGCTGAACTAGATGGTCAATTGGTGGGCCTAGCTCACTACTCATTTACTAGTTCTAGCTGGTCGGTAGCACCAAACCTTTTCCTAGAAGATCTCTTTGTGGCTAAAGGTGTTAGAGGTAAAGGTATTGGCAAGGCTTTGATTCTTGCCCTTGAAGAGCCTGCTAAAGCTATGGGCTCAGAGAAGATTTACTGGGAAACCCGTAAAGACAACACAGTTGCTAGATCACTTTATGACAGCATCGCTGAGTTATCTGAGTTTGTCACCTATAACCGAAACTTGCCCTAGTTCCTTGGCTGTTCACAGTGGTCTAGTACTCTATCCATAGAGATTTTGAAAGGTATAAGACCATGGCTAAAACATTAGGTAAGTCAGTAGCAGAGTTCTCTGGCACTGCACTTCTAGTTTGTGTGGTTGTTGGCTCTGGCATCATGGGCACTAATCTTTCAACCGATGCAGGCATAGCGCTGTTGATTAACACAATCTCAACCATCTTTGCCCTTGTGCTTTTGATATTTGTCTTAGCTCCAGTAAGCGGTGCTCACTTTAATCCAGCAGTTTCTCTTGTTGAGTTATTCAGCAAGAACCTAAAACCTGGTGAGGCGATTTCATACTTATTTGCTCAGGTCACTGGTGCCATTTTTGGTTCAATGCTTGCAAACCTAATGTTTGATCTAGAAGTGCTTCAGATCTCAACAAAGCTTAGAAACAGCACTGGCATGCTAGTTGGAGAGATGATCGCAACAGCTGGACTAATCACAGTTATCGGAGTGCTATCAAAGCGTAACCAAGGAACACTTATTCCAGTAGCTGTTGCAACCTGGATTGGTTCTGCTTACTTCTTTACTTCTTCGACTTCATTTGCAAACCCTGCTGTGACAGTTGGCCGTATCTTTAGCGATACCTTTGCTGGTATTGCACCTATATCTGTTTTGCCATTTATTGCAGCACAACTAGTTGGTGCCGTGGTTGGTTTAGTTATTGTTCGGGCAGTAACTAAAGCTCAGACTGTTTAGTCTTCAAAACTAGAAGCGACTGGGACTGATCCCAAAGAGTCATTGAATGCACCAAGTTTGAAACTCTCCAGGATGTTGGTTGGGCTAGGGTCTCCCCCGTGTTGTCTAGAGAAAACTTGTGTCGCATCTTTTCCACAAATGTTTGAGATTGCTGAAGACCCGCCTGGGTGAGACGAAACATAACTTGTGAGGTCATAAACAACCCCATTCACAACGCTCCAGCAATCAGATTCGGTCGCATGCTTAGCAAGATCTGTTTTTGTATAGCCTTCAACAACAGGCTTTGGTTTAGGAGTTGTTGTCTTTGTAGGTTTTGGTGCACTTGATGTTTTGGTTGGCGCTGCTGTCGGTGTCGGAGTTGGAGTCTCTGACATCGATGGCTCAGGAATAGGAATTAAATCCTGAGGCGCAATCCTGTCAGCCCAAGTTGCTTCTGCTCCTGTATGTCCTACAAAGTAGGTCAAAGTTGATACCGAAAC
This sequence comes from Rhodoluna sp., assembly GCA_044372795.1. Classification (GTDB taxonomy): domain Bacteria; phylum Actinomycetota; class Actinomycetes; order Actinomycetales; family Microbacteriaceae; genus Rhodoluna. The sequence continues at coordinate 25,663 of JBILRF010000014.1, read as the reverse complement.
AATTGCGGCTAGGGCAACGCCTGCAACAGACTGAATCATCCATTTTGGCTTATTGCTTTTGTTCAGGAAGTAAAAAGCTAGGCCAACTGCTAGTAGCCCTACAGAAGCTGGAAACAGGATTTCTCCAAGGTCTTCGTGGATTCTTGGAGATCCGACTCTTTCTTCTAGTTGCTCACCTGATTCCTTAGCTATGAAAGTAAAGACCGTCGAAACAGATAATCCGATAAGAGTTAATGGGAAGTATGTTTTTCTCCATTTAAGGACAAAGATGAGAACTCCAAGAGCAATAGCTGAGAGAGGTAGCAGAACCACCGCTACGTGAACAGCCAGAGGGTGAACTGGGAGCCCACCAATAGTGTCAAACAGCGAAGCTTGGAGAACAGTTGTTGTCATAATCCCAATTTACCCTTCAACACAGACTAAGTAGTTACGAGTTTTGATGAAAGTACTCTGTGAATCTTGATTACCTTTTGCTGAGATTGTTAGTGAAGGTCGTCGAGTTATTGCCAACATTGAAAGGGTTGCCAGCCTCTTCCTAACTAAAACCACTTGGGCGATTCTTTTTGCTGTCGTATTCGGTACAACTTTCTGGGAGTTCCCGTTCCTACCGAGGCAACTCACTGCAATTGATGGCTTCACAATTGGCATACCAGTGTTTCTAATTGCTTTACTTCCTAATCAAAGAAGATACGAGAAGGGTTTTTTGAAGCGTTCGCTAAGGTTCTGTATCCCAGCTGGTTTGATTACTGGATTAGCCGTTATTGCCTTAGCAATTGTGATTAGGTCAGATCAAAGCTGGTCACAGCCGCAAGCACAAACAGCCACAGCTATCCTGCTTTCAGTTACAGGAGTATGGGTGCTGCTGAGCCTTGCCAGGCCTCTGAATAGGACCAAGTTAGCCATTGTTGGCTTCATGGTTGTACTGGCTATTGGAATGTTCACTCTGCCGCTAACCACTGAGTTCTTTGGCTTCGCGTATCTAGATAATGGACAACTATGGGTAGCTCTGGGCATTGGTGCTGTGGCCTGCTTGTTTATTGCTGTTGCTGCTCGTTTTGCAGGGCTTCAGAGCCCAAGAACGAGATAAGACTGTAATAGTTTCTGCCACCAAACCTTACCTATATTTCTACCCTTGGACTAGATTTCAAGCATGAAGAAAGAAATCAAAGACAGGAACGAAGTAGTTCTACTAGGTCGCTGGGTAGAAAGAATCGAAGAAATATTCCACATAGTTCTTGGAGTATTTCTCTTAGGTATAGCCATAGCTGCTCTCTACTTCTCTGTGGTCAGGGTTTTTGAAACAACACCATTCTTCCCAAATGGAATGATTCAGGCGATCAACGACATTCTGTTCATAATCATTATTCTTGAAATCCTTAGAACCGTAGTAGCTAGATACACCGACGGTGTATTCCAATTGCAAAACTTCCTCATCATTGGCGTGATTGCAGCGGTTAGACACATTCTTACTGTTGGTGCCTCCATGACTCTGGCCTCAGGCAAATCACAAGATCAGTTTGATAGAGCGGTAATTGAGCTAGGAATAAGCACAGCCATAGTCGTAGCTCTTGTCTTTGCTATTTTCTTAGCTAAAGCTTCAAATAACCTTGACCGCAACAGTAACAAAAAGTCTTTGACCAAATAGCTACATTTTCTCCAAGTTAGACTTTTGTAATGAAACGCGAATACTCTCTGCTGGATGGGGGCCTTGCCACGGCCTTGGAGGATCTGGGTAACACCTTCACATCGGAGCTGTGGACTGGCGAACTACTCAAGAGTGCCCCAGATCAGATTAGAGACGCTCACGCCGCTTTTGTCAAAGCAGGTGCAGAAATCATAATCACCTCCACCTACCAAGTTTCTTTTCCAGGCTGCATCTCTAAGGGTTGGACCCATGACGAAGTAGTTGATGCTCTCAAGTTATCGGTTCAACTTGCTAGAGACGCTAAGTCACCCTTAGTTGCTGCATCGATAGGCCCTTACGGAGCATTTCTAGCCGATGGCTCTGAGTATCGTGGAAACTATGAAGCCAGCGAAGATGAAATCAGAGAATTTCATAAAGAACGTTTAGAAATTCTTATAGCAACCCAACCTGATTACCTGGCGATAGAAACAATCCCGGAAATCAGAGAAGCAAAGGTGTTGTTGCAGTTGCTTAAGAACCTAAACAACACCATTCCTGTTTGGATTGCTTTCTCCTGTAAAGATGAGTTACGTCTTTCGTCAGGGGAATACTTAAAAGATGCAGCCAAGCTATCTAAAGAACTTGGCGCAGACTATGTAGGAATCAATTGCACTAGCCCAGAGCTAGTTGCAGGCCTATTAGAGTCAGCTAAGGAATATGGTCCGTTTGTGGTTTATCCAAATGCGGGTAGGACCTGGAATGAGAAACTCAAACGTCTTGAAGGTGCAACAGTCAAACTATCTGATAGACACATTCAGCAATGGGTTAATTGCGGAGCAACAATAATTGGTGGTTGCTGCGGCATCGGACCTAAAGAAATAGCCCAAGTAAGCCTTGCTAGCTAGTTGCTAAAGACCCATCCTGCAGAACTCATCTACTCTTTCAGTTCTTCCAGCAACAACCATTAGGTCTCCTGTTTCAATTACTGTCTCAGGGAATGATGGCAGGTATGAAGCATTAGCTTTCTTAGTTGCCACAACAGTCACACCATGCTCTGATCTGAACTTTAGTTGAGCAAGAGTCTTGCCATTGAAAATCTCAGGGGCCACAGTCTTGACCATTACATAGTCTTTATCGAGCTCAACATAATCCAAGGATTCGCCTGAAACCATGTGTGCGACACGCTTACCCATGTCCATCTCTGGGAAAATGACGTGCTGAACACCCAATTGAGTAAGGATACGACCGTGAGCGGTACTGGTGGCTTTAGCCCAGACCTGAGGAATCTCTAATTCAATAAGCAATGAAGCCGTCAAGATACTGGACTCTAGATCGCTTCCGATAGCCACAACTGCTGAGTCAAAATCTTGAATACCTAGTTCACGAAGTACTGCTACATCGGTTGTGTCAGCCTGAACTACATCGGTTAACTTATCTGACATATTCTGAACAATTCGAGCATCAGCATCAATACCTAGTACCTCACGGCCTCCTTTGAGAAGTTCCAAAGCCAAGGACGTACCAAAACGGCCTAGGCCGATTACTACGATGCTGTTTGCTTTTGTCATTTGCGAGGATGCGCGTCGACTCCGGTTAGGCAATTGATTCTCCATTCAAGTGGTAAGTGCTTGTTGCTGTAAATCTGTAAGTAAGCCTATTAGCCAATTAGGGGGCTTTCTCTAGGGTATTCGAAGTGTCGCTTGGTCTTTCTAAGAGCAAGGGACGTGGCAACCACGATAGGGCCCAGACGACCAAAGAGCATAAGTAGCGATAGAAGGAACTTCGCATGATTAGGAAGGTCTGCTGTGATTCCAGTTGAAAGCCCAACGGTACCAGCAGCTGAAATGATTTCAAACAGCAGTTGGTCAGTACTAAAAGGCGTGGTGAACCTTAGAAGCATAAGAGCGCCGATAATCACCAAAGAGTAAATAGTAAGAATAGTAAGGGCCTGGCGTTGCATTGATCTTGGCAACCTGCGGTTCCCAACATTCACCGCTGTGTCTCCCCTGATCTCAGTAAGCACTATGTAGAAAAGAATTACTGCTGTGCCAATCTTGATACCACCGGCGGTTGAAGCACTTGCACCACCGATGAACATCAAGATATTCATACCAATCCAGGTTCCAGAGTCCATTGCTCCAGTATCAATTGTGTTTAGCCCAGTTGATCTGGTCATCGAAGAGGTAAAGAAGCTAGAAACTACCCTTTGAAAAGGGTCCAAGGCTCCAAGAGTTGCTGGGTTGTTCCACTCAGCAATTGCAATTCCCAAAGCACCCAGAACAATCAGAGCAAGGCTTGCCCACAAAATGATTCGAGAGTTTAGTGACCACTGTCTAGGCATTGTGAAGTCAGCGGTCTTCCCCATCAACGAGAACATCTTTAGTTTGGCTCTGTCCCTTAGCTCGGCAAGAACTGGGAAACCAAAAGATGCAAGAGTTGCGATTATGAAGATCGGAAAAACAATCCAACCGTCAGATGCAAACCCAATCAAGCTGTCTGTGTATAAAGCGAATCCTGCTTGATTAAAAGTTATGATTGCGTGAAATCCACCATGTGCAAAAGCATCTGCCCAAGAATACTTGTATTCGGTTGCAAATCTGAACACTAAGAATATGAAAAGGATTCCTTGGAAGAAAATCATCAGCTTGGCGATGTTTTTTAGAAGACTACGAACATCTGGCTGCTTTGTTGCTGAAGATTCTGAAAAAACTGAAATCCTGCTTTTTAGAGAAATCTTTCCTTCAAGTAGGTAGCCAACTAAGGTTGCGAATCCGATAATTCCAAAGCCACCGATTTGAACTAGTAAAGCAAGAATCACATGTCCTGTAGTGGACCAGTGAACAGCAGTATCAACTGGAGTTAGCCCCGTAACGGTTACTGCTGAAGTTGCAACGAATAAAGCATCAAAGAAGTTTGTAACAGCGCCTGTTGCAGATGACATTGGCATCATTAGTAGGACTGTGCCCAACATAACGAGGGCCGTAAAGGCTACTGCTATCGACTGCGTAGCCGATAGCTTTGCAAGAGTTTTCATTTCAGGCTCTAATCTATACGCTAAGGCTCTGCTTAGCACCTGGCCTAGGCCTTTAGTTAGGGTTGCTGGATTCGTAGTCCTTGATAACTAGGCTAACTATCGATGTTGCAGCACTAGATTGACCTGGCCTAACCGCCTTAATCAGAGCAGCAACCTCTTCAGCCTTGGCTGGCAGAAGGCCCTGCCTAGCCTTATCTATTGCTTCAATAACCTCCTTTATTGAGGTCACAGTCAGCGCACTAGCTTGAGCTATCTTCCCTAGCCTTGAGAATTCCCAATGGCCGGGCTTCGCCCAGAAGATGGCTGGCTTTCTAGTAACAAGTGGATACTCCGCTATGAAGGAAACACCGTCGGTGATCATCGCATCTGATGCCAGTGCTAGAGAAGTGAAAGGTCCTTCATTATCTGTGAAGGTGTTCGGTAAAGCAGCCCAGCACTCTTGCCAAGACTCAAGTTCATCAACGCTCATTAGACCTTCACCGGTTAGGGTGCCAAACAGAAATGGATGTGGTCTAAGAACGATGTCTATATCTGGATTGCTTTGCGCATAGTCAAGCATTGAATCTTTTTGATCTGTGAAGTGACCGAAATTCAACCAAGTCGGAGTGTAACTGTGGTGAGGTGCCCATATAAGTCTGAATGGCTTGGATCCATCAGCAAGCGTTCTGTTGATTGGCCATACAGGCTTGACTTTATCTTTAGCTTCTAGAAGTGCGTCAATCTTTGGTGTGCCGGTGAGAAAAGCGTGATCGCTTCTTCCCATAGTTGCAAACGCTGCCTTAGTGTCTTCATCTTGGAGGAAGACCATGTGGGCAAGCCTGTGGGTTGGTTGAGTGAATTGATGGAGAGCAACTCCCTCAACTCCAGGTTCGGCAACCAGTGATGTAGAGAAGTAAGGAATGTAACAAACTTTGGTGAACTCCACCAGTTGATGGATTTGATATTTTCTTTTGTAATTTCTATGCCATGGGTAATTCAGGAAAATGTAATCTGGGGCAAGTTCTTTTAGTCGGGCAAGGCCATCTTTACTTTTCTTGAATTGGAATCTTTCATGTTCAATATCCAAAGAATCCAAATAAGCACTGACTAACTTCTCGTCTCTAAACTTTTCATAGCCAGTAAGTTTTCGAGGCATTGTGATGACCATCGGATCAAATCTGTCATCAGCTTTCATCTTCTTATAAACAGCATGTAAAGCATCCCAGGCTTCAAAGTAGAAGGTAAGGAATATGACTTTGATTGGCTTATTCATGCAGCGACTAACTAGCCGGCTCTCAACATGATTACGAACTGGCCGCCACCTGGCATTACTTCTGTTGTAAATCTCATCTCAGGAGCATATCTGGATAGACGATCCAGTAGCCAGTCCGCTGCTAACTGTGCGTCTTTACTATCAGCGCATCTAGCGATGGCTTCTTTACCGCCTTTTTTAGATAAACGTTCAACCGTGGCAATAATCGGAGCTGGTTCAAAAACTAATAGATGACTAGCCCAAGGGATGACTGGGTCAATCTTGCCCTTCATAGTGTTGCAGGCTCTGTGAGCTAATCGCTCAACAGCTTTGTCACCTTTTTTAGCTTTAGCTATGAAGTAACTATCTGCACTTGGGCCTAGGTCACTATTGACTGAACCATCTGCATCAACAGTTTCGTCACAAAGCCAACAAACCCAGTTGTCTCTGCTCCCTACAGCATCTAAATCGCTCATTGGACAAGGTTACGCCAAAAACGCGAATAAAATTAGCGGTAACAGCTGAAAGGAAACCTGATGGCTGAAAAGAAAAAGACCGAAACTTTCACAGCAGCAGAGCGCCAAGCAATGAAAGACAGAGCAGCTGAAGCAAAGAGAGCAGCCAGTGCCGAAGCAGATCTAAAGGCATTCATGGAGAAGGTCAACAAGATGCCTAAGGAAGAGAAAGAAATGGCTCTTCGCATCAAAGCACTGGTTGAAAAGCACGCGCCGCACCTAGTTCCTAAGACTTGGTATGGGATGCCATCTTTCTATACTCCAGGTAAAACTGGCAAAGTAATCATCTTCTTCCAGAACGCAGCTATGTTCAAAACTAGAGTCTCTACCCTTGGCTTCTCAGAGCACTCCACTCTTGACGATGGTAACTTCTGGCCAACCTCATTCGCCCTAATCAAACTGACCCCTAAGGTTGAGTCTCAAATCAAAGAGCTCATCATCAAAGCAGCTAGCTAGATTCTTTATAAAACTAAACCCCCGAAGAAAAATCTTCGGGGGTTTAGTTATTGGAACCTTAGCTAACTAGCTAACCTTCTTAGTGGTTGTCTTAGACATGTTGTATGCAGATCCCTTTGAGTTGGTTGCAGTGACCATAACTCTGATGTACTTGCCTTTGTCTGTTTTCGTCAACTTGTATGAACTTGTAGTTTTTCCCGAAATGGTTGAGCACTTCGCAGAAGAGGTTGGCTTTGCCTTTAGAGCTGTCTTGCCAAGTACTGAACAGCGGTACCAGGTGTACTTGTAAGTCATTGGAGCTGTACCAGTCCAGGTTCCCTTAGTTGCTCTCAAGGTTGAACCAATCTTGAACTTAGTTCCTGTGATTGTTGCAGCACCCTTTACAGCTGGCTTGACGACAACTGGCTCTGGATCAACAGGGTCAACGATGATAGTGATCTGTGGAGTTACAGCACCATTCACTGCCACGTTGTCAACGTAGTAAACCTGGTTATCAGCTTCGACCTGGAAGTCAGGGAAGATAACCAACTTGTTGTACTTAACCAGTGCTGACCAGTTAGGTGCAGTGGATAGATCGAATGACATGTTGTTCCAGCCTGCATTTGCATTCTGAATCATTTCAACCGCCATGGTCTCACCGTTGAACAACTGGATAGCAACTGGGCTGCCACCCTTAGGTGAGTGGTAGTTGAAGGTAACCAACTTGTTTGATTCGTTGCTGTAGCGGAAAGAACCATCTGGGCTTACCAGAGCATTTAGACCAGCCCATGGTGCACCAGTCTTAGTGATTCCAAGAACGCTGCCACCAAGGCCGCCTGCAGGAGCAGGAACAATAGCTGCAGTTGCTCCACCGAATACACCCTGAGGCTTTTCACCGGTAGCTTCAGATGCGTTTAGAGCACCGAGGCTATCTGAACCTTCGTAGGTAAGAAGAGTAGGGGTTGGTTCACCAGCTCCAGTGTTTCCACCGCCTCCGCCTCCGCCTCCGCCGCCGCCGCCGCCGCCGCCACCAGGAAGTGAAGCACCGACTGCGCCGTTGAATGCTAGGTCATCTAGGTACCAAGGGTTATCGGTTCCGGATCCTAAGAAGTCAAAGAATACGATAGCTTTTGCATAATCCTGTGTGAGGTTTCCACCGACTTCAAAGTTGAAGCTATATGTTCTCCAGCCAGCCACGCTGGTCTGTCGAACTTCAACAACCTGTGAAGGGTGCTCGATGCTTTCTAGCTTGATCATGATGATCTTGCCTGAAACTGGAGAGTGAATGTTTACTTTCACCACAAATGCAGATGCAGAAATAAGTGAAGCTTTAGCAGTCTTTGTGACAAGAAGTGTTCCAGCTGTGTTACCAGTGGTGGTTACCTTTAGAGCCTTGGTTGAACCAATAGATCCATCAGCAGGCGCATCGGTGACAACGCTTGATACAGCTCCGTTGAAGTCAATGTTCTCGTAGCCTGATGTGTCGTTTGGCTCAAAGTTCACAAGAGTTGATGGATTTGAACGCTCTTCTGGAACGATAACTTCATCACCTGAACGTGCACCTGGGAATGAGATGTTGTCAACAAACCAAGTGGTTAGTGGCTTGTTGTCTGCGTTCCACACCATGTTGCAACCAACGCCAAAGAAGTCAGGCATAAGCGCAACTACGTTGTAGTTCTTAGTTGCGCTGTACTCAGCTGCGTAGTTGAAAGTTAGTGTCTGCCAACCTGCGACAACGTTGAGTCTCTTTTCAATTGCAACACCAGGACCTTCAAGTTTCATCACGAAACAGCGGGTCTCTGCATCTGGAGAGTAGACAGAAATAGAACCAGTCTTGTTGGCATTTGAAATAAAGCTAAAAGATGATGGCATCTCAATCTTGGTTCCAGCCCAAGCCTTGACCTTTGTCTCTATCTGAAGGGCTTTGCCCGAGGTGAAACCCTCTCCGGCAGGCTGATTAGATACAACGGTTCCTACACCGCCGTCAAAGTCAACACCGGTATAGGTTGGCATTGATTCAAAGTTTTGTGTGTAAGGCTCTGAAGCTGCGTGAGCAGAAGTCATGCCAAGTGTGATTAGAGGAAGAGCTAATAAGCTCGCTAGCGTTTTGCGAAACATTGGTGCCTTTCATTACGGACGTTTCGCACAAAACGTTGTTGTAGTGAAAGCCTAGACGATAAAAGTGCGTGGGCTTAGGCTCTATTGCCTGAATTGGTAACGATTTAGCCATAAACCCCCTACCAAAAGACCTAGATAACTAGGCTTTTGCTATCGAAGCGCAGGGAGATTTGATGAAAAAGTGTTCAAAGTGTGGCCACGATCGGGTCAATGAAGAACGTTTCTGCCCAAACTGTGGAGCTGACCTGTCCGTTTCTAGAACTGGGATTGTCGGCAAATGGCTTGCTGGTGGTGGTTGTTTGTTCGCCCTAGCTCCAATAGCCATGGCTATGCTGGCTACACCTATTGGCGGCAACATGCTCAGCACAGGGGGCGATGGCGGAGGAGCTGCCTTATGGTTTCTAATCTTTACTTTGCCGGTTGGTGCGATTCTCTCTATTACCGGATTAGTGCTTTGGCTAGCTAAGAGAAGCAGATAGCTGGTCTTTAGTCCGCGTAGAGGGTCTTTAGTGGGACTCTAATGATTCGATCGTCCTGAGGGTTTTCCCCGCCACTTGACCAACCACCGCGACCATCTTTATTGCTGGTAAGCAACCAAAGGGTTCCATCAGGAGCAAGAGTTGCTTTTCTTAGTCTTCCGAAAGTGCCTTTGAAAAACTCTTGAGGCTCCCCTAGCTTCTTATCGCCAATAACTGGGATAACCCATAACTTACCTCCACGAAGACAAGCAGAAATCAATGAGCCTTTAACATAAGTTATTCCGCTACACGCAGCTTCAGCAGGATTCCAGGTAAGAACTGGTGGAGCATACCTAGGGTTAGTGAACTTTTGTTTTGTTGAAGGCAAAGTTGAAATGTTTGGTTCAGGTGCAGGATTATCAGCAGTGCCCTGAGCGTTAGATCCTAAATCGCCTGGTTCAAGAGGCGTTTGTACAAACTTGTAAAAACCTTCAGCTAATGGCCAACCATAGTTCTTACCTTTTGCCATAAGGTTTAGTTCATCCCAAGTGTCTTCACCAAATTCTGTGGTCCACATATTTCCATAACTATCCCAAGCCATTCCTTGGGTGTCTCTCAAGCCTTTGGCCCAAACAAATGAGCCTCTAGGGTTATCTTCTGGAATTGTTCCATCCAGATTCATTCGCAGGACAGATCCTGCAAGCGCCTTCCAGTTCTGTGAAGTTGCACCCTTCATGCCTGAATCCCCTAGGCTCACCCACAGCTTGCCATCAGGTCCGATAGCTAAACGACCACCGTTGTGAGTTGTTGACTTGCCACTTCTTTCAATACCTTTTATTAGCACTCTCTTATTTGCAAGTTTCCACTCACCCGAGTCATTTGTGTTCAAGTCATATTTGAGTATTCGGTTATCTTTCATGGTGGTCAAGAAAACAAAAAGGCTAAGTTTTCCAGCAAACCGATCTGCTGCTATTGCCATGCCTAAAGTTCCACCTTCACAGAATCTCTCACATGGTGGAGATGCTCTAGTGAAACCAATCTTGGAAACCTTTAGGTCTTTACCTATCAGAAGAATTGAACCAGTATCTCTTTCATCAACTAGGGCCTGACCATCTGGCAAAAACACAAGCTCCCACGGAGCTTTCAATCCAGTAACAAGTGTTTGAGTTTTACCTGTTGGAACAACGTAGGTGGTCTTGGAGTGAGCAACTACAGTTTCTGTATCAGCTGCTGATGGATCTGGAGCGCCTGCACCAAAGGCAAACACGCCCCCAAATAGCAAAGCACCGACCACGATGAATTCAAAGAGCGGGTCTTTTCTTTGCTCCTGTTTTTTGGGCATCTAGTTTCCTGCTGGCAAGTTCAAGTTTGTATATAGGCAGAATACTTGGCTTTTAGTCACTGCGTTGTCGGCTTGCCGAACTTCACAGGCAGCTATTGGCAAATGAGGTTCGTTATAGCCAAATCGGTTCAGTAATCTGATCGGCTAGCTTTACCAAATCGTCGGCTTTGTATCCAGGCCAACCGTGAAGAGGTTCTAGCCATTGCTTTGGAATAGCTGAGTATCCCCAACGTGCTCCAAGTAAACCTCCAGCAATCGCTGCAACAGTGTCAGTGTCATTACCAACTCGAACAGCTGCTTCAATACCTAAAACTAGATGCTCAGGAGTTTCGGTAGCTGTGGACATGATGGCTTTATAGGCAGCCTGAATGGCGTGGATTACCCAACCATTATTTGCAAAGTCTGCTGCATCTTCAACAGCATCTGCTTCATCAAACAGGTCATTCCAGAATGTTTGTCTAAATGAAGGCAAGTCATTGATGGCTAGCTGAATGCCATCAAAGTTCTCAAACAGGATGGCATGCCTAATTGCCTTGGACCAAATCATGCAGGCTTCACGACAGCTGAGCTCCGCATGGGTGAGGGCACTCACATTGCTTGCCACTTCACCAACTGCATCAGGATCAGATAGATATGGCAAAGCAACTGTTGCTGTTCTCATTAGAGAACCATTACCTGAGGCCTTTTCATGAGCTGCAGCAAAGATTAGTGATTCATCAAGAAGCTCTTGCGCAGTTGTGAAGTCAGAGACCTGGCGGAAGATTGCAGAGGTCTGAATACCAATTCCAGCTGCGTCTTCCTTATACCAGCGATGAAACTCCTTAGAAACTTCATCAAGGTTTTCTCTTAGATCTGATCTGCTGGAAGCTAGTGCTACGGCAATCGTCTGAGCAGTGTCGTCTGTGTACTGGCCTAAAGCAAATTCCCCAGAAGCTTTGAAAACAATAGGAAAATCTTTTGCTAATGGTGGTTGGAATTCATATCCTGCACCAAGTGCATCTGCAACTGCTGTTCCTAGAAGAGCGCCCCGTGCTCTATCTAATATTTGGTCTTTACTGTAATTCAAGATTGTTCCTAACTAAAGTATCTGATTAGAACATATGGCAGAGCCATCAGTGTGGAGACAACGGTGACTGGGATTCCATACTTAGCAAACTGCCAGAAAGTGATCTTGTATCCACTGGCATAAGCAAGGCCCACAGCTACTACGTTTGCACTTGCACCAATAATTGTCATGTTGCCCCCAAAGTCTGCACCAAAAGCCAGCGCCCACCAAAGCCCATCATTAGTAATTGATGGAATTGAAGTGTTGAGTTGTTGAACAACCGGCGCCATAGAGGTTACATAAGGAATGTTGTCAATGATTCCTGAAACTATGGCAGAGAAACCAACAATCACTCCGGCAGCTAATGCTCCATCGTTACCGACAAAACCAGCTATTGCGTCGGCAACTGTTTTCAAGGCTCCAACATTTACCAGTGCTCCAACCATGATGAATAGAGCTGCAAAGAACACAAGTGTTCCCCACTCAACATCTTTAGCAAACTGTTCAGGCTTGAGATTGCTGATCATGACCAGGAATCCAGCACCAATCATTGCAATAACTGAAGGCTCTAGGTGAAGAACAGTGTGAAGCACAAAAGCAACAATCACCAGAGTAAGAACAATCAAGCTCTTGATAAGTAGTGGCTTATCTTTGATGAAGCTTTTCGCATTCAAGGTCATGGCAACCTTGCGATCCTCAGGATCATTCCTTAGTTCCTTGTTGAACATTAGAACCAGCATCGGAATGATTACGGCTAACACAACTAGAACCATAGGTGCCATATGAATAAGGAAAGAGTTGAAATCTAGGTTTGCCTTCGAAGCAATAATGATGTTCGGCGGATCGCCAATTAGTGTTGCTGCTCCACCGATGTTAGAGATAAAGACTTCAGCAAGGATAAAAGGTACTGGGTGCACCTTGAGGTACTTGGCAACCATTATGGTCATAGGAACAGCAAGCATGATTGTGGTTACGTTATCCAAAAGGGCCGAACAGAAAGCAACCAGCATCAATAGATAGACAAAAGCCTGACGTGGTCTTCCTTTAGCTAATTGAATTGCCTTGATGGCTAAAAACTCAAATAGCCCTGTCTTGTGAATAACCCCAACAATAATCATCATGCCAAGAAGCAGGAAGATTACATTCCAGTCGATACCTGTTTCATGGCTATAGAAAGCTGCATCGGCATCGGTTGCCCCGATGATAATCATCACGGCAGCACCAGCACAAACAACTGCTACTCGGTTGATTTTGTCAGTTGCGATGAAAACATACGCAATTAGGAATACGGTTACGGCGACAATAGTTAGCATTTACGAATCCAATCGGTTAACGGTCAATTACTTTGCCGACCCGACTTCCCAGCACACCACTTGCAGTTTACAGCATTGATTGAACTAAATGAGCCCCCAAACTTTGAGGGGTTGGCTAGGCTATCTATCGTGCCCAAAACCAATGATGCTAAGGCGAGACAACCTCGCAGTTGGATCTTCAACTACTTTGGGGCAGGCCTAATCTGGGGTTCCTCATTTTTCTTCATTGAATTCGCTAACGCTTCTTTATCCCCTATTGGCTTAGCTTTCTGGCGATGTGTTCTAGGTGCCGCGACTTTGTATTTAGTTCTTCGCATAAAGAAAATTCGCATAAGAAAAGACATGAAGTTCTTCATGCTTTGCTTTGCCATTGGAGCATTTAATACCGCTATACCATTTACTCTCTTTGCATTTGGTGGCCATCACGTCTCCTCTGCATTCTCTGGCATGGCTAATGCCATTACCCCCATTGCAACCATCATTGCTTTGCTCACAGTGTTTAGAGGTGAGAAGGTTTCCAAGAATCAGATAGTCGGATTAATTGTCGGTGTTGTTGGTGTCTTGGTGTTGGTAGGGGTATGGCAGGGTATTCAAACTGATTCCTGGATTGCTGTTGTTGGAATTATGATTGCAGCCACCCTATATGGTTTTGGTGGTCCTTTTATTCGAAAGTTCATTGAACCTAGAGGACACCCTCTAGAGGTAGCAGCTTTTGGTCAAATAGCTGCAGCTGCCTTGCTACTTCTTCCTATCTATCTAACCCAACCCCCAACCACAGGCCCATTCACTTTTGAGTCACTAAGTTCGATCTTGGTTCTAGGAATCTTTGGGGCTGGACTTGCCTACACGATGTATTACCCATTGCTAAGACAAGTAGGTTCTGCTGTTTCTTCAACAGTTACCCTGCTTGCACCACTTGTTGCAGTAACACTTGGAGTATTGGTCTTAGGTGAGAAGTTAAGTTGGTTTGAACCTATCGGTGGATTCATTATTTTGATTGGTGGCGCAATTGCTCAAGGTCTATTCAGAAGGCGTAAAACTTTAGCTATGTAATTACTTGATCTTCACATCAAGTTTTAGTTCACCAAATGCACCTTTAGGAACAACTGGGTGATTTGGTTTAACTGGAGCTATCAGTTTGAATTCTTTGCCTAGTTCAGGACGAGTATCTGTTTCACCTTTGTTTGGCCAGAATGCACAAGCCCATTCAGCTTGAGCAGCAATGCTTAGAGAAGGATTTACTCCTGGGTTAGCAGATAGTGCTGAGCCATCAAGAATGTGTAAACCTGGTTGACCAAAGGCTCTTAGATAGCCATCAAGCACACCTTCTTTAGCGTTAGGAGCAATAACAGATCCACCTAAGAAGTGAGCAGTCATAGGAATACCAAAAGGTTCTGTAACTACCGCTCCTGCAGTTCCATTGAATTGATCGGCTAGCTCTCGAGCGAGCTTGTGTCCTTCAGGAACCCAAGCAGGATTGACTTCTCCATAGCCTTGTCGAGAAGTGAGCTTTCTTCCCAATAACCCTCGTTTACTGAAAGTAGTAAGTGAGTTATCTCTAGATTGCATGACAAGAAGAATCAGTGTGCGCTCAGGCCAAGTGCGAAGGTTATACATGCTCGGCAGCGAGCCGAACTTCTTGATGCTTGCAACTATCAACCTAAAGAACGTTGGCTTTTGGCCTTTAGGGCCAGAAGCCATGATGCTCTCCATGATGCCCATAAAGCCAGAACCTTTGCCATATCTAACTGGTTCAACATGTGTGTGTTCATTAGGGAACACACTTGATGTGATGGATGAACCTAATGAGAAGTCAATGTCTTTACCCTTAGCCACAACTCCTAGAAGTGATTCGCTGTTAGTTCTACTGAGTGAACCAAGGGTTGAGCTAATCCCCTGCAGGTTACCCTTAGCTCTTTCCTTGTGTAGAAGCTTTGCACTGCCCAAAGCACCAGCTGCAATGATTACCTGATCTGATGTGTATGAATTCTTGTTTGTCCAACCAGCTGATGAGGAATGCCTTGCCTGAATCTCGTAGCCCGATTTAGAGTCAATGATGTCCGTCACTGTTGTGTCAGCAATCACCTCTGCTCCTGCTTTTTCAGCAAGGAACAAATAGTTCTTCACCAAAGTGTTCTTTGCTCCATGGCGACAACCAGTCATGCATTCACCACAGTTGATGCAACCAGTTCTTGCTGGTCCCACTCCACCAAAGTACGGATCAGCAACCTCTTTACCTGGCTCACCAAAGTGAATACCCAAAGGCGCCATCTGGAAGGTATCTCCGTAACCCAACTTGTCAGCAGCTTTCTTAAGTTCAATATCTGCAGGACTCATATATGTGTTTATTTCAACACCAAGCATGCGCTCAGCTTGAGAGTAGTACGGAGCAAGTTCTTTCTCCCAGTCACACATGTTTGCCCAAGAACCAGTCTTAAAAAATGTTGTTGGTGGTCTATACAAAGTATTCGCATAAACCAAAGAGCCTCCGCCAACACCAGCACCTGACATGACCATGACATTTCTAAGCAGGTCTATTCTTTGAATACCTTTTAGCCCAAGTCTTGGAAAGAATAAGAACTTCTTTAGATTGAATGAAGTCTTGGCAAAGTCAGAGTCTTTGAATCTAGAACCTGCTTCAATAACTAGGACTTTGTAACCTTTTTCAGTAAGACGAAGAGCTGAGATTGAACCACCAAAGCCAGAACCCACGATGATCACATCGTAGTGATTACCTTTAGAGCTCGACATGCTGCCTCTTGTCTATACGTTTAGAACGACAGGTCTTTCGTGGGCTATCCAACTGGACACCCTAGTAAAGCCCATCTTTTCATAAACTCTAAGGGCATTAGAAGCATTTTGGGTGTCAACACCTAGTTCGGCACGAACATAGCCACGCTTAGAGAAGTGAGCCAGAGCTGTGGCAAGAAGAAGTTTGCCTAAACCTTTGTCTCTATGCTCTTTTAGAACACCAAGGTGAACTACAAAACCTCGCGAATCAAATGCATCCATATCATCAGTCCTGATAAAGCCAGCCGGTTCAGAATCAACATGCAATAGGAAAACACCATCGCCAGGGATAAACTCATCAGCTTGAATTACCTTCAACCAAGTATCAAAGTCCTTAGGCGTGAAGCCAAAGTTGTCTGCGAAGGACTGCTGGTAAACCATGTGCCACTGTTTGAGATCCTCCATGTTGCCAAGGTCTACTGTCCTAATAGTTACCCCTTCAGGAGGAGTTGGATGCTCGAGATTAGGTAGCACTTTTGCTCGAAGAGAGTTGTAAAAGCGGATTACCTTAAAATCTCTAGATGCTAGGTGCTTTAGGTTCTCTTCGTGCTTTTCATTGATTTCAATTTGATAAGTGAAATCCGGATACTTCTGAATAGCATCAGTCATCAACCAATCAAGCAGTACAGGATATCTACTATCACCGGCTCTTACAGAAAGTGTTAGCTCTAGTTCTTTCGCAGACGAATCTGGATGAAGATTTCCAAGACCAAATACAACTGATTCTTCAGTTTCACTGAATAGCCAGGTTGGAGAAGGCTCACCTGGGCTATCAATGATCTGCTTAGCGATATCCAAACCAAATGCACCATGGGCTTGATCAACTGCAAGTATTTCTGAGTTGAGAATCTCAAGCACCAACGGTGCATCTTCTATGCTGGCCTGACGAATGAACACTTCGGTTATGGGTGTCGAAGTGGACTTGCTGGCAGGCGTTCCTGAGAAACCCACTTCTCCTGGTAACCAGTTGATGAGTTCATTAAATCTAGGAAAGGCTTAGCATCAAACTCTTCAGGACCCATAACACCAACACCATCCCAGATACCAGTTGCTAATAGTTCTAGCGCGATAACTGGGTTGAATGCTGTTTGAGCAACAACTGCTTGTGCTTCAATAGCGGCCATAGTCACAGCGTTATCAGCTACGTGATATAGATAGGTAGCTCTAGGCATTCCATCTTTACCCTTACCTGTAACCAATACACCCGCACACGTCTTACCTGTCATACGTGGGCCAATGGTTGCTGGATCTGGAAGTACTGAAACAACTACGTCTCTAGGAGCAACTTCTACTGGTCCTTGAGCTGAACGAACACGAACAGGCTTAGTTGCATCAAGGCCTAGCATGTGTAGGGTCTTGAGAACTCCGATGAAATCAGAACCCAATCCAAACTTGAAGGTTACTCTGCCAACATCCATGGTTCGAGGAATCATGGTTACTTCTTCGTGCTCAACGTTTACACACTCAACAGCACCAATGCCTTCAGGGAACTCAAAGATCTCTGGCTCACTGAAAGGCTCTGTTGTGAACCAACCCTTCTTCTTTTCATAAAGTGTTGGTGGGTTGAGACATTCCTCTATTGTTGTCCAGATAGAGAATGATGGCGCAAAGATTTCTTTGCCATTCTCGTCAGTAACACTTAAGTTTCCACCATCTTTAACAGAGACTTCATCAATCTCACTGAACAGATGATCAGCTGCATATCTAGCAAAGATATTGCTTAGTCCTGGTTCAACACCAATACCAACTAGAGCAAGCTTGCCCGCTCTCTCCCACTGCTCATGCAATGCATACTGAGAGTCACCTAGCTTGATGCCGGTCTTGTGGAAAGGGTCCTGTTCATTTGCTTCACTAAGGCTTAGTGCCATGTCTAAGTAGTGGGCTCCTGCTGTGTAGCAAGCAGAGAAGATTGTTTGAACAAACTTAGGCTCAACAGCGTTTAGAACGTGAGTGATCTTTAGCTCAGTAATCAAAGCAGCCATTGAAGCTGCGTTAGATGCATCAATCTTGGATGAAGAGAACTTTGATGCAACTTCATCGCCATATTTGTTTTGAATCCAAGCAATTGTCTTGTCTGCTCTGGATTGGTCGTAGTCGCTGACTACCATTTCTTCGAAGAAGTTTCTTGTTGCTGCAATCTTGGCTACTGCATCCCCAACGCCGCCAGCACCTACTAGCAAAATACGCATTTAATTTCACAACCTAAATAGTCTTTTTAGTCAACGTCGTTGCTGACTAGTTAAGCCTACCTAAGGCTTTAGCGCTCGCCTGCTCTTCTTCTAAGTCTTTGGAGAAACTCTATGGTTCTTGGCATTTGAGGGTTACCGAAGAACTCCTGGGCAGGACCCTCTTCAATAATTACTCCCCCATCAAGGAAAACCACCCAGTCTGCAACATCCCTAGCAAAGGAGAGCTCATGGGTAGCCATAAGGATTGATGTTCCAGAGGCCTTTAGATCTCTAATCAGTTCAAGCACTTCCCCAACTAGTTCAGGGTCCAAAGCGCTTGTTACTTCATCCAATAGAAGAAGTGTTGGGTTTAGAGCAACCGCTCGCATAATCGCGGTTCTTTGCTGCTGACCACCAGATAACTTATCTGGATACTCGTTAGCTTTCTCTAGTAGACCGATTCGATCTAATAAAGCCAATGCCTTGGTTTTAGCTTCTTCAGCATCTAAGCCTTGAACATGGCGTAGAGCCAAAGTGATGTTTTCAAGAATAGATAGATGAGCGAATAGGTTGTATGCCTGGAAGACCAAACCAATCTGTCTTCTAACTTCATCTTGGTTGATTCTAGGATCTGAGATGTCAACATCGTTCAGAAGAATCTGACCATCGCTGATCTCTTCAAGGAGGTTTACCGACCTAAGCAGCGTTGACTTACCAGAACCTGAAGAGCCTATGAGGGCAACAATCTGTCCTCTATAAACTTCCAAGTCAATTCCCTTAAGAACATCTTTATCTTCAAAGCTCTTCCAAACACCTTTGACGTTCAGAATAAGAGGTCCTAGTTCATTTACTGACTTACTCACAGAACACCTCCTGCCTGCTCACGCTTAGCCAATCGGTTAGTCACATAATCAGCTGCTCTAACTGTAGGAATAGCTAGAAGAACAAAGAGTAAACCTGCAACAACATAAGGAGTGAAGTTAGCAAACTGAGCAACTTCAATCTGTGCTGCTCTAACAGCATCAACTGCACCAAGGACAGAGATAAGACCAACATCTTTTTGCAATGAAACAAAGTCATTCATAAGTGGTGGAGCAACTTTTCTAAAGGCTTGCGGTAAGACAACTAGTCTCATGGTTTGTGCATAGGTCAAACCAAGTGATCTGGCTGCTAAGCGCTGCGATGGGTGGACAGCTTCAATGCCTGCTCTGAATACTTCAGCAACATAAGCGCTGTAGGTCAAAGTCAAAGCAGCTGTACCTAGAACCTCAACTGGGATTCTTCCCAGAAACTCAAGGCGCAGACCCGGAATACCAAAGCCCACTAAATACAAAACAATGATTAGAGGTAAACCTCTAAATAGGTCAACATAGCCTCTGGCCAAAAGCCTGATTGGGGTAAAGATAGGTGAACGAAGGGTTCTAAGTAAAGCCAGAGTTAGGCCAAAGACTAGAACTCCAATCGCTGAGAAAAACAAAACTCGAAGATTTAGAAGTAACCCATCGATAACTGCTGGGAAGGCTGCAACCGCTGTTTCCCAGTTGAAGAAACTCTGCTCAACTCTTGGCCAGCCTGGTGAGTTCACTAACGAGAACCAAGCAATCACAGCAAAAGCAACTGTGCTTAGAAAAGCAACAAGAGTTGACTTTCTTTTCCGAGCTAAGCGGAAAGCCCGTCGGTCCAGCTCAATTTCACTTGGGCTGAACCTACGGGCTTCGCTATTACTCATAGGTCTAATTTACTCCAGTACTGGAACACCAGCATCCGCAGTTAGCCACTTAGTCTCGATTTCAGCAAGTGTGCCATCAGCACGTAGTTCGTCAAGAGCCTTGCTAACTGCAGCAGTTAACTTTGAACCCTTGTCTAGAACTAGACCAAACTGGTCACCCTTGTCAGCTGTTGGTAGCTGACCGATGATAACTCCTCCATCTAGCTCACAGCATGACGCATATAGAGCAGTTGGTAGATCTAGAACGATTGCATCAACCTGACCGTTAGTTAGAGCAGCCTTAGCGTCATCGTTTGAGTTGAACGCAAGTGCATCCTGAGTTGGCTGGATTACATCACGAATTGCATTGAATGATGTAGTTCCTGTCGCAGCTCCAATTAGGTAGTTCTTCAGATCAGCAATGCTGGTTGCAGCTGCTGCTGGTGAAGAGCTAGTGGTCACGATAACCTGTGAGGTCTCGTAGTAAGGAGTTGAGAAGTCAATGTTTGCCTTGCGCTCTTCAGTGATTGAGTACTGCTGCAGGTTGAAGTCAAAGTTCTTCGGTCCTGGAGCAATTGCCTCATCGAAAGTTGTGCGAACCCAGATAACGTCTTCCTTAGCAAAGCCAAGCTTCTCAGCAACTGCATAAGCAACTGCAGCTTCAAAGCCTTCGCCTGATTCAGGTGAGTCGTTTAGAACCCATGGTGAATACGCAGGGTTACCGGTTCCGATTGTTAGTTTGCCTTCGGTTACTGTGTCTCCGGCAATGCTTCCTGTTGAACAGGCAGCAAGTGTTGTAGCCAATAGCACTGCAGCAGTAGCCGCAAACCCGCGCCATAGCGATTTCTTAGATGTAGCCATTTGTGAACTCCTTTAGGTTTTTAAGTATGTTTCAAATACATTTTGCCCTAAAACTCAGGGCCTTAAAACCAGTGTTACCAAGTGTTACCGTGCAGGCAGGAACTCTATAGGAATATTGGTGGCAACCAAGTAATTAGTGAATATAAAGGTAGTTTCAAAGGTCGAATTGATCAGGTCATAGTCAATACGGGCCTTGGCAGCAGCGATATCTTCCTCTGTATAGATGTGTGCTGGGAAGTAGCCAGGCTTATAGAACATAAGGAAGTAGTGACCCTTAGGAGTAAGTCTGGCTAGAATCTCTGAATAAGATTCTTTGGCAAAGTATGCAGGAGCTCCGAATAGCCCAAGAATTGTGTCGAACTTAGACTCCTTATCAGTTTCACTCCACTGTTCAAAGGTTGAGTTCACGGTTTGGTAGCCAGGGAACTTGGCCTGTAACTTGGCTAGCATTCCAGCACTTGGGTCAACACCTAGGTAGTTTTCTTTCTGGATGTCGTTGTAGCTAAGGGTTAGCCCAGTTCCACAACCTAAATCTAAGACCTTGCCTCTAATCCATGGAGAGACGATCTTGAATAGCGATTGGTCTTCTTCTTGGAATTCAGCCGATGCGTAATGATCGTCATAGCTTTTAGCAAACTCATCGTATATAGCTTGAACTCTGTCTTGCTCTGAACCTGACATGTATTTATAGTCTCTCTAGAGCTTGGGTTAGGTCAGCAATAATGTCGCTGATGTGCTCAACACCAATGGATAGTCGAACTATGTCACCTGATACTTCAATTGGAGTTCCCTTAGCAGATGCGTGTGTCATCTCAGCTGGATAGTTAACTAGAGATTCCACTCCACCTAGAGATTCAGCAAGAGTAAACAGTTCTGTGTTTTCACAGAACTTCTTAGCAGCTTCTGTTCCACCTGCAAGCTTGAAGGAAATGATTCCACCAAAGCCATCCATTTGCTTTCTAGCAACATCATGGCCTGGGTGATCAACTAAACCTGGGTAATAAACAGCAGAAATCTTGTCTTTGCGAGTCACTAAGTACTCAGCAGCTGCCTGTCCGTTTGAGCAGTGTCTATCCATACGTAAAGCAAGAGTCTTCAGTGATCTGTGTGTAAGCCATGCATCAAATGGTGATGAAACAGCTCCGACAGCAAACTGAATGAATTCAATCTTCTTAGCCATCTCACCATCGTTTAGAACAACTGCTCCACCAAGAACATCGCTGTGGCCACCAAGATACTTAGTGGTTGAGTGAATAACTATGTCTGCACCTAGTTCAAGTGGACGCTGAAGATAAGGGGTAGCAAACGTGTTATCAACAACAGCTACCGCTCCATGCTTATGTGCAGTTGCAGAAACCTTAGCTATATCAAAGATTGTCATCATTGGGTTAGACGGAGTCTCAATCCAAACCATCTTTGTTTTACCCTCAATGAATGCAGCTTCAAGGGCAGCATCGTCATTTAGATCAACGATAGAAAAATCAATTCCCCAGGCCTTGTGCACTCTTGCAAATAGTCGGTAAGAACCGCCATACATATCATTAGCAAGAATGACATGATCGCCAGGAGCTAGAACACCACGAATAATTGCATCTTCTGCTGCCAAACCACTTGAGAAGCTCATACCGAATCTTCCACCTTCAAGAGAAGCTATAGCTTCTTGAAGCGCTGATCTAGTTGGGTTAGCAGCTCTGTTGTATTCGTAACCCTCACGAAGATTTCCAACACCATCTTGCTTGTGGGTGGTGGTCATATGAATAGGTGGAATAACACCACCAGTTTTATCATCTGGGTGCTGGGCGACGTGGATTGCTCTAGTTTCAAACTTTGACATATATAACTTTCTAGTTGCTTAAAGACTAAACCAATTGGGAGTGGCTCAAAAGAGCGATAACTTCACCCTCACGAAGAACTAGCGCACAATCAACATCAGCTAGAACTTCCTTAGCTGTAGCAATAGTGTCTGTGTAGCCAAGTGGAACAGGCTTAGATTCCATGTGTTGTTCAACTAGATCTGTTTCTTTGAAAGCTCCAGAAGCTAGCCCTGCCTTGAGGTGATCCAGTCTGAGGACACCCAGAATCTCACCGTATCTAACCGGCGGCTGGTTGTTGAAGACAACAACAAAATCTGAATTCTTGACTAAAGCTGTCTTAATGGTGTCATTTACCTTAACACTCACAACCTGTGGATAAACCTGTGTACCAGAAACTAGATCTTCAACAGCATCCTCTAGACGAGGCATAAAGCCATAGGTTCTCATCCAAGTGTCATTGAAGACCTTGGCCAGATATCCTCTTCCACCATCAGGAAGGATTACAACCACAACAGCATCTGCTGGCAAGCTCTTAGCAACCTTTAGGGCAGCGGCTGTAGCCATTCCACATGAAGGACCAACCAGTAGACCTTCTTCTTTACCAAGTCTTCTAGTCATCATGAATGATTCAAGATCAGGAACTGGAACAAAGTCATCAACTACAGAGTCGTCATATGCTTCCGGCAGGAAGTCATCTCCACGACCAACACCTTCAACAAGATATGGTCTTCCATTCCCATTGGAGTAAACAGAACCAGCTGGGTCACAACCAATAATCTGGACAGCACCTTTGCTGACTTCTTTTAGGTACTTACCAACACCTGAAACAGTTCCACCGGTACCAACACCGATAACAACGTGAGTTACTTTGCCGTCAGTGTCTTTCCATATCTCAGGGCCAGTAGTTGCATAGTGAGATGCAGGACCATTTAGGTTGCTGTATTGGTCAGGCTTGAAGGCTCCTGGGGTTTCTCTAGCAATACGATCTGAAACTGAGTAATAACTTCTAGGGTCTTCGTGCGCCACAGCACTTGGACAAACAACTACCTCTGCCCCATAAGCCTTTAGAGTGTTGATCTTGTCAACAGCCACCTTGTCAGGCAAAACAAAGATGCACTTGTAGCCTCGTTGCTGAGCTACAAGAGCCAAACCAATACCTGTGTTACCTGAGGTCGGCTCAACAATAGTTCCACCAGGCTTTAGGTGTCCTGATGCTTCAGCTGCATCAATCAGCTTCTCAGCAATGCGGTCCTTGATAGACCCACCAGGGTTGAAGTATTCAACTTTAGCCAGCACAGTACAGGCAATACCCTCAGTTACTTTATTCAACTTAACTAAAGGGGTATTGCCGATAAGTTCGACCACATTGTTGTAATACTTCATACATCAAGAATACCGAGTAAAAGAAAACCCGCCTTGGCGTAAAGCCAAGACGGGTCGCTGGAAGTGTGCCCCTAAGGGATAAGAGGAAGTTGTCTCTCCATTGTTTCTCCAATTGGTTGACCAGATTCATCAATCCAAGTCTTGTAGCAAACCCAGCCCAATGGGGACCAAGTGAATTCGATGTGGCCTTGGGAGTCTGGTTCTGAAGTTGGTGTTGCAATGCAGGCACTCGTGGCTCTCTCGTGAAGGAGCTTTACCGTGATTACCCCAGCTGGGACAAACATCACTAGAACCACTAACAGAATTGCGATCTTGCCTCTTTGGATTTTCATAATTCATCCTTTCCAAAGAAATCTTATTTGATATATAACAAATAAAGCAACTTTTTAGATAGTATTTGTCTATGACTAATAACGAACCGGTGAGAGTAACCAGGCCAACACTCAAAGTAGCCGCCTATCTCAACGAGCTGAAAGGTTCATCTACTTGGGGGCTGCAAATTTGTGCTGAGACAGGTCTTGGTTCAGGATCGGTCTATTCAGTACTCGACCGATTCGAAGGGTACGGGTGGGTCGAGTCTTATTGGGAAGAAGACAATAGCCGTCGAGGGGCTAGAAGAAGGCTATACAAAGTAACCCCCCTAGGAGCTGGTTCCTTGAATCAACTAGTTGCTGATCACGCTCCAGTTTCAAGCCCAATCCGTAATCTAAAGAAAGCACTCGCCTAAAGATGAACACCAACGAATCTCAACTAAAGCTTCTCAGCATAGGTCTCAAGAAATCCAGGACCCAAAGAATCCTTGAGGAATATCAAAGCGATGCTCAATTGGATCCGAATGCAAAGAGAACAGCGATCTTCAGGATTCTTAAGAGCTATTTCTGGGTCAGTTACCTTAGCGCTCCTTTAGTTTTCCTTATTGGCGCTATAGGGTTTATGGCTACCTTTAATTCACTATGGCTATGGGCCTCATGCCTGCTCTTAGCTTCTCTGTTTACTACTCAGAGCACATCCGAGGAGACGCTTGCCTCAAAAACATTCAAGTTGTACAAACTATTCGTTGGCTTCTTGGTTTTGGTTGCTTGCTTCTTTTCTATACGCTTTGATAACACCTCTGAATGGGGCCATGACAATTTAGATTTTTATCTTGGTAGCACTGTCTACATTGTTGGCGGGGCAATTGCTTTAGTTGCGTTTATAACAATCGCAGTTGAATTATTCAAATCTGAGGCCAAGTTAATCCAGACCCAAAGGCTAGTGTTTGTTCTACTCACTCTTTGCATTTACTTGAGCAGTAACTGCACTGCCTTTTACTCGTATTTGATTCAGGCTTCACTTACTGCCCTCCTATTCACTGCCTCTTCATTAAAAAGAAAACCCGCCTTGGCCTAAGCCAAGACGGGGAATTCTTTTGAGGGAAGAGATTACTTAAGAGTAACCTTTGCGCCAGCGCCTTCTAGGGCAGCCTTTGCCTTCTCTGCGGTCTCCTTGTTAGCACCCTCTAGTACGGTTGCTGGAGCGCCGTCAACAACGGCCTTTGCTTCGCCTAGACCTAGGTTAGTTAGTGCACGCACTTCCTTGATAACCGCGATCTTCTGGTCGCCAGCAGATTCTAGAACTACATCAAATGAGTCCTTCTCTTCTGCAGCTTCAGCGCCGCCACCAGCTGCAGGTGCAGCAGCAACAGCTACTGGAGCAGCGGCGGTAACTTCGAATACTTCTTCGAACTTCTTAACGAACTCTGAAAGCTCGATTAGTGATAGTTCCTTGAAGGCTTCAATTAGCTGGTCTGTAGTCAGCTTTGCCATGTGTATCTCCTTGTTTTAG